>NZ_AUAZ01000004.1 GCF_000428985.1 Marinobacterium litorale DSM 23545 | reverse complement strand
AACCGCCAGCGGCCACATCGTGCCAATGGCGGCATCAGTCCACTGGCGGCGGAAGAAAAACTTAAAACCGTGTCCGGGATTAGTTGACCACTACAGTCGCTCTTGGTATGAGCGTAGAGGGGGAAGACGGATCTGTCGAAGATGGTCCTTCGCTGGCACCCTCACCCATCGCTTTGTTAGGGTAAAAAGCCCCTTTGCTAGACTGAAGGACTCAACCCTAGACAAAACAGGAGCACAAGATGACCGACAAAGACCCGAATAAAGGCTACGTCGCAATCCTCGGCTGGAGCCTCAATGCGATCAACGCGATTGATAACTTCGACCGGCGGTACATCATCGTGGCTCCGGACTGGGCGGAGGACTACGCCAGGGAACATGGAATTCCCTTCATCAGCTGGAACTTCGAACGTCTTAACGAGCGCTCCATGGAGATAGCCCACCGTCTGGAAGAGGAGGGGGTCGATGTGGCTATCCCTCTCTTTGAGGAAACGGTCGAGTGGGCCGGTGCCATTAACTCGGTACTGATGAAAAACCCGCGTCTGATGGGTCAGTCATTGCTGTTCCGCGACAAGGCGTTGATGAAGCGTCGTGCCCAGCTTGGCGGTATTCGTGTCGGCATTTTTGAGGAGGCGCATGATAAGGGGGATGTGATCCACTTTCTGCGTCGCGTTAACCAGGCATTGCTCAAGCTCGATGGCGATCCCAACGACCCGATCCATCTGAAAGCCTTCGATAAAGCCGGCTGCCTTGGGCATCGGATGATTCGCACTCCGGACGATGTGGATAACATTCCCGACGAGGAGTTTCCGGCGCTGATGGAGAGCCATCTTGATGGCTGGGAGTTTGCGGTCGAAGCCTTCATCAAGGATCGTAAGATCCATTTTCTGAATATCTCTGAATATGTAACCCTCGGTTACTCGGTATTCGTGCCGGCTACTCCTGATCTGGAGAAATGGCGTCCGCGCGTGGTTGAGGAGATTGAGAAACTGATCGAAACCTTCGATATCGATTTCGGCTTTATCCACCCCGAGTACTTCGTAACCAGCGACGGCAAGATGTACTTCGGTGAGGTTGCCTACCGACCGCCCGGCTTCAATGCCTTTGAGCTGATTGAGCGCGCTTACGGCTTCAACGCCTATCAGGCGATGGTGATGATGTTCGATCCCAAGACCACGGATGAGGAGATCGAGGGATTCTTCCCCGAGGAGGTTGTCGGTGCCAAAGGCCATGCCGGCTGTTTCGGGGTGTATCCTCGTCGACGCGTTATCAGCGAGTTGAAAATACCGGAAGCGACCGAAAACCATCCCTATTTCGAGTTCCATGAACTGCAATCACCGCTGCAGAACAAGGTGCCCAAGCGCAGTGCATTCGGTACGCACTGGGGGCTGGTCTACTTCTTTGGCGACGATCCCTATAAGATGAGGGATCTGCTCAAGGCACAGGAAGAGCTGGATTATTACCTCTGAGGACAGAAAAGGCACGCGAACGGTGACTATGGATTCCGCCCCGCATGACGAGCAGTTTCGACTGCTCGACGAAAAACTGGAACACGCGCTAACCCGGCTGGCGCAGTCGCGCCCCTTCGCTAAGGCGACCCATCAGGGGCCGTTACTGGAGTTGGCCGCGCGGATGATGTCGAAGCCCGGTGGTATTGAGCGTCTGTACCAGCTGGCTCCGAAAATGGACGACGCGGGGCTGTTCCTGGGGACTGACTGGGATCATCCATCGATGCTGTTGCCCAACCTGGTGCGCCATACCCTGGAGGTGGGTGATAAAACCACCATTGTGCTCGATTGCCTGTCTCAGCTCCGTCTGTTGGCCGTGGTGAATGATGCGCACCATCACCAGGGTACAACGGCTGAGCAGGCGCGCCACTTTTTAACCCAGGTGCTGGCGCTGAACCTGAACCAGCTGATCGGCGGCGGAGATGAAGCGCTGCGGGTGCGGCTGGGCGCGTTGGGCGAGGCGGTTGGCGAGCACTTTCGCTTTATTCTTGAACAGATCGGTTTTGACCAGATACTGGGTAATCTGGTCGATGAGATCTGGCGCATTCTGGCCCAGCGGCCGATTCAGGTAGCCCACGTTAAGGCGATGGTGACCCAGATCGCAATCGCCCTGAATCAGGGGATCTCCGATAGCGGCGAAAACCGTCTCGGCGCCGAGCGCCTGATCAGCGCGTTGTTCGGGCCCACACAGGGCTGTCTGGACGACCCGGGTATCGATGCGTACGTGGCGCGTCTTGAAACCATGGATCATCAGGGCCTGCAGCAGGAAGCCTACGGCTTCGCCCGTGCCATGCATGATGTGGGACTGGTGTCCGATTATCATGTGATCTACCTGCGCTGGCTGATTACCCAGGGACATACCCAGCTGATCCCGGATGCACTGGGGCTCAGCAGCACCGGGCTGGATGCCCTGAGGAGTTTTCAGGATCTGGTGCATCGGCTGATTCTGGACGCGATTCATCCCCAAACCGCACAGTGCGTTTATGGGCTCGCACTGTTGCTTGAGCGCGGCATCCTCTACTCCCAACCGATTGCGCCCGGGCTGTGGCGGCAGATCGGGTTGCAGCTGTCAGAGCGGACGGAAGGTATAATTGGCCAGGTTTTTGGTGATCAGCTGCCGGCCCGGGTCCATCTGCTGGCCGGTGTTATCTCGTTACTGGGTCAGCCGCTGGGTGTGGGGCAGGGCAATAACCCCACCTGTCAGTCGGTGCGGGCGATCTCCATGTGGTCTTACAATGATCCGGATTATCTGCTGCACCTGATCGCGCAGGCGGCGCGCTTTGACAGCATCCAGATGCATTTCGAAGGTCAAACCCTCAATTCAATCGAGCTGATGACGGGGCTGGAGCTGCCGCCACTGGATACCGATCCGGTGTCGCTGATTCTGGTACCGGCACTGGACCTGATCTACAAAGAGATGGGACGGCTCTGCGCCGAGCGGGGAGAGGATCCCCATCGCTGGATCAATCCCGAGTTTCATGGTTGGTGGGTTGGTCGGGAATTCAAGATTGCGGTCGATGTGGCCACCGGTAAAGTCAAGGATTATGAGACGTTCATCGGCCAGTTCTACGCCAGCTATCACCCGCTTTATAACGGTAATCAGCCGTTGATTCACCCCCAGCCCGCCGGTGTTGCGATCACCGACAGCGGCGCCCGTTTTGTGGGTTGGCACGCCATTACCCTGATCCGGATTGCCCTCGATCAGGAGGGTGTGATGCGGGTTTACTTCTTTAATCCCAACAACGACAGCGGTCAGAACTGGGGTAACGGTGTGATTGTTTCCACCCAGGGGCATGGCGAGCGCTTCGGAGAGGCCTCTCTTCCGTTTCCGCAGCTGCTCTCACGGCTCTACGTGTTTCATGATGATCCCGGGGGACCGATGGTGCGTACAGAAGCAGTCGTACCCACGGAAGAGCTGGAGGCAACCCGCCGGATGGCGCTGGAAAGCTGGGCCGCTGATCGTTAATCCCCTGTTTTCAGTGCGACCATTCAGTCGAGATGGGGTAGAATATCCCTGACTATCAACAGGGTGAGGCATGACTTTTACCGATCTCGAACGAGGCTTTGAGCTGGCAGCCGGGCTGCTTCAGGCACGTACCTACTTTGATCTGACGCAGAAGATGATCTCTCAGCTACTCATGCTGGAGGCTGTCAGTGAAGTTCGCTCCTATGAAGTCCTCGGAGATACCGGTAAACAGAATGACCAGGTGCAGAACAACCGAGACTTTCTGGTCCGGCGTTTCCCGCTAAGCCTGGATGCCGATTATGTCGACGAGAAAGCCGCTGTCGTTGAGCGGATTATTCGCGATAACCCCCATGGCATGAAGACCTTCGTGCATGAAGGGCACCCCTACAGCGCCATCTACCTGAGTCAGGATATGACGCCCAAGCGTCTGCTGCTCATATCCGGCCAGCCCGAGGGTTATGAGTTGGCGGTTTTCCGTGGACTGGCCAGGGTTTACGAGCAGTTGGTGCGCCTGCTCGATACCAAAGAGCGCGACCCGCTCACCCATATGCATAACCGGCAGACATTGGACCTGATTCTGGATCAGGTGCTGGAGTTTTATCGCCAACGGGATGATATTGATTCAAGCAGCCAATCCTGGATAGCCCTGCTCGACATTGATCACTTCAAGTCGATTAATGATAACTTCGGCCACCTTTACGGTGATGAAGTCCTGATCCACTTTGCCAACCTGATGGAAAAGTCCTTTCGTTACTCGGACTTCTTATTTCGTTATGGGGGTGAGGAGTTTCTCGTTATTATCAATCAAACCGACAAAGCCGGTGTCGATAAGGCGCTTGAGCGGTTCCGGGCCGCCGTCGAGGGGTATCAGTTCCCCTCCGGGGATGCGACTGTCAGTATCGGTTTTACGCAGGTTGATCACAACAAACCCGCTCACGCGTTGATTGAAGTGGCGGATCAAGCGCTCTACAAGGCGAAATCCAATGGCCGCAATCGTGTAGAGTATCTGAGTGAGTCGGAATTTGGTCCGGTTGTTCATGATGAAGTGGAGCTCTTCTGAGCGCCCGTATTTGACCCCTTAAAGATCACCGACACTTTTATTGCCCGCCGTTAAAAGAGGTTCTTATGAAAGAGTTTGCCTACGCAATGGCGCTGTGTTTTCTCATGCTGACACTCTGGAGCTTTTCCAAAATGCCGGGTGAAGCTGACATTAAAGCGGCTCCCGAGATGGCTGAGCAGCTTCGTCACGACCGCGAGGTGATGCAGATGATCTCTGGTGGCTCCGCACTTCTGGCGCTGGTGTGTGCCGGAGCCGGCTGGTTCTCCCGCTCCAGAGAGAGTGTCACCAAGAAACAGTTGGACTGATAATCGCTGACCGCTCAGGCCGTGCGTCATCCACGCACGACCAAGCGCCCGTCATGATCAGTGATGGGAATAGCGCCGGAGCGGGTGACCTTGACGGTGTTGCTCAAACCGACGCCCCAACGGCCGGGCAGACGCAGGCACAGTGGTAGATGAAAGACCATGTTCTCGGCCAGCTCCCGCGTTTGCCCTTTGGCAATGAAGCCGGTGCCTTCCACCCAGCTGGGTGGGAACTGCGCGCCTACCGAATATCCGAAGACCCCCGAGTGGAATAGATCCGCTCCCCGGCTGTCGAACGCTTGCTGAGCCTGTGCGGCGGCCTCTTCGAAGCGAACACCGGGTTTCATCGCCTCGCATAGTATGCGTTCCAGCTGATTGCAGAGCTCTGCAGCACTCTGAATCTCACGTTCCGGTGGGCCCAGCGACACCGTACGCATGATCGGCGCCGTATAGCGTTGCCAGACCGCCCCGAACTCCAGAAAGACTGATTCGCCTTTACGAACTGGATTACGCTTGTGATTGACATGGATGATACCGCTGCGTGGCCCGGCTGTGACGATGGGCGCGAGACTGAAAAATTCGCTGCCGGCCGCATGCATCGCTTTGGCACCCTCGGCAGCGATTTCACTGTCGGTAATACCGGGTTCTATAGCATCAATAGCGGCCTCTAAGCCCAGTGCCGATATCCTGGCACTCTGTGCAAGGCAGTCTAACTCCCTGGCGCTCTTGACCAGTCGAAGCCCCGCCATTAAATCGAAGGCTGAATCGTGAAAATGCTCACTGCCAAGGCGCAACTGAAGCGGGTGGATAATGCCATAGCGCAGGCCGGGGGAAGAACCGTCGAAGGCGATCGCCCGGCAGTTCGACAACGAGTCTGACAGCGGGGTTAGCACTTCATCGAGCTGTTCCCATCGATAACCGACCACTTCATCGACCTGAGCGGTCACAACGGCGGGCCCCGTTTCAATGGACGCGACCTGCAACAGGGTATGGTTATCGGTGACCACCAACGCCGCATGTACCGATACTTCGAACGTGTGATAGCCGCACAAATAGAAAATATCGGCGGGAGAGGTGAGCAGCAGTGCGTCCAACCCCTGCTGCTGCATCTCCTTGCGAGCCTGTCTCAGGCGAGCGTCAAACTCTTCCTTGGGAAAAGGCAGTTCACTGCCCCGATGTGCGGCAGCCAGTGTCCTGTAGTAGTCCTTGTGATCCATGAGCAAAGCCCCCGTTGCGGATAGATTCCTCCCAGTGTAGACGTTGTGGTAGCGTAGGAACTTAACGCCCATGATGAAAGGGCTCGGCTTTTAAACCGGCAATGTGATCTGTATCACGGCAAACAGGCGTAGCAGTGGGAGATTAGCCGCTACACTTAAACCGAGCTGTGATCCCTGTAGTGGTCGACTTTGCCGGTGATACGGCCTACCTCCCGATATTTGAACAGGCCGCTGCGCGTTGGGAAGAGGTCATTACCGGCGACCTGCTGGATGTGGCGAGCACTCCTTTCGGCCCCGTGGATGATCTGTTGATTAATGCGTCGGTCGTCGCCATCGATGGCGAGTCAGGCATCCTTGGCCGAGCGGGTGCTGACTATTTGCGCACTGACGGAACGCTGCTTCCGATCCACGGCATCATGCAGTTTGACTCTGCCGATATGGCCTACATGCAGTCCCAGGGAACGTTGGAGGATGTGATTCTGCATGAGATGGGCCATGTACTCGGTTTTTCGAGCTGGTTCTTCTCCAGCCGGGGGCTGAGCAGCGGCACACAATATACCGGTGAGTCAGCCTTGGCGTACTACGAGTCACTGACCGGCCAGACCCAGTCATATATACCGCTGGAGAACGATGGTGGCTCAGGTACAGCTTACTCCCATTGGGAAGAGAGTATCTTTGATACCGAGCTGATGACCGGCTATGCAGAAAATTCGCCGCCCATGCCACTGAGCGTACTGACCATCGGCGCGCTGGAGGATCTTGGGTACACCGTTGATATAACCCGGGCCGATGACTTCACCCTGAGCGGCGCCGGTCTTACGGGCGTTGGCGCGCAAATGCCCGAGAACCCTGTCGGTGGTGAACTGGGCTTGCAGTCCATCTCCACTGAGCAGGCCGCGACCTTTGCCGGGGCAAGCTACACCTACGCCGCTGATAAAGCATTGATTCTGACAGCCGAATCGGGTGCGGATAAGCTTGAGGGCGTCCTGACTCAGTTCACCGAGAATGCCGTTTACTTTATTGAATCCATATCCGGTCAAAATCAGACTGTAAGGTTGGATGGCACCTTCGAGAAAAACAACCCGGATAGCCTGTCTGACCTCAAGGGGTGGGTGGACCAGATCACCTTCTTCTCCGGTATCTTCGAAACAGAGCAGTCGTTGGCCTATGAAGAAAGTGTAAGCGTTGACGCTGTCCTGAGTGACTGGCTGGCCGCGGATAGCGCCGAGAGCAACTGGATCAGCGTTGAGAATGATGGCAGCTTCGACGACAGCATCGCAGCCGGAGCGGGCGACGATCGTATCGACACCGGTAACGGTAACGACACGGTTACCTATGAAAGCGCTACATCCAACTACGTTGTTTTCGTAAACCCGGAGAACAGTGCCCAGTACGTTACCATCGATCTGGATAGCAAAGATCTCGATGAAGGGCGTGACGTTCTGGAAAACGTCGAAAACCTCAGCTTCAATGGCGAACGTGTTGCAATCGACTCTGCGGTTTCAACGCTGCAGATTATCGACGACGACGCCTTTCATTGGGATGCCGAGATAGGTCTGCCCAACAGCAGCACGATCTCGGCATCGGAAGCCCAGCTCTATCGCACCTACTTTGGTGCCCTTCAGCGCCAACCCGATGATGGTGGCTACACCTGGTGGCTGAATGAGATCGAGTCGGGCCGAGAAGACCTGAAAAGCATGGCCGCCGGGTTCCTCTGGTCTGAAGAGTTTCTGGGATATGTGGATGCTCTGGATGGCAACACCATTAACAATGAGGTGTTCCTGACCCATATGTATGAAGGGGTCTTTGGGCGAGCGCCAGATGGCGAAGGCTACCAGTGGTGGTTGGATGAGCTGGAGTCCGGAAAGCGCACCCAAGTGGACGTACTCGTCGATATGACACAGTCCAATGAATACGTGGAACTGACGATGCTGGGCGCGGTTGATTACCTCTATGGCAGCTACAGTGCGGTTTGAGCCTGAGAGCCGCATGGTTTAGGCCGTGCGGCAGATTTCCCCATCTACGCTTTGTGGGTGGTAAGCTACGGGGCTGTAGCGTAAATCTTGCCAATTTTTGCCATTGAGTCTATTCTGAACGCTATGAGTACGATGAATATATCCCTGCCAGACTCCCTTAAAGGCTTCGTTGATGACCAGGTCAGCCAGCGTGGCTTTGGCTCGAGCAGCGAATATGTGCGTGAACTGATTCGAAGGGATCAGGATCGAGCCCAGCTCCGCAGTTTGCTGCGCGAGGGGGGGGAGTCGCCGGTAGTGGCTGAGGCTGATCAAAACTACTTTGATGGTCTGCGCGACCGTATTCGCCAGCGCAAGTGAAGGTCAAACCAGCTCATTTACGCGAGAAGGCATCCAACGACGTAGATCTCGCCATCGAATATTACCTTTCTGAAGCCAGAGAAGAGATCGCGATGGGCTTTGTCGATGCGCTTGAGAAAGGGCTCAATCACATCGGTCGTCATCCCAGGTCTGGCTCAACATTTTATGCCCATGAGCTCAACTGGCCCGGTTTGAAAAGCTGGCCTTTGAAGCGGTATCCCCATCTCGTATTTTACATGGAGCAACCCAAACATATCGATGTTATCCGCGTACTTCATGATCATCGCGATCTCCCTCATTGGGTGCGGAAGTATGAAGAGTAACGGGGTAGAACCCCTTCCTATCTGAAGCCGAGTGAGGACGTTTGATAATTGTAATCTGAAGGTGTAGCCGAAGCTCTGTCTAAGGATGCAAGAGAGCCCACGACTTGAGTTTCTCTCGGAATCGAGAGTTGAGTAGTCTTTTACCGAGCGCTGCTATGTGAGGTAACTCTGGGTGGTAAATTAGCCTGCGCTTACAAAATATAAGCCACTGTTTTTAAACGAAAATAATCGCCTAAAAGATATTTGGTGGAGGTGGCGTCTACCGAAAAGAATCTATAAAGATTTGATATTTAAGGATTTAATGCTTTTTTTAGTTGGAATGTACCCCTTTTTGTACCCCCTTTGGATGCGGGTTAGGTAACCTCCTGATTTTACTTGGAAAAACCGCACAGTTGACGTCCAGTAGCTGATCTCTTGGGCTTGCGCTGGGCTGAGCCTCGGCAGTTATTGGTGGCGTTCGATATTGATCCTGGCCGCGCGTATACAGCTTTGCCAATGTGACGCAGCCTTGCCGAATCTTCTAGTGGCGCTGTTCAGCCAGACGATGGGGTAGATCGCTTCCAGCGGCCGCTGCTGCTCAGGGATCAGTTGGTCAGTAACACCGCTGATAACGGCTTCCGAAACCTCTAGGCCGTACATATCCTCAACATGAGCACGGATATCCCGGTAGCTCATGCCGAGGGCAAACATTGAAAGTATCTTGCAGTCGATCTGGTCAGTGAGTTTTGTCTGGTCCTTCTTCACGAGTTCGGGCTCAAGCGTCCCCGCTCGATCACGTGGTATATCCACTTCAAAGCTGCCGGTGGCGGCCTTGATGGTCTTGCGACGGCGGTTGGGTTGTGTATCGCCGGTAAAATGCTGATCAAACTCTGCACTCAGCACCACTTCCGTCGGCTGTTTGATCAACGAACGTGGCAGAACGCCATCCTTGCCGGTCAGGTCTTTGCCGGAGCGGAGCGTTTCAAGTGCTTTGTCGAAGTCGAAATTATCAGCCAGGTGTCATCACCGCTTATGGTATGCTGCTGAAGTGACGAAAGTTTCTAAGCACTACCCTTTATGATTGTGATTTTTTTTTCCAACGCTTTTGGCAGTGGTTCGAGTACATTTGTGATCATCTCGCTTAACTTTTCGGCATCATGCGGTTCCGGAGCTGTAGCGTTCTCCATAAGTAGGCTATACAAGCCGCTCGCTGCTGTGACTGCCTTACTGAGTTGATCTTGTAACTCTTGCTCTTTTCGTTTCGCAGGGGGATCGATGCTCAAATCGCTGTCTATCTTCCTTCTTAATTGCTTGCTTCGCTGGGAGTAAGCATCCTCCAGTTCATTTTTCAGATGCGCTCTAGTCTGAGCTCGGAATTCTTCAGCGTCCTCAATAAGCTGGCGTACAACGTCAGTCTTCGTTGTGTTTCGCGCGTTCGCAAGGGTTGCTAGGGCTCGATGAGTGTCGATATCTAACAGAAATGATGTGGGTTTAAGGTTCTTCTTGTTTCTGAAGTTGGCGTTTCTCCACCCCGACTTTAAGCGGCCTAAACGTTCATGGTTCTCGTATCGAGAATCATCTGCATTATCAATTAATTTTAAAACATGATCGTATTCGCTCCTGGCAGGTTCTGAGGTTGCTGAATGTGGCACCAACTCGACGGCGGGGCCGCGTGCTTGAGATAGAGGGTGTCGCTTCAGATAGTCGATAGCCCAGTTAGCTTTTGTTGTCTCGGACGGTTGGCACCAGGTTTTAAATTTCCCCAGAAGTATTTCTCCCACGTTGGACCCTCTCAAGCTATTACTCGGACGTTAAAAATAGTATAAATTTTCATGATTAAATATGCGAAAAATGTTGCAGTGCTGTTAACGTTAAAAGTAACGTTAAATGAAATGTTTCACAAATGGTACGTATCTAATAATGTGATATCCGATGTTTTCGGCGTGAACTAGCCGGTTGGCATGTGCTAATGTTAACCAGATCTGAGCATAATCCTGGAAGCTGCTTACCGCCTCTCAATTCGATGCGATCTATCTATGCCCGAGTCTCAAGCCAGTGAAATCCCCCGTCGATTATTGGATGTTTTTTGCTATCTCAGCGAGGCTGGCGCCGCTTGCGGCAGCAGTGCGGGCATGGATAGTGTCTGGTCGTGTCTAGCGGGTCTCAGCTCTGAAGAACGCTATTTTTGTTATCGGTTTCTCGCTCTCCCAGGGCTTGGCAAGCCGCCGCATTCCATTTACCGGTCGGTACGGGAGTTGAGTCGGCTGTGCGAAACGCGATCGGAAGTTGTGGGTTCGGCCCTAGGCCAGCTACAAGAGTCAGGGCTAATTCGACGTGTTTATGAATATGAGGGGGCAGGTCGGCGGCAGGGAAGAATCGAAATTGGAGGCTTGCTCGAGCTCTTGGGCCGAGAAGCGATAACGGCGCGCAATCCAGTACTGTATGAATACCAACGGCAGATACTCATCCCGGCGCAGGGTACCAACCCAGGTAAGGAAAAGCGTGTCTCGGGGTTGCGGCGTCGTGATCGTTGGCTGCTAGCGATGTTGTTGGAGTACGCCGATCAATTTGGTCTCATCACGGATCTGGCGATGTCTCAGATAGAGCGGTTAATGGGTCTGGATAAGCTTCGGGTACGGAACCAGTTGAGGCGACTTGAAAGATTGGGCTTCATCTCAATTGTGGCGCGTGGGTTCAATGAAGCTACGGTCATTAAGCACCAAACATCCATTTATCTGGTCAATCTGTTACACGTGGAATTTTCCTCCGTCCAGTACGAGCTTTTCAAAGTACGGTGGACGACGCACATTGTTGACGATGACCATTTTCGACGCGTCGGAGGAACAGAACAGATGATGGCAGCTAGGCGGCTCGGCGATATCGCATTTGGTACTCATCTCCGTCGAGGAAATGTGTTTGGGAAATATCTGTCTCGTATCGGAAATCGGTCCGTCTGGGCGTTTTTTTGGGCCCAAGTGGATATTCTGGCGTCAGCGCTACTCAATGGTATAGCTGCAACGCATAGTGAGGAGTGGCCAAAGTCTTTGGCATCATTTCTGATGTTTTTGCGAAATGGCGAAAAATTTGCTCATGCCGACTCAATTCTCGATAACCTGACTGAAAAGGTCCAATCGCCTGGTCTTGAGAGCTCCCCTGAAAGATGGAGGGGGCATGCTCGGGAAGAAATTTTGTACGAAGCTGCTAATCAGGCGTGGCTGCACATATGTGTGCTACAGGCCCTCCAACAAGAAGTCGGAGAATTATGTGAATTATCATATTTTCAGTTACTTATAAGGCCCTACACAGATTTGACTTTAACACGTAAGCCCCAGGGGGAAGTTTGGGTGCTTTGCAAGCGAAAGATTGAGTGTCAGGGATGTACTCTGCAAGTAGTTAGAGGGCTAAGGGGGGAGCTCGAAACTGAGTGGGTCGAAAATTTACAGGATGAGGATCGAGTGGTAGCTACGTAATTTTGCACATCTCATCTCCATCTCATGAGTCAATAAGCTCTAAGGAGATGAACCATGAGATTGCTTCGCCGACCAGAAGTCCAACGTATGACCGGACTGTCCCGCTCCACCATCTACCGTCTGATCTCCGAAGATCAGTTTCCCCCACCAATCAACCTGGGAGGTAACTCGGTCGCCTGGATCGAGCATGAACTCGAACAATGGATTCTGGAGCGCATCGAACAGCGAGACCTTGCGCTGGATCGCAACGCCTGACCTACCCCTATCGTGGCCACCGGTACGCCGGATGGTTTTATGCCTATCCCAACGTAATACTTTCCTCGAGTGACAGTCTGCCGGAAAATAGCAGCCCGCGTCGGGCTTTTGATTAATCCGGTGCAGTGATTCCCGGTCACTGGTTTTCGGTAGTAGTAGTATCTAAATCACTACAAGATAAACCCTACCTATCCCACTCATACCATAGACATTCATCCATACCCATGACTATCAACGCCTTCAACGAGGCGACTGGTACTCAAGGTGGATGCGTATCTGTGTGCCTGGGCGACAGACTGCACTTGAGGCTTTGATAATGGAGAGCCCCATGAATCAACGCCTACCTGCTAACCCCAATCTACGGATCTACACCACCCCTGAATACCGAGGGATGCCGATACAGGCGAATACCTCCCAACCCTGCCTGGAGGAATACTTGGACAGAGCGTACCGAACTCTGGAACGCACGAAAAAGGAGTACAAACGCATCTTTGCGGCGCGCATCGATCTGCGCTATCCAGCTGAAGGCGCGCGAGGAAGACAAAACGATAACCATGTGATGGAGCGTTTCAAAAAAGCCCTGGATGCCCGGATACAGGCGAGGTCAGCACGGCGCGATAGCCTGGGTAAAACGGTGCATCCCTGCCGGGTACGGATGATCTGGGCTCGAGAACAGAGCGGCTCTAAGGCCCCTCACTATCACCTGGTTTTATTGTTCAACCGAGATGCCTATTTCAGGTTGGGTAGCTATGCGCCTGAGGCGGATAACCTGCTTACGCTGATCCGTCAGGCCTGGGCCTCTGCATTAAGTTTACCGGAGGGGGAGTCGCTCGGGCTGGTCCATGTGCCTGAGAATGCCGAATACTGCCTGAATGCACGTGAGGACTACCGGGGTGAATGTGATCTGTTTTACCGGATCAGCTACCTGTGTAAAGCCAGGAGCAAAACCTTTGGGAACCGACACCACTGCTTCGGGGCATCGACCCGCTAGAGCCTTGGCGATGTGATTAGAATGGGAGGTCGAACGAGGGCGGTATGTAAGGCGTATCACTGGCATCGTACAACGTCAGTAGTCGCTTGAGCGTATCTTCCGTCGGGCGCTCCTGTTCTGCGATACGACGGGCGATTGGCTCGGAGACCTTCAGTTGCTCCATTAATGTGCGAATCAGCAATGGACAGTCTGAGTGAAGCTCTGACTGCAGATCGTCCTCGGTTCTTAGTGCGATAGCTTGCGCGTGGGTGTGAGTCATCGAACGCCCTCCTTGGTCGCGATGGACTGTGTATCGGCCGGGAGATTCCTGACTTGAGCGACAACATCTCTGTCATTGCAGCCCTATGGTATGCGCGGCCCTGCCGTGTGCAGACCAAGAAGGGAGACAAACCATGCCATTACTACAAGAGATCGCCGATCAGTTTGCTCAACAGAACGATATACCCGCTGCCAGCTTTCAGGAGTGGAAAGGGATGGAGGTGGCCTACAGCAGGCAGAGTGACACCGAGTATCCGGCACTGCCTGCAAATTCCCGGGAAAAGGGCCGCGCGGAAACGGAGTTGCCGTACCGGGATCCCGTGGATGAACTGATGCGTGATGCCATCAAAGTGCGCCGTGCCCAGCAGATGACCCAGGCCGATTTTGCCCGCCACATGGGGATCAGTCCGCGAACCCTGCAGGATTGGGAGCAACGTCGACGCCGTCCCAGTGGCGCCGCCCGCACGCTGCTACGCCAGATGATCGATCGCGCCTTATCCGGCTAACCACCCGCGATATGTAAATCCTTACATCGCAGTCCCATCGTTTGAAGGAAAGCTGCACGCATAACCTCTAGACGCTGCACAGCCCAATGCTTCGTGTTTGACCAATCCAGAGCCCTACCCGGGCTCTGCTTCCCCGTGCAGTCACTACGGCGGAGCGTGCCTTTCCCATTAAACCGACTCATCTGAGTCACAACACCCTTTCATTCGCACACCCTGCAGCGCCAGGCCTTTATCCGTGCTGGCGTGCGTCCGTGTGTGCACAGGAGTTCAATACAATGATCCGCTTTACCCCTAATACTGACCAACAGAATGCCCTCAACGCGATCCAGCAGTTTTTGCAGGATCCGTACTGTGATGCCTTCGTCCTTCGCGGCGGTGCCGGGACCGGCAAAACGACGATAGTGCCTTACATTCTGGAGATGGCGTTGCAGCAACAATTTGCGATCACGATGCTCTCACCGACAGGGCGTGCGTCGAGGATTATGCAGGACAAGGTTAATGCAGGTTTTAGTCAGTCCAGCGGCTATCAGATCCCGACCCAGACCCTGCACAAATTTCTCTACTATCTCGGGAATATGCGCTGTGCGGATCACGCGGTCGATGATGGCGAACCGCTAATCGACCGTTATTTCCCGGCGCGTCAAAATGATCCCGAGGTGGATCTGCTGATTATTGATGAAGCCTCCATGGTGGGAGACAAACCCATGCGTCAGCAAGGGCTCGCTTTCGGGAGTGGTCGGGTGCTGTCAGACCTGATCCGCTACGTGCGAGAACAGGATGCGACCCGACCGGCTGGGCGTCCAGTCAAGTTGATCATCATCGGTGATCCCGCCCAACTTCCCCCGGTTGGTGATGCCTACTCCCCGGCCATGGCACCGGACTACCTGAATCAGGTGTTTGGTCTACAGGTCCAGTGTTACGACCTCACGCAGGTGGTCCGCCAGAAAGGCGATAGCGCATTGCTCGAAATCGCCACGGCCCTGCGTAATCAGATAGTGGACGGTGTTCCCAACGTCTATCCGTTGCAGGTTAACTACCGTGATATTCAGGCCGCGAGTTTTCATCAGGCGGTGGATCTCATTGCTCAAAGCGTCGTAGGGGAACAGTCTGCGGTGGCGGTTGCTCGGACGAACCGACGGGTGCAGGAATATAATGAAGCGGTGCGTGCCACGCTCTACCAGCAATGGGACGGTCCGATGTACCCCGGGGATCGGCTGTTGGTGATGCGCAACAACCGGTTGAGTGGCTTGCAGAATGGGGATCTGCTCAGTGTGCACTATCTGTGTGATCAGCCGGAGGTCTTTCATATCCCCTACGGCAAGGAAAGCATAGAGCTACGCTTTCGCCAGGCGAGCGTGGGGTTGATACACCAGGGGCGGGTTCAGGATGAGCGAGAGTGCCTGATCCTCGAAAACCTGTTGGATACGCCGACCGCTCAGCTCGGTGAGCGGGAAGAGTGGGCCTTGCAGCAGCTGTTTATGCAGCGACATCCCAAGGCCACATCGGGCAGTCAGGCTTATCTGGAAGCCCAGGCTGAGGACCCTTATCTGAATGCCCTGGTCGTCAAATACGGCTACGCGATGACCTGTCACAAAGCACAGGGTGGCGAGTGGGGGCAGGTGATCATCGATTTGTCGGGCGGAGAGATGTTTCCGCCAGAACAGCTCGACCGGTGGATCTACACAGCGATCACCAGAGCATCGGAGCGGGTCATTTTAGTGAACCCGCCGCACGCGGCTTACGCGAGCTGACAAGAAAAAAAGAGAGGGTAGTGCTCGAGTGAAAAGGCGGCCCCGAAGAGCCGCCTTGTTTACCGTCGAACCATCTGGATAGCGCGTGTTGCTGACTCAAATCAGCCCTTGTTCCGCGAAGGACGTATACCCCTCGCTGCCGACCACGACGTGATCGATCACCCGCACCTCCACCGTGTTCAGCGCATGGCTGAGACGCTGGGTTATCAATTTATCCGCCTGGCTGGGTTCCGTCTCACCGGAGGGGTGATTGTGAACCAGAATGACGGCGGCGGCATTGGCCAGCAGGGTCTCTTTAACCACCTCCCGTGGATAGATGCTGGCGCTGTTGATGGTGCCCCGGAACAGCTCCATGAATCGCAGGATCCGGTGGCGGTTGTCGAGCAGCAGGAGGCCGAACACCTCATGCTGGTAATCCAGCAATAGAGTTTGAAGAGCACGGCGTACTTCCTCGGGGTTACTGAGTGGTCGACCGCGTGCCAGTCGGCGCCGAGCGAGCTTCTTGGCCAGGTCGAGCAGTTCCGCTTCAGTGACGGCATCGGGTACCACGTAGGTACCCGGTTCCTCACCGGCGATTAAACGTGCCAGTGCCATAGGTGGTCCTCCTAGGCTGCGATGAGTGAATGTGGATTGGTAGCGAACTGTTCAGCCAGTTGCCATAGCGCTCGGTTGAGTCGCACATCCTCCTGAACGGATCGGATCGCCCGGGTACGCACACGACGGCCACTGGCGGCTCGTCCAGGGATGCCGCCCTTGAGCAGGTTCTCCTGTATCCGGTTGAACACGTGCCAGAGATCGCGTTGCTGATCTTCGGGGCGACGCGCGGCCAGGATCGAGTCGATGGACACGGGACTCAGTTGCTCCCAGTCTTGGCCATAACGCTGATAGAGCGCGCCTTGAGCGAACAGCAGGGCTTCGTCTCGCTCCAGCTGGGTGGCTCGAAAACGCTCCACGGTATTCGCGACTTGAGGTGCCTGGTCAACCAAGGCCACAGAACCTTCCAGGATCTGGTCCACCACCTGACGGCCATGGCGAACACGGATGCCACCCAGGTCACCCACCGGGGTGACCATGCCGTTGCTACAGACCAGCCGGAAAAGACCCAGGTCTAACTGGTAGGCGGCTGAGCGGTCGTGGCTGTTGGTCAGGACCAGTTCAGCGACGCTGTCACCGACCTGTATCTGGCGTTGGGGATCCTGCCGGAAACGAATCAGGTGGCGGGCGACTGACTGACGCTCTGGTTGGCGTGTCCGGGTCTGTTGTGCCCGCACGGGATACCAGCCTTCCGCTTCCAGGGCATCGATGACCTGGATCGTTGGGACAAATCCATAGCGTTGGGATACAGCGCTATCCGGTGTGCGGGCGAAGATAGCAGGGGCTTCACGGAAGAGTTGATCGTGGTTGAGATAAGTCGTCATGGTTGTGTACTCCTGAATGTTACCCACAACAACGCCCTGTCCGTTCTCTCAGACAGTGATGCGCGTATTGGGGCGGGTTAGAAAATGCGTGAGCGCCGGTGTCAGTGGCGTGAAGCGGGTCGAGTAGCGGCTGAGGTTGATCGCGTGGTGCGAGTGGCTCGTGGCGTGATCGGTTGTGCCGGTTTCGCCGGTCGCAGAGTGGATAGTGTGTCGGGCTGTTGCGCCTCGGACGGATGGGTGAAGTCCGGTACCGGCTCGGCCTCCGTGGAAGCCGTTGGATAAAACTCCTCCAGCACCGACGGCAGATCCTCTTCCTGCTCCTCAAAAGCTCCCTGGCTGAATCCGACTCGGGCTGCTTCATCCAGGGCGGCCTGATCGAAACCTGCGGATTGGCGTTTCTCTGCCAAGGTTTGAGCTGCGTTCAAGGCCTCTTCCAGCGAGAGGCCGTCACGCAGCGTCAGGTCCACAAAGTAGATCGGTGTGCCATGGCTCTGACGCGTCGACTTGCCGCGCAACCGTAACTCCAGTGGCAGGCAGGCCAGCAGCCCGTTTGATAGTGCACTCAAATAGGCCAGGCGAGCCGCCAGGGTCCGGATACTGTTGAACCCGGTGGTGCGGTAGATAAAGGTCCCGATGGGATCGGCCTCCCCAATCACCACATTGAGCCGGGCAAAGGGCTTACAGTGCCCGCCCTGAGCCAACTCGCAGCTATCGGGCCCCGGACAGGGCAGGGTGGCCATGCCCTCCTGAGTACGGCGCCGACACTGTTCGCCATCGCCCACGCAAAGGGGACGGGCTGTCTCTCGATCAAAGAGCGCATACTCCACCCGGAGATTGAGTGCCGGATCGTTAAACGGCAACTGCACCGGGATCCGTCGTAACTTGTCCGATTGCTCCTCCCGCAGTTGTTTATCCAGTGGATGCAGTAGCCAGCCCTCCCGGGACTGGAGCTGGGTGGTGATCGTGAACTGATCATCCTTCTGTGGCAGACGCTTGCCATCGCGCTCGACCACCTTGCCGATGGAGATGCGCCCCAACACCGGGGGCGTGATAACAAAGCCTTTCAGCATGGTGAACCTCCAGACATAAAAAAGCGCCGACCCCTTGTTGGGATCAGCGCTGTTATGAGTTTAAAAAGTGACGTGACGAGAGAGGGGGGAGTCAGGATCCCGTCGACTGAGCATGGAGCAGAAAGCGCCGACTACCCGGTTGAACACGCTGGTACTGTTCAACCCAGTCCGGGTGCTCGGATTTGAGCCTCTCCAGATCGACACTGCGGCGATCGGCACTGCGCTTCCAGGTAATCCGCCCGGTAGGAAACAGCGCTTCGCTGGCTTCCTTCATCGCTTGCTGGAGTCGCTGCTTGAGCCGAGCTTCCTCTTTATGACCGGCCTCCAGTTCGGTGCGCAGCTGTTGCAGCTGTGCAAAGGATCGAGCCAGCGGTAGATCGTCGGTGAAGTCCACTACCTCATGGTTGTCATGAGGATAGAGCTGGCGCAGTGCGCGATCAGCAGAGTCACTGCCATCGGCGTCCGGAGGCGTATCCGACTCCACCAACGCCCAGAATTGATGCTCAAGGTGGATCAGTCGTTTGATCAGCGCCTCATCCCGCTCCAGGCGATAGATCCGCAGTTCTTGACCAGCGATCAGCACGGCCACATCAGCGGCCTGTTGTCCGGTGACCGCCAGCTGATGCATCACCTGTAACTGCACGTAATGGGGGACGCCATCACGCCAGAGTTTGGCGCCGTTCAGGCCCGCCGTTTTACACTCCAGGATCTGAACCTCATCGGAGCCCACCACCTGTCGATCCAGGTTAGCCAGCATCCAGGGACGATCCGGATGCTGCAGGACCGCATTGACGCGCCGCACTTTAAAACCGGTGCGTTTGGCGTAGTGCTCGGCAACGATAGGTTCCAGTACATTGCCCCAATACACGGGGCTGTCCACCGTACCGTCCAACACAGGCTCATCCCCAGGGTCACGCCCGGTTTTATCCATCCAGAGCGCGAGCTTGGACTGATAGGGATTGAGGCCTACCGCAGCTGCAGCATCGGACGCGCCGATACCAGACTGGCGCACCCTTAACCACTCTGAGCGGTCCAGCGGACGGGTATCAATCAATCGGTGCGCCTGGCCGTGACGCCGGGTACCGGCACTCGACTGTGAAGCGCTGAATGCTGGGTTTTTATGCAGAGGCACCACCGGGGAGCCCGGGGTTTTGGATAGAGACTGAGACATATAAACCTCCCGATGACAGACAGCTGTATACAACGCAGGCCGAACGGCGGCCCACGCAGTGATCCCAGATCCGGGTTGCTGTCGTCAGAGTGAAAAAGAAATTGAAAGAAAGAAGTGCGCTGACACTGTGGTCGGCGATGTTGTTGAGCTAGAGCGAGTTGGTATCAGTCGGCGCTAGCATGAAAGCAGTGGCCACAGTCGGTGCACTCGTAGTTATCGAGCACCTCGTTATCAAACTCTTCACCGAGCTTGGCCCCGGCAACGCCACCGGCCGTACCGCCAACCAGCCCACCGAAGAGGGCACCGGCCAGTGTGCCGATGGCAACGCCCACTGGACCCGCTACCGATCCAACAGCGGCACCGGCCTGGGCGCCGCTTAAGGCACCGGCCGCTCCGGTTGCCGTACCGGCTATAGCTCCGGCTGTACCGCCGACCTTGCGTCCGACGTTACGGGTAATCACCTGATGGGACTCACAGACAGGACAGTAAATAGACATGATCAAACTCCTGTATCGATAAGGGAATGAGGCAGCTAAGGGGCTGCTTCAGTGGGGTAATACAGGGCTGAAATTATTTTGATTAGAGTTAGAAATTTCTCGAGAGGGGGTGACAGTCGGGGAGGATGAAAGTTGGCGACATAACTTGTCGTCTGAATGCTTCATGCTTTGGGTAGAACTGATCCGAAGGAGGGGCACCATGAATTTTCGCAACATACAGACTTTAGGACCGGCCAACACGCCTTCAGGTCTTCGGAGATGCTCGCCGTTTTCTGGTCTTAGATCCGTTTTTTTACTGATATTGATTGTGGTGTTTTTGAGTGGCTGTTACACGTGGAGGGAAGAGCGTAGCTTCCGCCGAGAATGTCATCTCAATGGAGGCACTCCCGAGTTTCATCGAACCAATCTGGGGCTGACAACCGGAATGCGTTGTCGCTACGATTGATCACCGTAAACGCGAGCTAGACAGAGGAGGTCGGCATGAGCACGCGACAGGATACGCTATTCCGGTACTTGGCTATGCTGCAGCTTATCCCGCGCTCTCCGGGCTATCGAGCAACAACGACGTTGCAGACGTTACTGGAGGAACGTGGCTTCAAGGTAGATATACGCTCTATTCAGCGCGACCTGGAGAAAATGTCAGCGCATTTTCCGTTGATCTGCGACCGTGAGCGAAGACCTTTTCGTTGGGCGTTCGACCCTGATTTCAAAAGTTCTCTGCCTGCCATGGATACGCCCACCGCATTGACATTAGTACTGGCTCAAGAATATCTCACCGGTCTATTGCCGCAAATTGCGGTGGACCAACTGGGCAGCCAGTTCCAAAATGCACGTAAATATCTGGATGGGCTGGAGCGTAATGGCTTTGCTCATTGGACCGAATACGTCAAAGCGATCCCGAATGGTAAAGCGCTGATTCCAGCGCCACTACAACCCGATGTCTGGCCATTGGTAACTGATGGGTTACTGAATGGTTATGCGGTGGATGTCGAGTACCTAAGCCGCACCAAAAACAGCATTAAAACCTTCACTCTCCACCCGATGGGCCTGGTCGCCAAGCACAGCGTGACTTACCTGCTAGCGACGGTGAACGACTACGAGGATATCCGGCAGTTTGCCCTGCATCGTATTCAGACGATCCGCCAAAGCGATAAAGCCTTCCGGCCCCAGCCCGATTTCTGTGTCGATCAGTATGTGGCTCAGGGCGCTTTTGGCTATCCCGAATCGGAAGGCTGGGTGAGGCTCAAGGCCCGAGTCCGATCGGATGTGGCCTGGCTGCTCTCAGAAACCCCCGTGAGTGAGATGCAGACACTAGAAAGTACCAGCAGCGATGGGTGGATGCTACTAACCGCTGAAGTACCAAACGACCAGCAAACTCAGTGGTGGCTGCAGGGCTTTGGTTCCGCCATTGATGTACTTGAGCCTTTAAACTGGCGAGAAGCGATCCACCGTCAGGCGCGGGAGATACTGGGTCTTTCAGACTAACGCGACGTGATCTGTCGCTTCGTGCTTATACAGTGCTCCGAGCTGAATTAACGCAAAGGAGCTTAGGCATGAACAAGGCAATGATGCTATCCCTCACCGTTTCCACTGCACTTCTGGCCGGTTGTGCTGGCAGTGCCAATCACGATGTTCTCAGTGCTAACCAGGCTGGAGACGAAGGACTGAGCTGTCGTCAGATTGACGATGAAATAGTTCGTGCTCAGGTGGTGATCGATGGGGTGAACGAAGATAAGGAAGACATCAGCGGGGCCGATGTTGTTGATGGCGTCCTCTGGTTCCCGTTCAATCTGATCGCCAAACACGGCAACTACAAAGCGGCACTGGAAGCGGCAGATAGCCGAATCGGTCGTCTGCAAACCATCAAGAGAGAGAAGGGGTGCGGTGGTATGAGTGTGGCTCAAAAAGATGCAGCTGTTACCGAGCTGACCGACAAACTGGCTGAGCTGACACGTCTTCATGAGTCGGGCATGCTCAGTGATGACGAATACAGTGCGGCCAAGCGCAAGGTGTTGGGGTTGTAATGCCAATGCGGAAGACGCTATGGATTAGCTGGTTGTGAGTAGGTCGTTGTCTGTGGCCGCAACGGCCAGCCTACGTAATCTCAAGCTTGACAAAATAGAGGGGGACGCGACAGTGGGTAGCAACGGATTTGACGAATTAGATAAAGTTCTTAGCGAAGTACAGCTGGCCCTATCAGAGCTGGAGGGCGCTCTGGGAGAGATCAGCTTTGATCCTGATGATCCCGTGAGTATTGAGGCTGCGATTCAGGATATGTATCGAATGGTGGATGAGAAAACCGAGGGCTACTCTTCTAACGAGGTTGTTCAATCCTTGGTAGAGCAAACGAAAGAGGGTTTGCGTGAGCAAATTATCCAGCAGGCT
The DNA here is from genome assembly GCF_000428985.1 of Marinobacterium litorale DSM 23545. Taxonomy (GTDB): domain Bacteria; phylum Pseudomonadota; class Gammaproteobacteria; order Pseudomonadales; family Balneatricaceae; genus Marinobacterium_D; species Marinobacterium_D litorale. Next base: position 198,699 of record NZ_AUAZ01000004.1, on the reverse strand, counting down.
GGTCGGGCCCGACTAGCATCTGATGGAGGTGAGTAATGGCACAAGACCTCTTTCAAGAAATCAATCATGCGGTGCTAGATCTTCAGGGCTCTCAACTACAGACCTATGAACGTCCACTAAAACAGCTTGCTAGCCTGTTAGATCACCCCGATTTGCGAATGTATAACTCAGACCTAACTAGGGGCGTGGATCTGGAAGCATTCCTTGCAGAGAGCAATCAGACTGGCGGCAGTATGGTCGGTAGTAAACGTCTTCAATGGCCTGATAGCAACGAAGATTGCTTGGGACTGACGTTGTTACTGATACAAAAACTAGGGGCAGATCCGGACTATGCAGTGAACTTTGCTCATGATTTTTATTACTCAGGTAATAAAATAATTTCGGGAATACACTCCCTGACTGGGCAGCTTATCATCCCCTTCATTCGTGACTATAAAAAACACATTCAGGCCAAGGGAGAGACGGAGGTAGTACTGAACAACTCCCTGTCACGTAAGGTATTCATCGTACATGGACATGATGAGGGTGCACGCGAGATGGTGGCCCGTTTTCTAGAGAGAATCGACTTCGAGCCGATTATTCTTCATGAGCAGGCTAACCAGGGAAGAACCGTCATTGAAAAGGTGGAAAAACATGGCGATGTTGGCTTTGCTGTGGTGCTCCTTACTCCTGATGATGAGGGGCGAGTAAAGGGTGGGGATTGGCAGACCCGTCCACGGCAAAATGTGCTGCTGGAACTTGGGTATTTCATTGGCAGGTTAAAGCGTGAACGAGTTTGTGCGCTGAAACGGGGGGACCTGGAAATTCCCAGCGATTTTGCCGGAGTGGTTTGGGAAGTGATGGATGTAGCTGGCGCTTGGAAGCAAGCTCTTGCTCGGGAGTTGAGTGCGGCCGGTTACAGTATCGATTGGAATAGGGTGATGCGCTGATCTCTGTTTGGGGTATTGTGAGCGTATAGTCAGTTAGCCTGCCGGTTCAGAGGCTGTTATCATCATTTTTATGACTATTGATCGATGACGCCACAAATCTAAGGATAGCGCCAATGCCAATGATGGCCGCCAATACCGCCTCAACAAACCAGCGCGAACGTCTCTGGCAGATCGACTTTCTGGCCCGTTTTCGCGGCCAGGTGACACGACAGGATCTAGCGAGGCGGTTTGGTATTGCGCTGTCCAATGCTACCCGTGATTTCACCCTTTACCGCGAGTTGGCACCGGATAACCTGGATTACGATCATCAAGCCAAGGTTTACCGCAGGTCCCAGCGGTTTCAGCCGTTGTTTACCTACGACCGTGAGCACACTTTGCAGACGCTTACCCTGGGCCAGGCGACTGGGCTGGAGTCTTGCGAACAGCCGATCCTAGTTGATGCGGCTCCGATCCTTAACCAACCCAACCTCGATATTCTTTCGGTGCTTTCGTGCGCCGTTTATGCCGCCATGGCGGTAAGAATCCGTTATGTCTCGGTGAGCAGCGGGGAATCCGAACGTGAGATTGTCCCCCACAGCCTTGTTAATTCCGGCCTGCGTTGGCATGTGCGTGCCTACTGCCGCACTCATACTCAGTTCCGTGATTTTGTGCTGACACGCATTACCCAGGCGGAAGTTTCGAACACCGCCATTGAGCTAGCGGTAGAGAGTATCGAACAAGATGATGAGTGGAATCGGAGAGTGCCGGTGGAGCTGGCGCCGCATCCTGCTGCTAAATACAAACGTGCGATCGAGCTGGATTACGGATTGGCATCGGGTGATACCCTGAGGATGAACCTAAGAGCTGCCACAGCCGGATACCTTCTGCGCCGTTGGGGGGTCGATTGCAGCCTGAGCGCAGAGCTGTCGCCCAACGAGTACCAACTAGCATTGATGAATCCCACGGCAGTCGCTCAGCAGGCTAATCTTTCTATCGCCCCCGGCTTTTCGCAGGAGATAAATAAGCAATGACCTCGACCGAATCTCAACAAAAATTCGGTTTCAAGTTCGGCCGAAATGGCGCCCATTCCAGCCGCACTATGATGTTGGCCGAGATAACCGAGCTTTTCTATGGCCGGGGTGTGGAGGCAACCGCTGAACAGTATCAGGAGGATGTGGAACTCTTTAACATCCTTCATAAGCCGACTGAGAAAGCCCGCAAGCTAACATGGCGGCATTTGGTTGATCTGTACGGGATGAATACTGCTATTCCTCTATTCCGTGTCTTTCGGCGCCTCTGGGAGTCTGATGAGCAGGGGAGAGCATTGCTTGCCTGTCAGATGGGGCTGGCGCGAGATCCGTTGCTACGAGCCTCAATCAAGAAAATATTGGAGCTTGAGCTCGGGCAGTGGTTGCCGCGTGAAGAGATGGAACAGTTCTTCGCGGATAGCTATCCAGATCGCTATAGCCCCGCCACACTTAAATCCATCGCCCAGAACGTCAACGGTACCTGGACCAACGCTGGCTTCTTGCAGGGCCGAACCAAAAAGCATCGCATTGAGCCAGACATTCGCCCGGTGAACGTCACGTTTGCACTGTTCCTGGGTTACCTGCAGGGGCTAACCGGCAACCGCTTGTTCAATACCGAGTGGACCCGTGTTCTGGGGTGTCGCACCGAGCGTTTGCTGGAGCTAGCTCGCTCGGCCAGTCATAGCGGTTTGTTGCGCTTCAAGCACTCCAGCGAAGTGGTTGAAATCACCTTTCCCGATTGCCTAACCAAGGAAGAAGAGGCTTGGCTGTATGAGTAATAGAGCATGAGTAACCGACTGAACCGCCTGATCAAAAGCTACGCCAGCTATATCAGCATCCCCTGGATGACGGGACTCGCCGATGAGCAGAGGGTGTTGTTTGCCGTCTACCACAAGGAAGATGAACTCAAACTGCGGGCACGGGTGGAAGAGTTCCGTTTGGCCACCGAAAGTGCCGGGCATACCTGGCTGCAGCTGGATATCACCCGCCTGTTTCCGAACTGGATGGCGACACAGAAATATCGGGAAGACTATTTTGAAGACCCGGAAGACCTGGAGCCCAAGTACAAAACCTTTGTGCGCCAGTCGGTGGAAAAGCTGGCCGAACAAATTCAGGCCGAAGCAGACGAAAACACCCTGGTGACTCTGGTTGGCTGCGGCACCCTGTTTGGCTTCGCTTCAGTGTCGGATTTCGTCAAACAGCTGGCCGCTCACGTACCGGGCCGCTTGCTGGTGCTCTTTCCCGGTGAGTACATCGACAACGGCTACCGACTGCTGGATGCCCGCGATGGCTGGGGTTACCAGGCGACAGCGATTACCGCTGACAACTGATATCAAACAGCAGCACTGCAAACAACTGAAAGAACAGAACCACACCCGGCGACACCGGCGGGCGTGTATGAACAGATGGCTACACGACAAGGGAGCACGCACAGGATGCTGAACCGCGATATCTACCAACTGGACCCCCAGCAAAACCGGCTGGAAAACAACGGTGTCGCCGAAGTAAAGGACGACCAATCAGCACAGGCGCTCAAAACCCTGCGCTACGAGCTGCAAACCTTTGTCTGTGACGGCGAATATGAAGCCGGTCTCGACAAGATACTGTCGGCCTACCTGCGCAATCTGGGTGATGGCCATGAGCAGCCGGGCGTCTGGATCTCAGGCTTCTTTGGCTCCGGTAAATCCCACCTTGCCAAAATGCTGCGTGCGCTTTGGACCAACCAACCGTTTGGCGATGGTGTCAGCGCTCGCGATATTGCCGACCTGCCGCAAGAGATCAAAGATCACTTCAAAGAACTGAGCATCGCTGCCAGCCGCCACGGCGGTCTGCATGCCGCGTCCGGTACACTGGGGGCGGGTGCGAACAACAACGTGCGTCTGGCGCTACTGAATATCATCTTCAAGTCTGCCGGTCTGCCGGAGCAGTACCATCAGGCCCGCTTTGTCCTCTGGCTGAAGAAAGAGGGCATCCTGGAGCAGGTTAAGGCGCAGGTCGAAGCCGACGACGATGTCTGGGAAGACGAACTGGAAGATCTGTACGTGTCCCGCAGTATCGCCCGCGCGTTGATGCAGGCTGACGATACTCTGGCCAGTGATGTGAAAGAGATGCGCCAGTTGCTTAAAATGCAGTACCCGCAGGTCAACGATGTCACCAACCAGCAGATGGTCGATGCCATCTATGATGCCCTGGCGCAGAATGGCCAGTTCCCGCTGGCGCTTGTGGTACTCGATGAGGTACAACAGTACGTCGGTAACGATACCGACAAGGCGCACCAGGTTCAGGAAGTGGTGGAAACCTGCTGCAAGCACTCCATCTTCGAGAACAAGCTGCTGTTTGTCGCCACCGGTCAGAGTGCTCTCTCCGGTATGCCCAACCTGCAGCGCCTGCTGGGCCGTTTCCAGATCCCGATTCAGCTCTCCGATACCGATGTGGAATCGGTGATCCGCAAGGTGATCCTGCAGAAAAAGCCCTCGGCGCAATCCGAGTTGGATGCGGTGATCAAAACCAACCTGGGGGAGATCTCCCGCCAGCTGCGCGGCACCAAGATCGAACACCATCAGGATGATGAGCAGGTGATGCTGGCGGATTATCCGCTGCTGCCGGTACGCCGCCGTTTCTGGGAAAAGGTGCTGCGTATTGTCGATACCACCGGCACCGCCTCCCAGCTGCGTAACCAGCTGAAAGTGATCCACGAAGCGGCCCAGGCCACGGCCGATCAGCCGCTGGGCCATGTGGTACCGGCGGACTTTATCTACAACCAGATCACCGTCAACCTGCAGCAGACCGGTGTCATCTCCAAAGAGATCGCCGAGGCTATTGGCCGTTTGTCTGCCGGTGATGAGGATGAGCAGTTCAAATCCCGTATTCTGGCGCTGGTGCTGCTGATCGGTAAGCTGCCGACCGACCCCACCGCCGACTGCGGTGTGCGCGCCACCGCCGATATGCTGGCCGACCTGCTGATCGATGATCTGAACAGCGGTAAGGAAGCGATCCGCAACCGGGTGCCCAAACTGCTGCAGGCGCTGGCCGACGAGGGTCTGGTCATGCCGATGGAAACCAGCGTGGGTACCGAGTACCGCCTGCAGACCCAGGAAAGTGCCCAGTGGTACGACACCCTGCGTCAGGAAGAAGCCGACCTGCGCGGCAACCAGCAGCGCATTGAAAATATCCGTGTTGACCTGCTGCACAAGGAACTGCGCCAGCAGATCGCCCAGGTGCGCCTGACCCAGGGTAACTGCAAAGAGCCGCGCACCGTGCATGCCTGTTTCGATCCCGAGCTGCCCCGCGATGCCGCCGACAAAATTTACGCCTGGGTGCAGGATGGCTGGAGCGTTGATGAAAAACACTTCCTGGCCGATGCCCGCAGCCGTAACCCCGGTGAGCCGACCATTTTCATTCATGTTCCCGCCCGTAACCGCTCCGAGCTGAACAATGCCATCGTCACCGAACACGCGGCGCAAACCACCCTCGACAAGCGCGGTATGCCCAACACCGATGCCGGTAAAGACGCTCGCACCGCCATGGAAACCCGCCACCGCGACGCCCAGAAGCAGGTGAAAACCCTGCTGCGCGAAATCTTCGATGGCGTCCAGGTGTTGCAGGCCGGTGGTAACGAAGTGGAAGGCAACAGCATTGCCGAGCGCATTGAAACCGCTGCCCGCGCCTCTCTGGTGCGCCTCTACCGTGACTTTGACCAGGCCGACCATGCCGGTTGGGGCAAGGTGTTCGACCGTGCCGGTAAAGAAGGCGGTCAGAACGCTCTGGAAGCGGTGGGCTACAGTGACGAGCCGGAAAAACACCCGGTTTGTGCCGCCATTAAACGCTTTATCGGGGTCGCCAAAAAGGGTAGCGAGATTCGTGAGCACTTCCTGGCTGCGCCTTATGGCTGGCCGCAGGATGCCATCGACGGTGCCCTCTTTGTGCTGCTGGCCAGCGGCATTCTGCTGGCCGAAGATGCCCGCAGCAATCCGGTGGCGGTGACCAAACTGGAGCGCAAGCAGATCACCCAAACCAACTTCAAGCCGGAAAGCATCACCATCCGCCCGGTGGATCTGATCAAGATCCGTGGCCTGCTGACCGCCTCCGGTATTGAAAACCAGCCCGGCGAAGAAGCGGCCAAGCTGCCGCTGCTGGCGGAAAAGGGCCGTGAACTGGCACAGAAAGCCGGGGGCGAAGCACCGCTGCCCGCCAAGCCGGATACCAAGCTGTTTGATGAGCTGGCGCGTCAGTCCGGCAACACCCAGCTGAAATACGCCCTGGATGAGCAGGACGCCATCAAACAGGCGATCAAAGCCTGGGCCGAGACCGCCCAGCGCATTGAGGCCCGCCGCCCGGAATGGACGCAACTGCAGGAGCTGCTGGCGCTGAGCAAAGGTCTGGCTTTCCACGGCCCCATTCAGACCGAAGTGGAGGCCATTATCGACCAGCGCTCCCTGCTGGCCGAGCCCAACCCGGTGACCGGCCTGATTCAGCAGCTGGTGACCAAGCTGCGTGAAGCGATCCAGTTCCATGTTAAAGCCTACCTGAACCGCCATGCCGAGTGTCTGGCGCAACTGCAGGCCGACAGCCACTGGCAGCAGCTGGATGAGCCGCAACAGAACCAGATTCTGGCCAAGCGCAAACTGCTGACGCTGGATGAACCGGCAATCAACGATGCCGAAGCGGTGATCGACAGCCTCAACGACGTCAGCCTGGAGTTGTGGAGCGAACGCACCGACTCCCTGACCGGCAAGTTCGACAGCGCCCGCGTGGAAGCGGTGGAGCTGCTGCAGCCCAAGCTGCAACGGATCAGCCTGCCACGGACCACCTTTGAATCCGAAGCGGATCTGGAGGCCTGGTTGGAGCAGGTCAGACAGCAGGTACTCGATAAACTCAATGATGGCCCAGTGACTTTCTAAGGGTGACGTTCTGATGAATATGATCAATAACACCAGCAACAACACCAGCAACGCGCGTCAGCCACTGGATCGCACCCTGCGCAAAGCGCTGGAAACCACCGTGGGCAAAGCCCGAGAGGTGGCGGAACAGGCTGCTACTCAGGCTTTGACCCGCCTGAGCGTGGGTGATGCCAAACCCGCCGATTACCTGACCGATGCCCAGCGTAATCTGCGTAACCGCCTGCGTGCCCATGGCCGACAGCTGGGGGATATCAAGCAGGCCAGCGGCCAGCAGAGCATCCGCAAGCTGGTGGCCGAGGTCGCCTACGAACACTGGCACCGGATGCTGTTTGCCCGCTTTCTGGAGCAAAACCAGCTGCTGATGTACGACGAGCACACGCCACTGACCCTGGCCGAGTGTAACGAACTGGTGCAGGAGCCGGATATCGCCCGTGATGAGCTCGAAGCCCGCTGCACCACCGGCTGGGAGCTGGCTGGGGTGCTGGCTTCGAAAATGCTGCCGCAGATCTTCCGGATCGACTCCCCGGTGTTTGAGCTGGAGCTGGCACCGGAGCATCAGCGCACGCTGGAGAAATTGGTCACCGGCTTGGCCCCGGAGACCTTCCAGGCCCAGGACAGCCTGGGCTGGGTGTACCAGTTCTGGCAGAGCAAGCGCAAGGAGGAGGTGAACAAGTCCGAGGTGAAGATCGGTGCCGATGAACTGGCCCCGGTCACCCAGCTGTTTACCGAACCCTATATGGTCAGCTTTCTGCTGGATAACAGTTTGGGGGCCTGGTGGGCGGGCCAGCGCCTGTCTGAGGCGGATTTTTCAAACGCCCAGAGCGAGCAGGAACTGCGGGACAAAGCCGCCATCCCCGGTGTGTCGCTCAGCCATCTTCGTTTCGTTAAGGATGAAAATACCGGAACCTGGCAACCTGCCTCCGGCACTTTCGATAGCTGGCCGCAGCAACTGAGTGAGCTGAAAACCCTCGACCCCTGCTGTGGTTCTGGTCATTTCCTGGTGGCGGCATTTTTGATGCTAGTACCCATGCGTATGGAACTGGAACAGCTCACCGCGCAACTGGCGATCGACCGGGTACTGAGCGAAAACTTGCACGGGCTGGAGCTGGATCAGCGTTGTGTCGAGCTGGCCGCCTTTGCCGTGGCGCTGGAAGCCTGGCGCTTCCCGGATGCCGGTGGCTATCGCAGCCTGCCGGAGCTGCATCTGGCCTGTAGTGGCCTCTCCATTACCGCCGCCAAGGAGGAGTGGAAGGAACTGAGCCGCAAGGCGGGCAAGCAGAACCTGACTATCGCCCTGGACTGGATGTACCAGACCTTTAAAGATGCCCCCGTGTTAGGCAGCCTGATCAACCCTCGCCGCAGCAAGGCCGCGCAGATCGCCCAGTGGAGCGAACTGCAACAACTGTTGGGCGAAGCCCTCTCACAGGAAAAAGCCCAAGAGCAAACTGCTTCCGTAGCTAGTAGTTCTGAGCTGAATAGTCGTTTGGAGGCTGGCATAGTCGCGCAGGGTGTTTCCAAAGCGATGGAATTGCTGGTAGGGAAGTATCAATTAGTTGTAACTAATGTCCCATATCTCAAAGCCGGTGATCAATGCGCGACCCTGAAAGAATATTGTGAGGAATACTATCCAGATTCTAAGTATGCGTTGGAATCCACATTTACTGAGAGGTGTCATGAATTACTGAGTGCAGGCGGTTGCTGCGCTGTCGTTACTCAGCAGTACTGGTTGTTTCTCAAGTATTATGACCGCCTGCGAGAGAAATTCATTCGTACTAAGGGATTGGGCTTCATTGCTCGCTTAGGCCCGGGGGCTTTTGAAGAGATAGGTGGCGAGGTCGTCAACGTATGTCTGCAATTGACCTTTAATGAGTTCCAGCAAAGGCACTTTGGAATTGATGTAAGTGGGAGCCAAGGCTCCTTGGAAAAAGATAGTGCTTTGATAAGTGAAGGGATTGCTTCTGCGATCCAAGAAACACAACTGGAAAACCCTGATTTCAGAATTTCTTTTGAGATTGATGCCAGTTTCGGCAACTCTCTTTCGGACTATGCCGATTTCGGTAAGGGAAGTGTTTCTGGTGATGGCTTCAACTACCTACGAAAGTTCTGGGAGTTTGATGCGATAACAGCAGGGAAAAAGTACTGGCTGAATAGTCCTGAGCATAATGAGCTATTTTCTGGTCGGCAGGATCTAATTTTGTGGGGTGGGAATTTTGATCCGTCAACGGAAAGCGGATTTGCTTTTCGGGGGCAGAGAGTACATGGCAAGAAAGGAATAGCGATAGGGAAAGCAGGTACTTTCAGATTTACTCCGTTTACAGGGGAAATCTTTGATGACAATGTTGCTATCTTGAAGCCCAATTCTGAGTCGGATTTAGCAGCTCTCTGGTACTTTGCAACGTCAGGTATGCTTCAGCAGGAAGTGAAAAAACTTGATAAAAAAATGTCTGTAACGGCAGGGACCTTCACTAAGGTTCGTGTCGACATGGATGCTTTAAGAGAAAAATCTGAAGCAATTCTGCCACACGGATTACCTCAGCCCTACAGCAACGACCCCACCCAATGGATCTTCCACGGTCATCCCTGTGGTTCGGTAATCTGGGACGAAGATACCAAATGGACCGCCAAGGGCGAGCTGCGGGTTGATAACACCGTGTTGCAGGTAGCGGTGGCGCGTCTGCTGGGTTACCGCTGGCCCGCTGAACTCGACAAGGATATGGAACTGGCGGAAGAACAACGCGCCTGGGTGCTGCGCTGTCAGGACTTGGCAGACCATGTAGATGATGACGGTATCGTCTGCTTGCCACCAGTGCGCGGTGAACAGGCCGCCGACCAGCGTCTGGAAGCCCTGTTGCAGGACGCCTATGACACGGCGTGGACCACGCCGCTGAAAAACCGCCTGCTGGACACCGTCGGCAGCAAATCCCTCAGCCTCTGGTTGCGTGACAAGTTTTTCGAGCAGCACTGCAAGCTGTTCCAGAACCGCCCCTTTATCTGGCATGTGTGGGATGGCCTGAAAGACGGCTTCAGCGCCCTGGTCAACTACCACCAGCTGGACAAGGCCGGGCTGGAGCGCCTGGTCTACACCTACCTGGGCGACTGGATCCGCACCCAGCAAGCGGGTGTGGCCAACGGCGAAGACGGTGCCGATATCCGCTTGGCCGCAGCGGAAACCCTGAAAACCGAGCTGGAAAAGATCCTCGAAGGCGAAAAGCCCTACGATATCTTCGTGCGCTGGAAACCGCTGGCGGAACAATCCATCGGCTGGACCCCCGACCTCAACGACGGCGTGCGCCTCAATATCCGCCCCTTCCTGCTGGCCAAAGACCTGGGCAAAAAAGGCGCGGGCATCCTGCGTGCCAAACCTACCAGTATCAAATGGACCAAAGACCGCGGCAAAGATGTGCCCTCCGCCCCCTGGTACCACCTGGGCCTGGAGTACGACGGCAAAGAAGGCGACCGCATCAACGAGCATCATCTGAGCCTGGCTGAAAAGCGTGCCGCCAGTGACAAGGACAGTTAAGAATGATCAAGTCGGTTAATAACTACCCGGTATCCACCCTGCTCGATATCGAGAGCGGGGTGGTTTATGCCATTCCGCGTTATCAGCGTGAATACACCTGGGGACGCGCTCAGTGGGATGCACTGTTTGAAGACTTGTTGGATAACGAGCCTAATTACTTTTTGGGCTCCATTATCTGCATCAACCAGGCACAGGATGTGCTGGCGCTGCAGGAGCTGGAGCTGGTTGATGGTCAGCAACGCATGACCACGCTCTCTCTGTTGTTGGCGGCCATTTATCAGAGCATGCGTGTATTGCCTGATCTGACCATGGAGCAGCAGATTGAACTCTACAATCTGAAGCACAAGCTGGTACTGAAAAAACAACCCAGGCATCCACGCCTTGTGCCACAGGTACAGAATAACAATCAGCAGGATTTTTATACCGTCCTGGAGCAGGCTGGCATTCTAGAGGATATCGAGCCGGTACCTAATGCGGGTAATCGTCGTGTTTTACGCGCCTATCGTCACTTCCTGGCGCGTATTGAGCAGTACCTTGAAGAGCATGCTGATGCGGTAGAAGGGCTTCTGGCGTTACTGGAAAAGGTGAATACCGCCACCCTGGTGAAAATTGAGGTGGCAGGTCATTCCGATGCCTATACGCTGTTTGAGTCCCTCAACAACCGTGGCGTGCCGCTGACGGCGATTGATCTGATCAAAAACAAGCTGCTGGCGACCTTGGAGTCCAAAGACCCGGGCAGTATCGACACCCATTACAACCGTTGGAAGAAGGTGATGGATGCGCTGGGCGATGATTATGCGGTGCAGGAGCGCTTCTTCCGTCAGTATTACAATGCTTTCAAGCCGGATCTCAAAAGCGTCGTTTCAGTGCCGGTAGCGACTAAATCCAACCTGATGCAGATCTACGAGAAGCTGATCAGTCACGATGCCAAAGGCTTCTTGAACGATATGATCCGCATGTCTGCGCTTTACGCACAGATCATCGGTGTGAAAGAAGTACCCGAGCGCAGCAAACTATCACGTTTGCTGTTATCACTGGAGCGTATTCAGGGGGCTCCAGCCTACCTGTTACTGATGGTACTGTTTGATCTGCAGCAGGGCGATACCCGGAGTCTTGATGAAAAGAGCAAGCGAGCTTCGCTTGAGTTGACCGAAAACCACCTTGAAGAGGTGGTCGAGTTCCTGATTGCCTTTTTTGTGCGTCGTAATACCACTGACCTGCCGCCAACCCGAGATCTGACACGCATTTTCATGGATGTGGCAGAGGATATCCGCACTCTGAAAGGAGATGCAGTGGTCAGCCATATTCGCCAGGTGCTGACGGGCAAAAGTGCCTCCGATGAGCAGTTTGCCAAGAGCCTGCAAGGGCCGATTTATGAAGAAAACAAGGCGGTATGCCGCTTTGTTCTTTGTGCCCTTGAAGAAGCTCAGATGACCCGTGAAACCCAAGTGGATCTATGGGCTATTCAGGGCAAACAGTATGTTTGGACCATTGAGCACATTTTCCCCCAGGGTGAAAACATTCCCGAAAGCTGGGTGACGATGATTGCCGATGGTGATGCTGCAAAAGCGGAGCAGCACCGCCAGACTTATGCACATTGCCTGGGCAACCTCACCATCTCGGGTTACAACAGCTCTTTGGGCAATAAGAGCTTTGAAGAGAAGCGCGACCGAACTGATAAACAAGGGCGCAAGGTTGGCTATAACAATGGCCTTTATCTGAATCGAACTTTGGCAGAAGAAGACAGCTGGACTGTGGAGAAACTGGAGGCCAGAACTGGGGTGCTGGTTGATGAAGTACTGAAGACGTATCCTCTAAACTTAAAGATATCTTGATAAAGTGGCGATAGAGAAATGAGTGCGATCCGAACCCTGTCCATCAGCGGCTTCAAGTCTATTCGGAATATGGACAGGCTGTACTTGTCTGGGCTTAACGTTCTGATAGGTGCCAACGGTGCGGGTAAAAGTAACTTTGTATCCTATTTTCGGATGCTGTCTGAATTGGTGGAGGGGCGTCTACAGGTATGGGCCAGCAAGCAGGGTGGAGCGGATCGGATTCTGAGTTACGGGGTTAAGGAAACATCTAGCTTAAGTACGTTAGTACGTTTTGGTGATAATGAATATGAGCTGGTCTTGGAGCCCAATGCTGATGACGGCTTTACTTTTACTAAGGAGCGAATCTACTTCAAAGGGGGGCATTTCGGACCTACAGACAAGATCATTGGAACGGGGCACTCAGAGGCAAAGCTGAAAGAACGCTCAAAATCTGGCGTGGGGGCATCAGTTGCACAATTCTGCTACGACGCCATCTCCGGCTGGAAGGTCTATCACTTCCACGACACCAGTGACACAGCCGGTGTTAAACGCCTTTGTGCCGTGCATGATAACGATTTCCTTCGTATGGATGCCTCTAATCTGGCGGCATTTCTTTACCGACTCCAAAGTGAAGAGCCGGACGTTTACAGTCAAATCCGGAAAACGGTGCGCCTTGCGGTCCCTTTTTTCGATGACTTTGTTCTGAAACCCATTACTTTGCCCACTGATGAGCAACAGGTTCGTTTGCTTTGGAAACAGCAGGACAGTGACTATGCACTCTGGCCTAGTCAGTTGTCGGACGGCTCTATTCGCTTTATCTGTCTGGTTACTGCACTTATGCAGCCACGTCCTCCGTCCACCATCATTATCGATGAACCAGAACTGGGTCTTCATCCTTATGCAATCACACTTCTGGGCGCATTGGTTCGGTCGGCGGCCAAACGCACACAGGTCATCATTTCGACGCAGTCAGTACCGCTACTGAACGAGTTTGAAATAGACGATTTGGTCGTGGTGGAGCGTGAACAGGGTGCTTCGGTATTTAAGCGTCTGGATGAATCTGATTTTGAGCGTTGGCTTGAAGATTACACGGTTGGCGAGCTGTGGGAGAAGAACGTACTTGGCGGGAGGCCCTCACGATGATTCGGGTTCACGTGATTTGTGAGGGGCAAACCGAGGAAATGTTCGTAAATGAGCTGCTACAACCTACCTTTATGAGCAAAGGCATTTGGTTGGTTCCTGCTCTGGTAGGCAAGCCCGGCCATAAGGGCGGCAACTTCAAGTTTGAGCGTCTCAAGTCCGATGTGGAAAACCGCTTGCTTCAGGAGAGGAGTGCCTACTGCACCACATTCTTTGATTTCTATGGCCTTCCGCAGAGCTTTCCAGGAAAAAACGATGTGGACGACAATGCAGATGTAACGGAGAAATCCGCTGTATTGAAACTCAGGATGACAGAAGAGCTGACCCGGCTATTAGGTCAGGATGCCATGCGCCGTTTTATCCCGTATGTGCAGATGTATGAGTTTGAAGCGCTGCTGTTCAGTGATACTGATGCGTTGGCAAGAGGCGTAGACATGCCCCAGATTAGCCAGCAGCTCACCGCCATTAGTGAAGACTTTCCCAGTCCTGAACACATCAATAACAGCCCACATACAGCACCCAGCAAACGTATTGAACAGCTGATCTTCGGCTATGAAAAACCCTTGATGGGTAGTCTGGCTGCAATGGAGGTGGGGCTGAACGCGATGCGGGAAAAATGCGTTCTGTTCGATGGGTGGTTGAAAGAGCTGGAAGCTATCCCGAGTGCCGGAGGTTAACGGTGTTTAAAGAACTGAAATTAACGAATGTCGGCCCGGCCCCATCCATGACATTGGAGTTGGGCCAGCGCCTTAACCTGATCACAGGGGATAACGGCCTGGGAAAAAGCTTCCTGCTGGATATTGCCTGGTGGTCGATGACCCGCAAGTGGCCGTCTGAAATCAACCCCAAGATGACAGTGGGGAAAAAGGTTCAGCCCCAGCGCAAGGGTGATTCGTCTATCAGCTTCTCGTTCTCGGGCAAGGTTAAAGAGGTTAGCTACGAAAGCACGTATCAGCGACGGGAAGAAGCCTGGACAGGCAATGCCGGTCGTCCGGCGAACCCAGGGTTGGTGCTCTATGCCATGACCGATGGCAGCTTTGCCGTATGGGACCCGTCGCGCAACTATTGGCAGACCCGTAACGGCATGGATGTGCAGGAGCGGCGACCGGCCTATGTCTTTGCCCCCGATGAGGTATGGCATGGTCTTAAAGCTGAGGATGGCACCGTTTTATGTAATGGACTGGTTCAGGATTGGGCAACCTGGCAAAAAGAGAAAGGGGCTGCGTTCGAGCATCTGGTCAAGGTGCTGAAAGTGCTGTCGCCCTCTGATAAAGAGGAGTTGCAGCCGGGTGACCTGACACGCATCAGCCTGGATGAAGCCCGTGATATTCCGACGATCCGTATGCCCTATGGTCAGGACGTTCCGGTGATCCATGCGTCATCCGGTATCCGCCGTATTATCGCGCTGGCTTATTTCCTGGTTTGGGCCTGGGAAGAGCACCGTAAGGCTGCCGATTTGTTGCAGGAAGATCCCACGCATCAGGTGGTATTTCTGATCGATGAAGTGGAGTCGCACCTGCACCCAAGCTGGCAGCGCAGCATCATTCCGGCGCTGTTGTCTGTCATGGAGCAACTTACTCGACGTCCCGATGTGCAGTTGATTACCGCTACCCATTCGCCGTTGATCATGGCATCCGTCGAGCCGGTTTTCGATCCTGCACAGGATGCCTGGTTTGATCTGGACCTTGAGCAGGGAGAGGTGAAACTGCGACAGCGTGACTTTGAGCCGATGGGAGATGCTTCAAACTGGCTTACCAGTGAAGCCTTTGATTTGGAAAGTTCCGGCTCGCTTGCTAATGAGCGACTGATTAAGGAAGCATCCGAGCTACTTGAAAAAGATACGATCCCCAAAACCGAATTTCAGGAGATGAATACCAGGCTTGTTAGGGCATTGAATCCGGCTGATGATTTCTTGTTCAACTGGCGCTACATCTGTAAGTCCAAAGGACTGATGTGATGATTCCAGTTAAATTACAGCCAGAGCCAGAGAGCTTTGACGAGGAGGTACGTCAGCCTGGGCTTGCCTGGTTGGATAAAAAAGGGATCGATTTACAGAGCGCTCCACCCGAACCGAGTAAACTTCCGGCGTACTGGCAAAAGACCAACGAGCAGCTGTGGGAAGCCTACTCAGGCGTCTGTGCCTACCTGGCTATCTATTTCGAGTGGGTATCAGGCGCATCATCCACGGACCATTTCATACCCAAGTCGGCCCTCGCGGGTGATGCTTACGAGTGGTCCAACTATCGTTTGTCCTGTTTGGGGCCAAATCGCTCCAAGAACGCATTCACCGATCTACTTGATCCTTTTGAGATACAGCCAGATACATTTGTTTTGAACCTGGCAAGTGGTGCTATAAAGCCTAATCCGGAACTGGATAATGCCGTGGCAGAGGTCGCTGCGACGACAATCTCGCGTTTGAATCTCGATAGTGAACAGCACCGAAAAATGAGAAGTAGGGCTTTTACCCGTTACCTTCGCAGAAAAGATGAAGAAAGTCTGAAAGAGCTATCACCCTTCGTTTGGTACGAAGCGAACCGCCAGGGACTGCTATGAAACTGATTGACCTTCTGGCCGAGGAAGTCCGTGCCAGCGCCGCCTATAACTCCAATATCCAGATGGCACCGAGCGTTATTCTCTGGACGGATAAACAACGTCAGTGGGAATCCGCCTTGCCGCTGCTGCAAGCCGCCATGCCGGAGTTGGTGGTGCTGGGCGGCTATGCCCCTGAGCAGAAGCGCGGACCGGCCATCTGGATCAAGTGTGTGATCGAAGGCGTGTTGCCAGAGGTGCAGCTGCCACAGGATCGTACCCCGATTCTGTATTTGCCGGGTGTAGAGCGCCGCGACTTGCGTGCCATTGCCGATTGCCCCGATGTGCTCAAGCCCTTGGCAGAGCTGCAGTATCGCGGCTGTTGGTGGATCTACAACAACACCGGCCGTGACTGGACGGTCAATGCATTCCTGATATCGGCCAATGGCGGTGCCGGTCTGGATGTGGCTAAGGATGAAAAGTCACAACAGTCAATGTTGCGGGTGCTCACCGAAATACTGGAAAGCGAACGAGACGAGCTGGCCAACCGCCGCCTGGAAGCGCCGGACTTCAATAAGCTGGTGTCCAGTGATCCGGTGCGTGACCTGCTTAGCTGGATGAATGACAGTAAAGTATGCCGTGAACGCTGGGATGCGCCCCGTTGGCAGGCCCTGGTGGGCATCTGCGAGACTGAATATCACTTCAGCCCGGAACGTGACGGCGATCTGACGGCGGCGGAGTTGTTGTGTCAGCGCCAGGGTGTCTGGGAGAGCGTTTGGCAGCGTTATGTTGAGTCCTGTCATCACTACCCCAATTTGCCAGACCTGCTGTTGAAGGTGCAGCCCGATCTGGCTGCTGATGGTGCTAGCTACCCGGTGATTAATGCCGATGATGAACAGCGTCTTGAGCAGGATTTGAACCAGCTGTTGTCACTGGACCCTGTTCAAGCACGCCAACAGTTGCTGCAACTTGAGCGGCGTCATGCCGAACGTCGTACCTGGATCTGGTCACAGTTGGGACGCGCGCCTCTGGCGTGCGTGATGGAGTTTCTTAGCCAAGTTGCCGAGCACACCCAGCAGGTGTTTTCCGGAATTGATGCTGAAGAGATGGCAGAGCTTTATCGCCAGCAGTATTGGCGGGTGGATGATCTGGCGCTCAGAGCCTTGGCTTATCCACTGTCTAATGGTCAGCAGGCGCTGGTGCAACAACTGCTGGCGCTGATCTACACCCCCTGGCTGGATGAAATCACCCGCAATTTCCAGGCCCTTGTGAAATCAAAAGGGTACCCAGGGAGTGATCAGGTAAACGAGGCAACTGCTGATTATTCCGTGGGTGGTGAAGTGGTCTTCTTTGTGGATGGCCTGCGCTATGACATCGCTCAGCGACTACAGCAGATGCTGGCATCTAAAGCCGATGTAAAGCTGTCGTTCAATTGGGCGGCCTTACCATCGGTCACAGCTACCGCCAAGGCCGCTGTGACCCCTGTCCATGACAAGCTGACAGGACGGGTGTCCGACCGGGATTTTGAACCCAGCTTGTTGGATGAAGATAAGGATTTTTCGGCCTATTACCTGAAGAAGTATTTGAAGGAAAAAGGCTGGATGTATTTGGAAGAGGGTGAATCCGGTGATCCATCCGGCAATGCCTGGGTACAGAGTGGCGATATCGACAAGGAGGGCCACGTCAAGGGCCTGAAGCTGGCAGCTCGCATTGATACCCTCCTGGAAGAAGTAGTCGAGCGTGTGGATGAGCTCCTGGCCACTGGTTGGCGCAAGATCAGGATTGTGACCGATCATGGCTGGATACTCACACCGGGCGCCATGTCCAAGGTGGATCTTACCAAACACCTGACCGATACCCGCTGGGGCCGTTGTGCAGTGATCAAGGATGCGTTGGATACAGGGTATCTGCAGCTGGGTTGGTACTGGAACAAGAATGTCAGCATTGCCATGGCACCGGGCATCAGCAGCTTCAAGGCGGGCCAGCATTATGACCATGGCGGTTTGAGTTTGCAGGAGTGCTTAACTCCCATTATCGAAATCAGTAGTAACCAGCAGCAAGCTCAGTCTGGGCCGAGTGTGAATGCGACCCTGTCTGATCTGCGTTGGTTGGGGTTAACCTGCAAGGTCCAGGCAGAAACGGATGCTGATGGCGTGGTGGCGGTGCTGAGAACGCATGCAGCGGAGGCGGACTCTGAAATCTGCAAGCGCAAACCCCTCAAGGGCGGTAAGTGCAGCCTGATGGTGGATGATGACTTTGAAGGCATGACAGCGGTACTGGTGCTGTTGGATGAAAGTGGCAATGTGCTAGCGAAAAAGCCGACTCTGGTTGGTGACGAATAAGGTTAGGAGAGAAATACGTGGAACTGGATATGCTGGATAACAAGGCCGCTGATGTTTTTGAAGGCTATATCGTACGCAAGGATCTGGTACGGACCTTCGCACGCCAGTTTCCGGTACCAACCTATGTGGTCGAGTTTATGTTGGGAAGGTACTGCGCATCCACCGATCCTGACGAAATCGATGAGGGACTGGAGATCGTTCAGCGCCAGCTGGCATCCCGCACGGTACGCGCTGGCGAAGAAGAGTTGTTCAAGGCTCGAGCGTACAAGGATGGACGCGCCAAGCTGATCGATATTGTCAGCGTCCGTTTTGTTGAGAAAGAGGGCGGTTACCTTGCATCCTTGCCCAGCCTTAACCTTAATCGTGTGCGCATTGCAGACAAGATTGTTGATGACAACGAACGCCTCCTGACGGGAGGCTTCTATGCCGAAGTGACGCTCGAATATGACCCGGTCATTGCAGAAGAAAAGGGTAATGCATTCGGGATTGCTGATTTACGTCCGATCCAAATGTCCAAGAGAAATGTGCTGGATGTGATGTCCGAAGCACGTGGACGATTCAGTAGCGAAGAGTGGCGTGACTTTCTAGTTCGCTCAATTGGTTTGGAGCCCCAAGCTTTATCTGATCGGGCTAAGGATTCCATTCTGTTGCGTATGGTGCCCTTCGTCGAGCGCAACTATAACCTGGTAGAACTGGGTCCTCGTGGTACTGGTAAAAGTCACCTTTTTCAGCAGGTTTCCCCCTATGCCCACCTGATATCAGGGGGGAAGGCCACGATTGCCAAGATGTTCGTCAACAATGCCTCTGGGCAGCGAGGTCTTGTCTGTCAGTACGATGTTGTCTGTTTCGATGAAGTCAGTGGTATCTCCTTTGATACAAAAGAGGGGATCAACATCATGAAAGGCTACATGGAGTCCGGTGAGTTCAGTCGCGGTAAGGAGAGTATCCGCGCTGATGGCTCCATGGTTTTTGTGGGTAACTTCGATGTGGATGTGGAGCACCAACAGCGCGTGGGGCATCTGTTCGGCCCTCTCCCCCAGGAGATGCGTGATGATACCGCCTGGATGGATCGTATCCATTGTTATCTGCCAGGCTGGGACGTACCCAAGATGAGTAAGGAACTGACCACCGATCACTTTGGCCTAGTCAGCGACTTCTTTTCGGAGTGCATGAGCCGCCTGCGTTTTCAGAGCCGAGTTGCTGCTATGCAGAACCGTGTCCATTTGGGGGGAGCATTGAGCGGTCGTGATACCAACGCCGTGAACAAGACTGTCTCCGGGCTGCTCAAGCTTATGTATCCAGATTCTGAAATGGATATATCAGATGATGATCTGGAGTGGGCTACGCGTTTGTCGTTAGAAGTTCGTCGCCGTGTGAAAGAACAGCAGAAGCGAGTGGGGGCTGCCGAGTTTCGTAATACCCACTTTAGCTACTTTATCGGTGATGACGGAGTCGAGAAGTTTGTCGCGACGCCGGAGCTCCGGGCGGATAACGAGATCGGTGACGATCCATTGGAACCGGGTCAGATATGGACCATCAGCGAAGGTGGTTCAGATATTGATGACAACGCTGGTCTTTACCGAATAGAAGTGAATGAAGGACCGGGCTCCGGAGTCAAAATACTCAATAACCCCGCTCCGCCCGCCTTCAAAGAATCGATGCGTTATGCAGAGCAGAATCTATACGCCAGGGCTGCTCAGCTAATTGGCGATCGTGACCCGCGCTCCCATGAGTTCAGTGTTCAGCTTAGGGCGTTTGATGCAGCCAAGAAGGGCTCGAAGCTTGGTGTGGCTGCTTTGGTTGCTATGTGCAGTAGTATGCTAAAGAAGTCTGTAAAGGGGGGCCTGATCGTTATTGGTGAGATTAACCTGGGTGGTTCAATCGAACCTGTAAATAGCGCTGTAAATATCGCTGAGTTGGCTGTGGAAAAAGGAGCTAGCGCTCTACTGATGCCAGTAGCTGCCCGCCGTCAGCTTTATGATTTGTCAGATGACATGGCAACAAAGGTCGATATTCAGTTTTATCAAGATGCGAGAGATGCGCTATTAAAAGCCCTGGCAGAGTAGAGCTGCAATATGAGAACAGGTGGCATAGGGAAATGGCGAGTGACAAAGAAAAAACGATACTTCAAGAGCTGCGTGACGAAGTCACCCCGCACCTGACTAGCTTGGAGTCGCTGCGGGTTTGGTTACGTAGGCGTGGTATTGATGCCGAGGAAGCGGTCGATTCTATTGTCGATCAGATAAACCAATTCCTGAACGATACTGTCGAGAGCGAGAAGATTCGAAGTGAACGGAGTCTACGCAAAAAAGAAGCCCGAGACGACGGTGAACATACAGCTCCACCTCTGAAGCGCAAAAGAAAGAAGAGAAAGCGTCAACAGTTGCCAACTCAATTCAAGTCGGTCGATCTGACACGAAGGCCGCGAAAATTGTTGGGTCCCGTGAAATGTGAAGGTGGCTGTAATGCCACCCACTATGAGACTTGGCAGTATTTTTTGATTGATGGTGGGGTTCGCAATTACTGCCGTTACTGCAGGGGGAGGTTACTTGATTATATCCATGGTCGACAGGATCTCCTTGATTTTTCGGTCCAAGGTGGAGGTGCCAGCGGTAACAGAAAGAGGTAGCGACACGTTGTGTCATTCTGTCTTTTCAAGGAGAGGGTATGGGTAGAAACGGTGGAACACAAATGTACTGCCCTAGTTGCGGGGAAATCGAAACCTGTCGTGCGATCGGATTGAGAGATCTTGGTGAAGAATCTGGTCAGCGTTGGTACCGGACTGATCATCAAGATGTTCACTGGTTCCGAAGGGGGCGCGAATGTCTTTCCTGTGGGCATACCTTCCTTACCGCTGAAATGAACGAACAGTTCTTGGATGAGCTCATAGAGCTCAGAGATGCATTGGTCGACATTAAAAAGAACGCGGAAACTTATACGGCGGAGGCCAATAAGGCGTCATCGTCGCTCAATGATCTGACAAAGTCGTTAAGTGTTCTGAAAGCTTTGAAAATATACAGGGACTCATGACTGCACAGACGGTACTCAGTGAGTCGAAATGCCTACGGATCACGACATATTTTTCGGGGGAATACCGTCGAACCAAAAAGTTATGGCAGCGACGTATAGCTGAAGAAGGTTCCTAGATAATCGGTATTCCAAACATATGGTGCGAGTATAAATGCTTGTTTTGTAATTTATAATCTATATTTTTGCAATGATATTAGATGATTTCTTATGAACTGTATCGATATTTTTGCTCCTTCAAATTAAGTGAACGCTGTAAATTTATGTGAGTGAAAAATTATCGTTTTTCTATGTGGGTCCTGTCTGGTTAAAGCGAGTATTTATTATATTTTTATGAGTTTAATAGATTGGACTTTTATTTTATTGGACTGGGTATATAAACGCCAAAAAGTTTTTTCTGGGGCAAAGAATTGCTATTAATGCGTCGAAACGAACAATTATAAAAGATTGGATGGCTAGATATATCTATTCAAAAATTAAGTGCGTGAAATAGAAACCTATTAAGAGCAGAAACCGAATGGCCGATCAGGAAACGCTCAAATTCTATGAAAACCAAGCAGCAAGTGTATTTCAACGCTATGAGTCTGTGGTCAGTGAAGTACAGCGCTATTTTTCGGTGAGCTTTCCTGCCGGTGCAAAGGTGCTCGATGTAGGAGCCGGTTCCGGGCGAGATCTACGTGAACTTCTTACTCAAGGTTACGATGCCTATGGCGTTGAGCCAAGCGAGTCCTTACGAAAGCTTGCGATCGATCATCATCCGCACCTTCAATCACGTTTGTTCTCAGGGCAGTTGCCTCAGATTGTTCTGCCTGATCAGTATGACGGGATTCTCTGCTCGGCTGTCTTTATGCACCTCCCTGAAATGGACCATGTGGAAGCGCTGATAAATCTGCGTGATTTATTACGCCCAGGGGGGCGGCTGTTGGTTTCCATACCAACGCAGAGGCCAGATATTGGCAGTGACAACCGAGATGGGGATGGACGGCTATTCCACTCCATCGCTCCAGATCACTTGATACTACTGGGTGCGCGTCTGGGGTTGGAGTACGTGAGCCGCTTTGATAACTCGGACTCTCTCGGGCGCGGTGGGATTCAATGGGCATCTCTGCTATTTCAACGCTCGACCGGTTTGGTGCGAACGCTGGATCGGATCGAGTCAGTACTTCGTAACGATCGTAAAACGGCGACGTACAAGTTGGCGCTGCTCAGAGCTTTTTGTGATCTGGCGGAACAGGGAGACAAAGTTGTTACTTGGGGTATAGATCGTAAAGCTTATGTGCCGATCGAGGCGATAGCACGGTTGTGGCTAATATACTATTGGCCGCTGATTACATCCCCCGTTTTTATCCCTCAAAACAATTCAGAAGGTCGTGGTGGAAAACCTCTTGCTTTTCGGAAACTACTGACAGAGCTGCATCGGCTCTGTTCTGAGTATTATGGCGATACAGCCTCCGTATTTACGCTTTTTATGATCGACTGGAAGCGTCAGAGGCTACCTGCTCAAATAGAAGCGGTACTCGGTAAAACATTGAAAAGCATTGGGTCGACGATCAAAGTAGGCCCTATTAAGTTTTCGGACCAAGGGCAGATGTTTGATTACGACAGCTCAACCCGAAGTGTCGCCTTGGATGGTGATCTATGGCGTGAGTTTGCATTGACCGGATACTGGGTTCGTGACTCTCTGTTATTGAGGTGGGCCGAGCTTACGGCTCAGTTTTCGAGGAAATATCATCCGGCGGTCAACGCAGGGGTAACCTTGAATCTATTACTGACCAGAGCAGAGCCAGAACGGGAGCAGCGGATTGCACGGGAGGTATTTCTGCAGAAAGAGGTCATTAATTGTGTTTGGAGTGATCGTCCTTTAACGAAAGCGCAGCTCGACGTGGATCACGCGCTTCCATACGCCCTTTTGCATAACAATGATCTTTGGAATTTATTACCTGCTCACAAAGCGGTTAACAATGCTAAACGAGATAGAGTTCCATCCCCGTCTTTTTTGGTTGAGCGGCGTGATGCGTTGATTTCGAGCTGGCAGCTCCTGGCAGAAGGCGAGCCTCGCACGTTCAGCAATGAGTTATCTGAAGCATTGGGGGGTTATCGCTCTAAGAGTTGGGAAGTGGATCTGTTTGCCCATATCAAAACTCAAGCAGAACGCCTGATCTACACGCGAGGGGCTCGACCTTGGGTCTATCAAGACGCGTAAGCATTTGTAACAAAGGTGAGATACCTCTCTTTCGGTTTGGTTTACCCGCCGAAATTGCCGTTAATAACATTGCTAGAGTTGGCAGCGGCCTTAAGTTGATCCAGATAATCAGCCCAGTGCTGCATCATCTTTCGGCGCTGCTCCAAGTGCCGGGTCCGGTTATAGCTTCTGCCGTTGGCATCTTTAACCTCGTGAGCAAGCTGCTGCTCTATCCACTCAATCCGGTAATCCAACACCTCATCCAGAAGCGTACGTGCGGTGGCTCTAAAACCATGTGCAGTGTGTGTTTCCCTATCGTATCCCATTCCTCTCAAAGCGATGCGAACGGCACCATCTGACATTGGACGGCTGGCGCCTCTTGCGCTTGGAAATACATACTGGCTGCGCCCGGTAATGGGTTTGAGACTCTCGAGAATTTCAAGACTTTGTCGGGCGAGGGGGATGATGTGTGGCTGGTGGGTTTTCTCAGCCGTGATCTCAATGCGTTTTTCTTCCCAGTTGATCTGATCCCAGCGGACTTGTCTAAGCTCGCCAGGGCGGCAAAACCAGAGGGCAGAGCACTTAAGCGCCGCGATGACGGCTGGGGTACCTGGGTATTCATCAATTGAGACAAGCAAGCGGCCGAGCTCTTTGGGGTTCGTAATAGCTGCGAAGTGGCTTTTCTTCGCTGGTCGCAATGCATCTTTGAGGTCGGTGCATGGGTTACGGTCACAGCGGCCAGTAACAATGCCATAGCGGAAGACCTGTCCGGCAACCTGCTTGACCCGGTGGGCTGTTTCTACGTGTCCTTTGTCTTCGATCTTGCGAAGAACCGGCAGGAGATCCAATGCAGTGATTTCAGATATGGGGCGTTTGCCGATGGATCCGAAGAGGTGTTTCTCAAGGGCGCGTATGGTCCGCTTCTGGTGCCCTTCAGACATATCGGTCATCTGTATGGAGAACCATTCGCGAGCGATTAGCTCAAAGCTGTTTTCGGCAGCTTCACGACCAGCCTGTTTCTTAGCTCGTTTCGTCGCGTTTGGATCGATGCCTTGAGTGAGCTGTGTCCGCGCCGCATCGCGCTGTTCTCGAGCGGCCGCAAGGCTTACGTCTGGATAAACCCCGAAGGCTGCCAGTTTCTCCTTGCCTTGAAAACGGTACTTCATACGCCAGTACTTCGAGCCGTTGGCCCTTACCTCAAGATACAGGCCTTTCCCGTCTGCAAGCTTGTATTTCTTTTCCTGTGGCTTGGCAGCCTTAACTTGTCGGTCAGTCAGTGGCATGGCGTATCCCCTGGTCAATTAGGGTTGGGGGTATCGGTTTGGGGGTATCGCCTTTATGACTATCCGAAGTCCCCCCAGGAGTACCCCCGATGTACCCCGGATTTGTTGGGTATGTGTGGGACTGTATGAGAAACACTATAGGCCCGAAGGCCCGTGTTTACTAGTGCTGTGGGATTGTTTGGGACTTGATGGGATGGGAAAGTGGTGGTGGGGTGGGACCCGGGTTCGATTCCCAGTATCGCTACCGTCGAAGTCCGTTAAAAGCCACCAATACAATCAGCGAGATAGCGCCCCTCAGTGTTCCGAACCGCCTTGCATAGCAGGCCGGTTAGAGCGTTCATGGGCTTCCACTAACCCAGACCAAGAGGTGAACGATGGAAGTCAAACACATGAATCAACGCCAGGTGGCGGACCGTTGGAGTGTCAGTGAGGCGACCCTGGAGCGCTGGCGCAGCGAGGGGATCGGACCCAGATTCATGAAGATCCAGGGCCGCGTATTGTACCGGTTGCAGGATATAGAAGCCTACGAGGAGCAGTGTTTGCGGGAGTCCACGTCAACGCCGGTGACGGATCGGTCGTAGTTGATTCCGGTGCGCTGGCGCTGGTCCTCCCACAGCCTGGGCGGGTCCACGGCCAGGTCGAACAGGGACAGGTGTGGCGGTACCTGGTCGTCCAGGATGGCCGCCACGATGTCCGGGGCCAGGATGGTCAGGTTGACCATCCGGCTCACATAGCTGTTGTCCACTCCTTCTTTCTCGGCGATCTCACGGAGCGACCGGACCTCGCCGTCCTCGAGCATGGCCAGCCAGCGGTGGCCCCGCGCCAGGGCCAGTTGCAGCGGCGTGGGCTCCGTGTCCCAGGGGCGGGGTTCCTGCACCTCGCCATCCGGCAAGGTGATGAGCCTGCGGCCACTGCGCCGTTTCAGCTTGATGGGCACCGAGATGCTCAGGCGCCCGTCGCTGGCCTCGAGGACCTTGGGGTCGCCGGTCTGGGTGAGTTCTATCTGGATGCCACGACCGTTGCTCATGCGATTATCTCCTCCCGGGCAGAATCGGTGATCTCCAGCGCCAACCTTTCAATGCCGTTGTTCCGCAGGCGCACGTCGATGCTGTTGGGGGTGACGATAACCTTCTCGACCAGCAAGCGGATGATCCGGCTCTGCTCGTCCGGAAACAGCTGATCCCAGACCTTGTCGAGCCGGGTCATCGCCACCGTCACTTGGGCTTCGTCAACTGGGTCGCCGAGCTGGTTCGTGACCGCTGCGGTCTTCTGCATCACCGGGGGCGATTGCAGCAGTGACCGGATCTGTCCCACCACGGCGGCTTCCAGTTCAGCGGCCGGAATGCGCGGAAGCCCCGAGGCGCCGGCGAACTCCTTGGTGTCGCGGGTGCTGAGGTAGTAGCGGTAGCGCCTGCCGCTCTTTTTCTTCACCGAGCTTGAGGCCGTCAGTGCACGGCCGTCCTCGCCAAACACGATGCCCTTGAGCAGGAAGGGGACCTTGGCCCGGGTCATGTTGCCGCGGGTGCGACTGTTGGTGGCCAGGATCGAGTGGACGTCATCCCACAACGCCTGGTCGATGATGGCTTCGTGCTTGCCGCGATACCACTTGTCCTTGTGCCGCAGCTCCCCAAGGTAGGTGCGGTTGTGCAGCAGCTTGTAGATCATGCCCTTGTCGATGGGCTTGCCGGGCCGGAAGCGTCCGTCCTGGGTGGTCCATGACTTGCTGGTCACCCCCTCCAGGCGCAGTTCCTTCACCATCAGGGTGGTGGAGCCGACCTCGGTGAACCGTTTGAAGATATGGCGGATGAGCTTGGCTTCGGCGGGGTTCACCACCAGGCAGCGGTCCTTCACGTCGTATCCCAGGGGCGGAATGCCGCCCATCCAAAGCCCTTTCTTCTTGCTCGCCGTGATCTTGTCGCGGATCCGCTCGCCGGTCACCTCGCGCTCGAACTGGGCAAAGGAGAGCAGGATGTTCAGCATCAGCCGCCCCATGGAGTTGGTGGTATTGAACTGCTGGGTGACCGAGACGAAGGAGACGCCGTGGCGTTCGAACACCTCGATCATCTTGGAGAAGTCCGTCAGGCTGCGGGTGAGCCGGTCGATCTTGTAGACGACCACCACATCAATCTTTCCCTTCTCGATATCGGCCATCAGGCGCTTCAGGGCCGGGCGCTCCATGTTGCCGCCGGAGAAGGCGGGGTCGTCGTAGTCGTCCTCCACCGGGATCCAGCCCTCGGCGCGCTGGCTCGCGATATAGGCATGGCCGGCATCCCGTTGGGCGTCGATGGAGTTGTAATCCTGCTCCAGCCCTTCCTCAGTCGATTTGCGGGTATAGACCGCGCAGCGCAGGCGCTTCTTCACCTGGTCCGTCATCGTTTGCCTCCACGCTTATCGTTTTTCTTGTCCGTTGCCTTGCGCAGGCCGAAAAACAGTGGCCCCGACCAGCGGGTGCCGGTGATCTCCCGGGCGATGACCGACAGGCTGCGGTAGATGCGGCCCTCGAACTCGAACTGGTTGTCGTGGGTCACCGTGACTCGGTATTCCTTCTCCTGGTAGATTCGCGTCAGGACCGTGCCGGGGACCGGCTTTGGGTAGCGATCGCGCAGCGGCTTCTGGCCGGTCTTGACGATGGCCTGGATCCGCCGTTGATTCTGTTCCACGAGGTTCTTGTGGGCCGGGGTCCGCTTGAACTCCACTTCCTGGAGGCGGTAGGCGAGCCGCCGCTCCAGAAAACTGCGGATGTGGGTGGGCGCCTCCTGCTTAAACAGCTGGCGCCATAGCGCCCGGATCTCTTCCATCGACATGTCGGGCAGCCGCGCGACCTGGGCCAGCACCGAGGGTGAGGTCTTGGGTAGCGAGAAGTCGTTCATCAGGCCTCCTTGGGCAGTGTTTTCTCTGCGGTTTCGGGGTGACCATGAACGCTTCGGTAGGCAGTGATAGCAAGTGAAACATCGCTATCTGAGTCCGAGGCCGGGGGTGGGTATTTATCGGCGTCGCGGAGCCGGAACAGACCGTTGGCCAGGATTTTTGCCACCTCGTCGAGGCGTTGCTCGGATGACATCCGTTCGGGAGATAAAGGGTGAGATTTCTGCATTGGTAACCGCTCCGATTCAGCAAAACAGTGTTGAAACATTGTCGGAGCCGAGCGGTGGTACGGCCATCAGGGCGTTTCGGGCCGTTGCGGAAAGGCGTGGCTGGCCAGTGCCGGCCACGGGTCAGTAGGGATTCTGGCCGTTGCGGATGAAGTTGGTGTAGGTGTCCGTGAGCAGTTCGTCTTGTTCGGTTTCCGGGTCTGGCAAGTCGTAGCCGCCGATATCGTCCAGCACCAGGACGGTCAGTGTCTTTTCCTGCTCGGTGGAGTAGATGCTGTATTCGGTGACCTCCTCGTCGAACCAGACACCCGGGCCGTGGCGAACGCCGTTACGTGCCGCGAAGGAAAAGTTCTCCTGTGCCGCCATGGATGCGGCAGGCACTTCGTTGAAGGACTGGCGGGTCGCGTAATACCGGCCGGAACGGAAAGCACTCGGGCTGGATTTCGACCAGTGCATGCAGCCTTCCTCCGACAGGATGGCGATGGCCCGTCGCTTGGTGAAGTCCAGCCACTTGAGGATGGCGGCCGTCAGAGAGACGCCGTACCGGTCGGCGCAATGGCTCATCAGATCGAAACTGAACGGCTGACCATCGGCCTGCTGACGGAAATCGTGGTTCGGCATCATCAGATTGGCGGCGAAGGCGTTCGCTTCCTGTTCGATCTGCGCCATGCCCGAATCCCGGTCGAGCATGTCTTCCTCGCCACAGCGGATGCCGTCCGCACCCGAATCCTGGCGGTGGATCATATAGTGGCCGAGTTCGTGGGCCAGCGTGAAGTTGACGCGGCCGACGTGTTCGACATTGCGGTTGTACAGGATTCCCCACTCCGATTTGGTCTCATTGGGGATCAGTGCTCCCTCGACCGACTTAAGATCCATTTCCCGGACCATCGTAATGGGGTCCGGATTGAACGAAGGCGTAAGCTCCAGGGCGACTTTGCGGACATCCACGGGGAAGCGGTCCTCCACGGCCAGCCCAAGGTCCAGAAACTTGGTGATGCGGTTGGCCTCCTTGAGGGGCCGCTTCCTCTCCGTCACGACTTCTTGCTCCACATGTCGACGATGTCTTTGATCTTGTCCTGGTCCTCTTTGTCCAGGCTGTTGAACTTTCTGAAGAACACCTCGCGCTCCATGTCCTGGCTCGGTTCGGTCTGCTCGTTGTTGATCAGGTACTCGGCAGTGACGTCCAGCGCTTTGGCGATGAGTGTCAGCTTCTCGGCCGACGGGCGCTTGACCCCCCGGTTCTCCAGTTCCCAGATGTAGCTCTTCCCTGACCCTATTTTCTCCGCAAGTTGTTCTAAAGTAAGGCCTTTTTTCTTGCGGAGCTCTTTGATCTTGGCTCCCAGCAGATTGGCCACGGTGGTATCTCCTCTCGGTTGGATCCTAAAAGTTCATTATAGACATACAGGAGGTACTTGAAAATGATTATAAACGGCATTATCTTGGAAGTTCGCTACCATGAACTTTTGGTATCTGTCTACCATGAGTTCGCCGTTTACTACTAACCGATGAGGGTTGATACCCATGCCGATCGTTCGAAACTTCATCCGCCACACCTCAGCCGCCGGCCTGCGGGAGTACTTTAGCCGCAAGCAGATCCCCGTGAACGGGGTCGACTGGTCGCAGGACCATCCGACGGTGGTCAGCAACGTCATCCAGTTGCTGGATCACCTCGACCCGAATCAAAAGGCCCGGCTCACGATCGATGCCGAACGCATTTACCAGATGGCAGATGAGGTCGGCCAGGCCGCGCTGCTGAGCGCCGTCAGCCCCCCCGCTCAATTGAGCGCCATGCCTTCCGCCCTGGAGCGCAGCCGTTGGGTTTACCTGCACGAGCCGGACAGTTTCCGCCATGCCGAGGATATCCGTTATGCCGACCAGTATCGCCATGGCAGGAACTGGAGCGGCTATCAGGTCGAAGTTGGTCTGCCCCTGAATTCGGATGCTGTCTCGCTAAGCGCGTTCAAGGAGAAGATCCGATCGCTCTTCGGCCTCGGCGACAAGGTCAAGATCGAGCTCTTCGAGCGGACCCTGCCGGATGAGGATGGCAACGAAGTCGACGTGGTACAGGTGATGGTTTACCAGGAAGGGCTGCCGGATTCCTACCTGGAGTTCGAGGGGGAGGATGACATTGTCTCCCGGATTCGGCGACCGGTGTCGGAGCACGCCATTACCTATTCCGAGGCCACGGGCGTGGTGGAGGTGGTGGCCGCCAAGCGTGAGCGTCGGGACAGCATCGCCAAGGCGTTCACCGAGGATCTGTTAAAGCAGGCCGTCGATGCGGAGCGGGTTCCGCTGCGGCGCTACGACCTTCAGCCGCTGATGACGGAGCAGGCGCTGGACTGGGACGTTGAGGACGGCATCGAGTCGGTGCAGTTGGTCATGATGAAGCTGAAGGATTTGGCGGGCGAGGGGCGTGTCCAGATCGAGGTACCGGCAAAGAGCCAGATGGGTCTGCATACCTACGCCCAGGAGCATTTCGGGGAACACAATCCGTTGACCTCGGGAGCGTTCACGCCGACCCAGGCCAGGATCAATATCCGTTTCCAGCCGGAGAACGGTGTGGGGCGCGGCAAGGTGCTGCCGGTCAAGATCACCATGCCGAACGGATGTGACTTGCGCAGTCGCACCGAGAGGGAGCGGCTGATCGGCGAGAAGTACCTCAAGCGCTGGGGCTTGCTTGAAGAGGTCCAGCAATGACTGCGGCAGTGTCGCTGAGCAGGAGTGCCTTGGCCCTCCTGCTGCGCCTGCTGAACAGCCCGACGCCTGGAATCAGCGGCAGCGTCCTGCACGATGATTTTCCGTCGGTGGCCGCCGAACTCCTGCAGGGCGGCTTTTTGAGCCCGGCCGGCTCGATGGCGTCTCTGCCGCATGACGACACAGGGTTTGCCGAACTCACATGGTGTTCCGAAAGTAGAGGCTTCCGCTATTTTTCCACAGGTGCCGGCTGGGTCACGGTAGCTGCCGGCCAGGTGAAGCGATACCTGGTTGATACGGACCAGCTAATGGAGTGGTTGAGAAGGCTGTTCGATATCGAGGCCCGGTATCAGGTTACCACCCTCCATGATTCCGTATTCTGGTATTTGGGCATCACTCGCATCGGGGCTTACAGGGTCAATCTGTACTTCGTGCGGCGTTTGGAGCTGGCCGACAACCTGCGGTCATTCCTGGCCACGCTGAAGCAGGAATCGGGCAGGACGCCCGCAATCATCGTGAGTGCTTCGGAACGTATCCCGCCGGTTCTGGAGTTGCCGCTGGACGTGGCCCTGGTACCGTTGCAGAACCTTCTGGTGCGTACCGGCGATCACTGCTCGCTGGATCACGCGGCCGTGCTACCGCTATTGCGGGGTTGTCCGGCGGACGAGGTGCGCGATACCGGCATCGGATTGCGGTTCTCGACCGACTACCGCCAGGTTCACTGGAATGGAGAAGCCTACAAGCTGACCAAAAAGCAGGCGGCCGTGGTGGAGGCTCTGCACCGGGAAGGTGGCAGGGCGCACAAGGACCTGCTGCGTGCGGAGGCGGAGACCAATGAAGAACTCCACCGAATCATGCGGAATAAGGTCGACGGTAAATGGGTGCCTCATCCGCTGTGGAACAGGCTGATCAAAGGGGAAGGTAATGGCTACTACTTTTTTGATCAGTAAGGGGTTGAGGTACGCTCAACCCAAATCTCTACAGTCAACATCGCGCGGACGCTTTGCTATCATTTCCGGCTTGTCAGGCGCGGGGTGATGATGGATTGGAATTCAATAAAAACACAAGGCTACAAGGACGTCGATGGTACCCGCTATAACCTGTCCCACCTTCAGGATGCCAAATACCACTTCGTCATCGAGGCTAGCGGAAAGTACCCGGAACTGAAGTGTACTCTTCTCGTGCAATACAGCAGCCACTGCGTATCCTGGGGGCCAAAGCGGGGAGAAGATATTGATTTCAGTATCCATGGGGAGCAGCGCCGAATTATTGACGACAAGGGCGTGCACCGGTGCTTTTGCGATATTCGGTACGCACTTTCGTCTCACCTTCCTGGTATCTTCGAAACATTTTCGGACCGGCACTGCCTGTTCACGGGTCATGAGAACTGGCTGACAATAGAAATACTGGATCCCGCTGGTGAATGTCAGGAATACGAGGTGTTCTTCAGTATCACCAGGCAAAGTAGCGGCATGCTGCGCATCTATGTTGAGAGTGCCTATGTAAGGGAACCGGATAATCCAGGTAATAGGCCTGTGCACCTGAAACGTCGTGATAAAGTGCGCGCGAAGGTCTTGTTGGCTAAAAAACTTCGTGGCGAACCAGTCAGGCGGCCAGCTGGTGGACGAAAAGGTAGGCGCTAGAAAAGCAAAAAGCCCAGTTAAGGGCTTCTTGCTCTCGGGTGCTCTTGTCATTTCAGCACGGCTGAAACCGAGTTTCCTCGGCGGCGGGTGGACACCGCGTCATGCAGCCCCGTACATATCCACCTACGACGAAGTATAGCCAGACCGGAATAGCGAAGTCAAATGGCTACTTGGTTCCATCCTTCTCTCAAGCTCCTCGGGCATTCATCCATAACCTATTGATTTTAAAGGTACTCATCGCTGCTTTCGCAGTGGGCCTCGATCGCGTTAGCCATCCAGGCGGGCATCTTGGAGGTCCGTAGCGTCTCGAACTCCTCCGTGCTCAAGCCTTCCCGGATGCGCCGGACCGCCTCGGCATCGATGTTGTCCTTGCCCAGATACCAGAGGGCCGAGAGGGCCAGCCCCGGTTTCTTGCCGGCATGCTGTAGCCTCCGGTGACTGGTCGTGTGCATGAGCTTGACCTTGAGGTTGCCGACGCGGATCTCCCGGCTCGGGCCACTGGTGTAATACACCGGTGTGGTGGGCATCTGGGTGCTGAGTTTGAAGCGGCGTGCCGCTTCCGCGCCGTGGACCTGCACGGTCTCACCGTGATCTTTGGCGATCACCTCGATGACACGCGACACCTCCGGCATCACGCTGCCGATGAAGCGGCTTTTCTTCGGGCGCACGAATACCCCGCGCGCGACGCGCTGGATGACGCCTTCCTCGACCAGGCGAGAGAGCGCCTTGTCGACGGCGGAGCGTGAGCCGAGCTTGAGGAAGCGGGTGTTGGTGAACGGCTCACCCCTCTGCATTCTCAGTACCCGCTGTTTGATGCTTTCAGCCACAGACATTGCTCTAGCCTCCTGTCAGTATCCGAAAAACCAGCATAATTTCGGACATAAAGCAAGGCTTGGTAGAGGCTTAGTGTAACGCTGCTGTGCTCGTAACTATCGGTATTTATTGAAAATCCCACCGATTTTCCCACCTTTC
The DNA here is from genome assembly GCF_000428985.1 of Marinobacterium litorale DSM 23545. Lineage (GTDB taxonomy): Bacteria > Pseudomonadota > Gammaproteobacteria > Pseudomonadales > Balneatricaceae > Marinobacterium_D > Marinobacterium_D litorale. The sequence continues at coordinate 165,624 of NZ_AUAZ01000004.1, read as the reverse complement.
CCACCCCCGATTATCCCACCTGCTGCCTCGCATCATGGGCTCACGTTTCCGCAACAACCCTAAGGAGCGAATCGTGAGCGTAAAACATTTGAATCAACGTCAACTGGCCGACCGTTGGGGCGTCAGCGAAGCCACGCTGGAGCGCTGGCGGTCCGAGGGCATCGGTCCCGTCTTCCTCAAGATCCAGGGTCGGGTGCTGTACCGCGCCGAGGACATCGAGGCCTACGAGGCTGAGTGTCTGCGCAAGAGCACCTCGGAGCGTGCGGCGGGAGGTGCGGCATGAGCCTTTCCCTGCACGACGCCCAGACCCTGTCCATCGGTGAGCTGGCGGGTGTCCACCCGGAGGATCTGCTGCGGCTGCAGCAGGAGGCCGACGCCGAACTCCGCAAGGCCAAACGCCTGAAGGAGTGGGTCGAGGGGGCCATCGCCCTGAAATACGACCAGCGCGTCCAGGCCCTGCGTCAGCAGCTCAGCAAGGAGACCGGCACCGTCCACTTCGACGACGACGGCGTCCGGGTCACCGCCGACCTGCCCAAAAAGCCGGTCTGGGACCAGCGCAAGCTCGCCGAGATCGCCCAGCGCATTGCCGCCAGCGGCGACGACCCGGGCGAGTTCCTGGAGATCACCTACCGGGTCGCCGAGCGCAAGTACACCGCCTGGCCCGAGAGCCTGCGCAAGGCGTTCGAGCCGGCCCGCACCCTGAAAACCGGCAAACCCATCTTCCGTCTTTCGACCGCTGAGGAGAAGTGACCATGGCTAACTGTTATCTGGAAAAACTGCGCAAGAGCGCGTTCTACCTCAAGCAACTGCCCGAGCAGATCACCATCCCGGCCCTGGGCGAGGGCACTGAGGCCGAGGTCAAGCCGCTGACGGAGGCGACCATCGATGACATCGCCTTCGCCCAGCAGGGACTGAACTGCGAGCTGAGTCGCATCGTCGCCCAGATCGAGGCGCTGCGCCGGGTGCACGATATGGCGCGCAGCCACGGCGGCAAGGGCGCGGATCTGGCCATCGAGGTCATCCGCCAGTCCGGGGAGGTGAAATGATGAGCTTCCCCATCATCACTGCCGACCAGCGCCTGGCGGAGCGGCGCGGTATCAAGGGCTGCATCCTCGGCGCCTCGGGCATCGGCAAGACCAGTCTGCTGTGGACCCTGGACGCGCAGAGCACCCTGTTCTTCGACCTGGAGGCGGGAGACCTCGCGGTGGAGGGCTGGGCGGGTGACACCATCCGCCCCCGCACCTGGCAAGAGTGCCGCGACTTCGCTGTCTTCATCGGCGGTCCCAATCCGGCGCTGCGGGAAGAGCAGCCCTACAGCCAGGCCCACTATGAGGCGGTCTGTGCCAAGTTCGGCGACCCGACCGCGCTCGACAAGTATGCCACCGTCTTCGTCGATTCGATCACGGTCGCCGGACGGCTCTGTCTGCAGTGGTGCAAGGGCCAGCCGCAGGCGTTCAGCGAGCGCACCGGCAAGCCCGACAGCCGCGGTGCCTACGGGCTGCACGGCCAGGAGATGATCGCCTGGCTGACCCACCTGCAGCACACCCGCGACAAGAACATCTGGTTCGTCGGCATCCTCGACGAACGGGTCGACGACTTCAACCGCAAGGTGTTCACGCCGCAGATCGACGGCTCCAAAACCGCGCTGGAGCTGCCCGGCATCGTGGATCAGGTCATCACGCTGGCCGAGATCAAGAGCGATGAGGGCACGCCTTACCGCGCCTTCGTTAACCACACCCTCAATCCCTATGGCTACCCGGCCAAGGACCGCAGTGGGCGCCTGGACATGCTGGAGGAGCCCCACCTCGGGCGCCTCATGCAGAAGATCCGCGGCCCGGTGAGACCCGTCACCGAGCGCCTCGATTTCACCTGTCCCGCTGCCCAGGAAGCCGAACTCACCGCTACCGAAGGTCGCTCCGGTGCATCCCTGCACCCGCGACATACCGTTCGTCCTGAACATAAAGGAGACCACTGATGACGACCTGGAATGATTTCAACTCGGCCGACGACCAGAACAGCTTCGACCTGATCCCCAAGGGCACGCGGGTCAAGGTGCGCATGACCATCCGCCCCGGCGGTTACGATGATCCCTCGCAGGGCTGGACCGGCGGCTATGCGACCCAGAACGCGACCACCGGCTCGGTGTACCTCAACTGCGAATTCGTGGTGCTGGAAGGCCCCTACGCCCGCCGCAAGATGTGGAGCCTGATCGGCCTGCACAGCCCGAAAGGGCCGGAGTGGGCCAACATGGGTCGGGCCTTCATCAAGGGCATCCTCAATTCCGCGCGCGGCCTGCACCCTCAGGACAACTCGCCCCAGGCACAACAGGCCCGCCGCATCCAGGGCTTCGCCGACCTGGACGGCATCGAGTTCGTGGCCAAGGTGGAGCTGGAGAAGGACCAGTACGGCGAGGACAAGAACGTCGTCAAGACCGCGATCACGCCGGACCACAAGGACTACGCCGCGGTGATGGGCCAGGCGCCGGTCAGTCAGGGCGCCGCCCCGGCACCGGCCAAGCCGGCCACCCCCACCGGCCGTCCCAGCTGGGCACAGTGAGGAGGGCGCGCCATGTTGTTACGACCTCGTCAGAAAGTGTTCGTGGAACGCAGCCTGGCTGCGCTCCGCCAGCACGGCAACACCCTTGGGGTGGCGCCGACCGGCGCCGGCAAGACCATCATGCTGTCCGGCGTGGCCGGGCAGTGGTTGGGCGACACCCAGGCCAAGGCCTGCGTCCTGGCCCACCGCGACGAACTCACCCGCCAGAACGAAGCCAAGTTCCGGCGGGTCAATCCGGCCCTCACCACCTCGGTGTTCGACGCCCGGGAGAAATCCTGGGCGGGTCAGACCACCTTCGCCATGGTGCAGACCCTGGGCCGGGAGGCCAACCTGCGGGACATGCCCTCGCTGGATCTGCTGGTGGTGGACGAGGCGCACCACGCCGCGGCACCCATCTACCGGCGCATCATCGATCGTGTGCGCGAACGCAATCCGGAGGTGGCCATCTTCGGGGTGACGGCCACTCCCAACCGGGGTGATCGCAAGGGGCTGCGCCCGGTGTTCAGCAACGTCGCCGACCAGATCACCCTGGCCGAGCTGATCCAGTCGGGACACCTGGTGCCGCCGCGCACCTTCGTGGTCGACGTGGGCACGCAGAATGAGCTGTCCCAGGTCAAGCGCACCGCCGACGACTTCGACATGACGGCCGTGGAAGCCATCATGAACAAGGCGCCGATCACCGAGGCGGTGATCCGCCACTGGCGGGAGAAGGCCAGCGGTCGCCCGACGGTGGTGTTCTGCTCCACGGTTAGCCATGCGCGCAGCGTGGCCGAGGCGTTCACCGCAGCCGGCATCGGCGCCGAGCTGATCCACGGCGACCTGACGCCGGAAGCGAGGCAGGCGGCACTGGCACGGTTCGAAACGGGCGAATCCCAGGTCGTCGTCAACGTGGCGGTGCTGACCGAGGGATGGGACCACCCACCCACCAGCTGTGTGGTGCTGCTGCGCCCCAGTTCCTTCAAGTCCACCCTGATCCAGATGATCGGCCGCGGTCTGCGCACGGTCGACCCCAACGAATACCCGGGCGTGAACAAGTCCGACTGCATCGTGCTCGATTTCGGCACCAGCACCCTGCTGCACGGCTCGCTGGAGCAGGACGTCAACCTGGACGGACACGAGGGTTCCGGTGAGGCCCCGCGGAAGGAGTGTCCGGAGTGCGGTGCTCTGGTTCCGGTCGCCTGCCGGGAGTGCTCACTGTGCGGCCACGTCTGGGAGCGCTCGGAGTCGGAGGGCAGGGTCGATCTGACCGACTTCGTGATGTCCGAGATCGACCTGCTCAAGCGCTCCTCCTTCCGCTGGTGCGATCTGTTCGGTGACGACGCGGCGCTGATGGCGACCGGCTTCGAGGCCTGGGCGGGCGTGTTCTTCCTGAGCGGGCAGTGGTACGGCGTCGGCGGCGGCAAGGGGCTGACCACCCGCTTGCTGGCGGCGGGTGAGCGCACCGTCTGCCTGGCGGCGGCCGACGACTGGCTCAACGAGCACGAGTCGGAGGACACCGCGCGCAAGTCCCGCACCTGGCTCAACCAGCCGGCCTCGGCGGCTCAGTTGCGCTATCTGCCGCCCGCCTACCGCCAGGATTTCGGGCTCACCCGCTATCAGGCGTCCTGTCTGCTGGCCTTCCAGTTCAACAAGCGCGAGATCCAGTCGCGGATCTTCGCCGTGGCAGAGCGGAAGGAGGCGGCATGACAAATCGACAGGACAGGCGATTTGGAGCGCCGCAGGCGACCCCAAAGGGGGCGAGCACAGGGATGTGCGAGATCATCTGTATTACCGTTGCGCCGTCTGCCACCGTCCGCCCCGCGGCTTCTGCTGGCTCGACCCGAATCGCGAGCAGCCTCCCGAACGGCGTCGGGCCAGTTTCCGCCGCTTCTGCTCCCGCGATTGTCAGGACCTCTACTACCAGCTGCAGCGCAAGGGGGTGGCGATGAACCGGACCGATCTGGAACAGAAGGCCGCCGAGTCCGTGCTCGGGCCGCTGGGCGACTACGTGATGCAGGTCGGCATGGACAAAGGACTGGGGCAGTACAGCAAGGCCGAGATCCTGGGGCTGGTGGACACCATTCTCGAGGCCTATCACCGGACGCTGCAAGAGCTCTACAAAGACGAGGTGCCGTTCTGATGCTGGACTTCAATCACAGACCCACCTTGTCGGAAAGTCTCACCGGGCGGATCGATGTCGCCCTGCAGACCGAGGCCCAGGCCCGGCCTCCCCGGGACTACCTTGGCGCATCGCGTCTGGGCGTCGCCTGCGAACGGGCGCTGCAATACGAGTACCTGCGGGTGCCGGTCGACGAGGGCCGCAGCCTGGCGGGGCGCACCTTGCGTATCTTCGCCGCCGGCCACGTCTTCGAGACGTTGGCGATCGATTGGTTGCGGGCGGCGGGCTTCGAGCTCTACACGGAGACCAGCCGCGGCGAGCAATACGGCTTCTCCGCCGTCAGTGGTCGGCTGCGCGGACACGTCGATGGTGTGCTCGCCGGCGGACCGGAGTCGGCGGGATTGAGCTATCCCGCCCTGTGGGAGTGCAAGTCGCTCAACGCCCGGTCGTGGAAGGAGGTGGTGAAGCGCGGTGTCACCCTGGCCAAACCCGTCTACGCCGCGCAAATCGCACTCTACCAGGCCTACCTGGAGCCGCAGATCCCGGGGATCAGCCGCAATCCGGCACTGTTCACCGCCATCAACAAGGACACGGCGGAGATCCACTTCGAGTGTGTGCCCTTCGACGGCGCGCTGGCCCAGCAGGCCTCGGATCGTGGCGTGCGGGTGCTTCAGGCCTGCGATGCCCACGAGCTGCTGCCACGCATCAGCCGGGATCCCAGTCACCAGGAGTGCCGTCGCTGCCCCTGGCAGGATCGCTGCTGGGGAGGGCGGGCATGATGGCGGATAACATCGTATGGCTGGACTTCAACGACGCACCCGATCAGGGCGCGCCCGTCCACCTCGGCCACGACGCACGGGACCTCAAGGCCCAACTGCTGGCGCGGCTGCCGGCGGCCCTGGCGTACCTGTTCCCGGCCGGCAAGATCCGTGGCAAACAGTTCGTCGTCGGTGACCTGCAGGGCAATCCCGGGCGCAGCCTGGTGGTTGAGCTGGAGGGCGAGCGCGCCGGCATGTGGATCGACTTCGCCACCGGCGAGGGCGGGGACATCCTGCAGGCCTGGGCGCACGTGCAGGGACTGGACTCGACACGGGACTTTCCGCAGCTGATGGCCGCAGTGGCCGATTGGCTGGGGGTGCCGTCCCAGCCGCTGCCCCGCGCCCGGAGCAAGGCGCCGGCGATGGATGAGCTGGGGCCGGCGACCGCCAAGTGGGATTACCGCGATGCCGAGGGCCGGCTGATCGCCTGCGTCTACCGCTACGACACACCCACCGGTAAGGAGTACCGGCCCTGGGACGTCGCCGCCCGCGCCATGCGGGCACCCGACCCCCGGCCGCTCTACAACCTGCCCCAGCTCAAGGGTGCCCGGCAGGTGGTGCTCGTGGAAGGCGAAAAGGCCGCCGATGCGCTTATTAGGGAAGGGCTGGCGGCCACCACCGCCATGAACGGCGCCAAGGCACCGGTGGACAAAACCGACTGGTCGCCCCTGCAGGGTAAGCAGGTGCTGATCTGGCCGGACAACGATGCCGCCGGCCGTGAGTACGCCGAGCGCGCCGCCGGGGCCATCGCCGCGGCGGGCGCCAGTGACGTGGCCGTGTTGCAGGTGCCTGCGGACAAGCCCGAGAAATGGGACGCCTTCGATGCCGTCGAAGAGGGTCTGGATGTCTGGGCCTTGCTCCGCGAAGCACCGCGCACGCTGGTCAAGGCGGATGCCGGCCTGCCGGTCTTTTCGCTGGGCCACCTGTTGGATGATCGGTCCCCCATGCCGGACGACCTGATCGCCCCGCGCGTGTTGACGCCGGGCGGGATGATCGTCTTCGGCGGCGCACCCAAAGTGGGCAAGAGCGATTTCCTGCTCTCCTGGCTGACCCACATGGCGGCCGGGGAACCCTTCCTGGATCTGACCCCCTCCCGGCCACTGCGGATCTTCTATCTGCAAGCCGAGGTGCAATACCACTACCTGCGCGAGCGCATTCAGTCGATGGGCCTGCCCGAGTCGGTGAGCCGACGCGCCGCCGACAATCTGCTGGTCACGCCGCAACTGCGGCTGGTGTTGAACGACGAAGGCGTCGCCCGGGTCACCCAGGCGCTCAAGCGTGCCGCGGCCGAAGGCGGGCTCGACGTGCTGGTGATCGACCCGATCCGCAACGTGTTCGACGGCGGCCCGGATGGGGTCAGCGAGAACGACAACAACGCCATGCTGTTCTTCCTGCGGGAACGGGTGGAGCGGCTGCGCGATGCGGTCAATCCGGATGCCGGCATCATCCTCGCCCACCACACCAAGAAAATCGGCAAGAAGCAGGTGGAGGAAGACCCCTTCCTGGCCCTGTCCGGCGCCGGCAGTCTGCGCGGTTATTACACCACCGGCATCCTGCTGTACCGGCCGGACGAATCGCGCACCGATCGCGTGCTGGTGTTCGAGTTGCGCAACGGCCCGGCGCTCGCGGCGAAGCGGGTCGACAAGTCGGCGGGGCGCTGGGTGGAGCTGGATCCGCACGGCGAGCGGCTGGTGAACCGGGACTACGGTGCGCGCCTGGACGCCGAGCGGCGCCGCAAGCACGACGTCATCCTGCAGCTCATCTTCGACGAGGCCCAGGCCGGGCGGGTCTACACCGCCACTCAGTTCGCCGAGGCCTTCGAAGGCCGTGCTGGCCTGGGCGCCGAGCGCACCATCCGCGAGCGGGTCGGTGTCCTGGCCACCAAAGGGTACATCAAGTTCTTCCGCAATCCCCAGGACTACGGCCGCGAGCCCCTGGCGCGCACCAAGTTCGGCTACCTGTGCGTCGAGGGCATGACACTGCCCGGCCCCGAACGGATCGACACCGACACCGGTGAAGTGGTCCACACGCCGGTCCCCGTCAAACCCACCCATTACAAGTGTCCCCAGACCGGTGCCGCGCTGCCCGTCGAGCATCCGGACGTCTGGGTCTATCAGGAGGAGGGCTCCCATGAATGATCAACCCGTACGGATGGCGGCCTCGCTGCCATCTGAACAGCGGATTTGCCATCTGCCAACTGGCTGCCGACTGGAACCCAGTGAAAACAAGGGCTTGGGTCAGTTGGCAGATGGCAGGCGGCAGATGGCGGGCGAGCGCTGCCAACTGACGCTAAACCCGGAAATCACGGGGGATTGCGGCGGATTTTCAGATGGCGGGGGAACCCACTCTCCCTTCGGGAGAGGAGAGCCCCCGGCCGGGGAGGCTCTCCATCCCGGGGAGGGGATGTCGCGGGCGCGAGGCCTGCCTGTGATCCTCTGCCTTGATCTGGGCACGACCACCGGCTGGGCCTTGCACTCGGCCCAGGGTGTCATCACCAGTGGCACGACCCGTTTCAAGAACGACCGCTGGGAGGGCGGCGGCATGCGCTTTTTGAAGTTCACCCGTTTCCTGGACGATCTCGAAAGCCAGGCCGGCCCGATCCGGATGGTGTTCTTCGAGGAGGTGCGCCGCCACCTCGGCGTCGATGCCGCCCACGCCTACGGTGGCTTCATGGCCCACCTCACCGCCTGGTGCGAACACCAGGGTATCGCCTACGAGGGCGTGCCGGTCGGGACCATCAAGCGTCACGCCACCGGCAAGGGCAACGCCAGCAAAGCGATGATGCTCGCAAGCGCCCGGCAGCGCGGCCACTGGCCGGCGGACGACAACGAGGCGGATGCGCTGGCGCTGGCCTATTGGGCGGTGGAACACCGCCTGGGAGGTGCGTGATGGCAAAGTGGACGGCAGAGCAGGTCGCGCAGCGGTTCGAGGAGTGCGTCACCACCCTGCGCAAGCTGCCCGGCGAGCGCAGCCTCGGCTACGCGAGTTATTGGCCCGAGATCCGCTACGAACCGAGGGAGCTGGCGCGGCAGGAGCCCGGTCCCCTACGGCTGAAGGCCACGCCGGAGCAGGTGACGCGTATGGAGGAGACCCTGTCCTGGATCAGCTGGGTCAACCGCGGCGAGCGCCGGCTGATCTGGTTGCGTGCCTATCGCACACCCTGGCGGGCGATTTCGCGGGAGACGGGCTTTCCGAAGACCTCCGCCCAGCGCTATTGGGAAGGGGCGTTGCTAAAGATCGCGAGACGTTTGGCAGAGGAGAAGGTTTCCGCGTGAACACGCCAAAACCGCCGGTGGGACAAAACCGCCGGTTTCGGCCACAATGCCGGCTAAGATCGCGAGCGAACTGCACCCGAGGCCACGGCACCAACCCCGTGGCCTCTTTGATTTCTGCGGCAGGCCCCCGGGTCCTTCCTGGCCGGCCGCGCAGTGCGGGGCGCAAGGCCGCCGGATTTCGCTAGCGGCAGACCCGAAAACCGGGTTCGCAGGTTCGCAGTGCGCACCCACTCCATCCAAGGTCAAGCATGCAAACAGTCAGCGTCGAGTCGGTGGAGCATTGGCCGCTCCAGCGCCTGATCCCCTATGCCCGCAATGCGCGCACCCACGATGACGGGCAGGTGTCCCAGATCGCGGGCTCCATTGCGGAGTTCGGTTTCGTCAATCCGATCCTGGTGGGTGACGACAACGTCATCATCGCCGGTCACGGCCGCTTGATGGCGGCGCAGCAGCTGGGCCTCGAAACGGTGCCGGTCATCGTTCTGCGCCATCTCACCGAAGCTCAGCGCCGGGCGCTGGTGATCGCCGACAACAAGATCGCAGAGAACGCTGGCTGGAACGCGGAACTGCTCAAACTCGAACTCGGTGATCTGCAGGATCTGGGATTCGACCTGGACGTCATCGGGTTTTCCGATGAGGAGCTGGACGAACTGTTGGGCCTGGAAGATGAGTCCGGCCAGACGGACGACGACGCGGTGCCCGAAGTCGAGGAGGAACCGGTCAGCAAGGCCGGCGACCTCTGGCTGTTGGGTGAGCACCGCCTGCTCTGCGGAGACGCTACCCGGCGCGAGGAACTCGAGAGCCTGATGGCGGGCGATCTGGCCGACATGGCCTTCACCGATCCGCCATACAACGTCGATTACGGCAACAGCGCCAAAGACAAGCTGCGGGGCAAGAACCGCCGCATCCTGAACGACAACCTGGGCGCGGACTTCCATGCCTTCCTCGAGGCGGCCCTCGGCAATCTGCTGGCGGTCACCAAGGGCGCCTGCTACGTGGCCATGTCATCCAGCGAGCTGGATACGCTGCAGCGCGCCTTCCGCGAGGCCGGCGGCAAATGGTCCACCTTCATCATCTGGGCCAAAAACACCTTTACCCTAGGACGCTCGGACTATCAGCGTCAGTACGAGCCCATCCTCTACGGCTGGCGGGAAGGCGCCGATCACTATTGGTGCGGCGCGCGCGACCAGGGCGACGTCTGGTTCTTCAACAAGCCGGTCAAGAACGACCTGCATCCGACCATGAAGCCGGTGGAGCTGGTGGAGCGGGCGATCCGCAACTCCAGCAAGAGCCGGGACATCGTGCTGGACCTGTTCGGCGGCTCAGGCAGTACCCTGATCGCCTGCGAGAAAACCGGCCGGCGCGCCCGCGTGATGGAACTCGATCCCAAATATGTGGATGTGATCATCCGCCGGTGGCAGGAATACACCGGGGAACAGGCGCGCCGCGCAGAAGACGGGGCCGCGTTCGATGAAGTGGCCTTCCAGGTACAGGCTGTGGACGCCCAGGTGGCTGAGCGTCCGGACCCAGCTCCGCGGTGACGTTTCAGTGGCTGGGCGATGACGGTGAAATGCGATAGCGCCGCGGTTGCCCCTCGTCCTTGTGTGAGGTGATCGTGAGACCAAGGCGCTTCCTCAGGGTGTTGGAGAACACGCCCCGGACCGTATGCTTCTGCCAGCCCGTTTCCGCGCAGATCTCTTCAATGCTGGCCCCTTCCGGCCGTTGCAGCATCCCGATCAGACGGGCCTGCTTGGTGCCCTGTCGAGGTGGTTTGGCGGCCGGAGGCGGCGTCATGCCGATGGCGGCAAAGCCCGCTTCACTGATGCGGTGACCTCCGTCGCGTTCGTCGATGAGGCTGCGGCTCAAGAGTCCCTGGATCACCCGCGGCCGGATCCCGGCATTGATCGTGGCGGGCAGCGGCTCGATATCGCCGCCCGGGCGAGTCGCCGCGGCTTTGAGGATGGTTTCTTGGGTTGGGGTCAGTTTGCTCATGTCGTTCTCCTTATTCGGCATGTTCGCCTTCTTTGAAGGCGGCGTCGGAAATCTGCTTGAGTGATTCGGCGTAGTGGGCGAGATCGCCCACATGTCCCCAGGTCACCTCGTCCGGCGAGACGCCGAAATGCTCCTCGCTGAGGGCCTGAAACCGGGCCAGCATGGCGTCGATCTCGGCTTTCCTGGCAATGAAGGCGTCGAGGGCGGTGGTTTTCCTGCTCATGGTGGCCCTCCTCAGGCGATGTCGATGTGGATGCCGTTGGCGAGGGTCAGCCCGGTGCAGCCGGGCTCCCGCTCGATATGGGCGATGGCCTTGAGCAGGGTCGGGCTTTGGATCTGCGCCTTGGTGGTGGTCATGGGGCGCTCGCCGGGGAAGGTGATGGTGTAGCGGGTGGCTGGTTGGGGCGCGTTCATCGTCCGGTCTCCGTTGGTGTTCGATCGTGGGGACATGAACGCTTCCTTCGCCCTGCTTATCAACTCCTTTCAGCTTAAAAACGCCATTTAAAACAACGGATTAAGTGATGGGTGTGTCATTGCGTGCCTATGCGCGCCACCGCGGGGTCTCCGATACGGCGGTGCGCAAGGCGATCAAGGCCGGGCGTATCACACCAGAGCCTGACGGCACCATCGACGTGGCCCGGGCCGATGCCGAATGGGGGCGCAACACCGACCGGGCGCAGCAGCGCAAACCCCAGCAGAAGGCGGTGCCCAAAGCGGCGCTGGATGCGGTCGCCGAGACGTTGCAGGAAAGCGGTACCTCGACCGGTGGCACCACCTATATGCAGGCCCGGACCGCCAACGAGGTCCTCAAGGCCCAGACCAGCCGCCTGAAGCTGCAGCAGATGAAGCGGGAACTGGTGGATAGGTCCAAGGCGCTCGCCCACGTGTTCCGGCTGGCCCGTGCAGAGCGGGATGCCTGGCTGAGCTGGCCGGCCCGGGTGTCGGCCCAGATGGCCGCCGAGCTGGACGTCGAGCCGCATAAGATGCATGTCACCCTGGAAGCCTATGTCAGACAGCACTTATCGGAGCTCGCCGACATCCAGCCCAAGGTCGAGTGACGAACAGGGACGTTCTAATGCCGCGACGGCAGGGATGCCGAGGAGCGGTGAGACGGAGTACTACGAGGGTGCCTTAGGCATCGAGGGGGCCTGGCGGGAAGGGCTCAAGCCGGATCCGATGCTGAACGTGTCGGAATGGGCGGACCGTTTCCGCCGCCTGTCGCCCAAGTCGGCGGCCGAACCCGGCCGCTGGCGCACCAAGCGCACGCCCTACCTGCGCGAGATCATGGACTGCCTGTCGGTCTCGTCCCCGGTGCAGCGGGTGGTGTTCATGAAAGGCGCTCAGGTGGGCGGTACCGAAGCCGGCAACAACTGGATCGGCTATGTCATCCACATGGCGCCGGGGCCGATGATGGCCGTGTCGCCCACCGTGGAGATGGCCAAGCGGAACTCGCGCCAGCGCATCGACCCGCAACTGGAGGACGTGCCGGAGCTGCGGGAACGGGTGGCGCCGGCGCGCAGCCGGGATGCCGGCAACACCATCCTGTCCAAGGAGTTTCCCGGTGGTGTGCTGGTGATGACCGGTGCCAACAGCGCCGTGGGACTGCGCTCCATGCCCGCCCGCTATCTGTTCATGGACGAGATCGACGGCTACCCCGGCGACGTGGAGGGCGAAGGTGATCCGATCCTGCTGGCGGAACGGCGCTCGGCCACGTTCGCCCGCCGCCGCAAGGTGTTGCTGGTGAGCACGCCCACCATCAAAGGCACCTCGCGCATCCAGCGCGAGTTCGAGGCTTCGGATCAGCGCTATTTCTTCGTGCCGTGCCCCCACTGCGGCCATGAGCAGCCGCTGCGCTTCAGTCAGTTGCGCTGGCCGGAGGGGGAGCCCGATGCTGCGCGCTATTGCTGCGAGGCCTGCGAGCGGCTGATCGACGAGCACCATAAGACCCGCATGCTCGAGCAGGGGCAGTGGCGAGCGACGGCCGAGGGGGATGGCCGTACCCAGGGCTACCATCTGTCGTCCCTCTACAGCCCCGTGGGCTGGTTCTCCTGGGGGGAGGCGGCGCGCATGTTCGAGGCCGCGCAGCAGAACTCCGACCTGATGAAAGGCTTCGTCAATACCGTCTTGGGCGAGCCCTACGAGGAGGAGTTCGAGGCGCCGGATTGGGAGCGGCTCTACGAGCGGCGCGAAACCTATCCGGTCGGCATCGTCCCGGCGGGCGGTCTGTTTCTCACCGCCGGCGTCGATGTGCAGCGGGATCGCCTCGAGTGCGAGGTGGTGGCCTGGGGCCGCAACAAGGAATCCTGGTCCGTCGACTACCGGGTTCTGGACGGCGATACCGCCCAGCCCGAGGTCTGGAAAAAACTCGACCGGCTGCTCGGCCGCGACTGGCCCCACGCCTTCGGCACCACCCTGCCGATCCGCGTCATGTGCGTGGACTCGGGCTACGCCACCCAGGAAGTCTACGGCTGGGTTCGCCAGTATCCGCAGGCGGTCTGGGGCGGCGCCGGGGCGCGGGCCTCACAGCCGCGCACCGTGGTGGCCGTCAAAGGGCGCGATACCGAGACGGCACTCATCCTCAGCGTCTCCAAGGCCGATACCGGCGGCAAGCGGCGGGGGCTTCGGGTATGGAATGTCAGCGGTCCCGTGGCCAAGGTCGAGCTCTATCGCTGGTTGAAGCTGCCGCGACCGACGGACGAAGCGCTGGCGGGCGGCGAGCCCTACCCACCCGGGAGCTGCCATTTCCCGCAATACGGCGAGGAATACTTCAAGCAGCTCACTGCGGAAAAGCGGGTCATCCGGCTGCACAAGGGCTTTCCCAAGGCGACCTGGGAGAAGGACCCCGCTCGGAACAACGAGGCGCTGGATTGTCGGGTGTACGCCCGCGCGGCGGCCAGCATCTACGGGCTCGACCGCTTCAAGGAGATCCACTGGAAGCGGCTCGAACAGGCGCTTGGCGTCGATGCTCGGCCCGTGGCGGAAGCCGAGCCGGTACGGCCGGCCGTGCCGCCGGCGGCCCCCGTCAAAGCGCTGCGGCCACTGCCGCAACGGGCGACCGTGACGGCCGACGATCCCTACCTCTGAGGATTCTCAACATGACCGAGACGACCACTCTGCGCCAGCGGCTGCTGGAGGCGGAGGGTGCCCTCCATCGCCTGATGATCGGCGAGCGGGAGGTCACGGTGTCGGTGGGCGGCTATGGCGCCACCACCTACGCCCAGACCGACCGGGGCGCCCTCGAAGCCTATATCGCCCGGCTCAAAGCCGAGATCGCCACGCGCGAGGGCAAGCCGCGCCGAGGCCCGCTGCTCATGAAATTCTGAACCCGAGGTACACAAGAGGTGAGCCCTATTCAGTCCAGCACTGCAGTGCGGCCGCAAATACTGGGGCCGGATGGCAGGCCGCTCCCGCCATCCATGGCTCCCGCGGCATTAGCACGTCCCTGTGCGTCACCCATGGCTCAGGACACCGCCCATCGCGCCGCCTCGCTGACGGCCCGGGAACTGGCCAGCTGGTTGCCGCCCGTGGGCTCGCCGGACGCGGACCTCATCGGCGAGTTGCCGACCCTGGTCGCCCGCTCGCGGGACCTGGTGCGCAACCACGGCGTCGCCGCCGGCGCCATCCAGACGTTGGTGGACAACGTGGTCGGCGGCGGGCTGCGGCTCTCGGCACTGCCGGACTACAAGGCCCTGGGGCGGGACAAGGATTGGGCCGATGACTGGTCGCGCCGCACCGAGGCACTGTGGCGCAGCTGGGCCGAGACCACCGAGTGCGACGCCGCCCGCAGCCTCACTTTCGCCGGGCTGACGGCGCAGGTATTCCGCTCTGGCCTGGTCAACGGTGAGGCGTTGGCACTGCCGCTGTGGCTGCCCAAGCGCCACACCCGCTTCGCCACCACGCTTCAGCTGGTCGAGCCGGACCGCCTGGCCACCCCGGCGAACCGCCTCGATGACCGCAGATTGCGCGGCGGCATCGAAACCGATGCCTACGGCGCGCCGCTGGCCTACTGGATCCGCAGGACCCATCCCGGTGACCGGCTGATGGGGACGACGGAGACCGGCGCGCAGTGGCAACGCATCCCGGTGCGCACGGCCTTCGGTCGCCTGCGGGTGATCCATGTGCACGACAAGGAACGCACCGGCCAGAGCCGCGGCAAGCCCATCCTGAGCAGCATCATGCCGCTGTTCAAGATGCTCGATCACTACGAGCGCTCGGAACTGCAGGCGGCGGTGGTCAACGCCATGATCGCCGCCTTCATCGAAACGCCCCTGGACGGGGAAGCCATCAGCGAGATGTTTGGCGGCTCCACCGAGGACTACATCGCCGCGCGCAACGAATGGCAGGTGAAGCTGCAGGGCGGCGCCGTCATCCCGGTCTTCCCGGGCGACAAGGTGGCGCCCTTCACCCCGAGCCGCCCCAACGCGGCCTATGCGAGTTTCGTCGAGAACGTCCTGCGCCACATCGGCACCGGCCTTAACCTGCCGTTCGAGCTGCTGATGAAGGACTTCTCCAAGACCAACTACGCCTCGGCCCGCGCCGCCCTGATGGAGGCCTGGCGCTTCTTCACCGGGCGCCGGCTGTGGCTGGCGACCTACTGGGCCAGGCCGGTGTACGAGCTCTGGCTGGAGGAGGCGATCAATAAGGGGCTGATCGAAGCCCCCGGCTTCTATCAGAACAAGGCGCTGTGGACACGCTGCAAATGGATCGGCCCCGGGCGCGGCTGGATCGACCCGGTCAAGGAGGCGCAGGCGTCGAAGCTGCGCATGGAGATCGGTCTGTCCACGCTCGAGGACGAGTGCGCGGCCCAGGGCCTCGACTGGGAGGAAGTCCTGGAGCAGCGCGCCCGCGAGCAGGACAAGCTGCGCGAGCTGGGCCTGACCCTGGGAGAAGCGCCGCCGCCCACCGCCGACGAGGATGAACGAGACGATGAGATTCTGGAACCACGCCGCCGGTGAGCCCTGGGCCATCACCGAATCGGCCCTGAGCACCATCCTGACGATCGCCGCCCGTGAACACGAGCTGCCCCAGGCGCTCTCGGCACGCCGGGGCCGCAACCTGATCAATACCCAGGTCACCGAGGAGCGCGATGGCGTGGCCGTGATCCCGGTGGTGGGGCCGCTGTTCCGCTACGCCAATCTGTTCACGGCGATCAGCGGCGCCTCCAGCTACGAGATCCTCGCCAAAGACTTCACCGCGGCGCTGGACAACCCGGACATCCGCGGCATCGTGCTGGACATCGACTCCCCGGGCGGTGAGGTCAACGGCTGCGCCGAGTTCGCCAACATGATCTACGAGGCACGCGGCATCAAGCCCATTCTCGCCTATGCCTCGGGCGACGCCGCCTCCGGCGCCTACTGGATCGCCTCCGCCTGCGACCAGATCGTGGTGTCGGAAACCTCCTCGCTCGGATCGATCGGCGTGGTGGCGGTGTACCGGGGTGGTGAGGCGGCCTCGGATCGGGTGGAGATCGTTTCCTCGCAAAGCCCGCTGAAACGGCTGGATCCCCAGTCGGACGAGGGACGGCTGCGACTGCAGGCCCGCATCGACGCTATGGCCCAGGTGTTCGTCGACACCGTCGCGCGCAACCGCGGGGTCGACCCGACCAAGGTGGTGAAGGATTTCGGTGCGGGCGACGTGCTGGTGGGCCGCAAGGCGGTGCAGAACGGCCTGGCCGACCGCACCGGGTCGCTCGAGAAAACCATCGCCGACATCCCGGACAGCAAACCCGCGGGCAACCCGTCACCCGGGCCGTCCCGACAACCCCACACATCGACTTTGCAACACGAGGAAACCGTCATGGATTTGGAAACACTGCAGGCGGAGCACCCGCAGCTGGTGGCCGCGCTGATCGCCCAGGGGGTGGATCAGGGGCGCGCCCAGGAGCGCGAACGCATCGGCGCCATCGTCGGTGCCGAGTCGGCCCAGGGGCGTGAGCAACTGGCCCGGCACTTGGCCTTTGCCACCGACATGCCCGCCGAGATGGCGGTGGCCGCGCTGGAGGCGGCTCCGGTGCAGGCGGCTCAGGCCCCAGAGACACCGACCGCCACGAGCGGTTTCGAGCAGGTGATGGCCGCCATGGGCAACCCGGCGATCGAGCCGGATGGTGATGACGAAGAGGACGCGCTGGAAGACGTTGCCAAGCGCCTCGCAGCCTATCGATAGGAGGTAAGACGTGACGATTCCAGGCATTGCTGCAGGGTTCACCGATCAGGGCGCCACGCGGCCCGACAACCTTATCGCCGGCGAGTACCCCAGGGTGAGCCGGCTGGTCACTATCACCGGTGGCGTCGCCCTGCCGGTCGGCGCCGTGCTGGGGCGGATCTCGGCCGATGGCCGCTACCGCATCAGCACCCTCGAGGCCGAGGACGGCTCCCAGACGCCGGATGCGATTCTGGCGGAGGCGGTGGACACCACCGCCGGCGACCGGCAGGCCGTTGTCTATTTCACCGGTGAGTTCAACGAACTGGCCCTGTCCCTGGGCACCGGCCACACGCTGGACAGCGTCCGGGAGGCCTTTCGTGACCGCAGTCTGTTCCTGCGCAAAAACCAACCGGTGTAAGGAGCGAGCACCATGATTGATATCTTTTCGACGCACGTCCTGAACCGGACCGTGGAACACCTGGAGCGATCCGCCTCCTTCCTGCTGGACACCTTCTTCGGCTCGGTGCAGACCGAGGACTCCGAGGAGATCCATTTCGACATCGACAAGTCGCGTCCGCGCCTGGCGCCCTTCGTCTCGCCGCTGGTGGCGGGCAAAGTGGTCGACGAGGAGGGCTTCGAGACCAAGAGCTTCAAACCGGCCTACGTGAAGGATAAGCGCCGTTTCGATCCCAATGCGCCCCTCAAGCGCCTGGTGGGCGAGAAGATCGGCGGCGCCCTGTCGCCCCAGTACCGGCGCGAGGCGGCGCTGAACAAGGCGCTGGTCAACCAGCTGGAAAACCTCACCCGGCGCGAGGAGGTGATGGCCAGCGAGGCGTTGCGCACCGGCAAGGTCACCGTCTCCGGCGAGAACTACCCGACCGTGGTGGTGGACTTCCAGCGCGACCCGGCCCTGACCCTGGCGCTGAGCGAGGGCAACACCTGGGACCTGCCGGCCACCAACGTGCTCGACGACATCGAGGACTGGGCGGCGCTGATCCAGAGCAAGTCCGGGGTGGCGGCCCGCACCGTGGTGATGGATCCCAAGGCCTGGCGCCTGTTCAAGAACAAGGACAAGGTGGAGCGCCTGCTGGATATCCGCCGAGGCACCGGCATTACCCTCAGCGTCGACCCCATGGTACGCGGCCAGGGCAATGAGAAGGCCCGCTACGTGGGCTCCATCGGCGACTTCGATTTCTGGGTCTACAACGACCTCTACGTGGACGACGACGGCCAGCCCCGGAACCTGCTGCCGGACTACACGGTGCTGATGGCCAGCCAGTCCATGCTGGAGGGCACCCGGTGCTACGGCGTGATCCAGGACGAAAAGGCCCGTTACAAGGCCAACCGCTACTTCGCCAAATCCTGGCTGGAGGAGGACCCGGCGGTGCGCTGGCTGCTGATGCAATCGGCGCCGTTGATCGTGCCCTACCGTCCCAATGCATCCTTCTGCGCGACCGTTCGATAGGAGGCCGGTATGCAGATCATTCCCCTCATTGCCCTGCGCGTCGGACGCGCGGAGCAGGCCGCCACGGTGCTGCCCGGCGAGCCGGTGGAGGTTCCCGAGGACGAAGCCCGGCGCCTGATCGACCGCGGCTTCGCGCGACCGGGTGAGGCCGCCGCCATCGACACCGCCGAGCTGATCGATGCCATCGTGGACGCCATCGCCGATCTCGATTCTGAGTCCTTCGGCAAGGACGGCAAACCCAACGTGAAGGCCATCGAATCGGTGCTGGGGCGGGACATCACCGCCGCCGATCGCGACCAGGCCTGGGCGACCTACCAGCGCCTCGCCGCCGACACAGCGGACGATGAGTAGCCGGGCGCGTTTCGCCCGCGCCATCGACAGTCAGTTCCAGCACCTGGGCCGGGAGGCCACCTATATCCCAGCAACGCAGGCGGCGATGACCATCCGGGTGATCGCCCGGCGCCCGGAGCAGTTGTTCGAGCTGGGCGAGGGGCGAGTGCACGGCGAGGATGCCGAGCTGGAGTTCCGTGTCTCGGAAGTGCCGCAGCCCCACCGGGGCGATGAGATCCAGCTCGAGGGCCGGGTCTACCGGCTCGAAGCCGAGCCGCGGCTGGATCTGCACCAGCTGGTGTGGATCGCACCAGCCTTGCCGGTGGAACGAGAGTGACAACGGAGTGAACCATGTTGGCACTGCAAATTACCCCCAAGCCGCCGCTGTCCCAGTGGCCCCAGGCGCTGGCCGCCAGCGAGGACCAGACCCGCAAGGCGGCGGTGCGGGCGTTGAACAAGACGGCGCGCTGGCTGCGCACGCAAGTGACGCGGGATACCGCCCGTTCGCTGGACGTCAAGGTGGGTGCGGTGCGCCCGGGCTTGGTGCTGCTGCGGGCGCGCAACAGCCGACCCGAGGCCGGAGTGGCCCTGGCGAAGACGGCCGGCGTGATCAAGGCCGCGGCCCTGGGCACCCCACGGCAAACGGCAAACGGCAAGAGGGGTGCGGGTGGGGCGCCGCCACTGGGATCACGCCTTCCTGGCCGACATGCCGAATGGACACCAGGGCGTGTTTCGGCGCCGCGGCAAGTCGCGGCTGCCCATCCAGGAGGTGCAGTTGGTGGTCACCGGGCGCATGGCCGGCGTCATGGAGGATCTCTCCGAGGGGCCGGCGCTGCGCCAGTTCGAGACCCTGTTCCAGCGCGAGCTGCGCTATCTGTCGAGGGCCGCCTGATGGACCGATTGACCCTGCTGCATCAAACCTTGCTGGAGGGGCTGGCGCAGATCGCCGGCGTTCGGCACTGCAGCTCCTTTCCCAAGCGCCGGGACGAGGTGCGCCTGCCGGCCATCTTTTTGGATCTGGCAGAGCTGGAGCCGGCCCGGGATCCGGGTACCGGCGAACTGGCCCTGATCGCGCACTGGGAGGCGCGGGTCCTGGTCTCGGATCGGCAGCCCGAGGCCGTGCTCTGGAGCCTGGTGCAGGCCGTGATGCTCTGGCTCTACGATCACGCCTGGGCGGAGCTCAATGTCGGGCGTGCCAACATCAAACAGGCAGCCCCCGATCATTTCAGCCCGGAGTACCAGGGGCACCGCATCTGGCTGGTGGAATGGACCCACACCCTGCGCGTGGGCGAGAGCATCTGGGCGGGCGAGGGCATCGTTCCGGACACCGTCATCCTCGGCTGGAACGGCGAAGCCGGAGATCAACTGGAGCTGACAGGCGATGACCCTAGCGTTTGAAGTCACCGAATTGCACCGGCGGCTGGCCAATCTGATCCGGCTGGGGCGCGTCATCGCTGCGGATTACGCCGGCGACATCCCGCGCCTGCGGATCCGGATCGGTGAACTGGAGACCGCCTGGCTGCCCGTGATGACGTCGCGGGCCGGCGGGGACAACTGCTGGTGGCCGGTGGAGATCGGCGAGCAGGTACTCGTGCTGTCGCCCAGCGGCGATCTGGCCCAGGGAGTGGTGCTGGGCTCGCTGCATCAGCAGGCGTACCCGGCTCCGGGGCATGCGGCCCATGTTCACCGGGTCGTCTACGGCGACGGTGCCGTCATTGAATACGACCGCAAGGCCCATGCCCTCAAGGCGGTGCTGCCGCCCGGGGCGACCACCCAGCTGATCTCGCCGGGCGGTGTGCGCATCGTCGGCGACGTCGAGGTGGAAGGCCATATCCGCGCCTCCGGTGACCTCACCGACCACACCCGCTCGATGCAGGCCGACCGGGAGATCTACAACGGTCATAGCCATCCAGGCGTGGTTTCAGGGCCGAGTTCAACCGGTACACCTGATCAAACGCAGTAGGTGATGACCTATTTGCTGGTGACGCGTTGATCATGTTCTTTGAAAGCCGCGATCAACTTATCGTTGAAGTGAACGGGGGAGCACAGCCTTTCAAGGAAGGTTGCTGAGTCCTCGGCAGTGAGCTTGATTGCCTGAGGTTCTTCGCTGATTGATTGAGGCGACTTGTGAGGCCGGCTGTGTTCTCTTGTCGAATCCACAACTCCCTCCTAGTCAATTGAAATTACTTGATGTGCAGTTGGGGATCCTGCCTGGCATGCAAGACCCGAACAATTTGCACCTGAAGCTCCTGCAAGCGGTAGAAAACCACATGGCTGTCAACGGAAAGACTGCGCATGGCGGGCAGTAGCTCGTCGCGCATTACGCCCATTTCCGGGTGTTCAGTTAAGTGCCACAGCTGTTCCTTGATATGCTCAAGGTAACTGGTTGCCCGCGATATTCCCCAGTTGAGGGCTCCGTATTGGTAGATCTGTTTTAAGTCATCGCGAGCAACGGGGGATATAACCAGGGTATAGGCCATCATGCAGTGTCGAGCCTATCCCTGGATGTCTTGAAAGAGCGCATCCAAAGCGCCTTTTGACCGGATGGCCACACCTTCGCCGCGATCGAGCTGATCCAGGCCAGCCTGCAGTTGCTCACGCAGACGCGCGAGCTTGATCTCGTGAATCCAGTCCTCGTGGGTCTCCATAAAGCGCAGCGCCTCGCGAATCACTTCGCTGGCGTTGTTGTAGAGGCCGGTCTCGACCTTGGCCTTGACTCGGGCTTCCAGTTCGGGGGTGAGAGAGACGTGCATCTGCCTGCTCCAAAGTTCACGTGTCTAACTGCAAAGGTAGCACAGAATACAAATATTGTCAAAGTTTGTATGGACGGAATGAACCGAATCACCGGCCAATGGTTGACCGGTGAGGCCCACTTGCGCCAGTCGATCGTCGACATCCTGACCACCCCCCTGGGCTCGCGGGTGATGCGGCGGGACTACGGGTCCCGGCTGTACCAGTGGGTGGATGCGCCCATGAATCGCAAGACCCTGGTGGAGATCTACGCGGCGGCGGCCGAGGCCCTGCGCCGGTGGGAGCCGCGTCTGGAGGTCAGCCGCATCCAGGTGGAGCAGATCGCCTCAGGTCGTCTGCATCTCTTGCTGGAAGGCGAGTACCGTCCCAGCGGCCGACCCATACGACTGGAAGGGATAGAGGTATGACAAAACGACAGGATTGGCGTTTTGCACGCCCGAAGGGCGCCTGTCAGGGTGCCGCACAGGGAGGTGCGGCATGACAGGTTTCAGCGCCATCGACCTGGCCCGACTGCCCTCGCCGGAAGTCGTGGAAAGCCTGGACTACGAGGCGATCCTGGCGGCCATGCTGGAGGACTTGCGGTCGCGAGCGCCGGGGTTTTCCGCGCTGGTGGAGAGCGACCCCGTCTACAAGATTCTCGAGGTGGCGGCCTACCGGGAGTTGCTGCTCCGAGCCCGCATCAACGACGCCAGCCGCGCTGTGATGCTGGCCTACGCCCGGGGTGCGGACCTGGATAACCTTGCCGCCTTCTTCGGCGTGGAGCGCCAGCTCATCGATCCCGGCGATGCCGAGGCCATTCCACCCGTGCCGCCCCGGTACGAATCCGACGACCGGCTGCGCAAGCGGGTGCAGCTGAGTCTGGAGGGGCACAGCACCGCTGGCCCGGTGGGCAGCTACGTCTTCCACAGCCTGGCGGCCAGCCCGCGGGTGAAGGATGTGGACGTGACCAGCCCCGAACCCGGCAAGGTGGTGGTGACGGTCCTGTCCACCGAGGGCATCGGCATGCCGGACGACGCCTTGCTGGCGGCGGTGGCACAACGCCTCGGTGCCGAGTCGGTTCGACCGCTGACGGATCAGGTAAGGGTCCAGAAGCCGCGGATACTGAAGTACCGCGTGGAGGCCGAACTGCGGCTCTACGAAGGGCCGGATGCCGAAGTAGTGCGCCAGGCGGCGGAAGCGGCCGCTCGTGACTATGTGGCACGCCACCATTTGCTCGGCAACGACATCACCCTGTCGGGTTTGTACGCCGCATTGCATCAGCCCGGTGTCCAGCGGGTGGTATTGCAACAACCCACGCGCGATCTGGTGATCGCTCCGCAGGAGGCCGCCTGGTGCACCCAGGTGTCGGTGCAGACGGGAGGTCGGGATGAATAAACGACAGGACTGGCGTTTATCACAGCCGAAGGCTGCCCGAAGGGTGGCGCACAGGGAGGTGCGCCATGAATAAAAGTCTGCTACCGCTGAATGCCACGCCTGGTGAACGCGCGCTCGAACAGGTGACCGAGCGCGCCAGCGACTTGCCAGTGCCGATCCAAACCCTGTGGGACCCGCAAACCTGCCCGGAGAACCTGCTGCCCTGGCTGGCCTGGGCGCTGTCGGTCGATGCCTGGGACAGCGATTGGCCCACCTTCGTCAAGCGTAAGGTCATCGCCGAGAGCGTCGTGATCCACCGGCGCAAGGGCACGGTGGAGGCCGTGCGCCGCGCCATGGCCGTGCTGGGGGTGCAGGTGGAGCTGCGCGAGTGGTTCGAGACCGATGGGCCGCCCCACACCTTCTCGGTCACGGCCTGGGCTAGTGACAACTTTCGGGAAGACGACGCACCGCTGCTCACCGCCGACTACTACCGGTCGCTGAAACGCGCGGTGGATACGGCCAAACCGGTGCGCAGTCACTACGACTTCAAGGTCGGCGCCCGTTTCGGCGCCGGGCTGGGGCTGGCCGCCGTCGCTCAAACGACGGCGCGAACGCGCGAGGCCGGAGAGGCCCATTACCCGGGTGCGAGACTCGCCGGCGCCGTTCACCTGGGCGCCTTTCAACGCCTCTATACCGTCTTTCGTGTAGCGATGGAATCCGTATGAGCACAGCTTTCAAACCGGTGATCACCCAGGCGGGGATCACAGCCGTCTTCAATGCTACCCATTCCGGCCTCCAGGCCAACATCGTCGAAGTGGCCCTGGGGGATCAGGGTTGGACGCCGGAGGCCTCGGCCACCGCCCTGAAACGGGAAAAGCGCCGGATCCCGATCAGCAACGGCAACCGGCTCTCCGACAGCCAGATCCATATTACCGCCATCGAGGACGGCGAGCTGGCTTACTGGGTGCGCGAGATCGGCTTTTATCTCGACGACGGCACCCTGCTGGCGATCTGGAGTCATCCGAGCCAGCCCCTGGCCTACAAGGCCGCCGGGGTGGATCTCCTGTTGGCCTTCGACCTGGCCCTGAGCGCCCTGCCGGCGGACAGCGTCAAGGTGATCGGCACCGGCGGGGTCAATCTCTCTCCGGCCACCACGGAGCAGTTGGGCGTGGTGCGGCTGGCGACCCTGGCCGAGGCCAAGGCCGGCACGGTACCGGACGAGGCCGTCACCCCGGCCGGGATGCGCGTTCATGGCGACGCCCGCTATGCCCGGGCATCCCACCGCCACCCCTGGAGTCAGATCGACGATAAACCGGCGTCTTATCCGCCGTCGGCGCACAATCACGACAACCGTTATATCCGCCTGGTCGATACCCCGCGAGCGGTCTACGTCGACGTTCGCGCCACCGGCAACACCGCTTCGGCCAGCACGGCGCTGAGTTGGGCCTTGGCGATCCACCCGAGCAGTGGTTTCAACGACAACGACCATCTGATCGTGAAGTACAAGAACCGCTATTCGCGCGGCACGGGCAACGGCAGTGCCTGGTGGACGGACGAGTACACCACGACCTTCATCAAGGCCGGTGCCTGGCGCGCCATCGCGACCAGCACCAACGGATTCTGGGGATAACTCATGCAGGTCATCGTCGTTTTCAACAAGTTCACCGGTCAGTACATCGGGCTGACCTACGCCACCGAGGAGATGCAACTGGCGGCTTCGTCCTGTGATGACACCCACTTCAAATACAAGACGGTGGAGATGGATCCGGAGAAGGAAACCTGGGAAGGCAACTATGACGACGGCAAGGTGATACCGATTGCCAGCCAGACCACCGTCATCACCGAGACGGAACTGGACGCCGACTGCCAGGACAAGATCTTCCGCCAGTACCGCTACTACCACCAGCTCAACATCGTCTACGGCGTGCTGGATCAGTTGATCGCCGCGGCGGGGCTGGACGAGGCGTCGCTGGCGGAATACCGGGCGATGCGGACCTACATCGCCGACATCGTCGCCAACAACGATCGGTACAAAGAGGCCTACGCGCTGCAACCGGGCTACGAGTACCGCGACAAGATCCGGGAGCGGGAGGTGCTCAACGCCCAGTTGGAGGGCGGCCTGCACGAAGTGCTGGGCCGTGAGCCGCATCCGGGGACACCGCAATGATCTCGGTGAGCCAGCACCTGTCACCGGCTCAGGCGGCCTGCCTGAGGACGGAGTTCGCGGCGCTGGACCGCGCCTACTGGCGGGATCGCAGCCGCCACAAGCCCAATCTGGGGTTGAACGGCTCACCGGGCCACTACTTTTCCTGTGGCCGGATCGCTTGTCCCGAGGCGCTTCGCCTCGCCATCGACACCGTCGCACCCGAGTGGCCCGGCCACGGGTTGGAGGACTGGGTCGTCAACTGGACGGAGCCGGGAGGGGGCATTCCTCCCCATGTGGACAACGAGGGCTATCTCGCGGTGGCGCTGCTCTGCCTGCAGTCGGAAAGCGGAGCCTTCGTCTGGTACCGCGGCAATGATCTCGACCGGCCGCAACCCATCCCAGACCGGGCCGGCCAACTGATCCGTTTCGACGACATCGCTCAGATCCATGGGGTGCCGCCGGCCCTGAGCGATCGCTATGTCATCGTCTTTCTCTACAGGTAATCACCATGACGCAGAAACTACCGGCGCTGCTCAGCGCCGAGCAGTGCAGTGCGCTGCTGTCGGCGGCGCAGGCGCACACTGAGCATTTCCGCAAGAGCGTGGGCGTCTGGCGCCGCATGGGCGTCAACGGGCCGAACGTGCTCTCCCAGTACCGCTTTCTCAAGTACTGGCAGTTTCCGGATGCCTTGAAAGAGGCATTCGCCGCGCAGGTGCCCGCGAGCCTGCGCGATACGTCCAACGAGGCCTGGCTGCTGCACTTCCCCACAGGCGGTCTGCTCGATCGTTATGCGGCGCCCAAGACCCTGTTCAACTGCCTGTCGATCCCCTTGAACAGCGGCGGGATCTTCAAGATCTGGGAGGGTGCCGATGCCGTCACCCATACCAACCAGGCCGGCGACGGCTATCTCTTTCCACTGGCGGCGGAACACGAAGTGCCCGTGACCGCGCAGGACGACTGGTACCTGTGCTTCCTGTTTCTTCATCACATCGAGGTAATGCCCAATGCCTGAACAGTTCTTACACGGCGTGGAGGTCGTCGAAATCGACAGCGGCCCGCGTCCGATCCAGACGGTCCGTTCCTCGGTGATCGGCCTGATCGGCACCGCGCCCGAGGCGGAGGAAGCGCGTTTCCCCTATCACACACCGGTACTGATCGCCGGCAAGCGCGGTGAGGCCGCCGCTCTGGGGCAGCGCGGCACCCTGCCGGCGGCGCTGGATGACATCTTTGATCAGGCCGGCGCCCTGGTTGTGGTCGTGCGGGTGCCTGACGGAATCATCGAAAGGCCAAGTCTGATGCATAGCGCGGCCAAAGACGGGCTCCTCGAAGCGCCCTGGCTGCCCGATGTCAGTGCAATCATCGGCGGCATCGATCCGGAGACCGGGCAGTACCTCGGAGTGCAGGCCTTTCTCGCCGCCGAGAGCGAGGTCAAGGTCACGCCGCGCATCCTGATCGCACCGGAGTTCAGTCACCACCCGGCGGTGGTGGCGGAGCTGATGGGCGTGGCCGACCGGTTGCGTGCGGTGATCATCGCCGACGGCCCCAACACCAGCGACACCGAGGCCATCACTTACCGCGAGCGGTTCGGCAGCCCGCGGGTCTACCTGGTCGATCCCTGGGTGAAAGTGTGGGATACCCGCAGCAACGGCGAGGTGGCGCGTCCGGCCAGCGCCCGCGTGGCCGGCCTGATCGCCAAGTCGGACAGCGAGCGAGGCTTCTGGTGGTCGCCCAGCAACCGGGAGATCTACGGCATCACCGGCACGGTGCGCAGCGTGGATTTCGCGCTGGGCGATGCCAATGCCCGGGCCAACTTCCTCAACGCGCACGAGGTGGCCACCGTCATCCAGAAGGACGGCTTCCGCCTGTGGGGCAACCGCAGCTGCTCGGCCGACCCCAAGTGGGCTTTCCTGAGCGTGCGCCGCACCGCCGACATGATCAATGAGTCGCTGCTGCGCGCCCATCTGTGGGCGGTGGATCGCAACATCACCAAGACCTATCTCGAGGACGTGCTGGAAGGGGTGAACGCCTACCTGCGCCACCTGCGCACCGTGGGGGCCATCATCAACGGCCGCGCCTGGGCGGACCCGGCGCTGAACAGCCCCGACCAGATCGCCCAGGGCAAGGTCTACATCGACTTCGATTTCACGCCGCCGTACCCGGCGGAACACATCACCTTCCGCAGCCACCTGGTCAACGACTACCTGGTGGAAGTGCTGCCCGAAGCGGTTTAGTCGCTCCTGCGCATCCATGCGCTCGCGACATAAGCACGTCCCTGTGCAAAAGGAGACTTAAATGCTGGATGACATCCTGAAAAACATGGCGTTGTTCGTCGACGGCCGCGGCTATGCGGGCAACGTGGAGGAGCTGACCCTGCCGAAGCTGACCCTCAAGACCGAGGAGTTCCGCAACGGTGGCATGGACGCGCCCATCGAGGTGGAGATGGGCATGGAGAAGCTGGAATGCGAATTCACCCTGACCCGCTTCGACAAACAGGTGCTGAAGCTGTTTGGCCTGGCGCCCGGCCAACTCACTCCCCTGACCATCCGTGGGGCGGTGGTTTCTGACTCGGGAACCCAGACCGCGGTGGTGGTGAACCTGCAAGGCATCGTGCGGGAGATGGATCCGGGCAACTGGAAGCCCGGTGAGAAGGCCACCCTCAAGGTGGTCATGGCACTGCGCTACTACAAGCTGACCCATGGCAGCGAGGTCGTCCACGAGGTCGACATTCCCAACATGGTGCGCACCATCGGCGGCATCGACCAGTTGGCCGCGGTGCGTAACGCCCTCGGTATCTGAAGCAGGAGACACTCATGGACCAACACACCTATTACGTGATCAAGCCCACCACCCACAACCGCAAGAAGGTCAGCTACGGCGACGCGCTGCTGCTCACCGAATCCCAGGCGCGGCCTCTGCGCAACGGCGGTTTCATCAGCCCGGACAAGGCGGCTGCCGAGCGGATCGGCGAGCTCGTTCGGGAGGTGCAGGCGCTGAAGGCGGGTGACACCGAGACCGCGGACACCGACACCGATTCGAACAAAGAGGACGCCGCCCAATGAGCAGCATCGAAGTGGAACTGCAGCACCCCATCAGCGTCGATGGCGCGCAAGTGAAAATCCTGCGCCTGCGCCGTCCCAAGGTGCGCGACATGCTCGGTGTCGAGCAGGGCGCCCGCAACGATGCGGAAAAGGAGATCCAGCTGTTCGCCAACCTCTGTGAGGTGACGTCCGAGCAACTGCTGGATCTGGACATGGCGGATTACGCCAAGCTGCAGAAAGCCTATCAGGATTTTTTGTCCTGACGCCCCGCGACGCCCGTCGCGCCCTCGTCGTCCTCGCCAGCCACACCGGCTGGTCCCTCACCGAACTGCTCGAACTCGACGGCCATGAACTCATGGCCTGGCTCGACGTATTGCCGAAAAGGAAGGATTTACAGCCATGACCGCATCGTCCTTCAAGCTGGCGCTCCAGATCGGGGCGACGGTGGGTCAGAGCTTTCGTCAGGCGGTACTGGGCTCCCAGGCACAGCTGGGTCGGCTGGGGGTGACCCTCGATAAGCTCAAGGACCAGCAGGCGGCGGTCCGCCGGTTCGAACTGGCCGAGGCCAATGTGGGCAAGGCCCGTGCGGCCTACAACGCCACCTCCCGGGAGCTGATGCGCCTGCGCAAGGAGCTGGCGCAGACTGACCTGCCCAGCCAACGCCTCACCCAGTCCTTCGAGGCTGCCCGACAAAAGACCGAGCGGCTGTCCCGGGAGCTGGCCAAACAGCGTGAGCGGTTGCAGCGCAGCCGCCGGGAGCTGGATGGTGCGGGAGTCTCCGCCACCGGTCTCGCCCGTGACAATGTCCGACTGGGGGCGACGGTCGATCGCCTGAGCCAGAAGTATCAGCGGCTCGCGCGGGTCATGCGTGCTCAGGAGGCCGTCAAGGCCCAGCGCGCAGACCTGCGCGGCCAGCTGTTCGACGCGGTGGCTCTGGGCGCGAGCGTGGCGGCGCCGGTGCGGATCGCCGTGGGGTTCGAGCAGTCCATCGCCAAGCTGGGCGCCATCACCCGGGCCAGTGACGAGTCTCTGCAAGAGCTCGAGCGGACCGCGCGGCAGTTGGGGGAGAGCACCCTGTTCTCCGCCTCCGAGGCGGCCTCCGCCATGACCTTTCTCGGCATGGCCGGTTTCAAGACCAACGAGATCATCGCCGCCACGCCGGGAATGTTGAGCCTGGCCCAGGCCGCCGGCAGCGATCTGGCCCAGACCGCCGACATCGCCTCCAACATCCTCAGCGGTTTCTCGCTGAAGGCGGAGGACATGGGGCGGGTCGGGGACGTGCTGGCGGCCACCTTCACCAGCTCCAACACCACCCTGCAGATGCTGGGCGACACCCTGAAATACGCGGCACCGGTCGCCAGCAGCGCCGGCGCCGGTATCGAGGAGGTGGCGGCCATGGCCGGCCTGCTCGGCAACGTCGGCATCCAGGGCAGCATGGCCGGTACCGCGCTGCGGGCGGCCTTCCTGCGCCTGTCGGCACCGCCCAAGGCGGCCGCCGATGCCTTGGCGGCGCTGGGGGTGGAGGTCACCGACCTGGACGGCAACCTGCGGCCGGTGCCGGAACTGCTCAAGGAGCTGGCCGAGGCCACCGAAGGACTGGGGTCGGCCGAGCGGGCCGAGGCGGTCAAGCAGATCTTCGGCGAGGAGGCCTCGGCGGGACTCACCGAGTTGCTCAAACAGGCCGGCAGCGGTGCCCTGGACAGCTACATCGCCGAGCTGCGGCAGGCCCAGGGCACGGCCGAGGCCATGGCCCGCAAGATGAGCGCCACCACCCACGGCGCCCTCAAGCGCCTGGGCAGCGCGCTGGAGAGTGTGGCCATCAGTCTCGGCAGTGTCCTGCTGCCCACGGTGGCTGCCGGGGCCGAGCTGTTCGCCGGCATGGCCTCTTGGGTTTCCGGAGCGGCGCAGGAATATCCCTTGCTCACCAAGGTGATCGTGGGCGCGACCGCGGGGCTGATTGCTCTAAAGGTGACAGCCATCGCCGGCGCCTATGCCTACACCTTCTTAAAGGGCGGGGTGCTGTCGCTGGTGACGGCCTACCGCACTCTGAGTGCCGGACTGGCTCTGGCGCAGCTGGGGATGACGCGCCTGAATGTCCTGTCGGCGCTGAGTGCTGCCCGCATGGGCGTGGTTACCGCCGCGCAGTGGGCGTTGAACATCGCCATGACGGCCAATCCCATCGGCCTGATCGTCGCGGGTATCGCGGCTCTGGCTGGCGCGGCCTATCTGCTGATCCAGTATTGGGAACCTATCGGCGCCTTCTTCAGTGGGCTGTGGGAGGGCGTCAAGTCGCTCACCGCCGGGGCGGTGGACTGGCTGCTGGGCAAGCTCCAACTGCTGGCCAAACCCTTCGAATTGCTCGGTCAGGCCTGGGACAAGGTGTCGGGCTGGTTCGGCGACGATGAACAAGCCGAGGCCAAGCCGGCGAACCGGCGCCGCAACCGGCTCGCGACGGCGGCCGTCGGCTCGGCCCTCGCGGCACAACCGGCCATGGCCGTCCCTACGGCGACGGTCGAGGCGCTGCCACAGATCGAGTCGGCCAGTCCGGTGCACAAGACCTCGCGATACGTGCGCATCGATGCACCGATCACCATCCACGCCCAGCCGGGCATGGACGAGAAGGCCATCGCGGCCGAGGTGCAGAAAGCGCTGGAAGCGCAGCGGCTGCGGGCTGAGACCGATCGGCGCTCGGCACTGTACGACGGTTAGGGCGAAGCCCGCCGTTTTTCCGTGAGGCAATCCGATGAACGAAACCATGATGGCGCTGGGCGACTACCGCTTCTCGGTGGACACGGCGGCCTACCAGGAACTCAAGCGCAGCCAGGCTTACCGCTGGCAACCCCAGGAGCGCTTGCTGCGCCGCCCGGCCCAGCAGTTCCTCGGGCCGAGTGAGGAGACCCTGGAGTTGACCGGCGTGATCTATCCGCACTACCGCGGCGGCCTGCTACAGCTGGAGCTGATGCGCCGGCAAGCCGGCCGTGGAGAACCGCTGCTGCTGGTGGATGGCCTCGGCTTCATTTGGGGGCGCTGGGTGATCACCCACCTCGAGGAGACCCAATCGATCTTCCAGGGCAACGGGCGACCGTTGAAGCAAGGCTTCCGGCTGCAGCTGACCCACTATGGCGAGGACGACGACTGATGGCCCGCTACCGAACCAAAGACGGCGACATGCTCGATGCCGTCTGCCTGGCCTGGTACAGCCGGGCTCGAGGAGCCGTGGAAGCGGTACTGGCGGCCAATCCCGGCCTGGCCGAGCGCGGCCCGGTGTTGCCCGCCGGCATCCAGATCGAACTGCCGGAGCTCAACCATACGCCGGTGAATGACGCCACTATCCGCCTGTGGGGTTAGA
Organism: Marinobacterium litorale DSM 23545; assembly: GCF_000428985.1. Lineage (GTDB taxonomy): Bacteria > Pseudomonadota > Gammaproteobacteria > Pseudomonadales > Balneatricaceae > Marinobacterium_D > Marinobacterium_D litorale. Next base: position 134,312 of record NZ_AUAZ01000004.1, on the reverse strand, counting down.
TGAATGAAACCGGACTTTCGCATCCTCGCAGATCGGCGGGACATCACCGCCAGGATCCGGGATCGGCTGCTGTCCCTGCGCATCACCGACGAGGCGGGCATCCAATCCGACACTGTCGAGATCCTGCTGGACGACCGTGATGGCCGCATCGAGTGGCCCACCCACGGCGCGGAGTTGGAGGTATTCCTGGGCAATGGCCGTTCCGGCCTCAGCCGCATGGGCCTGTACGTGGTGGATGAAGTTGAGCACTCGGGGCCACCGGCGAGCCTCACCATTCGCGGCAAGGCGGCGGACATGCGCGCGGCCATCAAGGCACCGAGGACCCGCAGCTGGCACGACCTGAGCCTGGGCGACCTGGTGGCCACCATCGCCACCGAGCACGGGTTGACCCCCCGGGTGGCGGAGTCCCTGGCCGGTATCCATGTTACGCACCTCGACCAAACGGAAGAATCCGATCTGCACCTGCTGACCCGCTTGGCACGGGAGCACGGCACCGTGGCCAAGCCGGTAGCCGGCTTTCTGGTGTTCGTGCCCAGGGGCGAGGCCAAGGCGGCGACCGGCCGCGACCTGCCCACCATCCCCATCACCGCCACGGACGTCAGCCGGCACCGGATGACCCAAGCCGAGCGCGGCAAATACCAGGCGGTGCGCGCCTGGTGGCACGACCCGAACGGCGCGGACCGAGTGCCGGTGCTGGTGGGGGATGGCAAGCCGGTCTACACCCTGCGCCACCCCTATCCGGACGCCGAGGCGGCAACCCGCGCCGCCACAGCCAAGCTGGAATCCCTGCGCCGCGGCAACGCCACCCTGTCGCTGACCCTGATCGGCAATCCGGCGCTGCAGGCCGAGGGCAAGATCCGGCTGACGGGGCTGCGCGACCCGGTGGACGGGGAGTGGCTGCTCCAGCGGATCGAACACCAGTTCGACGGCCGAGGCTTCGTCACCCGCATCGAAGCCGAAACCCCCAACCGCTGATTTCAACACCGATTCACCCTGACGGCCGCTCATGCGCATCCATGCGCTCGCGGCATACCGTTCGTCCTGAACATACCCGCCGCCGAGCGGTCGTTGTGTTTTTCGGAGGGCCTATGGCGCCACAGGACAAGCACACACCCCTGGTGACCCTGCCGCAGGAAGACCTCGAAGACATGCTGAGCCGGGCCGCCGAGCGCGGTGCCCGGCGGGCACTGGCCGACGTCGGCCTGGACGGCGAAAACGCCCGGGAGGACATCCGCGAGCTGCGTTCGCTGCTGCAGGCACTGAACCTCGCCAAGCGCACCGCCTGGCAGACCATGGTGCGCATCGCCACCACCGGCCTACTGCTGGCCCTGATGGCAGGGCTGGCCATCAAGTTCAAGCAGCCCTGAGCCAAATAAATAGAGACAACGGAGGACAATAAACATGCTGACCCTGCTCGGTAGCCTGCTGGGCTTCATCTCCAGCGCCTTTCCCGACCTGCTCAAGCTCTGGCAGGACCGCGAGGACCGCAAACACGAACTCGCCATCCTGGACCGCCAGATGGAGCAGATGCGGCTGGGGCACAGCCAGCGCCTGGAAGAGATCGCCGTGGAGGCGGATATCGCCGAGAGCCAAGCGCTCTACAAGCACGACAACCGGCTCACCGGCGTGAAATGGGTGGACGGCCTGCGCGCCTCGGTGCGCCCGGTGATCACCTACGCCTTCTTCCTGCTGTTCACTGCCGTGAAACTCAGCGCCCTGTACGTCCTGATGGCCGACCAGGGACTCGCATTCGTGGTGGCCCTGCCGCAGATCTGGGATCCGGAGACCCAGGCGCTGTTCGCGGCGGTGATGAGCTTCTGGTTTGGCCAGCGCGCACTGGCCAAGGCGCGAGGGCAGTGAGATGCGGCACATAACCCAGGACGGGCTGGACCTGATCAAGCGCTTCGAAGGCTTCAGCCCCACCATCTACATTTGCCCGGCGGGGTATCCCACCATCGGCTACGGTCATCTGGTTCGGGACCATGAGCAGGACCGGTACCAACAGGGCATTACTGAGCAGGAGGCCGAGGACCTGCTGCGCCGGGATGTCCAGTTGGCCGAACGCGCCGTGCTGCGGCTGATCGATGTACCCCTGACCGATGGCCAGTACGATGCGCTGGTGTCGTTCACCTTCAACCTGGGGGCAGGGGCGCTGCAGCGGTCGACGCTGCGAAGGAAAGTGAATCGGGAGGTGCATGCTGAAGTCCCGGCGCAGCTGATGCGGTGGGTGTGGGCTGGCGGACGAAGGCTGCAGGGCTTGATTCACAGGCGCGAAGCGGAGGTGTTACTTTACCGCATGTAAGTTTTCATGCGGTCTACAAATTACATGAACAGTCGATACGGATACGCTTTACCTGGTAGCGTTGGCACATTGGCAATTGTCCGTGCCAGTCGTTGTGAATAGCGGATGGTTACAGGGACAGGGTCATAGAGTGCATCGTTATTCCAATCCATCTTGGTTAACGCAAGCGCCTCCAGCGCGGTCAGTTCCATTGTCCCTCCGCCCGCATAACGAATAAGGCTGATGGGCCGGGGGATGCTTTTTCCGCCTTGGTAAAAATCACCCCTGGATGAAGCACGAGGCGCATTTCCTGCAACCCAGACCAAGGCGGATACACCCGAGCGTTGCAGCACAATGCCACGTGGGACTGGGTAACCGTCCGGATCGCTTCGCCGCCCGGCAATACGGCTTTGCTTCAGCCAGACGCCGCGCCAACCAGGGCTGCTGGCAACTTCCACGCATTCCACCTCAGGGACAGCAGATAGTGCATCAAGGGCGCCCTCTAACTCCTCGGCTTTGAACGAAGTGGTCTTGTGAACAACCAGTCGGCGCGGCAGCAGTCCACCGTTGCGGCTTTGGTAAAGATTTAGACTGCGGGCTAGAACCGCACGCATATCACTGCGACTGAGAAAGGGGTTGCGCCGTGCCTCCTCAACATTCTTCACTGGGTCACGAGCCTCGAATGCCACGAACTGCATCCCCCCGCCGTCTGCATCGAAGACCTGCGAACAGCAGGTCACATAATGCGCATCCTGGGGATTACCTCGTAGGGCATAGGCTAGGCCGATATAGGCCGTATTCTCTGGTACGCCAGGTAACGGCGCGAGCTTCCATGGAATGCCCCCAGCTTTCACGTATAGCGCGATCGATAGGCGCCATGCCAAAGATGCTTTGAATCCGAAATTGAATACTCCGTCATTAATTACTTGCGTAGGAATGCTGTGGGCCGCGCCGAGCGCTTTGAGCATATCATGTGCATCGAAACCGGAGGCACGGAACGCCACTTGCCAAGCATCAGGTAGGTGTACCAATACCACATCGAACTGATCTCGGTGCAGTGATAAGCGATTCATGCCGTCGCGCAGGGCATGCAACAACCTATTATGTGGTGGCCCGTCTGGACCCAGTGAACTCAGGTTATCCGGCCATTTAATGTGTGCGGCGGCCGTCTGAGCAGCTATCAAAGGAATGCCAAATACCCTCTCAAAACCGCGAAACTTTGGTACATACTCTTTGCGATCACTCGGTCCATGATTGGATCGCAACGTATCGATCAATGCTGGCAGTTTTTTCCATCCACTGCTTGGGCCTAGTGTAGCAATGCGAAGTGCGGGGGTGTAGCTCGGAAATGACGAGCTGCTATAGGCGCTATAACGATCCAGCCCCCTTAATGGATTCACATCCAGGGATCTATCGTCTGGACTGAAGGTTAATTGTGGCTCATCCAGCAAAGAGAAGGGCGGGAGCTTTGATTTGGTATAGTTTGCGCTCATTTCCCGCCCCTCAGAAAGTAGTCATGATCATGGCTTGGGCGGCTCCATGCCGTCACCGACGATAGCTGAAATTCCGCATCCTGACCAGTTCCCTCCGGCAAACCAATAGCATTGACAGTCCCACCATTTTCTCCGGTCAGAAGATTTGCCCAAGCAGAAATTATTCGAGACCACACTGGATTATAGCGCCTTGCCCAACGTTCACGCTGCCAATCTGAAACTGGATTGACGCGTTGTGATGATGCCGAATAATTAACTGACTCGTCATCAGTACGGTTTTCCTTGCGTTCTAGATGCGGTAATTGAACATCCGTAAAAGGATCAAACACACACCACCACCGACCAGCCGACTGTTCCAGCCGAAGTTGTATTCCCTCGCTAAAGGGGTAGCCATGTTCCTGGGCCTTGCCAGTTAGGGCTGCAGAATAGGCTTTCTTGAGGTCGGAAAGTCGGGCATTTCGCCAGGCAACACGTTCTTTGCTATCTTTTCGTGAGCCTCTTTCGACTACAATTGAATGCCCTTTGCGGCGTAGGCGAGGGCGCAGCGGCTGGTTCCGGCTCACGGCTTTGGTTAACGCGTCGTAGACTAGTCCTAGTGCCCAGCTGTCCTTGGCGGGATGTAGTTCGATGGTGCCGGAAAGTCGGCCACCTACGGGAGAAAAGGCTCGCAGCAGATCATTGTCGGCGCCGAACGCCGCAATATAGTGACCGTTGCTTGCTACTACTGCATCCACTTCAGCGTCGCGCACCATTTCCCTAGCACGGACGGTAGATACCGTACCGTTGACTTCAATACGGCGTGCCGAAGTTGGTATTGATAGAAGGGGAACGGCAGAACATTGCAATACTGGGAATTTACGTCGCTCTTGAGTGGGGAGAGGTGTTTCTTTGAGAATTTGCTCTGGCCGTGACTCCTGTACGTGCGTTGACAGCTCTGGCGGTAAATCAATACTATCAATAATATCACCGGCCAACTCGTCAAACGTCGGCGATTCAACTATTGATGCGGAAATGCCTGCTTCTATCGCAGCTTCAAGGAGTTCAGTCACCGCCGGCAGAATGGACTGGGCAGACCGGGTGATCCAAAATATGCCACCTGGAAGGGCATTCGGATGAGCCAGGGCCTCAGTCAAAGCTTCCATGACCGAAGTGTCGCGTCCGCTGTAACCCACAACCACGAGACCAAATTGGGTACATGTCGTAGTCAGAACGCGTCGCAGCTTGGTATCCTGTTCCTTCAGTTCACCTTCTGTATTCTTCAGTTCGACGGATTGAAAGTCTCCATGCAGTTTGGCCAGCAGTGGCCAACGCGATTCACGTAGGCAGAGCGCGGCACGGTCTGCGTTATCGATAGCAGCCACCGTCATATGCACACGCTTTTCTGGTGGCATTAATTGATCTGTTACCGTCGTTGCGGTCTCTACTAGCTGGTCAAAATTCGTCGTGAACACACAGGGAACACGCCGAGTGGTCAGAAGCGATGCGAGTACACGATGGCAAAATGATGGTGTGCCTTTTCTTATGGCGTCTTCTATGTAGCTTCGGCGAGCTTCGGGGGTCGGATAGACGGCCTCAAAGGCTGCCGCATATTCGGTTGGGTCATCTGGGGTAGGTAGTACCGAACGAGTACTGAAATAGAGGTTAATCCGATCTATCCACAAGGGATCATTGGCGTCCACTTCCCGCGGACTGACACCAGACAATTGGCAGAATAGGCGCTTCTTGAAATCCTGAATCATTGCATAACCGGTCGGGATACCTGCTGAGGCAGAGGCACCTGCACCCAGGAACCAAGCAAATTGCTGCGGTCTTAAACAGAACTCGCTTGCAAACTGTAACCCAGTCAATGTTCTTATCATTCTCCGCCTCGCCGATATTACTCCACTAGCTGTAATCGCTTGCCGCCGACATGTCGGTATTTTTTGTGAACAGCAGCGTAATCCAGCAGGTCTGACTTCTTGACCAGCTTGGCATTAATTCGGATATAGCCCGCCTTTTAGTCAAAGTATTTGCCAGTGCGACCATGACTCAGCTTCTATCATTAATGATCCATTCCCGTTGCGCATTGTCAGGCCTGTTGTTGGTAGGTCACGCCGAAAATCGTGTCACCCAGCCATTTCTTGAATGACGGGTTGTCGCTGAACTGCTTGAACAGCTCGGTGTGGTCGGCCAACAGCTCGATCATGACACGCTGCAGTGCAGCGTCATGTTCAATTCGGGCGGTCTTCTTATCGTTGTTCTTCATGGCGTTCTGGTAGGCTGCGTCCGCCGCCACCTTGGCCGGGATCTCCTCGGCGATGACCTTGCGGATTTTGTCGGCATCCTTCCAATCGATGTTGCCGAACTGGTCGTTAAACGTCTTGATGATGTTACTCAGTTGATCAAGCTCTGGTTCCGGCTTGCGCCCGCCGCCACTGGTCGGCACGGGACCGACTTCGGCATCTTGGTCCGGGAGCCCAATTTTCAGGCTGGTTTTGACCTCGACACGGTAGCTGTCCATGTCGATTGCCTCCAGGATGCCCCGTGAAAGATCCTCTTCCTTGGGTGCGGGGAGCTTCGGAATCAGAAAGTTTAGAAAGATCGACAACTTCTCCCAATCGGCATTCGAGTACGGCAGGATGGAGGCCAGAAAGCCGTAAGTGCGAACGAAGGCCTTGGCCTTGCCCTTGAAGTCCACCTGTCCGTCTTCATCCAGATCAGCGTTGTAGGTGGCCACGCAAGCATCCAGGATCGGGTCGAGCTTGTCGCGGTCCGCACCGCTGAGATAGCGCTTCACCAGATCGTCGATTTGCTCCTGGGAGTAGACCTGGTAGCCGTCCAGATCCGACTTGAGGTCGTGCAGCTTGTTGGGGTCGGTCTCGTCACTGAGGATGGTGGTGCGGTAATAGGGCTCGAACGACTTCTGGATGGTCTCCGAGTCATTGTAGAAATCGAGCACAAAGGTGTCGTGCTTCTGCGGGTGGGCGCGATTGAGGCGCGAGAGGGTCTGCACCGCCTTGATGCCTGAGAGCGCCTTGTCCACGTACATGGTGTGCAGTAGCGGTTCGTCGTAGCCGGTCTGGTATTTGTCGGCGACGATCAGGAATCGGTACGGCTCCTGCTGCACCTTGTCCGGGATCTGGCTGCTGGGGAACCCGTTCAGTGTCGTTTCGGTGACCTTCTTGCCGCCGTACTCGTGCTCCCCGGAAAAGGCCACGATGGGCTCATAAGGGCTCTTACGCTCCTTAAGATAATCCTTGAAGGCGCGGAAATACTGGATGGCCCGTTCGATGCCGTTGGTTATGACCATGGCTCGGGCCTGGCCGCCGATCTTGCGGTGGCCGATCACCTGAGCGTGGAAGTGATCCACCATGATCTCCGCCTTCTCACGGATGGCATGCTCGTGGGACTCCACATAGCGACGCAGCTTTTTCTGGGCCTTCTTGGCGTCGAAGAGCGGGTCGTCCTCCACCGTTTTAGCCAGACGGTAGTAGCTCTCCACCGGGGTGTAGTTCTTCAGCACATCGAGGATAAAACCCTCCTGGGTGGCTTGCTTCATGGTGTAGCTGTGGAATGGGTAGTGCTTCACGGTGCCGTCGGGCTGCGGGTCCGGCTCGCCGAAGATCTCCAGGGTCTTGTTCTTGGGGGTCGCGGTGAAGGCGAAGTAGCTGGCATTGGTCACCATCCTTCGGCCTTCCATGATCTTGTTGATCTTATCCTCGAGCGTTTCCTCTTCATCACCGTACTCGGGATGCTCTTCCAGTACGCGGTTCATGGCGGCGGTTGTCTTGCCGCCCTGACTGGAGTGCGCCTCGTCGATAATGATGGCGAACTTGCTCTGGCGGTGTTCGTCACCAATCTCATCGAGGATAAAGGGGAACTTCTGCACCGTAGTAATGATGATCTTCTTCCCGGCCTTGAGGAATTTTCTCAAGTCGCCTGAGTGTTCGGCATGGCCGACGGTGGCCGAGACCTGGGCGAACTGTTTGATGGTGTCGCGGATCTGCTTGTCGAGCACCCGCCGGTCGGTGACCACGATGACCGAGTCGAACAACGCCTTGCTTTCGTGCTCCAGCCCCACGAGCTGGTGCGCCAGCCAGGCGATGGAGTTGCTCTTGCCGCTGCCCGCCGAATGCTGGATCAGGTAGCGCCTGCCGACACCGCTCTCAGCGGCATTGGCCAGCAGCATGCGCACCACCTTCAACTGGTGGTAGCGAGGAAAGATCTGCTTGTACCTCTTTTTGCCTGTCTTCTCGTCCTTTTCCTCCACCACCTGGGCGTAGTTTTCCAGGATGTCGCTCAACCCCGCCTTGGAGAGGGTCTCTTTCCACAGATAGTCGGTGGCAAGCCCATGAGGGTTGGGCGGATTGCCCGCGCCGTCGTTGTAGCCCTTGTTGAAGGGCAGAAACCACGAGCCTTTGCCCTTAAGGTGGGTACAGAAACGCACCTCGTGATCGTCCACGGCAAAGTGAACGGCGCAGCGGCCAAACTGGAACAGCAACTCCTTCGGGTCGCGGTCGCGTTGATACTGCTGCACGGCATCGAGAACCGTCTGCTTGGTGAGCTTGTTCTTGAGTTCGAAGGTAGCGATAGGGAGGCCGTTGATGAACACGGCCATGTCGAGGGCGAGCGCGGTCTCAACGCGGCTATATCTCAATTGACGCGTGACACTGAAGATATTGGCCGCGAATCGTTCGGCCGCCTTCACGTTGCCCGGGGTCGGCGTGCCGTAGAAAAGGTCCACATGGGCCGGGCCGTGCTTGATGCCGCCGCGCAGCACCTCCACCACACCGCGCTTGGCGATCTCGCCCTGCAGGCGGTGCAGGAACTGGGTGCGCTTGGGGCCTTCCTCGTCGATGCCGAGTGCCTCATAGCTATCGGGCTGGGTGGCGGCGAGGAACTGCAGCAGTTTGGCCAGGTCGACGGCGTGTTCCCGGTCGTAATCCTGCGGGTCGCCCTGGACGTATCCGGCCTCCTCCACGAGGGAGGCGACGATGATCGATTCCAGGCCCTTTTCTCTGGTGTCAGTCGGTTTCATCCATATCCCCCTCGCCATCAATCACGTCATCGGCGGTGTCCTCTTCCAACGCCATCAGCTCTTCCTCGGCAACCTCCGGCACCTCGATGCCGCTCACATCCACCTGGCCGGTGACCACATCGGAAATCAGCCGGGTGTGGTATTCGCGCATCAGCTCGATCTCGCGCTCTGCCCTTGAAATCGCCTGGCTGATCTCCGCGCACTTCTCATTGATGTGAGCAATAATCACCCGCTGTTCCTCCAGCGGCGGGAGCGGGAAGAATGCCCCCTTGATTGCACCTTGCGCCAAGCCAAAGCGAGTCACGCCGGTGGCGGCAATCCGGAACTGGTCTGCCACCGGGTCGGATGAGAAGGCCCTAAACAGAAACTCGCCTTCGATTTCACCTGAGAACGGTCTGATCAAGGCCAAGTGATAGGCGCAAACGACGCCCGGCAGCGCCTCGGGGACGAAGGTGGGGATCGCGATGTCGTCCCAACTTTCGGAATCCTTGGTGATGATTACGTCGCCCGCTTTCAGCTCAAAAGCGCGAATCTCTTCCAGCGTGGCAGTGGCCTTCATGAAATCGATGGCAGCGGTGATGCGGTCGTTCTTGTAAACGTCCACGTAGTTGCAGAGCATGACCGGGACTTCATCCTCGTTCGTGTTCTTGTCTACGCCACTTGCCCTGACCGCCGCCAGCGTGCGGAGCCGTCTGGCCTCCCAATGCTCCGGAATATCTCCGATCCATTCCACGCCGCTGGGCTTGAACTTGACCTTGGGATCAAGCCCCCGGGTCACGGCTTGGTTGATGACGTTCTGCTTCTGCTCCTTGAGCAGGTCAATCAGCCGACGCTTGTTGCGGATGAACCGCTGGACCTTGCTGCCGACCGCTTCGAGGAACCGGGTGATGTGCCGCTGTTCCTCAATTGGCGGAACTAGCGACGGCATGCGCTTGAAATCCTGCCAGTAAAGCCGGTTACGGTCTTTCACTATGCCCCGGGAATAGGCGTCCACCTCATTCATGTAGGAGGCGGTGCGGAACAGATAGCTGAAGTAGTGGCAGTCCACGTCGGGAAGGGGTCGCACAACGACATAGGCCGGGCTGACCAGCCCGTCGACGGGCGCAACGCCAACGGCCCCCTGCCACATGCGCATCATGTTGTAGGCAATATCCCCCTGGGCCGCCCGTTTGTATTTTTCCCGGTCGGACATCACCTGCTTGCGCTTCAGGTTATCCATGTCGCGTACGCGGACACCGGTTTTCAAGGACACCTCGAGGATGGGCAACTCCCCAAAACCAGTCTCGTTGCGCTGAGAAAAAAGCCGGCCGTTTCTGAAAAGATTCCAGTGGGCCGGGATCTTCCCCAAAAATGGTTGTCCAGAGTCCTTATATTCTGGGTAGGGCTGGAGCTTCTCGCTCTTAATCGTTGAGCCCAACCGTTCCTCCCGATTCGTTATTTGATCCTGCGAACTTTCCGGCTGCTCGAAAAGAGAAGTTTGCATTAGGTCCCGCTGTATTGGCGGAGAGTTTGGCCGGTGTTTCTGGTCTTCACCCTCTCCAAAGTTAAAAGCACTTCGGCCTGCATATACCGGTTCAATTGGTTTTTGAAACAGCATGAACTCCGGTATTGGCGGAGGCTCGACAATCTTCAAGCTTTCGGGGTCTTCAGACTTCAGTTGCTCCCTCAATTCCATCAACAAGCGACCAAGGACGTTCATGCCCACGAGCGTACCATTCTTGGTGACCTTTGCGCCCCAGAAGTCATCTTTGCGGGATTGTTCGACGATAGGCCGGTCTTCGGTCGCTAATAACAACTCGCTAAACGTATGCCAGTTCTGCGCCAGCTTAACTCGGAGACACCAGCGCATAATCTTTACGCGCACATTGTCCCAATCAGGACGTGACTGACTGCGAAACGGCTTAGTACGCATTTTTGCAGTCATGGGGCTGTGCTCGTCGAGAATGCGACGTTGCACATCCGGCATATGCGGGAATCGGCAGGCTTGGTAGAGAGCTTCCGAAGTGCGAATTGGAATGCCGTTGATGCGTAGCGGAAAGCCCGGTGCCATGTTCGATAAGCCGCCGAAACGCTCGTTCGTTTTAAGGAAAACGACACTCACGGCGGGATCATAGACTCGTATCTGGCTGTTACGCGTCGCTTCAGAAGTCAATGTCATCAAAATTGACCTCCTTGTTGTAGGTCTTGCGCGGGAACAGCGGATACCACTTGCTAAAGGGGTGGTGGGCGGGGGCATCCGGATCACCCCACCAAAGTGCAAGCGGGCAGTTATTTGGGCAGTTGCGGAAGGTGACGATAGTTGAACCGAACCCCAATCCGAATGCACCGAATCCAAGGGGCCGCAGAGATCGACCGGGGTCTTGGCAGAATCCTCGAATGCGGATGCCAGCTAGTAGCAGCTCCCGCTCTACAAGTTGGCGACCTTCCTCTGATGAGAAAATCTGATGCTCAAGCTTTCCGCCGGGCTGACGGGCTTCAAACGGGAAACGGTGCTCTTGCGCCATATAAGCTGCCAGAGCTCCATCGGTTGGAAGAGCCGCAGGCCAAAGGACTTCAGAAGTATTCCGGTACTTTTTCCGATTTTCAATCCGCGCTGCTGCCCACAAATTCAGTTTGATTTTCTTGCCAGCTTGGGTTGCGACTTGCTTCAAGCTCTCAATGCATTGCCATTCACCAAGACGGTGAGCTGCAATTACGAGTATATGAATGGTGGCTTCTGCCGGGGCTGAGTTCCTGATCCATGCGGAAAGATCGTTCTTCACTCTCCCACCCGTAAAAACAACATCGTCGATGTATAGATAGTCACCCCCCGCTGCTCCGCACGTATCAACATTTAAACCGCACTGATCAAGAAGTGCTGATCCGAATAATTGCCTGATCTCGGACTGACTGTGCCCATTCTGCTGAATGTCAAGAATATGAGCAGCTTGCCAAAAGCTGCACGGGGCGGGCCCTGTCAGCTTTTCATGTTTTATCTGGTGTGCAAAAAATCCTTTAACCCATTCTTTTGAGAAATAGGTGTTTTTCAGGACATGATCCATCTCGCGCAGCATCGGCAGTTGCGCTGTCGTGTCGAATTGGCACACCCAGCGGTCTACATGGGCGGGAGATGGTGCAGGGAGATCACTGTCTCGATAATCCGCCGTAGTATTAGCAATAGACTCAAGTAAGCTATCCCGTTCGCTCATTGTTCGGCCTCACCAACAATCTGTTCCAGCAACCCCTCGGTTTCCTGCTCCAAGGCGTAGATATCCGCCCTAATCTCATCCAGGGTGCGCATGGGCGCGGGCCTGTAAAAATGGCGGGTGAAGGAGATCTCGTAACCTACCAACGTCTTGCCCGGGTCGATCCAGGCATCCGGGGTGTAGGGCAGGACCTCGCGCCGGAAGAAGGCCTCGATGCCGCCTTCTTCCAACAGCGGCACCTGCTCGCTGTCGCGCAGGGCTGTATCCGGCTCGTATTCGACCACGCAGGTCTTGCCGTTCACCTCGGCCTCGAACAGGCCATGGATGGGGTCGGGCTTGGCCTTGCCCGGCTTGTAAAATTTTTTCAGCACCGGCGTGGCGTCCTCGCGGGTATCGCAGAGTTCGCTCTGCAGCAGCTTCTTGCGCTTGGCGGTGAGCTTGACGCCGTGCTTGTCGGCATCGGTGTCGCAGGCGTTCAGAAAGGCGTTGAAGTCCAGATGCGGACCGACTCCGAGGACATCAGCCACACGGCTGGCCAGGTTGGCCAGCGGCTCCTCCTTGGCCTTGGCGCAGGTCCTCTCGAACCGTTCCAGCCGGATCGGGCTCAGGTCGACAGCTAGGCGCAGCGGACGGTCCACCGTTACTTTCCAGTAGCCGAAAGCCTCGTTGGGGAAAATCTTGGATTTTTCGGTTTCACGTGGATTGACCACCAGATCGACAATGGTGCGAGTCTGTTCTTCGGAGAATTCGCAGTTTTTCTTGCCGAGATTGCGGCGCAGCGGCACGTACCATTCGGTGGCGTCGATGAGCTGGACCTTGCCCCGGCGCTCTTCGCTCTTGCGGTTGGTCAGTACCCAGATGTAGGTAGCGATGCCGGTGTTGTAGAACATATTTTCCGGCAGGGCGATGATAGCCTCTAGCCAGTCGTTCTCGATAATCCAGCGACGGATGTTGCTCTCGCCCTGACCGGCGTCGCCGGTAAAGAGCGACGAGCCGTTGTGGACCTCAGCGATGCGGCTGCCGAGGCGGGTGGTGTGCTTCATCTTGGAGAGCTTGTTGACCAGGAACATGAGCTGCCCGTCCGAGGAACGGGTGATCATCTTGTATTCCGGGTCACCAGCGTGCTGGGTGACAAAGCGCGGGTCCTTGATGTCGCCTTTGCCGCCCAGGCGCTCCAGGTCGGTCTTCCAACTCTTGCCGTAAGGCGGATTGGAGAGCATGAAGTCAAACTCCTGCGACGGGAAGGCATCGCTGGAGAGCGTGGAGCCGTACTTCATGTTCTCGGCCTCGGCCCCTTCGCCTTTGAGCAGTAGGTCGGCCTTGGAAATGGCGTAGGTTTCCGGCTGCACCTCCTGACCGAAGAGGTGGATGGAAACATCCTTTCCATGGTTCTGCGCCAGCTCGGCCAGACGCTCCTCCGCGACGGTCAGCATGCCGCCGGTGCCGCAGGCCCCGTCATAGACGAGGTAGGTCCCTGATTCGATGTCGTCGGCCACTGGCAGGAATATCAGGTCTGCCATGAGCTTGACCACATCACGAGGCGTGAAGTGCTCCCCGGCCTCTTCGTTGTTCTCCTCGTTGAAGCGGCGGATCAGCTCCTCGAAGATGGTGCCCATCGAATGGTTGTCTAGCGCTGGGAGCATTTCGTTGCCGTCCGCGTCCTTGACCGGCTTGGGCCCGAGGTTGATGCGAGCGTCGAGGAATTTCTCGATCAGGTGGCCGAGAATGTCCGCCTCGATCAGCGTCGGGATCTGGTTGCGGAACTTGAACTTGTCGAGGATCTCCTGGACGTTGGGTGAAAAGCCGTCCAGGTAGGCTTCGAAATCGGCCTTGAGCTGCTGTTGCTTGGCGCGGTTCTTCAGGTCGCGCAGGGTAAAGGGCGAGACATTGTAAAAGGCTTCGCCGGAGGCCTGGCAGAGGGCTGCGTGCTGGTTGGCGATCCCAGCCCCGTCGAGCTGTTTTTTCATGCCGAGTACTTTCTCCTTGCTCGGCTCCAGCAATGCATCAAGGCGGCGGATCACTATCATCGGCAGGATCACGTCGCGATACTTGCCGCGCACATAGACATCGCGCAACACGTCGTCGGCGATACCCCAGATGAAGTTAACGATTTTGCTATGCGCGCCTTGATCCATAGTCAAGCATCCTCGATAAGAAGTTCTGCACTCTCAGCATTGCAATAGCCGGGTGCAATAGAAAGATTCTCTACGCCGTAAAGAGTAATGGTGTTTTTTAACCAGAGATGGAACTCAGGACCAGTCAACGTGTGTTGCTTAGAGCAGTCGACGTTCCAGCGCCGCAATACATAACCCGCCACGGCCGCACGCACGTTTACCTTCAGCACACCGTGCTGCATGCCGTATTCGTATTCAATGGTCTCCGGGTATTCTAGTCGCGGGTGTGGCACCAGGTGCATCTCGACGATACGGTTCCATTGAATGTCCGCGTCTTTGGTCTCATTGGCCGGTATGGCGGATTCGTTCAGCAGCTTGGCCTTAACAATGCGGTTGATCACAAAATCAGTGAAGTGTTCGCGCTTGCGGTCATAGGCACGCACGTGCCAGCGCAAGCCGTTATCCACCAGGGCAAAGGGCACGATTTCGCGGGTGGTCAGCCCGCTGGACAGAGAGCGGTATTGGATCTCCAGGGCACGCTTCTGATAGATGGCCTGGCTCACCTTGGCGAGAGTGTCGAGTTGAGGTGCGTTGAGCTGAGTCGGTGTCTCGGCGTTGATCAGCGGCCGGTGCGTACCCACATAGTCGTCACCGAGTCCATAGCAAAGTGCAGCGAGTGCCTGGCTTTGCGAATGGTCGAATAGCGGCTTGAAATGATCAGACTGTATATAGGTCTTGGCCTTGGTGTCGTATTCCAGGTTCTTGGGCGCCAGCTCCTTATAGAGGGATAGGTCCCGGGTCGCCGCCGCGGCCTTGATGCCGAAGCGAGTGACCAGGTCAGCACGGTTTACGGCGCCCAGAAATCGCAGCTTGAAGTCGATGTGGAACAATCGCTCTTGCTGCGCCTGGCTGATGTCATCGAGTAGGGCTGCCCCCATCTGCTCACCTGTCAAACCCGTGGCCTTATGTTGTGCTTAAAATTAGCACGATCATAGTGCTGATGCCGCATGGGTGTCAATACTGGTTGTTGACATCATCAAAATGATGATGATTAAATCGGCAAGGTATCAACAACCAACGAGGCATCACCATGGCAAATGGAGCGACACATCAACTGGCGGGCGCCGTGGCTGGCATTGCGGCCTGCGCGACCGACAACCCTGACCGGGCGACCGGCGTCCATCACCCGCTGGCGGCCGGTGCAATCGGGGCGGCGCTAGGCAAACTGCCGGACCTAATCGAACCGGCGGTCCATCCCCATCATCGGCAATTCTTTCACAGCGTGGTGGTGGCGGCCGGCCTGGTGGCGGGGATGCGCAAGCTGTACCAGTGGGCGCCGGACGATGGTTTTGAAAAACTCGTGCGTGGTTTCCTTCTGGTGGGCGGTGCCGCCTACCTGAGTCACCTGGCCCTGGATGCCCTGACCAGCCGCTCGCTGCCTCTGGTTGGGAAGATTTGAAGCGCGCTGTTTCCTTCGCCCAACCAGTTTTCCAATCAAACCTGTCGTCAAGTCCGATAATAAGGCATTGATTATAAAGGGCGTAGAATTCTCCGGTCACGGACTTCGCCCATTTCGGCGGGTGAGGGTGCCAGAGAATATCTGGCCGGAGAGAGCGGATTCCGGCGCGAGGCGGGCTGGTTGGCCGTTCTGGGAAGTCCGAGAGAGTTCGCCGGAGCCCGCGCGGGTACGCAGCCCCAGAAATGAAAAACCCCAACCGAGAAGGGTTGGGGTTTGGGTATTGGTGGAGGTGGCGGGTTTCGAACCCGCGTCCGCCAATCCTCTGCCTCGAGATCTACATGCTTAGGCTTCTCTATTCAGTTAACCCGTCGCGACCCGAGAGCCAGGGTGCTGTGGGCGAGCCCTTTTAGTTTTAACCGTTCAGCTTAGGGCGAAGCATCCCGGCGATTCTGTCTCGGATGACACCGCTAACCTCTGAGTTACAGACACCTTAGAGTGCGGCGCTAGCAGACTTATGCTGCTAGAGCGTAGTTATCGTCGTTTGCAACTATAACTAGTGTGATGAGGGATTTACGAGAATCATCACGTTCTCGGCATGCACCCAAGGGTTCGTAATCGGCGTCGAAGCCAAGTCACCCCCGGATAAGAGCGCAAATCCTACGCGATAAATAGACTACTGAAAAGAGGAAAAGTTCACTGCGCGGCCATCAGGCGCTGTTTTTGCCGGTTCCAGTCTTTTTCTTTCTCGGCAGCGCGTTTGTCGTGCAGCTTTTTACCCTTAACCAGCGCGATTTCGCATTTTACGCGCCCGTTCTTCCAGTATAGCGCCAGTGCGACGCAGGTGTAGCCTTTGGCTTCAACCGCGCCGATGAGTCGGTCGATCTCTTTGGCGTGCAGCAGCAGTTTACGATCGCGGCGTGGATCAGCGACAACGTGGGTACTGGCTGTAAGCAGCGGTGTGAAATGAGCACCGACGAGCCAGGCTTCCCCGTTTTTGAACACCACGTAGGAGTCCACCAGCTGTGCGCGACCCTCGCGCAGGCTTTTGACCTCCCATCCGGTCAGGGACAGGCCGGCCTCGAACTTCTGCTCGATGGTGTATTCGTGCTTCGCACGTTTGTTGAGGCAGATGGTGTTTCCGCCCGGAGCCTTTTTCTTCTTTGCCATGGGGCGCGATTATACGGTTGGAGAGCGGGCAAAGAAAGCTGGCCTACGCTCAGTGCCCGGAAATATCGGATAAATTTATCCAAATGGTCAAGAGTTGGCTCGGTTTTTTCTATCAACGGTTGCGATGCCTGGCTGAAACATGAACAATTGCGCGCCTAACGCGCAATGAAAGTGAGAACGATGCAAAACAAGCAGTCAATTCATGGTGCCTGGGCAAACCGCTGGATCTTTATCCTGGCGGCAACGGGCTCTGCTGTCGGATTGGGTAATATCTGGAAGTTCCCTTACATCGCCGGTGAAAACGGGGGCGGAGCCTTCGTGCTGGTTTACCTGTTCTGTATTTTGTTGGTGGGTGTGCCCATCATGATGGCAGAGGTGCTGGTGGGGCGCCGTGGGCGGCAGAGCCCTATCAACTCCATGCGCGAAACCGCGTACGAGGCAGGGCATCATGGCCGCTGGGCCGGTGTGGGTTGGCTTGGTGCTCTGGCTGGCTTTTTTATCTTCTCCTTCTATTCCGTGGTCGCGGGCTGGGTTCTCTACTACATCGCCGGTATGGGCAGCGGTCTGTTTATCGATATCGGCAGTGAGCAAGCCGGGCAGATCTTTAACGGTCTGTTAGCAGACCCGCAAACCCTGCTGATCTGGCACACCCTGTTCGTTGTATTGGTGATGATGGTCATCGCCGGTGGGGTGAACAAGGGGTTGGAGCGGGCCACCCGTATCCTGATGCCGCTGTTGTTTGTCCTGTTGTTCGTGCTTCTGATCTATTCCATGAACAGCGGGTATTTTGGTGCCGGCTGGGACTTTCTGTTTAGTTTCGATACGAGCGCGCTCTCGGGCGAGGCGGTCCTGGAGGCTTTGGGCCACGCTTTCTTTACCTTATCGTTGGGTATGGGGTCTATCATGGCCTACGGTTCTTACATGGGTAAGAAGGACTCTATCGGGGGAACCGTGCTGACGATAGCGGCGCTGGATACAGTGGTGGCGCTTATTGCTGGCCTCGCTATTTTTCCGATCGTATTCGCGAATCAGCTTGATCCGGCGGAGGGTGCTGGATTGATGTTCGTCACCTTACCCGTGGCCTTTAGCCAAATGGCCGGGGGGCAGGTGTTTGGCTTTTTGTTCTTCCTGATGGTTGGTTTTGCGGCTTGGACTTCCGCGATATCCTTGATGGAGCCTGGCGCTGCCTGGTTGGTGGAAACGCTGGGGCTGAGTCGGGTTCGGGCGTCTATCCTGCTTGGTGTGATAGTCTGGGCGCTTGGTGTTCTTGCGTTGGGGTCGTTTAATCTGACTTCTGATCTACTTGTTTTCGGGATGACGGTATTCGAGTTCCTAGACTTCCTGACCGCGAATGTCATGTTGCCTTTGGGCGGGTTTTTGGTTGCCCTGTTTGTTGGCTGGTATCTGACGCGGGAGATGACGGAAGATGAGTTATCGTTGCGTTCAAGCTTTGTGTACCAGTTATGGCGTTTTGTGATCCGCTTTGTCTCTCCGGCGGCGGTCGCGGTTATTTTTGCGTTGAAAATCTACGAGAAGTTGGCTGCTTGATTTTGGTAGAGTCTGTTGGAGAGTGTCTATGTCTCAGGTAAATCGCAGTGCGCTGGTGCTGCATACCGCTGAAGAGATGTTTGATCTGGTAAACGATGTGCGCCGCTATCCGGAGTTTCTGCCCTGGTGCGCATCCACTGAAGTGGTCAGTGAAACGGACGATACTCTGGAGGCCACGTTGCATCTCGCCAAGGGTGGCCTCAAATACAGTTTTACCACACGCAATCAACTGCAGCGTCCCAGCCGAATGGTGATTGGCCTGGTAAAGGGGCCGTTCAAGTCGCTAACCGGTATCTGGACCTTTACGCCGCTCAGCGATGAAGCGAGCAAGGTTGAGCTCAATATGCATTTTGAGTTCTCTGGAAAAATTACCGGTGTGGCGATGAGCAAGGTGTTCAACTCGGTGGCGACCACCCTGGTGGATGCTTTTGTCACGCGGGCCGATAAAGTTTATGGGTAGGTGATTATGATTACGGTTGAGGTAGCTTTCGCTTTACCGCATGAGCAGAAGATCATCGCGGTTCAGGTTGAGGAAGGCAGTACCGCCTACGATGCGGTGATTAAGTCCCGAATTGCCGAGCAGTTTCCGCAGATCGACCCTGGCAATGATCCCATGGGTATCTTTGGCAAGTCGATCCGCAAGCCCGCTGAAGAGGTGCTAAAGGCGGGTGACCGGGTTGAGATCTATCGGCCGCTCATTGCCGACCCGAAAGAGGCGCGTGCCAAACGGGCGGCAAAACTTAAGGCACAAAAAGAGAAGGAAGCCGAGTAAGCGTACGCCGCTTACTCTTGAGTTGCAGGGCGGAAATCGCCGGTGATGCGCGCCAGGCGGTCGTCCTCAAAATAGAGTGATACGCGCTCTTGGACGCGGGGCTCGCCGCCTGGCTTGAAGCTGTAGAGATAGTCCCAGCGTTCCGGGCTGAAGGTGTCGGTGATCAGCGGAGTGCCCATCACATAGCGAACTTGATTAGGCGTCATTCCTGGGCGTAACTGGTTGATCATCTCTTGGGTGACCACATTTCCTTGAGGAATATCGATCTTGTATACACCGGGAAAATCTGAGCAGCCACTGATCAACGTGGCCAGTGCTACACTAATCAAAACCTTTCGCATCTGTAAATGACTTCCGTTTTCGCCACTAAAAATTGATAATGCAGTCTAACATTGCCCTTTGTGAACCGCATAGCGATTAGAGATTAGAATATATGGCCCTCGAAAATCAGGAGCTGCGCAAAGCAGGACTAAAAGTCACGCTGCCGCGAGTCAAAATCTATCAAATCCTGGAACGCGCAGGGGAAGGTCAGCACTTTTCGGCTGAAGATATCTATAAAATGCTGATGGAAACCGGTGAAGACGTCGGGTTGGCTACTGTGTACCGCGTTCTGACCCAGTTTGAGGCCGCCGGGCTTGTATCCCGTCACCACTTTGAGGGTGGGCATTCGGTATTTGAATTGGCCCGTGATGAGCATCACGACCATGTGGTCTGTGTGAAGTGCGGCCGGGTGCGTGAGTTTGTTGACCCGGAACTGACCAGTCGTCTTGGCGAAATCGCCGATGAACTCGGTTTCACCGTGACCGATCGCACACTTTACCTCTATGGCGTTTGCCGGGATGGCTGCGACGAGGATTGATTTCTCGTCTTGCAGGACAAAAAGCCGATCATGTCAGATCGGCTTTTTGTTATCTGTACCAGGCATCGCGCCACTCAGGCGGATTTCAGCATCTCGCGGGCGTGCTCCAGTGAGGTGTCGGTGATTTCGATCCCCCCGAGCATCCGTGCAACCTCTTCCACGCGGCGATCCCGCGAGAGGGTGTCGATCCGGGTTCGCGTGAGCTCACCTCTGGAGTCCTTGCTGACAAACAGGTGCTGGTGTCCCTGCGATGCTACCTGAGGCTGGTGGGTGACACACAATATCTGGGCGCGAGCGCCCAGCTCTCGCAGGAGTCTGCCCACGACCTCGGCGATAGCGCCGCCGATGCCCACATCCACTTCATCAAAGATCAAGGTTGGTGTGCTGGAAGTTTGGGCGGTCACCACCTGAATCGCCAGGCTGATCCGCGAGAGTTCACCGCCGGATGCGACCTTGGCGAGGGCCCGGGCCGGCTGTCCCTTGTTGGTGCTGATCAGGAACTCCACCTCTTCCAGACCGTTGGCGTTATAGCGACTTGAATCCAGCGGGGTCAGGCAAACATCGAAGTGGGCGGCCAGCATGCCCAGGCTGTGTAACTGTTCATCCACCGCTTTCGATAGCTGTGTGGCAGCGCTTTGTCGGGCTGTACTTAGCTGACTGGCTGCAGACAGGTATTCCTCGCGGGCTGCCTGCACATCGCCGGCCAGCTGATCCAGTTCATCATCACTGCGATTCAGACTGTTGAGCTCCTCCTGCAACGCCTGGTGAAAGGCGGGGAGCTCCTCTGGCAGGATGCGGTGCTTGCGCGCGATGTCATAGATGGAGCTTAAGCGCTCTTCAACCTCCTGCTGACGTTCGGGGTTGATCTCCACTGAATCCAGGTAGGAACGGATCTCCCGGCTCGATTCGTCGATCTGGATATGGGCGCTGGCCAGCATCTCCGCCGCTTGAGCCAGAGCAGGCGAGGAGGAGCCCAGGTTGTCCAGTAGCTGCTGGCAGTGGGAGAGCAGGCTGAGGCAGTTCTCACCCTCGCCCTCACTGTCGGATGTCAGGGTCAGCAGTTGATGCCCGGTAGAGAGAATTTCACCGGCATTAGCCAGTACACGCTGTTCCTCTTCAAGGGAATCAAGCTCTCCATTGGCCAGTGCCAGTTGGTCGAGTTCCTCGATTTGATAGGTGAGTAGCTGAACGCGTGCGGTCTGCTCTTCGCTCTGCTCGGTTAGCGTATTGAGCTCGGTATCCAGGCGGCGCCAGCGATGAAAATCCCGGCGGACCTGTTCTGCCAGGTCGGTCTGGCCGGAGAATTCGTCCAGCAAAACCCGGTGGTGATCTTTTTTGAGCAGACGCTGGTGCTCATGCTGGCCATGAATGTCCACCAATAGCTGGCCCAGTTCTCTGACTTGAGCGAGCGGTGTGGGGCGTCCGTTGATATAGCTGCGTGAACGGCCTTCGGCGGTGAGTACCCGGCGCAGCTGGCACTCCCCATCGGCATCCAGGTCGTGTTCGGCAAGCCAGGCGCGCGCCTCGCACAGTGCGGTGACATCAAAGCAGGCGCTGACTTCGGCGCGTTCCGCGCCCTCGCGCACAGAGTCGCTCTGGGCGCGGTCCCCCAGAGCCAGTCCCAATGCATCCAGCATGATCGACTTACCGGCGCCGGTCTCGCCGCTGACAACGGTCATGCCGGCCTGCAGTTCCAGATCCAGTTGATCGACGATGGCGTAGTCACGGATGCTCAATAACGTCAGCATAGCTGTCTCGTTCATGGTTATTTATACAGTATTTTCTGTATAAGCTATTTACCAAGGCCCTGCAATCCCCTCACAAAAAATTCCCGCGTAAATTGGCCTTGAATACCGATCGATCAGCCCCATATACCCTGCAAACCGGGGAAGCAGCACTCTTTGATAACAGCGGTTCGCGCTTCCCTGCCTCTTGCATATCAGTCCAGTTGGAGAAAGCCGATGGCAGACGAACAGCAGAAGCAGACAGAAACGCCCGCACAGGAATCGGAGAGCGGTGCACAGGCAGAGCCGGTATTGGAGCCGGGTGCCGAGAGCGTTGAAATCCCGGCGGAGGAGGCTGTCGATTCTGCGGCGCTGCAACAGGAGCTGGAACAGGCGCAGGCCGAAATAGCCGACCTGCAGAAGCAGCTTTCCGAGTTGCAGCCGCGCGCGCAGGCGGAAATTCAGAATGTACGCCGCCGCGCCGAGCAGGATGTGGAGAAAGCCCGCAAGTTCGCCCTGGAAAAATTTACCGGTGAACTGTTGCCGGTGGTCGACTCCCTCGAGCGCGCCATAGAGGCCTGCCAGGCGGAGGATGAAGCCACTCAGGCGCTCAAGGAAGGGGTCGAGATGACACTCAAGCTGCTGCTCGACGGCTTGGGCAAATTCAATGTGGAAATGGTGGACCCGCATGGGGAAACCTTTAACCCGGAACACCATCAGGCGATGTCCATGGTGGAGGATCCCAATGCCGATCCCAACACCGTGGTGGCTGTGATGCAGAAGGGCTACCTGCTCAATGGTCGCTTAGTGCGCCCGGCCATGGTCATGGTCGCTAAAGGTTAAAAAGCGGGTGGGTGGCTTGAAAAGCATTCAGCCATACCCATATAGAGATCAACAGAATTGAAACACCCGATCCCGCGCAGCCGGGAAAGGTAAAGAATACAGTGGAGTAAACAATGGGCAAGATCATCGGTATCGACCTCGGAACCACCAACTCCTGCGTGGCTATCCTCGAAGGTGAGAAAACCAAAGTTATCGAAAACGCGGAAGGCGATCGCACAACCCCGTCCATCATCGCGTACACCGGTGATGGTGAAACGCTGGTGGGTCAGCCGGCCAAGCGTCAGGCGGTCACCAACCCGGATAACACCTTGTTCGCCATCAAGCGTCTGATCGGTCGTCGTTTCAAGGACGATGTGGTCCAGAAAGATATCAAGATGGTGCCGTACAAGATCATCGAAGCGGACAACGGTGACGCTTGGGTCCAGGTTAAGGACAACAAGATGGCGCCGCCGCAGATCTCTGCCGAAGTCCTGAAAAAGATGAAGAAAACCGCCGAGGATTACCTGGGCGAGGCCGTAACCGAAGCGGTTATTACCGTACCGGCCTACTTCAACGACTCTCAGCGTCAGGCCACCAAAGACGCGGGCAAGATCGCCGGTCTTGAAGTTAAGCGTATCATCAACGAGCCGACCGCGGCTGCGCTGGCTTACGGCATGGACAAGTCCAAGGGTGATAAGACCATCGCTGTATATGACCTCGGTGGTGGTACCTTCGATATCTCCATCATCGAAATCGCCGATGTAGATGGTGAGCACCAGTTCGAAGTACTGGCTACCAACGGTGATACTTTCCTCGGTGGTGAAGACTTCGACCTCAAGCTGATCAACTATCTGGCTGATGAGTTCAAGAAAGAGAGCGGTATCGATCTGCACAACGATCCGCTGGCGCTGCAGCGCCTGAAAGAAGCCGCAGAGAAAGCGAAGGTCGAGCTGTCCTCTGCACAGTCCACCGACGTGAACCTGCCCTACATCACTGCGGATGCTTCTGGTCCCAAGCACCTGAACGTTAAGGTCAGCCGTGCCAAGCTGGAATCTCTGGTGGAAGACCTGGTTCAGCGTTCCCTGGAGCCGTGCCGTGTGGCACTGAAAGACGCTGGTGTATCCGGTTCCGAGATCGATGAGGTGATCCTGGTCGGTGGTCAGACCCGTATGCCGATGGTTCAAAAGGCGGTGTCCGACTTCTTCGGCAAAGAGCCGCGTAAGGACGTGAACCCGGACGAAGCGGTTGCGATTGGTGCGTCTATCCAGGGTGCGGTACTCTCCGGTGATGTGAAAGACGTACTGCTGCTGGACGTGACCCCGCTGACCCTGGGTATCGAAACCATGGGTGGTGTGGCGACTCCGCTGATCGAGAAGAACACCACCATTCCGACCAAGAAGTCGCAGGTGTTCTCAACAGCCGAAGACAATCAGGGCGCTGTGACCATTCACGTGGTACAGGGTGAGCGTAAGCAGGCGGCACAGAACAAGTCACTGGGCCGTTTCGATCTGGCCGATATTCCGCCGGCACCGCGCGGTGTGCCGCAGATCGAGGTCACCTTCGATATCGACGCGAACGGTATCCTCAACGTGTCCGCGAAAGACAAGGCAACCGGTAAGCATCAGTCTATCGTGATCAAGGCCTCTTCCGGTCTGTCCGATGACGAGATCGATCAGATGGTTCAGGATGCCGAAGCGCATGCTGAAGAGGACAAGAAGTTCGAGGAGCTGACCGCAGCGCGCAACCAGGGCGATGCCATGGTGCACACGGCTCAGAAGACGCTGAAGGATGCCGGTGACAAGGCAACTGCTGAAGAGAAAGAGCAGATTGAAGGTGCCGTGTCTGCACTGGAAGAAGCGTTGAAAGGCTCTGACAAGGCGGATATCGAAGCCAAAACGGAAGCCCTGACTGAAGCGCTCTCCAGCCTGGCTCAGAAGATGTACGCTGAAGCTGAACAGCAGGGCGGCGCGGAAGCCGGTGAGCAGGCTGCCAAGGACTCCGCCGATGATGTGGTGGATGCCGAGTTCGAAGAGGTTAAGGACGACAAGAAGTAAGCGTTCGCTACCCTTTACAGGCAGCAAAAGAGTGGCAACGCGGGTTCGGGGTTCCCCTGACCCGCGTTGTCGTGTCCGGCTCCCGCGGAGTCATCTGACCAGACCAGATTCGGATCATGTCGAAACAGGACTATTACGAAATACTGGACGTGCCACGCGATGCGTCCGATCGGGATATTAAGAAGGCCTACCGCCGATTGGCGATGAAATATCATCCGGACCGCAATCCGGGCGATAAAGAGGCCGAGGACAAATTCAAAGAGCTCAGCGAAGCCTACGAAGTGCTTTCCGACACGCAGAAGCGTGCCGCCTATGACCAGTTCGGCCATGCCGGTGTCGATGGTCAGGGTGGCGGTTTCGGTGGTGGCGGCTTCGGCGGCGGAGGCGATTTCTCCGATATATTCGGCGATGTGTTCGGGGATATTTTCGGGGGTGGCGGCGGTGGCCGTCGGCGCTCCAGTGTCCAGCGCGGCGCTGACTTACGGTATAACCTGGACCTGGGCCTGGAAGAGGCGGTCCGCGGTTGTGAGAAAACACTGAAAGTCCCCACGCTTGTACCCTGTGATACCTGCGACGGCTCCGGCGCGAAGCCCGGAACCAGCGCCCGTACCTGTGGTACCTGTGGGGGTATCGGCCAGGTGCGCATGCAGCAGGGCTTCTTCTCGGTTCAGCAGACCTGCCCGACCTGTCGTGGTGAGGGCAAGGTGATCTCCGACCCGTGCAACAAGTGCCATGGCCACGGTCGTGTCGAGGAAACCAAAACGCTGCAGGTCAAGATCCCGGCCGGGGTCGATACCGGCGACCGCATTCGTCTCTCCGGCGAGGGCGAGGCCGGCACCCATGGCGGTCCGGCGGGCGATCTGTATGTGCAGGTTAACGTACTCAAGCACCCGATTTTCGAGCGTGATGGCAAGCATCTGTACTGTGAAGTGCCGATCAGCTTTGTCGATGCCGCACTCGGTGGCGAGCTTGACGTGCCGACCCTGGACGGACGCGTTAAACTGAAGATTCCGGCAGAGACTCAGACCGGTAAGCTGTTCCGGCTCCGTGGCAAGGGGATCACCCCGGTTCGCGGCGGTAGCACCGGTGATCTGATGGTGAAAGTCATGGTGGAAACACCGGTCAACCTGAACAGCCGCCAGAAGGATCTGCTCAAGGAGTTTGAGGAGGCGATGGATGAGGGCAATCACAAGCACAGCCCGAAAAAACACGGCTTCTTCGACTCGGTGAAAAAGTTCTTCGAGGATATGACCTGATCCCATGGCGAGTCTTCGACGCGAGGGAGTAAGTATGTACGAGATGCCGTTGGCTGTAGACGCGCTCTGGGCTCACATTCGGGATGAGGCGCGGGGTCTGGTGGAGCATGAGCCGCTGTTGGCCAGCTTCTACCACGCCACTATTATTGGTCACAGCGACCTGCGTGGTGCGCTCTCGTTTCTCCTGGCCAGTAAACTGGCGGATGAAGTGGTGTCTGCCGTGGCATTGCGGGAGATTATCGAGCAGGCCTACGGCGCAGATGAGGGGCTGATTGAGGCCGCCTGCGCTGATATTCAGGCTGTTTGTACGCGCGACCCGGCCATCGAGGCATACTCTACTGTATTGCTTTACCTCAAGGGGTTTCAGGCGATCCAGGCCTACCGCGTGTCGCACTGGATGTGGCAGCAGGGTCGCCGTTCTCTGGCGCTCTATATTCAGAGCCGGGTCAGCACAATTTTCCAGGTGGATATCCACCCGGCGGCTAGGATCGGTTTCGGCGTGATGTTTGATCACGCCACCGGCATCGTGGTGGGTGAAACCTGCGTGATCGAAAATGATGTCTCCATTCTGCAATCGGTAACCCTGGGGGGCACCGGTAAGGAGAGCGGAGACCGTCATCCGAAGATTCGCAAAGGCGTTCTGATCGGTGCCGGTGCCAAGATTCTTGGCAACATCGAGGTGGGTGAGTGTGCCCGTGTGGGCGCCGGTAGCGTAGTGCTTAATCCGGTACCGGCGCATACCACCGTGGTTGGGGTGCCGGCGGCCGTTGTGGGCTGTGCCGGTTGCGATACCCCGGCGCTCGATATGGATCAAACCATCCGCAACTCAGAACCGGATTGCAACGGTGAGCGAGACTCCGCCGGTGCACCCTGTAACAGGAAGCAGGCATGACAAGAATAGCAGTGACCGGTGCCGCCGGTCGTATGGGTAAAACTCTGATCGAAGCGATCACACAGACGGAAGGTGCTGTTCTCAGTGCGGCTGTCGTCGAGCCGGGGAGTAGCCTGATTGGTGCTGATGCCGGCGAACTCGCTGGCGTTGGACACCTTGGTGTGCAGATTGCCGGTGCGCTGGATGTAGTTGCACAAGATTTTGATCTGTTGATCGATTTTACGATGCCCTCCGTAACAATGGAAAATCTGGCGTTTTGCGAGGCTCATGGCAAGCAGATGGTGATTGGGACCACCGGCCTGGATGATGCTCAGAAAGCGGCATTGGCACGGGCGGCAGAGAAGATCTCTATTGTGTTCGCGCCCAATATGAGTGTGGGCGTTAATCTCTGCTTCAAGCTGCTGGAGATCGCATCCAAGGCGCTGGGTGAAGATAGCGGCTATGATATTGAGGTGATTGAAGCGCACCACCGTCACAAGGTGGACTCCCCGTCTGGCACCGCGCTGCGGATGGGTGAGGTTGTCGCCGATGCCCTTGGCCGAGACCTGAAAGAGTGTGCGGTTTATGGCCGAGAGGGGCAGGTGGGGCCGCGTAACCCGCGCGAAATCGGGTTCGAGACGATCCGTGCCGGGGATGTCGTCGGTGATCACACCGTGCTTTTCGCCACCGAAGGTGAGCGGATCGAAATTACCCACAAGGCATCCAGTCGGATGACTTTCGCCAAGGGAGCGGTTCGCGCCTCCCTGTGGCTGGAACAGCGTCCCGCCGGTCTTTATGACATGCAGGACGTTCTTAACCTGCGCTGATGCGCAGGTGTTACCGTTGTATGTTGTTCCCTTTTCTGCCCGCCATTGTGCGGGCTTTTTATTGCCCGGAGGTGGACCTACTTCAGGTTGCGTCCGCGATGGCGCTGTCTTGATCCAGTACGCAGTTACGTCCCAAGGCTTTGGCTGCATAGAGACGTGCGTCAGCCCGCTTTAGCAAGGCGTCGAGTGTATCGCCGTCTGTGCCGGAATGGGCGATGCCGATACTGGTGGTGATTGACAGGGCTGTTTCCCCGCCCCGGATCAGGGGCGTACTTTCCAGCTTTGTCCGGATACGCTCGGCGACGACCCGGGCGTCACTGGGCAAGCAGTTGGGCAGTAGCACCATGAACTCTTCGCCGCCAAAGCGGCCACAGAGGTCCTCGGGCCTCAGTGTTTCGGATAACAGGGCGGTGAAGTGATTGAGCATCAGGTCGCCCGTCGCGTGGCCGTAGGTGTCATTTATGGTTTTGAAGTGGTCCAGGTCGAGCATCAACAGTGCACAGGGTAACCTGTCCAGGCGCGTGCGTTGCAGCATGCGCTCTGCCTGGTCGGTAAAGTGACGTCGGTTGCCCAGCCCGGTCAGTGCATCGGTGGTAGCCAGCTTGTGTAGCTTGCTGTTTGCGGCCTCTAGGCGGCTCAAGGCATCTTCGGCCCGGTCCTTTTCCTGACGAAGCTGATTGACCATCTCCTCGGTACTGTAAACAGCGACGAAGGAACCGCTGGTCAGGTAGGCTTGTACCACGCCGTAGCTGAGGAGCAGAAAACCGGCAGCAAAAATCGTATGGGCCAGCCACCACTGGTGATCCCAGGCTTTGGCCAGCAGCATGAATGCCACTGATGACTGGGCAAATACGAGCAGGGAGATCAGAAAAATTCGTAGAAGGGGCGAGCCTGGCTGTTTCCATAGCAAGATGCCTACTGATACCAGCATCAGCGCCAGTGCGCCACTCTCCAGGCTAATTCGAACCCAGGGTTCTCCGCCCATGGGGAAGCTGGCCAGCAGTCCCACGGCGATGTCGATAACAAAAAATGTAACCAGACCGGTCATCCAGAAGCGGCGATCTTGCGCCGGGTTGGCGGGTGTCACCGGGCGGCCCATATTGAGAAGCCCGATGGTCAAGCAGGCCATCATCGTCAATCGAGCGGCCGGACCATAGAGTAGAAAGAGCCAAATGTTGTGGTCGGCAGAACGTGTCAGGACTCCATGAGGCAGGTACACCAGTGTGAAACCGGCGAAGCCCAGTGCCAGCCAACGTAAAAACGGTTCTCTTGATGCCAGGTGGCAACGCCAAGTAATGAGGGCGATAAATCCGCTTAAGATAACCGCCAGCCCAATTGCCAGCTCATGCGCCAGGTAGTCTCTGAACACCGCGTTGTCATCAGTGAACAGAAAAATATAACCGACGGCCACGGCGGGTATCAGTGCGAAAGCGAACTCCAGGAGTCCCTTGTAGGCCCGGACTGATTGCCTGAGTCGGTTTGTATATACCTCGCCGTTTGTCATGCCTGCGCGTTACTTCCACTCAAGATAATGCGAAGCAAGTACTATACAACGTTTAAGCGCGGCGCAAATAAGGTCGATGACGACCGGTAACGCGGTAATACCCGTTTAATTGTCCTGAAACAGTTTTATAAGCGTTGCCGGGTCTTGCTCCAGATAACCACGGCAGCCGTGCTGGCGCATCAGCTCAGCGCCCAGGCCCGCCATCGGCGTGGCGCTCCCCATGGCCCTCGCCAGATCACCAGCCATGTCCAGGTCTTTTAGCAGGGTTTTTACGTGCCACTTGATCTCATCGAACGCTTTGTTGGCCATCCGGGGGCCCGTCAGTTGCAGCGGGATCGAGTCGGCAAACCCGCCGCTGAGCGCTTCGGGCAACCGTTCGGTATCGATACCCGCCTTCTCGCCCAGGGCGAACACTTCGGCCATCACCAGTACATTGCAGGAAACCAGCATCTGGTTGCAGATTTTGGTGACCTGCCCGGAGCCGACCGGTCCCATGTAGGTGACCCGTTGAGAGAGAGGGGCGAGTACCGGGCGCACGTGATCGACGATTTTCTCATCACCACCGGCCATAATGGCCAGGGTGCCTTGCTCGGCGCCCGCGACCCCGCCGGAGACCGGCGCATCAACCCAGTGCATACCGCAGCGCCGGGCAATGTCATCAGCCAGGCTGCGCGTGGTATCGGGAGCGATGCTGGAGCAGTCGATCAGGATCTGCCCGTTCTGTCCGTGCGTGGCAATACCCTCAGAGCCCAGAACAAGCTCCTCCATCGCTGCTGAGTCGGAGACGCAGGTGAACAGGATGTCGCAGCTGGCGAGCAGCTCGGCAATAGAGCTGGCTACCTGAGCTCCCTGCTGCCTGAGTGGCTCGCATTTGTCGGGAGTGCGATTCCAAACGCAGACCGAATAGCCTGCCTGCATCAGCCGTCTGCTCATGGGAATACCCATCAGGCCCATTCCGATAAAGCCGAGTTTCGGGGTGTGCATTCAGTACTCCTTGTTCTTGGGCTATCGGTCTACCCGTTCATTTAAAGGGCCGCGACACAACCGTCACTGCGCGGATCCGCGGCGCCCTCCAGCACCCCGTCGGGGCGTCGGGCCAGTGCACCGGCATGGCCCATGGTATCGCTGAACGCCTCGTCCAGCATCTCCACTTCGTGGCCTGCGTCACGCAACTGTTGCACCAGTGTCGGGTCGAACCGGCTTTCCAGCTTCAGCGTGGTGCTGGTATCACCCCAGGTACGTCCGAGCAGCCAGCGCGGCGCGGTGACCGCCTGCTGCAGTGGCAGGCCGAGCATGGCATAGCGGCTGAACACCGCCGCCTGTGTCTGTGGCTGACCTTCGCCACCCATGGTGCCGTAGCTCATCACGCGGCCGTCGTCGAAACGGGCCAGGGCCGGGTTCAGGGTGTGGAACGGCTTGCGGCCGGGTTCCAGCGCTTGCAGTGCCTTGGGATCAAGCGAGAAGCTGATACCGCGGTTCTGCCAGTTGACGCCGGTGCTGTCGAGCACGATGCCGGAGCCGAACTCCCAGTAGATGCTCTGAATAAAACTCACCGCACGACCTTCGCTGTCGATGCAGCCCATCCAGATGGTATCGCCCGGGCTGGCCGGGTCAGGCCAGGGCAGGGCTTTCTCCGGGTCGATCTCGTCGGCCAGCTTCTGCAGCACCGCAGGATCCAGGAATGACTGCGGCCCTGCCGGCAGACGGTCCGGGTCGGTGACGTTGGTGTCACGCACGCGGAAGGCGCGTTTGGTGGATTCGATCAGGCCGTGCAGATGGGCAAAACCTTCCGCTTCGGTGATGCCGAGCTTGTCGAAAATCCCCAGGATCATCAGCGACGCCAGGCCCTGGGTAGGCGGCGGCAGATTGTAGATCTTGGCGCCGTTGACGGCGACTTCCAGCGGTTTTACCTGGCTGGCGCTGTAGTCGGCCAGATCGTCCGCGGTCAGCGGGCTGCCCAGGCGTTCCAGCTCTTCGCCCATGGCGCGGCCCAGCTCGCCGCGATAGAAGTCATCGAGGCCGGCACGGGCCAGCTGCTCCAGCGTATTGGCCAGTTTGCTCTGGGTCATCAGGGCGCCCACATCGGGTACCTGGCCATTCAGCATGAAAGTGTCGGTGAAACCGGGAACACTCTGCAGTTGATCCAACTTGGATGCGGTCAGCGCCGACTGACTTTCGGTAACCACGATGCCGTTGCGGGCGTGGCTGATCGCGCTTTCCAGCAGGCGGCTCAGCGGCAGTGAGCCGCCCCAGCCTGCAGCGACTTTTAACGCTTCAGCCCAGCCACCGATGGTGCCGGCGCTGGTGAGGGCTGCGGTGGCGCCGCGGCTGGGGATTGCATCCAGTCCTGCGTAGAAGTTGCGGTCCGCTTTTTTCGCCGCGCGGCCGCAGGCGTCGATCGCCACCGGCGCCTTGCCCGGTTCATGGATTAGCCAGAAACCGTCGCCGCCGATGGAGTTCATGTGCGGGTAGACCACGGCGATGGTGGATGCCGCAGCAACCATCGCCTCGACGGCGTTACCGCCTTCGGCCAGCACATCACGGCCCGCCTGGGCAGCCAGGTGATGGGGGGCAACCATCATACCCCGGGTTGAATAAACCGTTTTCAGCATTGTTGTTCTCCGTTATTGGCTGAGGGCTTTTTGTCTGCTCCTCGCTGAAGGCTCTTTAACCAGTGAACAGGCCGTAAAACATGCGCAGCGAGGTGATCGCCAGGAACAGGGCGAACAGCTGGCGCAGCAGTTTGGCGTTGATCGCGTGGGCGATCTTCGCACCGACCGGGGCCATCTTCATGGTAGCCGGGATGATCAGGAACAAGCCGATCAGGTTAACGTAACCGATCGACAGCGGCGGGCGCGCGTCGACGCCGATACCGTTGATCAGAAAGCCGATGGCGCCGGGCAGACTGATCACCAGACCCAGGGCTGCACCTGTGCCGACGGCTGTATGCATCGGGGTTTTGAACGCGCTCAGGATCGGCACGCTGAGAGTGCCGCCGCCGATGCCCATCAGGGTGGATATACCGCCAATGAAGGTACCGATCACGCCGGTGCCCAGGGTACCGGGCAGTTCGTCGGCCAGATTGAAGCCATCTTTCTTGAACGCCATGTTCAGCGCGACCAGCAGGGCAATGGTGGCAAAGATAGCGGTCAGCACCTTGCCACTGAAGTAGCCGCTGGCCACGGCGCCGATGATGACACCGATGATCACGCCCGGTACCAGCTGCTTCAGCAGGTCCGGGTTCAGGCTGCCCTTCTTGAAGTGTGCCCGCGACGACATGATCGAGGTGGGGATGATGGTCGCCAGTGAGGTGCCCACCGCCACATGCATACGCACCGCTTCATCGATGCCGAGCAGGGTAAACAGGTGGTAGAGCACCGGCACGATAACGATGCCGCCGCCCACGCCGAGCAGCCCCGCCATCAGGCCTGCGATCACACCGGTTACGACCAGAGCGACAGCCAGGCCGATCAGCCAGGTTGTCGAATAATCCGAGAGTATATCCATAAACGTGTCCTTAGATTGTTATAAGGGTTTTACCAACCGATCGCTTCAGGCAGCCAGGTGACCAGTGAGGGGAACTGGAACAGCACCACCACGGCAGCGAATTGAAGCAATACAAACGGCAGCGCACCCACGTAGATATCCCGCGTTGTCACCCCCGGTGGTGCTACGCCTTTCAGGAAGAAAAGCGCCCAGCCAAAGGGCGGTGTCAGGAAGGACATCTGCAGGTTCATCGCTACCAGAATCGACAGCCACACCATGTCGGTGCCGTAGTTCATAAACACCGGCAGGAACATGGGCAGTGCGATATAGGAGATCTCGATCCATTCCAGGAAGAAACCGAGAACAAACAGCAGCGCCATCAGGAACAGCAGTGCACCCAGTTCGCCGCCCGGCAGCATCTCGAACATGTGGTGAACCATCTGGTCGCCACCCAGCCCGCGGAACGCCAGCGAGAACGGCTGAGCGCACAGCAGGATAAAGAACACCATGGCGGAGATGGTCAGGGTACCATGCAGCGCTTCCTTGACCAGTGTCCAGTTCAGGCGCTTGAACGCCAGGGCGATCGCCAGCGCACCCAGTGCGCCCATGGAGGCGGCTTCGGTCGGAGCAGCGATACCGCCGACGATGGAACCGAGTACGGCAACTACCAGGAACAGCGGCGGGCAGACATCGCGCAGCAGATCCTTGGCGAGCTGCTTGCCGGTGACTTCGGCACGCTCTTCCGCCGGGATCGCAGGCATCCACTCCGGCTTGATCTTGCCGAGAATCAGCAGGTAGGCCACGTAGATCAGGGCCAGCACCAGCCCCGGTACAAAAGCGGCCGCAAACAGGGTGCCCACCGACTCACCGACGATATCGGAAAGCAGGATAAGCACCAGGCTCGGCGGAATGATCTGCCCCAGTGTACCTGAGGCGCAGATGGTGCCACAGGCAACGCTGGGTGCGTAGCCGCGACGCAGCAGTGATGGCAGGGTCAGCAGGCCTACGGTCACGACGGTAGCACCAACAATACCAGTGGAGGCACCCATCAATACGCCAACCAGGATGATCGCCAGGCCCATGCCGCCGTTCACGCCGCCCATGGCCTTGCCGATGGTTTCCAGCATGTTCTCGGCCACCCTGGATTTCTCCAGCATCACGCCCATAAACACGAACAGTGGCACCGCCATCAGGGTGTAGTTGGTCACAACGCCGTAAAGGCGTGCAGGCATCAGGTTGAACAGCATCGGCCCGAAACCGAGATAGCCGGCCACAAAGCCGGACACTGCCAGAGAGATCGCCACCGGAATACCGATCACCATCAGGCCGAGGAAACCGCCGATCATACCGATGATCAGCCACTCGTTACCGCTCATGCGACCTCCTCGGCAGTAGTTGTTTGATCAGTCGTTTCGTTCGATGTGTCAGGCGGCAGTTTGCCGCACAGCACCAGCAGTGAGCGCAGGCTTTCCGCCAGCCCCTGCAGGGATAGCAGGCCGAAGCCCAGCGGAATAAAGGCCTTGAGCAGATAGCGCATAGGCAGACCACCTGGATCGGGAGAGCCTTCGCCCATCCGGAACGACTGCTGCACATAAGCCAGCGACAGGTAGGTGATAATCACCGCCACGGCCAGTGTCAGTAATGCGGCAGACAGGTCAACGAAGGCTTTCAGACGCCAGTTAAAGCGTTCGTAAAGAAAATCCACGCGCACATCGGCGCGGTGCTTCATGGTGTAGGAGAGGCCGATCAGGGCGATCGGCGAGATCAGGTGCCACTCCAGCTCCTGCAGGGCCACGGGGCCGATGGAAAACAGGTAGCGCAGAATGACGTCGGTGGCGACCAGCAGGACCAGGGCCAGCACGACTAATCGTGCCAGCCCCCCCATTGCTTCGACCAACCACTCTATGGCGTTAATCGCGGTTTTCATGCGGTACCATTACAGCAGGTTCAGAACAGGTTTTTCGCTGAGCGCAGCCCAGGAAGCATGCTTCTTGCGGAACTCCATAAACGACTTGTGCACCTTGCCCGTCAGCGGATCCGCGGCTGCCATGGTTTCCAGGGTGTCGGCGGTCACTTCCTGCAGACGGCTGACGATGGAGCCCGGCAGCGGCTGGGCGATAACGCCTTCGTTTTCGACCAGGTCGGTCATGGCATTGGCGTTGACCGCTTCACACCAGGTGAAGCTCTCGGTGACACAGGCCGCAGCCGCAGCCTTGATGATCTCCTGCTGGTCTTTCGGCAGGCCGTCCCAGGCGCTCTTGTTGATCAGCAGTTCAGTGACGTTGGTGGGCTCACCCCAGCCGGTGGTGTAGTAGTACTTGGCGGCTTTGTGCAGCCCCAGGCGGCGATCCTGGTAGGGACCAACGAACTCGGCAGCGTCGATAACGCCACGCTCTAGCGCGGGGAAGATTTCGCCACCCGGCAGCAGTACCGGATTAACACCCAGCTCGGAGTAAACCTTGCCGGCAAGGCCCGGGATACGCATCTTCAGACCCTTGAGGTCATCCACGCTTTCCAGCGGGTCACGGAACCAGCCGGTCATCTGTACGCCGGTGTTACCCATCGGGAAGGCGATCAGACCGTGTTCGGCATAGATCTCATGCCACAGCTCCAGGCCACCACCGTGATACAGCCAGGCGTTCATGCCCTGGGTGCTCATGCCGAAAGGTACGGTGGTGAAGTACTGGGCTGCCGGAATTTGGCCTGCCCAGAAGTAAGCGTTAGCGGCGTTCATCTCAACGGTACCGGAGGCAACAGCGTTGAAGCCTTCCATCGCTGGAATCAGTTCGCCAGCGGCGAAGTGCTGAATATTCATCCGGCCACCCGACATGACCTTGACCTTCTCGCAGAAATCCATCGGGCTACCCGGGCCCTGTACGTAGAACGGAGCCCCCGGCGGATAGGCGTTGGTCATTTTGAAGTTGAAAGTTTCTTTCGAAGCGGCGGCACGCGCTATGGCTGGAGCGCCGAGTGTGGCGCCAACGGCAGTAGAGGCCAGGGCTGCACTGATGAATTTGCGTCGTTTCATAGTCATTTCGGTTGCTCCTGTCTGACAAAGGGTAGAGCGCGAAGCCTGTGCGTCGCGATTCTTATTTCCCTAGAGCAGGGCGCGTGCCAGTTTTTAATTTTTCTATAACTGTATGAAAAATAAGATTTTATTTTGTTTTTTGGTGGTTGTGGGTGAAGAATATTCGGGATCAAAAAGAAGCGGTTGGGCTAGAGGGGGAAGAAACAAAAGCTGTTTTTTAAGGTGAACTTTTAGCAGTTGTAAACTGGGAGTCGTTTGGGGAGATAGAGCGGTACACAAATGACATCGGCGACGGCTTTAAAGTGTCAGATGTTCAACGTGCACCAGGGGAGGATTTTTGCACCAAGCATGTGCAAAATTAATAGTCACCGCTTTCAAACCGAAACCGTTCTTTAAAGTCGTGCCCCGCCTCTGCGGTGTTTAACCCGTTTCAGCAGGCTGTTGCACTCAACTGACATGATCTCGGGACGGCCGAAGATATGGTTTTGAGCAAACTGGTCAAAGCTGTCGAGACTGTCGGTCAGAGTATGGATGTGCAGGCTGCGCAGGTCCGACATGATATACAGACTCACAACCTCTGGCAGCGCGGCCAGCTCTTCAGCCACGTTCTCGATTGATTGGGGGGTGACTTTCAGGTCGATAAACATGGAGATCGTTTTACCCAGCTTTTCCGGGTTGATGACCGTTGTGAATTTTTCGATCACCCCCTCTTCGGCCAGCGCTTGTACGCGGGCTCGAGCATGCGCCCGTGATACATTGAGTTGTCGCGCGATATCGGCAAATGAGATGCGTGCATCCTTGATAAGGATGTTGATCAGGGCGGTATCAAATTTATTCATTACGTAGAGTGCTCATGTTGGTCTCGGCGATTATAGCCTGAATCCTCGGCCCTACACCGTTTTGGCAGAGGTCGATTCAATCGGCTATCTTCTCATACTGATTTTCGTTCTGTTTTTGGAGGCGCTTGAACAGCGTCATCTTTTTGCAGCCCAACTTTGTAACTATAGCGTTTGTGCGGTTGCAACATGGGCTAAAGCGGCGTTATATGTAGGGCTGTAAGGCTCGCGCATAAAAGGTTTGTCGCGGCAGTGAGCTACCAAGGATGCATTATGTACAAGCTATGCTTTTTCGTGCCTGATTCGCACCTGGAATCGGTCAAGGAGGCGGTGTTCGCCGCCGGGGGCGGAAGAATCGGTGATTACGACCGCTGCTGCTTTCAGACCCGCGGGCTTGGGCAATTCAGACCCTTGGCCGGCGCGAATCCACACCTGGGGCGTGTGGGAGATGAGGAGCGGGTCGACGAATGGAAGGTCGAACTTGTCTGTAATGATGGGCAGGTGAAGGCGGTAATGGCCGCGTTGCGCAGTGCGCACCCCTACGAAGAAGTCGCCTTCGATCTATGGCCGTTAACCGACCCGGATAGCCTCGAGCTTTAACCAGCCAACTCATGACAGGGAGCAGACCGTGACTCAGCTGCTGGTACGTTATTCCCGCATACTCGAAATCATTGGTGATATCGTCAAAGTGCATGTCCCCGCGCCGTCAGAAGGCGAGGTGTCGCAGATTGGCTTTGGTGATCTGGCGATGATTGAAAATACCCTGGATCCGGATCAGCCGCCCTACATGGCGCAGGTGATCCGGATTGAGGAGGATGAAGTTTCGCTGCAGCTGTTTTCCGGTACCAAAGGGCTTTCGACCCAGGCCGGTGTTCGTTTTCTTGGCCACCCGATGCAGGTCACCTTCTCGCCCAACATTCTCGGACGCAGCTTTTCTGGCGCGGGGCGACCCATCGACGGAGGCCCCGAACTGAGCGAGGAAGCGCGTATCGAAATTGATGGTCCCACCGTCAACCCGGCCCGACGTATTCTTGCATCCCGGATGATCCGCACCGATGTGCCGATGATCGACATCTTCAACTGCCTGGTAGAAAGCCAGAAAATCCCGATTTTTTCTGTCGCGGGGGAACCCTATAACCGGCTGCTGGCGCAGATCGGTTCGCAGGCGGATGCCGATATCGTGGTGTTCGGGGGGATGGGCTTGATCTTCGATGATTACCACTTCTTCCGTCAGGCCTTTGAAGAGGCCGGTGTGTTGGCGCGCACAGTGATGTTTGTCCATCAGGGGTCGGACCCTGTGGTAGAAGGGCTGTTGGTGCCGGATATGGCGCTGGCGGTGGCCGAGCGCTTCGCGGTAGAGGAGGGCAAACGCGTTTTGGTGCTGCTCACTGATATGACCGCCTATGCCGATGCCCTCAAAGAGGTGGGGATTGCCATGGAGCATGTCCCGTCGAACCGGGGCTATATCGGTGATCTCTACTCCCAGTTGGCGCGGCGTTATGAGAAGGCCTGTGATTACAAGGGGGCCGGATCGGTCACTATTCTTTCGGTAACCACCATGCCCGGTGATGACGTCACCCACCCGGTACCGGATAACACCGGTTATATCACCGAGGGTCAGTTCTATCTGCATGATGGTGTGATCGACCCGTTCGGTTCACTGTCGCGGTTAAAACAGCATGTTATCGGCAAAGTGACCCGAGAGGATCACAGCCAGATTATGAATACCATGGTCCGTTTTTATGCGGCGGCGCAGGATGCCGAGCAGAAGCAGGCGATGTCCTTTGATCTGACTGAATATGATGAACGGCTGCTGAAGTTTGGTGAGCTGTTCCGGGATCGCTTCATGGATATCAGGGTTGCATTGCCGTTGGAGGAGGCCCTGGATCTGTGCTGGCAGACGCTGGCCGAGTGTTTCGAGGCACGGGAGCTGCTGATGAAGGATTCGCTGGTCAGCAAGTATTTCCCACAGTCCAAACAGTCGGCGGTACAGGGGTAAGCTGTGGCTAAGCTGGCCCTCAATAAGAGCTCGCTGCATCGTGAATCCGGTCGCCTGAAGGCGTTCCGGCAGTTTGTGCCGGCGCTGGACCTGAAGCGCAAGCAGATACTGGCCGCCCGTCAGACCAGCCGTCGTGAGCTGAGTACCTATCAAGCCCGGCTGGATGAGATCAACCGGCAGGTGGGCGATCAACTGCCGATGCTGGCCGGTAGCGGGTTGGATCTCAGTGCGCTGATATCGGTACGTCGGGTGGAGCTGATTCAAGTGAATCTGGTAGGTATCGAACTTCCTGCGCTGACCGAAGTGGATATCGACCGGCGCGAGCACTCCCGACTGGCGCTGCCCGCCTGGGTGGATACGGCGCTGGTTCTGGCCGAGGAGCGGCTGCGAGTGGAGCTGGCAAAACAGGTAGAGGCGCAGCGCCTGGAGCGACTGGAAGCTGCCCTGCGTAAAACCACCCAGCGCTTGAACCTTTTTGACAAGGTATTGATCCCCCGCGCCGAACGTAACATCCGTCGCATCCGAATTGCGCTCTCCGATGCAGAGCGAGCCGGGGTTGTGCGCGCCAAGATAGCCAAGGGTAAACGGATGAGGGCGGCGTCATGACTATACGCGCGCTTAAGAAAGCAACACTGGTTGGGATGCTGGAGGAGAAAGCGCAGGCGCTTGACGCACTTCAGGCGCTGGGTGCCGTTCACATTCTGCCGCTGGCCAAACAGGCCGGATCGCTTGAGTGGAGCGATGATCTGGGTGTGACACCCGAGCAGTTGCGAACCGCGCTTCATTATCTCGCCAGCTGCCCGCGTAAACGGCGTCAGGTTACCAGCGAGCGTCACTTCGATCTGGCCGCCGTGGTTAACCAGGTTCTGAAGCGCCGCCGGCGCCGAATGCGGCTTGAAGAGCAGCGCGATGCGCTGGTGAAACGGATCAAGGACCTGACCCCCTGGGGAAGCTTTGAGCTACCCGGCGAGCATGGTTTGCTGGGCGAACGGCTCTGGTTCTATTTGGTGCCCAACTACCGGATGAACGAGGTGGAAAAGAGCGATCTGGTCTGGAGTGTGGTACATCGAGATAACCGGCATACGTATGTGGCGGTGATTGCGGAGGAAGAACCGCGTACCAATCAGATGCCGGTACCGCGCACGCATACCGGGTCCGTTCCGCTGGTGACCCTTGAGCGGGAGCTTCAGGATATCGAGATAGAGCTTGAGTCTCTCGATGGTGAGCGTGAAGCGGATACCCGCTGGCTCTACATGCTTGAGCGCTCTCTGGCAGGAAACGCCGATGCGGCGGAGCGAGCTGAAGTGGGGGCTAACACCCTGGACCGGGATGGCGTGTTCGCCTTGCAGGGCTGGATTGACAGTGGGCGCAGTGATGAGCTTAGAG
Source organism: Marinobacterium litorale DSM 23545 (assembly GCF_000428985.1). Lineage (GTDB taxonomy): Bacteria > Pseudomonadota > Gammaproteobacteria > Pseudomonadales > Balneatricaceae > Marinobacterium_D > Marinobacterium_D litorale. The sequence continues at coordinate 94,624 of NZ_AUAZ01000004.1, read as the reverse complement.
CGTTTGCCGAGCGGCACGGTCTGGCGTTGATCCTGGATGAACCCGAACCGGACGAACTGCCGCCCACGTTGCTGGAGAATCCACCGCTGTTGTCCGGCGGTGAGGATGTGGTGCGCTTTTACCAGATGCCGGGTTACCGGGCCTGGGATCCATCGCGTGTGGTGTTTTTCTCTTTTGCTACCTTCTTTGCGCTGATTTTGTCTGATGCAGGCTATGCGCTCATGCTCATCGCTGTCCTGGCATTTTACTGGCGTCGCATGGGACAGAGCGATACGGGCAAACGTCTGCGTGTTCTGGGGGCCACTCTGGCTGGATTCTCCTTTGTATATGGCGTGTTGGTGGGCAGTTACTTTGGTGCTCAGGCCCCGTTTCATCTGTTGGGTTCGATGCAGGTGCTGGATGTTAATGACTTCGACAGCATGATGAACCTGTCCATATTTATCGGTGCCGGGCACCTGGTAATCGCCAACGGCATCAACGGCTGGCGGCGGCGGTCCAGCCCTGTCGCACTGGCTTCGGGTGGATGGATCCTGATGATACTGGCCGGTTTGCTGTTATGGCAGCGCGGGCCTTCGGTGCCGATCTGGATGTTGGGGGGCATCGGTCTGCTGCTGGTGTTCGCGTGCTCCAGTGAGCGTCGGGGGACAGACCCGCGCACGCTTCTGTTCCGGGCTCTGGATGGGCTGCTGGCCCTGACCGGGCTCTCCTCCATGTTTGGTGATGTGCTCAGTTACCTGCGCCTGTTCGCACTGGGGTTGGCCAGCGCGTCACTGGCGCTGACATTCAATCAGCTGGCGCAGGATGTGGCGACAGCCCTGCCGGGGATGGGGGTGTTGCTGGAGGTGCTGATACTGGTGGTCGGCCATCTGCTCAATTTCGTGTTGGCGGTGGTCAGTGGCGTGATCCATGGATTGCGCCTCAACCTGATCGAGTTTTACAACTGGAGCCTTTCAGATGAAGGCTATGCGTTTCAACCCTTTGCCAAGCGGGAGGTTAACCCTTGGATAACCTGATTATTGCCCTCGGATGGGCGGGCCTTTATGGGCCGATGGCGCTGGGTGCCATCGGAAGTATCATCGGTTGCGCGCTGGCTGGACAGGCGGCCTGTGGTGCACTGCTGGAAACGGAAACCGGTCACGGCCGCTATGTGGGTATTGCGGCGATGCCGTCGTCACAGACGATCTATGGCATCGTGGTGATGTTCTCCCTGAATCGTGAAGTCACTATCGAAAACGCACCGGGTTTGTTTGCGGTGGGGATTCTGGCGGGCCTTGCGTTGCTGTTCAGCGCCTGGCGCCAGGGTCAGTGCTGTGCCTCGGCAATCAACGTGTCCAAGATCAAACCCGAGATCTTCGGTATGTCCGTGGCACCGGCCGCCATCGTCGAGGGCTTTGCCGTATTCGCCTTTATTTTCGCACTGGTGATCAGCGCCGGCATACCGGCGTAATGGGGGCACCATGAGTGAGATCGAAAAGACCCATGCGGCGTCCGGCGTAGAAGCCTTAATCGAACGCCTGCGCCAGAAGGGTGTGGAGAAAGGGCAGCAGGAGGCGGCTCAGCTGATTGAAGAGGCGCAACACCGAGCCGATTGGCTGATCGAGCAGGCGGAGCAGGAGGCGAGCCAGATCCGCGATCGCGCACGCAGCGAGGCGGAGCGTCTGCGCCGGGGCGGAGAGGATGCTCTGCGCATCGCCGCCCGTGATGTCCAACTGCAACTGCGCGAGTCGCTCGGCCGCGTCTTCGCCGATCGGGTACGTGTGCTGGCGAGCGAACAGCTCGATGATGCCTCGTTCATGAAGGAGCTGCTGCGCGAACTGGTATGCCGGGTGCGAGATGATGCCGAGATCGGCGACAAAGCGATTCAGGTCCTGTTGCCGGAACAGTTTGTCGGTATCGATGAGTTACGTGCCAATCCCCATGCCTACCGGGAAGGTAAGCTCAGCAGTTTTGTTGAACAGCTGCTGGCAGAACAGCTTAAAGAGGGCGTGCGATTCGATATCGGCGAAGGGCAGAAAGGGCTGGTGCTTCGTTTCTCCGGTGAAGATGCCGAGCTGGATTTGAGTGATCGGGCGTTGGCCGAGCTGTTGCTGCGCCACCTGCAGCCCCGTTTCCGGGCGTTGCTGGAAGGGGTGATCCGCTGATATGGCCGATTACTACACGCTGATTCCGGCGCTGCCCTGGCTGGCACCGCTGGACCGGCTCAAGGAGTTGCCCTGCTCCACGCTCAAGCTGGAGCAGCGGCTGAGCATGTTGACGCCGTCGGATGCTGAACAGTTACAGCGGGCGCTGCGCTTATGCCAGCGGGAGCGGCTGGGCGATGAGACTCTCTCGGACAGTGATGAAATTCGACTCTGGGAGGAGGAGCTGGCAGCGATTGAGGACCCGGCGCTGGCCGAGGTGATTGCCGATTATCTGCAGTCGCGCACGTTGGTGGCCGCGCTGCGCTACCGGTTGGCGGGCCAGCAGGATGGCAGCAATTTTAAGGGGTTTGGGCCGCTGGTTTGGCTGATTCGGCGTAACTGGCAGCAGCCGCTGTTGGGGCTGGAACGCCGTTTTCCCTGGTTGTCCCGGGCGAAAGATGCGCTGGAGGCTAATCAGAGTCGTGAGCTGGAGATGCTGCTGCTGGAGCGGTTATGGCATCGCCTGACGCGTCTGGAGCAGGAGCAGGGGTTTGGTTTTGCCGCGGTGGCGGGGTATCGACTGCGCTGGGCGTTGGCTGAGTATCGGCTGCGCTGGAGCGCGACCAGTGCACAAGAGTATTTCGACCGGTGGGTAAGCGGTGCGTTGGCCCGTTTTGATGCCGAGACCGGTCTATCGATGGGTGAAGGGAGCAAGGCATGACGGAGCCGGGACAGATCCGCGCACGTGTGAAAGCGGTGCATGACGATATCGTAACCATAGCGCTGCTCACCGATGACGAGGGAAGTTTTTATCCCATCATTAAGAATGAGGTGGTTCTGATCTGCCCGAAGCGTTCGCAAGCGCGCTTTGAGGAGAAACTGAAGGCCGAGGTTTTGCGCGTGCGCTACGGCGAGGCGGATGCTCAGGTGTTCGAGAACACCCGGGGCGTGGCCGTGGGGGACGCGGTAGAGCAGACCGGTGAGATGCTGTCGGTTTCGCTGGGGCCGGGGTTGCTGGGTCAGGTTTATGATGGCTTGCAGAATCCGTTAGAGCTTATCGCCAGTCAGCATGGGTTTTTCCTGCCACGTGGCTTGGAGGTTGACGGTATCGATCAGGAACAGCACTGGTCGTTCGTGCCCAAGGTAAAGATCGGCTCTCGCGTCCGTGCAGGCAGCCTGCTGGGTACCGTTCAGGAGGGGCGCTTTGAACATCGGATTCTGGCACCGTTCAATATGCGTGGTGAGGCCGAGGTCAGCTGGGTGCAGGAGGGCAGCTTCACGGTCACGACCCCGGTGGTGCGTCTGACCGATGGGCAGGGGCGCGAGCGCGAGGTGACCATGCAGCAGAACTGGCCGGTGCGAATTCCGGTGAATCGTGACCTGCTGCGTGAAGGCTACTGCGAGCGCCTTTTCCCCAGCCAGCCACTGCTGACCAGTATCCGTCTGATCGACACCTTCTTCCCAGTGGCGCGCGGCGGTACGGCCTGTATACCCGGGCCGTTCGGCGCCGGTAAAACGGTACTGCAGAGCCTGATTTCGCGCTATTCGGACGTGGATATTGTCGTGATCGTGGCCTGCGGTGAACGTGCCGGTGAGGTTGTGGAAACGATCACTGAGTTTCCCAACACACCGGACCCGCGGGGTGGAACCCTGATGGACCGGACGGTGATTATCTGCAACACCTCCTCCATGCCGGTGGCGGCCCGTGAAGCGTCGATCTACACCGGGATTACCATCAGCGAGTATTACCGTCAGATGGGCTATAACGTGCTGTTGATCGCCGACTCCACCTCCCGTTGGGCGCAGGCCATGCGCGAAACCTCCGGGCGTTTGGAGGAGATCCCCGGTGAGGAGGCCTTCCCGGCCTATCTTGAGTCATCCATTCGAGCGCTTTACGAACGAGCGGGCGTTGTCACGACGTTCGATGGAGGTGAGGGCTCACTGACCCTGATTGGTACGGTATCTCCGGCAGGCGGTAATTTCGAAGAACCGGTGACGCAGGCGACGCTACGTACCGTCAAAACCTTCCTGGGGCTCAGCGCAGACCGGGCCTATAAACGCGCTTATCCGGCGGTGGACCCGCTGATCTCCTGGTCACGTTATCTGGATCAACTCAGCCCCTGGTTCGAGCAGGAGCTGGAAGCAGGCTGGACTGATCGTGTGCGGCAGTTGGTCAGACTGCTTAAAGAGGGTGAGTCCGTGCAGCAGATGATGGAGGTGACCGGGGAGGAGGGGGTCACACTGGAGGACTACCTCACGTGGCAGAAAGCGCGTTGCCTGGATCAGGTTTACCTGCAGCAGGATGCGTTTGACCCGGTGGATGTTTCTACACCGATCGAGCGGCAGCAGGTGTTACTCAGCCTGTTGGTCGAGTGCCTGGAAAAGCTGCCAAACCTGGCCGATAAGGAAGCAGCGCGCGATTACTTTGTGACACTGACAGGGCTGATTCGTAACCTCAACTACAGCCGTCAGGACAGCCCGGACTATCGCGGTTACCTCAAACAGATCGAGACGTTGCGTAAAACCGGCAGCCTGGACTGATCCGCGCGGGTCAGTCCGTTGCCGGTATGCCCAGTGCCGAGCAGATTGCAGACCGGTGGTGGCTGACCCATGTGGGGTCGATCGGTCCCCAGTCCGCGATCCGGTAGTGACCCTGGTTATTACGCTCGCCACTTTGCTGCTCGAAGGTGCACTGAATCCCCAGGTCGGACAGGGTTTTCAGGGTATCCTGAAGCGTACGGCGGGGCATGCCGGTGGTGTGTTGCAGGCTGAGCAGACTGTGGGGTGACTGGTCGATCAGCCAGGCCAGGTAGATTTTGCGCTGAAACGCCAGTGCCGCTTTACTGTATTCCAAGAACGTATCTCGCTGATTGATTAGAGGTGTACCCGGGCGCTGTGAAAGGCGTTCCGGTCAATCTCCATATGGCGTAGAGGGAACTGCTGGTGCTTGCGATCCTGAAAATAAAGCGTTAGCACCTGGCGGATGGTCTCAAAAGCAAGGTTGTCCCAGGGAATCTCATCCTCGCGAAACAGCCTGACCTCCAGTGATTCCTCTGATGGGCCGAAGCGCTTTTCCGGCATCTGTGCCAGATAGATCAGTTGCACCTGGTTGACGTGGATGATGGAGGTCAGTGTGTAGAGCGAGACGATATCCACCTCGGTGCACGCCTCTTCGCGGGTCTCCCGACGTGCCGCATCTTCGGTGGATTCGCCGTTCTCCATGAACCCGGCCGGCAGCGTCCAGTAGCCCAGACGCGGCTCAATGGCCCGGCGGCACAGCAGTACTCGATCACCATAGACCGGCAGGCAGCCGGCGATGACGCGCGGGTTATGGTAGTGGATTGTGCCGCAAGCCGGGCATACGTGGCGTTCCCGGTTGTCGCCCTCCGGGATACGCTGCTCGACGCTTTCGCCACACTGGCTGCAATATTTCATAATTCGTTTCCGGCTTTTTTCTCCATTTTAGGGAGGTGAAGGAAGCGGCTCAACAGCGAAGTTTTCCAATAACCGACGGCGGGGTATCATAGACCGACTGTCGGAGATATCTATGCTAGAACAACTGACCGAACGGCTGGCGACGCACCGGCCATGGCGGCTTCGTGCGCCGGGCTCCGAAGCCGGAGTTCTGGTCGCGCTGACCGATAAGCCGGATCCGGAAGTGATCCTGACCCTGCGCTCGAAAACGCTGTCTACACACCGGGGTGAGGTGGCTTTTCCGGGGGGGAAGAAAGATACGGAGGATACCGATCTTTTGGCGACGGCGCTGCGTGAGGCCCGTGAAGAGGTTGGGCTCGATTCCGGCAAAGTGCGGGTGATTGGTTCGTTAGGTCAGCTGGTTTCCAAGCATCAGTTGGCGGTTACGCCCTGGGTCGGGATTATTCCCCCCCGTATCCAGCTGATACCGAACCCGGATGAGATCGAGATGATTTTCCGGGTTCCACTGAGCTTCTTCATTGAACAGCCGCCGTTGCGTACTGATCAGATCCCGTTCCGGGGCAAGACTCATTATGTGCCGGCCTGGGCGTATGAGGGTGAGATTATCTGGGGACTGACCGCCTATGTGCTGGTGGAGTTGCTGAATATAGGGTTTGATGCCGGTTTGCCCATGCGACCGCGGCCAGAGCATCGGGAGGAAGTATGAGTGAACAGACCCGCCGCGCGGCGGTGCCCAGCCCCTGTCTGGGGATCTGTATGCTGGATGAGCACGATCTGTGCACGGCCTGTCGCCGCAGTGGCCTGGAGATCGCTGACTGGGGTGCCATGAGCGATGAAGAGAAACGGGCGGTCTGGGCGCTGATTCGGCGTCGAGAAGCGGGTGAGACCGATATTTAATCAGTCTCAGCCGTGCTTACCGCGTCGCTGGGGTGTCCCCTTGTGGATACGCACGGTTTTCACCCGGTTATCGCTGATTTGAAGTGTTTCAAAGTGATAATCGTCCAGCCGCAGGCAGACATTGGCGTCGGGCAGCGACTCCAGCGTTTCGGTAATCAATCCGTTTAATGTCTTGGGACCGTCGGTGGGCAGGTTCCAGTCCAGATTCTTGTTGATCTCCCGGATATATGCCGTGCCGTCGATAAAGTAGCTGCCATCCTCCTGTGGATGGATCTCCTGGTTGAGCCCCGCGTTGTCCGCCGACAGTTCACCGACGATCTCCTCCAGAATATCCTCCAGCGTGACGATCCCTTCGATATCACCATATTCGTCCACCACAATACCGATACGGCGGCTCTGCTTCTGGAAGTTCAGCAGCTGGGTCTGCAGCGGTGTACTTTCCGGTACAAAGTAAGGCTCGCGTACTACCTGCATGATCGCCGGTTTGGTGACCTGCCCCTGCTGGATCAGTTGCGCCAGGTTGCGCATATGCAGGATGCCGATAACCTGGTTGATATCACCATGGTAAACGGGCAGGCGGGTGTGTTTGGTGTGGGACAGTTGAGTCAGAATCTCATCGAGTTCCTGATCCAGGTCGATCCCTTCCACCTCGCTGCGAGGGATCATGATGTCATTGACGGTCACGTCAGCCAGTTCCAGAACACCGAGTAGCATCGATTGATTGCGTTGTGGCAGCAGTGAGCCGGCTTCATTAACCAGGGTCCTCAGCTCTTCGGTACTCAGGTGTTCGTTGCTGTTGCCGGAGAGGTTGATGCCAAACAGGCGCAGAAAACCGTTGGTGATGGTGTTAACGATGACCACCAGCGGATAGAGCAACGTGAGCATGGGACGCAGGATATAGGCCGCGGGAAACGCGATCCGTTCCGGGTGCAGGGCTGCCACGGTTTTGGGCGAGACCTCAGCAAAAATCAGGATGACCAGCGTCAGGCCGGTGGTGGCGATGGCGATGCCGGCATCGCCCCAGATGCGTACGGCGATCACGGTGGCGATGGCCGAGGCCAGGATATTTACAAAGTTATTACCGATCAGGATCAGGCCAATCAGGCGGTCGGGCCGTTCCAGCAAACTGCTGGCCTGGCGTGCGCCCCGATGATTGTTCTTGACCATGTGCCGCAGACGGTAACGGTTGAGCGACATCATGCCGGTTTCGGAGCTGGAGAAGAACGCAGAGCAGATGATGAGAAGCAGCAGAATGATGAGTAACGAGCTTATCGACGCGTCTTCCAAAGTGGTGAAACCTTAACCTGAAAAAGGGACCCCATTGTCTGGTCCGAGGGGTACCCTGTCAAGCCGGCCGGAGCTAGCCCTTTAGAAGCATCTCAACCACTATTTTTGAGCCGAAAAACGCCAGCATCAACAGGATGAACCCGCCCAGTGTCCAGCGCACCGCCGTCTGACTGCGCCATCCCATCAGCAGGCGACCTGCCAGCAGGATGGCATAGACCAGCCAGGCAATAATCGACAGTATCGTTTTGTGGGCCAGGTGTTGGGCAAACAGGTCCTCAACAAAGAAAAAGCCGGTGACCAGTGACACGCTGAGAAGGATGAAACCGCACCAGAGCATATCGAACAGCAGCCGTTCCATGATCTGCAGGGGCGGTAACGTATGGATCAGCCCGCGGGTGTGATGATGCTTGAGCAAGTGCTCCTGGCGGGACAGTACCAGTGCCTGCAACGCGGCAAGGGTGAAAATGCTGTAAGCCAGCAGTGAGAGCAGAATGTGGATCACCAGTCCGCCCGGGTAGAGGCGGTGATCGCCGGTATCCGGGCCAAAGGCAGCCAGTGCGGCCGTAATCGCCGCCATGGGAAAGGCACCGATAAACAGGTTGTCGAGTTTCTGGCGCAGGCTGCTGGCGAGCAGAATCCCAACCACCACCCAGGCGATCAGCGAGCCCACCGGGAAGGTTCCCAGATCGATCCCTTCCGGGTAGTGCAGAACATCATAGACGGCGTAGCCGTGCACAACGAATGCGCCCAGGCCGAGGGCCCGAATCAGGTTGCGCTGCCCCTCGCCCGGTGCGGCTACACGCTGCCACTGCAGCCAGGCGCCTCCAGCGTAGCCGATAATTGCGATCAGCGTAGCGATGAACAGCATTGAACTCCTCCCTAATAAGCGCGCTAGTTTGTCACAAATAGGGGAGCAGGGAAATATTGAGACACTGTGGGTGGGTGCCTAGTTAGCAGTGGCTCCTGTATAATGTGGCGATCAAGCAATCGAGGCACCGTTCCTTATCGCGTGTGCGGCTAAAACGGCCCTATTATCCGGTGTCCAAGGCAGAGGTTTTTCATGTTCGACAATCTGACGGAACGACTGACACAGACGCTGCGTAGCGTTACCGGTCAGGCCCGACTGACTGAAGAGAATATCAAGGGCACCCTGCGGGAAGTGCGTATGGCACTGCTCGAGGCGGACGTGGCCTTGCCGGTGGTGAAAGAGTTCATCAACGGTGTTAAAGAGCGCGCTGTCGGGCAGGAAGTCAGCAAGAGCCTGAGCCCGGGCCAGGTCTTCGTTAAGATCGTTAACGAAGAGCTGGTTAAAGTGATGGGGGAAGCCAACGAAGAGCTGGATCTCTCCACCAAGCCGCCGGCCGTGCTGATGATGGCGGGTCTGCAGGGGGCCGGTAAGACGACCTCGGTGGGCAAGCTCGCACGCTTTTTGAAAGAGCGTAAAAAGAAGAAGGTGCTGGTGGTGTCGGCGGATATCTACCGCCCGGCGGCGATCCGCCAGCTCGAAACCCTGGCAGGCGAAGTGGGAGTGGATTTCTTCCCCTCCACAGCGGATCAGGATCCGGTCGATATCGCCAACGGTGCTATCGCGCACGCCAAGATTCAGCATCATGACGTGGTGATTCTCGATACCGCCGGTCGTTTGCATGTCGACAGTGACATGATGGACGAGATCAAGCGGTTGAATGCGGCGGTCGAACCGGTGGAAACGCTGTTTGTTGTCGACTCCATGACCGGTCAGGATGCGGCCAACACGGCGAAGGCCTTTAATGAAGTCCTGCCGCTGACCGGTGTGATCCTGACCAAAACCGACGGTGATGCCCGTGGTGGTGCGGCGCTCTCCGTGCGTCATATCACCGGTAAGCCGATCAAGTTCCTGGGTATTGGTGAGAAGAGCGATGCACTCGAGCCTTTCCACCCGGATCGCGTGGCGTCCCGTATCCTGGGCATGGGGGATGTGCTTTCCCTGATCGAGGAAGCCGAGCGCAAGATCGATAAGGACAAGGCTGAAAAATTTGCCAAGAAGGTTACCAAGGGCAAAGGTTTCGACCTGGAAGATTTTCGCGAGCAGCTGCAACAGATGAAGAACATGGGCGGAATGATGTCGATGCTGGAGAAACTGCCCGGCATGGGGCAGATGGCCCAGGCCGCGCAGAGCGCTCAGGCAGAGAAAGGCATGGGGCAGATGGAGGTCATTATCAACTCCATGACCATGAAGGAGCGCCGCAACCCCGATATCATCAATGGCTCGCGCAAGCGCCGCATCGCCATGGGGTCAGGAACCCAGATCCAGGACGTCAATCGTCTGCTTAAACAGCACAAGCAGATGGCCAAGATGATGAAGAAATTTGGCTCCAAGGGGGGCATGGCCAAGATGGCGCGTAACATGAAGGGGATGATGCCGCCGGGTATGGGTGGCGGCGGTGGCTTCCCCCGCTTCTGACGGGCGCTCGCGCGATGTGCGCGTTGGCTAAAAAGTACACGAAATAGCTTTTATAGGGCGGTGGATTCGCGTAGAATTGCCGCCCTGATTTTTGTAAGGCCCTCGGGGTGAGGCGGTTTCACGTTTAGCCCAGAGGAAACAATCACGATGGGCGATCCTAAAACCCATCCCGCGAAATAAAGGGGTCCAGCGCATGGTCACTATTCGTTTGTCTCGTGGTGGCGCCAAAAAGCGTCCGTTCTATCACATCACTGTTGCCGACTCGCGCTTTGCGCGTGACAGCCGCTTTATTGAGCGGGTCGGTTTTTTCAACCCGGTTGCTCGCGGCCAGGAAGAGAAGCTGCGCGTCAATCTGGAGCGTATCGATTACTGGATCGGCAAAGGCGCTCAGCCGTCTGATCGCGTAGCGGCGCTGATCAAGGATGCCCGCAAGGCAGCACAGTAAGAAACGTTGACGAGCAGGCTGAGTCAGGATGCGTGAATATAGCGAAGAGGATGTTGTAACCCTCGGGCGCTTCACCTCCACCTACGGTGTCAAGGGTTGGATCAAGGTCTACTCCTACACCGAGCCGATGGAAAATATCCTGACCTACTCACCGTGGCTGGTACGTTTGGACGGTCGATGGACCGAGCTCAAGCGGGTCGGCGGTAAAAAACACGGTAAGGGTCTGGTCGCCCGGCTGGATAAGGTTGAGTCTCCTGAACAGGCGAGGTTGTACACCAATCTCGAGATTGCGGTGCCGAAAACGGAACTGCCGCAATTGGAGTCAGGCGAGTATTACTGGAGCCAGCTGGAAAACCTGTTGGTATATACCGAATCCGGCGTGTTGCTGGGTCGGGTGGATCATCTGATGGAAACCGGCGCCAATGACGTGCTGGTGGTTAAGGGTACAGAGGACAGCATTGATCGCGAAGAGCGTCTGTTGCCCTGGCTCCCCGATCAGGTGGTCAAAGAGATTGATCTGGATTCAGGCATTATGCGGGTCGATTGGGACCCGGAGTTCTGAGTCGTGTGGTTCGGGATCGTATCCCTGTTCCCGGAGATGTTTGAAGCGCTTACCCGCTACGGCGTCACCGGACGAGCAGTGCGCAATGAACTGATCAGCGTCGAGTGCTGGAACCCGCGTGATTTCACGCATGACCGGCACCGTACCGTGGATGATCGCCCCTACGGCGGCGGCCCGGGAATGCTGATGAAAGTTCAGCCATTGCGTGATGCGATTCATGCTGCGAAAGCGGCGGCGGGTGACGGTGCCCGGGTGATCTACCTCTCCCCTCAGGGGCGCAGGCTGGATCAGGCCGGGGTGGCCGAGCTGGCGCAGGCGCAAAGTCTGATCCTGGTGGCGGGGCGTTACGAGGGGATAGATGAGCGACTGATCCAGGCTGAAGTCGATGAGGAGTGGTCACTGGGTGACTTCGTTCTCAGCGGTGGTGAGCTGCCTGCGATGGTGTTGGTCGATGCCGTGTCGCGAATGCTTCCGGGCGTACTGGGGCACAGTGATTCGGCAACTGAAGACTCCTTCTTCGAAGGGCTTCTGGATTGTCCGCACTACACACGTCCGGAATCGCTTGATGGGATGGAAGTGCCGGAGGTTCTGCTCAGTGGTAATCATGAGCGGATTCGGCGCTGGCGACTCAAGCAGCAGCTGGGTCGAACCTGGCAGCGGCGCCCCGACCTGCTGAAACAGATCGAACTGGACCCGGAACAACAAGCGCTGTTAAGCGAATATATCCGCGAGGCCGAAGGGCGGGCGGGTGAAAATTAGGAGCGAGCGATGAGCAGCAAAAACGCAATCATTCAGCAGATCGAAGCTGAACAGACTGGTAAAGAAATCCCGGCATTTGCTCCGGGTGATACCGTAGTTATCCAGGTACGCGTGGTAGAGGGCAACCGTAGCCGTCTGCAGGCGTTTGAAGGTGTAGTAATCGGCAAGCGTAACCGCGGCCTGAACTCTGCCTTCACCGTACGTAAGATCTCCCACGGTGTGGGCGTTGAGCGTACCTTCCAGACCTACAGCCCGACTGTAGAAGGTATCGAAGTCAAGCGTCGTGGTGACGTGCGCCAGGCCAAGTTGTACTACCTGCGTGAGCGTAGCGGTAAGTCCGCACGTATCAAGGAGAAGCTGGGCTAAGCGATTCCACGTCGCGCAAGCTTCCAAAAAGGGTGGTCGAAAGGCCACCCTTTTTGCGTTTTATGATCTCAAGCAGGGTCAAGCACTCGCCATTTTGGCATTGGGGACATAGAATCCATTAGATCAAGGGATGAACGATATAAGGAGCGGCTATGCGCAAGCTCGCCACCTGGTTCTCTATTCTGGTGCTACTGCCCGCTATCCTGGCGGCAGGTGCCTATGGCTTCTATTGGTATCAGGTTAAGTCCTATGCCGACAGGTTCGTGGAGCAGGCGATGCCGGTGGCGGAAGTCACCTACGGTGCCATCTATGCCCACCCGTTGGGCGAGGTCGGTGTCGATGGTGTTAATATCCGTCTGCACACCGATGGCACCACCATCCCCATCGATTCCATCCGGATCAAATCGCAGGATCCACTCTTTTTTCTTGATCCTCAGGGACGCATCGAGTCCGGTGATTGGCCGCCCTATCTGAGTCTGATGATCAACGGTCTGGAAGTGGGCCTCAATAGCGGTCTTATTAAGTCGATGGAGGCGCAGGCCGCCGAGATGGCGTCGCTGTCAGCCGATGCGGTGAGTCCGAATGCACTGGCGTGCGGGGATGTGCAGAATCTGGATACCCAGGCACTGCGGGAAATGGGCTATAACCGGGTCAAGATGGATTTGATGAGTTCATTGCAGGTTAACCCGGCAGAGCGTTTTGTTCGCATTATGGCCAATGCGGATCTGGATGCTATCGGACGCTCCAATATGGATATCGAACTGTCCGTTGCTGGCAGTAATCTGGCGCCGTCCCAAATGCTGGCGGCTAATCCCCGATTACAGCGCATCGAGGTTGAGTATCAGGATGGTGGCTATAACATCCGTCGCAATCGCTTCTGCTCGGAAAAGGCGGGTGTTGAGGTGGATGCTTACCTGGCTGAGCATCGTCGTTTACTGGAGCAGATGCTGCTTTCCCAGGGCGTTGATCTGCCCGAGCCTGTTTGGGCCATGTATACCGGGGTTAATCAGCCGCGCGGGCGGATCAATGTTGTGATCGATCCTCCGGGAGGATTGGGGCCGGAAGTGATGGCGGGCATGGGCGCGCCGACCGAGCTTATCGAACGTCTGAATATGCGTGTCCGGGTCAATGATCAGCCGGTTGCGATTGATACGATCAACTGGGCAGCCATTATGGTGCCGCCGCAACTGCCGGATCGGATGCCGGAACCGTCGTTAAAGAACCCTCAGCTGGTGGAGCAAGCCCCAGAAACAGCGGAGGCGGCTCCGGAAGCTTCCTCGTCAGAGGCGTCTGCTTCGGCAGAGATCGCAGCTGAAACCGGTGATGACGCCGTAGAGTCGGAGGAGGATGACCTGCTGCGCGGTATGGCAAAGCGTGACCCCGAACCTGAACCAAAGCGGTTCCAGGTGACGGCTAAAAACCAGCTCGCATCATGGGAAGGTGCTCAGGTGCGCGTTTACACCGAGTTAGGTAATGCGCTCAGTGGCAGGATGCTTGATGTTAAGGGAGGGGAGATCCGCATTGAGCAGCGTCTCCAGCGCGGTATCGTTATCTATCCTCTGAATCTTGAGCAGATAAAGACGGTTGAGGTTTATCGTTGACAGAGGACCACCGCCGGCGGGCCCGTCGGCCCCTGGCGGTCGATCGGCAGTGGATAGAGCAGTATCTTGATTTTCTCTGGCTTGAACGGGGTCTGAGTGACAACACGCGAGCGGCCTACCAGCGTGACCTTAACCATTTTGGTTGCTGGCTTAACGAGCGTAACCTGACGCTGACAGATGCAACGCGCTTGCATCTTCAGGAACATCTGCATTGGCGTCTGGAGCAGCGTCGCCGTCCCGGCTCCACATCTCGCCTGCTCTCTACACTGCGTGGTTTTTATCGTTACCTCGTGCGCGAGCGAGCTGTTTCCGCTGATCCTACCCTGGATATCGATACGCCACGGCGTGGGCGTCCCCTACCTAAAACCCTGACCGAACAGGATGTTGAAGCGCTGCTTCGAGCGCCGGATACGGCGTCTGCGTTAGGGCTCAGGGATCGCGCCATGCTGGAGCTGCTTTACGCCTGTGGTTTGCGTGTCACTGAACTGGTCGGGCTGGAGCTGGGTGAGCTGGACCGCCGCGTGGGCGTGATACGTGTGGTCGGTAAAGGTAATAAAGAACGTCTGATTCCCGTTGGTGATGAAGCGCTGAGCTGGATTGAGCGCTACTTCAGACAGGCCCGCGATGAGTTGGGGGCGCATCCCGGAGAGGAGCATGTGTTCTTGAGTCAGCGGGGCCGGGCGATGACGCGGCAGACGTTCTGGCACCGTATAAAGCGGTACGCGGTTGAAGCCGGTATCGATAAACCGCTGTCGCCGCATGTCTTGCGCCACGCTTTCGCAACACATCTGCTGAACCATGGGGCGGATTTGAGGGTCGTACAGATGTTGCTGGGTCATAGCAGTCTGTCGACGACTCAGATTTATACCCATATAGCGACCGCCCGCTTGCAGGCGATGCATCGGGAACATCATCCGCGCGGATAGTCTGATGCGGTGGTAAACTCGTCAATCCGAAATCCAACCCACTGGAGGCGTTATGCGTGCTGTTATTGCCGCTTTGATCACCTTTTCCCTGTTAATCGCTGCGCCTGCCGGTGCCGCTGATATCGATGATGCCGTAAAGGCGCGTCTTGCTGATCGCCTCGCACAGATCGACCCCCGCCTGAGCATCGAAACGGTCGCGGAGTCTGGTTTACCGGGTTTGTATGAGGTGGTGCTTGATTCCGGAGAGGTTCTCTATGTGGATGAGAGCGCCGGGTATATGCTGGCCGGGCAGCTTTACCGTCTGGCCGGCGAGCAGGGGCTGGTTAACCTGACCGAACAGCGGTTGCAGGGGGTGCGGGTTCAGGCGTTGGCTGAGGTTCCGGCTGAAGAGCGTGTGATCTTCCCGGCGACCGGTGAGACCAAGGCCCGGATCCAGGTATTCACTGACGTGGATTGCGCTTACTGTCGCAAACTTCACGATGAAGTTGCCGAGCTCAACCGGATGGGAGTTCAGGTCGATTATCTGGCTTTTCCCCGGGGTGGCGAGCGCTCCGCTGCCGCGGCCAAAATGACCGCGATCTGGTGTGCAGAGGGTGAGCAGCGCCGAGAGCTGATGACGCGGGCGAAACAGGGCGCAGGCCTGCAGGCCGCTGACTGTGATAACCCGGTACTTGAGCAGTTCGCGTTGGGTCAGCGCCTGGGTGTCAATGGTACGCCTGCACTGGTTCTGGATGATGGCAGAATGCTGCCCGGTTACCTCCCGGCCGATCGCCTGGCGCAGATACTGGGTCTTTGATATCCGGTTCGCGGATTATTCGCCCGCATCCCTCATGGATGTGGATGAGCGGGGTTTGCTATACTGGAGCCCATTTTTTCGCCCGCGAAGGCTAGGCTGGCAGGATTGTTCGGCTAGTGGGTTGTTTTCACTAAGTATGCGAGGTGTTGTTTGAAACCGGTTAAAGTTGGGATCTGTGGTCTGGGCACCGTTGGTGGCGGTACCTTCAATGTACTAATGCGTAATGCCGAGGAGATCGCGCGCCGCGCAGGACGTCACATTATTGTCGAGCAGATTGGTGCGCGTCGCGAAAACCCGGCCTGCGATACCACGGGTACCCAGATCTCCAACGATATCTTTGCGGTTGCGACCAACCCTGAAAT
Source organism: Marinobacterium litorale DSM 23545 (assembly GCF_000428985.1). GTDB lineage: Bacteria > Pseudomonadota > Gammaproteobacteria > Pseudomonadales > Balneatricaceae > Marinobacterium_D > Marinobacterium_D litorale. The sequence goes on along the minus strand of NZ_AUAZ01000004.1, from coordinate 78,625 downwards.
CGATATTGTCATTGAGCTGATCGGTGGCTACGAAACAGCCCGTGATCTGGTTATGACCGCGATCGAGAACGGCAAACATGTGGTGACTGCCAACAAGGCCCTGATTGCGGTGCATGGCAATGAAATTTTTGCCGCCGCCCAGGAGAAGAACGTCATGGTGGCGTTCGAGGCATCGGTTGCCGGCGGGATTCCCATCGTTAAAGCGATCCGTGAGGGTTTGTCTGCTAACCAGATCAACTGGCTGGCCGGCATTATCAACGGTACCGGCAACTACATCATGACCGAAATGCGCGAGAAAGGCCGCGCTTTTGATGATGTGCTGGCCGAGGCTCAGGAGCTGGGCTATGCCGAAGCTGATCCCACGTTTGATGTCGAGGGTATCGATGCCGCTCACAAACTGACCATCCTGGCGTCTATCGCCTACGGCGTACCGCTGCAGTTCGAGAAGGCGTACACCGAAGGGATCAGCAAGATCACCACCGAAGATGTTCAGTATGCCGAGGAGCTCGGTTACCGGATCAAACATCTGGGCCTGACCCGTCGCACCGCCGATGGTATCGAGCTGCGTGTACATCCCACGCTGATTCCGCATTCGACACTGCTGGCCAGCGTTAGCGGCGTTATGAACGCGATCATGGTTGATGGCGATGCGGTCGGCCAGACGCTTTACTACGGTAGCGGTGCGGGCGCCGAGCCGACCGCTTCTGCCGTCGTGGCTGATGTGGTGGATGTGGTCCGTACCTTGACGGCCGACCGTGATAATCGCGTGCCTCACCTGGCGTTCCATCCCAGCCAGCTGTCCGAGCTGCCGATGCTGCCGATGGATGATGTGGTGACCGGTTACTACCTGCGCATGCAGGCGGTCGAGCGTCCGGGGGTACTCGCCCACGTGACCCGTATTCTGGGTGAGAAAGGGATCAACATCGAAGCGATCATCCAGAAACAGACCCGCGAGGCGCAGGTACCGGTCATCATGCTGACTCAGCGGGTGGCCGAGCGCACCATGAACGAAGCGATCCGCGAGATCGAATCCCTGCCGGATATCCTGGGTGAAGTGATCCGTATCCGTGTAGAGCATCTGGCTGACTGAGGAAATATCCCGACATGAAATACATCTCCACCCGTGGTGACGCCCCGGCCCTGGAATTCGCCGATGTACTGTTGGCAGGTTTGGCCAGCGATGGCGGCCTGTACGTGCCTGAGACACTGCCGACCTTCTCTCGGGAAGAGATCGCCTCCTGGGCCGGTCTCTCCTATGCGGAACTGGCGTTCAAGGTAATCAAACCCTTTGTGGATACCTGCATCAAAGACGCCGATCTCAAACGCATGATCGACGAGACCTACGCCGGTTTTAACCACAGTGCTGTCGCGCCGCTGAAAGAGCTGGGCACCAACGAATGGGTGCTTGAACTGTTCCACGGCCCGACTCTGGCGTTCAAGGATTTTGCCCTGCAGTTGCTGGGACGCCTGATGGATCATGTGCTGGCCGAGCGCGGTGAACGCCTGGTTATCATGGGGGCGACCTCCGGTGATACCGGCTCCGCGGCTATCGAGGGCTGCCGTCACTCCGATCATCTGGATATCTTCATTCTGCACCCCCATAACCGGGTGTCGGAAGTCCAGCGTCGACAGATGACGACCATTCTGGCAGACAATGTTTTCAATATTGCTCTGGAAGGTAACTTTGACAATTGCCAGCAGATGGTCAAGGACAGCTTTGCCAACCAGGAATTCCTGCGTGGCTTGAAACTGGGCGCGGTTAACTCGATCAACTGGGCGCGGATCATGGCCCAGATCGTCTACTACTTCTCGGCCTCACTGGCCGTGGGTGGCCCGTATCGACCCGTTGCCTTCTCAGTGCCCACCGGTAATTTCGGCGATATCTTTGCCGGTTATCTGGCCAAACAGATGGGGCTGCCGATCAGCCAACTGGTTGTTGCCACCAACCGCAATGACATTCTGCACCGGGTGATCTCCGGTAACGATATGTCCAAGGGCGAACTGGTGCACACCCTGTCGCCGTCCATGGATATCATGGTCAGCTCCAACTTCGAGCGTCTGCTGTTCGATGTATACGGGCGTGATGGTGCGGCGATCAACGATCTGATGAACCGCTTTAAGTCCGAGCCGGTTAAGCTCGATCAGGCGCGCTGGGAAAAAGTACGCGAGCTGTTCGACAGTGCCTGTGCGGACGACGAGACGACCTGCCAGACGATTGCTGATGTCTATGCCGAAACCGGCTACCTGCTCGATCCGCACACCGCGATCGGTGTCAAGGCGGCGCGGGAGTGCTGGCGCGATAAATCCGTGCCGATGATTACGCTGGCGACAGCGCATCCGGTGAAGTTCCCGGAGCCGGTGGTCAAGGCTGGCCTGGAGTCGCCGCAGTTGCCGGAGCACTTGAGTGACCTGTTCGAGCGAGAAGAGGGTTATCAGGTTATTGATAACGATCTTGGCGAAGTTCAGGCGTTCATCGCGTCTCACGTGCATCGCGACTAAAACGTTCCCCGGGCCGGTGTTCTACCGGCCCTTCTTTAATCTGCAGCTAACAGCGGTTGATTCCCGGTTAAACGGCCCGACGCCCCTGTTCCGAAGTGTGCCATGAGTGAACCACAGATTGAGCGCCGAGCAGTGCCTGAAATACTGCCAGCCGGTTTATCCGGTCTGCATCCGGTGCTGGCGCGTATCTATGCCAGCCGGGGCGTTGAAAGCCTGGATCAGCTGGGCAGGCAGCTCAAGGAGCTGCTGCCGGATACCGCATTGCTCGGTATGGAGGCGGCGGTTGGGCGGCTGGTGGAGGCGCTGGAGCAACAGCAACGGATACTGATCGTCGGTGATTTCGATTGTGATGGTGCCACCAGTACAACGCTCGCGGTGCTGGCCCTGAGGCAGTTTGGTGCTGCAGAGGTTGATTATCTCGTACCAAATCGCTTCCAGTTCGGCTATGGCCTGAGCCCGGAGATCGTCGAGGTGGCAGCCGCTCAGCAGCCCCATCTGATCATCACGGTCGACAACGGCATCTCCAGTATCGACGGTGTGGCACGCGCAGGTGAGCTGGGGATCGATGTGCTGGTGACCGACCATCATCTGCCCGGCGCCGAATTGCCTGCTGCCGTTGCCATCGTCAATCCCAACCAGCCGGACTGTCGGTTCATGGCCAAGTCCACCTGCGGTGTGGGGGTGATCTTCTATGTCATGATCGCGTTGCGCCGCGCGCTGGCTGAGCGTGGCTGGTTCGAGATGCGCGGCCTCGCCGCCCCCAATCTGGCAGACCTGTTGGATCTGGTGGCGCTGGGGACGGTGGCTGACGTGGTGGCCCTGGAGCGCAACAATCGCGCGCTGGTATACCAGGGGTTGCAGCGGATCCGGGCCGGTCGCGCTCGGCCGGGCTTGCTGGCGTTGATTGAGGTGGCCGGCCGTCGCCGGGAAGTTCTGGCAGCCAGTGATCTGGGGTTCGCCATTGCTCCAAGGCTTAACGCCGCGGGCCGCCTTGAGGATATCTCCATCGGGATCGAGTGCCTGCTCAGCGAGGATTATGAGTACGCACTGGATCTGGCGCATACGCTGGATGACCTAAACCGGGAGCGACGCGGCATTGAGCAGGAGATGCAGCAGCAGGCTCTGGTGCTGCTGGACCGGTTGCAGCTGGATGATGCTGAGTTGCCCTATGGACTGTGCCTGTTTGACGAGAGTTGGCACCAGGGGGTGATCGGTATTCTGGCATCACGGATCAAGGAGCGTGTCCATCGGCCGGTGATTGCATTTGCACCCGGGGACGCGGGAGATATCAAAGGCTCCGCGCGTTCGATCAGCGGCTTTCATGTGCGCGATGGGCTGGATGCGGTCGCGGCGCGTCACCCCGGTTTAATCAAGAAGTTTGGCGGCCATGCCATGGCGGCCGGACTCTCCCTCAGTGCCGACAAGCTCGATGCGTTCAGGGAGGCGTTTGATCAGGAAGTACGGCGTCAGCTGGATGAACAGGCGCTGACCCAACGGGTGCTGACGGATGGCGGTCTTGGTGGCCAGGAGTTTACGCTTGAGCTGGCAGAGCTTATCCGGGAGGCGGGCCCCTGGGGTCACCAGTTCCCTGAACCCCGTTTTGACGGTCGCTTCAGGGTGCTGCAGCAGCGCATTGTCGGGCAGCGGCATTTGAAGCTGGTTGTTATGGAACCCGCTTCAGGTCTGGCTCTGGATGGCATTGCATTTAACGTGGATACCCGGCGTTGGCCGGATGAGTCGGTGACCGAGTTGCATTTGGTCTACCGACTGGATATCAATGAGTTTCGCGGGCAGCGCAATCTGCAGTTGATGATCGAGCAGCTGCTGCCGCTTTAATCCGATCAGAGGAGTTTTCCGATGCATGAACTGAGTCTGGAAGAGTTGAGTGCCTTGCTGTCCGTGTTTGAGCGTGCAGGTGTGGTGGGCGGTGATAGCGCAGAAGGCCAGTTGCTGACCCGTATTCAGGCACTGCATGCCGAAAAAGAGGAGCTGGAGTCGATGGATTTTGACGACTGTCTCGGCGGCGCCTGCAAGCTCTAAGTGCACCGGCAAGCTATAAGGAAGGGGAGTTGATGTACTACGTAGGAGCCCATGTCAGTGCCTCGGGCGGTGTGGAGAACGCACCGCTCAATGCGGCCGAGATCGGTGCCAACGCTTTCGCGCTGTTTACTAAAAATCAGCGGCGCTGGGAAGCCAAGCCACTCAGTGCCAAGAATATTGATACGTTCAAGGCAAACTGTGAGGCCAACGGTTTCGGGCCGGAGCAGATACTGCCCCATGACAGTTACCTGATTAATCTGGGGCACCCAGAGCAGGAGGCATTGCAGAAGTCACGGGATGCGTTCCTCGATGAGATGCAGCGCTGCGAGCAGTTGGGTCTTAAATACCTCAACTTCCATCCCGGCAGCCATCTGCGCAAGATCAGCGTGGATGAGTGTCTGGCGCGTATCGCCGAATCGATCAATTTTGCACTGGATCAGACCGAGGGCGTGGTCGCGGTGATCGAAAACACCGCCGGGCAGGGCTCCAACCTGGGCTGCGAGTTCGAGCAGCTGGCGGCCATTATCGACCGGGTTGAGGATAAAACCCGAGTCGGTGTCTGCCTGGATACCTGTCATACGTTCAGCGCGGGTTATGATCTGCGTACCCCGGAGGCCTGCGACCGGACCTTCGCGCAGTTCGCCGACATAGTGGGTTTTGATTACCTCTGCGGGATGCATATCAACGACTCCAAAGTTGCGCTGGGCAGTCGGGTGGACCGGCATCATAGCCTGGGGCAGGGCGAGATCGGTTGGGACGTGTTCCGCTACATCATGACCGATAGTCGGTTTGAAGGTATTCCTCTGGTGCTGGAAACCATCGATCCCGCTATCTGGCACGAAGAGATCCAGCAGCTTCGACGCTTTACCCTTGAGGCTGCCTGATCGGTTGTCACGAGCCTGTCACTGAATCGCCATAACCTACGGGGGGAACAAACGTTTTGCCCAGGTGATTCAGATGCGAGCAGAAAAGCAATTGAGTGATGAGAGTTGCGGTGGTGGACAGGACGCCGATTTACTCTCCCAGATCATCCGGGATCAGCAGCTTTACCCGCTTTTTCAGCCGATCGTTGATCTCAGCACCGGGGAGTGTATCGGTCAGGAAGCGCTGATTCGGGGGCCGGCGAACAGCGGGCTGCATAAGCCCTGTCATCTGTTTAACGCTGCCATTGCCAACCATATGCTTCACGAGCTTGAGCTCGCCTGCCGGCGGCGGTCTCTGGAGTGTTACGCATCCGAAGCGCTTGAAGGGAAGTTGTTTCTTAACGTTTCCGCCTCTCTGTTGAGTACACCCGAGCACCAGCACGGGTTTACCGCCGAGCTGCTGGAGCAGCTTGGCGTACCGCAAAGCGATATCGTCATCGAGCTTTCCGAACAACACCCCTTTGACCATCATGGCCTGACGCGCTCAGCGGTCGAGCATTACCGTCGAATGGGTTTTCATATCGCTATCGATGATCTTGGTAGTGGTTATTCCGGTTTAAAGCTCTGGTCCGAGCTGCATCCCGATTACATCAAGATCGATATGTATTTTATCCGCAATATCGATCGGGACTCGGTCAAGCGTGAGTTCGTCCGCTCTATCTGCAATATTGGTCATACGCTGCACTGCCATGTGGTTGCTGAAGGGATCGAGACCCTGGAGGAGCTGCACACGCTACAGGAGCTGGGTGTGCGCTACGGACAGGGCTATCTGTTGGGGCGGCCCGCCGAGCGACCGGCTTTGCTGATTGATCCATTGGCCGTGCGTCACGGCTATCTGCAAAGCCGCGTTAACGAACGGATGCTGGCCAGTGCCGATACCGCACGCGCCCTGGTACGTTCGGCACCGGCCGTGTCGCCCAAAGATCTGCTGGGCGATGTCAGTAACCTGTTCAAGGATTCGCCGGGCCTTAACTGCATCCCCGTACTGGTGGATGGTGAGCCGGTGGGGGTTGTGCGCAGAGGGGAATTGCTGGAGCTGTTTTCAGCCCAGTTCGGCCGCGCGCTCTATGAAAACAAGCCGGTTTCCCGTTTGCTGCGCACCGATGCGCCGGTGATCGAGAGTGATATGCCGCTGGAAAAGGTGTCCCAGATTATTACCGAGCAGGATGAATCGGAGTTGATGCAGCAGGATCTGATCATCGTGCAGGATCGGTGCTATCTGGGCATGGCCAGCGTACGTGATCTGCTTAAGCGTATCACCGAGCTGAAAATCCGTAATGCGCGCTACGCCAACCCGCTGACGCTGCTACCCGGTAATGTGCCGATCAATAGCGAAATCGATTCTCTGCTGCGCCGTACCGTGGATTTCCACATCGCCTATTTTGATTTGAATAACTTTAAGCCGTTTAACGACTGTTACGGCTACTCCAAGGGGGATCAGGTTATCCGCCATCTGGGGGCGCTGCTGACCGAGCATGTGGGCTCGGAGGTCAACTTTATCGGCCATGTGGGGGGCGATGACTTCGTGGTCCTGTTTCGTCAGCGCGACTGGCGCCGGGCTTGCGAGCGGGTCATCCGTGAGTTCGATGATTACGTACTGGGCCTCTACAAGGCCAGCGATCTGGATGCCGGGGGGATATGGAGCCAGGATCGCAGTGGTAGCCCCTGTTTTTTCCCGCTGTTAGGGCTCTCTGTCGGCGTGGTGCACCCCGATCCCTACAAGTGTTCCAGCTACCATGAAGTGGCCGAGTTAGCGGCCGATGCCAAAAAGATGGCCAAAAAGCTCAACGGCAGCGCCATCTACCTCTCAGAGCGTCGGCAGATCTCGCCGGCCTGGACACCCGGTCCCGTTATAAAAGTTTAATCGCCGAGCCGCTCACTCCGGCATTCGCCTTTGGCTTCTGCCGAGCTACCTATCCACAGCCCCTGGAAGGTGTGTAGCCCGGGCGCAGTGCAGCGAAACCCGGGGTTGAGTATGTCGCCCGTAAAAAGCGTATAGTCAAAGCAGTAGTGGAGCAGCGGAGGTTTTATGGACAGGACGTGGCGCCCCGGTTTTTCCGACCCGGATTATCGTTTGGATAAAGAGGAGCGGGTCTACGACGGGTATTTCAAAATGGACCGCTTGCACCTGCGTCACCGTCGTTTTCAGGGTGGCGAGGTCAATATTCGGCGAGAGCTGTTTCGACGTGGTAACGCCGTGTGCGTTCTGCTCTACGACCCCCATGCCGATGCGGTGATCCTGGTGGAGCAGTTCCGGGTGGGGGCGTTGGAAGCGCCAGAGGGCCCCTGGCTGCTCGAGCTGGTGGCCGGTATTGTGGAGCCCGGTGAGGCGGCGGCTGATGTGGCTGTCCGGGAAAGTGACGAAGAAGCGGGGCTGGCTGTTACCGGCGTACGCCCGATCAGTCGTTTTTTACCGAGCCCCGGTGGCTGCGATGAATGGATCGATTTGATGTTCGCCTGCGTCGACTCCAGCCAGGCACAGGGTGTGCATGGGTTGCCAGAAGAGGGCGAAGACATCAAAGTACACGTCCTGGCGGCGGAGGCCGCTTTTGAACTTGTCAGGGATGGGCGTATCAATAGTGGACCGGCGATTATTGGGCTACAGTGGCTTGAGCTCAATCGCATGAAAATTCGCAGTGAGGAGTCTGCCTGACCCGATGAAGCGCAAATATGTACCTGATCTCAGCCGCCAGATGGCGATATGCGAGGCTAACTACGCCCGCTTGCTGAAGCTGATTCCCGATCTGGATAATACCGATCAGCGGGAGTATCAGATCAGCTGGCAGGGGCGCAGTGCGCTGGTGCGGCTGGAGGTTGAGGAGCGCTTTCGCTACACGACTACCGTGTTGGTTTCCCAACAGTCGGAGAGCGATTCCCGCTGGCTGGAGTCGCCGCAGTTGCTGGTGCGCCTCTACCACGATGCTTTGATGGCCGAGGTGATCTGCATGCGTCAGCGTCGTCAGTTATCAGGGCGTTATGCCTACCCCAATCCGCAGATGCATCAGCCCGATGAAAAAGCCCAGCTTAATGCGTTTCTCGGCGAATGCCTCACTCAATGTCTGAATCACGGTCATTTGATGGAGCCGGTGTTCGTTGGCTGAAACCGTCTTATCCTTGCTTCAGCTGACCGACTGTCATCTGACTGCCGATCCTCAAGCGCGTTTTCGTGATATCGACAGTGATCATCATCTGCGTCTTGTGGTGGATGATGCGCTCTCTCTGTCGATGGTATTTGACCGGGTTCTGCTGACCGGTGATCTGGTCCATCATGGTCCCGCCGCCGCGTATCGACGGCTGCTGAGTATCGTTGATCCCCTGCCCGGGCTGAAACACTGGATTCCCGGTAATCATGATGAGCCGGCGGCGATGCGTGAGTGCCGGAATCAGCCCTGCGGGATGGAGCGGATCGATCTCGATGCCTGGACGCTGTTGCTGCTTGATTCCACGGCTGAACCCGATGGTCGCGGTTCCGGCTCCCTGTCCGAGGTTTCATTGCAGTGGCTGAGCGCAATGTTGAGCGAGACGCGGGATCGGCACGTGCTGTTGGTGATGCACCATAATCCGGTGAGTACAGACAGTGTCTGGCAGGATCAGATTATGTTGGCCAATGCCGAGACGCTGTTTGACTGCCTGCGCGGTTACAAACAGGTTCGGGGCATTATCTGCGGCCATCTGCATCAACAGCAGGCCCTTGAGCAGGACGGCATACCGGTTTGGTGTTCACCGGCCACCAGTGTGCAGTTTCGTCCGGCCAGCGACAGCTTTGCCCTTGAAACCGACATGAACCGGTCAGGCCCGGGCTATTGCTGGTATCGGCTTCATGCCGACGGGCGCATCGAACAGCACGTTCGTCGGCTTGCGCCGCCGCACTCCCTTGGGTAACGTTGCCGCATTCAAGATGCTGTCGCACTGAGTGCCCATGTCAGACCCGGTTTATATCTACGTTCACGGATTTAACAGCTCGCCAGGCTCCTACAAGGCGCGTGCTTTGGCCGCGTATCTGGCTGAGCAGGGGAAGAGCGATCACTTTCACTGCCCGGCACTTTCGCAATGGCCGCAACGGGCGATTGAGCAGCTTGAAGCGCTGCTGGATGAGCTGGCATCGGTGCCGGTGGTTTTAATTGGCAGTTCGCTGGGTGGTTACTACAGCCACTACCTGATGCAAACGATAACCGAACGGGCTCAGCCACTGAGTGCTGTACTGGTCAATCCGGCGGTAAGACCTTACGCGCTGCTGGAGCGCTGGCTGGGCGAGAATGAAAATATTTATACGGCAGAACGCTACCGGCTAACGGAGCGGCACCTGGAGCAGCTCAAGGCGCTGGACAGGCCCGCGCCGAAAGCGCTTGACGCCTATTTGCTGCTGGTGCAAACCGGTGATGAAACTCTGGATTACCGGGAGGCGGTGGAAAAATACGCCGGGGTTGCGCAATTCGTTCAGTCCGGGGGCAGTCATGGCTTTGATCAGTTTGAACAGCTGATCCCGGCGATTCAGGCATTCGGCCAGGGGCGCATTGAGCTCCCGGAACCAACGCCTCTGCCGTTCAGTGCTCTTTGATTACAGGAAATCGACGGATGTCTAAACAATACAACGCCGAAGCTATCGAGGTCCTTAGTGGTCTGGATCCGGTCAAACGCCGTCCCGGCATGTACACCGAGACTGATCGGCCCAACCACCTGGCGCAGGAAGTTATCGATAACTCTGTCGATGAAGCGCTGGCCGGCCATGCCCGGCAGATCGAGGTGGTTCTGCATCAGGATGGATCACTGGCGGTCAGCGACGATGGTCGCGGCATGCCGGTGGATATCCACCCTGAGGAGGGGGTCAGTGGGGTTGAACTGATTCTCACGCGGCTGCATGCCGGTGGCAAGTTCAACAACGATAACTATACCTACTCCGGCGGTCTGCACGGGGTAGGGGTATCGGTGGTCAATGCGCTTTCAAAATTGCTGAACGTGGAGATCAAGCGCGGTGGTCAGGTCTATCGGATCGGTTTTGCCGATGGCGAAAAGGTCTCGGAGCTGGAAGTTGTGGATAGTTGTGGCAAGCGCAACACCGGCACGCAGCTGCGTTTCCTGCCCGATCCCAAGTACTTTGATTCCGCCAAGTTCAGCGTTTCCCGCCTGAAACACAATCTGCGCGCCAAAGCGGTGCTCTGCCCGGGATTGCGCGTCATATTTGTCGATGACAGTGCCGGTAAAAAAGAGAAAGAGGAGTGGTACTACGAGGATGGGCTGGTGGCCTATCTCAAGGGGAATACTCAGGTTTACGAGACACTGCCTGCCGAGCCTTTCACCGGGCACCTGCAGGGCGAAGAAGATGCGGTGGAGTGGGCGGTGCAGTGGTTGGTGGACGGTGGTGAAGTAACCGCCGAAAGCTACGTTAACCTGATCCCCACCGCACAGGGTGGGACCCATGTTAACGGCTTGCGATCGGGTCTGCTGGAGGCGATGCGCGAGTTTTGCGAAATCCACAATCTGCTGCCACGCGGGGTCAAGCTGAGCCCGGAAGATGTCTGGGAGCGCTGCTGCTACATCCTGTCGGCTAAGATGCGAGACCCGCAGTTTGCCGGGCAGACCAAGGAGCGCCTCTCTTCCCGCCAGATTGCGGCCTTTATCTCCGGCACCGTTAAAGACGCGTTCTCGCTCTGGCTAAACCGCCATGTGGACGAGGGCCAGAATATCGCCGAGCTGGTGATCGCCAACGCCCAGCGCCGCATGCGTTCCAACAAAAAAGTGGTGCGTAAGAAGGTGACCCAGGGGCCTGCTCTGCCGGGCAAGCTGGCGGACTGCTCCGGTACCGATATGTCCCAGGCTGAGCTGTTCCTGGTGGAGGGTGACTCTGCGGGTGGTTCGGCCAAGCAGGCGCGCTCACGGGAGTTTCAGGCGATCATGCCGCTGCGCGGAAAGATCCTGAATACCTGGGAGGTGGAGTCGGGTGAGATTCTGGCCTCTCAGGAGATTCACGACATCTCGGTGGCGATTGGTGTTGATCCGGGATCCGAGGATCTCAAGGGGCTGCGTTATAACCGCATCTGTATTCTGGCGGATGCCGACTCGGACGGCTTGCATATCGCGACCCTGCTCTGTGCGCTGTTTGTCCGCCATTTCCGGGCATTGGTGGCGGCCGGGCATGTCTACGTGGCGATGCCGCCGTTGTATCGTATCGATGCCGGTAAAGAGGTGTATTACGCGCTTGATGATGATGAGAAGCAGGGCATTGTCGAGCGGATCAAGGCCGAGCGTCGCAACGCCAAGATCAACGTGCAGCGCTTCAAGGGACTGGGGGAGATGAACCCGTTACAGCTGCGTGAGACAACCATGGCGCCCGATACCCGCCGTCTGGTGCAGCTCACGCTGCAGGATGATGACGGCACGGTAGAGACCATGGATATGCTGCTGGCCAAGAAGCGCTCCTCGGATCGCAAACAGTGGCTTGAGAGCAAAGGCAATCTGGCCGAGGTGATCTGATCAATCGGCCGTTCTGAGCTATAATGTAATGGGCAGGGGGACGGATAAGCCGCGCCCCCACGATTGGCCGAGGTGCAGTCATGCCCGCCGTATCCGCAAGCCGGAGCCGTTTGTGCTCACCGCTTCTGGTTTGCCTTCTGTTTGCTGTGTTGGCAATTCAGTCTGTTTCCGCCGCGCCGTTGCCGCTGGCCCCTGCCGACCTGAGTCTCACCCGCACCCAGCCTATTCCTCACTGGAATCAACTGCGTGAGCTTTATGCCGGCTTTCCGGGCCCCTATCTCTGGCATGACGCGGACGGGAACCCCGATACGCCGTTGATTGACTCCTTGCTGCAGGCTTTGGATACGGCTGTTTCTCAGGGGCTCCCCGCATCGCTTTATCACGACCGCCAACTCACCGAGACGCAGTCCGTGCCGACGCGTGACCTGCTGCTGAGCGACGCGCTGCTGCGACTGGTGAATGACATGGGCCGGGGGCGTGATGTCGCTCACCTGGATCGGCTCTGGCATCTGCCGCGCCCCGAGCTGGATACGCTGGCGTTGGCGATCACAGCTTTACAGCAGCGCGATCCCAAGCAGGTTATTGAGTCGCTGGCACCCAGCGCTCTGGGATACAGGCAGCTGGTAGAGCGATACCAGCATTACCGTTTGCTGGCCGCCCAGCCTGCTTTGCCTGAGTTGCCGGAAATGCGGCTGGAGCCCGGCGATCAGGCACCGGAAGTGCCCCTGTTGCGCAGTTACCTGATCCGGCAGGGTGATGCGGAGCCGGACCCTCTGGCGGATCAGACGGCACCGAAACTCTATGATGATCAGCTTGTTACAGCGGTTCGTCGCTTTCAGCAGCGCCAGGGGCTGGGTGTGGATGGAATTGTGGGGCCGAAAACCCGGGCTGCACTGATGGAGCCGCTGGCAGGCAAGCTTGCACAGATCGAGGCAAATCTGGAGCGCTGGCGCTGGTTGCCGCGCAACCTGGGGGATCGCTACTTGCTGGTGAGCCCGGCGGGTTATTTTCTCGATCTGGTCGAGGAGGGTGTGGTGCGTTTTCATGCCCGGACAATCAGCGGGCGTCCCCATCGCCCCACGCCTTCGTTCCAGTCGACACTGGAGTCCCTGACAGTTAATCCGGACTGGACGGTGCCGCGCAGCATCATGCGTAAGGATTTGATTCCCAAGATCGTTGAGAACCCCGGCTGGCTGGCGGAGAACAATGTACGTGTAGAGCGCTTTGATGAGGGGCGCTGGCGTAGTGAGGATCCGATGCAGGTGGACTGGACGAACCCGGGGCATATCCGGTTGATTCAATCGCCGGGGCCGTTGAACGCGTTGGGTCAGATGAAGTTTGGCATGAGGAACCCCTTTTCCATCTACCTGCACGATACGCCCTCCAAATCGCTGTTCGAAAAACCGTTGCGCCCATTCAGCTCGGGGTGCGTGCGGGTGGAGGGGATTGTCGCTCTGGCGCAGTATCTGTTGGCTGAGGATCCGCGCCTGAGTGATTGGTTGAGTGATGCCATGTCCGGACCGGCGACCAGTGTCCGGGCGCTCTCTAAGCCGGTGCCGGTGTATCTGGTCTACCTGACTGCCTGGGTGGATCCGGAGGGGCGTTTGCAGTTCCGGCCCGATATCTATGGGTTGGACCGTCCTTTACTGGCGCGTTTAAAAGTACCTGAGGTTGAACCTTACAGTGCACTTGCGGTCAACCATTGACTGGAATCTGTTCAATATTATCTGATTTCAGTATGATGCGATCACTTTACTTCTTTTATCGACGACACCCAGAGGTAGTAACGAGTGCCGTTAAAACGACATCCCAAACTGGCCACGCCACTCTCCCGGCGTGGTTTTCTCAAGGGCTGTGCAGCCACTGCTGCGGGCCTATCCATCCACAACAGTTTTGCTGCCCTGCCGCCGGAGCATGAGCGTCATCTGGCGCTGCATAACCTGCACACCGGGGAAAAGTCGAAGCTGACCTACTGGGCTGAAGGGGACTATCTCAGCGAGAGCCTCGCCGAGATTAACCATATCCTGCGGGATTTCCGGACCGGAGAGGTTTACCCCATCGATCCCGTGCTGCTGGATATGCTCCACATGCTCAAACTGAGAGCCGGGCGCAAGGGGCCTTTCGAGATTATCTCCGGCTATCGCTCCCCCAAGACCAATGATGCGCTGCGTGCCAACAGCAGTGGTGTGGCAAAACGCAGTCTCCACATGCAGGGCCGCGCGCTGGATATCCGTTTGCCCGGGGTTGATCTGCATAAGCTGCATCAGAGTGCGGTCAATCTCAAGGTCGGAGGCGTCGGTCTTTACTCCCAGTCCGATTTTATTCATATCGATACCGGGCGGGTGCGCTACTGGGGCAGCTGATTTTTAGGCGGCCTTGTGCATTAGGATGAGTGTGCTCCGGGTGGTGCCGGAGGCCGCTTGTTGCGTGGACAGCCGAGGTCTGATGCACTAGAATATTGCCGGTTTAACCTGCAGGTTCAGCAGGAAGTCAGCCGTATTATATGTCGAGCGAGGTAAACCCCCGGTTTTACCTCGCTTTTTTGCACGTATGCAGTAAGGCTGCAGGCAGTTAAGACAGCTCTTTTCCGATCAGTTTTTTTCAGCGCACGCGCGGGGAGGTTCAATTGACGCGACCAGCCATTCTGGCCCTTGAAGATGGCAGCGTATTCAGGGGGGTAGCGATTGGCGCCGATGGTGAGTCCAGTGGTGAAGTGGTTTTCAATACCTCGATGACCGGCTACCAGGAGATTCTGACCGATCCCTCCTACAGTCGGCAGATCGTCACTCTGACTTATCCACATATCGGTAACGTCGGCGTCAATGCCGAGGATGCGGAATCCCGAGCCACCTGGGTGGCCGGTCTGGTGATCCGTGATCTGCCGTTGCTGGCCAGTAATTTCCGTTCTGAACAGTCGCTGGATGCTTATCTGCGCGAGCAGAATATTGTAGGCATTGCCGATATCGATACCCGCCGTTTGACCCGTATCCTGCGCGAAAAAGGTGCTCAGAACGGCTGCATCATGGCCGGCGATCAGGTTGATGAAGAGAAAGCGCTGGCCGCGGCCCGTGCTTTCCCGGGGCTTAAGGGGATGGATCTGGCCAAGGAAGCCAGTGTGACCGAGTCGTATCAGTGGCGCTCCAGTAGCTGGAAGCTGGGTGAAGGTCATGCAGACAGAACCGATGCCGAACTTCCCTACCATGTGGTGGCCTACGACTACGGCGTAAAGAGCAACATCCTGCGCATGCTGGTTGAGCGTGGCTGTCGTCTGACAGTGGTACCTGCTCAGACCCCGGCGTCGGACGTGCTGGCGCTGAATCCCGATGGTGTATTTCTCTCCAACGGACCCGGGGATCCGGAACCCTGTGATTACGCCATTACGGCGATTCGCGAAATACTGACCTCCGGTAAGCCGGTGTTCGGTATCTGCCTGGGGCATCAGCTACTGGCGCTGGCGTCGGGTGCCAAAACCGTGAAAATGAAGTTCGGTCACCACGGTGCCAACCATCCGGTGCAGGATCTGGATAGCTCACATGTGATGATCACCAGTCAGAACCACGGTTTCGCCGTTGATGAAGAATCGCTGCCCGATACGCTGCGTGCAACTCACAAATCGCTGTTCGATGGCTCCCTGCAGGGGATCGAGCGCACGGACTGCCCGGCGTTCAGCTTCCAGGGACACCCGGAAGCCAGTCCGGGGCCGCATGATGTGGCACCGCTGTTCGATCGGTTTATCGAGCTGATGAAAGCTCAAGCCTGATCCAGAACGCATAGACATCCTCGAACAGAAACAGATACGACCGGTAAGACAGATGCCAAAACGTACGGACATTCAAAGTATTCTTATCCTCGGTGCAGGGCCCATCGTTATCGGCCAGGCATGCGAGTTCGACTATTCCGGTGCACAGGCGTGTAAGGCGCTGCGCGAAGAGGGATACCGGGTTATTCTGGTGAACTCCAACCCCGCCACTATCATGACCGATCCGGTGATGGCCGATGCGACCTACATCGAGCCCATTAACTGGAAAACCGTTGCCAAAATCATCGAGAAAGAACGCCCGGACGCGCTGCTGCCGACCATGGGTGGCCAGACAGCGCTGAACTGCGCGCTGGACCTGGATCGCGAAGGCGTGCTGGCCGAGTTTGGTGTAGAGATGATCGGCGCGACTCAGGACGCCATCGACAAGGCGGAAGACCGTGAACGCTTCGATACGGCGATGAAAAACATCGGTCTGGAATGCCCGCGCGCATCCATCGCACACAGCATGGAAGAAGCGCTGCAGGTGCTGGACTCCATCGGCTTCCCGGCCATTATCCGCCCCTCCTTCACCATGGGTGGCTCCGGTGGTGGTATTGCCTACAACCGGGAAGAGTTTATCGAGATCTGTGAACGCGGTCTGGATCTGTCGCCGACCAACGAACTGCTGATCGACGAATCCCTGATCGGCTGGAAAGAGTACGAGATGGAGGTTGTTCGCGACAAGAATGACAACTGCATCATCGTCTGTTCCATCGAAAACTTCGATGCCATGGGCGTTCACACCGGCGACTCCATTACCGTGGCGCCGGCCCAGACGCTGACCGATAAAGAGTATCAGCTGATGCGTGATGCATCGATCGCGGTACTGCGCGAAATCGGTGTGGAAACCGGCGGCTCCAATGTTCAGTTCGGTGTCGATCCCAAAACCGGCCGTATGGTCGTGATCGAGATGAACCCCCGTGTGTCACGCTCTTCCGCGCTGGCGTCCAAGGCCACCGGCTTCCCGATCGCCAAGGTGGCGGCCAAGCTCGCGGTCGGTTACACCCTGGATGAACTGCAGAACGACATTACCGGTGGTCGCACGCCGGCTTCATTCGAGCCTGCAATCGATTACGTTGTGACCAAGATCCCCCGCTTTACCTTCGAGAAATTCCCGCAGGCCAATGACCGTCTGACCACACAGATGAAGTCGGTGGGCGAGGTAATGGCGATCGGCCGTACCCAGCAGGAATCGCTGCAAAAAGCGCTTCGGGGTCTGGAAGTGGGCTCCGTGGGCTTTGATCCGGTGGTCAGCCTGGAGAACGAAGAAGAAGCGCGCGACGAGATTATCGCCGAGCTGACTCAGCCGGGCGCACAGCGTATCTGGTACATCGGCGATGCTTTCCGTATCGGTATGAGTGTCGATGAAATCTACAACCTGAGCGGTGTCGATCCCTGGTTCCTGGTGCAGATTGAAGATCTGATCAAGGAAGAGCTGCGCGTCTCCGAGATGGCGCTGAGCGAGCTGGGCAAGGATCAGGTATACCGCCTCAAGCGCAAAGGGTTCTCCGATGCCCGTCTGGCGCAGCTGTTGGGTGTGTCCGAGAAACAGTTCCGCAAGCAGCGTCAGAAACTGGACGTACGTCCGGTGTTCAAGCGCGTTGATACCTGCTCAGCCGAGTTTGCCACCGATACCGCCTACATGTACTCCAGCTATGAAGAGGAGTGCGAGGCCAATGTGACCGATCGTGAGAAGATCATGGTTATCGGCGGTGGTCCCAACCGTATCGGTCAGGGGATCGAGTTTGACTACTGCTGCGTGCACGCAGCGCTGGCGGCTCGTGAAGATGGTTACGAGACCATTATGGTCAACTGTAACCCGGAAACGGTGTCCACCGACTACGACACTTCCGACCGACTCTACTTCGAGCCGATCACGTTGGAAGATGTGCTTGAAATCGCCCATGTCGAGAAGCCCAAGGGCGTGATCGTTCAGTACGGCGGTCAGACTCCGCTGAAACTGGCGGTTGCTCTGGAGCAGGCGGGTGTGCCGATTATCGGTACCAGCCCGGAAGCGATCGACCGTGCCGAAGACCGCGAACAGTTCCTGCAGATGCTGAAACGTCTGGGGCTGAAGCAGCCGGAAAATGCCACTGTTCGCTCTCTGGAAGAGGCGATTATCCAGGCCAAGAATATCGGTTATCCGCTGGTGGTGCGTCCCTCCTACGTATTGGGTGGTCGTGCCATGGAGATCGTGTACAAGGAAGATGAGCTGCGTCGTTACATGAACAACGCGGTTCAGGTGTCCAACGATGCGCCGGTGCTGCTGGACCACTTCCTCAATGCGGCGATCGAGGTCGATATCGACGCGGTCAGTGATGGCGAAACCGTCGTGATCGGCGCCATCATGCAGCATATCGAGCAGGCGGGCGTGCATTCCGGTGACTCGGCGTGCTCGCTGCCGCCGTACAACCTGGCGGCCGATGTTCAGGACGAAATGCGCGAAATGGTGCGCAAGATGGCCCTGGAACTGGGCGTTGTGGGCCTGATGAACGTGCAGCTGGCCTACCAGGATGGCGAAATTTACGTGATCGAGGTGAACCCGCGTGCATCGCGCACCGTGCCGTTCGTCTCCAAATGTATCGGAGTTTCGCTGGCCAAGATCGCCGCACTGGTGATGACGGGCAAGAGCCTTGAAGAGCTTGGCTTTACCGAAGAGATCGTGCCCAAGTTCTATAACGTCAAGGAAGCCGTTTTCCCGTTTAACAAGTTCCCGGGGGTTGACCCGATCCTGGGGCCGGAGATGAAGTCGACCGGCGAAGTGATGGGCACCGGTGCGACCTTCGGCGAGGCGTTCATGAAGGCGCAGCTGGGGGCCGGTGAACGCTTGCCGTGCAAGGGAACCGCTTTTATCTCGGTGCGTGACGTAGATAAGCAGGCCGTTGTCCCGGTGGCCCGTGATCTGGTAGAACTGGGCTTTAAACTGGTAGCGACCTCCGGAACAGCCGCGCTGCTCAGTGACGCTGGCCTCGCGGTTGAGCGCGTCAACAAGGTAGCGGAAGGTCGGCCCAATATCGTTGATATGCTGAAGAATGGTGAGATCGCTTACGTCATCAATACCACGGAAGGACGTAAGGCGATCGCTGATTCTGCGGAGATTCGCCGTTCGGCGTTGCAGCACAAGGTGCCCTACACCACGACGCTGGCGGGTGCAGCGGCGACCGCCGAGGCGTTGAAGTACGGTGAGGAGAAAACCGTGCGCAGTCTGCAGGATCTGCATGCAGGAGTTGCAGAATGAATCGAGTACCCATGACGGTTGAAGGCGAAAAAAGCCTTCGCGAAGAGCTGGCTCACCTCAAATCGGTGGAGCGTCCGAAAGTGATCGGCGCTATCGCGGAAGCCCGCGAGCACGGCGACCTCAAGGAAAATGCGGAATACCATGCGGCCCGTGAGCAGCAGGGCTTTATCGAAGGGCGGATTCGGGAGCTTGAGCATAAGCTGTCGCTGGCTCAAGTGGTCGATGTGACTGCGATTGATCACACCGGTAAGGTGATATTCGGCACCACCGTTGAGCTGATCAACCTGGATACCGAAGCGACAGTCTCATACAAGATTGTTGGTGACGATGAGGCGAATATTAAGGCCGGAAAGATTTCGGTTAACTCGCCCATAGCGCGCGCTCTGATCGGCAAGGAAGAGGGTGAGATTGCTGCCGTGGATACCCCGGGAGGTTTGATCGAATATGAAATCTCCGAGGTGCAGCACATCTAGGATGTGACTTTACGTAAAAAACCGCCGGGCTGAGAAGCTTCGGCGGTTTTTTTATGAGTTCGGGGTGTTGATCAGAGCCGCAGCAGGTTGGAGAGCTTCGGGTTGGGTTCCAGCGCTGCCCGGTAGATCAGTGCGATGTTGCCGATCTCCTGAATCAGCTCGGCTTCAACGATCTCGCACAGCTCCCGGATCAATGTTTTCTTCAGTTCCCGGTCGCCGACGGCGAACTTCACCTTGATCAGTTCGTGGTCTTCAAGCGCCCGATCAACCTCCAGCTGAACATTTTCCGACAGGCCGTTGCCCGCGACGGTAACGATGGGGTTAATCTGGTGTCCCAGGGTGCGGAACTGCTTCTTTTGCTCAGGGGATAAGCTCATACTAGAATACGGTGCCTCTTTATAGATCTGGCCCTTGTGGGTCGAGGACCAATTTTAACCGAGTTGCCCGGAGCTGAGTAGCGACCGGTGGTATGTGGAGCAGACTTTTCCTGTGGCAAAATCAAAAAGCAGTGGCCGCTGGCTGAAGGAACATTTCGATGACCAGTACGTCAAACGCTCCAAGGAGTCGGGTTACCGCTCCCGTGCCAGCTTTAAACTCCTGGAGATCGATCAAAAAGACCGCCTGCTGAAGGCGGGGTCGACGATTGTGGACCTGGGGGCTGCGCCGGGAGGCTGGTCCCAGGTGGCGGCTGAAATAGTGGGTGACAGCGGGCGTGTGGTTGCCTCCGATATTCTGCCAATGGATCCTCTGGCCGGTGTCGATTTCGTACAGGGCGATTTCACCGAGGAATCGGTGCTGAACGAGATACTGGCGGTGATGGGGGATTCACGTGCTGACCTTGTAATCTCCGATATGGCCCCCAATATGAGTGGTAATGCGGCGATTGATCAGCCGGCGGCAATGTACTTGGTGGAGTTGGCTCTGGAGCTGGCCCGAGAAGTGTTGAAGCCCGGCGGGAACTTCCTGGTCAAAGTGTTTCAGGGGGAGGGGTTTGATGCCTACCTGAAAGAGATGCGGGCGAGTTTTGCCAGTGTATCCACCCGCAAGCCGGATGCCTCGCGCGCCCGTTCGCGTGAAGTTTACCTGCTCGGAAAAGGGTTCAGGCACGTATAACCTTGAACATGCAAGATTGACTCGCTTTGGCGTTAGTGCCGGGCGGGTGTAAAGAACTCAGGCCAGTTGCCGCCAAGCCAAGCGGTGGCTGAACGAGAGCAAGAAGAGAACCGAGGGTAGCTCATTGAACGATATGGCAAAGAATCTGGTGCTTTGGTTGGTGATAGCGGCCGTGCTGTTGACCGTTTTCAACAACTTCAGCACCGAACCGGAGTCGCGCCGCGTCAACTATTCGGAATTTGTACAGGAAGTGCAGTCCGGGCGTGTGGACAAGGTCACGATTGATGGATATACCATTGTTGGCCAGCGTACCAATGGCGAGCGGTTTGAAACCGTACGCCCGGCGGTACAGGATCCGAAACTGATCGACGATCTGCTCTCCAATAATGTGATCATCGAAGGTAAGCAGCCCGAGCGCCAGAGTATCTGGACGCAACTGTTGGTCGCCTCCTTCCCGATCCTGATTATTATTGCGATCTTCATGTTCTTCATGCGCCAGATGCAGGGCGGCGGTGGCGGCAAAGGTGGCCCCATGTCCTTTGGTAAGTCCAAGGCGCGCATGATGAGTGAAGACCAGGTAAAAACCACCTTTGATGATGTGGCCGGTGTCGAGGAGGCCAAGGAAGAGGTGGCGGAGCTGGTTGATTACCTGCGCGATCCGGGTAAATTCCAGCGCCTCGGTGGTCATATTCCCCGTGGTGTCCTGATGGCGGGCTCCCCCGGTACCGGTAAGACCCTGCTGGCCAAGGCGATCGCCGGAGAGGCCAAGGTGCCGTTCTTCAGTATTTCCGGCTCTGATTTTGTTGAGATGTTTGTCGGTGTGGGTGCATCCCGTGTCCGCGATATGTTCGAACAAGCCAAAAAGCATGCACCCTGCATTATCTTTATCGACGAAATCGATGCCGTCGGGCGTCATCGTGGTGCTGGCATGGGCGGCGGTAACGATGAGCGTGAGCAGACCCTCAACCAGCTTCTGGTCGAGATGGATGGTTTCGAGGGTACCGAGGGTATCATCGTGATTGCGGCCACCAACCGTCCGGATGTGCTTGACCAGGCGTTGCTGCGACCGGGGCGTTTCGACCGTCAGGTGCATGTCGGGCTGCCGGATATCCGCGGTCGTGAGCAAATCCTCAAGGTGCATATGCGCAAGGTGCCGTTGGGTGACGATGTGAAGCCTGAACTGATTTCCCGCGGTACACCGGGATTCTCCGGTGCCGATCTGGCCAACCTGGTCAACGAAGCGGCCCTGTTTGCTGCCCGTGAAAACCGTCGCACGGTGAGCATGGATCAGTTTGAAAAGGCGAAGGACAAGATCATGATGGGCGCTGAGCGCAAATCCATGGTGATGTCCTACAAGGAGCGCCTGAATACCGCCTACCATGAATCGGGGCATGCGATTATTGGTCGCCTGATGCCGGAACATGATCCCGTCTACAAAGTGTCGATCATCCCGCGCGGGCGCGCACTGGGTGTCACCATGTTCCTGCCCGAGGAAGACCGTTACAGCCACAACCGTCAGTCGATCATCTCTCAGATCTGCTCGTTGTACGGTGGGCGTCTGGCCGAAGAGATGACGCTGGGTAAAGACGGTGTCACCACCGGTGCTTCCAACGATATTCAGAAAGCCACCATGCTGGCGCGCAATATGGTCACTAAATGGGGCTTATCGGACGAACTGGGCCCATTGCTGTATGGCGATGAGGATGATGATCCCTTTGGTCGCGGTATGGGGCAGTCTGCCAAAGCGATGTCGGATGAGACCCAGAAAAAGATCGACGCGGAAGTACGCAGGATCATTGATGGCTGTTATGACAAAGCTAAACAGATGCTCGAGGATAACCGCGATATTCTGGATGCCATGGCTGAAGCGTTGATGAAATATGAAACCATCGGATCCGAGCAGCTTGATCAGCTCATGGAGCGTCAGGAAGTATCACCGCCGGATGGCTGGGTGGAGGCGCAGGAGCGCGCCGATCAGGCTGAGCGCGATATCGAAGAGGCGCGTCAGTCTCAGTCTCGTCGCGAAGAAACACCTCGGGACGATGCTCAGGAGGAGTCGGCTGCTGACGAAGGTGAGTCGGGAGAGAGCGACGCACCGGGTGAGGGGCGCGAACGCGACGATTCGCGGCCCGATTAAGCAGAGACTTCTGGAAGTTGCGTAAGCCAGCCACCGTGCTGGCTTCTTTTTTCGATTCCTGTTTGAAGAGAGTGGAAGGGTGATATTCGAGCTTGATTGTGCCGGTCGGCCGCTGAATCTGCGCCGTGCGCAGGTGATGGGAATACTCAATGTAACGCCGGACTCATTTTCTGACGGGGGGCATCTCTACCGGGCGTCCCGGCTTTCTATCGAGCAGGCAGTGACCCATGCCGTTGGAATGGTGGCGGATGGCGCAACGATGATCGATGTGGGCGGTGAGTCGACTCGCCCGGGTGCGGCACCCGTCAGTGTGGAGGAGGAGCTGGACCGGGTTATCCCGGTGGTCGAACGACTTGCTCGCGAACTGGACGTGATTATCTCGGTGGATACCAGTGCGCCGGAGGTGATCCGCGAAGCGGCCGCTGCGGGCGCCGGTTTGATCAACGACGTGCGCTCTCTGGGGCGGCCCGGTGCGTTGGAGGCAGCCACGGCGACGGGGTTGCCGGTTTGTCTGATGCACATGCAGGGAAGTCCTGCGACCATGCAGCGAGCCCCTCAGTATGAGGATGTTGTGGCGGAAGTGAAGGATTTCTTCGAGCAGCAGCTGGATCGGTGTGTCGAGGCCGGCATGGCGAAGGATAAGCTGATCCTTGATCCGGGTTTCGGTTTTGGCAAAACGCTCAATCATAATCTGGAGTTGTTGCGCCGTCTGGAAGAGTTTCATGCCTTCGACCTTCCATTGCTGATTGGAACTTCCCGCAAAACCATGATCGGCCAGGCGCTGGGGCGTGATGTGCATGAGCGACTGTGTGGAAGTCTGGCGACTGTCGCGCTGGCAGTGGAGCGCGGTGGTCATATAATCCGGGTTCATGACGTGGCGGCCACGGTCGATGTGGTGCGCATGACTGAAGCGGTACTCTATGGCGAGGAGCAGGCGGGTCGATGACAAGGCGTTATTTCGGGACTGATGGTATTCGGGGGCGGGTCGGCGAGTTTCCCATTACGCCGGACTTTATGATCAAGCTGGGCTGGGCTGCGGGCTGCGTGTTTGCCCGTCGGGGCCAGAGTCGAATCGTTATCGGCAAGGATACCCGGATCTCCGGGTACATGTTTGAGTCGGCGCTGGAAGCGGGCTTGTCCGCCGCCGGTGTCGATGTTCAGCTCACCGGCCCAATGCCGACACCGGGTGTGGCGTATCTGACCCGAACCTTCCGGGCCAGCGCCGGCATTGTGATCAGCGCCTCGCATAATGCGTTTGAAGATAACGGCATCAAGTTCTTCTCGGCCCAGGGGACCAAGCTGCCTGATGAGGTGGAGCGCGCCATCGAAGCGCAGATGGATCTGCAGATGTCGACTGTCAATTCGGCGAGCCTGGGCAAAGTCAGCCGGATTAACGACGCGGCCGGACGGTATATCGAGTTCTGTAAATCCACCGCCGGCGGTCAGCTTAACCTGCGAGGCCTGCGCATACTGATCGATTGTGCCAACGGCGCGACCTACCATGTGTCTCCCAAGGTGTTTTCGGAACTGGGGGCCGATGTGATTGAGGTGGCGTCGCGCCCGAATGGTCTCAATATCAATGAAGGCTGTGGCGCAACGGCACCTGAAGAGCTTGCCCGCCGTGTGGTTGAAGAAAAAGCGGACCTGGGTATCGCACTCGACGGGGATGGCGATCGCCTGATAATGGTGGACCATGCCGGTGATGTGGTCGATGGTGATCAGCTGCTCTACATTATCGCTCGTGCCATGCATGAACAGGACCAGCTCAAAGGCGGCGTTGTCGGTACGCTGATGTCCAATTTTGGCCTGGAACAGGCATTTGCCCGGCTGGGCATTCCCTTTGTGCGTGCGGCCGTGGGTGATCGCTATGTCATGGAACAGCTGGTAAGTCATGACTGGATACTCGGTGGAGAAAGCTCCGGTCATGTGGTGTGCCGCCATTTGACCTCCACCGGTGATGGCACGGTCTCTGCCGTGCAGGTGCTGAAGATTATGGCCGAGACGGGCCGATCTCTGCGCGAGTTGTGCGACGGCATGGAGAAAATGCCGCAATGCATGATTAATGTCAGGCGCGATCGAAACGCCGTCCTCGATGGGAATGCCCGGATTGAAGCGGCAGTGGCCGATGCGGAGGGGGCACTCGCCGGCCGGGGCCGGGTGTTATTGCGCCCCTCCGGGACAGAACCGGTTGTGCGGGTCATGGTTGAGGGCGAAGACGGCGGTCAGGTTGAAACTGTCTGTCGGGATCTTGCTGAGCGTGTCGAAGCTGCATTGGCCGTTGCCTGATGCTTACTGATTGAAAGCGCAGTAAAAAACCGATTAATCACTTGTAACATCCAAGAGGCTCAGTTAATATTTGCGCCTCTTTCGTAAGGGGGTTCCGATGCGCAAGGCGCTGGTTGCCGGTAACTGGAAGATGAACGGGCGGATCGCCAAAAATGACGATCTGGTGAGTTCGGTTCTGTCTGGTCTCGCATCTGGAAATCTGGACAGCTCCGTCGATGTTATGGTTTGTCCGCCAGCTATATATGTCGGTCAGGTCAGGGCTCAGGCGGTAGCAACCCGCTTGATGGTGGGTGCTCAGGATCTTTGCGAATTTGAGGACGGTGCCTATACCGGTGAGGTTTCAGCCGAGATGCTGGTTGATGTCGGTTGTAGCGCGGTCCTGGTCGGGCACTCCGAGCGTCGGACGCTGTTTGGTGATACCGACAAGCGTGTCGCTGCAAAGCTGAGTTCCGCCGTTGCAGCCGGGCTTGCTCCGATCCTGTGCGTCGGCGAGTCGCTTGAACAGCGTGACTCGGGAGATACCCTTGCGGTTGTCGAGCAGCAGTTGCTTAGTGCGCTGAGTGGGTTGTCACCCGAAGTACTGGATCTGCTGGTTGTTGCGTATGAGCCTGTGTGGGCGATTGGCACCGGCAGGACAGCAACACCGGAACAGGCGCAGGACGTTCATGCGCATATTCGCCAGGTGCTGGCAACTATCGACGGACCGTTGGCTGAGAAAGTAAGGCTCCTTTACGGAGGGAGTGTGAAACCGGCTAACGCGCGCGAGTTGTTCGCGCAGAAAGATATTGATGGTGGGCTGATTGGCGGCGCATCATTGAATGCAGACGATTTTCTAGCGATCTGCCGAGCGGCAGTCGCTGGCTGAAACGGTTGAGACGATGGAATCACTGGTTCTTATAGTGCACGTGCTGCTGGCAGCAGCGATTATTGCTCTGGTGCTGTTGCAGCAGGGTAAGGGTGCCGAAGCGGGCGCTTCCTTTGGAGGCGGTGCATCGCAAACTGTTTTCGGCAGTCAGGGTTCTAGCAGTGTGCTCGGTCGCGCGACCGGCGTGCTGGCTTTGGGTCTGTTTATCACCAGCTTCGCGCTGGCGGTATACGCCAAGCAAAAGGCGGTCAACGTTGATGATGCTGGTATTCCGGCTCAGGACGTGATTGAATCTGCCGCCGAACAAAAGCCTGCTCAGCCGGAATTGCCGGGTCTTGAGCAGAGCCAGGCTCCGGCCGGGGATAGCGATATCCCGTCAGCGGGGCAGTAGTAAAGAGTTAGCCCAAGTGGTGGAATTGGTAGACACGCTATCTTGAGGGGGTAGTGTCCTATGGACGTGCCGGTTCGAGTCCGGCCTTGGGCACCAAGTTGTAAACTGGGCAGGTGGTATGTATAATACGTGACCTGTTTCTGATGCGGGGTGGAGCAGTCTGGTAGCTCGTCGGGCTCATAACCCGAAGGTCGTTGGTTCAAATCCAGCCCCCGCTACCACCTAGTTTTTGATTAAGCCCCTTTTCAGGGGCTTTTTCGTAGGTAAATCATAGGCGTTGGTGCCTCGTCAGAAATGGGTCCGTTAGTGACCCATTTTTTGTTTCAGGCACGCACAAGTGGGGTTGTCAGTGTCAGCCAAGCTGAAACTTTTGCAGGAACTGGTCGAGCCGGCCGTTGTTGGTCTGGGCCTGGAGTTATGGGGCGTTGAGTTCCACTCCGCAGGTAATAACAGTCTGTTGAGAATCTATATCGACGGGCCGGAAGGGGTCACCGTGGATGACTGTGCGCGTGTGAGCCATCAAGTCAGCGGTATCCTGGATGTGGAAGACCCGATCAGTGAACACTACACGCTGGAGGTGTCCTCTCCGGGCATGGACCGGCCATTGTATACGCTGGCCCACTTCGAGGCGTTTCGTGGTCACCGGGTACAGATCAAACTGCGCGTCCCTTTCGAGGGGCGTCGCAACTTTAAAGGGCTTCTGAACGGCGTCGAGGGTGAAGAGGTTCTGCTGATAGTCGACGAGGAGGAGTACCTGTTGCCGATCGATTACATCGAGCGGGCTAATGTGGTGCCCCAGGTCTAAACGATTGACCCCCGGGCCAAAATGGTTAAAAGGTTCCGCGCTTTCAGTGGCCGATAATCGGCACTTGAGAGCGGTACGAGGTATAAGGGCGAGGCAGTGGTATGAATAAAGAGATTCTACTGGTTGCAGAAGCCGTTTCGAACGAGAAAGACGTAGCGAAAGGCGTAATTTTCGAAGCGATCGAGGCGGCGCTGGCAACAGCGACCAAAAAGCGTTACGACGAAGAAGCCGACATCCGTGTCGTGATTGATCGTGCCACCGGTGATTATGAAACTTTCCGTCGCTGGCTTGTGGTCAGTAATGAAGAAGTACCGGCGTTGGGCACCGAGTTAACCCTGGAAGAAGCGCTTGAAATCGATTCCAATCTGAAGCCTGGCGACACTTGGGAAGAGAAGGTCGAGTCAGTCAAGTTTGGTCGTATTGCCGCTCAGACCGCAAAACAGGTCATCGTACAGAAAGTGCGTGAGGCAGAACGTGCCAAGGTGGTCGAGCTCTACCGTGACCGTCAGGGCGAGTTGATCGCCGGTACGGTAAAGAAAGTGACGCGAGACAATATTATTGTGGACCTGGGTAATAACGCTGAAGCGTTGCTGCCTCGGGAAAGCCTGATTCCGCGTGAGAGCTTCCGCATGGGTGATCGTGTCCGCGCCGTCTTGCAGGAGGTTCGTGGCGAAGGTCGTGGTCCTCAGCTGATTCTCAGCCGTACATCGCCGGAGATGCTGATCGAGCTGTTCCGTATCGAGGTGCCGGAGATCGCTGAAGAGGTGATCGAGATCCGCGCGGCAGCGCGGGACCCCGGTGCACGTGCCAAGATTGCGGTCAAAACCAACGATGGCCGGATCGATCCGGTGGGTGCCTGCGTCGGTATGCGCGGCTCCCGTGTCCAGGCTGTTTCCAACGAGCTGGGCGGTGAGCGCGTCGATATCGTGCTCTGGGACGATAACCCGGCACAGCTGGTGATCAATGCCATGGCACCGGCGGAAGTGGCTTCCATCGTAATCGATGAAGAAACCCACTCCATGGACGTGGCTGTGGCCGAAGAAGCGCTGGCAATGGCGATTGGTCGTAGTGGCCAGAACGTGCGTCTGGCATCCGAGCTGACCGGCTGGGATCTCAACGTCATGAGCGAAGCCGAAGCGGAAGAAAAACAGCAGTCTGAGATTGGCTCCATTCTCCAGTTGTTCATGGATCATCTGGATGTGGATGAAGATCTGGCTGAAATACTGGTCGACGAAGGTTTTACCTCACTCGAAGAGGTGGCCTACGTGCCGGTTGATGAAATGCTCGAAATCGAAGATTTCGACGAAGATATCGTTGATGCCCTGCGCTCGCGCGCCAAGGATGCGTTGCTTAATCTGGCCATCGCCAGTGAAGAGCAGTTGGGTGATGCAGAGCCTGCGGAGGATCTCCTCGGTATGGACGGCATGGATAAGGCGCTGGCATATCAGTTGGCTGCCAGAGGCATCGTGACGATGGAAGATCTGGCAGAGCAGGGCGTTGAAGACCTGCTGGAGATCGAGGGACTGGATGAGGCCAAAGCGGCAGAGTTGATCATGACCGCGCGGGCTCCCTGGTTCGCAGAGCAACAGTAACCCAACGGAGGAGGAGAGACCATTTATGGCAGAAGTCACCGTTAAGCAGCTTGCCGATGTGGTTGGTGTATCCGTTGAGCGTTTGCTGAAGCAGATGCAGGAAGCGGGCATTGATAACAAAAAAGATGGCTCGATGGTCACCGAAAGTGAACGTCAGGCACTGCTTGCCTATCTGAAACGTAGTCATGGCGAAGATGCCGACGCAGGCGAGCCGAAAAAGATTACGCTCAAGCGCAAAAGCACTTCACAACTGAAGGTTTCCGGCGCATCTGGCAAACGTAAGACCGTTAACATCGAGGTGCGTAAGAAGCGTACCTATGTCAAGCGTGAAGAGCTTGAAGATAAACCGGAAGAGGTTTCCGCAGAGGAACCGGTAGCAGTCGCTCAGGAAAGCGCAGCTCAAGACGTAGCTGCCGAGCCGGCGAAAACCGAAGCGGCACCGGCCGCCCCGGAGAAAGCAAAAGAAGCAGCCGAAGCCGCTCAGGAAGCCGTGCAGCCCGAACAGGCGGCTGCATCGGCAGAAGCCAAGTCGGAGCCGGCACCGAAGGTTGAGCCTGAAGCCAAGGCCGAACCGGCAGCACCGGAGCCTGCGCCTGTGGTTGAGCCACCCGCTCCGCCCAAGCGCGATGACGCGCCCCGTCGTAAAGATAAAGAGCGCGGCAAGGGTAAGAGCTTCGGCAATGACGATAAGCCGCGTCGCGGTAAAGGGCGTTTCGATGACGAACAGCGTTCCCGTCGTGGCAAGGGTGGCAAACGTGGAGGTAAGGGCGGTCGTGCGGCTGCGCCGAACAAGCACGGCTTCGAGAAGCCGACGGCACCGGTTGTTCACGAAGTGAGCATCCCGGAAAGCATCACTGTGGCCGAGCTGGCCAAGAAGATGTCCGTGAAAGCGGCGGAAGTGATCAAGGTGATGTTCAAGATGGGCGCCATGGCGACCATCAACCAGGTGATCGACCAGGATACGGCAACACTGGTTGTCGAAGAGATGGGTCACAAGGCCAAGCCGATGCAGGAGAACGCCATCGAGGATGCGCTGATCGAAAGCATCGAAGCGGTTCAGGGTGATGAAGCACCTCGCGCACCGGTTGTGACCGTTATGGGTCACGTTGACCACGGTAAGACCTCACTGCTTGACCATATTCGTCGCACCCGCGTGGCGGCCGGTGAATCCGGCGGTATTACCCAGCACATCGGTGCTTACCACGTTGAAACCGAAAACGGCATGGTGACTTTCCTGGATACCCCGGGGCACGCGGCCTTTACCGCCATGCGTGCACGTGGTGCCCAGCTTACCGATATCGTTATTCTGGTTGTGGCTGCCGATGACGGCGTAATGCCGCAGACCGAAGAGGCGATCCAGCATGCCAAGGCAGCGGGCGTACCGCTGGTTGTGGCAGTTAACAAGATCGATAAGCCGGAAGCGGACCCCGAGCGTGTTCGTGGCGAGCTGGCTCAGCGTGACGTTATCTCCGAGGATTGGGGTGGCGACGTACAGTTTGCCCACGTTTCCGCCAAGAGCGGTGAAGGCATCGACGATCTGCTGGACAAAGTGCTGCTGCAGGCAGAAGTACTTGAGCTTAAAGCAGTTTCCGAAGCGCCCGGGCAGGGTGTTGTGGTCGAGTCCCGTCTGGATAAAGGGCGCGGTCCGGTTTCTACCGTTCTGGTTCAGAACGGTACCCTGAAGAAAGGCGATATCGTGCTGGCGGGTCTCCACTACGGCCGTGTACGTGCCATGCTGGACGAAGCCGGTCAGCAAACCGACACCGCCGGGCCTTCGATTCCGGTCGAGATTCTCGGCCTGGATGGTACGCCGGACGCGGGTGACGAATTCACCGTGGTTTCTTCCGAGAAGAAGGCCCGTGAAGTGGCGCTCTTCCGTCAGGGCAAGTTCCGCGAAGTGAAGCTGGCTCGTCAGCAGAAAGCGAAGCTGGAGAACCTGTTCGACAATATGCAGGCTGGCGAAGTGAAGTCGCTCAACATCGTCCTCAAGGCCGATGTGCGTGGTTCACTGGAGGCGCTGACTCAGTCGCTGCAGGAACTCTCTACCGACGAGGTCAAAGTTACCATCGTGTCCAGCGGTGTGGGTGGTATCGGTGAGACCGACGCCAACCTGGCACTGGCCTCTTCGGCGATCCTGATCGGCTTTAACGTCCGTGCCGATGCGCAGGCGCGGGCCATCGTCGAGCGTGAAGAGCTGGAGCTGCGTTACTACAGCGTTATCTACGACATCATCGATGATGTGAAACAGGCAATGAGCGGTCTGCTCTCGCCGGAGTATCGCGAAGATATCGTGGGTATCGCCGAAGTGCGTGATGTGTTCCGTTCGCCGAAGCTGGGTGCGATTGCCGGTTGTATGGTTATCGAAGGTACCGTGTATCGCAACAAGCGTATCCGTGTACTGCGCGATAACGTGGTGATCTACGAAGGTGAACTGGAATCCCTGCGTCGCTTCAAGGATGCGGTTCAGGAAGTGCGCCAGGGTATGGAGTGCGGGATCGGCGTCAAGAACTACAATGACGTCAAAGTCGGCGACCAGATCGAGGTTTACGACACCGTCGAAGTACAGCGCACCCTGTAATCACTGATTGAGGTAGAACGAAAGCCACATGGCACGAGAGTTCAAACGAACCGACCGGGTGGCGGACCAGATCCAGCGTGATCTGGCCGTCCTCATCCAGCGCGAGATCAAGGATCCGCGCCTGGGTATGGTTACCATCAGTCACGCCAAGGTCAGTAAGGACCTTGGCTACGCTGATATCTACATTACCGTACTGCCCCTGGGTGACCAGGGGGAGTCGGAAGCAGTCGACGCGTCCCTGAAGGTGCTGGGTAACGCGGCGGGGTTTCTGCGTGCCGAACTGGCGCGAGGGATCAAGCTGCGCGTGATGCCTCAGTTGCGGTTCCACTTCGATGAAAGCATTGAGCGCGGACGCAGGCTTCACAGCCTGATCGAAAGTGCGTACCAGAAGGAGAGCAAGCGCGATCCTGATGCCGACGACGAAGATCCGGAAGGAAAATAAGCATGGCGCGTAAACCAAAAGGACGCCGCATCGACGGCGTTTTTTTGCTTGATAAGCCGCCCGGGCTGTCCTCCAACGGGGCTTTGCAGCGCGTTAAACGGATCTACGGTGCGGCCAAGGCCGGCCATACCGGCGCGCTCGATCCACTGGCAACCGGCATGCTGCCGATCTGCCTGGGTGAGGCAACCAAATTCTCCCAGTATCTGCTCGAATCCGATAAGCGCTATCAGACCACGGCAAAACTGGGTGTGCGTACCGACAGCAGTGATGCAGACGGTGCGGTTATTGAAACCCGGCCGTTACCCCCGGATTTGTCGGTAGAGCGGGTCGAGCAACTGCTGGCCGATCACTTTACCGGTGAAATCGAGCAGGTTCCGTCGATGTATTCGGCGCTGAAGCATAATGGGCAGCCACTGTATAAACTGGCTCGCCAGGGTGTTCAGGTCGAGGTGAAGCCGCGCCGCGTGCGTATCCACGAGATACGCCTGCTGGCACTGCGTGACGATGAGATCGACCTGGAGGTGTATTGCTCCAAAGGCACCTACATCCGCAGCATCGTCGAAGACCTGGGGTTGTTGCTCGACTGCGGTGCTCATGTGTCCGTACTCAGGCGTCTCGAAACCGGCCCCTTCAAGGCGCCGATGATGATGACGCTGGAGCAGTTGCAGGCGGTGGCGGAGCCGGGTGAGGGAGATGATCAGGAGTGCATACATGGGCGTCTGGATCAGTTATTATTGCCCCCCTGGACTGCAATCGCCGAACTGCCGTCACTGGAGTTGAGCGAGGAGCAGGCGCATCGGCTACAGTGTGGCCAGGGTTGCAACCAGCGTTTCGACGCCCCCGAGGGGGAGGTCAGATTATTTGTAGCAGGCACCGAGCGTTTTATCGGTGTCGGCCAGATTTCCGAGGCCGGTGAACTCAAGCCCCGTCGCTTGATGAGTACCGCCCCGGAGTAAAAAACAGTGCCGGTTAACCGGTACTTCGACGCTGTACTGAAAATATGCTCGGTGCAGCGCGACTATCAACCCGCGAGTACTCCAATACTGACGAGCTACCGCGTGCATATTAAACAGGAGCACAATTATGTCTCTGAGCGTTGAACAGAAAGCACAGATCGTTGCAGATTTTGGTCGTGGTGAAGGCGATACCGGTTCCCCGGAAGTGCAGGTTGCACTGCTGACCGCCAACATCACAGGCCTGCAGGATCACTTCAAATCGCACAAGCAGGATCACCACTCACGTCGTGGTCTGATTCGGATGGTTAACCAGCGTCGTAAGCTGCTGGACTACCTGAAGAACAAAGATGCTGACCGCTACCTCGAGTTGATCGGGCGTCTGGGTCTGCGTCGCTAATCGGGTTTTCCCGAGATAGGCCGGGCACTGCCCGGCCTATCGCTTTATCGGATATCCATCACGGATATCTACAACCGCGGTGAAACGGCGGTAGACTCAATCATCAAGCCCGTACTCACTTGTGTACCCCTCAAGGCACTCGCCAGACGGTATCCAACTGAGTACAGGCTTCAAAGATGGCATGGTTGGTCACCTCGGACACCGCATTTAAATCGATGAGGAATCAAAACCGTGCAAGCGATTACAAAAACATTCCAGTACGGCAACCACACTGTAACCCTCGAAACCGGCAAGGTCGCGCGTCAGGCCACCGGTGCGGTCATGGTGACCATGGGCGGTGTGCAGGTACTGTGTACCGTTGTCGGTGCCAAAGAGATGAAAGAGGGGCAGGATTTCTTCCCTCTGTCCGTGCACTACCAGGAAAAATACTACGCGGTCGGCCGTATCCCCGGTGGCTTCTTCAAGCGTGAAGCGCGTCCCACCGAGAAGGAAACGCTGACCTCGCGCCTGATCGACCGTCCGATCCGTCCGCTGTTCCCGAAAGGCTTTATGAATGAAGTTCAGGTCGTTTGTACCGTTATGTCTGCGGACAAGGTCAACGATCCGGATATCGCGGCCATGATCGGTACCTCTGCGGCGCTGGCCATCTCAGGTCTGCCGTTCCTGGGCCCGATCGGCGGTGCCCGCGTCGGTTTCACCGAAGCACAGGGTTACATCCTCAACCCGACCTTTGAAGAGCTGGCTGCGTCCGAGCTCGACATGGTTGTCGCCGGTACCTCCGACGCGGTGCTGATGGTTGAATCGGAAGCGCAGGAGCTGACCGAAGATGAGATGCTGGGCGCGGTTCTGTTTGCGCACCAGGAGATGCAGGTTGTCGTTTCCGCGATTAATGAGCTGGTGGCTGAAGCCGGCAAGGCGAAGTGGGAATGGGCCCCGGCCGAGAAGAACGAAGCGCTGATCGCCCAGGTTCGCGAGAAGGCGGGTGCGGGTATCGAAGCGGCTTATCAGGTGGCGGACAAAATGCAGCGTCAGAACGCCCTGAGCGAACTGCGCAGCCAGGTGGTCGAAGCCCTCGCGGCAGAAGAAGGCCCGAGCAGCAAAGAAGTGGCCGGCATCTTCAGCTCCCTGGAAAAAGAGATCGTCCGTAACCGCATCATCGACGGTCAGCCGCGTATCGACGGCCGTGACACCAAGACCGTACGTCCGATCAGCGTCGAGATCGACCTGCTCCAGGGCGTTCACGGTTCCGCCCTGTTCACCCGTGGCGAAACTCAGGCGATTGCGACCTGTACGCTGGGTACCAGCCGCGACCAGCAGATCATCGATGCCCTGGAAGGCGAGCGTAAAGATCCGTTCATGCTGCACTACAACTTCCCTCCCTATTCAGTCGGTGAAGCCGGTCGTATGGGTGGTGCAGGCCGTCGTGAAATCGGTCACGGTCGTCTGGCGCGTCGTGGTGTTGCCGCCGTTCTGCCGACCCAGGAAGAGTTCCCGTACACCATCCGTATCGTGTCCGAGATCACTGAATCCAACGGTTCCAGCTCCATGGCTTCTGTCTGCGGTGCGTCCCTGTCCATGATGGATGCAGGTGTGCCGCTGAAGGCGCCGGTTGCCGGCATCGCCATGGGTCTGGTGAAAGAGAACGATCGCTTTGCCGTTCTCACCGACATCCTCGGTGACGAAGATCACCTCGGCGACATGGACTTCAAGGTAGCCGGTACCGAAGCGGGCGTGACCGCCCTGCAGATGGATATCAAGATCACCGGTATCACCGAAGAGATCATGGAGATCGCCCTGGAGCAGGCGCACGAAGCCCGTAAGCACATCCTCAAAGAGATGGCACAGGTTATCGGTTACGCCCGTCCGGAACTGCCGGATAACGCACCGGCCATGCAGCTGCTGAAGATCAACCCGGAGAAGATCCGTGATCTGATCGGTAAAGGCGGCGCGACTATCCGCTCTCTGACCGAAGAGACCGGCGCCATGATCGATATCGAAGATGACGGCACCGTCCGCATCTACGCTGACGACAAGGCCAAGGGTAAAGCCGCGCTGGATCGCGTTATGGCGATCACCGCTGAAGCGGAAGTGGGCAAGATCTACGAAGGCAAGGTTGTGCGTATCGAAGACTTCGGTGCATTCGTTAACATCCTGCCGGGTAAAGATGGCCTGGTTCACATCTCCCAGATCGCCAAAGAGCGCGTCAACAAAGTGACCGATTACGTGAACATGGATGACATGGTCAAGGTTAAGGTACTGGATGTGGACGTGCGCGGTCGTATCAAACTCTCCATGAAAGATATGGAAGAGGATGAGTCCGTGGGTGGCTGATTAGCATTTATAGGTAGCCGGGCTACAGATAAAAACCTCCTGAGCGAAAGCGACGGAGGTTTTTTGTTATAGGCAAATAAGAACATTGATGTGGGGCTGTGCTGTAAGTTTTGCGCGTAGTGCTGGTAGAATAATGGCCGTATGTCAAGTTGGATTAGAGCCTTGATTAAGGATGTGCGACAGTGATCTCACTGATAAAAGTTCTCTGGCTATATAGAGGTTTTGTTTTAGGAAGCATTAAAAGGGAGTTTCAGACTAAATATCTGAACTCTTTGCTTGGTGTTTCTTGGGTTTTTATACAGCCTTTAAGTATGATTCTTGTCTATACGTTGGTTTTTTCTCAGGTGATGAAAACAAGGCTTCCAGAGGTGGATAATACCTTTGGTTACAGTATTTACCTGTGTGCAGGTCTGTTGACCTGGGGATTCTTCGTCGAGGTTGTATCCCGTTTTCAAAACGTATTTATAGATAACTCGAATCTTCTAAAAAAAGTGAGTTTTCCGCGGCTTTGTTTGCCTGTTGTGTTAGTGGGTTCGGCCGGACTTAATTTTTGTATCATTTTCTCTCTTTTTCTTGTCTTTCTCGTCTTATCTTCGAGTTTTCCCGGTTTGGTTTTTATTCAAATTATTCCAGTGCTAATCGTCCAGCTCGTATTTTCTGTTGGCTTGGGTATGGTTATCGGAGTGCTTAATGTTTTCTTTCGTGATGTGGGTCAGATGACAAATGTGGTCCTGCAGTTTTGGTTCTGGTTGACTCCCATCGTATATCCGGTATCTATTCTTCCCGAATATGTCAGGTACTTGATGAACTTTAATCCGCTATACCAGTTGGTTGGAAGTTACCAACGTGTGTTAGTGCAAGGGTTGTCACCGAATTGGGACGGGGTTGGCGCTGTCTTCGTCGTAGGGCTTACTTTATGTGCACTGGGTTTGAGGCTTTTTAAGCGAAACTCCGGCGATATCGTGGATGAGTTGTAATGGGGAAAATACAAGTAAGCGGTCTGGGTAAGGCTTATAAAAGTTATCCCAACCGTTGGGCGCGGTTGAAAGAGTGGGTGCTTCCGTCCGTCCGTCCACAGCATAAGTTGCATTGGGTTTTAAAAGATATCCAGTTTACCGTGTTTCCCGGCGAAGCTGTTGGAATTATTGGTATTAATGGAGCGGGTAAAAGTACGCTGCTAAAGCTGATTACAGGAACGACCCAGCCGACTGCCGGATGTGTGAACGTGGAAGGGAAGGTGGCTGCTTTGCTCGAGTTGGGTATGGGGTTCCATCCTGACTTTACGGGTCGGCAGAATGCAATTATGTCTGCTCAGCTATTAGGTTATCGTCTTGAGGAGATAACGGCTTTGATGCCGGAGGTAGAGGCTTTTGCTGAGATTGGTAGCTATATAGATCAGCCTGTACGCACCTACTCGAGTGGTATGCAGATGAGATTGGCTTTCAGCGTGGCGACAGCGACGCGTCCCGATGTTCTGATTGTGGACGAAGCCTTATCTGTGGGTGATGCATATTTCCAACATAAAAGTTTCGATAGGATACGTCGCTTTAGAGAGGAGGGTACGACTCTGTTACTTGTCTCGCATGATAAACAAGCAATTCAGAGTATTTGTGATCGAGCCATCCTGTTAAATAAGGGGACTCTCGAAATGGAGGCAGGCCCAGAGGAGGTGATGGATTACTACAACGCGCTCTTGGCAGAGAGAGCAAATTATAAGATTGAGCAGACGAAGAGCGAATCGGGGCAAACGAAAACGGTTTCAGGTACCGGAGAAGCCACTGTTGTCGATATATTCCTGTCAAATGAAGCGGGGGAGCGTATCGAGGTTGTAAACGTGGGAGAAAGAGTCACCCTGCACGTTGACGTTCAAGTGAACAAGAATATACCAAGGTTGGTTTTAGGATACGGTATAAAGGACAGGCTAGGCCAGGTGATTTATGGCACTAATACTTTTTTAAAGGATCAGGTTCTAACAGATTTAACGCAAGGAGAATGCGTTTGCTTTGAATGTGTTTTCGATGCGAATCTAGGGTTTGGTAACTACTCCGTACAGACGGCCCTCGTGAGCACAGATAGCCATTTGGTCGACAATTATGAATGGCGTGACCTCGCGCTTGTTTTTAATGTGGTGAATATTAATAAAACACATTTTGCCGGTTGTAACTGGATGGATCCCAAGATAGAGATTACACGTCGATGACAATTACCTCCTATGCACAAAACTTTGAAGATGTGATTTTATGGCGCACGTTGGGCGAATTCGGGCCCGGGTGTTACATCGATATCGGCGCACAGGATCCTTTAATAGATTCTGTGAGTCAGTTGTTCTACGAGAAAGGTTGGCGTGGTATTCATATCGAAGCCTCACCTCAATACGCCGAGAAGCTCAGGCTTGCCCGTCCTGATGAGCAAGTGATCGAGGCGGCTGTCGATTCGGAGCCAGGCGAACTGCTGTTTTACCGGTTCGATGAAACCGGACTATCCACCGGTAACCCTGAAGTGGCGGCTTTACATCGTAAGGCCGGGTATACCTGTAGTGAAATTCGCGTCCCTCGTATATCACTGGATGAAGTTTTTTTGTCCATGGCGGATGGAAGCGAGCCGCTATGGCTCAAAATCGATGTAGAAGGGATGGAAAAGTCGGTATTGGCAAGCTGGCGAGAATCCAGCATCCGCCCTTGGGTTGTGGTTGTGGAAAGCACATTGCCAGGCAGCAAGACGGAAGCTTTTCAGGGGTGGGAGTCGCTGATCATCAAAAAGGGATATCAGTTCGTCTACTTCGATGGTGTGAACAGATTCTACCTTCATCAGTCGCGTCTTGAACTCAGTACTTTACTATCAACCCCGCCCAATGTGTTTGATCATTTTTCACTGAGCGGTACGGCTTCCAACTCTTTCTCCGATCACTGGAAAGCGCAGCTTCACGAAGAAACTGTTCAGCGCCATGATACGCTCGCGCGATTGAACCATGCCAATCAAGAAATCGCACGTCTACGTGAAGAGCAGGCGCGTTACCAGGAGGAGAGCGCTGATCTGGAGAAACAGCTCTTGGTGCTTGAGCAGAAATATGAAGAGGTGCACCGCCATAGGCAAGAAGCGATGGCGGCTTTAGATCGCGTACTATCCAGTACCGCCTGGAAGCTCACCTATCCATTTCGTTTCTCATTGGACCTGGGCAAGCGAGCTTTTGGTCAAGTGCATGGACTCAACAGAGCAGAGATTCTCCGTCGCACTCGCCGTTTAATAAGTCGCGTTATTTTCCGGCTTGCTAACCAGGTTGCATCCAGCCCCGTGTTAAAGGGCCTTGCGATAAAGTTATTGAGGCGATTCCCTTCGCTTCATGAGTGGATTATTTATCAGGTTAAATCAAGACCAGCGTCAGCCCCCCGCGCCGGATTAGACCCGTCGGCTCAAACCATGACCGCGCGTTCCAGGCGTTTTGCTCAGCTATTGGAGATAGAGAACAGGGAGGAGGCGTGATGAGAATCGTCATCGATATGCAAGGGGCTCAGGGGCAGAATCGGGCACGTGGCATAGGAAGGTATACCTGTTCCCTGGTGGAGGCGATGGTCCGTGCCGTAAAGGGTCATGACATCGTGCTTGCCCTTAACGGTGCTAGCGGTGAGTCGGTGGATGAGCTGAGGCACCGGTTTGAACCGTTATTGGGGCGAGCGAAAATCCACTGCTGGTACTCGGTCCAGCCTACAGCTTCCGTCGATCCAGGTAACGAATCAAGAAACGCCTGTGCAGAAGAACTATATGAGGGTTTTATCCACAGCTTGGCGCCGGACTTTCTCTTGATAACCAGTCTTTTTGAAGGCTTTGCTGATGAAGGTGTAACGGGTGTAAAAAGGTTGGTACACAGAATCCCGGTGGGCGTTATCCTGTATGACTTAATACCGTTTATCCACCGCTCGCCCTACCTGGATAACCCCGCGATGGCGCGATGGTATGACGAAAAAATAGCGCAGTTAAAACATGCGGATCTCCTTCTGGCCATATCGGAATCATCCCGCGGGGAGGCCCTTAAATACCTCGGCAGTAATTCTGAATCAGTGTTCAATATATCGTCGGCGGTTGGGAGTGATTTTAATCCACAGGTTATTGACCCCAATGTAGAGCAAGATATTCGCGCTAAGTTTGGGCTGGCTGATCGGTTTGTAATGTATACCGGCGGTATCGATCACCGGAAAAATATTGAGACCTTGATCACTGCTTATGCACAGGTTATCAAAACGGTTGAATCGCCCCCTCCGTTAGTCGTTGTGTGCCATCTTGGAGAGTCAGACCGCAGCAGATTGGAAACGCAGGGACGCAAACAGGGACTTGGCGAGCGAGAGCTGGTACTGACCGGCTTTGTAAGTGATGACGAGTTATTGGCACTCTACAAGTTGGCCACGCTCTTCGTCTTTCCGTCTTGGCATGAAGGTTTTGGGTTACCCGTGTTAGAGGCGATGAGTTGTGGTTGCCCGGTGCTGGTGTCAGACAGGTCCAGCCTGCCCGAAGTGGTCGGGCGTGAAGACCTTCTCTTTGATCCTTTCAGCCCGGAGTCTATCGCGGAGAAAATTACCGAGCTTCTTGCTAATGAATCCAAGCGACGGGAATTGGCTCAATACAGCCTGAAAAGGGCGGCCTGTTTTTCATGGTCGGCCAGTGCGGAAAAAGCGTTGGCGGCAATAGAAAATTGTGTTGAGTCATCTCCCGCTCCGGTTTTATTCGCCCCCTCGACTAAACGGCCTAAGCTGGCGTTTGTTTCTCCATTGCCACCGGAGCGAAGTGGTATTAGCCACTACAGCGCCGAGTTGCTTCCTGAACTTACAGCGTATTTCGACATCGATGTTGTGGTGGACCAGGCCGGGGTTTCCGACCCCTGGATATGCGCAAACTGCCGGGTGGTTGATCCTCAGTGGTTACGGGATCATGCGTCTGATTATCAGGCCGTACTCTATCACTTTGGTAACTCCGTGTTTCACCAGCATATGTTTGAGCTGCTGGAGGAGGTGCCCGGCGTTGTCGTATTGCACGACTTTTACCTGTCCGGCGTCTTAGCCCATAGAGAGTGGTTGTTGTCAGATGACCGGCCTTGGTCAAACGCATTGCTGGCCAGTCACGGTTATCCCGCGCTCGCCGAGCGTTACAGCGCTGAAGATCCGGCGCAAACGATATGGGACTACCCCGCCAATCTGCCGGTTTTGCAGAATGCGCTCGGTGTGGTTGTGCACTCCGAAGAGAGCCTGCGACTGGCGCAACGTTGGTATGGCCCTGAGGCGGCGAGCGACTGGGACCTGATTCCACTGCTCAGAACTCCGGCAGCCGCCGGCCGGGAGGATCGCGCGCGCGCTAGAGCTCAGCTTGGTCTTTCTCCCGGCGATTTTGTGGTGTGTAGTTTTGGTTTTCTGGGCATGACCAAGCTCAACCATGAACTGGTTAAAGCCTGGAGCTGCTCGGAGCTCTCCAAGGATCCGGGGGCACGGTTGATATTCGTCGGCGATAACGACAAGGGAGCATACGGGCGCGAGCTTGAAAAACTGATTGATCAGGCACCCATCGCAGCGAATATTCTCATTACCGGATGGGCGGATGAGCATCAGTACAACAATTACCTGCAGGCAGCCGATGTGGGGGTGCAGCTTCGAAGTCTGTCCCGGGGAGAAACCTCAGCGTCCGTGCTTGACTGCATGAATCATGGCCTGGCAACGCTGGTTAATGCTAATGGCAGTATGGCTGATCTGCCGGCTAACGCCGTCTATCGCCTGCCGGATCGGTTTACCGTGGAGCAGTTGGCATCCAAGTTGGATGAGATATACCTCGCTCAGCAGCAGCGTGTTGAAACGGGCGAACGGAGTGCGCAACATATTCGGCACCATCATAATCCCAAGCGTTGCGCGTCTCTTTATGCGGCTGCCATAGAGCGCGCCTCCCGCAAGCGCTGTGGCGATCCGGTACAGGTTATCCGGCAACTCAGGCAATCATCACACCTTTCTACCCTGTCAAAAGCTGGGCGTTTGCACCTGGCCGAGTGTATTGATCAGACGTTTCCCGTGCGTTTCGATCTAAAGCAGTTGCTGGTGGATGTATCAGAGCTGATCAAGCATGACGCAGGCACAGGCATTCAGCGCGTTGTTCGAAACATATTGCGGGAGTGGCTGAACACGCCTCCTGAAGGGTATCGAATCGAACCGGTATACGCGACTGAATCCGGCGATGGCTACCGGTATGCAGCGCGTTTCTCGCTGGAGTTTCTGGGTGCGCCTTCATCCAGCGTAACCGATGACCCAGTTAATGTACGTCCCGGTGATCACTTCGTAGGATTGGATTTGGCACCAAAGGTGGTGGTTGCCAACGACGACTATTATAGGGAGATGCGTCGTCGAGGCGCTTTCGTCACATTTATTGTCTACGATCTGCTGTGCATTACCCACAGTGATTGCTTTTTGCCCGGTGCAGAGGCTGCATTTTCGCGGTGGTTGAGGGTTGTACAGGAAGCTGATCAAGCGATCACCATATCCCGGGCCGTGAAGGAAAGCCTTTTTGCTTGGCTGGAACAGCAGGCTGATAGGGGCCCGAGCCTCGACTGGTTTCATCTTGGGGTGGATGAGCAAGGGGAGTTTCTGCCATTAAAAGACAGGGATGAGTCGGTTGTGAATGCACTGCCGGAGGGCGAGGCGTCGTTTTTGATGGTGGGCACCATCGAGCCCAGGAAAGGTCATGAAGAAGTGCTTGATGCATTTGAGCAGCTTTGGAAGCAGAACCGTAACATATCGCTTGTTATTGTCGGCAAGCAGGGTTGGATGGTTGAACAGCTGGCCCGGCGCTTGCGCAATCATTCTGAAAGAGGGGTTCGGCTTTTCTGGTTGGAAGGTACTACCGACACTGAGCTCGAAGAACTCTATTCAACCTGTGATTGTTTAATCGCAAACTCCCGTGATGAAGGCTTCGGTTTGCCTATAATCGAAGCAGCTCGGCACGGGTTGCCGATTATGGCGCGGGACATAGCGGTATTTAGGGAGGTGGCTGGCGACGGCGCATTCTATTTTCATACAACGGCTGGGAGCCCTTTGCAGGACTCGATAATTCTGTGGCTGGAAGCCTACAAAGATGGCACATATCCCAAGCCGGGTTCTATTCGATGGAACTCATGGAAGGAAAGCGCTGATCAACTTTTAACCAAAATTATGTGCTGATTGTAACTTTTCTGCCTACATTGTGATTCATACTGCGAATTTAGACGGAGGGCTATTGATATATGACGCTAGAATATGGACACTCCAAGGTTAGGTGCCATCCATCTAGACAGTCGGCTCCCGGGTGATTGTCTTGCTTGGTACTGTAACGTTACAGAGATGGACGGGAAGGCCGCTGCAAATTGGCGGCCAACCTTTCTCAATTACGCTGTTGCTTTTGAAGTGTAAACACATAGAGGAAGAAAAATGGAACTGACAGCAAATCAAAAGCTGGTACATCAAATGTACATAGCTTACTACCAGAGACCTGCAGACCCCGAAGGTCTGAAGTACTGGGTAGAACAGCTGGAAAAATATGGGGATTGGACGGTTGTTTCCGCAGCGTTTGGAGCGCCGGAAAACGCCGAAAACCAGGCGCTCTATGGCTCCAAGTCACGCGCAGAAGTTATCGCTGAAATCTACCAGTCAGCTTTTGACCGTGCTGCAGTTGCCGAAGAGATCGAGTTCTGGGTCAACAGCGAGCACAGCCTGACCAATCTGGCGTTTGCGATTATCAATGGCGCGCAGAACGACGACTTGGCGACTGTCAATGCCAAAATGGCGTTCTCTCAGGAATTGGTAGAACAGGTAGATCCCACCGGTAGTGGCGACCCTGACCAGTATGAAATTCCCTTTACTGCGCTTGACGGCATCAAACTGCTGAAGGATGTCAACAAAGATACCGACGTAACGCCGGAATATGTTGATAATGCGGTTGCCGATCAGATTAATCCGAATAGCGTTTTTACGCTGAAAGAAGCCGTTCAGGTAGAGACCACGGACGAGATCAAAACCACCATTGATCCTGATATCGAGCTGAAAACCTACTGGGGTGACTCTACCACCAAAGAAGGTGTGCCGATCGAAGAGGTATTCGGTGACGGCTCTCTGATCCCTCAGCTGGAAGATATCAGCGCTGAAGGGCTGGTCCAGGTGCTGGGTCAGATCGAGCTCATCACTAAAGCCGGCGTTACTGACCTGCTCCAGGGTGACGGTGGTATCGGCGAGGTTGATACGGTTGTAATGGAAGAGGGCGACGTTGTTCAGCCCACCATTACCGTCGGTGACAACGGCGCTGTTGCTATCACCATGCCGCCGGGCTACAAAGAAGGCGATTATACCGGTAACTACGAGATTCTGCTGAATATCGAAGGTGCTGATGTAATTAACGGCGAAATCACCCTGAACGCTCAGCAGTTCGATTACCTGGCGTCGATGATTTTTGATGCTGAAGGGAACTCCCGCCTGTTCGAGGTTGAGGTTAAAACCTGGCCGCAGGTCGAGCTGAAAGACCAGGAAGGCAACACCGTAATGCAGGTTGTTGTCGGCGCGGACGGTAACCCTATTCTTGACGGTGAGGGTGAAATCCAGTACGAGCCAGTCCTGGTTAATCTGTACGAGTACACCGCTGAAGGCATCACGACCTCCTCTATCGTGCCGGTCTTCCTGACCACCAATCAGAACAACGGTGGTACCGAAGAATATGGCTACACTTCTGCAGCGGATGATCTGATTCAGGTAGGTCGTCTGGATCTGCTGCATCAGGCGTACATTGACGCCGGTGAAGGTGATAACACGCTGGAGATCGATGCCAAAGGCTACTACGCGCAGCCTAAAGCACTGCTGAATATCCAGACCATCAATATCGAAAACCTGCCGAACGTTTACACCGATGCAGACGGTAACAATGATTACCCTGATCTGCAGGAAGGTGACGAC
Organism: Marinobacterium litorale DSM 23545; assembly: GCF_000428985.1. Taxonomy (GTDB): domain Bacteria; phylum Pseudomonadota; class Gammaproteobacteria; order Pseudomonadales; family Balneatricaceae; genus Marinobacterium_D; species Marinobacterium_D litorale. Next base: position 34,347 of record NZ_AUAZ01000004.1, on the reverse strand, counting down.
AGCAACCCTGCAACGCCGTACTCCAACTCGATTGTTGATATCTCCCGTGCGGTAGACCTGGAAACGCTCACCATCACGGAGAGCCTGTTCAATGGTCTGAATAACGATGAGATCGGTGCGGGTTCATTGACTGTTGCGGGTATCCGCAACGGCGCTAAAACCATTATCGATGGCGGCTTTACTCAGGACGTCTACCTGAACTACAGCGAAGTTCAGGGCGCGGGTGTCGATCTGGTATTCAGCAACCTGAATGCCAACGATATGGATGACACTACCGCTCAGCTGTATCTGGCACACAACTCCGATACGCTGAACATCGAATCCACCGGCGGCGGCAACTGGCTGCACAGTGGTAACCTGGGTGGACGCCTGAGTACCCTGAATGTAACCGGTGATGCACACCTTTACATTCAGCACGATCTGAATGAGTCTTTCCACGACGAAAGCCCCGTCACCATCGATGCGTCTGAAAACACCGCTGGTGTAACCCTGACTCTGACAGGCTCGGAAAACGTTACCTTCCTCGGTAGCCAGGGTACAGACCGCCTTGAAGTAACCACGGCGGATCAGACAGATACCATCGCCGGTATTCCGGATGACAAAGTCGCCATCGTTGACATGGCAGGTGACAACCATCTGGATGTTAACTCCACCACGGCTGATATCACCGTGGGTGACGGTGCCAACACCATCGAACTGACCGGTTCTTTTGCCACCGTAGTGGCGGGTGACGGCAACAACCAGATCGCCGTTTCTTACGGCGCGACTTACGATACCGTTAACCTGACCGTGGGTGCCGGTGACAACGTCATCAATCTGGACGACTCCGATAACGTGACCGTTGAAGTTAACGGTGACGGCGATAACCAGATCAGCGCTCAGCGTGGTGACGATGTAAGCATCACTGTTAACGGTGATGGCGATAACAGCATCAATACCGACGATAGCGACGTGGTTAATATTACCACTGGTGCTGGTGACGATATGATCACCTCCGTGCGTGGTGACAGCGTGACCATCAACGCCGGTGACGGTAACAACCAGGTGACTGTCAACTCCGACGAGATCGACATCACCACCGGTGCGGGTGACGACGTCGTAATCGTATCTGGCATGGGCGCTGAAGACGCCATGCAGGATGCGAACGAAGCGGGTCAGTCACACACGGCCCTGCTGAATGTTGCAATGGGTGCCGGTGAAAACACCGTTGTTCTGGGGCGTGACCTCGGCAGCGATAACTTCGGTATCACCGCACTGGAAGGCTCATCCATCAGCGGTGAGAACATCACCCTGTACGTTGAGAACCAGTCCGACCTGCGTGCTGCAGCTCTGGATGGCATCGAAAATGTTGTTCTGAACTACGACATTCAGCCGACCAACGAAGCCGTCGCACCGGCTCTGACCCTCACTGATGCACAGTTCCTGGCGATTGGCCCGGAAAACTTCAGTGTTGAAGGCTCCGTCTTCCATACCTATTCGCAGCTGAAGATCATCGTGACCGAGTCCACGGCACTGGCTGATCTGGGCGTGGATGCACTGCCTGCAAATATCGATCTGCAGCTGGAGATCCAGGACGGCGTTACTCTGACCATGACCGCGGAAGAGCTGCACACCAAAGTAGCTCCTCAGGGCGTTACGCTGGCGAATGACGGCAACACCGATCTGGGTGCAGGCCAGGTTGTGATCACCGGCGGTGGTGATGACTTCGACCCGTTCAATATCGGCGATTACCTCAAAACCAATATCAACGGCAATCAGTATGTGGGCGGATCGCTCTCCACTGACTTTGCGGTTGACGGTGACGATTCCGGCGATGACGCCGGTGATTCTATGTCCGAGTGGTACAACGTTACCCTGCAGGGCGGTTACGGCGGTTACGACCGTCCGGCTGATGTACCGGTAGAGATGGTTTGGACTATCGATGGTGATCAGTACCCGGTAGTGAGCGATCACTCCACTTGGAACTACAACATCGAAATCATCGGTAACCAGGACGTCGAGTTCACCGGTGCCGGCGCTTACGGTGTAGAGCAGGGTGCAAATGCAAACGCATTTACCCTGGATTTCTCCCAGCTGATGGGCGATGCAAACGGCCTGACTCTGGGTAACTTCGAAAACGTCGCGGCTGTTCACGGTAATGCCAACGCTGGTTATAACTCTGTGGTTTATGTCGAGATCGACAACAGCGATGACATGGAGGTCGGCACATCGGGCGAAGGTAACGGTCTGGTCTCTACGGGCGTTAGCAACTACGTAGTTACCAAGATCGGTACTAGCCTCGCAAACACAGAAACGGCGACTATCTACCTGTGTGATAGCACCCAGGATCTGGAAGTACTGACCCTGCGTGGTAATTACAACGACGTATTGCACGTAGTGAACGCTGCCCACGATCTGGTGTTTGAGCTCCAAGGTGGTTCTACCCTTAAAGCCGACGGTCCGACCCTCACGGCAAACGTCGGCACGTTGGACGTAGACTTCCAGTGGGAAGGCGCTCCGGCGGTTATCAACCTGACTCACTCTGTTGAGGGTGATGATCGTCCGATTTCAGTTGATGGCATCAATGTCACCAACGCAGCGTCCGTGACTATCAATGCAGAAGGCCCGGCGGCAACAATCGCCTCTCTGTCTGACGATGCCTCTGAAGCAACGCTGAACGAACTGACACTCAACGCTGAAGGCGACCTGTCAGTAGACGGTTTCCTGCCGGTGTCTCTGACCGGTGTTGATGCATCAGGTGTAACCGGTGAGGTTGAGCTGTCAATCGATCATCCGGCAGAAGGCTTTACGTTCGTCGGCGCAGCAGGTGCTACTAGCCTCACTATTGACGACGCTGCTACCGGTGCTATCGCCAGCATTGACGGTGTGGGAGAAATCGCACTGACCATCGGTAACAACGTCGGTGCAGACAGTGTTGATCTGAGCGCAACGGAACTGACCAACGTTACCTCAGTGACGATGGAAGATGACACCACGCTGACATTGACGGTCGCTCAGGCTGACGTGATCGGTCCGCAGAATATTGTCCTGTCCGAAGCTGCCGTCGATGGCTCTAGTGCTACAGAACGACTGAACCTGGTCGATCTGGGTGAAGGCGCATTTGACGCAACAGCGTACGCAGATGGCCTGGTTATCGACTCCATCAGCATCGTTGCTGAAGAAGTAGTAACCCTTGATCCTGCCACTGATCTGACTGACGTTGACGAGCTGATTGTTGCTGAAGGTACTACCCTGAACCTGACCGCAGCCCAGTTCCAGCAGCTTTCTAATGCGGGCACGATCAACGGTGCAGGTTCCGTTAACATCACCGATCTGACTCAGGCTGATATCGAAAACGGCTTCGACCTCTCCTCTATCGATATCGAAGGCGACCTGACGGTAACGCTGGCAACAGACGTAACCCTGGCCGCAGACGATGATCTGGGTGCTGCAAGCGTTATCATTCCGGAAGGTCTGGCGCTGGCTCTGGCCACCCATGCACAGGCACAGGGCCTGGTAGTAGACGGTGCCGCCGACTCTACCCTGACTCTGCTGTTCCATGAGCTGGATAGCGAAGTGGAGGCTTACATCGACGCCGCAGGCTACGATGTAACCAATCTGCGCTTCCTGGATGCACTGGTTGTAAACGAAACCGACCCGGATGCCGATCCGGCTAACGTCGATGCAATCATCCAGAACCTGCTGGAAACCGTTAACAAGGTGATCTTCAACGACGCTGTCGAGCTGGTTGATCAGACTGTTAACGTAGAAGCCACCACCACCGTGCGTGGCGGCCTGGACTTCAACCGTCTGGAAGGCGGCGTAGAGCTGGAAGACTTCACTCTGAACCTTCAGGGTGGTACTGAAATTCAGGGCGGTATCGATCTGTCCGTGAGCCCGAAAGACTCACACCTGATCCAGACCTTCCTGAAAACGTTGACCATCAACTCAACAGGTACTGAAGCCAACCTGCGTACCGGCGACGAAGCCAACATCATCGACGGCGATATCACCGCCTACGGTGATGAAGCCTGGAACCCGGAAGCGAGCTACGCACAAGGCACTACGACTATCGATAACCAACTGCTGGATGTGACCATCACCGCCGATCAGGCGCTGGTCGTAACCGGCGATATCGATTTCGCGGCGACCTACAACGACGATGACACCGCCTACCTGAACGTCTCCGGCACTGCCGATGTGACTTTGGGCGCGCTGGACATCGGTGATGACGATGTTGACGCCCTGGAGGTCGTCAATATCGGTACCGGCGTGCTGACCATCGGGCTTGATGCGAGCAAGCTGGATAGCGACGACGCGTTGAGCTTCACTGGTACAGGCGCAACCGTTCTCAACATCACCGGCAGCATCGACCTGTCTGACGATGTTCTGGATGCAGTCACCGAAGTCAACATCGCCACCGGTGCAATGGCTACGCTGACAGCCGATCAGGTTGTTGCCCTGGGTGCTGAGAACATCCTCGGTGAAGGTACCCTGGCGATCACCGATCTGGGTGATCAGTCCATCGATACCACACTGGCTGACGAAGATCTCACCATCAACGTCACCACCGCCGAAGGTACCTGGGAGCTTGCTCCGACCACCGACCTGTCAGCTGTAGACAGCTTCACGGTAGGTGTCGATTCCACCATCACCATGAGTGCCGAGCAGGCGCTGCAGTTGGACGGCGCAGCCTTTGCTGCCGATGCAACCAGCGAACTGCACATCACCGGTGTTACTCAGGCACTGCTGGACGTTGACACCAACGAAGATAGCGTTTCTGACCTGGATGCACTGCTGACTGACTGGGGTGGCTCGATCTCTATCGGCACCATCACGCTGGTCGAAGATGTAACCCTGACTGCCTCGCACCTCAATATCTCCACCGGTGCTACCGGCTTCACCCTGATTGGTGAAGATGTCCGCGTAAACGTGGATATGAATGTTGATACCGTCGGCACTGACGCTGATACAGGTATCAAATCCGAAGGTATCAGCAGCTACATCGTCACCGATCACGCTGATGGCGACACCAGCGGTACCATCTTCGTCTGCAACAACACCGTTGGCCTGGAAACACTGGGTCTGCAGGAAAATGCCGGCTACACCATCAACTTTGATGGTATCAAGCGTGGCGTCACCTTCCTGATGGAAGCAGACGGCGTTGAAAACTGGGATGAGCTCGAAAAAGAACTGGCTATCACTGATGTCACCAGCATCGGTGAATTGGTTGCCGACTTCTACACCGAGAACAACCCGTCCACCACCGTTGAAATCAACAACCGCGGCGTTGAGCTCGGTGTTGCGTCCGATGGCGGTGAGCGTGTGATGACCGTCGATGGCGTGACCATCAACAACACGCTGGATGTCACCATCAACGTCGCCGACGGCGATGCAACCATCGGTAACTTCTCCGGTGATCAGGCCACCTCTCTGACCGTAACCGGTAGCGAAGATGTCGCCCTCTGGATCACCAGCGAAGGCGAGCTGGAAACGCTCGATGCCTCCGGTGTAACCGATCTATTCACCCTGGGTATCGGTGAGCTGACCGGTGATCTGTCAGATGGCGCGGATATCTCCGATTTCGAAGATGCCAGCGTTGATCTGTCAGAAGTCACTCTGACCGGTGTTGAAGCTATTCAGTTTGCTGATGACTCTGCACTGACCGTGACTGCCGATCAGGCAATGGCACTGGGCGAAGCAGGCTTCCTGTCCGCCGGTGAAAACACCATGGCCACCCTGAACCTGGTTGAGTTCGGTTCTGCCAGCCTCTTTGACGCCGCTCTGCTGGCTGAAGAAGTGGCACTGGGCACCGTGACCCTGGCTGAAGGTGCGGTCTCCCTGGATCCGGCCGTTAACCTGTCTGGCGCAGAGATCATCGTGCCGGAAGGCGGCGAACTGACCCTGACCGCTGAGCAGTTCAACCAGCTGGACGGTTCAATCACCAGCGTTGATACCGATGGCGACGGCGATGCAACCGAATACACCGTCAACATCACCGGACTGACCCAGGCCCATATCGATGCAGGCTTCGACCTGAGCGGTATCACCGGCCAGGTCAATGTCACCCTGGCGAGCGATGTGACATTCAATCCGGAAACAGCTGCAGTTGCTCCGGACGAGTATGAGTCGACTATCCTGACCACCGATCTGGATAACCTGCAGATCGAAATCGGCGATTTCACGCTGAATCTGGCTACCGATGTTCAGGCCAACGGCTTGAATGTTAACGGTACCGGCGTTGTCGAGCTTGGCTTCGAAGTCGTGACGACCACCTATGAAAATATGGATGGCAACACCGTCACGGGTATCGACGTATCCGGCTTCACCGTTTCCGAGCTGAAAGCGATTCAGAGCTTCTTCACCGACGGTACTGGCGGTACAGCAGACCAGAACGAAGTGGAAGAGATTCTGGGCAACCTGCCGGAAGACACCACTCTGGTTATCACCGTACCGGAAGACCTGGGCTTCATCAGCCAGCTGCATCGTTTTGTGGTCCTGGAAGAGGGTGCACGTACTCCGTCTTCTCTGGTATTCAACGATGTGCAGGATGGTAAAGAGATCACAGCCCTCGACGTTACCTTTGAAGGTGATGCACGCATCGTCGGCGATCTGGATCTGCAGACCATCGTTCCGACCGGCGGTATCGCGCGTAACTTCGGCACGCTGACCCTGATCTCCACCGGTACAGCCGGTTTCAACATGATCGACGGTACGGTCACTGCCGGTACCGAAGGCGTGGCGTCCGAGAACAACCTGCTGGATGTGGTCATCAAAGGTGACGACACCGCCGGTGATCAGGATCTGCGCATCGATGGAATCGAGTTCAGCTACATCACCAACTCCAAGGAAGATGGTAGCGGCGATCCGCTGGCAGCAACCGAAGCGAAGCTGTCCGTTGATCTGGATGCTGATGTAACCATCGGCATGCTGGATGTGTCTGACACCCACGTTGAGTCCCTGTCCGTGACCAATAGCGGAACCGGCACTCTGACGCTGGATATCACTGCAGCGACTGTATCCGGTACGCCGGAAGGGCTTGAGTTCCTGGGCGATAACATCGCACTGAACATCGAAGGCGCGGCAGAAGTCGATCTCTCCGGTGCTGATCTGGCCGGTGTTAATAGCATCAACCTGGATGACAATACCGAACTGACCCTGACCGCCGACCAGCTCGACGTTCTGGGCACCGCTAACCTGACCATCGCCGATGGTGACAGCGCTGAAATCAACCTGGTTGGTTTCTCCGATGCGAACCAGCCGTTCGATGTGGCCGATCTGGCAAATGGCATCACTCTGGTGGATGTGACTCTGGCCGACGGTGTAGTCACTCTGGATCCGGCTACCGACCTGGGCATGGTCAACAGCATCACCGTACCGGCAGGCGGCACCTTCAACCTGACCGCTGCGCAGTATGTTGCAATGGGCGAACCGACCATCACCGGTGGTGCAGGCTCAACCATCAACATCAGTGAGCTGACCAATGCCGAAGCGGATATCGACCTGTCCGGTATCAGCGGCTTCGACAACTACAACCTCACCCTGGCCGACAATGTGGGTATTCCGCAGGGTTACGAGGACAGCGCTACGCCGCCGGCTGACAACCTGATTCTGGGTGTTACCGACCTGAGCGGTGCGATTACCTCCTTTGCAGATCTCGGCAGCTTCGCTCTGGATCTGGAAGATGGCGATCATGTGACCCTGGTCACTCTGGCACAGGCTGAAGGCCGCGCAATCGATGGTACCTCCGGTGCCATGGTTTCTCTGGCCCTGGTATACGCCGATGTCGCCGCAAATGTCGTTAACTTCACCGGCGGTGCGACCGGTTTCGGTATCGATGCCAGCAACTACACAGGCGCTTTCACTCTTGAAGCACTCAATGCCCTGCTGCAGGGCCAGAATGTGGAAGAGGTACTGGCTAACCTGATCAGTGGTCCGCATGACGGTAATCCGGGTATCACCGTTCAGATCGTTGATCCGCTGGATATGCCGGGTGCGCCGACTGCCGCCTTCACCTACCGCGTCGTTAACGTGGTTGAAGGTGTCACTGTCGATGACAATGCTAATGGCCAGTCACTGGTCTTTGCAGACCTCAACGACAACCGCCTGGTTAAGACCGTCGAGCTGAACCTGCTGGGTGATACTACCCTGGTCGGCTCTATCGATCTGTCTACCCTGGTTGCTCTGGGTGACTTTGAAGATGAGTTCTTCGAAACCTTCACCATCACCTCCAGCGGTAGCGACACCAACACCATCGGCGATCTGACTGCCAACAGCGGTATTGGTGGTGCAGCAGAGAACAACCTGCTGGACCTCAACATCACCGCTGATACAGCCCTCATGGGTGGCACCATCTTCTTCAGCTCCGTTAACAGCTCCTCTGATGCCGCGACGGCTGAAATGGATGTGGACGGTGCGGCTGATGTGACCTTCCAGGCCATCGACACCACCGATACCGATGTTGTCGCCATGTCCATCACCAACGATGGCGGTGCGCTCACCTTCACGGGTGCAAGCCCGAGCGGTAACGTCGCTGATACTGAAACCCTGACTCTGGCAGGTAACGGTAACATCGTCTTCGGTACGGTCGATGCAGATGCCAACGGCATCAACGGCGGTGGCGATCTCAGCACGATTAATGCGTCCGCTCTCTCGGGTGATCTGACCATTATCGGTCTGGATAACATCGATCAGGACAGCTTCAGCTTCACCTCCGGCAGCGGTGCCAACACCGTGACTCTGGATGATGTTGTACTGAATGATGATGCCAACTGGAGCTTCGACTTCTCCGCCTCCACCGGTGGTCAGTTCGAACTCAACGGTGATCCGGCCTTCGCCAACGGCGGTAACCTGACCATCAATATGGGTGCGGCGACCGATCTGCTGATCTCTGGCAACACCGACCTGACCGACCTGGATTCCCTGAACCTGACCGGCACCGGCAACATTGTTGTCGCGGCTGGCGCAACCCTGACCCTGACCGCGGACCAGGCCTCTGCTATCACCGCTGCCGGCTTCTCCGTTGATGGCGCAGGTACCGTCAACATCGAAGGCCTTGCCGATGGCACCGTCTACGACTTCAGCGCATTCAGCGCTAATGTTGCAGGCACCATCACCCTGGCCGATAACGATGTAACCGTTGAAGAGCTGACCGATCTGGGCGAGTTCTCAGTCACACTGGAAGGCCTCAACGACGGTTCTACTGAAGCGACCGCGCTGGCCGGCCAGACCATCCGCTTCAACACGGTGGATCAGGCTGAGCGTGACGTCATCGTCACCGACAATACCGGCGTCGAGAACAGCACCAACGTGGTATGGCTGTTTGATGATGTCCTGGCGGATCCGATCGATACCAGTGGTTATTTCGACACCGGCACCTATCAGGTGGGCCGTGTATGGCTGAACGAAGCCTTTATCGCCGCGAATGCGGGCGATATGGAAGGGCTGTTCACCACACTGCCGTTCACCACGCTGCGTGTTGAATTCACCAGCCTGGAAGAGCTCGATGTACTGCTCAGCTCCACCGGCGTTAACCGTATTCTTGAAGTGGTTTCCTTCAAGGATCTGTCCGCCAACACCCTGACCTTCGACGACATTGCACTTCAGTCGCATGTCCAGTCACTGACCCTGAAACTGGGCGGTGAAGTCGATCTGGGTGATATCGAAATCGGTAACATGATCGATCCGGCCGATATCCCGGCAGGTAACGTGATGGATGTCGATAACATCGACTTCAACACCCTGACCATCGACTCTTACCGCGTAGTACACACCGATGATCTGTTGGCGCCGGAAGGCTTCACCAACGATAACGATCCTAACGTCACACCGGGTGAACACCAGCAGCCAGATAACATCAACGTTGTCGGTGATATCAGCGCCACACTGGGTAACCAGCAGCTGGAGCTGACCATGGTTGTCCTGAATACCTTCGGCGTCACCGCTGTTGGTACGGGCGTGATGGGCGACGGTGCTGATCTGGATATCCAGACCATTACTTTCAGCTCGGTTGATCCGGCCGATGATACCGCGACACTTGAAGTGAACGGTGAGAACGACGTAACCGTTAAGTCAACTGACACTTCAGATGTAGAGATCACCACTCTGAACATCGATGTAACTGGCTTCTCGGGAACGTTGACGGTAACTGGCGGTAGCCCGGCTGCGGCTGTGTCTAACACCGAAACACTGACAATTGAACTCGCAGGGACCGAATCCCCGAGCTCATTTGTTAACTTCGGTACCGAAATGGATACCGTCAATAACGTACCTTACGCGGGTGTCGCAGGTGCGGAACTGAGCACAATCACTGTTGATGTTTCCGCTGTTACAGCGCACGTTGTGAACAACGAGTACAACGTTAATCTGGGCACCATCGCACAGGTTGATGGCTTGGATTTCACGCTGAACGGTAACAACGAAACGATCGCAGTGATGGGTACCGCGAATGTTGACGATGTACTGATGGCGCCGGAGCTCCTTGCGGGTGGTACCTGGGATATCAACGACACTATCCTGACCATCACTGACGATGTGACGCTGGGTGCGGGTACTCTGGATCTGGATAACGTCGAATTGACTATCCAGGGCGATGTAGACTTCACCACCCTGGCTCAGCTAACGCTGGATAACACCGATGTCACCATCGATGTTCCGGCCGGCTCCAGCCTGACTATCCTGGCCGAAGACGCTGATGGGCTGACCATCACCGGCGCAGGTCAAGTGACTGTCATGGGTGTTGAGGCGACAACCGATGTTGATCTGTCTAACGTCATGACCAACGAAGGTGATAGCGGTACCGTTACTGCCTACGTTGATACTCAGGACGGTGCTGATGCAGACGCGCTGCCCGATACCGTAACTCTGGATGCCGCTGCTAATCTGGGTATCGCTCAGGTTATGGTTATCGGCGAAGGCACTCTGGATGCGACCAACGTACCTGTTGCAAACCTCCAGGCCACCATCGACCGCGACCCGACTGCGGGTACCAATAACGAAACCGTAATGGTTGAGTTTGATGTAGCGGCAAACACCAAGCTGATCCTGACCGCAGCACAGGGTGATGATCGTACTGTCGAAGGTGCGGGCACCACAGATATCGAAGATATCGGCCTGTACGCAGGTGGTGCAGATATGAGCCTGGCCGGTGTTAACTCCGCATTCGTCAATATCGAGGTTGATACCAGCGTTACGCTTGATAGCGCAGACAACCTGGGTACTGCCGGTGCTAACCGTGTTATCACCATCGGTGACTCGGATACGCTGACTTCGGCAGGCTCGGTCATTGACGGCCATTACATCCAGGGTGAAAACGGCACGCTGTTGATCGATGATGAAAACGACGGTGCAACGCCGGATACGCCGATTACCGCGGATCTGAGCAATGTAACCGCCGAATTCATCACGCTGGTTGATACTGCCGAAGTGGGTGTTATCACCTTCCCGACACTGTACGGCGATCCGGCGGCCAAGGATATTGATCCGACCGTGCCGGTTCAGACTGTCACGCTCACCGCAGTTCAGGCGTCTGGCCAGAACATCAGCGGCGCCACCGGCGGCACTGAAGGTGAAGTGGTAGTGACCGATCTCGGCGCCGAGCAGGTCCTGCTGGGCGGTATTGATGTAGGCCGCGCTACAGCGCATGTTCCGGCTGATGTCACACTGCACGCGGGTACCGTTCTGGGTGAATTCGCTGTTGAACTGGCTACCGATGTAGATCTGACCCTGTCCGCCGCTCAGGCTGACAGCCGCTCAATCACGCCGGAAACTGCAGCAACCGGTACCGAAACGGTAACCGTAACGGCATTGGAAGCGACTCCGAACGCTGATCTGTCCGCAGTAGCAGTCGACGATGAAACCGCACTGCTGGATGCCAACAACGACGTCACCCTGGGTGCAAACCTGGGCGCAGGCTTCGAAGTTATCGTCAGCGATAGCGTTGCAGGTGGCTCCAACGTGGTTACCTTCACCGGCCAGATGGACAGTGGTGCAACCACATTCACCATCGCGTCTGACGACATCGGTCTGGTATTCGATGCCAACGATGCGCATGAGCTGACCGTTGCGGAAACCGGTGCTGGAGTTAACAACAGCGCTGTTACAGTCAACAACGTTGACGCCGATGAAATGGACCTGTCCGGCATTGCCGCCGATACGATGACCGCCAATGTGCCGGCCAGCGTAACGCTGCATACCGACAGCGACTTCGGTAACTTCAACGTTGCCCTGGCAGAAGGCGTAGAGCTGACACTCAGCTTCGAGCAGTTCCTGGAAGCAGGTGCTGATGACGCAGACCTGGATGCCGGCGACTTCTCCGGTGTTGCTGGTGGTGCTGAAGAGCTGGTGATCGTCTCCGACTACAACCCGACAACTGTCCTCGATACCTCCGTGGTACTGCCGGACGTTGCACTGGTTCTGAACGTGGACGCTGGCCTGGGCGCAACCCAGACTATCGACCCGGCAACAGACCTGACCGGCGTAGAAGAGATCGTGATCCCGGCGGGCGTCACACTCAACATGACCGCTGATCAGTACCAGCAGATTCAGACCTCTGTCACCGTCTCCGGTGCCGGTACCCTGAACCTGACCGGCTTCGATCAGGACAACGCCGATATCGATCTGAGCAATGTCACCGCGAACGCAGGTACCATCTCTCTGGATCCGGCCAAAGGTGCAACTCAAACCACCAATGGCGAACTGGAGTGGGTCGACGAGGCGAACCGCATCGTGCTGGATCCGACCGCTGTTCTGGATAACCAGGCCGGCGACAAGTTCAGCATCCTGATGACCGCTGATGATCAGGCGATCACCCTGTCCAGTGAAACTCAGGCGGATGGCCGTAGCGTTTCCGAGGATGGTGCAGGCTTTGCCCGTACCCACCTGATCCTTGGCTTCGATACGCCGGATGCGACCGATGCGGACGATAACCTGGTTGCGACCAACTACCTGGTTGATAACATCCACGTCATCAACACCTACCTGAACAACCAGTTCGGCGGTGTGACTCCGGCTAACATCGAGACATTCCTGTCTGATCTGGACAGCGATATCCCGGTAACCATCTACGATGCCGACAATGCACTGGCAGCGTCTCTGGTTAACTGGCTGGCAGTCGATGGTGTCAACCGTCCGGTGATTGTTGAACCGAACACCTACGTTGACGCTAGCGTGGCGTTCGAGGATATCCGTCAGCAGTCCGAAGTACGCAACGTTATCATCAGCCTGAACGGTAACTCCGTGATCGATGGCAACCTGCTGCTTCCGCAGAACGAAGATCCGCAGGGCCTGCAGGCTGAGTTCTTCCAGACGCTGACTATCAACTCCAGCAACACCTCCGGTGCTGCACTGGTATCACCGAACGTGCTGGATGGCAGCATCATCGCCAACAACGGTCTGGGCGGTGCTGAATCTCAGGTTGAAACCTTCACCCTGGATCTGGCAGGCGTCTCTATCGTTGGTTCTCAGGAACAGATCCTGTTCGACGGTGTGGTTGTAGGTCTCGACGATGGTGACAACGCCAACGCCGTAGCTGCGGCTCTGGCGGGAACCAACTTCCAGAACTGGTACGCCATCGACAACGCTGACGGTACGGTAACCTTCGTTAACCGCACTGCCGGTGATGTAACCGATGTCACCGTATCTGACTTCACCTTCACTCAGAACGATCCGGCAACGGTCCTGGGCACGGCAATCGATGCAGGTGATATCACGCTGGATACCGATGGTTCTTTCGAAGCTGCAGAGAACAACCTGCTGAACGTGGTTATCGATGCGGACTACGATCTGAACATCACAGGCACACTGGAGTTCAGCTACGTATCCGGCTCCGATGACATCGTCATCGATGGCGCTGGCGATGTGGACCTGACTGCAGAAGCCAACCTCACCATCGACGTAGCGGCGGGTGTCACCGTAAATATCGGCTCTGTCGATACCAGCGATGATCACATCACTGCACTCAACTACGTACAGACCGGTGCAGGCACCGTTAACGCGCCGGGTACCAGCCCGGGTGCGGCCATGGGTGATACCGAAACACTGAATATCACTCAGGGTATTTCTGATGGTACGGCTCCTCAGCCAACATGGTCTTCCGCAGGTGGTACGCTGACACTGGGTACTACCGGTGATCTGACCAAGCCGGGTGTTGCCAGTGATGATCTGAGCCTGATTAATGTCGATGGCGACGGCGTCGTTAATCTGGGTGTAATTGCACAGGTGGACGGTACCAGCTTCGAGCTGAATACCGAGGATCACATCGGCACGGTTATCGCTGAGCTGCGTGCTGACCAGATCGCTGCTACTGCCCCGGCAACCAGTGATTGGGTCTTCAACAACGCTGACTTGGATGGCAATGACGCCGTCGAAGGTACGCTGGATCTCACCATCGTGGGTACCGCGGCGGCTGATGCCTACCCGGCCGATGCTGTATATGGTTCCAGCTTCGTGGGTGATTCCCTGACCTTCAACAACGTTGACCTGACTCTGGAAGGCGCCGTTGACTGGTCTAATGTCACCACCGTAGCGATCGTCGACACCACCGTTGACGTCGCGGCAGGCGCAACCCTCACTCTGACTGTTCAGCAGGCAGAACTGCTGGGTAACGCAGGTGTGGTCATCACCGGTGACGGTACTATCGACATAGTTGGTACCTTCGACGAGACAGTTGATCCGGCTGACTTCGGGGCTGCTCTGCAGACCGTGAACGTCAACCTGTCCGCTGTAACACTGGGCGGCATCGCAACGGCAGTAGAGATCGAGCTGGTCGGAGCCACCGACAGCAGCGCTGCCGCAGTGGGTCAGAACGTTGTCGGTTCCGATAACAACGACATCATCACCACTACCAGCGCTGAAAACGACACCATCGACGGTGGTCTGGGCAACGATAGCCTGACAGCCGGCGGCGGCGATGACAGCGTACTGGGTGGAGCCGGTAACGACACCATCGTAGGTGGTGACGATAACGGCTTCGTAGATGGCGGCACTGAGAGCGATACGCTTCAACTGGCTGCTGACTACGCACCGGCTGCTGATGCCAACCTGGAAGGTGTTGAGAACGTAACTGTCACCGTTAACACCGGTGTCAGCGTCGATCTTGCCAACCAGGCGGGTGAGTCGTTCAACGTCACTCTGGGCGATGGTGGCGATACTGTTGTGACTGCAGACGGTGATGACACAATCACCGGCGGTACCGGCGCTGATGACATCAATGCGGGTGACGGCAACGACATCCTCACCGGTGGCGCAGGTGCCGATAGCCTGGTAGCTGGCCTGGGTCAGGACACCATCTTCGGCGCATCTGACGATGCTCTGATCGATGGCGGTAATGACACAGTGGCTGGTGACAGCACGGCGGATGTTCTTGAAGCGGGTAACACCTTCAACGACAACAGCCTTGGTGATGCAGGCATTATCAACGTGGAAATCGTCAATGCGGCTCAGGACGACGCCGTAGCGGGTGCAAGCATCGATCTGGACGGCCAGAGCGAAGGCTTCATCATCAACGGCACTGATGACGACAATGACACTGCAACCGCAGCTGTCGGCGCCGATACCATCCTTGCGGGTGACGGTGTTGATACTGTGAACGCAGGTTCCGGCGACGATCAGATCACCGGTAATGCGGGTGACGATGTGCTCAACGGTGGTGCAGGTGCTGACACCTTCAACTACGCGGCCGGCGAGTTCACTGCAGCTGAAACCGTAAGCGGTGGTTCTGAAGTCGATACAGTCGTACTGGCCGATAACCAGACGGTTACCGATGCCGAGTTCGCCAACAAGTCCGGTCTGGAAGCCATTACCCTGGGTAACGGCACCAACAGCCTGACGCTGGCAGCGAATGCAGCAGCGGCGACCGAGACATTGACTGTAACCGGTGGTACCGGTGCCGATACAGTTGACGCCTCCGGCCTGGGCGAGGCTGTAACCATCAATGGTGGTGACGGCACCGACGCTCTGACCGGTTCCGCGGCAGCTGATAGCATCACAGGGGATGCGGGTAACGACACAATCACCAGCTCTGGCGGTGCAGATACCCTGGAAGGTGGTGCGGATGACGATACCTTCATCTTTGCAGATGCGGCAGAGCTGTCAGGCGTTGGAACTGTAGATGGCGGTGCTGGTTCTGACACTGTACAAGTGTTGGGTACCACACTGGTTGATGCTGATTTCACCAACTACCTGAACGTCGAAAATCTCGACTTTGCGGGTACCGCGGCTCATAGCGTGACCTTGGGTGCGGAAACAGATGAAGCGTTTGCCACCGGTATCAACATCACGGTAAGTGGTGATGACAACGTTGCGACTACCCTGAACCTCCAGGGTGCGGCTTCTACTGTTGGCATCACGGCTACAGGTACAACTCAGGGCGATACTCTGGTTGGCGGTACTGTAGTTGACTCACTCTCCGGCGGTGATGGAAATGACCAGCTGACCGGTAACGCCGGTGCTGATTCACTCTACGGTGGAGCCGGTGATGACACCTTTAACTTCGCAACTGCCGCTGAAATGGCTGGTGACGCGACTGTAGAAGGTGGCACGGAAACCGACACTCTGAGCTTCGGTGACGATCAGACCATTGCGGATGCTGACTTTGCCAATGTTACGGAAATGGAAGTGATCGAACTGGGCGATGGCACCGCTAACAGCTTGACGCTGGCAGCTAACGCCGCAGCCGCAACCGATACACTGACAGTAACGGGCGGAACAGGTGCCGATACGGTCGATGCTTCTAGCCTCGGTGAGGCCGTTACTATCAACGGAGCAGGCGGTGCGGATATCCTCACTGGCTCTGCGTTGGTTGACAGCATCTCCGGCGGCGCGGGTAGCGATACCATCGATGGCGGAGCAGGCGCGGACGAGCTGGATGGTGGTGTCGATGCAGACACCTACGTCTATGCCACAAATGCCGACTTCCTGGCTGCAAACGCCGTGGTTGATAATATCAACGATACCGGTGCAGGAGCGGGAGACCGCGTTGTAATCGGTGGTGATATCACTGTAGTTGCCGCTGACTCGCTGGCGCGGGCAAACGAAGTTGAACAGCTGGTTGCAGCGACTTCGGCCGCTGCGCTGACTCACGCGGTAACCATCAATGCTGACGGTAACTTGAATGAGTTCCGCGCTATCGACCTGTCCGACAACAGCAACGCAGGCTCTACGGCAGTTGTTGATCTGACTGGCGTAACAGCAGGTGTAGAAGTGTCCGGTGTTGCCTTGGGCAACAACACCCTCACCGGTGGCTCAGGCGCAGATACACTGAACGGTGGTTCCGTAGCAGATACTCTGGACGGTGGCAGTGGTGCGGATAGCATCATCGCGGGTGATGGAGATGATCTGGTCCACTATGACGCGGCAGATGCCTCCGTCGATGGTGGTGCGGGAACGGCTGACGTTCTGACTGCTGCGAACGTGAGTGGTGCTCCTGTAACAATCGACTTGGCTAATGCCGGCGATGCATTCGAAAACTTCGAACACATCATCGGTAGCCAGTACGACGATACCCTGAGCGGTGATGGCGGTAACAACTCCATCAGTGGTGGTGAAGGCGACGACACTATTTCTGGTGCAGGTGGTGACGACACCCTGAGTGGCGGTAATGGAGTCGATACATTCGTATTCTCCAACGCTGCGAATGGTGCCGAGACCGATACCATTACCGATTGGGGCCAGGAGTCTGGTGACGCGCTCAGCGGTGAACTGGGAGCCGGAGATCTGCTGGTTGTTTCCTTTGGAACGGCCACCTTCACTACTCACAACGCACCTGCAGTTACCAACGCGGGTACTGGAGCGAACGGTGTTGTTACCTTCGACCCTGTAACTGTTGATGGAGCCGAATATGAAGTCGGTGATGTCATCACGATCAGCATTGATGGTAATGCGTACTCCCATACCGTTCAGGCGGGTGCTACCTCCGGCTACGACGTTGCACTGGCGTTCGAAACTCTGTTCGACAACACGCCGAACAACGCGGTTGACGCCGACTTGGCACAGAGCCCACAGGACGCTGCGGATGCAGTCAGCTACGGTGCGGATGGTGGTGGCCAGCTCACTATCATCAACGATGGCGGAGATAACAACGACCTCAACATCACGACGTCAATCGTGAACGCGGGTGGTATCGTCTTTGACGCCTTCGACGCAGGTAACGGTATAGCGCAGACCAACGGTAGTGTAAGCGTTACCGGTGGTACCCTGGCAGATACCATCATCGGCGGTGTTAACAACGACACCCTTGCGGGTGCCGATGGTAACGACTACCTGGATGGCGGTGCCGGTACAGACTCCATTCTGGGCGGTGCTGGTGATGACACGCTTGTTGTCGGAGCTGGCGGTGGTACCGACTACCTCGATGGTGGGGCGGACAATAACACCTACAGTGTTGATGTAGGTGCTGGTGTCTCCCTGGCTAACCAAACCATGGTTGGTGGTGTGGGTACCGATACCATCGATGCATGGTCCGGTATTGGTGGCGGTAATGTGACGCTTGTAGATGGCGACTTTGCGAACAAGACGAGTATGGATGTGCTCGAAATGTCCGCAGGCGGCACTGCAACCGTGACGCTCGGAGCAAATGCGAACACTGCTTTTGCATCCGGAATTACCGTTAGCAACGAAAGCACCGGTAACCTGGTAGTCAACGGCTCTAGCTACACCGCTGGTGCCATCACCGCTACCGGTACCGCTGGGGCAGATACTCTGACCGGTGGTTCGGGTAACGACACCCTGTCGGGTGGTGCTTCGGCTGATGTCATTACTGGTGGTGCTGGATCGAACGAGCTGACCGGTGGAACCGGAGGTGATACGTTCGTGTTCATTGGGAACACCTATACGTCCGGAGAGGATACGATTACCGACTTCTCCCTGGGTGATGGTGATTCAATCGATGCTAATATCAATGGTGGCGGTACCAAGACTTATGTCGATGGTTCCGTTGATGTGAACATTGATACATTGGCGGAGGTACTCGCATACTTGGGTACAGGTACTCGCGATGCCTCAATCACAGGTACCGATGTAACACAGGTGTATAACATTGATGCGGACGGTGACACGTTAGCAGATGACTCAGTGATTCTGTTCGACGACGTTACTAACGGCACATGGGATGCGGCAGTAATACTTATCGGTGTTACTGCTGACGTAACTGGTTCGATTGCTTAAAGACGCTCCTCCCTCCTTGTGGTTATAGCAAGGGGGGATGTCTTTAAAATTGAACTAGGAACGGCCTGCTAATAAAAAAGCCCGCAACTTTGTTGTGGGTTTTTTCGTTTAAGTAGTGTGGAGCGAATTAATGATGCTGGCACGCCGCAACCTCTAGTTTAAGCAGGGCGGAGCCGCTAAGTTAAGTGAAGGAGTGCCTACATTGTAGTTGCCAGACAGGTTGCAATGAACCGGTATCGTTGGCGTGTAGAATGTGGCTGCTGAACCGCGGTATGTGGAAAAAACATTTTACGGCCACTTTAAAAAAGTGACATGATACTTAAGCTATCCCGGTGGGGCATTTCCTTGAAAAGCGTTATTTGACGCCGTACCTCTATAAAGCCCACTCCACAAACGTTATTCCCGCCTCAATCAGTTCAAGTACGTTCGCCTGATTCTCCGGTGATTCAGAAAACCCAACCATAACGATATTCCAGGTAAAGACCGGATTGTTGTTGATTTGGTCAAGCCACCAGGCGTAGCCGGCCGGCTCTGGATCTCGGCCCAGGACGTTGTTGTAGAGTGAGGTAATAAATTCGCCGTTGCTGGGGTTGCCGTACAGGGAGAAAAACTCGGGCGAGGCGATAAACAGCGAAGCGGCATCCTGAATCGTCATGCCGTTTTCCAGGTGTGCAATCCAGAATCCCATCCCTTCAAGATCCGGCTCCCGGCTGAATGCGGCCTGGTAGAGCCGAAACGCTTGCCCCGGAATACCATCGTAATCAAAGGCGATGGCCAAATCGTTAAAGTAGAGACGCTCAACGCTCTCTAGAAAATCGATTCCATCCCGGTTGGGTTGAGAGTCGGATACAGTAACGCCCTCGTCGATTAGGCCGATGTAATTGTCCGAGAAGGCGTTAAACCGCGAGCTGCTGCCCTGTTGTATCGAATAGTCCGACAGGTTCCCCTGAAAGAAGGCAATATCCAGGCCGTCGCCCCCGGAAAGATAGTCCTGCCCTTGGCCCCCTGTGAGGCTGTCATTACCTGCATAGCCCTGTATCAGATCGTCCTGTTGGCTGCCTTCTATCAGGTCGTCAGTCGCCAGAAGGTTTAGCCAGTCAGCGGCTAGAATGGTTTGAATATCGGTGTTTACATCGTCAAACCGGATGCTGTCGTAGCCCTGAATATTATTCAGGTAATCCAATTCAAGAAAGGTGCTCACGGTGCCGGTCAGGCTTTCCCAGTCAGTACTGTCGGCACTCGTAAAGCTACCGAAAAAGACATAGTAGAAAAGCCGGTTGCCCTTGTTTGTGACCACAACCCGGTTGTCTTCGATCTCCCAGGATTTTTCCGAAAAGTAGCCAGGGCGCTCGTCAGGATCTCCGAATAACAGATAGCCCTCCTGAGTATCAAGGTTACGGGTGTCGTCATGAAAATTCGCACTGATTTGCATCCTGATCTCCGGGTATAGAGCCGGATAGGTCCGCTCCATATCCGGTGATCTTATCAAACGCTGTCACCTTTGCTCACGGAATTATTTCGGGTCTGTGTTATGCTGGCAGCCGCTGAAACAGATGTTTTTAGACCGATAGATCGCTAACTTCGACGCCGGGAGAGGATATGAAGCAGTTTCTTCATGTAGGCTGTGGCCCCAAACATAAGGACATGACAACGTCGGGTTTCAATACGGAGCAGTGGGGAGAAGTTCGGCTGGATATAAATGAGCAGGTTAGCCCCGATATCATCGGTACAATGACCGATATGAGCGCGGTTAGTGACGGTTCGTTCGACGCGCTGTTTTCGAGCCACAACATTGAACACCTCTATCCCCACGAAGTGCCTCAGGCGCTGCAGGAGTTCTTGAGGGTGTTGGTGGATGATGGCTTTGCCGTTATCACCTGCCCCGATTTGCAATCCGTAGCGGCCCTGGTGGCCGAAGATAAGTTGACCGAACCCGCTTACCAATCGCCCGCCGGGGGGATCGCGCCCATCGATATTCTCTATGGTCACCGTCCGGCGCTGGCGCAGGGCAATCTCTATATGGCCCATCGCTGCGGTTTTACACGCAAGGTACTCACCTCCACACTGCAGGCGGTGGGGTTCAGGTCCGTGGCCTCTGTTGCCCGGCCTCAATTTTTCGATCTGTGGGCGGTGGCAAGTAAAGGCGAGCGCTCTGAAGAGGAGATGCGGGCGTTGGCAAGCCTGCATTTCCCCGGCGCCCGCTAAACCCGGTAAGTCCAAAACCTTTGCCCAGTCGCATTTGGAATAAGCGATGAAAATACTGTTTATCCATCAGAACTTTCCGGGTCAGTTTAAACACCTGGCCCCGGCCCTGGTTTCTCAGGGGCATCAGGTTGTTGCGATGTCCATGAAGAAAAGCCCACCGTCACAGTGGAACGGTGTCACTATCGTTCCTTTCTCCGCTCAGCGGGGCAGCACGCCCGGTGTGCACCCCTGGCTGGTTGATTTTGAAACCAAAGTGGTGCGTGCAGAGGCCTGTTACCGGGCGGCGAAGGCGCTGAAGGCGCAGGGCTTTGTACCGGATATCATCATTGCCCACCCGGGCTGGGGCGAGAGCCTTTTTTTGAAGGAGGTTTGGCCTCAGGCGCGGCTTGGCGTTTATTGTGAGTTTTTCTACCGCCAGGAGGGTGCCGATGTGGGCTTTGACCCCGAGTTTGCCCGCGATTTTGAAGATGACGGTTGTCGCCTGCGCTTGAAAAACCTGAACAGCCTGCTTCACTTTGAAACCGCTGATGGTGGAATCTCTCCCACCCATTGGCAGGCCAGTACCTTCCCCGAGCCCTTTCGTTCCCAGATCAGCGTGATACATGATGGTATCGATACCAATGTGTTGGTGCCCAATGAGGGTGCCGCGCTGAAGATGCAAACCAGTACCGGCGCCACCTTTGTGCTTGACCGCAGTAGTGAGGTGGTTACTTTCGTTAACCGTAACCTGGAACCCTACCGGGGCTTTCATATTTTCATGCGTGCCTTGCCGGAATTGTTGAAAAAAAGACCCAAGGCACGGGTGGTGATTGTTGGAGGGGAGGGCGTCAGCTACGGTGCAGCGCCCAAGGATGCAAAAAGCTGGAAAGAAAAGTTCGTGAATGAGGTGCGTCCCCAAATCCCGGATTCGGATTGGTCGCGTGTCCATTTTGTCGGCAACCTAGCGTACAACCACTTCATTAATCTGTTACAGCTCAGCCGGGTACATGTCTACCTCACTTATCCCTTTGTGCTGAGCTGGAGTTTGCTGGAGGCGATGAGCGCAGGCTGTGCGATTGTGGCCAGCGATACCCAGCCCCTGAAGGAAGCGATTCACCCCAACGAAACCGGACGCCTGGTGAACTTTTTTGACGGCGCGGCGCTTGTTGAGCAAGTTGTTGATTTACTGGATGACGACTCGGAAAGGACCCGGTTGGGCAATCAGGCCCGTGC
Source organism: Marinobacterium litorale DSM 23545 (assembly GCF_000428985.1). GTDB lineage: Bacteria > Pseudomonadota > Gammaproteobacteria > Pseudomonadales > Balneatricaceae > Marinobacterium_D > Marinobacterium_D litorale. Next base: position 11,790 of record NZ_AUAZ01000004.1, on the reverse strand, counting down.
CTTTGCGTGTGACACCTATGATCTGAACACCCGTTGTTTACCCGCTCAGCTTGAATGGGTCGGTTCATTGGCACAATAGAAGCCGGTACGGAAACTATCCAGAGTATCCGAGATGAAGAGTATCCGAGAGGAATAGATGCGACTGTTAATTACAGGGGGCAGCGGTTTTATCGGCTCGGCCCTGGTCAGGTATCTGATTGATCATACGGACCACGAGGTCTGTAACATTGATAAACTGACCTATGCCGGTAACCCGGATTCGTTGCGGTCGGTGCAGGACAATAACCGTTACTGGTTCGAGCGTATGGATATTTGCGATACGGCGGCGCTAACGGCATTGTTTGGGACCTATCGTCCGACGGCGGTTATTCACCTTGCAGCGGAAAGTCATGTAGACCGCTCTATAGAAGGGCCTGCGGATTTCATTACGACTAATCTGGTGGGTACGTGTTCGCTTCTTGAAGCTGCCCGGTTGTATTGGTCTGAGCTACCCGGCCAGGCACAATCGCGTTTTCGCTTCCATCATGTATCCACCGATGAAGTCTACGGGGATCTTGATGGCACAAAGGCTCTGTTCACCGAGGAGTCGCCCTATCGGCCAAGTTCACCCTATTCAGCCAGTAAAGCGGGATCCGATCACCTGGTCAGGGCCTGGTATCGCACGTTCGGATTACCTGTTCTGGTCACTAATTGCTCCAACAATTACGGCCCCTACCAGTTTCCCGAAAAGTTGATTCCCCATATTTTGTTGTCCGCCATGGCTGAAAAAGATCTGCCGGTTTATGGCGACGGGCAGCAGATTCGCGATTGGCTCTATGTAGACGATCATGTGCGTGGTCTGATCAAAGTCTTGGAAGAAGGAAAGGTTGGGGAAACCTATAACATCGGTGGCCTCAACGAAAAAACCAATCTTGAAGTGGTAGAAACGCTTTGTGAGCTGCTGGATGCGCGTCAGCCGTTGGCGGGTGGCAGGCTATATCGGGATCTGATCACATTTGTTCAGGACCGGCCCGGGCACGATCGCCGGTATGCGGTTGACGCCGGTAAAATAACGGGTGAACTGGGGTGGCAGCCACAAGAAACCTTTGAGTCGGGACTCGCTAAAACCCTAGACTGGTACCTGGATAACCCCTGGTGGTGGCGCCGCGTCATATCCGGTGAATATCGTCTGGAGCGCAAAGGAAAACTGAAATGAAAGGTATTATTCTCGCTGGTGGATCAGGTACCCGTTTATATCCGATCACACGGGGTATCTCGAAGCAGCTGCTCCCCATCTTCGATAAACCGATGATCTATTATCCCCTGTCGGTACTGATGCTGGCTGGGATCCGCGAGATATTGGTGATCTCTACCCCCAACGACCTGCCCAACTTCAAGCAGTTGCTGGGTGATGGCAGTGATTTTGGTATTGAGCTCAGTTACGCCGAACAACCCAGCCCCGATGGACTTGCCCAGGCATTTTTGATTGGCGAGCAGTTTATCGGTGATAGCTCCGTCTGCCTGATCTTGGGCGACAATATTTTTTATGGCTATGGCTTTAGCGCCATGCTGCAAGAGGCGGCGGCCCGTAACCGGGGAGCGACCGTTTTTGGTTATCACGTACATGATCCCGAGCGTTTCGGTGTGGTTGACTTTGATAAAACCGGTAAAGCCTTATCCATAGAGGAGAAGCCGCTGCAGCCGAAATCCAGTTATGCCGTCACCGGCCTCTATTTCTACGACAACGACGTGATAGAGATCGCCCGTTCCGTCAAACCCTCTGCGCGGGGTGAGCTGGAGATAACCGATGTCAATAATGCCTATCTGGAGCGGGGTGATCTTAATGTCAGTCTTCTGGGGCGAGGCTTTGCCTGGCTCGATACGGGGACACATGAGTCGTTGATGGAAGCGAGCCAGTTTGTTCAGACGATTGAGTCGAGACAAGGGCTGAAGGTCGCCTGTCTGGAAGAGATCGCTTTTCGCCAGGGGTGGTTATCGGAAAAAGAGCTGCAGGTGCAGGCCGAGGCGCTGAGTAAAACCGGCTACGGGCAATATTTGAAGTCATTACTGGTTGACGATGGCTTGGGCGGGTGTTGAGTCATGATCGTTACCAAAACCAAGCTGCCAGGTGTTTTGATTATTGAACCACGCGTGCACGGTGACGAGCGGGGCTTTTTCCTGGAATCCTTCCAGGCAGAGCGATACCGTCGCTTCGGTATCGACGACGAATTTGTCCAGGATAACCATAGCCGTTCCCGAAAGGGGGTTCTGCGCGGGCTGCATTTTCAGAACAGGGCTCCTCAGGGTAAGCTGGTGCGCTGTGCCCGGGGTGCCGTTTTCGATGTTGCCGCCGACGTGAACCCGGCGTCGCCGACATTCGGTGAGTTTGTCGCGGTTGAGTTATCCGATATCAACGCTAAACAGCTTTGGATACCGCCAGGCTATGCCCATGGGTTTTGTGTTTTAAGCGAAATAGCGGATTTTGAATACAAATGTACCGGATATTATGATCCTGCGGATGAAGCGGGTGTGCGCTGGGATGATCCCACCCTGTCAATACCCTGGCCGCTCGTAGGGCCGGTGTTATCGGAAAAGGATAAAAATCTGCCTTTGCTGAGGGGGCTGTAAAGTGGTGAAACCGTGCATTCTTGTGACCGGTGCAGGCGGGCAGCTTGGCAGTGCATTGATACAAAGCGCTCCTGACCGATTGGACGTGATTGGACATGGGTCTGGGGACTTGGATATAACGGCACCTGACCAAGTCCGCTCGGTATTGGATCGCCATCAGCCCACGTTGATTATTAATGCGGCCGCTTATACGGCGGTCGATCCTGCCGAGCAGGATGTTCAGAGCGCGTTTAACGTCAATCGTGATGGTGTTGAAATTCTGGCACTGGAGGCTGCGGCGCGCGATATTCCGCTGATCCATTTCTCGACCGATTATGTTTTCGATGGCACTGAGGATGAGCCTTACACGGAGCTTGATCTGCCTAACCCCTTATCGGTTTATGGTATGAGTAAGCATGAGGGCGAAGCGGTACTACTCAGCACCTGTGAGAAGGCTCTGATATTGCGTACAAGCTGGGTATTCGGCGTTGCAGGTGCCAATTTTGTAAAGACAATACTGCGTCTGGCTCAAGACAAGGAAAGGCTGACAATCATCGATGATCAGAGAAGTGCTCCTACGTCCGCCGACAGCCTGACGCGTGTTGTCTGGCGGTTGGTGGCAGGGTACATCGCAGGGGAGAAGATGGTGTGGGGCGTGTTCCATTTCAGCGGGCAGCCTGAAGTCAGTTGGTATGAGTTTGCCAAAGAGATTATTCGGCAGGCGTCGGAGAGGGCATTGATAGCATCTGCGCCTGAATTGGTACCCATACGAACCGAAGAGTATCCGACAGCGGCGACGAGACCGCGACATTCGGCTCTGGATTGCTCCAGAATATTGAGTGTTTATGGGGTCGAGCAACCGGACTGGCGTGTTGATCTGTGCTCAGTGCTTGATGCTTTAGTTACGCACCCTGGTTAAGATTTTAGGTTATGAGGAGTCGTTCTTTATGAGCCGGTTTTTAACACTGGACCCGAACAAACATGGGGAAATGGGCTGGAAGCCCTTCGACAGTCTGTCATATGCAGCACAGGACGTTTGCGCCCCTGTCGTTATGGCCGAGTTGAGCATGCTTATGCCCTACTATGCGTTGGCTTTCGCGCGAACCGGGGAGGGGAGCTATCGGCTGGTTTGTCTTCAAGGCCTGTATGCCGGGGAGAACCTTGTTGTCAGTGACGCGGGTAAGTGGAGAATGCCTTACATTCCCAGCGCCTATAGAGGCTATCCGTTTATCCTCCAGCCCTGGGAGAACGAAGGTGAAACCAAATTCGTCCTCGGTTTCGATACCCAAAGTGGGTTGTTGCGCGAGACCCCGGATATCGATCAGGGGGAGCTTACTTTCTTTGGTCCTGAAACGGGGCAGCCCAGTGAAAAGGTTCAGGGATTGCTGACCTTTCTGAACCAAAGGCTTCAGAATGAGCTAAAAACCCAAAAGGCCGTCGACCTCCTGGCTCAGGCAGAGGTGTTGCAACCGATGAGATGGGGCTTTGAAAGCCCTGATCCGGACCGAGCCCTGGTTAAGGGTTTCTTTGGTGTTGATGAGAAAAAACTGGCAGCTCTGAGTCCGCAACAGCTGTCTGATATGCAGGTAGCGGGTGCTTTACTTTTAGCCCACTCGCAGCTTCTATCGATACCTCGTGTGGGTATGATCAAGAGACTGAGCGAGCTGGCCATCAGCCAGCCGGCGGCTTCCCTGGATGATGTCGAAGCCTTGTTTGGTGGTGCTGACGATACCTTGAAGTTTGATTTTTAATTATGGATAAGGCCTTGCGAACGATTTCTCGAATCACCACCGAGTATATACCTCAAGAGGACCGTGTTCGCTTGAGTGGACAGATCAATGATCAATCGGAAGCGGTATGCGTCCTTTGGCTCACTCAGCGCCTTTTGCGGCAGCTGGTTCCGGTGATTATTAAATGGCTGGAGCCCCGGGTGGTTGAGACGGTGAGCCTCAAGGATGAGACGGCGGGTACAGAAGGTGTGGCTTCAACCGGGCGTTCACGAACCGCTGCCGCTGGCGCTAAAAGAGAACGAACACAACAAAACGATTCCAGCAGCAGACGACAGTTGAGTGATCAGACGGAGAGTGTGGAGCCGGTGCGTGGTAATCAGGAGTCTGAAACCTGGTTGGTGTACTCACTTAACCTGCAACAGAGTAGCGACGGGATGCGGCTTGTGTTTAGAAGCCAGGATTCCTCCACCGAGGTCTGTATGCCGTTGAACGAGGAACATCTTGAGCGCTGGATGGGGATCCTGATGGACTGCTTTCTCCGGGGGAGTTGGCCGTTGGATCAGTGGCCGGACTGGATGACCGCAAACCTGCCGGGGAGACAGGCCCGCCCGCTGCACTGAAAGCCTATAGCAGGCAGCTTAAAAAGACGGGAGGCATGTTTCCAATACCTCCCGTTGACTACTTAGGTGTTGCTGGGTTGTTCACGTATTGCTGGGTTGGGATCACGCCTCGGCCGGAACATTTTCCAGCATAGGGGTAAAGTGACGCAGTGAACTACGCTGCATTGTGATCAGGTACATAAGCCCTGAGCGCACCCACTCTGCAAGTATAGCATCGTCAAGCTGAGTCACGGCCTTCCAGTCAATACCGGCGGTGCCGCCAATGGTGAACGGTTGCTCACTATTGCCGAGATTGATCTTCTGTGCCTTCAGCACCTTGTGCTCTACCAGCGGCTGAAAAATCGAAACAGTCTGCTCCAGTTTTTTCTGGTAGTCGCCCAGCTGGTCCATAATCTCTTTGAGCAGCGGGGATGGGCGCATCCCGGATTTACCGCTCTTGTTGTAGAGCAGTTTACCATTCTCTTCCTGGACCAGACCGCTCTCTTCATCAAAGGTGACAACATAGTCTAGATCGTCAGCGCCGCCCGCTTCTGCCGGCTTTTTCACCAGCTTAAACGGGTAGTTGTTGAAACTCATCGGTGTGTAATGAGCTTTCCAATTACCCTGCTGATCTACAAAATAGGAGGTGTTCTCCTGTAATCCAAGAATCGCGATCGGGACCGGATTGGTTTCCGACTGGAATACGATCGGGAACACATCAGCGGAACGACCGATCTCTTCGGCCAGCAGCGGTGTTTGGATCTCTGTTGCTGCATAGTTGGTTGTAGTGGGTGGAGTGTAGCGCATCCGTCCGTGCAGATCGGAGCGCAGCGCGACCAACTTTTTATACATCATCTCCGGTTATTCCCTCTCAGTCTGCATTTGCCGTTTAAAGGATTCTACCGGCTGTGCGGTCAAGGTCAATCCGAAAGGCGGGACCTGAGCCAGTATCATCCCATTTACGCCCAAATTACGTTTAAAGTAATTGAATTTCGTTTAAGTCGCTGGTGTCTACGCCTACAAGTTCGACTGCTTCTTCCTCTGTAGTTTGTGCCTGTTGCAAAAGACTGTTGACCCCTGCCGTGCTTATGGTGTTTTCGGCGGTTACGCCGGCCAACATCCCTATGCCATCAAAATCAAACGGCTGGGTGTATTGGGTGGGGTCACCACTGCCGGTGGGGTCGATCAGCTCCACCAGTCGGGCGGAGAAGGCCATCTTGTTCTGCATGTTGGCGGCATCATCATTCTGAGCCCCGTTGACGATGGCAAAGGCCAGGTTGGTGAGGCTGTGCTCGCTGTCGCTCCAGTAGTTGATCTCGGCATCGACCCCTTCGCGGTTAAAGGCGGAGCGGTAGATCTCGGCGATGATCTCCGGGCGGGACTTATCGCCATACAACGCCTGGTTTTCGGCGTTTTCCGGGGCACCAAAGGCGCCGGAGACCACCTGCCAGTTCTGATGGAGGTCGATCTGCTCGGTCCAGTATTTCAAGCCGTTGGGGTCGGCCGGGCGCTGGTAATAAGCGATATACATCTGGTAAACCAGCGCTTCGGTATCGCTCCAGCCCGGCGGTATCCACTCGGTGGCCTGCTGAGTGTGCGCAATGGCATCCAGGTCCTCTGCCGTTAGAAGGGCGGCATTGGTGTCGGCCGCCTGCTCAATCAGCGTCTGCGGCAGTGCGCCCCGGAACAGCTCCGTGAGGGTGGCACTGTCAGCCAGATCTACAGAGGTATCGCTACCCAGCTGATGGGTGAGTACCTCCACCACCGTGCTGAAGTCACTGCCATCGGCATGGGCGGCATCGCCCAGCGCGGCCAGGGCGGCGGCCGTTTTCTGGATGCGGGTGGCCTCACTATCGGCTACCTGGAAGGGGTCGTAGTTGAGCAGATCCGCCTCGGTGGAGAAGCCGAGCAGGGTTTCCACCGCTTCCTGAGCATCCACAGTACCGGCACCGCTTTGGCGGGCGTAGCTATCGATCAGGGTGGTGATCGGCGTAATTACCCCCGCTCCAGCCGGGGCGCTCAGCGTCAGGTTATTGGCCAGGCCGGTATCTGTGTTGGTACCGCCGATGGCGATGATCGAGCCATAGCGACTGTCGTCCAGCGTAAACCGGCCTTGGCTATCGGTGAGGATATCGGTTATTTCGTCGGCGTCCGCCTTGCCGTTATCGTTGGTGTCGATGTAGAGCATCGCGTTGGCAATATAACCATCGATAACGACCCCGTTGAAGGCGGGCAGGCCCACCCGGTTTGTGGCCTCGCTGTTGAGCTGTTCCGGCGTTCCGTAGCCATCGGTATAGCTGACGCGGACACTGATACTTTTGCCGACATCATTACCCGCCAACATCAGTTGGTTGCCATTGGCACCGCTGATCGGGGTGTTGCCACGAAACCATTGATAGCTGAGTGATCCTAATCCGTCGGCGTCATCCAGGGTTGATGTGTCCACCGACAGCGTTTCGCCCGCCTGGCTGGTTCCGGTGATCGATATCCCGCCGGTGGGTGTATCGTTAATGTTATCGATGGTGACAGAGGAGCTCTGTACGCTTTCTTCTGTGCCGAATCCGTCGGTATAGTCCACGCGGATACTGATCTGTTCGCCGACATCATCCTGCGTAAGCGTGTACTGGCTCTCTGTTGCGCCATTGATCGCGTTGTCGTTGCTCAACCACTGGTAGTTCAGTGGGCCCAAACCATCCAGATCTGCCAGCGTTGATGTGTCCAGGGTGAGTGTCGCGCCCTGCTGGGGCAGACCTTCTATGGATACAGCGCCGGTGGGCAAGTCGTTTACGTTTGCGATGGTGACCGGGCCGCTGGCCAGAACTTCTTGGCTGCCTTCTCCATCCGTATAACTCACCTGGACGCTAATCGCGTCATTGACATCGGATTGTGCTGGCGTGAAAGTGCTTTCCGAGGCTCCGTTAATGGGGGTGCCGTTGCGCAGCCACTGGTAGCTTAGTGTGCCTAATCCGTCGATATCCTCAAGGCTACTGGTGTCCGCCGAAAGCGTTTTGCCCTGCTCGGCAAGGCCTTGAATCAGGGCCGCGCCGGTGGGTGGATCATTGACGTTATCGATAATGACAGGCCGGCTAGTCAATTGTTCATGGGTACCATACCCGTCGGTATAACTCACTCGAAGCTCGATTTCGTTTCCAACGTCGGTTTGTGTCGTTGTAAAGGTGCTATACGTGGCACCGGGTATCGGGTCGCCATTGCGCAGCCATTGCAAGCTCAGAATACCCCAACCGTCTTTATCGCTGATTGTGCTGATATCGGCTGTCAGTGTTTTCCCCTGTAGCGGTGTGCCGACGACCGATACCGTTCCTTCGGGAGCGTCATTTACGTTGGTCACGTTGCTGGATGCCAGGCTCGTTATGCTTTCGGCGGTGCCCTGAGCATCGGTATAGCTGAGGCGAACACTGATCTGAGAGTCCACATCATCCTGTGTCAGCGTGTACTGCGTGCCGGTGGCCCCGCTGATGGCACTGCCATCGCGCAGCCACTGGTAGCTGAAACTACCCAGCCCATCCGTATCGGAGAGGCTCTGGCTGACGCTGAGGGTGCTGTCCTCCTGTGCGGTGCCGCTTATGGTGACCGAGCCCTGAGGGGCATCGTTGACATTAGCGACACTGCCGGTGGCGGAGCTGGTGACACTCTCGGCGGTACCCTGCGCATCGGTATAGCTGATGCGAACACTGACCTGAGAACCCACATCGTCCTGTGTCAGGGTGTATTGGGTGCCGGTGGCGCCGGTGATGGCGCTGCCATCGCGTAACCACTGGTAGCTGAAACTGCCCAGACCATCGTCATCGGAGAGGTTCTGAATGACGCTGAGGGTGCTGTCCTCCTGTGCGGTGCCGCTGATGGTGACCGAGCCCTGGGGGGCGTCGTTAACGTTGGCGACGCCGGCGGTGGCGGAGCTGGTCACGCTCTCGGCGGTGCCTTCGCCATCGGTATAGCTGATCTGTACCCGGATCTGGCTACCCACATCGTCCTGTGTCAGCGTGTACTGGGTGCCGGTGGCGCCGCTGATGGTACTGTCATCGCGCAGCCACTGGTAGCTGAAACTGCCCAGGCCATCTTCATCGGAGAGGTTCTGGCTGACGCTGAGGGTGCTGTCCTCCTGTGCGGTGCCGCTGAGGGTGACTGAGCCTTGGGGAGGATCATTTACGTTGGTTACAGTAAGCGAGTCGCTGGTGAGGCTCTCTGCGGTACCGAATCCATCCGTGTAAGTGACACTAACGCTGATTTCGGTGGCTACATCGGCTTGGGTGAGCGTGTATTCGGGTCCGTTCGCCCCGGGAACTGCCACACCATCGCGTAGCCACTGCAGGTTCAGGTTACCCAAACCGTCTTCATCGGCTAGTGTTGATGTGTTCGCAACCAGGGTTTCGCCCTGAAGGCCACTACCCTGAAGCTGCACGCTTCCGGTGGGCTGATCGTTGATATTATCGATATGGACAGGTTCGGTTACCAGGGTTTCCTGTGAACCCTGGCCATCGGTATAACGAGCGACTAGATGAATGTTCGTTTCAAGATCGTCGAAGGTGATCTGATAAGCTGAGTCAGTGGCTCCGGCGATGGCCTGGCCATTACGCATCCATTGGTAGCTGAGCGAGCCCATACCGTCCGCATCATCCACGGTGCCAGCGACACCAAGTTGTCCGCCTTCGGACGGCGTTCCGACGATGCTTAGGGTACCGACGGGCGGATCATTCACGTTACCGATGTGTAAGCTGTCACTGACGACCCTTTCCGCCGCCACATAATCATCAAGATAATCGATGCGGACACTGATATCGGTTCCAACGTCCTCCTGGGTTAATCGGTAGCTGGTACCGTTGGCATCGGCTATCGGGGTTCCGTTTCTCAGCCATGTGTATACAAAGGGGCCAAGGCCATCTTCGTCTTGCAGGTCTTCGGAAAGAGTGAGAAGTTCGCCCTGCTGAGGCTCTCCCAGAATCTCGATAGATCCGGTTGGCGCGTCATTGACGTTAATAATCGTCGCCGGGGTGCTGGAGATGCTCTCCTGAGCGCCAAAGTCGTCGGTATAGGTCACCTGCAAGGATATCTCATGGCCCACATCCTCCTGAGTCAGTGTGTAATCGGACTCATGGTGGTTCGAGAGGGCCTGACCATCGCGCAGCCAGGTGTAAGTCAGCGGCCCCAGTCCGTCCAGGTCGGCAAGCGCAGTGGTGTCTGCAATCAGTGTCTCGCCCTGCTGAGGCGTACCTTCGAGAAGTAGCTCTCCCGACGGCGAATCATTAACGTTGGTGATGGTTAGCGCTTCGCTGGCAACTTCTTCAAAGGTCCCTTGGGCGTCGGTGTAACTGACCAACACGCTGACTGACGCGCCAACGTCATCCTGCACTAATGCGTACTGGGCGTCGGTGGCGGCCTCGATAGCAAGGCCGTTACGTAGCCATTGATAATTCAATGGACCAAGGCCGTCTTCGTCCTCCAGCGCGGTGGCGGCTGTTAATGTTTCGTGCTGGAGAGGAGTACCCTGGAGAGTGACCGAACCAGTCGGCAGATCATTCACGTTTTCAACCAGTACGGTGTCGCTGTGTACAGACTCGGCAGCTCCGTAGTTGTCGGTATAGTACACACGAGCACCAATATTATGGCCCACATCCGCTTGAGTCAGCCGATAATCTCCGCCGACAGCGCCCTCTATATCGGATCCGTCTCTTGTCCACTGGATGGTCAGAGTGCCCATACCATCTTGATCGGACAGATCATGAGTTGCCTGGAGAAGCTGCCCCTCAACAGCACTGCCGGACACAACAACCTCGCCTTGCGGAAGGTCGTTGACGTTGACCACAGCGAAGGAGGCAGGCGTGGTTCGGCTCTCGGCGGAACCAAAGCTATCGGTGTGTGTGACTTGGACCTGGAAAACCGATCCAGCATCCGCCTGGGTGAGCAGGTATTCCGCGCCGGTGGCTTGCGCCATAAGCTGCCCGTCGCGAAACCATTGGTACTCTATGGTTCCGAGTCCATCTTCATCTTTAAAGTTGGTTACTACCCTAAGTGTCTCACCTTCGACAGCGAAGCCGGAGAGGCTGGCATTGCCGATCAAGGGATCATCGACGTTGGTAATGTCGCTTGAAGGCTGACTGAATACGCTTTCCTCATAACCGTATCCATCGGTATAGAACGCAGCGACCTTTATCGATGCACCCACATCGGCCTGAGACAGGGTATAGCTGTCCCCCTGGGCCCCGGAGACCGCTTGGTCGTCCCGATACCACTGGTATTGGATTGCACCTAAGCCGTCGAAGTCGGTGAGGGTGTTGGTCGCCGTGAGTACTTCATCCTCGGTGGCAATGCCGCTGATCTGTACGCTGCCCTGAGGCGGAGTATTGGCGGGGACTACGGTGTCAGACTCGGAGCTGACGACGGTCTCGAGGGTGCCCTGTCCGTCGGAATATTGAACTTGAACACTAACGGCAGTGCCCACGTCATCGTCGGATATCAGATAGCTGGACTGATTGGCGCCGGCAATCGCGCTGCCGTCCCTGAGCCATTGGTAATTCAGATTACCCAAGCCATCGGCATCGGAAAGGGTGTTAGAGGCGCTGAGCGTATGGCCCTCTCTGGCGGTGCCACTGATGGTGACCGATCCCTGGGGGGCGTCGTTAACGTTGGCCACGCTGTCGGTGGCGGAGCTGGTGACGCTCTCCGCAGTGCCTTCGCCATCGGTATAACTGATACGGACGCTGATCTGACTGCCCACATCGTTCTGGGTCAGGGTGTACTGGGTGGCGGTGGCGCCGGAAATGACGCTGCCATCGCGTAACCACTGGTAGCTGAAACTGCCCAGGCCATCTTCATCGGACAGGTTCTGGCTGACACTGAGGGTGCTGTCCTCCTGTGCA
>NZ_AUAZ01000003.1:53323-311443 GCF_000428985.1 Marinobacterium litorale DSM 23545 | reverse complement strand
TAAGCACTTCCGTTTTATCACCAACAACTTCCAACTGGCCGCGACGACTATTGCGGCGATCTATAAGGACCGCTGGCAGGTGGAGCTCTTCTTCAAAGCGCTCAAGCAGAACCTGAAGATAAAGGCGTTTTTAGGTCACAGTAAAAATGCAGTGTTGACGCAGATCTGGATCGCCATGATCTGCTATCTGCTGCTCTCGTTTGCTCGCCATAGTGCGCGGCAAGGCTGGAGTGTACAACGCATTATGCGAACTCTTCAGGTGAGCTTGTTCGAACGCATTCCCCTTTGGGCGCTGCTCAATCCTCCTCCCCCCGAGCCACAAGAAAGGGACCCTCAAATGAGGATCCCTTTATGATCAAAAAAACTATGGGACAGCAGTGGGCTTTATGCCAGCTTTTTTTATGCCTGAAAAATCGACAACCGATTAATTACACTCAAAAGGGGGAAGGGCTTCAAGCCCATCCCCTTTTTACGTTCAGCCCAACGCTTTACGCGCATTACGGAACATTCTCATCCAGGCACCATCTTCAGCCCAATCGTCTGGAGCCCAGGAGTTCTGAATCGCACGGAAAACCCGCTCCGGATGCGGCATCATTATCGTTACCCGGCCGTCCGGTGTCGTAATCCCGGTAATGCCGTTCGGAGAGCCATTGGGGTTCGCCGGATAACTGAGGGTTTGCTGCCCACGGTTGTCCACATAGCGCAAAGCAATGGTCCCCGCGCTCTCAAGACCCGCGAGATGCGAGTTATCCCGAAACTCCGCCCGCCCTTCTCCATGCGCCACGGCAATCGGCATACGTGAGCCTGCCATACCCTCAAGGAAAAGCGACGGCGAGGACTGAACCTCAACCATGGCCACACGCGCCTCGAACTGCTCCGACATATTACGCACGAAGTGCGGCCATAGCTCGGCCCCCGGAATCAGCTCATGCAAGTTGGACAGCATCTGACAACCGTTGCAGACACCCAGCGCCAATGTATCGCCACGCTGGAAAAACTGAGCAAATTGTTCGCGTGCCCGCGCATTAAACAGAATGGACTTTGCCCACCCCTCACCGGCCCCCAGAACGTCCCCGTAAGAGAAGCCACCGCAGGCTACCAGCCCCTTGAACCGATCCAAAGTCACGTCACCACTGAGGATATCACTCATGTGGACATCCACCGCCGCAAAGCCTGCACGGTCAAACGCGGCGGCCATTTCAATCTGACCGTTCACGCCTTGCTCACGGAGGACAGCGATCTGCGGCTTGTCGCCCCGCGCGATAAACGGCGCTGCGACATCCTCATTTAGATCAAATGTCAGCTGTGCGTTGAGTCCCGGATTATCACGATCCAACAGCCCATCGAACTCCTGTTGAGCACATTCAGAGTTATCCCTCAGCGACTGAATCCGGTAGGAGGTTTCCGACCACCAGCGCTGGAGCTGCACGCGACCGGCAGAGTAGATCTCTTCATCATCAAAGGAGATATTGAGCTGATCATCCGGGTTCAGCGTACCGATCACCTTCGCGATCTCTCCGAGACCGGCCGCGTTAAGCTCAGTCAGCACACGCTCAGTCTCTCCACGACGTACCTGCACCACGGCACCAAGCTCTTCGGCAAACAGCGCATCCAGCAACTCACTGTCATCGGCAGCCAGTAGATCCAGACTCAAATCAACACCGGTATGGCCCGCAAAAGCCATTTCCACGACAGTGGCCAAAAGCCCACCGTCTGAACGGTCGTGGTAAGCCAGCAGCAGCCCCTGTTTATTCAGCTCCTGGATCGCCGCGAAGAACGTAGCCAATAGATCGGCATCATCCACATCCGGAACCTGGCGACCGACGCGGTTATAAACCTGCGCCAGCGCAGACAGGCCCAGACGATTCTGACCATTACCCAGGTCGAGCAGAATCAAGTCGGTTTCACCCTGGTCCGTGCGCAACTGCGGCGTCAGTACCTGACGTGCATCAGTCACCGGTGCAAAGCCGGAGATAATCAACGACAGCGGCGCAGTGACACTCTTCTGTTCCTCGCCGTCCTGCCAAACGGTGCGCATGGACATGGAATCCTTACCCACCGGAATCGTGATCCCCAGCTGCGGGCACAACTCCATGCCGACGGCCTTGACGGTGTCGTAGAGTTTTTCATCCTCGCCGGGATGGCCCGCCGCACACATCCAGTTGGCTGACAGCTTGATATCGGCGATATCCCGGATCGGCGCTCCTGCCAGGTTCGTCAGCGTTTCACCGATCGCCATACGGCCGGAAGCCGGCGCATCCACCAGGGCCAACGGGGTACGCTCACCCATTGCCATCGCCTCACCGGCATAGGTTTCGTAGCCAATGGTGGTAACGGCACAGTCGGCTACCGGCACCTGCCAGGGACCCACCATTTGATCACGCGCCACCTGCCCCGTGATCGAACGGTCACCGATGGTAATCAGGAAACTTTTAGAGGCCACGGACGGCAACTTCAGGACACGTTCGACCGCGTCGCCGAGCTCGATATCGGCGGTATCGAAATCAGCGACTTCGTAATTTGCGCGTTCTACTGTCCGGTGCATTTTCGGCGGTTTGCCGAACAGCACACTCATCGGCAGATCAACCGGCTTGTTGTCAAAGTGAGTATCACCCAGCGTCAGGTGATGCGTCTCGGTCGCCTCACCAACAACTGCATAGGGGCAGCGCTCACGCTCACAGATCGCCTCGAACCGGGCCAGATCCTCCGGCTTGACCGCCAGCACGTAACGCTCCTGGGCTTCGTTGCACCAAATCTCCAGCGGCGACATACCCGGTTCATCGTTCTTGACGTTACGCAGTTCGAAATCACCGCCACGACCGCCATCTTTAACCAGCTCAGGGAAGGCATTAGACAGACCGCCTGCCCCCACATCGTGGATAAAGGCGATCGGGTTGGTATCACCAAGCTGCCAGCACTGATCAATAACCTCCTGACAGCGACGCTCCAATTCGGGGTTTCCGCGCTGCACGGATGCGAAGTCCAGGTCAGCCGAGGAGCTTCCGGATGACATGGAGGAAGCAGCCCCCCCGCCCAGACCAATCAGCATCGCCGGCCCACCGAGGCAGATCAGTTTGGCACCGACGGTAATCTCACCCTTTTCTACATGATCAGCACGAATATTACCCATGCCACCCGCGATCATGATCGGCTTATGATAACCGCGCACCTCTTCACCGGCCGCTCCATTAACCACCTGTTCAAAGGTACGGAAATAGCCGGTCAGGTTAGGACGACCAAACTCGTTATTGAAAGCCGCCCCCCCGATTGGGCCTTCGATCATGATATCCAGCGGAGAAACGATACGCTCCGGCTTGCCATAGCCAGACTCCCAGGGCTGCTCAAAGCCGGGTATTTTCAGGTCTGATACCGTAAAGCCGGTCAGGCCCGCTTTCGGCTTGGCTCCGCGCCCAGTAGCCCCCTCATCACGAATTTCTCCACCGGAGCCGGTGGCTGCGCCAGAGAACGGCGCGATCGCTGTCGGGTGGTTATGGGTCTCCACTTTCATCAGAATGTGGATATCTTCCTCGGAGTAGCCATACTCATGACTCTGAGGGTTCGGATAAAAACGACCGGCACGATGGCCCACCATAACCGCCGCGTTATCCTTATAGGCCGAGAGCACATTCTCTCCACCCAGATTGTAGGTGTTGCGGATCATGCCGAACAGGGAGTGTTCCTGGGCCTCGCCGTCGATCTCCCAAGAGGCGTTAAAGATTTTATGACGGCAATGCTCGGAGTTTGCCTGGGCAAACATCATGAGTTCAACATCGTTTGGGTTCCGACCCAACTCATTAAAGCTTTGGACCAGATAATCGATTTCATCGTCGGCCAGGGCCAGTCCCAGCTCAGTATTGGCAGTGACCAGCGCATTACGACCACCACCCAGGATATCCACATTGGACAGAGGACGCGGCTGCTCATGACGGAACAAGACACTGGCAGCATCAATGCTGTCGAGCACTGCCTCAACCATGCGGTCATGAATCAGTGCGCTGACCTGTTCCCGTTGGGCGGCTTGCAACGGCTGCGTACTTTCAAAGTAGTACGCGACGCCACGCTCCAGGCGCAATACTTTATCCAGACCACAGTTATGGGCGATATCAGTCGCCTTACTGGACCAGGGTGAAATCGTTCCCGGGCGCGGGACCACCAGACACAGGTCACCTTTCGGCTCTTCAGTACTGGCGTTAGGGCCGTATCGCAGGATACGATCAAGCACCTGCTGTTCCTGTTCGTCCAGATCTGCAGACAGATCGGCAAAGTGAACATATTCAGCATAAACGCCAGTGACTGCGCCCACACGTGTTTGCAGTGACGAGAGCAGTTTGTCATGACGGAAAGCCGAGAGAGCGGGCGCTCCACGCAGTACGAGCATGTTAATTTCGAGCCTCTTGATGATCGGATAGTCAGGCGCGAATTTTACCTGATCGAGGACGGGGTAACCAGAAAGCAGCACAATGTTTGAACTTAGACAGAAACCCCATTTTCGCGAACTTCTCTACTTCTGGATACTGGCCGGACTGGCCGTACTGTTGACGACCATCAGCCTCAACACCCCCACACAGATAGAAGCGATTAAAAAGAAAGGTGTATTACGCGTTGCGACCCGCAATACGCCCATGACCTACTTTATCGAAAAAGGCGAGCCCGCCGGGTTCGAGTACGAACTGGCCCAGGCATTCGCGGACTATCTTGGCGTCAAACTGGAGCTGGTGCTTCCAACCACCTTCGCCGACCTGTTCAAGACCATGCGCGAGCGTAACGCTCATATCGCCGCTTCCAACCTGACCATCTCAGAACAGCGGCTGGAGCGGTTCGATTTCGGTCCCAGCTATCGCAAAAGTGCACCCACCGTTATCTACCGAATCCGCCAAGGTGAGAAAGCACCGACATCGATCGAAGACCTGTACGACAGCCATATCCTGATTCTCTCAGGTTCCGCCCAAGCCGAGCTGCTGGGGCGTCTGAAAAAACACCATCCCGAGCTGGAGTGGACAGAATCTGATAACGATGCGGCCACCGACCTTCTGGACGAACTGCACGATGGCAGCATTGATTACACAATCATGGACTCGACGGTTTTTGATGCCCAACGTTCATTTTATCCGGGTCTGGCCAAAGGCTTTGCACTTGAACCACCTCAACCGATTGCCTGGATGATTCCGCAACACTATGACGGTACGCTGAAGGCAGCTCTGGATGCTTTTTTCGCGCTACCGGAAACGCTCGCTCTGATTGACCGACTGGAAGCCCGCTACTTTTCACGTCAAAACCGGCTCAACTTCTTCGATACCACCGAGTTCCGGCGCGCCCTGGATGAACGCTACCCGCCCCTGGAGCAGTACTTCCTGCTGGCGGAGCAGGAAACCGGCGTAGACCACCTTCTACTTGCAGCTATCGCCTACCAGGAATCCCACTGGCGCGCCAACGCCGTGTCTCCGACCGGGGTCAGGGGAATAATGATGCTGACCGAGGACGCCGCTCAGGAAGTCGGCGCAGCCGACCGTGAAGACCCTCGCCAGAGCGTACTGGGCGGCGCCGAGTACCTGATTCGGGTCAAGGCCAAGATTCCGGACCGAATACCGGAGCCCGATCATACCTGGCTTGCGCTGGCCGGATACAACATCGGTTTTGGCCACTTGGAAGACGCCCGCGTGCTGACCCAACGCGCCGGCAAAGACCCGGACCGTTGGCAGCATGTGCGCGAGTACCTGCCGCTTCTGAGCAAAGAGCAATACTACTCCACCGTGCGCTACGGTTATGCGCGCGGCTACGAGCCTGTTACCTATGTGGCGAATATTCGCAAATACATGGAGATGCTGCGCTGGGAAGAACAGGTGGCCCAGACCCGTCGCCAGCACGCGGATAATGAAGACGCGCCAGCCGTTCATGAGGATCAGACCGACCTGCCCCACCTGCAACGCGAAGAGCAGAATCTCGAGCCATTGTCACCGGCGCTGTAACGCTTTATCCAAACCTTGAACCACTATTGCTGTTGCTGCTGTTTCTGCAGACGCTTCTGCTCACGTCGCTGCGCGAAAAACCGGCTGATACGCCCGCTGCATTGCTCAGCCAACACACCGCCGACCCAGCTCACCCGATGATTAAACCAGGGCGCTTCCAGAATCCGGCTACGGCTTTCAACCACCCCCGATTTGGGCTCGACCGCGCCGTATACCAGACGACGTATACGCGCGTGAACAATGGCCCCACTGCACATGGTACAAGGCTCAATCGTGACATAGAGATCCGCTTCCACCAGGCGATAGTTTCCGACCTGTCGAGCAGCATCACGCAGGGCTGCAATTTCCGCATGCGCCGTTGGATCATGGCCGCTGATGGGATGATTCCAGCCGCGGCCTACAACCTCTCCCTCCAGCACCACCAGCGCACCCACCGGCACCTCTCCGAGCTGCGCTGCTTTCTCCGCCAGTTCCAGCGCCTGTGCCATCCAGTATTCGTCGTTGTTTAGCTCCGGGGTAGACACCCTAATTTCTCCAACACCACCACACCAACACCGACAGCCACTAAAAACCCCGTATCAGGCGCTAAACCTTGAAAGTAGACAGCCGCTTATTAAGAGTCCCAGCAGCTCGTTCGAACTCGGTTCCCACGCTGCTCAAACGCTCAGCACCCTCCGCTGTTTCAACCGCCACCTGCGATATATCCGTAATATTCCTGGTCACATCCTCACAGACAGCGCTTTGCTCCTCTGTGGCCGTCGCGATCTGGAATGTCATTTCCCTGATTTTTTGTATTGCCTGTTTTATCTCTGAGAGGGCAGCTTCGGAACGATTGGCCTGCTCTACGGTAGCACCAACCATCTCCACACTTTCAGTCATGAGGCCTTCCGCCTGGTGGCTACCTTTTTGCAAAGCATCAAGTTTAGCCTGAATATCACCCGTGGCATCCTGGGTCCGGCGCGCCAGCGCCCTTACTTCGTCAGCCACGACCGCAAAACCACGCCCCTGCTCACCGGCCCTGGCAGCTTCTATAGCGGCATTCAGTGCCAGAAGGTTAGTCTGCTCGGCAATACCCTGAATCACGGTAAGAATGCCCACAATATCTTCACTGTTTCGCTTTAACTCAGTCATAGCTTCCTTTGCTTGCTCTGAGCTTTTCGCCACTTTACCGATTGAGGCAGCCGTGCTTTGCATCACCTCATTACCTCTTTCCGCGGCATCATCGGCTTTACTGGCAGCATCAGCAACATTCGACGCACTGCCGGCTACCTCCTGAGCGGTGGCAGACATCTCGGTAATCGCGGTTACCACCTGATCAATCAGGATTTGCTGTTCACTTATCTGTGCCGCTGTGGAGCCACAGATCGTATTACTTCTCTGCGACAGCTGGCTTACCTGCGCCCCCACCTGCACCATTTCCCCAATCATCTTGCGCAGGTTGCCGATGAATGTATTCAGGTGTCCGGCCAGCTCCCCGGTTTCATCCTGACGCGTTACATCAATCGTCCGTGTTAAGTCGCCCTCGCCTTCGGCAATTGATGACACCAGCGTAGTCATATTCACAAGAGGACGAATAGTGCTTCGAGAGACAAGCCAAATTACGACAATACCCGCAGCAACCAATATCAGTCCGGCGAGCAACATCAAGCCAAAAAAGCTCGTTTGGGCTGTGTCCAACAGTTCGTTTTGCTCATCAACCGCACGCATGACAAGGTCGGTCGGCACCGACATGACCAAAGCCCAAGTGTCCGGCAGATCGGATACGGTAAACGGCGTCACGACCTCAACCCGTTTTTCCTTTATCGAGACTTCAACTGAGCCGCTATTACGGCTTTGTTCAATACTGGCTCCTACAGAGGTGGACAAAGCACTGACGTTTTGCCCCACCAAACCGGCGTCGCCGCTATGGCCTGAAACAATACCACGCGGGCTGACCAATATGATCTCACTGTTACCCTGATACAGGTCAGCGGCGGACGTGACGGTCAGTTTCTGAATAAACGCGGCCGAGATATCCACACCGGCGATGCCAATAAACCGCCCCTGACTTTTGATCGGCGCTACCAAGCTTGTCAGCAAGGTTTCGACACCATCTATCGGATATAAATAGGGATCAATGATACAGCTGCGGCCACTGTCTTTTGAACACAGATAGTACTCACCGGCTCTTACGCCATTATCGTCCACCGTTTGGTCCAGATAACCTTCCAGATTTTCAACCAATACAGAGTCCGGCGATTGGCGGGTAACGTAGGGAACGAAACGGCCGTCACTATCGCTACCCTGAGTATCAGCAAATAAAGCATCATTCCGGTTAAAGGTATCCGGTTCAAAATTCACATAGGTACCCAGAAAATCCGGGTTATCTGCCAACAACTCTGCCAGAGCATCCAAAGCCAGGCTGCGTTTCTCGTCAACGTCATAACGGGAGAGAACCGCCATGCTGCTGGCCAGGCTTTCCGCTTTGTCGAGCCCTTCCGCCAAACTCCCCGCCATTGAGAGTGTAATCTCCTGGGAGATCGCCTCCAGATAATCCTCGACCATGGCGTTTATGGTTTGCTCACTTTGCACGGCCAGCTCGTCTTTCGTTTCAGAGAACTGCCAGATACCCACGGCGGTGGAACCAAGAACGACAGCAAAAAGACTAACGCCGGCCCATATGGCAAACCGTTGCTGAATAGATAGTTTGTTCAATTTTTACTCCTGAATTGCCGGCCCGAGTTTGACAAAAAAGCGGATAACAGACTGGACTCTCGTTCATCAAAGCCCGCCGCCAAAACAAAATCAGTGAGCATTTGTCATACCGTCTGTGAAAATCTCCTAGTAGCTTATAAAGGGATTTATTTGAAAGTTCAATTTGCACCTGACCCACCTCGTTCGCAGCATTGCCGGCAGGAGGAGTACAAAACCGCTTTCGCAACACAGCCGCCACGGAACCTGATGGGGCTGTTTGACCCGCGCATCACTCTACCTGAGTCAGCTCCGCCAACGAAACACAAGGGACTGACTCCAGCTTAAAGCTGGGGATCAGAGCATTCAGGAAAGGCACCGCCAGCCACTCAACATCTTCCGTATTGGGGCGCACTTCGACGCAGGTGGTTTTACCGACGTGGAACTCAATGTTCTGCGACGACGAGAGGCTGCCATGAGCTTTCACCACAAACTCATACCAACCAGATGATACCGGGTAGCGAGCGTACTCTTTCTCGCCCAGCTGGAGAAAGTAATCCCCTCCCCCCGTTCCCAGGTAAGCATCAGCCAATTTGGCCTGCAGAGACGATTGTCGGAAAAAGAGAACCTCGGCATCTTTCTTTCCCTCCCCGGCTATCGGTTCAGAAGAATTCACGCTAGCGCAAGCGCCCAAGGTAGAGATAAGCAAAGTGCAGAGTATGGGTTTCATCATGTTCATGGATAGTTTCCAGTCTCGTGGTAACGGCTGAAGACAGCCATCAGAGCCAGTCGTCATTCAATCCGGCGCCAGTGCCGGAGACAGGGCCATTTCACGATGAATCACCTTTTTCGTCGTCCTGATCGATCCATCAGAACCTCAGACTCGTCAAATTACAGACAAAATGGATATTTAAAGAGAGATTTTGCACTAACAGGCGCTTGCTATGCGTTTGCGGTACTCACCCGGAGTAACCCCTTGATGCTTTTTGAACGCGCTGTAAAAAGCCGATTTGGAGTTGAAACCAGACGCCATAGCGATGTCGAGCACGGTCATTCCTGTCTCATCCGCCTGCTGCAGCATCGCCAACGATGCCTCAATTCGATGCCCGTTGATGAAATCGAAGAAGTTCATCTGCAGCTGTTGATTGATTACCTGAGAGAGATAATGTGCCGAAATATTGAGCATCGCGGCCAACTTCAGCAGGGTGAGCTGATTGTCGAGATAAGGTCGCTCGGACGCCATCACTGTTTTCAACTCCTCTAACAACGCCTGCGACAGCTCAGTAGAAAGCGGCGAGTTTGCGTACTTATTATCGGCAAATGACGCAGCAGGGCTCTCATCAAGATCCTCCCCCAGCCTATTAATCTTGCCATCGCCCCCACTAGCGCTGACTTCATTCGTCGTAGCTACCGGCTCGACGCCGTTCATGACAGCTGATAAAGAAGATCGAGATAGGGGTTCCAGCGGTACAGAGAGATCCAAGTGAAAGATACGTGGCTGCCGCAACCCCTTGTAACCCATGGAGTAGATCAGCACCACAAAACCCAACCCCAGCGCTGCATGCAGTGCATCTTCCCAGAAAGTTGTTGGGCTAAAGACCTGCAACACCCAAATTAAGTAGATCGAGATCAGCCCAATAATCAGGTGCCGCAGCCAATCCAGACTCAATTTCTCGGTGTAGGAATAGGTCTCTAACACACGTCGAGAGTGAGCGCGCAGCAGCCTCAGACTGATAAACAGATAGAGCATAATCACCGACATGGTGACAGTCTGCTCTATGGGGCCAAAGATCATCCACAGCCACTCATCCCCCGCCTCGGGCGCGTCGGTCAAAATCCCTAACTGTCTTTCACCACTCAGGGCCAACAACATCCAGCTAATGATCACGTGCAGCGCAGCCGGGACGAAATGCAACCACTCCCGCCCTTGCAGTTGCGGCGGATTGGGGACAGAGAGCTCACGCACATAAAAGTAGATAAGCGGCCCGTAGAAAAACTCTTTGGGCCATTGCAGGGTGCGCACCCACGGGTAAGACGCTGTCAGGCCAACATAGTCCAACACATAGTCAGCCAGGGCCACGGAAAAGAGAAGGGTTAACAGCCCCAGATAGCGATTGGCTATGCGCCGCTCATCACGACTGGAGAGCAGCGCCACCGAGAGCATTACCCCTTGCACCGTTCCCAAGAGGTAAAGCACCCACAAGAGTGAGTTCACACTATGCCTCGGTCACCAACACCACCGGGAACTCTCTATCAAAAAATGTGTTAAAAATCCCTGTCATTCCCACTCAATGGTAGCGGGCGGCTTGCTGGATACATCATAAACCACGCGAGACACATGCTCGATCTCGTTAATGATGCGACTGGACACGGTTTCCAGCAACTCGTAGGGCAGATGGGCCCAACGGGCGGTCATAAAGTCGATCGTTTCCACGGCGCGCAGTGCAATCACGTACTCATAACGGCGGCCATCACCGACGACACCGACCGATTTAACCGGCAGGAACACGGCAAAAGCCTGGCTGGTTTTATGATACCAGTCGGCGTTATGCAGCTCTTCGATGAAAATGGCATCGGCTTCGCGTAGAATATCGGCGTACTCTTTCTTCACTTCACCCAGTATACGCACCCCAAGGCCCGGGCCCGGGAACGGATGGCGATAGACCATATCGTAGGGCAGGCCCAGCTCCAGGCCGATCTTGCGCACCTCATCCTTGAACAGTTCACGCAGCGGTTCCACCAGCTCGAACTTCATATCTTCAGGCAGACCACCCACGTTGTGGTGTGACTTGATGACATGCGCCTTACCGGTTTTCGCAGCGGCTGACTCGATCACATCGGGATAGATGGTGCCCTGCGCCAGAAAACGACACTCGGTCAGGCGGTTGGCTTCAAAATCGAACACTTCGATAAAGGTGTTACCAATCACTTTACGCTTGGCTTCAGGGTCATCAACACCGACCAGACGGCTGAGGAACTGGTCTTCAGCGTCAGCCCGGATCACATTCACCCCCATATTGCGGGCGAACATCTCCATGACCTGGTCACCTTCATGCTTGCGCAGCAGACCGTTATCGACGAACACGCAGGTCAAGCGGTCACCGATCGCTTTATGCAGCAGTGCCGCAACCACCGACGAATCGACGCCACCGGACAAGCCGAGCAGGACCTTCTCGTCACCTACCTGGGCACGTACTTTGTCGATCAGGTCGTTAATGATGTTGGCAGCAGTCCACAGTGCGTCGGTCCCTGCGATCTCGCGCACGAACCGCTCCAGAATACGCAAACCCTGTTTGGTATGGGTCACTTCCGGATGGAACTGAACACCGTATAGATTGCGCTTGGGATCGCACATCGCCGCAATCGGCGCAGACTCGGTGGAAGCGATCACATGAAAGCCTTCCGGCATCGTCTCTACCTTGTCGCCATGGCTCATCCAGACATCCAGCGACAACGCCCCATTGTTGGCAATGTGGTCTTCTATCCCCTCCAGTAAACGGCTGGGACTATCGGCCAGACGCACACGCGCATAGCCGAACTCACGCTTCTCGGAGCAGGACACACTGCCTCCAAGCTGCGTTGCCATGGTTTGCATACCGTAACAGATACCCAGCACCGGGATTCCCATTTCGAACACGCATTCCGGCGCACGCGGAGAATCCAGCTCGGTTACCGACTCGGGGCCACCGGCCAGAACAATCCCCTTGGGGTCGAACTCGCGAATCGCTGCCTCATCCATATCGAACGGATGGATCTCGGAATAAACGCCGAGTTCGCGAACACGACGGGCGATCAACTGCGTGTACTGCGATCCAAAATCGAGAATCAGGATTCGTTGTGCATGAATATCTTTGGTCATCTCAAGTGACTCCACCGAAAAACGGGGTCTGGTAAACGACAGAAACGAAAAGTGGGGCAGCAACCGCCCCACTTCCGATCCGACTTCAGTTTAGCAATCAGCCGACGCGATAGTTCGGCGCTTCTTTAGTAATACTGACATCGTGAACATGGCTTTCACCAATACCGGCACTGGTGATGCGAACAAACTGTGGTTTGGTACGCATCTCGTCAGTGGTGGCGCAACCGGTATAACCCATGGAGGCGCGCAGGCCACCCATCAGCTGGTGTACCACCCCACTCATTGGGCCTTTGCAGGGTACGCGTCCTTCGATACCCTCGGGCACCAGCTTGTCTTCACCGGCTTTAGCGTCCTGGAAGTAACGGTCGGAAGAGCCGGTGCTGCCGGACATGGCACCCAGGGAGCCCATTCCGCGGTAGGACTTGAACGCCCGACCCTGGAACAGCTCAACCTCGCCCGGAGCCTCATCGGTACCGGCCAGCATGGAGCCAACCATCACCGCCGATGCACCGGCGGCAATCGCCTTGGCGATATCACCGGAAAAACGCACGCCGCCGTCAGCGATCAGCGGTACACCACGCTCTTTCAGCGCCTCAGCCACATTGGATACGGCCGTAATCTGGGGCACACCGATTCCGGCGATAATACGGGTAGTACAGATTGAACCCGGGCCAATACCGACCTTAACGCCATCAGCGCCGGCATCCGCCAGTGCAATAGCGGCTTCAGCCGTTGCTATATTACCGCCAACCACCTGAACCTCCGGGAAGTTCGCCTTTACCCAGGAGACGCGATCAATAACACCCTTGGAGTGACCGTGCGCGGTATCCACCACGATCAGATCCACACCCGCTGCCACCAGGGCCTTAACGCGATCTTCGGTTTCGGGACCTGTACCGACTGCTGCTCCGACAATCAGGCGCCCCTGGCTGTCCTTGGCTGCATTGGGGTACGCCTGCGCCTTGTTCATGTCTTTCACGGTGATCATTCCGCGCAGTGCGAATGCGTCGTTCACCAGCAGAATTTTTTCGATACGATGCTTGCGAAGCAGTTCGCTGATCACGGAGATATCTTCACCTTCGCGGGCGGTCACCAGCTTATCTTTCGGTGTCATGATATTGCTGACACGGGCGTCCATGTCGCTCTCAAAGCGCACGTCGCGGCTGGTGACAATGCCGACCAGCTCATCGCCATCGACCACCGGAAAACCGGAGAAACCGTACTGATTGGCCTGTTCGATAATCTCGCGGACAGTCGTGTCGGACGAACAGGTCACCGGGTCGGTAACGATACCCGATTCAAATTTCTTGACCTTGCGAACCTGACCCGCCTGCTCCTCGACCGTCAGATTCTTGTGAATGATCCCGATACCACCTTCCTGGGCCATCGCAATCGCCAAACGGGCCTCGGTTACCGTATCCATTGCGGCCGAAACCAGCGGGATATTCAGCTCGATCCCTTTGGTCAGACGAGTCTTCAGAGAAACGTTTTTGGGCAGGACTTCGGAGTAACCAGGCACCAGCAAAACATCATCAAAAGTGAGTGCTTCTTCAACGATTCGCAACATTCTTTGCCAGCCTGTCTATCTGTGAAAAATTAAACGAGCAATTCTACAGAAGAACCGCCCTGACCTCAATTTAACTCTACAAGATGACACCGGTTTTAAGCCGAACCAGCAGATCCCTGCTCCGTTCCGGAAAAGCAGGGTAGAATGTCGCCATGAAAGTCTCTGAAAACAGTCGAGCGCTCACCGTCAGCGCCCTCAACCGGCAGGTCAAATCGCTGCTGGAGCACTCATTCCTATCGATTCAGGTGGTGGGTGAAATCAGCAACTTCGTTCGCCCCTCATCCGGCCACTGGTACTTTACACTCAAGGACGACCGGGCCCAGGTGCGCTGTGCCATGTTCCGCAACCGCAACCAACGCAGCGGCTTCATCCCCAAAGAGGGCGAGGAGGTCGTTGTCACGGCGCGGGTCAGCCTTTACGAAGGCCGGGGCGATTATCAGCTAATCTGTGACCAGATCGAGAAGTCAGGGCTTGGACAGCTTCAACAGGCGTTCGACGCGCTGAAAGCCAAACTGCAAGCCGAAGGGCTTTTCGATGCACAGCGCAAGCGCCCCCTGCCAACCCAACCCCGGCATATCGGTGTGATCACCTCACCCACCGGGGCCGCCATTCACGATATATTGACTGTTCTGCGACGGCGCTTCCCCGGCTTGCCGGTAACCCTCTACCCCAGTGCTGTCCAGGGTAAGGAAGCCGCAGCCGAGCTGGTCCGCGCGATCGGACTGGCCAACCGCCACGGCCTGTGCGATGTACTGATTATCGGCCGTGGTGGTGGATCCCTGGAAGACCTCTGGCCGTTCAACGAGGAAGCGGTCGCCCGAGCGCTGGCAGACTCAGCTATTCCCACGGTATCCGCCGTCGGACACGAGGTGGATATCGCCATCACCGACCTGGTGGCCGACCATCGGGCGCCGACACCATCTGCGGCTGCCGAGCTACTCAGCCCGGACCGTCACGCCCTCCAGCTGCGCGTCAACCAGCTGGGCGATCGACTGCAATCGCGGGTCAGCTGGCTGATTGCAAATCGCCGTCAACAGCTGGGACACATCCGCCAACGCCTGCGCCATCCCGGTGAGCGTCTGCGTGAGCATGCCCAGCGCGTGGACAGGCTGGAGCTGCGACTGCTAAGCAGCCAGCGGCGGTATATGGAGTCGCGTCGTAACCAACTGACGCAGCTGCAAGCAAGGCTGCTGCGCGAATCTCCCGTTCGCCGTATCGAAACCAGCCGTGAGTACGTGCAACAGCTGGAGCAGCGTCTGCCCAAGCTGATGCTGCGCCAGCTGGAGCACAACCGGTCCCGGCTGGCACAGTGGAGCCGTCAGCTCCATGCGGTCAGTCCCCTCGCCACACTGGAGCGGGGTTATTCAATTCTGCTGACCGAGTCCGGCGAAGCCCTTCGCAACACAGATCAGGTCCGAGTGGGCGATAAAATTAATGCCCGGTTGAACGAAGGAGAGCTGATCTGCACCGTCGACACGATCAACGCCCCTGATAGCGAGTAAGGGGCCCGTGCCAGCCCGGGCATTGGACCCTGTGCTGTGGTAGCCTTTAGGCCTCGATTTGAATGTAAACACAAGTGGAAGACCTGATGAGTGATCTGACTCTGGAAACAGTGGAACAGCGTGCCAGCTATGGCATAGGGCGACAGATGGGCGACCAGTTGGCCCAGAACGGTTTTGAAGGTGTTGATATTGAAGCCGCCGCTGCCGGCCTGAGAGATGCCTTTAATGGCGAAGCACTGCGCGTAGATGCTGAAGCGCTGACCGCGGCTTTCAACGAGCTGAACAAGCGCCTGCGCGAAAAGCAGGAGCAGGAAGCCCAGGCCGCCATCGAGGCCGGCTCCGAGTTTCTGGCTAAAAATGGCGAGCGCGATGGCGTGGTTACGCTGGAATCCGGCCTGCAGTATGAGGTGGTTGAAGCGGGCGATGGCAAGCAGCCGGCGAGCCAGGACAAGGTTCGGGTGCATTATCACGGCACCTTTATTGACGGCAAGGTCTTCGACAGCTCGTATCAGCGTGGTACCCCGGCTGAGTTCCCGGTGGGTGCGGTCATCGCTGGCTGGACCGAAGCGCTGCAGCTGATGAACGTGGGTGCCAAGTGGAAGTTGTATATTCCCTATAATCTGGCATACGGTGCACAGGGCTCACCGGGCGGTATCCCGCCCTACTCGGCCCTGGTCTTTGATGTGGAGTTGCTCGATATCATCTGATTCGAGCACGGCCCGGTCGACGACGCCGGGCCCTCTTGCTTTGGCGACAACAGAGATGGATCCCGCATGAAACTGAACTATCACCGCACGGGCGAAGGTCCGGCGCTGCTCATTCTGCACGGATTATTCGGCACCTGGGAAAACTGGGGCGCCCAGATCAAGATGCTGGCGAAGGATTATGACGTCATTGCCGCCGACCTGCGCAACCACGGTGAGTCACCGCATGCCGATGACACCGGTTATGCCGCGATGGCCGATGATGTCCTGGAACTGATGGACCATCTCTCTCTCGAGCAGGCCCATATCCTGGGGCACTCCATGGGCGGCAAAGTAGCGATGCAACTGGCCCAGGCTCATCCCTCACGCGTGCGCAGCCTGATCGTTGCCGATATTGCGCCGGTAAACTACGGAGCCCACCACGACCAGGTGTTCAAGGGCCTGTTTAATGTGCAGCTTGACGGTTTAAAGTCCCGCAGCGAGGCAGACAAGCAGCTGGCAGAACACATCGAGATCCCAGGTGTTCGAGCCTTTTTGCTGAAGAACCTGCAAAAAGATCAGGATGGTCGCTTCGTATGGAAAATGAACCTGAATGGGCTCCATCAAGGATACTCGAGCATCTCCTCAGAGCCACCGGCAGAGTCGCCCTACAACGGGCCCGTACTCTTCATCAAAGGGGGTGATTCGGACTACCTTAAACAGGAGCACGCAGACGCGATTCGCTCCCGCTTTCCCAATGCCAGGTTCAAGGTGATCGAGGGAACGGGACACTGGCTGCACGCCGAAAAGCCCGGCGCATTCAATCGGATAGTAGAGCGTTTTCTCGACGATCAGGCCTGATCGTTGACGAATGAACCCACATAGAATTCTGGATCAAGCACACCAATTTCAACCAGCTTCTGATTGATTTCGCTGAGCCGCTCCTGAACCTGGTTCATCTTTTCCTGGTACTCGGCCATACTCTGGACCCGCTCTTCACGCTGACGGTCCAGCTCCTCCTGGCGAGCTTCACGCTCTGCCTGCTGACGTTCCTGCTCATCCAGCCGTTCAGTCAAGGAGGGCCCCGCTGACTGCTCCTCCTCGCCCGTGGACGCGGATTGGATCCCCGTGTCTTGCTCGACATCCCCGGCCTGTTGACTGTTCTGCTCATTCACAGCCGGACTAACGGTATCGGAGGCGCGCGAGTCAGCCTGAAGCTGGGGCTGGGCCTGCGATGAATCGTTCCGGTCAGACTCGTCGCCTGAGGTATCCGCCGCCTCAGCTGTCTGTTGCGTGGACAGCTCCGCCTGCGCCTGGGCAACCACGGCCTGTGCGTCGGCCGCCACACGTAAATCCTGAGCAGAGGGCTCGGCGGGTGCCAGTGCCGCCCGAGCGACGGTCTGCGCCCGCTCCAGATCCCTTTCCGGATCCCCTGTGCTGACCGGGGCATCAATACTGACCTCACCCCCGACGGCATATAGCTGACCGTCTGGCCCCCGTTGGTAGGTAAAGCGCGCAGCGCCGGTTAATCCACCGCCCGCCGCTTGATGAGCACGCTCGTGATCCCGGACCTCCCGGTCACGGGATTCAAGGCGATCAACCAACTGTTGATTCTGCTGTTCACGAGCCTTTTGCTCAACGTCAGATGCACGGCGTCCCTCTCCGACCTGCTGATCCGCCCGCAATCCAGTGCCGGTAGACTGGGTCGGGCGGCTCGCTGTGGCCGCTTGAGATGCCGTGCTGTCTGCACCACCCCGGGACGGATTCTGTTCATCAGGCGACGCGGGGGCCGCCGATGTTCCCGGAAGGCTGGTGTAAGCACTGTAGGTACTCGAGATCGCCGTAATCATCCTGCTACCCGGATTCCTAAACGACTACTGTCACGCGATGGTTCAGCGTGCCTCAGGCACGGGTATTGATAACCGTACCCAACGCTTCGCTTGCCTCTTCCACTACCTGAGTGGTAGCGGCAGGATCGCTGGCATTAACCGTAGTTTCACGAACACTGACGTTCGGATCACGCCCGGTGGCCTGTTCCGGCTCCTGCGGTTGACCGCTGCCCTGCACATCACTGGCAGCACGCTGAACGCCATCTGCGCTTCGGTTACTGGAGTAAAGCGCAGCACTCTGAGCTGAAATGCCGTTAATGTTCATACTTGCACCCTGTCGGGACCTTTCAATTCAACAAACAGCGGACGCTCTGCTAAGCCACTACATAGACCGACCGCTACCTTAGTCACTCCGAGTATAGCGCAACTGCAGAACTTGTTCACTTTTTGTGCAATTGAAGATGTTTCAAGTCAATATAGGGGGCAACTGTCTCCGCAGTACAGGGTTCCAGCCGGGGCACGACACCCAGTAGAGGGGCTCGCAGGCTGTTGCGCAGCGTATCGATATTCTCCTCCAACACAGGCATGTGGGGATCGAGCACATTGGCAACCCAACCCGCCAAATGCAATCCATCCCGGTGAATCGCTTCCGCCGTCAACAGCGCATGACTGATGCACCCCAGCTTGATTCCAACCACCAGAATCACTGGAACCTCCAGCAACTGCGGCAAACGAGACAATGATTCCGACGGGCTCAATGGCACCCGCCAGCCACCGGCCCCTTCTATCAAAACCAGATCTGCCGGCTGCATCATGGCGCCACGGCAAAACGCCGCCAGACGGTCTGCACTGAGCCTGCGATCTTCCCGCTGCGCGGCAATATGCGGAGCGATCGGCTCCGCCAGTGCAACCGGATTAACCTGTTGGTACGGCAGTTTGACCGACGCACTCTCCTGCAACCGCAGGGCATCACTGTTACGCAGTCCGTCCGGCGTCATCTCACAGCCGGCAGCAACTGGCTTTAGGCCCAGGGTTCTGAGCCCTGATGCTGCGCCTTGATGCAGCATGCCTGCCGTTACAGCGGTTTTCCCTGCATCGGTATCGGTACCGGTTACAAAATAGACCTGCTTCATCAGAGCGTTTTCACCCATTTGAGATAATAGATTTCGTAGGTCGCGGGCAACATACCCGAGCTCCCGCGCATCGTCTCATAGGCTTCGGATAGCCTATTCAGACGCGTCCTGCCCGCCAATCCGCGCCGCTCGCGGTGGTTGACGTTATGGGCACCCAGCGCCTTAAGCTCACGCATCAGCGGCTTGAGGGTCGCATACTCCAATACCCGATGCTGACACTCCGCTTCCGCCAGCCTCAAACCCGCTGCTTGAGCCGGCTGCTGCAAGGCATCCAGCTCCAGAAAGTCGTTTACATGGCGGTCCTCATCCACCGCAGCCCAGGCCGCCTTTAGCTCCCCCAACGTTGAGGGTCCCAGGGTTGCAACGACCAAATGTCCGTCCGGGCGCAGCACGCGACTGAGCTCACTGAAGAGAAGCTTCGGCTGCTCACACCACTGAAGCGCCAGACTGGAAAAGACCAAATCCAGTGCACCACTCTTTAACGGCAACGCCTCCGCATCACCACACAGGGGAGTGAAACCCGCCGCGCCGTGTCGATCACGGGCGTATTTTAACATGCCTTCCGCCAGGTCCAGGCTCAGCCCAAAGGCACCGGGATAACGGTCGTTCAAGGCAGGTGCGGCGTAGCCCGTCCCACATCCCAGATCCATATACCGTCCGATGTCACCTGCGGGTAGCTTGCCGATCAGCCTGTCCGCCACCTCTCGTTGCAGGGTCGCCACACTGTCGTAAGTCGCGGCGGCACGGCTGAAGGACTGAGCCACCTGTTTTTTATCACGCAGCAAAGCCGCATTCATGACGAACCTCTCTGGCTTTGCGCCGCGAGTTCATCCAGCTCGGCAATAAATAGATCCGGCTCGGTCAGGAATGGCAGATGGGCGGAGTGCTCAGCACACACCACTCGGGCATCGGGTATCAAGGTGACCAAGGTGTCCTTGAGGGATACGGGCACCAAAGGGTCGTGCTCCCCCAGCAGAACGGTAACAGGCCCCCTCAGCTGCCCCAGTGACGGGCGCAGGTCAGCTCGCAACACGCCCAGCGTGGCGACCAAGCCCTCACTCGACGCAGGGCTATCTGCGATCACCTGCTTCAGAAGTTTGAATTCCTGACGTGCACGAACACTGCCCTGAGTCTGCAGTGCCGCAAAACGGTTCAGCGTCTTCACCGGGGACGTCACCAGCCCCCGCTCAAACGCCTTAAAGGTGTTCATCTCCATCCCACAGGACCAATCCGGCCGCTGCACGAAGCAGGGAGATGCCGCGACCAACATCAGAGCCGATATACGCCCGGGCGCCTTGGCCGCAGCATGAACCGCCAGCGTACCGCCAAGCGACCAGCCGACCCACAACGCACGCTCCGGCACCTTTGCCAGAACCACCTCAACCAGGGAATCAAGCGTTGTTTCAGTAAGCGGTTCCGACCGGCCCAATCCCGGCAGGTCAATCAACGTGAGCCGATAGCGCTCAGCCAACTGATCCACCAACGGCTGCCAGATATCACTGGAGAGGCCCCAACCGTGAAGCAAAACCAGTTCCGGTCCACGCTCACCCCGTTGTTCGACATATAACGTCATGACTGCGACCCGTTAATCGCGGACAGTGCATCGAGCAAACGGTCGACCTGCGCATCGGTATGAGAAGCACTGAGCGTGACCCTCAACCGAGCGCTCCCCGCGGGAACAGTTGGCGGGCGAATCGCACTGACAAAGATTCCCCGATCCTCCAACGCCTCACTCAAGCGCAACGCCTCATCGGCGGAGCCCACCAGGATCGGTTGAATCGGTGTGGATGAGTTCATCAGCTCGAAACCAAGCTGCGAGGCCCCGGTGCGAAAGCGCTCTATCAACCGCGCCAGCTTCTCTCGGCGCCAGTGCTCCTCTCGTACCAACTTCAGACTGGCAAGCGTCGCCCAGGCGACAGCCGGTGGCATGCTGGTGGTATAGATGTAACTGCGGGCAAACTGGATCAAGGTCTCGATCAACGCGTCACTCCCCGCTACGAAAGCCCCCGCTGTTCCGAAGGCCTTCCCCAGAGTCCCCATCAGAATAGGCAGCTCTTCAACACCCAGTACAAAGTGCTCGGCGCAGCCTCCACCCTGGCTCCCAATGCACCCAAAGCCGTGGGCATCGTCCACCATCAGCCAGCCACCGGCCTTACGCGTTTCCCGGGAAAGCCGGGGCAGATCTGCGATATCACCATCCATGCTGAAAACGCCATCGGTGACTACCAATTTGCGCCTCGCATCACTTTTATCCAACCGCTGGGCAAGACTTTGGGGGTCGTTGTGAAGATAGCGCTGGAAGCGAGCACCACTGAGCAGCCCGCCATCCAGCAGAGAGGCATGATTCAGACGATCCTCAAACACCGCGTCCTGCTTATCGAGCAACGCCGTGATCACACCGAGGTTTGCCATGTAGCCGGTGGAGAAAAGCAGCGCCCTGGGCCGTCCGGTAAACTCGGCCAATGCCTCTTCCAACTGATGGTGGGCTGAGGAGTGCCCCATCACCAGATGCGAGGCGCCCCCGCCGACGCCGAAAAGCTCCGCGCCCTCGATCATCGCGCGCTGAAGAGCCGGATGGTTGGCCAGCCCCAGGTAATCATTGGAGCAGAAGGCCAGGCAACGCTTGCTGTCGACGACCACCTCCGGACCTTGAGGCGACTCCAGTAGACGACGACGCCGGTAAAGGTGTGCGTGGTGACGCTCGGCCAGCTCAGACTCCAGCTCGTGGAAGGACATCAGTTCGCCGCGTCGTAGAACAGCGCATCATCTTTCCGGGCCTGCAGCTGGCCGGCGATCGCCTGGACCTGCTCGGCATCAGACTCCTCGATACGCTGCTCCGGGTTAATTCCCAGGCGCTTGAACAGCTGAAGATCTCGGTGAGTTTCGGGGTTCGGTGTCGTCAGCAGGCACTCACCATAGAAGATCGAGTTGGCACCGGCAAAGAACGCCATCGCCTGCAGTTCATCCGACATCTGTTCTCGCCCGGCTGAAAGGCGCACATGGGACTTGGGCATCAAGATACGAGCTACAGCGATATTGCGAATAAACTCCAGTGGATCCAGGTCCTCCACATCCTCCAGCGGAGTACCTTCAACCTTGACCAGCATATTAATCGGCACCGACTCTGGTTGCTGCGGCAGATTGGCAAGCTGGAGCAGCAGACCGATTCGGTCCTTGGCTGTTTCGCCCATACCCAGGATGCCGCCACTGCAGATTTTCATCCCCGCGTCCCGAACATGGGCCAGTGTGTCGAGGCGATCTGCAAAGGTTCGCGTGGTAACAATCTTGTCGTAAAACTCGGGCGAGGTATCCAGGTTGTGGTTGTAATAGTCGAGCCCGGCGTCAGCCAGCTGATCCGCCTGATGCTCCTTGAGCATACCCAACGTCATGCAGGTCTCCAGCCCTAGCGCTTTTACGCCCTTGACCATCTCCAGCACATAGGGCATGTCACGATCAGTGGGATGCTTCCACGCTGCGCCCATACAGAAGCGGGTGGAGCCTGCGGCCTTGGCCTGCTTGGCTTTTGCAAGCACCGCCTCAACTTCCATCAGGCGTTGCTTTTCTAAGCCGGTATCGTAATGGGCACTTTGAGGGCAGTACTTGCAATCCTCGGGGCAGGCGCCGGTCTTGATCGAAAGCAGGGTGCTGACCTGTACCTGATTAGGATCAAAATGCTGACGATGCACGCTTTGCGCCTGGAACAGCAGATC
Organism: Marinobacterium litorale DSM 23545; assembly: GCF_000428985.1. Lineage (GTDB taxonomy): Bacteria > Pseudomonadota > Gammaproteobacteria > Pseudomonadales > Balneatricaceae > Marinobacterium_D > Marinobacterium_D litorale. Next base: position 288,524 of record NZ_AUAZ01000003.1, on the reverse strand, counting down.
ATTGAAAGGCAGTTCGAACAGCGCTCGAACCTCCTTTTCAGTCCAATCCTGGCGTACTTCGGCGGTGGTTTGCATTGCGTGGGACTCCCCTTCAGCATTAAACAGATCCAGGACGCCAATCTTATAGCGGCAAGGAATGCTGTCAACCTATGAAAACAACAGAAAAGAACTACAGATTATTTTTTAACCAATCCTGTGCGCTCTGCTCTACTTTCCCGGCAACAGAGACCGGCCTCTGCGAAGGTTGCCACACCGACTTACCCTGGTTGGTCGCCGCGTGCAGGTGCTGCGCCGAGCCATTGACCTCCCATCAGGATCTTCTGTGCCCAAACTGTGTGAAGGACCCGCCACCGTTCGACCGAACACATGCGGCTTTCCGATACAGTTTTCCAATCAACCAGATCATCCCCGCGGTCAAATATCATCGCCGCCCTGCCATGCTTGGCTGGTTAAGCCGCAGCCTGGCTCAACTGATGCGTGACCGGCTGGAAAACGACATACCGGAGGCTTTGATTCCGGTACCGATGCATCCCTGGCGCAGCTTTCGCCGGGGTTTTAACCAGGCCGAGCTGATCGCGGCCATCCTCGGCCAGGAGCTGGGCATTCCGGTTATCGAAAAGGGAATCAGCAGGAAAGCAGGCGGAGCACACCAAGCTGAACTCAACCGGCAGGAGCGTTTGGCCAACCTTCAGCACAGCTTTCAAGTGCGTCGCACACTGCCCGCATCTGTCGCTATCGTCGATGATGTGATGACAACCGGAGCAACGGCCAGAGAACTCGCCCGAACCCTGCGTGAGCATGGCGCGGTACATATACAGATCTGGGCCCTGGCGCGGACACCGAGCTGAAAGATGCGTAAAACCGATACGTTGGTTAGACTGGAAAAGTTCGTTTAATTTCAAGGAACTTAATCATGACCCTGGAGATGCTGGGCCAACTGATTGGCGGTATCGGACTTTTCCTGTTGGGGATGCAGTTAATGACTCTGGGCCTGAAGCAGGCGGCAGGTCGTTCACTGAAAAAAGCGCTGGAAGCGGCCACCCGATCCAAGCTGAGAGGCCTGCTGTCAGGGACATTGATCACCGCCGCCGTGCAGTCGTCCAGTGCAGTCACCGTAGCCACATTGGGTTTCGTCAATGCCGGTCTGCTCACACTGGGGCAGTCTATTGCCGTGATATACGGCTGCAACATTGGCACCACGATGACCGGCTGGCTGGTGGCGCTGATCGGTTTCAAGATCAAGATCAGCGCCTTCGCGCTACCGATGATCGGCGCCGGGATGGTTCTGAGAATCATCGGCAAGAGCGGCCGCCTCTCCCATATCGGTACGGCCGTGGCCGGCTTCGGTCTGTTCTTTATCGGGTTGGACTTCCTGCGTGGCAGCTTTGACGGGCTGTCGGAGCAGGTGCCTCTGAATGAGATCGGCCATGGCCCCCTCGCCCTGACGCTGTTTGTCCTGGCCGGTTTTGTGATGACCTTCCTGATGCAGGCCTCGGCCGCAGTGATGGCCATCGCCCTGTCACTGGTACACACCGGCTCAATCACACTCTCCGCCGCGGCTGCGCTGGTCATTGGCGCCAACGTGGGCACCACGACAACGGCCCTGCTTGCAGCCATTGGCGCCACACCGAGTGCCAAGCGGATCTCGGCAGCCCATGTCCTGTTCAACCTGCTGACAGGTGCTGTCGGCCTGATTTTCCTGATCTTACTCGCCGGCTGGCTCGACAAACTGGATCCGGATCGCTTTGACCTGGTTTCGCTGCTTGCGCTCTACCATACCCTGTTTAACCTGACCGGTGTCGCCATGATCTGGCCGCTGACAGATCGCATGGAGGCGTTCCTGCTCAAGCGCTTCCGGAGTATGGAGGAGGATGAGGCACAGCCCCGCTATCTGGATAACAACATCCTCAGTACCCCTTCACTGGCGATTGAAGCGATCAACCGGGAGCTTACCCGGGTCAGCCGCCACTGCTCTCGCATGGCCCGTGAGGCGATCAGCGCCGAAGCCACCGATCAGGCACGTCTGGAAGCGCAGGCTCAGGGCGTCTACCGGCTGGTTGGAAAAATCAGTGAGTTTAACCAGGAGCTGGCTCGCCAGAACTTGACGGTAGAGATCAGCGAAACGCTGCCCATCTCCTTGCGTGTGGCTCGCTATTACAGTGAAATGGCGCGTCTTTCTGCCAAGTTGCCGGAGTACTACCACTTGTTCGAACAGATTCAGGACAGCGGCCTGGGGAACAGCCTGACGCGTTTCCAGCAGAGTGTCATTCGCCTGATCGACCTGACCGAGATCAGCGCAGACAGCAACACTCAGGGCTATGAGAGCCATCAGCTGATGCGTGAGGTACATCGGGATTACCAAAGCCTCAAGAGCCTGCTTTTGGAACATGCGGTCAGCGGCCGGCTGCAGGCCGAGGAAAGCATGTCGCTGCTTGATGCAGCCAGTCAGCTGCAACGCATGGCAGAACAGGCGGAAAAAGCATCAAGCCACTGGAGCAGTACACTGCCCGTACAACACCGCGCGTCCCTTACCGAGGAGCCTGAACACGGATGATCACAGATCCCTGGTTTTACGTGGCGGCGGTGCCTGCCATTCTGATCGTGGGTATTTCAAAAGGTGGCTTTGGCGGTGGGCTGGGTCTCCTGGCCGTACCCCTGATGTCGCTGGTTGTAAGCCCTGCGCAAGCGGCTGCTATCATGCTGCCGATTCTCTGTCTGATGGACCTGGTCGGCCTCTGGAGTTTTCGCGGACAGGGTGACAAGGGCCTGATCCGAGTGCTGATTCCCGCAGCGCTGATCGGGATCATTATTGGCGCTTTCAGTTTCAGCTATTTAAGCGATCAACATCTGAAGCTTATCGTCGGGAGTATTGCCGTGCTGTTCACGCTGAACTACTGGCTGCGGCCCAGACAGCGGGACCCCAAACCAGCCAGCACACTGCGCGGCGGCTTCTGGGGTGTCGTCACCGGCTTTACCAGCTTCAGTGTTCATGCCGGCGGCCCACCGCTCAACATCTACCTGCTACCACTGCGGCTGGATAAAAGCGTTTATATCGGCACCACCATCATTATGTTTGCGGCCATCAACTATCTTAAGCTGATCCCTTACGCGATGCTGGGCCAGTTCACCACGGCCAACCTGACCACCGCGGCGGTGCTGGCGCTGCTGGCTCCCGTGGGCGTTCGGCTCGGGTACTGGATGCACCATCGGATCAGCGAGACCTGGTTCTATCGCATCTGTTTTGTGCTGCTTTTTTTGACCGGCAGCAAACTACTGTACGATGCGCTGATTCCCCTACCCTGAACGGATACTCGAATGACTGCTTCTCTGGAGATCGAACCGATAGGGGTTATTCATACCGCCTTCGACGAAAAATTTGGCATTCCCCGTCAGCCCGGATTAGCGCGTTCCGTGGAAGCCAGTATCGAGCTTTACCCCCCTTACGCCAGCGATGAGGCGGTACGCGGACTGGATCAATGCAGTCATCTTTGGCTGCTGTTCTGGTTTAGCGCCACGGCCGATCAGGGCTGGAAACCCCTGGTCAGACCACCCCGGCTTGGGGGCAACCGTAAGCTGGGCGTTTTTGCCAGCCGTTCTCCGTTTCGTCCCAACCCGATCGGCCTTTCCCCGGTTGAACTGCGCGGTATTCGTCGTGAAGGCGGAAAACTCTGGATCGATGTCATTGGGGCTGACCTGCTCAATGGGACCCCGATCCTGGACATCAAACCCTACCTCCCCTATTCGGACAGCTTGCCCGAAGCACGCTTCGATCTGGCAGAGAAGATCGAGCTGCTTGACCTTCCCATCCTCTGGAGCGAGCAGGCGAGCGCGCGGGCCGCCGAACTGGAACGGGATCTGGAGCAACCCGTCACACAACAGGTCGAAGAAGTGCTGCGCTGCGACCCACGCCCGGCTTATCAGCAGGATCCCGAACGCATTTACGGGATCAGCCTGCACCAGCACAATATACGGTTCAGGATCGGAGCTGATGCCATCGAGGTCGTCTCGCTCGACACATCCCCTGCATGAGACACTGTGTCGCACCCTGCCGGACAAGGAATCCTTCACACAGACCAGCCTCCCCGGTAGAATATTAGACATACCTAATATTTGAGGCTCCCGGTATGCCAACCATCCAACAAAGCGCCAGTTCCGATAGCGCCGGCCATCTGCAACACCTGCCCATTTCCATCTTTTCCATGATCATGGGCAGTGTTGGGCTGACGCTGAGCTGGCAGAAAGCCCATGAAACCCTCGGTGCTCCTTTGTTAGTCAGCCAAGTCCTGCTGGTTATGGCCGCTTGCCTGATGCTGATGCTGACCGGCAGCTATCTGCTGAAGATCCTGCGTTATCCGCAAGCGGTGCTGGCTGAATGGAGCCATCCCATAAAGATCAGCTTTTTCCCGGCGTTTTCCATCAGCCTGGTTCTGTTCTCGACGGCCACACTCCCGGTCTCACAAACCTTGTCTCATATACTCTGGGTGATGGGCAGCTTTATGCACCTGCTGTTTACGCTGCATGTGATGACGCAGTGGATCCACCACACCCGCTTCCAGGTTGTTCATAGTACGCCTGCCTGGTTTATACCCGTCGTAGGTAACATTCTGATTCCCATCGCCGGTGTACACCATGGCTACGTTGAGCTGAGCTGGTTCTTCTTCGCTATTGGCCTCGTGTATTGGATTATTCTGAAAACACTGATTTTTAATCGTGTACTCTTCCACGACCCGCTGCCGCAAAAACTGCTGCCAACGCTCTTTATTCTGATCGCGCCTCCGGCAGTGGGCTTTATCGCCTATACCCAGCTCAACGGGGGCGCCATCGATGGCTTTTCGCGTATTCTTTTCTATGCGTCGCTGTTTCTGGTTCTGCTCTTACTGACGCAGTGGCGTTACTTTATCCGACTGCCCTTTTTCATCTCCTGGTGGGCCTATTCCTTCCCTTTGGCTGCCTTCTCCATCGCGACCCAGATCATGCATGAGCGCATCGGTGGAAACGTTTTCTCGGTACTGGCGTGGGCGTCACTGGCTTTGATCTCCACCTTGGTCACGGTATTGATGCTGAGAACCCTGAAAGCGGCCATCAGCGGGCAACTGTTCCAACCCGATTAAGGCATCAGCCGGTGATCCATCAGCTATCCTGTAACGTAAGCAGATCAGTACGTTACAGGAGGCTCCATGGCGACAACGGCGCTTTACTGGCTCACCCACGACCTTCGCCTATGCGATAACCCGGCATTGCGCGCAGCCGCCGCCAGTGCCGATCAGATGTTATTGGTTTATTGCGTGGATCCGAGCTGGTTCCAGCCCGGGCAGTTCCAGTCACGGCCTATGGGCCAACATCGCTGGCGTTTTATTTATCAATCGCTGCGCGAACTCGACCATCAGCTGAGCGCTCTTGGGCAACGGCTTTTGATCCGTTTCGACGACCCGGAAACCACCATTGATCAGCTGATCCGTAAATATCGGGTCGATACGCTGGTTCGCAGCCATGCGGTAGCGAGCGATGAGCAACAGCAGCTGGAACAGATACGCGAGCGCCACCCGAGGCTCCATATCGCCCAGTTCTGGACCCACACTCTATTCTCTCCGGATCATCTGCCCTTTGACCTTCAACACCTGCCAACCACCTTTACTCAATTCCGCAAAGCGGTTGAATCTCTGCACATCTCTACCCCGCTGGCAGCACCGGGTCAGCTGCCACCACCGCCGATCGCCGTGGAACCCAGTCACTGGAATGAACTGCCTGACGCAACAGCAGATATAACGCTTTTCAGCGGCGGCGAAAGCGCTGCCCATGCTCGGCTTGAGTACTATTTTGCTGATCAGTTACCCGCCCATTACAAGCAGACCCGCAATTCACTGTCCGGTGGCGATACCAGCACTGGACTGAGCCCCTGGCTGGCCCATGGCTGCTTGTCGGCACGACAGGTTATCGATCGCCTCAAGCGCTACGAACAGGAACGGGTGCGCAACGATTCAACCGAATGGATCAGTTTTGAACTGCTCTGGCGCGAGTACTTTCAGTGGTATGCGCAAAAATTCGGTGTCGGCCTCTACCGGTTTCGCGGGATCACCTCAAAACCACCACTGACCAGTTTCTATCCCGGGCGTTTCCGCAAATGGATCGAAGGCGAAACCCCCTACCCCATTGTCAACGCCTGTATGAAACAGCTCGCCAGCACTGGGACGCTCTCCAACCGCGGACGCCAATTGGCCGCCAGCTGCCTCGTCAACGAGCTGTCACTGGACTGGCGCTATGGTGCTTCCTGGTTTCAGCAGCAATTGATCGACTACGACCCCGCCTGCAACTGGGGGAACTGGCAGTATATCGCCGGTGTCGGCGCGGATCCCAGGGGTGGCCGTCATTTCGACCTGGAGTGGCAAACCCGGCAGTACGATCCACTGCACCAGTACATTCAACACTGGGCCGGAAACAGCGAGCTGAAGCTGCTCGACCATGTGGATTATGTGGATTGGCCCATCGTTCCCGAACACCATGACTAAGCGACCAACAATCAAGGATGCGTATTTCGGTGCATGCTAAACCACACCTGCCTGAGAAAACCTGCCCTGTGTGCCAGCGGCCATTTACATGGCGCAAGCGCTGGGCACGCTGCTGGGATCAGGTGATCTACTGCTCTGAGCGCTGTCGCCGCTCGCCCGGTAAAAGGACCAAGCCGATTTGACCCAAGCCAAGACCCTGCGCCTGATTCTCGGCGACCAACTAAACGCCAACCACGGTTGGTTCAAGGAACTCAATCCAAACCGCCTCTACCTGATCGCCGAGCTGAAACAGGAAACCGGTTACGTCCGCCACCATGTGCAAAAGGTCTGCGCTTTCTTTGCCGCCATGGAACGCTTCGCCAAGGCGCTGGAACAGGCCGGCCATAAGGTGCTCTACCTTACCCTCGATCAAACAACCGAGTACGCCGATCTACCCGCCCTGCTTACGGACGTGATCGAAAGCCACGCAATTGGGGCCTTCGAGTTCCAACGCCCCGATGAGTACCGGCTGCTGGAGCAACTGCGCCAGTTTGCATCCCGGCTGGATATACCTGTCAGGGAGCAGGACAGCGAACACTTCCTACTCCCGTTTGATGAGATACCGCGCCACTTCCAGGCCAACAAAGCCCACCGGATGGAGATGTTCTACCGCCGCATGCGCAAACGCTTCGGTATACTGATCAAGGATGGCGAGCCCACAGGCGGGCAGTGGAACTTCGATGCCGACAACCGCCAGGCATTTAAAGCTGATGAAAGCCTGGCGGTGCCACCACCACGTCTATTCACTAATGATGTATCCGCCATACTTGAACGACTCGAGCGCCACAGCATCGACACCTTCGGTACCTCACAGGCGACACTGCCATGGCCGATTAACCGGGCTCAATCGAGGGAGCTGCTGGTCTATTTCTGCGAGCGCTTGCTGCCCGCCTTTGGCCACTACCAGGATGCGATGACCGAGAAAGGCGCAGCACACTGGAGCCTTTACCATTCCCGCCTCTCCTTTGCCCTGAACAGCAAAATGCTGCACCCCAGGCAGGTGATCGATGCCGCGCTGAACGCCTGGCAACAAAACCCGGAGCGCATTTCACTGGCGCAAATCGAGGGCTTCGTTCGTCAGATCTTAGGCTGGCGTGAGTTCGTGCGCGGCATCTACTGGGCCAATATGCCCAACTACAGCTCGTTCAACGCATTGCAGGCAGAACGCGCCCTACCCGACTATTTTTGGCACGGCGAAACAGAGATGAACTGCATGCGCCATGCTCTGGGCCAATCGCTGGAATACAGCTACGCACACCATATCCAACGCTTGATGGTGATCGGTAATTTCTGTCTGCTTGCGGGTATCGATCCGGATGAAGTGGATAACTGGTACCTGGGGGTTTACGTAGATGCCATCGAGTGGGTCGAGCAGCCCAACACCCGCGGTATGAGTCAATTCGCCGATGGCGGGCTGGTCGCCAGCAAACCCTATGCTGCCAGCGGCCAGTACATCAACCGCATGAGCGACTACTGCCGCAACTGCAGCTATCAGGTCCGCGAGCGCGTTGGCGATCACGCCTGCCCGTTTAACAGCCTCTACTGGTCTTTTCTCCACCGCCATCGTACCCGGTTCGAAAACAACCCGCGTATGGCGGTGATCTATAAGGGATGGGACAAGCGAGATGCCGAAGAGCGCCGGACGATACTGGATAGAGCCGATTGGTGTCTGAACCACCTGGAGGCGCTCTGATCAGTGCCGGCCAGTGTGCTAGACTCGCCCACCCGGTGAATAAAAGCGCACGAGGTAACCGCATGCCGATCAGCGAACAACAACTGGCCTTCGACCAACAGCATATCTGGCACCCCTACTCGTCGATGATCAACCCACCGCCCATGACGCCGGTGGACTCGGCATCCGGCGTGCGAATCAGACTCAGCGACGGGCGCGAGCTGATCGACGGCATGGCTTCCTGGTGGTCGGCGATCCACGGTTATAACCACCCGCGCTTGAACGCCGCCGCCCATGGTCAGATCGACAAAATGGCCCACGTCATGTTCGGCGGCATCACCCATGAGCCCGCCATTGAGTTGGCCAAAAAACTGGTTGCCATGACACCGGAAGGGTTGGATCGCGTCTTTCTGGCCGATTCAGGCTCTGTATCCGCCGAAGTCTCCATGAAAATGGCGATTCAGTACTGGCACGCCCGCGGTAAACCGGGCAAACACAAAATGCTGGCACTGAGGAACGGTTACCACGGCGACACCTTTGGTGCCATGTCGGTCTGTGATCCGGTCACCGGTATGCATGAACTGTTCAGCGGTGTACTCGCTCAGCAATTCTTCATCCCGCGCCCGGAAACCCGTTTCGGGGAGGCACTGCGCGATGGTGACCTGGATGCGCTTGAGCAGACACTGGCCGAGCATGGCGACGAGATCGCCGCACTGATTCTGGAGCCGGTCGTCCAGGGTGCCGGCGGCATGTACTTTTATTCGCCCGAGTGGCTCAAGGGCGCCCGTACACTCTGTGACCGCTACGAGGTACTGATGATCGCCGACGAGATCGCCACCGGTTTTGGCCGCAGCGGCGAGCTGTTCGCGTGTAATCACGCCGGTATCAGTCCCGATATCCTTTGCCTGGGTAAAGCGCTCACCGGTGGCTACATGACCCTGGCTGCCACCCTGACCACTGCCCATATCGGCGAGACAATCTCCAAAGGCGGTGCCGGTTGCTTTATGCACGGCCCCACGTTTATGGGCAACCCTCTGGCCTGCGCCGTGGCCAACGAAAGCCTGGCTCTGCTACAAGAGCAGGACTGGCAAAGCCAGGTCCGGCGGATTGAGCAACAGCTGAAAGAGAAACTGACCCCCGCCGCCAAGCTCAATAACGTTGCCGACGTTCGGGCGCTGGGTGCTATCGGTGTTGTTGAGCTGCACGAGCCTGTCTCGCTGGCCGAAATCCAGCCGCGTTTCGTTGAAGCCGGCGTCTGGGTACGCCCCTTTGGCAAGCTGGTTTACGTGATGCCGCCTTATGTGATGTCTGACGAAGATCTCACCTCGCTGTGTGGCGCAATCGTCAAGGTTTTGAGCGATCTATGTGAGTAACGCCCCTGCCCTTACGGCCGGGTTTTAAGCTACTCTATTTCCCTGGAAAGCTGTGATATCAGGAGAGGATTATGGCGCGAGTGCGGATTGATATGCCGGAGAATTACCTGTTCAGCACCGAAATTCCGGTACAGATCAGCGACATCAACTACACAGGACATTTGGGCAATGATGCGGTCCTGGCAATGGTCCATGAAGCGCGGGTGCGCTTTCTTCGCAACTATCACTACACCGAAACGGATATAGAAGGGGTAGGGCTGATCATGTCTGACTCCGCCATCATTTATAAGGCAGAGGGGTTTTATGGCGATAGTATCCAGATAGACATCGCCGTCTGTGATTTCAATAAATACGGCTGCGACATCTACTATCTGCTGACGAATAAGAAAACCGCGGTAGAAATTGCCCACTGCAAAACAGGCATCGTGTTCTTCGATTACGATACACGCAAGATCAGCCCTATCCCGAAAGCCTTCCGTGAACAAATGATAAAAGAGACTGAAGGCTGAGTCGGTTAGCTGCCTAACGGAGGTCGTTAAAGACGTTTATTCATCCGGCCCATAGTCATAGCTGTGGGCCAGGTTTTCAAAGCGAGTGTACTTACCGATAAATGCCAGTCTGGTGGTACCGATGGGACCGTTACGCTGCTTACCGATAATAATCTCCGCAACCCCCTTCTCCGGGCTGTCTTCGTTGTAGACCTCATCACGATAGATAAACATGATCACGTCGGCGTCCTGCTCGATGGCGCCGGATTCACGCAGGTCGGAGTTTACCGGGCGTTTGTTGGGGCGCTGCTCCAGAGAGCGGTTGAGCTGCGACAGCGCGATCACCGGGCACTCCATCTCCTTGGCCAGTGCTTTGAGGGAGCGGGATATCTCGGAAATCTCCTGGGTACGGCCCTCGTTCTTGCCGTTTTTCATCGACATCAACTGCAGATAGTCGACCATGATCATACCCAGTTCGCCATGCTCACGGACGATACGCCGGGCCCGGGCACGCATCTCGTTAGGGCTGATACCGGGCTGATCATCGATGTAGAGCGGCTTGTTCTTGAGCATATTGACCGCCGCCGTCAGCTTCGGCCAGTCATCCTCCTGCAGCTGACCGTTACGCACGCGGGTCTGATCGATCTTGCCCAGTGAAGAGAGCATACGGGAGATCAACTGGTCAGCGGGCATCTCGAGACTGAATACGAGGACCGGCTTCTCCGTGCCCATCAGGGCGTTCTCCACCAGGTTCATGGCAAAGGTGGTCTTACCCATGGAGGGACGCGCCGCTACGATAATAAGATCCGATTTCTGCAAGCCGCCGGTGCGATCATCCAGATCATCAAAGCCAGTGGTCACACCGGTCAGCGCATCGGCGTTATTAAACAGGGTATCGATCCTGTCCACCGCGCGCTTCAGCAACGGATTAACCGACTCCGGACCACCCTGATTAGGCCGGTTTTCAGCAATCTCAAAGATTTTCTGCTCGGCTTCGTTCAGAATCTCATCGGATGCACGCCCCTGTGGAAAAAAGGCGTTGTCGGCAATGGTATTGGCCACGGTGATCATCTGCCGCAGCAGTGCACGGTCGCGGACAATCTCGGAATAGGCGCGGATATTGGACGCGCTGGGTGTATTGCGTGCCAGTGAAACCAGGTACTCCAGTCCGCCGGCCTGCTCCAGCTCAGCAACGCGGTCCAGCTCTTCGGAAAGGGTCACCACATCGATAGGCCGCCCTTCGTCTACCAGTTTCTGCATGGTCCGGTAGATAGAACGATGACTGGCCGTATAAAAATGCTGGTCCAGCACCACCTCGGACACGGTGTCCCAGGCGTTGTTGTCGAGCATCAAGCCGCCCAGCACGGACTGCTCCGCCTCCATGGAGTGAGGAGGTATTTTCGCACCTTCCAGCGCTTCGTCGTTGAGTTCGGCCATATCCACAGCAGCAGTTCCGAGTCAGATGGGTGATCCAGCGCGACAGCCGGAAAGACGTAGTCTAATCGACGCAGGCGGATGACTGAAGAGTGCCTGCCCTATCGGTATCCAGAAACAAAAAAGCACCGCCCCTCATGTAGAGAGAGCAGTGCTTTTCTAAACCGACGAGCGGTTTATTCGCTGACGACAGTCAGCTTCATGTTCGCGATCACTTCCGGGTGCAGCTGGAGGGCGATTTCGTACTCACCGATGCTGCGGATAGTACCGGACGGCAGACGAACTTCGCTCTTGTCCACTTCGATACCGGCTTCGGTGATCGCATCAGCGATATCACGCGTACCGATAGAACCGAACAGCTTGCCTTCGTCACCGGCTTTAGCGACAACAGACAGCTCCAGATCGTTGAGCTGGTCAGCGCGAGCGTTGGCCGCAGTCAGCTTCTCAGCTTCAGCCTGCTCCAGCTCTGCACGACGCTCTTCGAAACGTGCGATGTTGATCTCAGTAGCCGGTACGGCTTTACCCTGCGGGATCAGGTAGTTACGGCCAAAGCCGCCCTTCACCGCAACCTTGTCGCCAAGCTGACCCAGCTTGCCGATGCTCTCGAGCAGAATTACTTCCATCTCGTAAACCTCATCATATCTGCAGCCCTGGCTGCAGGTTTAATTCCTATCCGGTTGACGGGCATGCCCCGTCTCACCTCTAACCTGTTCATCCGCGCGACTCACCTTGCGGGTTTATCGCGCCGGGCAGATCCGGCTCTGGCCGGACGAACCTTAGATGTCGTGGCTGTCAGTGTACGGCAGCAGAGCCACGTAACGCGCACGCTTGATGGCGGTGGCCAGCTGACGCTGGTAACGCGCTTTGGTACCGGTGATGCGGCTCGGAACGATTTTGCCAGTTTCGGTGATGTAGCCTTTCAGGGTGTCGAGATCCTTGTAATCGATCTCTTTAACGCCTTCAGCGGTGAAACGGCAAAACTTGCGACGACGGAAAAAACGTGCCATCTGAACTCTCCTTAATAATTACTCTTCGGCAGCTGCTTCGGACTTCTCTTCAGCAGGTTTTTCCTGCTTCTGCTCAGAGCTACGCTCTTCGCGGCGAGGCTTACGCTCTTCACGAGCTTCAGCGGCCTTGATCGGAGAGGCTTCAGTGATTGCTTCTTTACAACGGATAACCATGTTACGCAGCACAGCATCGTTGTAACGGAACAGGTTGGACATTTCGTCCAGGACTTCCTGGGTGCACTCAACGTTCATCAGCACGTAGTGTGCCTTGTGAACATTGTTGATCGGGTAAGCCAACTGACGACGGCCCCAGTCTTCCAGACGGTGGATCTGACCGTTATCGCCTTCGATGAGGGCTTTGTAACGCTCGATCATAGCCGGAACCTGTTCGCTCTGGTTCGGGTGAACCAGAAAGACGATTTCGTAATGACGCATTATTGCTCCTTACGGGTTAATAGCCTTCGCATCGGGTCGTTGCAAACCGCAACCACACCAACCGAAAGCAAGGAGTTAAGTAACTTTCAGTATGTGCCGAAATTATCGGACGCAAAATCATACCCGCCAACAGCGGTATTTACAACTACCGACGAGCATTAAAGACGGGACTTACTCAGCTTCAACAATCTCGAAACTGTGGCTGATCTCAACGCCGCCCTTTTCCAGCATCAGCGATGCCGAGCAGTACTGCTCGGCGGAGAGCTTTACTGCTCGCTCTACAGCTGCAGGCTTCAATTTACGACCGGTGACAACAAATTTTACGTGGATCTTGGTAAATACGGAGGGGACGGTGTCCGCACGCTCGGCCTCGATCTGTGCCACACAGTCGGTTACATCCTGGCGCGCCTTACGCAGAATGCTCATGACATCCACGCTGGTGCAACCGCCCAGGCCGGCCAGCAGCAGCTCCATGGGGCGGGGGCCCTGTTTCAGATCACGGTCGATCATTACATCAAAACCGGAGTCAGTGACCGCCTTGAAGCGCTCGTCACCATCCCAATGTACGTTGACGTTCATCGTCATGTCTGCTTGATTCCTTATGCAAAAAGTTCGGCCAGCTTCTGACCGGGTTCCGGCGCCCGCATAAACGCCTCACCCACCAGAAAGGCATTTACGTTGCGACTGCGCATGGCGGCCACGTCGGCCGGCGTCAGAATGCCGCTTTCGGTCACCACGATCCGATCAGCCGGAATGCCCTCAAGCATCCGGTAGGTATGATCCAGTGAGACCTCAAACGTATGCAGATTACGGTTATTGATCCCCACCAGGCGATTACCCAGCGGCAGCGAGCGCGCCAGTTCCGCTTCGTCATGTACCTCAATCAGCACATCCATACCCAGGCTCTGCGCCAGCTCGTTGAGTTCAGCCAGTTTAGCGTCACTCAGCGCTGCGACAATCAGAAGGATACAGTCCGCACCAATCGCCCGCGCTTCGTAAACCTGGTAGGGCTCAACGATAAAATCCTTACGAATCACCGGCAGCTCGCAGGCGGCCCGCGCTTCCATCAGGTATTCATCCGCGCCCTGAAAAAAATCCACATCGGTCAGTACCGACAGGCAGCTCGCACCGCCCTGTGCGTATGACCGTGCGATCTCCGCCGGATGAAAGGGGTCACGAATCACGCCCTTGGAGGGACTCGCTTTTTTAATCTCCGCGATAACAGCGGAGCGCCCTGCGGTCAACGAGGCTTCCAGCGCCTGAACAAAACCGCGTGGTTCCGCCGCGCTGCCCCGCGCCTTCTCGATACGCTCACTCAGCTGATCGATGGACACTTGAGCTGAACGCTCGGCTATCTCTTCATACTTACGTGCGATAATCTTCTTCAGCACGGTGGGGGTATCGGTCATGGGTCACCCGTCAAAGCTGCTGACTGAACTGGGCCAGCTGATTCATTTTCTCCAGCGCCGCACCCGAGCGGATCGCCTCCATCGCTTTCTCAACTCCGGCCTTGTGGGATGCCGCCTCACCGGACAGATAGATCGCGGCGCCGGCGTTCAATGCCACCATCGCCCGGGCTTTCTCCGCTTCTGCACCTTCGCCACCACTCAGCGCAGCCTGAATCAGGCCCAATGACTGCTCGGGGCTATCGACCACCAGACCAATCAGGCTCTGACTTTCGACACCCAGCTCCTCCGGCGTAATCCGATATTCGGTGATCTGGCCATCTTTCAACTCAGCCACATGCGTATGCGTGGCCAGGCTGATCTCATCGAGACCATCTTCCGCATGCACCACCATGATGTGCTCACCACCAAGCTGTTGCATCACCTCTGCCATGGGGCGGCACAACTTCTGAGTAAACACGCCGATCACCAGTCGTTTTGCGCCAGCCGGATTCGTCATCGGCCCCAGGATGTTGAACATTGTCCGCACGCCCAACGCACGCCGTGCACCGATCGCATGCTTCATCGCGCCGTGGTAACCTGGCGCAAACATGAAGCCAACACCGACCTCATCGATACAACGCGCCACCTGCTCCGCACCGAGATCCAGGTTGATACCTGCCTTCTCCAGCAGATCCGCACTGCCGCTGCTGGAGGACACACCCCGGTTACCATGCTTGGCAACGTGCACACCGCCTGCAGCCGCCACAAAGGCACTGGCCGAAGAGACATTAAACAGGTTGGCACCATCACCGCCGGTACCCACAATATCCACCAGCGGACCGCTGGTTGCATTTACTGGTGTGGCAAGCTCACGCATCACCTGAGCAGCCCCGGTGATCTCATCAATCGATTCGCTTTTCATTCGCAGCGCGACCAGAAAACCGGCAATCTGGGATTCACTGCACTGGCCGGTCATGACCTGACGCATCACATCGACCATCTCTTCGCGGCTGAGATCGATATGTTCGACCACTTTGGAAAGTGCCTGTTTGATATCCATGTTCTGTCCCTTATCTGATTCAGCGACTGAGAAAGTTCGCCAGCAGTTCATGTCCCTGCCGGGTCAGTATCGACTCTGGGTGAAACTGCACCCCTTCCACATCGAGCGATCGGTGACGGATGCCCATCACCTCATCCCGAGTACCATCCGCCCGCCGGGTCCAGGCCGTTACCTCGATCTCCTCGGGGAGCGAATCCGGTGCCAATACCAGTGAATGGTAGCGGGTGACTTCGAGCGGGTTTTCCAAACCGGTAAAAACGCCAACCCCATGATGATATACCGGAGAGGTTTTGCCGTGCATCACCTGTCGCGCGCGTACCACATCGGCGCCGAACACCTGACCGATCGCCTGGTGCCCCAGGCACACGCCGAGAATCGGTAACTGGCCAGCAAAGTGCTTCACCACCGCGAGGGAAATACCGGCCTCATTCGGCGTGCAAGGCCCCGGCGAAATAAGCAGATGGCTGGGCGCGGCCCGCTCGATTCCGTCCAGGTCGATCTCGTCATTGCGGTGAACCACCACCTCAGCTCCCAACTCGCAGAGGTACTGTACGATGTTGTAAGTAAAGGAATCGTAATTATCGATAACCAGGACCATGGCATTCGCTCCTGGCTGGCAACTCGGAAGGTATGTACATCGAGGTTGTCTTGCGCTTTAAGTTAAACGCGAAGCTTAACATAGATTTTCTGTGTTCGGTGGCGAGCTAATGAGGCGCGGTTCACTATTTATGGCGCGGAGGTTGGATCACCAAAATCGGCAAATTCAATACATCCCCGCCCCTGCCCTTTTGCGGCGTATAAAGCACGATCAGTCCGCTTCACCAGCGCCTCTCCCACTTCACCGGGCTCCGCCACAGCAATGCCGGCACTGGCTCCAACCCGAAGCGGTTCGGGCAACCCCTCCACCTTAACCGGGCCGGACAGGACCTCAACAACACGCTGGGCCAACAGACTGAGGGTGGCATCATCGTTAACGCCAGAGAACAGCAACGCAAACTCATCCCCCCCTAGCCGATACGCCGTATCGCCATCGCGAAGACAGTTGCCCAAGCGCCGGGCTATCTGAACCAACAGCTCATCACCCACCGGATGCCCGTAACGATCGTTGACCGGTTTAAAACGGTCCAGATCCAGCAGCATCAAAGCGAACCCACTGTTATTCGTTACCCCGCAGAGTTCATCAAGATCGGCATAAAACCGCCCGCGGTTACGCAACCCTGTCAGGGGATCACTGTAGGCAAGTACTTCAAGGCGCGCTTCCGTCTGCTTGATGAGGGACATATCCCGGAATACACCCACATAATAACGACGCACCCCCCGATCTTGTCCTTCTGCCAGCTCCAGCGCGTTAATCGTTAACCACTTGGGGTAGATTTCGCCATTTTTTCGCCGATCCCAAATCTCGCCCTGCCAGGCCCCCCGTTCGGTCAGGTCGGCCCACATTTTCTGATAAAAATCGCGGTCATGCCGACCGGACCGAAACATACGCGGGTTACGGCCCAGCACTTCATCGGCCCGATAACCGGAAAGCAATCGATGAGCTCGATTCACAAAACAGATTTCGGCATTATCATCGGTAATCAGGATCGCGTCGTCCGTGCATTCAAAGGCCTCTGCATAGAGGCGCAGGGTTTGCTCAGTCTGACGCCTGACTTCAACCTCCTTACTCAAGGCCTGAGTGCGATCAACCACCCGCTGCTCCAGTTCTTGGTTAATACGAACCAAAGACTGGGACGCCTCAGCCAACTCAACCTGGGTGTCGCGGTAGTCGATCAATGCCCTGCCCATTTCGTTGATCTCGGGGACATCGGCTGTGACTTTAAAACTATCGGGGAAAGGTTTACGTCTGGCCAAAGCAACCATGGCGCGCTGAATCTCATGCAGGGTGCGAACAATGCCGCCAGTATGGGCCAGTGAGATCAAAAACATGAACACAAGCAGGGCCATGATACTCAGATACACCCAAATCGCCTGGCTATGCAGCTGCGCAAGCATTCCATCCGATTCCAGCTTAACCTCGTGCGTGATCTCCTGGTTACGCTGGGTTATCAACTGCATCACCTCCAAAATAGCCAGCTCAGCCTCACGCTGGTACCGGGTAACCGCCTTCAAATCCACCGTTAACATCGCGATCACATCCGCTTGAGCCCAGTAGTAGCGGTCCAACGCATCATTCAGCTGCTGGCGATCCACCGCGCCCCCTTTAGGCGCCCAGGTCGTTTCGAACCCGCCGCCTTTGATCTCATTGATCAGATGATTGAGTCGGTCTAAATTCGCCTGTGACTGCTCGTAGAGATGCTCTGGGTCCTGATGCTCACTGGCATGGCGGATGGTATTCACGATATCGGCATGGGCTTGGTTGAGTTGCCCGCCATACTCGGTAAGCTGGTGAAGGACAGCGATGTCATCATCCACCAGATGGGTAACGATCTCGCCGTAGCGGGTGTTGAGGATTATCATCGTGACTACGGAGATCAACACCACGACCATGGCGCTGATTATCGGGAACAACAGCCGGGCCCGCAGCCCATAGCGCTTTCCCATTAGAGATCCCCCTCGATTCCGGCGGCTGCAAGCCGGGCCCAGTCGGCCGGAGAGAGCTCGCCAAACAACTCGGGCGCCGCACTGGGTTCAAAGACCACCATCAGGCCCTCCTGTCCGGGCCAGAAGCCGGTACTTTCCTTCAGGTTTGCCGTGTGCGATACGATAACCCGATTACCTGAAGGAACCGGCTGCGCGAGCAACTGATTCAAAAATTCCGTATTGGTGTCACGTTTGGCTGGCTTCTCGCCGAGAATATAGGAAAGACGTGGATCGACTATCGCCGTGATATCGGTAAATGCCAGGTCAGCCGTATCAATACACCGGCAGTAGGGACTTGAGTAGAGCTCCCCGACTGGCACCCCCAGCTCGCGAATCGCCTCACCCACCAACCGCGCGTCTTCTCGCCCCTGTGCCGACAGGTTCCGTTGCGCACTACAGTCATCATAGTTAAGGGGCCGTCGATCCCGCTGAGACCGGTCGGTATGCGCGTGACGCCAGTATATGACCAGCCCTCCCTCTCGCAGGGCTGACAAAACCTCGTCCGCCGATCTTTCCGCGGCGATTGGCTGCGCCGTACAAATCACCGACAAAATAAGCACAAGAAAGCCAAACAGGATCATCCGCCATCGGCGGGATGAGCCTGCCTCTCGAGCAAAATGGTGTGCCGGTCGCAAGGTGTCGCACACTTCTCGGAAAACCCTCATTTAACCTAGACACTATTCATACTCGATTGGAGACAAAAGTGCCAACCCGTCACAGACATCCTCGCATGGATCTGCCGATCCGATTATTCTCCCTGTGCGTAAAGGATTAACTTGATCGATAGAGAGCTGTGCCATGACCCCCGTAGAAAAGCCCTTTTCACAAGCCTGTGAAAACAACAAGGAGCCCATCCTGGCGATCCTAAAAACGGCATTTGCCGGATCGACCCGGGTTCTGGAGATCGGCAGCGGGACAGGCCAGCATGCCGTGCACTTCGCCGGAAACCTGCCCCATCTCCACTGGCAAACCAGTGATCTGCCCGAAAACCACGCGGGGATTGAACAGTGGCTACTGGACGCATCTCTATCCAATCTTTCAGCCCCGGTCGCGCTGGATGTTAGCCAGCAGGCGTGGCCCGTGGGCTTTGATGCGGTATTCACCGCCAATACCACGCATATCATGCCCTGGCCGGCGGTTGTCGAGATGATTGCCCGTATCGGCAGCCGACTCCCGGCAGGCGGCGTGTTCTGTCAGTATGGCCCGTTTAAATACAATGGCGATTACACCAGCCCGAGCAACGCGAGCTTCGACCGCTGGCTCAAGGAGATTGACCCGGCCCGTGGCATTCGTGATTTTGAAGCGCTCCGGGAACTGGCAGACCATGCCGGCTTGTCCCTGGTTGAGGACCACGCCATGCCCGCCAACAACCAGCTTTTGCACTGGGTAAAACGGGGCTAAGCTACCACCAGACACCCCATATCCGACGCCGCGGTGGACGTTGCGCCTCTGGCAGATCAAGCCGATGCAGCAGCTCCGCCAGGGGCAGTTTCGCGGATTCTCCCAGCTCCGCCTCAATCGCCTGAAGCCTCTCAACGCGCTCGGCGGTACTCGGATGGGTGCGTAGCAATGAGGGCTCAGGCACTCGCCGCCCCGGCATCAGAATATGCTCAAGCCACCCACCCTGTTCGCGCTCTATGCGCTGCAGCGCCAACGCAAGCCCCTCCGGGTCGCCGGTCAAGCGAGCGCCCTCCAGGTCGGCTGCATATTCGCGGGTACGTGACAGAGCCAGCTGGGCCAGGGCACTGACCAGCGGTGCGATAATCAGCAGCGCGATGATCCCCCAGTTGATCACGACCTCGCCCAACAGCAGCAGGGGCAGGTTGATAAACAGCAGCAACTGGCCGGTAAACGAAAGCAGGCTGGTTAGACGGCTGAACAGATCGGCAAGCCCCATCACCCAGAGATCATTGTGGCGGATATGGCTGATTTCATGCCCCATAACACCCACCAGCTCGCGTAGCGACAACCGCCGAATCATCGCATCGCTGAGCGCGATGGCGGATCCGCCGCGCGTCCCTACAGAAAATGCATTCATAACCCGGCTCGGTATCAGATAAAGCGTGGGTGTCCGACTCAGGCCTGCCTGCTCAGCGAGCCAATCCCGGACCTGATCCAGCGCCGGCACCCGACCGCGAGTCAGCTTTCGCGCTCCGTACAGACGCATCACCCAGTCCGGTGACAGCGCCGGATTAAACAACGTTGCCAAGGCGCCCAGAACCAGCAGGATCACGAGCCCACCGGCACCCCAGATCAACCAGCCCAAGAGAGCCAGAAAACTACCCATAAAGCCGATTAAAACGGCCGACTGCATCGCGTTGGAGAGCAAGTGCATCCTCACCGGATGGGCGTTTTTCCCGTCACCGTTCATCGATCTCTCCTGTCCACCATCTAACCGGGGTAGCGGACTTCACTATGATAGAATGCGGGGCTTTGAATCAAGCCCGCGGTTTGTATGATGGATGCGCTACCGATCGACCCACTCTTACCCGCTTTGGCCGAGACGCTCGCCACCCGCAACGAGGTGGTACTGGAAGCTCCGCCGGGCGCGGGTAAGACCACCCGAGTTCCCCTGACGCTGCTCGAGCAATCCTGGCTCGGAACGCAGAAAATCATCATGCTCGAACCACGCCGACTGGCTGCACGAGCAGCGGCCGAACAGCTGGCCCGGCAGCTCGGCGAACGCCCCGGCGAAACCGTGGGTTACCGTGTCAGACTGGATACCCGAGTCGGGCCACGCACCCGCATCGAGGTGGTTACCGACGGGATCCTGACCCGGATGCTACAAGCAGACCCGGGACTGGACGGGGTCGGCCTGCTGATTTTTGATGAGTTCCATGAACGCAGTCTCGACGCTGACCTGGGGTTGGCACTGGCTCTGCAAGGACGTGAGCTACTGCGCGAGGACCCGCCGCTTAAGCTGCTGGTGATGTCCGCCACGCTCGATGACACATCCATCGCTGAGCTGCTTGATCAAGCGCCCGTTATCCGCTCGGAAGGGCGCAGCTTTCCCGTCGATCTGCTTTACACCGGCCGCTATGAAGCAGGCACCTGGATAGAACCCCGCGTGGTCAGTGTTGTGCAACAAGCCCTGGCGGAGCAGCCTGGCAGCATCCTCGTGTTCCTGCCCGGCCAGGCCGAGATTCGCCGGGTGCAGAGCGAGCTGGAGCAGCAGCTGTCGAATCAGGACCGGATAACGGTTACCCCCCTGTATGGCGACCTGAGTCTGCAACAGCAGCGTGCGGCAATCGAACCCGCCCCCGCCGGACAACGTAAGATCGTGCTGGCAACCGCCATCGCCGAAACCAGCCTGACCATCGAGGGAATCAGAGTCGTGATAGACTCCGGCCTTTCCCGCCAGGCGGTATTCGACCCAGCCACAGGTATGAACCGGCTAACTACAACGCGCGTTTCTGCCGCTGCAGCCACCCAACGCGCCGGTCGTGCTGGACGTTTGGAGCCCGGCGTTTGTTATCGGCTCTGGTCGGAAGGACAGCAGGCACAACTCACACCCTTTACGCCACCGGAGATCCGGCAGGCAGATCTGGCCCCACTGGCACTGCAACTACTGAGCTGGGGTGTTAACGACCCGCATGAACTGGATTGGCTGGACCCGCCTCCGGCGGCTCACTGGCAGCAGGGGCTTGACTTACTGGCCCGGCTGGGCGCCACGGAAATCCTGGATCAAAACCGCCTGCGCCTGACTTCGCACGGAGAACAGATGGCCAGCCTCCCGACCCACCCCCGGCTGGCCCACTTGCTTCTGCGAGGGGCGCAAAAAGGACTGCTAACCCGGGCTGCTGAGATCGCCGCCCTGCTTAGCGAGCGCGACCCGTTACGCGGGGAGAACGCCGATTTAAGCCTCCGGCTGGAATGGCTACGAGGCGAGCGGGATGGCGCCAGCTCCGCTCAAAGAGCGCGTATCAGGCAGTTAGCAGAACAGTACTGCCGCCTGTTGGAGCAACACGCTGCGCCTCCGGAACACAACGCCGGTGATGAAGCCTACTGGACCGGCTTTCTGCTGGCCTGTGCCTACCCTGATCGCATTGCCCAAAGCCGTCGGCCCGGCAGTAGCCAGTATCGACTGTCCGCTGGGCGGGGCTGCCAAGTTGGAGAGCACGACCGACTCACCCGCTATGAGTGGCTGGCCGTGGCCGCGCTCAGCAGCCGCGCCCAGGATGCTCAGGATCGAATTCGGCTTGCCCTGCCGCTGGACCCGAAACTGTTCGATCATGAACTGACGGACCTGGTATCCGAGCAAGAGCGGGTTGAGTGGGATGATAACCAGCAGGGCCTGCTTGCCGAACAGCAACGCCGGATCGGTAATCTGGTTCTCACTGCCAGACCACTCGAGCAGGTATCACCTCAAGCCAGGACACAGGCACTGGTGGACCTTATCCGAAAGCGGGGCCTCTCGCTGCTGCCCTGGAATGAGGAGATTGACCACTGGCGTGCCCGGGTCGCTTTTTGTCGAAAGCACAGTGCCTGCGATGAATGGCCGGATCTTTCTGACGCGACTTTGCTTGCCGACCTTGAGAACTGGCTTTTACCCTGGCTCGATCCGGTGCGGCACATTAACCACTTCGCACGCCTGGACCTGACAGCCATCCTCAAAGCCCAGCTCCCCTGGCCACTGCCGCAGCAGCTTGATGAACTGGCGCCGGAACGAGTTCAGGTTCCCTCCGGTGCACGGCTCAAATTAGACTACAGCGAAGATCCACCGGTATTGGCCGTCAAGCTGCAGGAGATGTTTGGCTGTACCTCAACGCCCCAGATCGGCTTTGGCGTCAAACTGAAGCTCCATCTTCTATCACCTGCCCGACGACCACTGCAGGTCACCCAGGATCTGGAGAGCTTCTGGCAATCCAGCTATCAGGAGATCAAGAAGGAGATGAAGGGGCGATATCCCAAACATCCATGGCCTGATGATCCACTGGCGGCTCTGCCCACCGCGAAGACCAAGAAGTCGGGCACCAAAAACGGCTAGAATATAGAGCCCAGATGGCATTTTCGTGATTAAAGAGAGTACATAATGTTGGAGAAACCCACGCCCCCGATGGAGGGCGAATGCTGCGAAAGCGAATGCTCACCCTGCGTATGGGACACCTATTACGAGGAGATGCACGCCTGGCGAGAGGAGCAGGCGAGACTCAAAGCCCAGGCAACCCAAGCCGGCAAAAGCGGCGACGAATAAATGTGCCGGACATGGACCTCTCACGCATCAATTTGAATCTGCTCAGCGTGTTGTACCAGCTTCTGGAGGCGCGTAGCGTCAGCCGTGCTGCGCAGGCACTGAACCTGACGCAACCGGCGGTCAGCCGTTCTCTGGCGCAGTTACGTGAACTATTTGGTGATCCGTTACTGGTGCGCACCGGCAATCAGATGCAGCTAACAGCCCATGGTGAGGAGTTGAAGCGCCAGCTTCCGCCTGTCCTGCAACAACTGGAGGCGTTTTTTACCCCAGGCCAGTTCAGCCGGGAGAGCTTCCAGGGCCGCTTTAATATCGCTATCACCGACTATATCGGCGAGCATATTCTGCCCTCGCTGGTCGGCGAGCTGACACAAGAGATTCCTGGCCTGAGACTTCACTTTCATCTGTGGGAGCCGGGCATGATCACCGATCTGCGCGAGGGGCGTCTCGATATGGCAGCCTGCGTTCTGGATCAAGTGCCGGACGACATTCACGGCCGTCAGGTGGGCTCAGACGACTGGGCCTGTCTGATGCGAAACGGGCACCCGCTCCAGCATCAGCCCCTGGACCTGTCAGCCTATACCCAAGCCGATCACATAACGATCAGTGGGGGTGGCGACAAAAACCGCCTGGTGGACGAAGCTCTGACAGAGCTCGACCTGCGGCGCCGCATCCGAGTCAGCATCCCGTTTATCGAAGCCGCACTGGCATTCACCGCCCATAGCGATGCCCTGCTGACGCTACCTGCCCATATGGCGGCAAGCCTGGCGCCTTCGTTAAACCTGGTGATTAAGCCCTTACCCCTCACCCTCACGCCCGTGCAGTACTACCTTCTTTGGCATCGTCGTACCCAACATGACCCCGCCCACCGTTTTCTGCGCGAGCGCCTGTTCCGGGTATTGGAAAGCTCACCCTTCTCGCACTGACGACCACCACGGTTATAAGCTTTTGTAATAATCTAAATAACAACTCTCGATTGGAAGCCGCTAAATCTCGCCAATACACTCACTTTTCACCGCAACTCTATAAACGGAGGTTATTGTGCTGGATTGGTTGCTGTTTCTAGGTATCACACTGGGTGGCGCAATGGTCCCCGGGGCCAACCTGGCGATTGTCCTGCGCAACACCCTCAGTGGTTCCGTTCAACGCGGTTTTCTGACAGCTCTGGGCCTTGCCAGTGCGCTGCTTGTTCACGGCACCTTGTCACTGGCCGGCATTACCGCATTGATCCATCAATACCCCGCACTTTTCGAGGTCATACGCTGGGGCGGCGCCGGCTACCTGCTGCTACTCGGGTTCTGGCAGCTCCTGCACCGACAGGCCGGCAATAATGGCGATACCAACGCGCTGCACGCCGGGTCGCCCTTTCTGAGTGGCCTGCTGATCAGCCTTTTCAATCCCAAGGTCTTACTCTTTTTTATGGCGATTTTTGCCCAGGTACTAAGCCCTGAGCAGCCCCTGGCCGAGCAGGCGCTTTATGTATTGACGCCACCGCTGGCTGAGCTGATCTGGTTTTCGCTGGTGCTAACACTCCTGAGCCAGAATGGTCTGCGAGTGCGGCTTATGCGGGCGAAACGAAGTCTGGAACGTGTAATTGGCGGCGCGCTGATCGCATTGGGCATCAAACTGGGCCTGGGTTAGCCGGGACGGGTCAGCTCTGGATGACGATCGAACCCCTCCAATTGCCGGGTCGCCTCTTTAACCAAGGCGTCGGTGAGCTGGCGGATCAGCTCCGACCTCAGATTCCAGACATGCCAGTACAACGGCACCGAGAGGTATCGCCCCGGTGTCATATCCACCACGCGTCCTGCCTGGATAAGCGGCAACCCCTGCTGATCCGGCACCATGCCACAGGCCAGCCCGCGCTCGATCAGATCACAAAAAGCGGTCGATGAGGGAATCCGGTGACGGGGATACTCGTGCGGGCCAATCCCGAAAAAGCGTTGCAGGTATCGGTTCTGCAACTGATCCTTGTGACTGAACTCGGCAATCGGTGCCTGGCGAAACCTCTCCGCCTTCACCCCATCAGGGAAGTAGCGTGTCAGATAGTCCGCACTGGCCAGACAGCGGTAGGGAATCACGCCCAGGGGAACACACAGACACCCTGGCAGGGCTCGGGGGTTTGAGGTCACACAACCGATCACTTCACCATCGCGCAACAGTTGCTGAGTGGCATCCTGATCATCCACTTTCAGATCCACCAGTAACTGCGCCCGCTCCACAAGCTCGGCGATCGCTTCCGGAAACCAGGTTTCCAGGCTGTCGGCGTTAATACCGATAGCCACCCGTGTATAACCCCGCTCATCTCGCTGGGAAAGCGCCCCCAGAAGCTCCTGCTCCAGCAAACTCACCTGACGGAAATGTTTAATCACCTGATGCCCTGCTTCAGTGGCCCGAATGGGAACCGAGCGCAGCACCAGCGTCTGCCCAAGCCGCTCCTCTAGCTGCTTAACCCGTTGGGATACAGCGGATTGAGTGACATGCAGGCGCTGTGCAGCGCGCTCAAAACTCCCCTCCTCGACCACCGCCGCCAGCGCCGCCAACTGTCTCAGCTCGAGCATTATTAATTTCTCTTATTAGATATAAAAAAGATTAGTTTTACTTACCAGAGTTCAAACCGCAACATGCCGCTCAGATTCATTCACACAGACGAGGAGCACAGGGTGGGAGCAATAATGACTGTCGAATTAATGGCCTGGGGCAAGGGACTTGCCACCTCCGCAGGCCTGATCATGGCGATCGGCGCTCAGAACGCGTTTCTGCTTACACAGAGCCTCAAACGCCAGTTCCATTGGCCCATCGCTCTGCTGTGCATCCTGTTTGACGGCTTACTGATCACGGCCGGTGTTGCCGGGTTGGGCGTTCTGATCAACCAGTCGCCGGTACTGCTGGAGATCGCACGCTGGGGCGGAGCGCTGTTTCTGATCTGGTTTGGCCTGGGCGCGGCCCGCCGGGCCTTGAGTCGCAATACGCTGGAAGCCCGCGAACGCGGTGTTGCCAACCTGCGCACGGCACTGCTGACCACCGCCGCTGTGACGCTGCTTAACCCCCACGCCTGGATTGATACCGTGGTGCTGATCGGCAGCATTGGCGGACAGTATCAGGCGGATTTAAGAATCTGGTTCGCCGTCGGCGCGATCAGTTTTTCCGCAATCTGGTTTTTAAGCCTGTGCGCGGGCGCTCGCTGGCTGGAGCCGGTTTTCCGGTCTCCGCTGTCCTGGCGTGTGCTTGACGGCGCTATCTGCCTGATGATGTGGGCAATCGCCGCCAGTTTGTTCACCTATCAGGGCGTTTCTTGAGTTCCAGTTCCGCGGTTTCGCCGTCCTCCGTACGCACCATGCGGACAATCAGATGATCAAGCGCAGGGGCCAGCCAGATATGATCGATATGACCCCCGGCCTCGCCGCGCTCGAGCTTGACCGCATCAAATGTCCCCGCCTCGGTGGTCACTGATTCCGCGCCAAGCACCCGGTACCGGTACTCGCTGACATGGTCGTGCCGGGCGATTGTGTAGCGATATTCATCCTGCGGCGGCCCGCAACTCAGGTCGATGCGCATCTGAAGCTGGTGGTTGAGCAGATCAAACACGGGCGGCTCAACATCCAATACCCCATCTCCACGCGGCGAGAAATAACGAACCCGCCCAGGGCCGTTAAACTCCAGCCGCAGATTCCGCTTATCGCTCAGCCCATGGCGTTCATAGCGATAGGCTTCGCTTATCAGGTTCAACCCCTCCAACCGAAACCGGGTTTCCTCCTCAATCGACATAAACAGAAGGCTGCTGCGGTTGATCGCCTGCCAGCCCGTTTCAGTACGCTCAATGCGCCGCTCACTGTTCAGCGAAAACCCTTTCCACTGAACACCGTACTTCAGAGTCTCGCCGGCAAAGCGCTCCAGAAGCGCAAGTGAACAATTTGCAGCATCGGCCCGCACGGTCGCTACAGGCAACCAGAGCAGACAGCCGATAACCACCCAAGAGCCCGTTAAGCTGCGCAAATCTCGATCCTCCATGGGGACATTCTGTCAGGCAGTGCTATTGTTCATGCAAGGAAACCCTATCCGGCCATGGAACGCAAACGGGAACCAACCTGCGGGTTAAGGAGCATCGAGATGACTGATCAGCCTCTGGACTCTCACGCCTTTCGCCGGGCACTGGGCAATTTTGCCACCGGTATTACCATTGTTACTGCGCAAGCACCCAACGGTGACAAAATCGGACTGACCGTCAATAGCTTCAATTCGGTCTCACTGGACCCACCTCTGGTGCTCTGGAGCCTGGACAAACGCTCCGCGGACAGCCTGAGCGTTATCCAGAGTGCAGACCATTTTGCCATTAATGTGCTGGCAGCTAATCAGTTGGACCTCTCCAACCACTTTGCTCGTCCGCAAACAGACAAATTCGCCAACATCGATTACAGCGAGGGCCCTGGGCGGGCACCACTACTTGACGCCTGTGCCGCGCGTTTCCACTGCGCTCTGCATGAAACCATTGATGCCGGTGATCACTGGATTCTGCTGGGCCGTGTACTGGCGTTCGATGATTTTGGGCGATCGCCGCTGCTCTACCATCAAGGGGCCTACTCACTGGTTCTCCCTCACCCCCGGGTCGAGAAAAATCTGGCTGCGCAAGCGACGCTGCCCGGCCTTGAAAAATACCTTGAGAACAATCTGCTATACCTGATGCTGCAAGCCGTAAACGCTTATCAAACCAGCTACCTGCCCAAACAGCAGGCACTGGGCCTCAGCGTCAGTGAAGCGAGAGTACTGATTTTACTGAGTGTGATTCCGGATGCCGGCCTGGAAAGGTTGCAGCGCGAGTCCAGCCTACCGGGGTCGGAGATTCGCGAAGCGGTTGAAAATCTGCACGCAAGCGGACTACTGGAATCGACCACGGCCCCCTTTTCTCTGACCGCCGATGGTGCGCTGCGAGCCAGTGAGTACTGGGCACTGTCCGAGCAGGAACAGCACAAGGTGTTCGATGAGTTCAACGACAGTCAAATCCAGTTATTCAAAAAGATGTTAAACCGGGTTATCCAGAAAGCTTGATGTTTGCTCACTGTAACCGAGACAAAAACGGGAGCCACCTGGGCTCCCGTTTTTACTGCAGTCCGACCATGTCAGCTGCGTACCACAGAAACATCTTCCGCCTGCAGACCTTTTTCGCTTTGATGGACATTAAAGCGCACCACCTGACCCTCGCTCAGTGAACGATGACCTCGTCCGCGAATATTGCGAAAGTGCACAAACACATCATCACCGTTGGAGCGGGTGATAAAACCAAACCCCTTGGAGACATTAAACCATTTGACCGTGCCCTCTTCGCGATCATCTCCCTCTTCCGGCTCGTCGCTCTCCGAAGGCGCGCCACTCTGGCCGGAAGCCGGACGTGACTGTTCACCCTGGCCGCCCAGCGCGGAGATCACCGACGCTGCCAGTACAATAACAAAAGTGACGCCTAAAACCGCGACATTCAACGGGATCTCCACTGAGGTCAACTTGGATAGCACCGAAGGAATAGCAACCGCCGCAATGACACTGAGGACAATACTTTTAAAGACCTGAATACCACTCATCTATTCGATTTCTCTTCTAATTTTCAAAGTTAAAAACAGGAAACAGCCGCCGCCGAAAAGACAACGGGGCTAACCGACGAGGTATAACGCAACAAAGTTCCTTTTTCAACAACTTAGGCCGCTATTAACGGGTTAAATCCATCCCTCGCGCGACGGATTGCGCTGGATCAAGGCGCCAGTTCATGAGAGGCCCGCGCCGAAGCGGAATAAACTCCCACCGCCAACACAGAGATCAGTTTTCACTGGCCACCCCGTTAGCTATGCTTGGGACATCTATTTCATGCGCAAGGGAGGTTTCGATGACCGACAACGAGCGTTTCGCAGAACTCGAATCACGCATCACCTTCCAGGAAGATGCGATCGATAAACTCAGTGATATGGTGGCGCGACAGGAAAAGGACCTGGAACGCCTGACCCGTATGGTTCAGATTCTGGCCGGACAGCTCAAGGAAGCAGGTATTGAACCTGTCGACCAGCCACCGCCTCATTACTGATCACCCGTGAAGCCGCTTTTTTCCACCGTTCGCGGGCAACAAAAGAGCCACAGCACCCGGCGTCAGGCACTGATTACCCGGGTGCTCGCCGCGCCCAGAGTGCAGGCCGAAATTCAGCGCCAGTGCCAGGGCGGGCGAGATCGACTACAACTGGAACAGGAGGCACTGGCGGATCTGGAGGAGATCTGCAGCTGTATCGATCCGGCCACGGTTGAGCGCTTGAAGCCGCTCTTTAACCGCCTTCTCAGCCGCCTTTATCCGCGTCTTGAGGTCGAAGGACTGCAGTTCATAACCACGCTGCAGCATACCCATCAGTTGATCTTTCTACCCACGCACCGAAGTCATATCGATTACCTGCTGCTGTCGTGGATTCTGCATCGCAGGGGCTGTGACTTGCCCTACATCGGCGCGGGACGCAACTTAAACCTGCCGTTGATCGGGCCGGTTCTGCAGCGCGGTGGCGCGGTTTTCATGCGCCGAAGCTTTCTGGACGATCCACTGTACACCCAGTTGTTCAATGCCAACCTGGATGAGTTATTCGCACGCGCGCGACCCTTCGAATTTTTCCCCGAAGGCACCCGCAGCCGGACCGGTCGACTCTTACCCCCCAAGCTGGGACTGCTGGGGATGTGCCTGAGCGCCTGGCAGAACGTCGGGCAACGCCCTCTGGCTCTGGTCCCCATCGCGATTAGCTACGATCTCTGCCTGGACAACAGCCAATATCTGCGCGAACTGAGTGGAGGTACCAAACAAAAAGAAACCTTGGTCGGCACCCTGGCCTCTGCGGGCCGACTGTTACGCGATTGTGGCGGTGCCTATATTCGTGTAGCCCAGCCGCTTTTGCTCGAACAGGGAACACCCCCGCCCGATACGACCGCTCTCGCTGGCGCGGTGTCCCGGCGGCTCAACAGCGCAATTGTCAGCTCCGGTAGCGCCCGACTGGCATTACTACTGCTGGCCGGCAGCGAGCCGTCAACGCCAACAGCACGGGTAGAAGCCGGCCTGAATGCACTGAACCATCTGCTCGATCAGTTCAATATGCCGCGTCCGAATAACGACCTGGAACCCGCCACCATCATCGCCGAGACCGCCCGTCAGGGTTTGATCACCCAACAAGGCGCGACACTTTCGTTAACACAGCGTCAAGCAGCGGGGCTCTGTTTCTACCGCAACACTCTGCAGCACGGGTTGATACTGCCGGCTCTGACCCTGCTGCTGAGTGCCCGCCTGAAAACGCCCAGCAAGTCCACAGTCACCCGCCTGATCAAAGCCCTGCTGCCATACCTGGATGCGGAACTCACGCTACCCCCGGATCAACTGGATTCGGACTTCCCGGCGCGGGCCCGTCATATTCTGATCGAACAGGGTTTACTGGAGGCCAACCAGCACTGGCTAAAGACCCGCAACAACCCGCTGTGCCACGCCTTAATACACCTGGCCGAAACCCTGCTACTCAGGCAGTTTCTGCTATTAAAAGCCCTGCATACTCAAAGTGGGTGGCACAAAGGACTGCTGCTGGACACCGTCACGCGACTGGCCGTACACATCCATGGCTGGTATGGCCACCAGGCTCCGGACTACGGCGACAAGCGGTTACTGGAGCCGTTAATCGATCAACTGGAACGCCAACACCTGCTCGCTCTCACCGACGACCGGGTTGAAGTACGTCGCGACCTGACACCGATACTCCGCATCGGTGAGAAGCTGCTACCCGGTGTATTGATTCAGGAAAGCCAACGCTGGCTCAATGGGATGAGCAGTCAGTCGGCCTCCAGCCGACGCAACGCATAAATGTCGTAACGCCCGGATTTACCCTCCAGACGATATGAGGGGACGGGGCCTGCAATATCCGGCGCCTTACGCGGTCTTTTGACCACCACCCGACACTGGGCCACCTCCAGCGCTACAGCCAGTAGCTCCGCCGCATCCTCATCCGCACCCACCACGGAACGGAACGCCAGCATCTCTTTTTTAACCTGGGCACTCTTATCGGAGTGGGGAAACATGGGGTCCAGATGGATCACCTGCGGGCGATCCCGGTCCGGCAGCGAGCGCAACCAGTGACGGGCATCGCCGGAAAACAACGCCATCCGACTTACGATCTCTGCCACTTCAGGATGCTGGTGTGCCCGCATCAGGCCATCGGCAAGCAGTGCATGTACGATGGCGGAACGCTCAACCATCTGAACCTGACAGCCCAGCGAGGCGAGCACAAAGGCGTCGCGCCCGAGCCCCGCGGTGACATCAGCGATACGGGGCCGAAGCGACCCCTTTATGCCACAGGCTTTAGCGATCATCTGCCCCTTACCGCCGCCAAACTGACGCCGGTGCGCTACGGCCCCGGTCACGAAGTCGGCCATAATCGCCCCTGGACGCTTGCGTCCCGTCTCTTGCAGAGCAAGGCCTTCGTCGCCCACCAACAGGTAAAAATCGGTCGCGGTCGATTCCAGATCAGGGGATGGGTCAAACGCCAGTCGCAACTCATGGGCCAACGCCTGAGCCTGCGCCTCGTGATCAACATCCAGAGCCGCAACCTGGATTCGACTTTCATTACTGAGCAAACCAGACCCCCAGCAGAACCAGCCCCAGCACCAGGCGGTATATTACAAACGGCATCATGCCGATCCGGTCCAGCCAACGCAGGAACAGCGCAATACAGGCGAACGCACTGAGCGCAGCCAGCAAAGCACCGACACCGAGGGAAAGCCATTGCGCCTGAGCCCCGGCCTGCACCAACTCCAGGGTCTTAAGTGAACCGGCAGCCAAAATGATAGGTACTGAGAGCAGAAAGGAGAAACGGGCAGCAGCCTGACGTTCGAACCCCAGCATCAGCGCTGCGGTAATCGTGATGCCGGAGCGCGAAGTTCCGGGAATCAGCGCCACCGCCTGGGCCAATCCGATAATCCCCGCCTGACGCATATCGAGTCGGGCAAGGGTTTTATCGCGGGCCCCTCGACGATCCGCCACACCGAGCAGGGCGCCAAAAATCAGCGTCGTCGCGGCGATTACCAGTATCGACCGCCCGTATTCGTCGACCAGGCTACCGAACAGCCCGCCCACAACCACCGCCGGTAACGTAGCCAACACCACCAGCCAACCCAGTTTCGAATCACGGCTGTGATTGCCGCCCAAGGACGCCAGCGTGGACAGCGTCATACGCCACAGATCCTGACGAAAATAGGCAATCACCGCCACCAGCGTACCCACGTGGACACCCACATCGAAAGCCAAACCCTGGTCAGGCCAACCCAGTAACTGAGATGGCAAAATCAGGTGGGCTGAGCTGGAGATCGGCAAAAATTCGGTGATTCCCTGGATCAGGGCAAGTAGAACGATATGGATCCAGTCACTGAGCGTCACTGCTGATCCTTCTTCTTCCAGCTACCTTCGCGCAGGTACACCGGCGTCGCTTCAGCCGGGTCCAGGGCGCCCCCTTGATCGAGCAACGCCTGAGCCAGTGGCAGCATCGCCTCCGCGCGCGGATAGAGATCAAACTCTGGAGACTGGATCAGCTGCTGTACCTTCGACGGCATTTGCTCCCGGTAGCGCCAGCCACTGCCCACACCAATCCAGGCCGAATCTGCCGGCAGCTCAGCCTGCTCCGGTGCACGAACCGACTCCGCCATCAACGCCTCAGGCAGCACACCGGTGAGATCGAACGCCCCCCAGTAGATCTCATCCATCCGCGCATCCAGCGCCGTCGCGACCTGTTGCGCCTCAGGCATCCGCTGCTTGGCTTCCAGCGCCATGGCAGCCAGTGTGGAGACCGGTAATAGAGGAAGCTCACTCCCAAGCGCCAGCCCCTGAGCGGCGCCAGTGGCAATACGGATGCCGGCAAAGGAGCCAGGGCCACGGCCAAAAGCGATCGCATCGAGTGAACGCAGCGTAACACCGGCCTCGGCCAAAAGCTGCTCAATCATTGGCAACAAAAGATGGGTATGGCGGCGCGGCTCCACCCGGGTTTCTTGGAGAATCGTACCATCCAGCTGCAACGCCACGGAGCAGGCATCGGTGGATGTATCCAGCGCGAGGATTCGGGACATCGGGAATACCATCAAAAGGAAGTGCGGCCACATTGTAACCGCACCACCGCGTTCATCAAGCCAGGGACTGTTCGAGACAGCCTCCTCTTACAGAAGCGCCTCCCCCCAGCGCGGTACCATCGTCTGCTCAATCCCGATCTGGGATAGAATCCGCGCCACGATAAAATCCACCATCTGCTCCACGGTGGTCGGCTTCTGGTAAAAGCCGGGACTGGCCGGAATAATCACCGCACCCATGCGGGTGAGCTTAAGCATATGTTCCAGGTGAATCTCGGAGTACGGCGCTTCGCGCGGGACCAGAATCAGCTGCCTGCGCTCTTTGAGCGCCACATCCGCGGCGCGCTCTATCAGATTATTGCTGGCACCGCAGGCTATGGCAGACAGGGTCCCGGTGCTGCAGGGACACACTACCATAGTGGACGGTGCGCCAGATCCTGACGCCACCGGAGCCATCCATTGCTCTCGCCCAAAAACACGGATCTGCCCTTCGCGGGCACCAAAACACTGACTCAGATAATCTGCCTGGGCATCGGTTTGGCCGGGGAGCTGAACATCCGTTTCGGTGGCTATAACCACCTGAGCGGCGCGCGAGATCATCAGCAGAACCTGCACATTCTGCTGCACCAGGCACTCCACCAGACGTAAACCGTATTGCGCACCGGATGCACCGGTAATCGCCACCGTGACACGCCGCTCAAACTGCTCCGCCATGGCTACCCCGCTTTTCCAGACGTTCAATCAATTTGCCGTGAATGCCGCCAAAGCCGCCGTTACTCATGATCACCAGATGTGCCCCCGGAGCGACTTCATCCACCAACATCTGAACCAGCTGATCGATATCCCTGACCAAAGAGGCAGGCACGATACTTTGCGCGACAACAGAGTCCAGCGACCAGTCCAGATCGGCGGGTTGATACCAGAACACCCGATCGGCCTCCGCCGTTGAGGGCGCAAGTGCATCACGATGACTGCCCAGACGCATGGTATTGGAGCGCGGCTCGATAACCGCCACCAGCGGCGCATCACCGATACGTGCCCGCAACCCCTGCAGCGTCGTCGCAATCGCGGTAGGATGGTGGGCAAAATCGTCGTATACCCAGACCCCGTCAGCCTGACCCAGCAGCTCCATCCGACGCTTGACCCCACCGAAACCGGAGAGCGCCGCAGCACTGTGTTCCGGGGTTACACCCACATGCCGGGCGGCCAGCAGCGCATGCAGCCCGTTGGTGACATTATGTGCACCCGTGAGCGACCAACTGATGCGCGCGACTTCACGATCATTTTGTAAAACGGCGAACTCACTGCCATCGCCCTTTACCAACCGGACCCGCCAGTTGCTGCCATCACCGCTGCGTAGCACCTCGCTCCAGCATCCCATCTCCATCACCGTTTCCAGTGCGACATCTCCAGCCGGGAGAATCACCTGCCCACCACTGGGTACCGTACGGATCAAATGATGAAACTGACGCTGAATCGACGCCAGATCCGGGAATATATCGGCATGATCAAACTCCAGGTTGTTCAAGACCAGTGTCCGGGGGCAGTAATGAACAAATTTGGAGCGCTTATCAAAAAAAGCGGTGTCGTACTCATCCGCCTCGATCACGAAGAACGGCGTATTGCCCAGGCGAGCCGAGTACTCAAAATTGTTGGGGGCGCCGCCGATCAGAAAACCCGGCGTCAGGTTGGCATACTCAAGCACCCAGGCCAGCATACTGGCGGTCGTGGTCTTGCCGTGGGTCCCGGCCACGGCAAGCACCCAGCGCTCCTGCAACACTTCGTCGTGCAACCACTGAGGGCCCGAGGTGTACTTCAAACCTCGCTCCAGCACCGCCTCAACACAGGGATTACCCCGGGTCATGGCGTTACCGATGATAACCAGATCCGGCACCGGCTCCAGCTGTGCGGGGTCGTAGCCCTCCCACAACGCAATGCCGGCTCGCTCAAGCTGCGTACTCATCGGCGGATATACATTGGCGTCCGACCCGGTCACCCGATGGCCCAGCTCCCGGGCCAGCAGTGCCAGCGAGCCCATAAAAGTGCCACAGATCCCTAAAATATGGATATGCACGCAGATCTCCCCCCTGTTGGATGGAGGCATGATAACCTCTTTAACTCCAGCTGCGAACTACAGGCCCCTCCCGGCAATTTCGATGCGCCGCAACATGCAAGCGCGCGACACTTGACGTATAATTCAGCGGCCAATTTCGAGCCAAACCCTAAAGGTCAAATCACCCAATGCAGCTTCTCAGCGCCTACCTGAAACACCACGACACCGACAACGAACTGGTCGAACTGATTGAAATCCTGATGGTTGCCTGCAAGGAGATCGCCCTGCAGCTGCGTGAAGGCGCACTGGCAGGCATCCATGGCACCACCGAAGACACCAATATTCAGGGTGAGACCCAGAAAAAACTGGACGTTATCTCCAACGACATCCTGAAAGAGGTACTGCTGGGTAATCGTCTGGTGCGCGGCGTAGCGTCAGAAGAGGAGGATGATCCGGTGTTTGGCTACCCGGAAGGTCGCTTCCTGGTTACGTTCGACCCGCTGGACGGCTCCTCCAACATCGATATCAACGTATCCGTGGGTACGATTTTCTCGATCCTGGAAGTCCCGGATACCGACGCGCCGGACAGCGTCGATCTATTCCTGCAACCAGGCCGCAAACAGGTTGCATCGGGCTACGTTCTGTACGGCCCTTCCGCGGTATTGGCGCTGACCACCGGTCAGGGCGTGAACATGTTCACCCTCGCGCACACCGGCGACTTCCTGCTCACCCGCGAGAATGTGCAGATTCCGCACGCGACCAAAGAGTTCGCCATCAACATGTCGAACCACCGCCACTGGGAACCGGCCATGCGCAACTATGTCGGCGACCTGCTTGCCGGTAGCGAAGGCCCGCGCGAGAAAAACTACAACATGCGCTGGATCGCATCGATGGTCGCCGAAGTCCATCGCGTACTGACCCGCGGCGGTATCTTCACCTATCCGTGGGATTCCCGTGACCCACGTAAGCCGGGCAAGCTGCGCCTTATGTACGAGGGCAACCCGATGAGTCTGCTGATCGAACAGGCCGGCGGCCTGTCCACCACCTGCTACACCAACATCATGGATATCGAGCCTCAGAATATTCACCAGCGCGTTGCCGTTGCCCTGGGCTCCCGGGAAGAGGTGGAGTCACTGATGCAGTACCATCAGGACACACCATCGATAATTCAGCAGTAAGTATTATTCATCCCTGAGCGGCCCACTGCTTATAATGCCGCTCAGGAATCAGATCTGATCTTTAATCGACTAACAGGAAGAGACGCATGAGCTTTGCGAAAGTGCCTGCCGGCAAAGAGCTGCCGAATGACCTCTACGTGATCATCGAAATCCCGGCCGAGAGCTCCCCGGTCAAATACGAGATCGACAAGGATGCGGACGCGATTTTCGTCGACCGCTTCATGGCGGCTCCCATGTTCTACCCGGCCAACTACGGCTACGTGAACAACACTCTGGCTGACGACGGCGACCCGCTGGACGTGCTGGTTCTGACTCCGCACCCGGTGATGACCGGCTCCGTAATCCGCTGCCGCCCGGTCGGTATTCTGAACATGACCGACGAAGCGGGCGAAGACGCCAAACTGGTTGCCGTGCCGCACGAGAAACTGAGCCAGGCCTACAACGACATCCATGACGTGGACGATATTCCTCAGCTGACCAAGGACCAGATCGCCCACTTCTTCGAAAACTACAAGAAGCTGGAAAAAGGCAAGTGGGTTAAAGTGGAGGGCTGGGCTAACGCTGACGCTGCACGCGAAGCGGTGACCAAGTCCGTCGCTGCCTACGAAGCTCAGAAGTAAGCTTCACTGACGTAAAAAAGCCCGCTCTCGAATGAGGCGGGCTTTTTTATGCTTGAGCAAAGTTTCAACGACTGTGCTCGACCATATCGTCGACCACTGCCTCCTCTTCATGGAGGTCACCCGGCAAGGGGTCTGCACCGGGCAAAACCAGATTCAGCAGAATCGCGACAATACCGCACAGGCTCACGCCCTGCAGGTTCAGGTCGCCCACCCCGATTGCCATACCGCCAATCCCAAAGACCAGCACTGTCGCGACAATCACCAGATTACGCTGCTTACCCAGATCCACCTGCGCCTTGACCAGGGTATTCAGCCCCACCGATGCGATAGACCCGAACAGGAGAATCAGGATACCGCCCATCACCGGTGACGGAATGGTCTGCAGAAAGGAGCCAAACTTGGACACAAACGCCAGCAGTATGGCAAAGCCGGCTGCCCAAAGCATCACCACCGGATTGAATGCCCGGGTCAGCATGACCGCGCCGGTCACCTCAGAGTAGGTGGTATTGGGCGGACCTCCGAACAACGCAGCCGCACTGGTGGCCAACCCATCGCCAAACAGCGTGCGCTGCAGGCCCGGCCTGCGGATATAATCTTTGCCGGTTACATTGCCGATCGCGATAACATCACCCACGTGCTCGATAGCGGGCGCAATCGCCACCGGAATCATAAACAGGATCGCCTGCCAGTTCAGCTCGGGCGTGACGAAATTAGGCAGCGCCACCAGTGGTGCTTCGCGCACCACCGTCAGATCTACCATTCCCATGAAAAAAGCGGCGATATAACCGACGACAACACCGGACAGGATCGGTAACAGGCGAAAGATACCGTGCCCGAATACCGAAACCAGCAGCGTTGTCGCCAGAGAGATCATTGAAACGATCAGCGCCTCCCCGTACGGAAAGAGCTCGGCGGAGCCATCACCGGTTTTGCCCATGGCCATGTTGACCGCTATCGGCGCCAGCCCCAGCCCGATGATCATAATCACCGGCCCGGTTACCACCGGCGGCATAATACGGTGAATCACACCGGGCCCCTTCAGCTTAACCAGTAGCGCGAGAAACATGTAAACAAAGCCCGCTGCCATCAGCGCTCCCATGGTCGCGGGAATACCCCACGTCTGGGCGCTGTAGCTGATCGGTGCGATAAAAACAAACGAAGATGCCAGGAAGATCGGTACGCTCAACCCGGTGACCAGGTGGAACAGCAGTGTGCCAATACCGGCTGTGAACAGCGCGACACTCGGATCCAGCCCCGTAAGCAGCGGCATCAGAACCAGCGCACCAAACGCCACAAACAGCATCTGCGCCCCGGCGACCACTGTGCGCCAGCCCGACGTGACCGGGTCGCCCTGCAACTGTGTATCAGTCATGAATCACCTTTCCATTCAGAGTGGCTATCAGCGGGTGCCGAAGATTTTATCGCCCGCATCCCCAAGACCCGGGATGATGTAGCCGTTTTCGTTCAGATGGTCATCGATTGAGGCGCAGAAAATATCCACATCGGGGTGTGCAGCCTGAACCTTTTTGATCCCTTCAGGCGCCGCAACAAGCACCAGTGCGCGGATCGTGGTGCAACCCGCCTTTTTCAGGGTATCGATGGTCGCGATCATCGAGCCACCGGTGGCCAGCATCGGATCCACAATCAGCGAGATGCGCGCATCGATATCGCTGGCCAGCTTTTCAAAATAGGCCACCGGTTCCAGCGTTTCTTCATCGCGATAGAGTCCCACCACC
This sequence comes from Marinobacterium litorale DSM 23545, assembly GCF_000428985.1. GTDB lineage: Bacteria > Pseudomonadota > Gammaproteobacteria > Pseudomonadales > Balneatricaceae > Marinobacterium_D > Marinobacterium_D litorale. Next base: position 249,654 of record NZ_AUAZ01000003.1, on the reverse strand, counting down.
GAGATCTTGGCACTGGGCACCAGCTCCAGCACACCATCGAGCATGCCCAGCCCCGCACGCAGGATCGGCACAACGGTAATTTTCTTGCCCTTGATGCGCTCAGCCTGAATTGGACCGCACCAACCTTCGACCTCGTAACTCTCCAGCTCCAGATCCTTGGTCGCTTCGTAGGTCAGCAAACAACCCACCTCGCCGGCGAGCTGACGAAAGCCTCGCGTACTCCGATCCACCGATCGCATTAATCCCAATTTATGCCGAACCAGCGGATGACGGATCTCATGTACACTCATCATTAACCCCTCTTTGACTCTTGGCGCACCCGGCCACGCAAGAAACTGACCAACTCATCAAAATTAACCGGCAAGACTAACCAATAGTGCCGTTTCTGTCACCCGAAACGGTTGCGGGCAACAAAAATCCCCTTTATCGTTTTGCGCTTTCAGCGATTTAACACGCGAGCGGAGCAAAATACCCAATGAGCGGCACCGATCTGGAGCACATTCGGCAGGTTTACATGGAGTCGGACCTGTTATTCAGCGAAAACGAAGTCAGAACGGCCATCGACCGCATGGCCCGCGATATCACGGATGCTCTGATTGATGCCGACCCGGTCGTGTTTACCGTCATGAACGGCGGGCTGGTGATCGCCGGACAGCTTCTGCCACGCCTGAATTTTCCGCTCGAAGCCAGTTACCTGCACGCGACCCGCTACCGAAATACTACCTCCGGACATGAGTTGGAGTGGAAAGTCCCGCCCATGGTCGAGTTTACCGGCCGACCGGTCCTGATTATCGACGACATACTCGACGAGGGGCACACGCTGGCAGCTATTATAGACTACTGCAAGGCGCAGGGAGCCTCTCAGGTCCAGTGCGCTGTGCTGGTCGATAAACTCCATGATCGCAAGGCGCGCCCTGACCTGAAAGCGGATTACGTGGGGCTGGAAGTGGAAGACCGCTACCTGTTTGGATACGGGATGGATTATCAGGGTTACTGGCGGAACGCACCGGGGATATTTGCGGTCAAAGGGATGTGAAAAAACGTGGTCAATTTTCGGTTGCCAGCGAGTAAATCTTCGCTAGAATCGAATAACCCCAACCAATGACAGGTTAAGCATGACTGAAGTCGTGATACTGACGCTCTCTGCTGCCGCACTCGGATGCTGGCTGATGAGTCTGCGTCGCAAGCCGGCGACCCGCCGCCAGCAGCGCTAACGCGCTGGCGGTCATTTCCGGCTCGGCCTACTTCTTCCCTTGATGTAACTCGTCATAGAGGCTCACGAATGCCTCGGTCAGGCGATGCTTGGGCGCAAGCTGGATCAGCGGTTTCGCTGCGGTGTGCGATTCTTTCATTTTGACTGACGCCGGAATCAGCGTTTCCAATACCGGCAGATTCTCTCCCCGCAGTTCGGCCACGATTTTCTGCGGCAGGGAGGCGCGCGGCTGATACTGGTTAACAACGATCCCTTCCACTTCCAGGTCGCGGTTATGATCTTCCCGCGTCTCCTGCACATTATTGAGCAGGCTATACAGTGCCTGACGCGCAAAATCATCGCAGTCAAACGGAATCAGGCAACGGTCCGCCGCGCACAGCGCCGAGAGCGCAAAGAAGTTAAACGCCGGGGGCGTATCGATATAGATCGCCTGATAACTCTCCATCAGCGTTTCCAGCGCATCCTTGAGCTTGTAGATCTTGTGCTTGGACTCCAGTTTGGATTGCAGATCACCCAGATCCGGATGAGAGGGTATCAACGCCAGATTCGCAAACGGCGTCCGGTGTACATAGCCTTCCGGATGCGTGGGTTTGAGCTGAAAGCTCAGGGTTTGTTCAAAAAAGTCGCGGATATCACTTTCAGGGTTATTAGCATCGTCCCCGAGCAGGTAGTGAGTCGAGTTGCACTGAGGATCCAGGTCCACCACCAGTGTCTTTACCCCCCGGGCAGCACTGATTGCGGCCAGGTTAACCGCGATACTGGACTTGCCCACGCCACCTTTCTGATTGAATACCACTCGACGCATTTCAACATCCTCTATTCGCGCTGTCCGCCCAAAAGGCTCCCATCACCCCTGCGAGAGCAGCTCACGCAGGTCGATAATGGCGGCATTGGCACGTGAAATATACGAAGCCATCACCAGGGAATGGTTGGCTAGAAAACCGAACTCGCTACCGTTGAGAATCACCGGACTCCAGATCATCGTCTGGGTCGCTTCCAGTTCGCGGATAATCTGATCGACGCTGACACGGGCTCCCTTTTTATCCAGGGTCTCACCGAAGTCGCGCTCCACCGCCTCTAACAGTTGGATCAGAGCCCAGGCGGTCCCCCTGGCCTCATAAAACACATCATCGATTTCAAGCCAGGGCGTCTGAATATCGCTCTGCTTCGCCGTAGCGGTAGACTGAGTGGCACCGGGGCTGCCCGCCAGATCGGTGTTCAGGCGACGCTGACCAACGCTCGCACTGAGCCGCTGCGAAAGACTGCCCAGACGGGTCGATACATCACCCAGCCAATCCCGCAGGTTATCCGCCCTGGCATAAAACTGTGTCGAGCTGGCACCACTGTCACCCAGTCCCGCCTGATAGGCACGCAGCGCTTTCAGCGCCTTGCGGTACTCGCCTTCGGTGGAGGGCAGAATCCAGCTGTTTGAATCAAAATGCAGCAGCGGCTCCGCTTCGGCCAGATCCGGGTTTTCCGTGGACTGGGATTGCGAACGGCTGAATGTTTTGCGCAGGGCACGCGCCATGTCGCGTGCCTGGACCAACGCACCAAACTCCCAATTCGGCATATTGTCGAGCCACAGGCCCGGTGGGAAACGATCATTACTCAGATACCCACCGGGTTTTTCAAGCAGTGTTTCACCAATGCCAATCAATGCCGCGGTCGTGTGATAACCCACCACGGGTTGCTGATTTCGCGCCTGCGCCTGCTGTTGAGCCAGCTCGTCGACGGAAAAACGCGATGGCTCGAAACTCCAGTAGATACCGATAATGACAGCGATCAGCAGATAGAGCACAACCAGCGCCAGCACCGCCTGCGCGATGCGCCCGCGCCCCAATCGCGCCACTACACCATCCCAGCACCTTAACCAGATTCGTTGCAGGCTATCCAAAACACCGTCCTTATCGTGCGTTCAAACCGATTTATGATGCGTTGCACTATGGCGAATTTCCCGTCACCGGTCAACGGACACACCCGCGCCGCAAACCGTTATGACGCACTCGCTCGACGGCAGCACCGAGTGTGGGCGCAGAACACAATCCTGATTGGGCAAAAAACAGACAATATCGAAAAAAAACAGCCGAAAACGTCGGCAAACTGCTGCTTAATGCAGGAAAGTGGTCACCGCAAATGGACAGCAAACGGGGTTTGATGCACACTTACCGTCAATTCGCGACCCGACGACTTTACAGGCCCTTGGCTCTGTCTGGTTGGGGTCCGGCAGGTCCGGTTCTCCGGCACCCGCCATCACCAACATCAATCCAGAAAACGTTCCGAGAATCTATTCTGATGGATATCCGCAAAGTCAAAAAACTGATCGAGCTGCTCGAAGAGTCCAATATTAACGAGATCGAGATCAAAGAGGGTGAGGAATCAGTCCGCATCAGCCGGGCTTCCGGCCTGGTTCAGCAGGCAGCCTACGCCCCGATGCCGATGCCCCAGATGGCGGCTGCACCTCAGCAGCCGATGCCGGCACCCAGTGCGCCGGAGGCTCCGGCCGCAGCGTCCGTTGATGCCGAGCCCACCGGACATTCGGTACGTTCACCGATGGTCGGCACTTTTTATCGCTCACCCTCTCCCACCGCAGCCCCCTTCGTGGAAGTAGGCCAGAGCGTTAAGGCCGGTGACGTAATCTGCATTGTCGAAGCGATGAAGATGATGAACCAGATTGAGGCCGATAAATCCGGCGTTATCGAAGCGATTCTGGTCGAGGATGGCCAGCCGGTGGAATACGATCAGCCGCTGATCGTCATCGCCTGAAGCCCGTCACGAACCTGATCCGAGGATATCTAAACGATGCTCGATAAAGTGCTCATAGCCAACCGCGGTGAAATCGCACTGCGTATCCTGCGAGCCTGCAAGGAGCTGGGTATCAAGACCGTGGCGGTTCACTCCGTGGCCGACCGGGACCTGATGCACGTCCGGCTCGCGGACGAAGCCGTCTGCATTGGCCCGGCTCCGTCCGCCCAGAGTTATCTCAACATCCCCTCCATCATCAGCGCGGCTGAAGTCACCGATTCGGTCGGCATTCATCCCGGCTACGGCTTCCTGGCGGAAAACGCCGGTTTCGCTGAGCAGGTGGAACAGTCAGGCTTTACCTTCATTGGCCCGCGTGCCGAAACAATTCGCCTGATGGGGGACAAAGTGTCTGCCATCGAGGCGATGAAGAAAGCTGGCGTACCCACCGTACCCGGTTCTGACGGCCCATTGCCGGAAGATCCCGAAACCCTGCATAAAGTCGCCAAACGCATCGGTTACCCGGTCATCATCAAAGCGGCTGCCGGCGGTGGTGGTCGCGGTATGCGTGTTGTCCACACCGAAGCCCACCTGACCAATGCGGTACAGGTCACCCGATCCGAGGCAAAAGCGGCCTTTGGCGATGAAACGGTCTACATGGAGAAGTTTCTCGAGAAGCCTCGCCACGTGGAGGTCCAGGTGCTGGCTGATGGCCAGGGCAATGCGATCCACCTCTATGATCGTGACTGCTCGCTGCAACGCCGCCACCAGAAAGTGGTGGAAGAAGCCCCCGCACCGGGTATCGACCCCCAGGCCCGGGCTGACGTGCTTAAGGCTTGCGTGGATGCCTGCATCGAGATCGGTTACCGTGGCGCAGGTACCTTTGAGTTCCTGTACGAAGATGGCGGCTTCTACTTTATTGAGATGAACACCCGTGTCCAGGTAGAGCATCCGGTTACCGAGCAGGTCACCGGCGTCGACATCGTCAAGGAGCAGCTGCGCATCGCCTCCGGTATGCCGCTGACGATCAAGCAGGAAGATGTCAAACTCAACGGTCATGCGTTCGAGTGTCGAATCAATGCCGAAGACCCGCGAACCTTTATGCCCAGCCCTGGCCGCGTCAGCTACTACCATGCCCCGGGCGGCAACGGTATCCGTGTAGACTCGCACCTCTACGGGGGTTACACAGTTCCTCCCCACTACGACTCATTGATCGCCAAACTGATCACCTGGGCCGAAGATCGGGAAACCGCGCTGAACCGCATGCAGAACGCACTGGACGAAATGGTAGTCGAAGGGATCAAGACCAATATCCCGCTGCACAACGATATCGTGCGCGATGCCAACTTTGCCCGCGGCGGCGTCAATATCCACTACCTGGAGAAAAAGCTCGGGCTCTGATTCTCAACCCGGACGCCGCGAAAAGCCCGCGCCAGCGGGCTTTTTTGATGGCACTCTGCACACCGGGTCAGTATAGGCGATACTGACCCTGTAAGCCGACAACGGAGTACCCCATGCCCTGGCTGCAATTAAAAGTCGAAACGCCCCCCGAACAGGCTGAACAATACGAAGATCTGCTGCTGGCCGCCGGCTGCGCCGCCGTGACCTATCAGGATGCCGAAGACAACCCGATTTTCGAACCCGAGCTGGGCACCACCCCACTCTGGCGCAAGACGGTAGTCACCGGTCTATTTGCCGCCGAACACGATCTGCAGGAAACACTGGCGCTGCTCACTGAAGCACAGCGCTCTATCAGTACCGCCGCCACCGTCGATCTACCCCAGTTTCACGCCGAAATTCTTGAAGATAAAGACTGGGAGCGCGAATGGATGGAGAGCTACCACCCCATGCAGTTTGGCAAGCGCCTGTGGGTTTGCCCCAGCTGGCGTGAAGCGCCGGACCCCGGGGCCGTCAACCTCCTGCTTGATCCAGGCCTTGCGTTCGGCACCGGCACCCATCCAACCACGGCACTCTGCCTCGAGTGGCTCGATGCGCAAGACCTGGAAGGTCAGCTGATTGTCGATTACGGCTGTGGCAGCGGTATCCTGGGTATCGCGGCCCTCCTGCTGGGTGCAAAGCATGTGATCGCCGTGGATATCGATACCCAGGCATTGACTGCAACCCGGGACAACCTGGCGCGCAACCATCTGACAGATGACAGGCTTGAAGCCTGGCTGCCCGAGTCTGCGCCCAAGGCCCAAGCCGATACACTGGTAGCCAATATTCTGGCCGGCCCCCTGGTCGAGCTCGCACCAACCCTGGAAGCGCTGGTTCGCCCCGGGGGTAAAATTCTGCTCTCCGGGCTCTTGGCTGACCAGGCTGAAGCGGTTTCCCTGGCGTATCAAAAATGGTTTGATATGGAGACACCGGTCGAACGCGATGGCTGGATTCGTCTGACAGGAAGCAAACGCTAGAGCGATGACAACGACGATCATCACCGAATGTCCGGATTGCCATTCGCGCTTCCGGGTTACCGAAGGACAGGTCAAACTTGCACAGGGCCAGGTGCGCTGTGGTAGTTGTCTTACGGTGTTTGATGCTCGTATCGAAGCACGCCGCCTTCAGAGACGTCTGGAGGCCGCCAGCAAAAACAAAACGAGTACCGTTGCGCAACCCTCTGCCCCCAAGCCGCGCGCAACAGGCGCGACCCCGGTTTCACGTGCACGACCGTCACCGGTGCCTCCCAAACCTGCCTCCGAGGCAACCTCCGAGGAGGCTAGCCCCAGACAACGCCAGAACCCGCCAGCGGATACGCCCTCCAGTACAGATCAAGGACAACCGGTTCCCGAGCCGATCGCGGCAGAGGCCACGCCGGCCCCACAGTCCGATACAGACCCCGATGGCATCCCGCGGCTGCAGGCAGAGCCGATCGTGCTGGAGATCAGTGAGGAGGAAACCGACCCCTTTGTCACCGCCGGCTGGATGCTCGCCTGTCTGCTGGCCCTCATGGCTCTGGGCGGTCAGTATTTCTGGTTCGAACGCGCCACCCTGGCTTTACGCCCGGAGTTACAACCGATCTACGTCCTTGCCTGCGAGCGGTTACCCTGCCAGCTGAATCATACCGCTGTTGACGCTATCGAAACCCAGCAGATGGTGGTACGTCCCCACCCAGCCTACGCCGATGCCCTGACTGTCGATATCCGTTTGCTGAACGACGCCGCCTTTTCGCAGCCTTTTCCAGCCCTCGAGCTGACATTCACCGATGTAAAAGGGCAGCGGGTCGCACAGCGTCTCTTCAGACCGTTCCAATACCTCACAGCTGAAAGCTACCCGGATCGACTGATGCCCGCTGGCACACCGATCGAACTGCAACTGGAGATCACTGACCCGGGGGCTCAGGCCGTAAGCTATACCCTGGACCTGAAGCCCGATATCTAAGCGCCGCCTGACTACCAAACGCCCAAATTCAGCTCCGGGTCAACCCCGATATCGATCAAAAAACCAACAAAAACGGGTTGGAGCCCACCCCCCGAAAGAGTATCATTGGCCGCCTTCCAAATAACCCGGTCCCCGCGGCCAGGGTCAGTAATTCTTTCGTTTTGGCAGGTGCGAGATGATTCAGATCGGCCCTTACACCATTGACAGTCAGGTTGTACTGGCACCGATGGCAGGGGTTACAGACCGTCCGTTTCGCGCCCTCTGCCGCCAAATGGGAGCAGGGCTGGTCGTCTCCGAAATGGTGACCTCCGACACACGGCTCTGGAACTCACGCAAATCCGCTCAACGACTCAACCATCAGGGTGAGACCGAACCCCGCTCGGTCCAGATCGCCGGTGGTGACCCCGAGATGATGGCCAACGCGGCTCGCATGAATGTGAAACGCGGTGCTCAGATCATCGATATCAACATGGGCTGCCCGGCCAAAAAAGTCTGTAACAAGGCTGCCGGTTCTGCCCTGCTGCGTGATGAAGGGCTGGTCGATGAGATTCTGCAAGCGGTCGTGGAAGCGGTCGAGGTACCGGTGACACTCAAGATTCGCACGGGCTGGTCACCGGATATGCGCAATGGAGAGCGCGTTGCTCAACTGGCACAAAACGCTGGCATAGCCGCACTGGCGGTCCACGGACGAACCCGGTCAGACCGATATCAGGGCGAAGCGGAGTACGACACCATCGCGCGCATATGCCGCCAGGTCTCGATCCCGGTTTTCGCCAATGGCGATATCGACTCGCCGGAGAAAGCGCGTCGGGTATTGGATCACACCGGCGCCACGGCGGTTATGATCGGTCGTGCGGCCCAGGGGCGTCCCTGGATTTTTCGCGAGATCGATCATTTCCTGCGCAACGAAACGAAGCTGCCCGAACCACAACCAGCCGAGATTCTGGATATCCTGATCTCTCACCTGAACGCTCTCCACGCGTTTTACGGTGACTACATGGGTGTGCGCATCGCGCGTAAACATGTGGGTTGGTACCTGCAGCAACATCCGGACGCTGCCGGGTTTAGGAAGCACTTTAATCAACTAGAAACAACACGTGATCAAGTCCTCGCCGTAACGCGGTTTATGGCGGCATCGGCGGCGGCTTGAATCCAGGATTGGGTACATGAGTACAGTGGATAGCAAAGATTTGGAACAGTATGCACAAACCACCCAGCCGCAGTCCGGTATGCCGGCTCAGACTCTGCGTGACACCGTTCACCAGTCGCTGACCAGCTACTTCCAGCAGCTCGATGGTCAACCGGTTACCGACGTGTACCAGATGGTCCTGTCTGAAATCGAAGCACCGCTGTTTGAGAGCGTGATGGCTTACACCAAGGACAACCAGACCAAGGCATCCGAAGTACTCGGGCTCAACCGCGGTACACTGCGTAAGAAACTAAAGCAGTACGGCCTGCTCTGATCGAGAGCAATCGAGAGCAATCAGCGAACAGAGAGAAGCGACCCAAGACCATGTCTGAGCAGAACACCACCCCGATTCGCCGCGCGCTGATCAGCGTGTCGGATAAAACCGGTATTGTAGAGTTCGCCCGCGCCCTGACCGCGCGGGGCGTTGAAATCCTGTCCACCGGCGGCACCTTCAAGCTGCTGCAGGACAGTGACATTCCGGCCACCGAAGTCTCTGATTACACCGGTTTTCCGGAGATGATGGCTGGCCGTGTCAAAACCCTGCACCCGAAAGTCCACGGCGGCATTCTTGGCCGTCGCGGCACTGACGACGCGGTTATGGCGGAACACGGGATCGATCCGATCGACATGGTCGTGGTCAACCTTTATCCCTTTGCCCAGACCATTGCGCGCCCGGATTGTGACCTGCCGATGGCGATCGAGAACATCGATATCGGCGGTCCGACCATGGTTCGTTCAGCGGCCAAAAACCACAAGGATGTCGCCATCGTCGTCAATGCGACTGACTACGACAGCATTCTTAAAGAGCTGGAAGCAGACGGTGGCCTGAGCCAGAACACCCGTTTCGACCTGGCCGTTAAAGCGTTTGAACATACGGCCGCCTACGACGGCATGATCGCCAACTACCTGGGTGCCATCGTCGAAAGCGAAGATGAAGAGCCCGCGGATTTCCCCCGCACCTTCAATACCCAGTTCCTCAAGGCGCAGGATATGCGCTACGGTGAGAACCCGCATCAGCGCGCCGCCTTCTATGTGGAAGCGAACCCGGCCGAGCCCAGCGTGTCGACAGCGCGTCAACTGCAGGGCAAAGCGCTGTCCTACAACAACGTGGCGGATACCGACGCGGCACTGGAGTGCGTTAAGCCGTTCAAAGAGCCGGCCTGCGTGATCGTCAAGCACGCCAATCCCTGTGGCGTCGCCGTTGGTGACGACATCCTGGAAGCCTATAACCGGGCCTTCCAGACCGATCCGACTTCGGCGTTTGGCGGCATTATTGCCTTCAACCGGGAGCTGGACGGCGACACCGCCAAAGTGATTGTCGAACGTCAGTTCGTGGAAGTGATCATCGCCCCGAGCGTAACCAAGGAAGCATCCGACATCGTCGCCAGCAAGCCCAACGTGCGTCTTCTGGAGTGCGGTGAGTGGGATGCCCAGCGCGCCCATGCTTTCGACTACAAACGCGTTAACGGCGGTCTGCTGGTGCAGGATCGCGATCTGGGTATGGTGGATGCCTCCCAGCTCAAGATTGTTACCAAGAAGCAGCCCTCAGAGCAGGAGATCCGCGATCTGCTGTTCTGCTGGGAAGTGGCCAAGTTCGTCAAGTCCAACGCCATTGTCTACGCCAAAGACGGCCAGACCATCGGTATCGGCGCGGGCCAGATGAGCCGCGTTTACTCCGCCAAGATCGCCGGCATCAAAGCGGCCGATGAAGGGCTGGAAGTCAAAGGCTCCGTCATGGCATCCGACGCCTTCTTCCCGTTCCGCGATGGTATCGACTCTGCGGCCGAAGCCGGCATCACCGCCGTCATCCAGCCCGGTGGCTCCATGCGCGATCAGGAAGTGATCGACGCGGCGGACGAGCATGGTATGGCCATGGTCTTCACCGGCATGCGCCACTTCCGCCATTAAGAACAGGGATATAAGACGATGAAGATTCTTGTAATCGGTTCCGGCGGACGGGAGCATGCACTGGCTTGGGCTGCAGCGCGCGATGCGGCGGTGGAGACCGTCTACGTGGCGCCGGGTAACGCGGCAACCGCTCAGGAGAACAAGCTCCAGAACGTCGATATCGACGTGATGGCGCTGGACGATCTGGCCGCTTTTGCCAGGGACAACGCTATCGATCTGACCATCGTCGGCCCGGAAGCTCCTCTCGTGGCCGGCATTGTGGACAGGTTCAACGACCAGGGTTTGCGCGTCTTTGGTCCCACGGCGGGCGCGGCTCAGCTGGAAGGCTCCAAGGCGTTCACCAAGGATTTCCTGGCGCGCCACCAGATCCCAACCGCCGAGTACCAGAACTTCACCGAAATCGAACCTGCTCTGGCCTATGTGCGTGAGAAAGGTGCGCCGATTGTGGTCAAGGCCGACGGCCTGGCCGCCGGCAAGGGCGTTATCGTCGCCATGACCCTGGAAGAGGCTGAAGCGGCGATCCGCGATATGCTGGCGGGCAATGCCTTTGGCGACGCCGGTCACCGCGTGGTTGTCGAAGAGTTTCTCGACGGTGAGGAAGCCTCCTTCATCGTTATGGTCGATGGCGAACATGTGCTGCCCATGGCGACAAGCCAGGACCATAAGCGCGTCGGTAACGGCGATACCGGCCCTAATACCGGTGGCATGGGTGCCTATTCACCTGCTCCGGTGGTGACCCCGGAGATCCACAACCGCATCATGGATGAGGTCATTCTGCCCACCGTGCGCGGTATGGCTCAAGAAGGTAATGAATACACCGGCTTCCTGTACGCCGGTCTGATGATCATGGCCGATGGCACACCGAAAGTGATCGAATACAACTGCCGTTTTGGTGATCCTGAAACACAGCCCATTATGCTGCGCCTGAAATCCAGTCTGATCGAGATGTGCAACGCCGCGCTCGATAAGACCCTGGACCAGGTCACCGCGGAATGGGATCCGCGCCCGTCGGTTGGCGTCGTTATGGCGGCAGGTGGCTATCCCGGCAGCTACGGCAAGGGTGATGAGATCAGCCTGCCGACCGAGACACCCGCGGACAGCAAGGTGTTCCATGCCGGAACCAAGCTGGTCGATGGCAAGGTCGTCACGGCCGGCGGCCGCGTACTCTGTGCAACTGCACTGGGAGACAGCGTCACCGATGCTCAAAAACGCGCTTATGAACTGGTGAGCCTTATTAACTGGAAGGACGCCTACTTCCGCACCGATATCGCCTACCGTGCTATTGCACGGGAAAAAAGCTGACTAACAGGACAGCAAACCGATTCTGTGCTAAAACAGCCGCCTTCGGGCGGCTGTTTCTGTTTATAGAGTTCCACTTTTGGAGAGTAAAAATGGCGATTGAAGTCTGGCTCGCACTGCTCAGCGCGTCAATTCTTATCAGCCTGTCACCCGGTGCAGGCGCCGCAACGGCGATGAGTTACGGGCTAAGTCACGGTGTTCGCGGCGCGGCACCCGCCGTGGCCGGACTGATCGCCGGTTACGGTACCCAGCTGTTGATCGTCGCTGTAGGTCTGGGCAGTCTGGTAGCAACCTCACCAACCCTGTTCCAGGCCATCAAATGGATCGGCGCCGGTTACCTGATCTGGCTGGGTATCGGGCTCTGGCGGGACAAAGGCAAACTAAGTTTGCGTCGCACCGATGAGATAAAGAAACACCGCCACTTCATCAGCGCTTACCTGGTCAATATTACCAACCCGAAGGGGATGGTTTTTTTGGTCGCTCTGGTGCCTCAGTTTATGGACCCAAGCCTGCCGCGTGGCCCCCAATTACTGGTTATCGGCGCGACCCTGCTGATAGTCGACTGGAGCGTAATGACCGGCTACAGTGGTCTGGCTTCTCGGCTGAGCCGACTGATGCAAAGCCCTAAAGCCATGCGCTGGCAGAACCGGTTATCCGGTAGTGCACTGATTATCGCGGGGCTGGTTCTCTCTACCGCAACGTTATAAACCGGAGATCCCGAATGATCGTTCTCACACGGACTGTGTCACGCCCCCTTCTGTTACCCGCTGTCTTCGGCGTGCTGTTAGCAGGCTGCGCCGGGTCATCCTCGCACCGCCAGGCGCAGAGCGAATACTGTCTCAAGGCCGGTAAAAACCAAGCCTACGACTGCCAGGCGACCGAGACATCAGTCACCGGAGAAACGCTAAGGATTCGTCCCCTGCCGATAGACGACGAAACGCTCTTTGCCCGCGTTGAGGCGATCAAACACTGGCTGGCCGAGGAAAAGCAGCGCTTGTCCGAAAACAGCAATACACACTCAAATCCACCACCATCCCTTGTCAGCCCGGCCCCCGAAGCCAATAAACCGCCTTCGGTCGAACAGGAGACCCTGGCCGCCGCGATCACCCTGTTCCAACGCGGCAACCAGGCGGACGCATTGTCACTGGTACAAAACTACCGACAGCTCAACCCAGAGTCGCTGGATGGCATTCTGGTCCACTCACGCCTGTTGATTGGGATGGATAAATCATCAGAGGCAGAAGCGCTATTAACCGACACGCTCAAAGATCATCCTGATCAGGCCGCTGTGTACAACAATCTGGCCGCCGCGCAAGCCGCTCAGGGCAACCTGGGAGGCGCGGTGGAAACCCTGCAAAAGGCCTTTGCCACCGATACCACATTTGCCCGTATCCAGGAAAATCTCAAACAGCTCTATCGCACCACCGCACAACGTGCTCTGGCCACCGATATCGAAGTGCCTACCCCGACGCTGGAGCTGATCGACACGCCCCGTCACGGGTCATTACCCGGAAACTAGCTGGGCAACAAACCGCTTTACGCACTAATTCGGTGCAATCACTTTCCCTTTTCACTCCGCGGGTGAAGCACTCGTTTGTCGATTACCTGACACACCCGCGCATTTGCCGGTGGGTTGCGGCAAAAAAAGAAAACCCTGCTCGATTCTGCAACCTGACGCCGGATCCAGGGTCAAACACTTCGAAAGCCACACCCGCCCTCCCCCTCACTAAACTGATCCAGATCATCGGGCGGCACGTTTAATGCAGTTGACTTTCGCAGTACGGCTTGTTCAAGCCGTGTATATCAACCGGATGAGACGCAGCCGCAATGAACAGGGAAGATTGCCAAAAGAAGTGAAACCCAAGCCTTGCACTGGGCAGCTTTGGACTACACTGAAACAGAACGCGGCACAGAACGCTGTGACAACAACTTGAAAATCAGGTTGTTATGCGACGAATCAGCGTCCGAGTACAGGAAGGTGAGCAATGAGTATCTTTGATCATTACAAAGCGCGCTATGAATCGATTCAGCAGGAAGAGATGAGCCTGCACGAGTATCTCAACCTGTGCAAGGAAGACCCCCTAACCTACGCCAACTCGGCCGAGCGGATGCTGAAGGCGATCGGCGAGCCGGAGCTGGTCGATACATCGCTCGAGCCGCGACTGAGCCGGATATTCTCCAACAAGGTGATCAAACGCTACCCGGCGTTCAATGAATTTTACGGCATGGAGGAGGCTATCGAGAGTATCGTCTCCTATTTCAGACATGCAGCTCAGGGACTTGAGGAGAAGAAGCAGATTCTGTACCTGCTGGGCCCAGTGGGTGGCGGTAAGTCTTCATTGGCCGAGCGTCTCAAAGCGTTGATGCAACATATTCCGTTCTACGCCATTAAGGGTTCTCCTGTCTTTGAGTCTCCTCTGGGCCTTTTCAATCCCAAAGAGGATGCGGAGATTCTGGAGCAGGAATACGGCATCCCCCGGCGCTACCTGCGCGGCATCATGTCACCCTGGGCCGTCAAGCGCCTGCACGAGTTCGGAGGTGATATTTCGCAGTTCCGGGTGGTTAAGCTCTACCCGTCGATCCTGAACCAGATAGGCATCGCCAAGACCGAGCCCGGCGACGAAAACAACCAGGATATCTCAAGCCTGGTCGGTAAGGTCGATATCCGAAAACTGGAAGAATACCCGCAACACGACCCGGACGCGTACAGCTTCTCCGGTGCCCTCTGTCGCGCCAACCAGGGTCTGATGGAGTTTGTGGAGATGTTCAAAGCGCCGATTAAGGTGCTGCACCCACTGCTTACCGCCACCCAGGAGGGGAACTACAACAGTACCGAAGGTATGGGTGCCATCCCTTATGACGGGATTATTCTGGCCCACTCCAACGAATCCGAGTGGCAGACGTTCAAGAACAACAAGACTAACGAGGCGTTTATAGACCGTGTCTATATCGTCAAGGTGCCTTACTGCACCCGGGTCACCGAAGAGATCCATATCTACGAAAAACTGCTGGAGAACAGTTCGCTGAATCAGGCGCCCTGTGCACCGGATACACTGGATATGCTCGCGCAGTTCACCGTTCTCTCTCGACTCAAGGTGCCAGAAAACTCCAGCATCTACTCAAAGATGCGGGTCTACGATGGTGAAAACCTGAAAGATACTGACCCGAAAGCCAAATCGATGCAGGAATATAAGGATGCAGCGGGTGTCGATGAGGGCATGGAGGGGCTCTCTACTCGCTTCGCGTTCAAGATTTTGTCCAAGGTATTCAACTTTGATCCGGCGGAAGTGGCCGCGAACCCGGTTCACCTGCTCTATGTACTGGAGCGTGAGATCGGTCAGCAGCAGTTCCAGACCGAGACTCAGGAGCGCTACCTGGGCTATCTGAAAGAGTACATAGCACCGAAATATATCGACTTCCTGGGCAAAGAGATTCAGACCGCTTATCTGGAGTCCTACTCCGAGTACGGCCAGAATATTTTCGACCGCTACGTCACCTACGCCGACTTCTGGATTCAGGACCAGGAATACCGCGATCCGGAGACCGGCGATATTCTCGACCGTCAGGCGATCAACGAGGAGCTGGAGAAGATCGAGAAGCCCGCGGGTATCAGCAACCCGAAAGACTTCCGTCACGAGATCGTCAACTTCGTGTTGCGTGCCCGGGCCAGCAATATGGGTAAAAACCCGGCCTGGAACAGCTACGAGAAGATGCGCACCGTGATCGAGAAGAAGATGTTCGCCAATACCGAGGATCTGCTGCCGGTTATCTCGTTCAATCCGAAAGCATCCTCCGACGAACAGAAGAAACATGGCGAGTTCGTCAAGCGGATGATCGAGCGCGGCTATACCGAGAAACAGGTTCGCCTGCTCTCCGAATGGTATATCCGCGTACGTAAGTCCCAGTAAAAACAGGGCCTTCTCATTGATGGCGGAACCTCTCCGCCATCTGGCCCGCCCACGGGAGTTTTCCGTATGAGCTACATCATCGATCGTCGCCTCAATGCCAAAAAGAAAAGTACTGTCAACCGACAGCGCTTTCTGCGGCGTTACAAGCAGCACATCAAGCGTGCCGTAGAGGAGGCAATCCATGACCGTTCGATCTCCAATATCGAACAGGGCGGCGAGGTCACCATTCCTCGTCGGGATATCTCGGAGCCTGTATTCCATCACGGTTCCGGCGGCAAAAATACGCGCATCTACCCGGGTAACAAGGAGTTTGTGACCGGTGACGAATTCCAGCGCCCGGAAAGCCAGGGTGGCGGGGGCAGCGGCCAGGGCAAGGCCAGTAATCAGGGCGAAGGCGAAGATAACTTCACCTTTACAATCAGCCAGGAGGAGTTTCTCGACTTCATGTTTGAGGATCTGGAGCTCCCCTATCTCGTGCGCAAGCAGCTCAAGGATGCAACCTCTTTTGAGACACGCCGTGCCGGGTACAGCACCAGCGGCTCTCCGGAAAAACTGCATATCGTGCGCTCATTGAGAGCAGCCCACGCCCGTCGGATCGCCCTCGGCGGCGAAGAGCGCAAGGAGATCCGGGCCCTGCGCAAGGAACTCTGGGCGATGGAAGCATTACCCGCCGGTGAAGCATCCAGAGAGGAGATGCAGGCGCTACGAGAGCGCATCGCCGATCTCGACAAAAAGGCCAAGCGATTGCCGTTCATCGACGATTTCGATCTGCGCTACAACAACCTGGTTCGGGTACCCGTTCCCTCCAGCAAAGCGGTGATGTTCTGCGTGATGGACGTTTCGGGCTCCATGACCCAAACCATCAAGGATATCGCCAAACGATTTTTTATACTGCTTTACCTCTTCCTTGAGCGGAACTACAAACAGATAGAACTGGTATTCGTACGCCACCACACCCACGCCAAGGAGGTGGATGAGCAGGAGTTTTTCTACTCCCGCGAAACCGGTGGCACCATTGTTTCCAGTGCGTTGCAGCTCACGGCCGATATTATCGATCAGCGCTACTCGCCGGCGGACTGGAACATCTACATCGCCCAGGCTTCGGATGGTGATAACTGGGATGGAGATTCGGCCGCCTGCTCTGAGCTACTGATGAAACGGATACTGAAGAAGGTGCAGTATTACGCCTATGTGGAGATCACCACCGGTCCGCATCAGAACTTGTGGTATGAGTACGAGCATGTACAGCAGGCGTTCCCGGACGAGTTCGCCATGCAGCATATTGTCGATGCCAGCGAGATCTACCCGGTCTTCCGCAAGTTGTTTGAGAAGCGCACGGAGGGTGCCGCATGAGTGCAGTCAAAGAGCGCACACCAATCTCCACCAGCTCGGAATGGACCTTCGACCTGATCGAAGAGTACGACCGCGAAATAGGCCGGGTCGCCAAGAACTTCGGCCTGGATACCTATCCCAATCAGATTGAGGTGATCACCTCCGAACAGATGATGGATGCGTATGCCTCTATCGGCATGCCGCTTAACTACAGTCACTGGTCATTCGGCAAACAGTTTGTCGAGACAGAACAGAACTACAAACGCGGCCGCATGGGACTGGCCTACGAGATCGTTATCAACTCCAACCCCTGCATCGCCTATCTCATGGAGGAGAACACCATCACCATGCAGGCGCTGGTTATTGCCCATGCCTGCTATGGTCACAACTCCTTCTTCAAGGGCAACTATCTGTTCCGCACCTGGACCGATGCATCGGCCATTATCGACTACCTGCTGTTCGCCAAGAACTACATCAGCGAGTGCGAACAGCGCTACGGCGTTGATGAAGTTGAGCAGCTGCTGGACTCCTGTCATGCCCTGATGAACTACGGCGTGAACCGCTACAAGCGTCCACGTCCGCTCACGGCAGCGGAGGAAAAAGAGCGTCAGATGGCGCGCGAAGAGTATATTCAGCGCCACCTGAACGATCTCTGGAACACCATCCCCAAAAAAGAGATTTCCCCTGAGGAAGCGGTGATCCGCTACCCCAAGGAGCCTGAAGAAAACCTGCTCTACTTTATCGAGAAAAACGCGCCACTGCTGGAACCCTGGCAGCGGGAGATCATCCGTATCGTGCGCAAGGTCGCACAGTACTTTTATCCCCAGAAGCAGACCCAGGTAATGAACGAAGGCTGGGCCACCTTCTGGCATTACACGCTGCTGCATCAGCTCTATGACGAAGGACTGGTCACCGACGGCTTTATGATGGAGTTTCTGCACTCTCACTCCAGCGTCATCTACCAGCCGCCGTTCGACAGCCCCTACTTCAGCGGTATCAACCCCTATACCCTGGGCTTCAACATGATGAGCGATATCCGACGTATCTGTGAGAATCCCACCGATGAGGACCGGGAGTGGTTCCCGGATATTGCCGGCTCCAACTGGATAGAGACGCTCGACCATGCCATGCGCAACTACAAGGACGAGAGCTTTATCATGCAGTTTCTCTCGCCCAAGTTGATGCGGGAACTGCGCCTGTTTGCCATTTTGGATGATGCAGAGCGTCCCACCCTGCGTGTGGATGCGATCCATGATGAAATGGGCTATCGCCAGTTGCGCGAAGAGCTGTCCGCCCAGTACAACCTGGGTAACCGGGAACCCAATATCCAGGTTTACAACGTCAACGTCCGTGGCGACCGCTCCCTGACATTGCGCCACTACATGCACAACCGTCAGCCTCTGGGCGATTCCACCGACGAGGTGCTCAAGCACGTGCACAGACTCTGGGGCTTTAATGTGACTCTGGAGTCGGTGACCCCGGATAACGAAGTGCTCAAGAGCTATCATTGCCCGCCCCGCGAGTCACTCGAGCTTGCTTGAGTGTCGCGGGCGGCGCTCGCTATACTGACGCCCACCATTCGCGTTCAACCGAGAGTCGTCATGGATTGCCTATTCTGTAAAATCGTCAACGAAGAGATACCCGCCGAGATCCTCTACGAGGATGAGAAAGTCATGGTATTTCGTGATATCAACCCGCAAGCCCCCTTTCATGCGCTGGTCATTCCGCGCGTGCACATACCGACCCTGAACGACATGGCCAATGAAGACTGCGAGCTGGTGGGCTATATGCTCAAAGTCGCTGGCGATGTGGCCATGGAGCACGGTTTCGCCGAAGATGGCTACCGCACTGTGTTCAACTGCAACAAACACGGCGGCCAGACCGTCTACCACATCCACCTGCACCTGCTCGGAGGCAAGCCCATGGGCTGGCCGCCCTACCAGGAAACCCTGAAGACACCGGTCGACTGAGGCCGGTTTCACGTCTGCGGCCCGCACAGGGACGGTTTGCACTTGTAATTTTGCTGCATTGCATCATGATTCAGTCATATCAATCCCTTACTTTTAGCCAGCTAAAAGGCCGGGCCGACGATCTGCATACGTTCATCAGACTCTCGGCCCACAAACCAAGGATCCGGAGTGCTCTACTATGGCGATGATCGATGCCCAGCAACCCCCAGCCCATGACCAGCTCGAGTTTTTCATCGAGCAGGCCCGCGCTGCCAGACCCATCCGTACCGCTGTCGTCCATCCGGTGGACCACAACAGCCTGACCGGCGCCATAGAGGCCGCTGAACAGGGCCTGATTGACCCCCTGCTGGTTGGGCCTGCCCATAAGATCCAGGCCGCCGCGGAGCAGGAAGGGATCGATATCTCTCAGTATGAGATCGTCACCACCGAACATAGCCATATGGCCGCCGAACGGGCCTGTGAGCTGGTACGTATGACCCAGGCGGAAGCGCTGATGAAAGGCAGTCTAGGCACCGCCGAACTACTGGGCGCCGTGGTTCACAAAACCCGCGGCATTCGCACCGAGCGCCGCCTGAGCCATGTTTTCGTCTTCGATGTCCCCAATTATCACAAACCCCTGGTCATTACCGACGCGGCGATCAATGTAGAGCCCGACCTGATGACCAAGCGTGACATCGTGCAGAACGCCATCGAGTTCTGCCGGTCACTGGGCAACCCAGCGCCCAAAGTCGCGGTCCTGGCGGCCGTAGAGAAGGTCAAACCCAATATGCAAAGCACGTTGGATGCCGCCGCACTGTGCAAGATGGCAGACCGTGGTCAGATCAAGGGCGGTATCATCGACGGCCCGCTGGCATTCGATAACGCCATTTCCCAGCAGGCGGCCATCGATAAACATATCAACTCACCGGTTTCCGGCGAGGCCGATATTCTGCTGGCGCCCGATCTGGAGTCGGCCAACATGATCGCCAAGCAGCTGATCTATCTGGCCAACGCCAAATCAGCCGGTATCGCCGTTGGCGCGCGGGTACCGATAATCCTGACCAGTCGTGCCGAGGGAGCGCTGGGCCGCCTGGCGTCCTGTGCCCTGGCGTCCTACATGGTGCTTCATCCGGCCCGGGAGATTTAATCATGGATACGATTCTGACAGTGAATGGGGGTTCCTCCAGCCTCAAGTGCGGCCTCTATACCTACCGCGAGGATGGACTGCACTGCCTGTACCACCTTAAGCTCGGTAATCTGCTCGGTGATACGGCCCGGTTCGATATCATGGATGAAGAGGACGCACCTCTCGAGCATATCGACCTGGATTTCGCCCGCCTTGATCCGGAGCAGCGCCACGAAGCCGCGCTCCAGCACATTCTCGACTGGCTCGACGAACATCTGAGCGAGGTTAATCTGATCGCCACCGGTCACCGAATTGTTCACGGCGGTGACCGCTACAGTCAGCCTATCCGCATCACATCCACGGAAATTGAACAGCTACAGCAGTACATCCCGCTGGCCCCGCTGCATCAACCCTATAACCTCAAGCTGGTGGAAGCCTGCGCCAAACTGGCGCCCGAAATACCCATGGTGGGCTGTTTCGATACCATGTTCCACAGCCAGCAACCCCGGCTCGAGAAGATCTACGCCATTCCACGCGATCTAACGGAAGGTGGCGTTCATAAATACGGGTTTCATGGCCTCTCCTACGACTATATACAGCATCAGCTCGTCGCACAGGGTCTGGGCGGCCTCAATACCGTTGTCTGTCACCTGGGCGCAGGCTCTAGCATGTGCGCGATCAAGAACGGTATTTCCATCGCCAGCTCAATGGGGTTCACCGCTGTCGATGGCCTGCCCATGGGCACCCGCTGCGGCAATATCGATCCGGGTGTCATCCTGTATCTGATGCAGGAAAAGCAGATGGATCTATCGGCACTGGAAAAGCTGATCTACAAAGAGAGTGGCTGGTTAGGTGTTTCCGGTATCAGTTCCGATATGATCACGCTGCATCAAGACGGCAGCGCCGAGGCCGAGGAAGCAATCAATCTTTTCGCCTACCGGATCTCCCTGGAGCTGGGTCGCCTGTCAGCCGCGTTGGAGGGGCTCGAACAGATCGTCTTCACCGGTGGTGTGGGCGAGAACGATTCCGACCTGCGCAAACGCGTGCTGGACCGCTGCCGCTGGTTGGGCGTTTCGCTGGACGACGCAGCAAATCGCGATAACGCCGGCCGTATCCATGCCGAAGGATCCGCAGTGCAGGTCCGCGTTATCCCCACCAACGAAGAGGCGATGATCGCTCAGAGGGTATCGGAAGTCCTGGGCTGACCTTCATCAGCCCCGTCATCCAGACAGACCGGGTCCACCGGCTGGCCGTTGATATTCAAACTCCAGCTGCTGCGGTCCGGTGTCGGTGGCGATGCAAAGGCCCCACATTCCAGGCAGCGATAGAGCCGATGGTCGCCAAATCTTAATGTCTGACGCAGAGCCCCATGAGGGGGGGCAACCATCAGGGATTTTTTGATCAATAGCTCCCGACAGTCACTACACAGATAGCGGTGTGGCATTTCAACATTCCCTGTTGCCGGCATCCTGTTAACGCAAAAGCGCTTGCCGTCTTCTTACAATTTCGAACAGACAAACCCCCGTCGCTACAGACACATTCAGGCTACTTACCTGTCCTGCCATGGGGATTTTAATTAACTGATCACAATGCTCTCGGGTCAAGCGACGCATTCCCTTACCTTCGGCCCCCATCACCAGCGCCATCGGTCCACTTAGATCGGCCTGGTAAACATCCTGCTCTGCTTCACCGGCGGTACCGGTAATCCAGATACCGTACTGCTGCAGCAGTTGCAGCGTGCGCGCCAGGTTTGTCACCTGAATGTAGGGTACAGATTGGGCGGCGCCACAGGCCACCTTGATAGCTGTCGCGTTTAGCGGAGCCGACTTATCCTTGGGCGCAATCACAGCCTGCACACCGGCCGCATCGGCTGTACGCAGACAGGCCCCCAGATTGTGAGGGTCGGTTACACCGTCCAGCACCAGAAACAGCTTCGTCCCATCGGTAGCTTCAAGCAACTTTTCCAGATCGGACTCGCTGCCCGCCTGTAACGGTGCGCTTTCCGCCACTATTCCCTGATGCACACCCCCTCCGGTCAGATCATCCAGCCGCGCCCGCGGTAATGTTTTAACCGGAATTCCGCGTTCACGTGCCGTGTCGACCAGCGCTTTGACTCTGCGTTCAGAGCGCCCTTCAGCGACCAGCAGCCGCCTGACCGAACCACTGTCCGCGTCCAGCAAGGCACTGACCGCATGAATACCGAAACTGATGTCCCCTTTCATTTCACTCCCGTGAACGCCTGATTAAAACAGGGCCCGATTATCAACGAACACACTCAGAAAGCCCAGCCCGAAAACAAAACAGGCCGCCCCCAGGCGACCTGTTTCATCGTAACGAACGGCGTATCAGGCGAGACCTTCAAACACCTTATCGCGAATATCTTCAACGCTACCAATGCCCGGCACGTACACATAGCGCGGTGCATTTGCCGGATCTTGCTCATTCCAGCTGCGGTAGTAAGTGATCAGCGGCTCGGTCTGATCGTGGTAGACCTTCAGGCGCTGACGGACAGTGTCTTCCTGATCATCTTCACGCTGAACCAGATCATCGCCGGTCACGTCATCCTTGCCCTCTACCTTGGGCGGATTATAGACCACGTGGTAGGTACGGCCGGAATCCGGGTGCACACGACGACCGCTCATACGCTTGATGATCTCTTCGTCCGCCACATCGATCTCTACAACCGCATCGATGCTTACACCTGCTTCCTTAAGGGCATCGGCCTGAGGAATCGTGCGTGGGAAACCGTCAAACAGAAAACCGTTAGCGCAATCGGATTCAGCAATGCGCTCCTTGACCAGACCGATAATGATGTCGTCTGAAACCAGACCACCTTCATCCATTACCTTTTTGGCCTGCAGCCCCAGGGGGGTACCGGCTTTTACCGCTGCACGCAGCATATCACCTGTGGAAATCTGCGGGATGCCGAATTTCTCGGTGATAAACTGGGCTTGAGTCCCCTTACCGGCACCGGGGGCGCCAAGAAGAATAATACGCATTGAAGACAATCTCCTGATTTTTACTTTAAGCCTTGAAACCGTCATGCCGGCGTCGCCACCGGCATGTTGTTGTAATCTTTATTAGTCGGACCTTAGCCGTAGAAGGTAGCCCCCACAATTCGACATTCGGACTAACGCTGACGCTCTTTTGGTCAGACCGGAGCGGCAGATTACGCTATGTCGCGGGCTCTATTCAACCACGGCCATTAACCGGTGTTACGCATCCCGGCGGAAATACCCGCCATTGTCACCATTAACGCTTGCTCCAGACGCTGATCCGGCTGGTTGCGATCCCGATAAAGAAGCTCCGCCTGCAAAAAGTGAAGCGGATCGATATAGGGGTTGCGCACATCGATAGACTGCCGGATGACCGGGTTCTGATCGAGCAGCTGATCTACGGATTTTACCTTCTTAACCTGCGCCACTGTTTCCAGCAACCGACTACGCAGACTGGAGCCCAGCGTCGCCAGCTCCTGAGACACCAACCGGTGCTCATAATAGGCGGATATATTCACATCGCTCTTGGCCAGCACCATCTCCAGCATATCCACATAGGTACGGAAAAACGGCCACTCCTCGTACATCTGAGTCAGCAGCTTGAGTTCACCGTTCTCGATGGCACCCTTGAGGGCCCGATCCGACCCCAACCAGGCCGGTAACATCAAACGGATCTGGGTCCAGGCGAAAATCCACGGAATCGCGCGCAGCGACTCCACACCGCCATCAGCTCGGCGCTTGGCCGGACGTGAACCCAGTGGCAGTTTGGCCAGCTCCTGCTCCGGTGTTGCGGCACGGAAATAGGGAACGAACTGGGGATCTTCCCGAACGACGGCCCGGTAGGCATTCAAACCCGCCTCGGCCAGCTTATCCATCTGCGCCCGCCACTCCGGCTGAGGTTCAGGCGGTGGTGCCATGGTCGCCTTAAGAACCGCCCCGGTGTACAGCTCCAGATTTCGAATGGCGAGCTCCGGCACACCAAACTTAAACCGAATCATTTCACCCTGTTCGGTAACCCTCAGACTACCCGCCACCGAACCGGGCGGCTGAGCCAGTATCGCGGTGTGACTGGGACCACCGCCACGCCCCACGGTGCCGCCTCGGCCATGGAACAGTGTCAGTTTTACGCCCTGCTCTGCACAGAGCTCCGTCAGCGCCTGCTGGGCCCGATACTGCCCCCAGGCCGCTGCCAATTGCCCGGCATCCTTGGAGGAGTCGGAGTAGCCGATCATCACCTCCTGATGCCCACCGGCATAGGCCCGGTACCACTCGATATCAAACAGCGCACCGATACAGGCACGGGCATTCTCCAGGTCATCCAGCGTTTCAAACAGCGGCGCAATACGCATGTTGTGGCTGATACCGTGCTCCTGCAATAACAGGATTACAGACAGCACATCGGAGGGCTGACTAGCCATGGAGATCACATAGGAACCCAAGGCACGGGGGTCTGCCTCCGCCACCGCCTTACAGGTGTCCAGAACCTCCTGAACCTCCTCCGATGGCACCCATTGGCGGGGCAACAACGGACGACGCGAGCTCAGCTCACGCAGCAAAAACGCCTGCTTGTCCGACTCACTCCACTGGCTGTAACGACCCAGGCCATAAAAGCCGGTCAACTCATCGATAACGGCGGAGTGGCGATCGGCGTTCTGGCGAATGTCGAGGCGCACCAGAGTCAAGCCGAAACAGGCAACGCGGCGAATCAGATCCTCCAGCTTACCGGCGGCAATGCTTTCCATGCCGCACTCGATCAGAGAGCGGTGGCAGAGCATCAGCGGATCAAGTAGCTGCTCGGTGGTCGTCACAGGCAGGGGCATATCCGGCGGGTAGCCTTCAAGCTGAGCTTCAATACCTTCGCGTGTAATCAGCAGATCGTGCTTCAGATCGCCCAGCAAAGTCCGGTAGGGTTCGTCCGCTTCACCGACCTGGGCACGCATTTCAGCGCTCGCGCGAAACATGGAAAGCTCGCCGCGCAGTTCATCGATCGCACGACTGTAGAGATCCACAGCCATCCAGCGAGACAGCAGCAAAACCTCCCGCGTTACGCCCGAGGTCACATTCGGGTTCCCGTCGCGGTCACCCCCCATCCAGGAGGAGAAGCGGATTGGACAACAGTCCAATGGCAGCCCTTTGCCCAGTGTTTTCTTGAGCTGACCATCCAAGCCACGCAGAAAACGCGGCACCGCCGCCCATAGCGAATTCTCGATAACGGCAAACCCCCACTTCGCCTCGTCGACGGGTGTAGGGCGCTGCTTGCGAATTTCGTCGGTGTGCCAGATCTGACTGATCAGCTCATCGACGCGGGTCAGGCAAGACTCGCCGCGGTCGAGACGCTTGAGGCATTCGGTGATCCCGTCATACTTCTGGATAAGTGTGCGGCGATTGACTTCAGTGGGGTGAGCTGTGAGAACCAGATCGATATTCAGGCCGGTGAGCGTTTCCAGCAGTGTATCGGCATCATGGCCCGATTCCATCAGCCGCTGCAGCAGAACATGAAGGCTATCCGGCGTTTCCCTGGCCGCTGCGTTATCCAGTCGACGGCGAACGCGATGATGCTCTTCAGCGATATTCGCCAGATTGAGAAATTGTGTGAACGCGCGCGCAATCGGGAGCACTTCATCTTCATGCAGCTCGCCAATCGCATCCAGTAACTCCTGATGCTCCGGCTCGTTCTCGATACGCCCGGCCTTCGCCAACTGGCGGATGTGCTCGACCCGATCCAGAAACTCGGCCCCCAGATCGCTGGAGATGGTGCGTCCAAGACTCTCTCCAAGCATGCGAACATCGTCGCGCAGGTCTTCATGCAGATCACTCATACTTCGCTCTCCCGGAAGATTTCCCTACATCCTAACCCAAAGGAGCGCGCTGCCAACCCCCCGAGAGAACCAATCATCGATCTTTCACAAAGGGCAACAAACGTTCCCGGACCCGCCTTGCCTGCCATTCATCACCAAAATGAACCGCCTGATCCGGTAGTCCTTCCACCTGCAGCGTAATGCCGTAGGTGCCCTCTGACTCGGGCCGGTCCTTATGGGTCACCTCGATCCCCCGTAAGCGCTCAAATGCGAACCGCTGGAGATCGGATACCCCCACCAATGCGATCTCCGAGCCTTGCTCATCGATCAATATTTCGGGGCTGCCGCCCAAGGATTCGGAACGTTCAAAACCCGCGTTCGCCAGACTCTGCTTGTGGGCCGAGGTGCGCTGATGCTGCCAGAACGCCACAACGGCGACCAGTAGCACCACACCAATGATTATGACCGGAGTGGACATTTTAGAGTCCCTGATTCTTGGCTTCATCCCACCAGGCGTCCAACTGTTGCAGCGTGAAATCGCTCCAGACTCCACCGGCAGCTTCAACCTTTGATTCAATAAAGCGGAAACGGCGCTCAAATTTGGCATTGGTGCTGCGGATTGCCTGTTCCGGATCCACCTCCAGATGGCGTGCCAGGTTAACCTGGGCAAACAGCAGATCACCCATCTCGTCGCGAATACGGTCACTGTCGCCGGAGAGAATCGCTTCTCTCAGTTCACCAATCTCCTCCTCGATCTTGTCGAGTATCGGCAGCGGTTCACCCCAGTCAAAACCGACCTTGGACGCCCGCTTCTGGAGCTTGGCAGCCCGGCTCAGCCCCGGTAACGACAGCGGAATTTCATCCAGCACACCCGGACGCTGTTTGTCTTCCCGCTCGCGCTGCTTGATCGCTTCCCAGGTCTCACCAACAGCGCGCGTGTCAGTCTCTTCCTGACGGCGCTCACCGCGCAGGGTTCCATCCGGAAAAACGTGAGGGTGACGACGAATCAGCTTATCCACAAGCTGATCGACAATCCGATGAAAATCAAACAGCTGCACTTCTTCACCCAAACGGGCGTAGAAGATCACCTGAAACAGCAGATCTCCCAGTTCATCCTGCAGGTGGTTCCAATCCTCGCGCTCGATGGTATCGGCCACTTCATAGGCTTCCTCCAGCGTATGCGGCACGATGGAGGCAAAGTCCTGCTCCAGATCCCAGGGGCAGCCACTGTCCCGGTCACGCAAACGGCGCATCAGATAGATCAAGTCATCCAGCGTATAGCTCATCCCTGAACACTCCGTCGCTCCCGATGAACATCCATTACGTTCTGGATCTGATTGATTTTATCCATCACGCGACCGAGCATATCCAGCCGGGTAATTTCGATGGTTAACGACAGCCGTGCCATATTGCTTTTCTGATCAGTCTGAGTGTGGGCGGCAAGCACGTTGACCCGCTCGTTGGACAACACCATCATGACGTCGCGCAGCAAACCGGAGCGGTCAAACGCTTCGATCTGAATATCCACCGGATAGGTGGTACGCGCTTCGGTACCCCACTCCACACCGATCACCCGATCCGGTTCCTGATCGCGCAGAGCCAGCAAGTTGACGCAATCCTCACGGTGGATAGAAACCCCGCGCCCCTGGGTGATAAAGCCCATGATCGGGTCACCGGGAATCGGCTTGCAGCAGGACGCCAGCGTCGTTAGCAGGTTGCCCACCCCCAGGATACGGATATCACTGTCGGACTTACGCGGCGCTGACTGCGTTCCCGTGGGCAGTGCCAGATCGAGCTGTTTTTCGGAGCGATCCGGCTCCACCTGACGCTGTAACTCGTTGATAATCTGCGACAGTCGCAGATCACCGGCGCCCAGTGCGGCGAACATATCTTCGGAGTGTTTGAAGTTCAGCGCTTCGGCTACCGGTTCCATCTGCAGATGACCATCGAGGGCCAGACGCCGGACTTCACGCTGCACGATCTCGCGACCGGCTTCCGCATTCTGATCCTTGGCCTGAAGCTTGAACCAGTGTGCCACCTTGGCCCGTGCACGGGAGGTGGTGACATAGCCCAGGTTGGCGTTGAGCCAGTCTCGACGCGGACGCTCCTCGCCGGTCAGGACCTCCACCTGATCACCGGTTTGCAGCGGGCGGTTTAGCGGCACAATACGGCCGTTGATCCGGGCTCCCCGACAACGATGACCAATCTCGGTGTGAACACGGTAGGCGAAATCCACCGGCGTGGCCCCCGTCGGCAGATCCACCACATGGCCGTCGGGCGTAAACACATACACACGATCCTGAACCGCATCGCCACGCAGGATCTCGCCAAAAGCTTCGCTGTCGCCCAGCTCGTCATGCCACTCCAGCACCTGACGCAGCCAGGAGATCTTCTCCTCGTAGCCATCCTTGCGAGCCTTGGTATCGGTGCCCTTATAGAGGTGGTGCGCGCACACGCCCAGTTCCGCTTCTTCGTGCATGTTGAAGGTGCGGATCTGTACCTCCAGCACTTTGCCATCGGGCCCGAATACCGCCGTATGCAGGGATCGGTAACCGTTTGGTTTTGGGGAGGCTATGTAATCATCGAACTCATGCGCGATATTGCGCCAGAGTCCATGCACGATGCCGAGCACGGTATAACAATCGCGGATTTCGGGCACCAGAATACGCACTGCCCGGACATCATAAACCTGGCTGAAATCGATGTTCTTGCGCTGCATTTTGCGCCAGATACTGTAGATATGCTTGGCGCGCCCCATCACCTCGCCATCGATGCTGCTTTCGGCCAGGCGTTCGCGCAGCAGCTCAACCACCTGGTTGATGTACAGCTGGCGATCCAGACGGCGCTCATCGAGCAGGCGGGCGATATGCTTGTAATCGTTGGGCTTGAGGTAGCGAAAGGAGAGGTCTTCCAGCTCCCACTTGATATGGCCAATACCCAGACGGTGGGCCAACGGCGCGTAGATATCAAACACTTCACGCGCCACCAGGTAGCGCTTTTTGCGCGAGCCGTCCTTTACACGACGGATAGCGCAGGTACGCTCGGCGATCTTGATCAGGGCGACGCGGACATCGTCGATCATGGCCACCAGCATTTTGCGCAGGTTATCGACCTGGGTAACGCCGGTACCGAGTACATTCTGCCCACTGCGGGGGTTAGTCCGTGAGCCGATCGCCGCCATCTGCTGGACACCATCGATCAGACCGGCGATGGTATCACCAAACTGACTGCGGACTTTTTCCAGTGACAGTTTTTGCTCGCGAACCGCGCGATAGAGAACCGCGGCAACGATGGTCTCCTGATCCTGATTCAACTCCGCCAGAATCTGGGCCATCTCCAGCCCCGTCAAAAAGCTGCCGATGGTGGTTTCACCCCAGCTGTCCTCTTCGCGGGGGACATCTGCATGCGCCTGCCGCGCCAGCTCACAGGCCCGTCGGACCTGCTCCACATCGGTCAGCGCTACTTGCTCCTCCAGCCGCTCCAGCCAGAGGTCCAGATCCACACTGCCATCATCCTTGATGGGATGGTCTTCTCGAACTTTTACCATGGGGTCACGCCGCTCCTGCCAGTCCCGTTTGCCGCCGTAACAGAAAGGCAAGCTCCTGCTACAACTACTGCCCAGCACCTGCATCAGCACATGCGAGAAGGGTTACGGCCGATTCCGCGTCTCGGATCGAGCCGACAGGCGGCATATTCTAGTCTCTTCGACCGCCAGAGGCGAGCAAGTTCAAAGTTGACCGTCAGGAAAGCCGGGCTGGCACGCCCAAAAAACCTGCGCGCCTAACCCTGAAACAGAAAGGAAACAGCGATCAAGCGGTGTTATAAACACCGGTGGAGAGATAGCGATCGCCCCGGTCACAGATAATGCAAACGATGGTGGCATTGCTCACCTGCTCGGCGAGCTTCAGTGCTCCAGCCACCGCGCCGCCCGAGGAGACCCCACAAAAGATCCCTTCCCGGCGCGCCAGTTCACGCATGGTCACTTCCGCATCCTGCTGACTGATATCGATCACCCGGTCCACGCGTACAGGCTCGTAGATGCGCGGTAGATAGGCTTCGGGCCAGCGGCGAATACCGGGAATCTGAGACCCCTCAGCGGGCTGAAGCCCGACAATCTCAATCGCAGCGTTCTGCTCTTTTAAATAACGCGAGGTGCCCATGATGGTACCCGTGGTCCCCATGGAGCTGACGAAGTGGGTCAGACTGCCCTGAGTCTGCTGCCAGAGCTCAGGGCCGGTGGTTCGATAATGCGCTTCCGGGTTATCAGGGTTGGAGAATTGATCGAGTACACGCCCCTCGCCCGCTGCCTGCATCTCCAGCGCCAGATCGCGAGCGTATTCCATCCCCTGTTCCTGAGTCACCTCGATAAGCTCAGCCCCGTACGCCGTCATCGCCGACTTGCGTTCCGCGCTCATGTTGGCGGGCATAATCAGCTTCATCCGATAGCCCTTGATGGCGGCCGCCATCGCCAGGGCAATACCCGTATTACCCGAGGTCGCTTCAATCAACGTATCGCCGGGCGCGATCTCACCACGCTCCTCCGCCAACGAGATCATACTCAGCGCCGGACGGTCTTTAACGGAGCCCGCCGGGTTATTCCCCTCGAGCTTACACAGGATGAGATTACCGTTGGGTGCGTCCATCCGTTGCAGGCGAACAAGCGGCGTTTGACCGACGCAATCGGCGATTGTCGGGTATTCGATGGCCATGCTGTTATGATCCGAGCAGAGGTTTATAAAACTAAAAGGAATATAAAATGGTTACGTTATTCCCAACCAGTCTCATCGGATCATATCAGGGGTGTGGGGAGGCCACAATAGAGTGGATCAGGACGCACAGGCCATAACAGTTGCCACCACGTAGTGGCGTTCGTCACTGTAGGATATCAGCCAACGGCTGATGCCGCGCTGCTTTGCGACGTCGGCGGCAAAACCGCTCAAGCGCAATTGAGGCGGGGATGCACCATCGGACTCTATGCTGAACTGCTGCCAGCCGATCCCGCGCCCGATTCCTGTGCCCAACGCTTTCACCGCCGCTTCCTTGGCAGCAAAACGCTTGGCCAGAAAACGGGCCGGATCACGTACTTCACGGTATCGCGCCAGTTCCACCGGGCACAGGATACGCTCGGCAAACCGGGGGCGACGCTCTAGCGCCCCGGAGATTCGCTCAATCTCAACAATATCGGTACCCAACCCGACAATCATCGGCGGACCGCATCCCGACGCGCCTGGACCCGGCTCTGCGCCCGATCCATCAGCTCACGCATCTCGACAACCGCCTGCTTGATGCCCACGAACAGCGCGTGCGCGATCAGGCCGTGACCGATATTCAGCTCATGCAGCTCCGGAATCTCAGCCACCTGCTCTACATTGTGGTAGTGCAAACCATGACCGGCATTCACAATCAATCCCAGGTCCCGTGCGCGGCGAGCGCCCTGGCGCAGACGCTCCAACTCGGCCTTTTGTGCTTCGCTATCCTCGGCATCGGCAAAAGCGCCGGTGTGCAGCTCGATGACCGGTGCCTGAGCGCGCGCAGCCGCTTCGATCTGCGCCACATCGGCATCGATAAACAGGGAGACCTCGCATCCTGCTGCCGCCAGACGCTTGCACGCCGCTGCAACAGCATCGAAATTACCGGCCACATCCAGGCCACCTTCAGTCGTCAGCTCCTCGCGTTTCTCCGGAACCAGGCACACATGCTTGGGACGGATCTCCTCAGCGAAGCTCAGCATCTCCTCGGTGACCGCCATCTCCAGATTCATCCGGGTGTTGAGAGTCTGCGCCAGCAGACGCACATCACGCTCCTGTATATGACGTCGGTCTTCACGCAGATGTACCGTGATACCGTCGGCACCGGCCTCTTCAGCCAACAACGCGGCATGGACCGGATCCGGGTAGCGGGTGCCACGGGCCTGACGCAGTGTCGCCACATGATCGATATTCACACCCAGCAAAAGGCGATTCGGGTCGGTCACTTTTCTCTCCTCGATTTAATAAACAGTAAACGGCTGTTAAGCGGCTTATCACCCAGCAGCTCCTGCAGCACCTCTCGCATCAAGCGCTTGGCGGACAAACGGACGTCCGCCTCCCGGTAGTCATCGTTTGCAATCGCCAGCAGGTGGCGGCCGGGAATGCCCTGCCCCCCAGCCACCATCACCAAGCCCTGTTGAGTCTGATAACGATAGTAACGATCATCGATCGCCTGCTCCAACCCGAGATCGAAACCCAGCTCACGCAGCAACTGGCGTTCAAAGGTGCGCAGCGCGCCCTCGAGGTCAACGCCCGCAATCAGCTCGTTAAGCACATATCGATAGTATAGAAACAGTCTTGGGAAGGGTTCGCCCACGGGCAACAGACGCTGCAGCAGCTCGTTCACGTAAAGACCGCACAGCAGTGCACGCCCCTGAAGCGGAGGTTGGATTTCGCTGGTTTCCGCCTGGGACAGGTTTTTCAGTTCCGAGCGCCCCTGCCAGCCCATATGCAATGACTGGAACGGCTGCAGCGTGGCCCTCATGCGCGAACCCGCACGCCGGGCGCCCCG
This sequence comes from Marinobacterium litorale DSM 23545, assembly GCF_000428985.1. GTDB lineage: Bacteria > Pseudomonadota > Gammaproteobacteria > Pseudomonadales > Balneatricaceae > Marinobacterium_D > Marinobacterium_D litorale. The sequence continues at coordinate 217,279 of NZ_AUAZ01000003.1, read as the reverse complement.
TGCAACAGCGCTGATCTTACCCTGTTCCAGGGTAAAGAGATCCACCAGCAGACTGGTTTCGCGGTAAGGTCGGCTATGAAGAACGTAGGCTGCCGAAGCGTCGACGCGTTGCGCCATCACTCATGCCTGTAACCCAGGCTATGCAGGGCCCGCTCATTATCGGCCCAGCCGCGCTTCACCTTGACCCAGAGATTGAGCATGACTTTGCAGTCGAACATCTGCTCCATATCCTTGCGCGCATCCCGGCCTATCACTTTGAGGACTTCGCCTTTGTGTCCAATGACGATCCGCTTCTGGCCGTCACGCTCCACCAGAATCAGAGCGCTAATGGTCAGCAGCCCTTCGTCGAACTTGAACTCTTCGATCTCCACGGTCGTGCCATAGGGCACCTCTTCGCCCAGGTTACGCATCAGCTTTTCGCGCACCAGTTCAGCGGCCACAAAGCGTGAGCTGCGGTCGGTGACCTGATCTTCCGGATAAAGATGAACACCCTCGGGAATGTAACGCTCTACAGTGGCTTCCAGCGTATCGACGTTATGCCCCTTCTCGGCGGATATGGGCACGATCTCGGCAAAGTTGCCTTTCTGCGCCAGAGATTCCAGCTGAGGCAGCAATTTACTCTTGTCCTTGAGCAGGTCCACCTTGTTCACGGCCAGTATCACCGGACAGCTGGCAAACCTGAGCTTCTCCAGCACCGCCTCATCCTCGTCGGTCCAGGCGGTCCGATCGACCATAAAGACGATCAGGTCCACGTGTCGCAGCGCCTCGCTGGCGGCCTGGTTCATATACCGGTTCAGGGCTTTGCCTTTGTCATCCTGATGTAACCCCGGGGTATCCACGTAGATCACCTGCAGATCCCCCTCGGTTTTAATACCCAAAATCTGATGCCGGGTGGTCTGCGGCTTTTTCGACGTGATACTGAGCTTTTGACCCAGCAGGTGGTTCATCAATGTGGACTTACCCACATTGGGGCGGCCAACGATGGTGACGTAACCACATCGCGTCTGTGAATGCGTGTCGCTCATGCACGACCTCCGCGAGTTTCCAGGGTTTGCAAAGCGGCTCTCGCCGCTTCCTGCTCCGCCTGCCGACGACTGCTACCCACCCCCTCAGTCGGCTGCTCGAGCAGGGCTACCTCGCAGCGGATATGAAAAGTCTGGGCATGGGCCTCGCCATCCACCGAAAGCAGTTCATACTTGGGCAGCGCTTCGCGACGGGACTGCAGAAACTCCTGCAACCGGGTCTTGGAGTCTTTCAGGCTTTCATTCAGATCCAGCGATTTCAGGCGCCCGTCAAACCAGCTAAGGATATAGTGGCGTGCCGTCTCCATGCCGCTATCGAGATAGATTGCGCCGATAATCGCTTCCACCGCATCGGCCAGAATTGAATCACGACGGAACCCGCCGCTTTTCAGCTCGCCGGAGCCCAAACGGAGGTAATCACCGATATCCAGCTCCCGGGCAATCTCGGACAGTGTCTCACCTTTAACCAGACGCGCCCGTAAACGGCTCATCTGTCCTTCACGGGCGGCTGGAAACTGGCTGTAAAGTGCTTCGGCAATGACGAAATTCAGGATGGAGTCCCCCAGGAACTCCAACCGCTCGTTATTACGCTTGCCGCAGCTTCGGTGGGTCAGCGCCAGTTCAAACAGGGCTGGATCAGAAAACGCGTGCCCGAGTCGTCGGGCTAATTCAGCTGTGGGTTTTATCAAGGCTTTACGGCTTCAAAATGCTCTTCAAAATTTACCACGGCGTCGACATTGCCAAACATCGGTACGCGGCGCTCGTATACCAGATCAAAGTAGATCACACCCTCTTTGAGCTCGATCTTCAGTGCATCCTTACTGGGCAGGCTGACCTGGTTAATATGGAGTTTCAAATCGATATCACGACGGATATCGTGAACCTGTTTCTTGATCTCTTCGTCGTCCGTGGCCGCTGTTTCCACCACTGACTTGATTGTGGCGTGGTCCCAGTACGGGGTATAGAGTTTGAACCCGACCGTAAAGAAAATCCCGGCCACAATAATCACCAGCAAGCTGGACAGCAGGGAAGCCCCGCGCTGACTTTTACCGAACCCGCTCATCCCTTTCTCCTTTAGTTTATAGATCGTACAGCCGTGATATCGGGCCAGGAGAAGAACTCCGCCCAATGCAACCAGACAGCAACGGCACGACCAACCAGCAGTTCATCGGGGACCATACCCCAATAGCGGCTATCGTTGCTGTTATCCCGATTATCGCCCATTACGAAGTAGTGTCCATCCGGCACCCGCCATTGAGCATTCAGCGTAGGCCGTCCCACATCCCGATAGATCTCATGGCTGACATCCCCAAGCTGCTCTTCAACCAGTAACTGCTCGGGGTTCAACGGTGGAATCCGGGCCAGCAACTTCTGCCCCTGCGGCTCACCGTTAATGTAAACCACCTTGTCCTTATAGGTCACCAGATCACCGGGGACACCCACAACGCGCTTGATATAGTTAATCGACGGGTTTTTCGGATACTTGAAAACAACCACATCACCACGCTCCGGCGTGTTGTTTTCAACAAACTTGGTATTGAGGACCGGTAAGCGCAGACCGTAGTGGAATTTATTGACCAGAATATAGTCACCGATCTTCAGCGTCGGCAGCATGGATCCGGACGGAATCTCGAAAGGCTCAAACAGAAAAGAGCGCAGCACGAGCACCACCGCCAGCACCGGGAACATGGAGTGCCCGATATCGCCCAGCACGCTCGGCTTCAGCAGCTCCGCCTTGGCACTATCAGGCAGCTCGCCCCCCGCCTGGCGCTGGGCATCCGCTACGCGCTGACGTCGTTTGGGCGCCAGCAGTATCGCATCAAACGCCCATAGCACCCCGGTAATCAGGGTGGCGAGCACCAGAATCAACGCAAAATCAAAATCGGTCGGCATCAGTTATCCACTTTCAGTACCGCAAGGAAGGCATCCTGTGGAATCTCCACCCGGCCGACCTGCTTCATCCGTTTTTTACCCTCTTTCTGTTTCGCCAGCAGCTTCTTCTTGCGGCTTACATCGCCGCCGTAACACTTGGCCAGTACGTTCTTACGCAACGCCTTTACCGTGGTACGGGCGATCACCTTGCCGCCAATCGCTGCCTGGATCGCCACATCGAACATCTGGCGCGGGATCAGCTCCTTCATTTTTTCACAAAGCTGCCGACCTCGGTACTGCGCATTATCCCGGTGCAGGATGACAGCCAATGCATCAACCCGCTCACCGTTAATCAAAATATCCAGGCGTACCAGTTTTGCCGCTTCAAAACGCTGAAAGCTGTATTCCAGGGATGCATAGCCCCGGCTGACCGACTTCAGGCGATCGAAGAAATCGAGAACCACCTCAGCCATCGGCAGTTCATAGTGGAGCTGAACCTGGTTACCGACAAACTGCATGTTCTTCTGAACACCCCGCTTATCGACACACAGGCCAATCACCTGGCCCAGGTGCTCCTGGGGAACCAGGATGTTGGCCTGTACGATCGGCTCGCGCATCTCGCGGATAGAACCCAGATCCGGCAGTTTGGAGGGGCTGTCGATATAGATCGTCTCACCACTCTCCATCTCCAGTTCATAGACAACCGTCGGCGCCGTCGTCACCAGATCCAGATCGTATTCCCGCTCCAGGCGCTCCTGGATAATCTCCATATGGAGCATCCCCAGGAAGCCGCAGCGGAAACCGAAACCCAACGCATCGGAACTTTCCGGCTCGAAGAACAGGGAGGCATCGTTCAGCGTCAGCTTATCCAGCGCCTCACGGAAATCCTCGTAGTCATCGGCACTGGTCGGGAACAGGCCCGCGTAAACCTGCGGCTGCACCTTTTGAAAGCCGGGCAGCATCGGCACATCCGGGGTCTTGGCATGAGTCAGGGTATCGCCCACCGGAGCGCCGTGGATATCCTTGATACCGGCCACGACAAAGCCCACTTCACCGGCCCGTAAAATGCCGGTTTCTTTCTGTTTGGGGGTGAAGATACCCACCAGATCGGCCTGATAGGGCTGACCGGTGGATTTCACCATGATCTTGTCTTTCTTCTTCAGCGTGCCCTGCTTGACACGAACCAGCGAGACAACACCCAGGTAATTATCGAACCAGGAGTCGATAATCAACGCCTGCAGCGGGGCATCCACATCCCCTTCAGGCGCCGGAATGACCTTGATCAGCGCTTCGAGCACATCCTTGACACCAAGACCGGTTTTAGCGGAGCAGGGAATGGCATCGGTTGCATCGATACCGATGACTTCTTCAATCTCCTGACGCACCCGCTCGGGCTCGGCCTGGGGCAGATCCATTTTGTTGAGGATCGGCAGAACCTCCAGACCCTGTTCGATGGCGGTATAACAGTTGGCCACAGACTGGGCTTCAACGCCCTGAGCCGCATCGACCACCAGCAGCGCGCCCTCACAGGCGTAAAGCGAACGTGACACCTCGTAGGAGAAGTCCACATGTCCCGGGGTGTCGATAAAGTTCAGCTGGTAGACTTTGCCGTCGTCGGCAGTGTAATCAAGCGTAACGCTCTGGGCCTTGATGGTAATGCCGCGTTCGCGCTCGATATCCATGGAATCGAGCACCTGCTCGGCCATCTCCCGATCGGTCAGACCTCCACAGGTCTGGATCAGGCGATCCGCCAGCGTGGATTTGCCGTGATCGATGTGCGCAATAATTGAAAAATTACGAATATGGTCCAGCTTGGTCACAATAATGCTACCCGGTTTGAACAGCCGACTGAGAGTCATCGGAATGAATTGAGCGCGCAAGTGTACCGTATTTCCCCGGTTTCAGCACGTTGAGCGCTGATCCACAGGCACAAAAAAGGGGCGTTGCGCCCCTTTTCAGTGTTACTCGCTACCGAGTTTCAACGGAATAAACAGCGGACTGCCGCGCCGAACGATACGCATGGGAACCGAGCGATCCTCCGGCAGCTCTTCGACCACCCGGGCAAACTGATCCACGGTCTCGATCTGCTTGCCGTTAAGCATGGTGATCACATCACCGGAAACCACACCGGCACGGGCACCGGGGCCATCGACCACGTCTGCAACCAGTACACCGGAGCGCACATTCCACTGATCACGCAGGGCTTCGGTCAGGGGTTCGATCTTAAGTCCAAGCCGGTTGGACTGAGCGGCCTGAGGGCCTTCCGACCCGCTACTTGCCTGCTGCTCCTCTTCCGGCAGCAAACCAACCACCACATCCAGGGAGGTCCGTTCACCATCGCGAATCACTTCGACTTTCACCTCAGTGCCAGGCTTCACACGGCCAACCATGTGCGGAAGATCTGAAGACAGCGCGATATCACGGCCATTGAAGCGGGTAATCACATCCCCTTCCAGCAAGCCGGCCGCCTGTGCCGGGCTATCCGGCAACACTTTGGCCACCAGCGCACCGGCCGGTTTTTCCAGACCAAAGGACTCCGCCAGGTCACGGTTCACTTCCTGAATCACGACGCCCAGCCAGCCGCGGGACACATAGCCCTGAGACTTGAGCTGATCCGCCACATCCATGGCCACATCGATGGGAATCGCAAAGGAGAGCCCCATGAAGCCGCCGGAGCGTGTGTAGATCTGGGAGTTGATACCGATCACTTCGCCATCAAGATTGAACAGCGGCCCCCCCGAATTACCCGGGTTGATCGCCACATCGGTCTGGATGAACGGAACGTAGGTCTCGTTGGCCAGCGCCCGCTCCTTGGCACTGACGATGCCCGCAGTAACGGTATGATCGAAGCCAAACGGCGAGCCGATTGCCAGCACCCATTCACCGACTTCCAGTTCCCGGGCTTTACCAATCCGCACCACCGGCAGATCGTCTGCCTCGATCTTGAGCAGCGCCACATCGGAGCGGGCATCGGTACCGATGATTTTCGCTTCCAGTTCACGGCGATCATTGAGTCGCACCATCACCTGATCGGCACCATCCACCACATGGTTATTGGTCAGAATGTAGCCATCCTCGGAAATGATGAAACCCGAACCGAGTGACTCCGGTGCCCGACGAGGGCGCGAGTCAAACTCCGGCATATTGCGGAAAAAATGACGGAATATCTCCGGAATCTGCTCCGAGTCAGGGCCGTTAAACTGCCCCAACGGGCCAGAGCCTTCCGGGTCCATCGACTGCACGGTACTGATGTTGACCACAGCCGGCGAAGACTCTTTAACAAGATCCGTGAAATCCGGTAGCTCAGCCGCCATCGACAGCGGCGCAACCAGCGCCAGCAGCCAGAACAAGAACAACGCTTTACATCGATTAATCATGACCATAGATCGTCTGCACAACCTCTACAGCTTGAACGAATTGAGCCTGATCAGGCTAAACGGAGGAGAATTGGCTGATAACAGCCGGTATCGGAGGCACGCGAACCCAGCGTTTTTGCGCCCACAAAACCCGCCGCCAAACCTGTCAGACCCGCCAGAATCTGAATGCTTTCACTGCTGCCCAAACCTCGGGCGATCACAGCAAACAACACCAAAGTAAACAGTGGTAACAGGTAGACCAGCAGAGAGGCCCGGATCAGGCTTCCCTCCTCCAGACCCACCACAACACGTTCCCCGACCTTGGGCAGCAGTCCGGTGGGATTGAGCACCGTCAATTCCACACTACTGCCAGACATCCAGTCAGACAGCGCACCCTGACCACAGCTCTTTTTTGAACTGCAGGAGCCACAGGCACTCTGCCGACTCGCCTCTACCCAGATATCACCACCCTCAACACGGGAAACCTGCACCACTTCTTCGATCATCGCACTACCTGACCTGTTCGACGTTGCTCGCTATCCGATCGGCAATCATCAGCGGCACATCACCCACCACTGTGACAAATCGATCGCCCTGTTGACGACCAACTGCAAGAAGTCCGCCAGAGCGAGCCACACCGGCCGGGGAGCGCTGGTAACCCAACTCCTCGACAGTAACCGAGAAAGTAGCCTGACCATCGGAGAACATCATCACCTCACCGTGCGGCAGCAACTCATGACGTACCGGCTTATAGCCCTCCGGCAGCCAGGTACTGCGCCAGCGCGGCTGATTGACGCTAACCAGCTGCCGGTGCTGATCAATGTAATCGTTAAGCCCCTGAGACAGGCGAATAACCTCGGCGCTACCCGCCTCACTGCGATTGCCGGCCGGCGCCACGCGGTCACCAAAGCCGGTACGCACCAGATCTGCCGAAGCAGTAGCAGGCATGGACGGATATTGAATTTGTGGGTTTTGCGACGACTGCGCCAGCTCCGACGAGGCAGGCTCGCCCACCGGCGCAAAATTGTTGGCCCCGAAGATCACAATCGCGGTGACCGAAGCCGCCACTGCCATGCTGGCAAGGGTACGGCGCACGCCCGAAAGGCGCTCGACCACAGAGGGTGCTGACCGGGTCGCTGCTGCCGGCTGCTCGAGACCATGGGCCGGCTCCTCTGCCAGCGCCAGACTGAGCCGTTCACTCAGGTCCATGTCATGACGGGCCAGGGCCTCGCCCTGCATCACCGAGCGCGCCAGGTGGTAGCGGCGCCAGGTTTGACCCAGAGCCGGATCGTCATCCACCTGTTGCAGAAGACGCCGAGTCTCAAAATCACTGGTCTCGCCATCCATCAGAGCCGACAGGCTTTCCTTACACTCACTCATGACTGTTTCCTCAATATGAAACGCATTCGCGGATAAATCACACCACAGATGAACTGTCTTTTCGTTTTTATGGCCGTTGAAGCTGCTCGGCTTTTCAGCACGTTTCCAGCACTCAGTTTTCCATCAACGGCTGAATCTCTCGGTCGATCGCCTCACGCGCCCGGAAGATTCGCGAGCGCACGGTGCCGATGGGGCAATCCATGATGCTGGCGATATCCTCGTAGCTCATCCCTTCAAACTCGCGCAGGGTCAGCGCCACACGCAGGTCCTCCGGCAGCTGGTTGAGCGCATCACGCACGACGCGCTCCAGCTCATCGCGATACAGACTGTTTTCCGGCGTTTCGATCTCTTTGAGCTCGCTATCGCCTTCAAAATAGTGCGCATCGGCCACATCCACATCGGTATCCGGCGGGCGACGTCCCCGCGCCACCAGATGATTCTTGGCTGTATTGATCGCGATGCGGTACAACCACGTGTAGAACGCGCTCTCACCACGAAAGTTGGGCAGTGCCCGATACGCTTTGATAAACGCTTCCTGAGCGACATCCAGCGCTTCGCTGTGATCATAAACATAGCGGCCAATCAGCCCAATAATCTTGTGCTGATACTGTTTCACCAGCAGATCGAATGCGCGTTTATCGCCCGCCTGCACCCGTTCTACCAGTTTTTGGTCCGCCGCGGCCTGACTCTCGTTCGCCACACAGAATCCTTTACATTACATCTAGCTTTTTACCTGCGCCGCCATGGCGCATCGACTGCTGAAAAGTATGTGGTCCACTGCTAACGCATTGCAACAAGAATCCCTGACCGGCGATGACTAATGGCTATGAGTTTGCCGCTCCGTCGAAGTTCCGCGACGTTGTGAAATTTTTGGCTTTGCCGGCGCAGTGGTATGCTTTCCGCCTAAATACTAAAACTTTCGTCTAAAAGGGTAGGATACCGCATGCGTGAGGTGGATGTTCTTATTATCGGTAGCGGCGCTGCGGGCCTCACACTGGCCCTGAACCTGCCCCCCCGCACCCGAATCTGCATCTTGAGCAAAAGTACGCCCGACAACGGCTCCACCTGGTATGCACAGGGCGGAATCGCGGCGGTACTGGATAATGAAGACAGCATCGAGTCTCACATCGACGATACGCTGGTGGCCGGGAGTGCCCTGAGTAAACCGGACGCGGTAGAACACACCGTAGCCGGTGGGCGCGAAGGGATCGACTGGCTGATTGAACAAGGCGTTCCCTTTACCCGCGAGGAGGACCACTATCACCTCACCCAAGAGGGCGGTCACTCCCACCGACGGATCATTCACGCCAACGATGCCACCGGCGAAGCCGTGGGCGAAACGCTGATCCAGCGTGTGCAGGCCGCCGCCAATATCGAACTCTGCGAACACCATATCGCCATCGATCTGATTACCCGCAGCAAACTGCGCCTGGGTAACAACCGCTGTGTCGGTGCTTACGTGCTTAATGCGCACACTGGCCATGTGGAGGTGATCAAGGCACAACAGGTAGTGCTGGCCACCGGCGGCGCCTCCAAAACTTACCTTTATACCAGCAACCCCGATGGCGCCACCGGGGATGGCATCGCCATGGCCTGGCGTGCCGGCTGCCGGGTGGCGAACCTGGAATTCAACCAGTTTCACCCCACCTGCCTGTTCCACCCCAAGGCGAAGTCATTCCTGATCTCCGAAGCGGTTCGCGGTGAGGGCGGTATTCTGCGGCTACCCGACGGCACCCGTTTTATGCCTAACTTTGACGAGCGTGCGGAGCTCGCTCCCCGCGACATCGTAGCGCGCACTATCGACCACGAGATGAAGCGCCTGGGCCTGGAATATGTCTATCTGGATATTTCGCACCGTCCGGCGGAGTTCATTAAGGCCCATTTCCCGACCATCTACGAACGCTGTCTCAGCTACGGCATCGATATGACACGGGAGCCGATCCCGGTGGTACCGGCGGCCCATTACACCTGCGGCGGCGTTATGACCGACCTGGCCGGACGCACCGACCTGCCCGGTCTATACGCCATCGGTGAAACCGCCTACACCGGGCTGCACGGCGCCAACCGGCTGGCCTCCAACTCGCTGCTGGAGTGTGTCGTCTACGGCCGTTCCGCAGCCCTGGCGATCGCCGACGCTTTACAGGAAACCCTGCCTCCCCTGCCCCAGGTCCCCGCCTGGGACGAATCTCAGGTCACCGATTCCGACGAGGATGTGATCATTGCCCATAACTGGGAAGAGTTACGTCGCTTCATGTGGGATTACGTGGGCATTGTCAGAACCAACAAACGGTTGCAGCGGGCACAGCACCGGGTCGATCTGCTGCAACAGGAGATCACCGAATACTACAGCAACTATAAGGTCAGCCGGGATCTGATCGAACTGCGCAATCTGGCCACGGTAGCGGAGTTGATTATCCGCTCGGCGCTGCTGCGCAAGGAAAGCCGCGGGCTGCATTACACACTGGATTATCCCGAAACCGGCCCTGAACTGCAGGATACCATCCTGGCGCCGATCAACTACCCCTGGCCGGAAGCGTCTCGCTGAGGCTCAACAACCGGTGGCGCCCAACTGAGAACTACGCTCAGCCGGCGCCACTGATCCGCACTCACCTGGTCGCGGCAAAGCATCACCCAGACCGGACGCGTTTGGTTCAACAGTTTAAGATTGACCGCGATTAGCCAGGGTGTGATGCGCACTTCACGGATCTGGTCCACGGTGAAAGCATCGGTGAGTGTTAAAACCCGGTACTCACGCTGATCCGGCATCAACCGCAACCCCTGAATGGGCGCATCAGCGATACGGTTGACCGCACCTCGAACCGCACCCACCGTTAACAGTACACAGAGCACGCCAATGGCGGCCAGTTTGGCCCAGGGCTGCAGCCCCGAAACCAGGACTGCCGTGATTGCCGCCAGCGCAATACTCCAAGCGATTACCGCCCAGCGGCGGCCTGGCTTAAACCGTATCTCAAGCGGGCTGAACCCGTTTGAGAATGATGTCGACGATGCGCGCAAGATCCGGGTCCTTCGGTGTGTCACGCTGCATGAACCAGATAAACAGATCCTGGTCCTCGCACTCGAGCAGTTTTACAAAGCGATCCTGATCATCCGGTTCCAGATCGCGAAACGCCTCTTCGACGAAGGGGACAAAGAGCACATCGAGCTCCAGCATCCCACGCCGACTCTGCCAGGCCAGTCGCCTGATATCTTCTTCGCTATACATGTTCACTCCTGTTAAGGGCACAGTCTCGCCGGGGTGCTATTTAACAGGCTTTGGCCGTTATCTGCCAGTGACAGTGATCATCAGAGCAGGTCTTTCAGACGGTGATAGAGCATACCCAGCGCCAGCAGTGGAGAGCGCAGGGCCGGCCCACCCGGGAAGGTCATATGTTTAACCGAAGCGAAGATATCAAAGCGCGCTCCATCTCCCTGGATATAATCAGCCAGAATCCGGGCCGCCATATGCGTGGCGTTAACACCATGTCCCGCATACGCCTGCGCAAAAAGGATATTGGGCGAGCCGGTCAGGCTGCCCACCTGGGGCAGGCGGTTGGCACCAATACCGATCATTCCACCCCACTCATAGTCGATTCGCACCGACTGAAGTTGCGGAAATACACGCTCCAGGTTGGGCTTGAGCGCCGCGGTAATATCCTTGGGATCTCGGCCGGAGTAGTTGCACAACCCCCCAAACAGCAGACGCCGGTCAGCAGACAAATGATAGTAGTCCAAGGCCACGCTGAGATCAGCGAACGCCATATTTTCTGGGATTAGCTGACGAGCGACCGCTTCGTCCAGCGGCTCGGTGGCGATCATATAGCTGCCGGCGGGCAGCACTTTCCCGCCCAGTTCCGGCTCCAGTGAGTGGCCGATATAGGCGTTACCGCAGAGTACGAGGTAGTTGCAGGTCACCTTGCCGCGTGGCGTTTCGACCTGGGGCCGCTCCCCTTTGATGATCCGTTGTGCCGGGGAATACTCGAACAGTTTCACACCCGCTTCACGTGCCGCGCGAGCCTCGCCCAGTACCAGATTCAACGGATGCAGATGCCCGCTTCCCATATCGACCATGCCCCCGATATAGCGGTCAGAGCCAACCACCTGATGCATCTGATCACGCTGCAGAATTCGGGTTTCATGGCGGTAGCCGATTCCCTCCAGGAAGCGTTGATCCTCCTCCAGCTCCCGCATATGCCGCTGTTTCAGCGCCAGGTCACAGTAGCCCATCTGCAGATCACACTCGATTTGATAGCGTGCCACGCGCTCGCGCACGATCTCCACCGCTTCAACCCCCATGCGACCGATGGCGTCTACCCCGTCCTGTCCGATATCCTTGGCGAACTGTTCAACGCCATGACCGATACCCCGGATCAGCTCACCGCCATTTCGCCCCGAAGCGCCCCATCCGATACGCTTGGCTTCCAGAAGTGCCACGCTGTAGCCGCGTTCGGCCAGCTCCAGCGCCGTATTCACGCCACTGAAGCCGCCGCCGACAACACAGACATCCACATCCAGCTCTTCTTCAAGCCGAGGGTGCTCCGTCACCTCGCGCGCTGTCGCCACGTAGAAAGAATCGGGGTAGCGTTCGCTGTGAACCGGGCTTTTCATGGTGGGCTCCCTATTATCTGTCCATTAAATTTTACAGGTGTTCAATATTTTGCTTTCAATCGCTTATAATAACGTTTTCGCCTGCTGAGCTGTCATCAAACGGCGCAGCCAATCGGAGGCTCGACACCCCTTGGATATCGGTGCCACGCTTAAAACCGTACGCAAGGCCCGGGGCCTGTCTCAGCGAGAGCTGGCAAAGCGCGCCGGGGTAACCAACAGCACCATTTCCATGATCGAGAAAAACAGCGTCAGCCCCTCGGTCAGCTCACTGGAAAAGGTGCTCTCCGGCATTCCGCTGTCGCTGCCGGAGTTCTTCGCGTCTGCCAGTTCCAACGGCTCTGGACCCAAAACCGTCTACCTGGCCGATGAGCTGCCGGATGTGGGCCACGAAGGCGTCATCCGCCAGCTGGTGGGGGCCGACCTGCCCTTCCGTTCACTGACCCTGATCAATCACCACTATCCGCCCCAAAGCGGGCCCAGCCGCTTTCAACAGCGGGATGGCGAGTTAGCCGGAATTATCATCGAGGGGCGTCTGGAGCTCAGTATCGATCAGGAGCGCCACACCCTGGGTCCCGGTGACTGCTTTTACATGGAAAGTGATCGTCCTCACCGGTTACGCAACCCTTTCGATCAACCCTGCCGCCTGGTTAGCGCCTCGACGCGAACCGGCACCGGCTAATGCCGATCACGGCATCGGCTGCTGCTGGGTAATGCAGTGTATGTTGCCACCGCCGAGCAGGATCTCCCGCCCCGGAACCACCACCACCCGACGTTGCGGGTAGAGCTGTTCCATGAGTTGCCGGGCCGGCTCATCGGCCGGATCATCGAACGACGGCATAATCACCCCGCCGTTGACCAGCAGATAATTGACATAGGAGCCTGCCAGCCTCACCTCGGGCTCCCGGGGCTGACTGGTCAGGCTGCTATCAACCCCGTCACACTCGTCAGGCGTTGCATGAATCGGCCCCGGTATCGGCATTTTATGGACCGTTAATGCACGCCCCTTGGCATCGGTTGAACCTTCCAGCACCGACAGAGCCGCATGGCAGCGGTCATAGTTCGGATCCGCAGGGTCATCGGTCCAGGCCAGCATCACCTCAGTGGGACCGACAAAACAGCAGAAATTATCCACATGACCGTCGGTTTCATCGTTGTAGAGGCCCTCGGGTAACCAGATGACCTTGGATACCCCCAGGTTTTGATCCAGTATCTGCTCGATCTGTTCACGACTCAGGTGCGGGTTACGGTTCGGGTTTAACAGGCACTCCTCGGTGGTCAGCAGGGTCCCCTCGCCATCCACATGGATCGATCCGCCTTCAAGCACAAAACCCTCGGTTCGATAGCGTGAAACACGTTCCATAGCGGCCACTTTCCCCGCCACCTGGTCATCCAGATCCCAGGGTTGATAAAGGCCGCCGTCGAGCCCGCCCCAGGCGTTGAAGGTCCAGTCGATCGCCCGGAGCTCGCGCCCGTTGGTCACAAAGGTGGGGCCTACATCACGCATCCAGGCGTCGTTGCTGGAGAGCTCCACCACACGAATCGCCGGGTCAGCCAACCGATAGCAGGCATTCTCGTACTGCGCCTGACTGACGCCTACCGTCACCGGCTCAAACCCGGCAATCGCCCGGGCTACGGCGGCAAACGCCTGTTGCGCCGGTTTCCCGCCGTTGCGCCAGTTATCGGGGCGCTCCGGCCACAGCATCCAGATCTGCTGTTGTGGTTCCCATTCCGCAGGCATACGGAATCCATCCCGGGCCGGCAGGGTTGTCAGGGGCTTCATACCGTTTTCTCCTGTATCTTGCCATCCAGCGTGCCCAGCGCGCCGTAGAGTTCGGGACGGCGGTCGCGGAAGACGCCCCAACCGCTGCGGACAGCCTCGATCTTATCCAGATCGAAGCTGTGTACCAGCACCGCTTCGGCACTTCGGTCCGCTTCGGCTACCTTCGCGCCATGGGCGTCGGCGATAAAGGATGATCCGTAGAAGGTGGTTTCAATCTCCTCCTCACACTCCACACCGATTCGGTTGGAGGCGATCACCGGTGTCAGATTTGCGGCAGCGTGGCCCTGCTGGGTGCGCTGCCAATGATCCCGGGAATCCAGTGTCGGATCCTGAGGCTCACTGCCGATGGCCGTGGGATAAAAGATCAGCTCCGCCCCCATCAACGCCAGCGAGCGAGCCGTTTCCGGGAACCACTGATCCCAGCAGATACCCACACCGATTTTGGCATAGTGCGTTTGCCATACCCGAAATCCGCTGTCGCCCGGGGAGAAATAGAACTTTTCACTGTAGCCCGGGCCATCGGGGATATGACTTTTGCGATAAACACCGGGTAGCACGGTGCCATCGGCATCGATCACCACCAGCGAATTGAAACGCGCCTGACCCGCGTGCTCGTAAAAGCTGATTGGAAGAACCACCTCCAGTTCGGCCGCCAACCGGGCAAAATGGCGGACCGCCGGATTGTCTTCCACACGCGTTGCCAGCTGCAGGTATTCCGCCTTCTGCTTCTTGCAGAAATAGGGAGTCTCGAACAACTCCTGCAGCAGAATGATCTGTGCTCCCTCATCCCGGGCCTGTCGCACCAGACGTTCGGCGCGTTCGATATTCTCTTGCCGGTTTTCACCGCAGGCCATCTGCGTGGCAGCAACAGTCACAATCCGGGACATGGGGTCCTCCTTCAGTTGTTAGACGGTATGCAGGTACCAGGAGTATTCGAGATCGGAGATGGTGCGCTCAAACTCCGTCAGTTCGCTCTCCTTACAGGCGATAAAAACATCCAGAAACTCACTGCCCAGGTATTCGTTCATCACCGGTGATGCAGCCAGGGCGCGCAGCGCGTCGCGCAGGTTGTTGGGCAGCGTCGGGTCGAACTGATCGTAGGCATTGCCGCTCACCGGAGCCGGTGGTTCGATGCGGTTGGAAATTCCGTAATGCATGGCTGATAACATGGCCGCCATCATCAGATAGGGGTTCGCATCGGTACCCGCCACCCGGTGCTCGATCCGCGTCGCTTTAGGGTCACCACCGGGAATACGCAGTGCCGTGGTGCGGTTTTCGATACCCCAGGTTGCGGCCATGGGTACGAAAAACTCGGGGCTGAAACGACGATAGGAGTTGATATGGGGACAGAGAATCGCGAAATACTGATCCAGCGTCTCCAGCATACCGCCCAGAGCCCAGCGCAACATATCGTTGGGCTCCTCCCCCTCCTCCATGGCAAAGATATTGTTACCCTTGTCATCCACCAGACTGATATGCAGATGCATGCCATTGCCCGCCTGGTCGGCGTAGGGCTTGGCCATGAAGGTGGTATCCATCTCATGGTCGTAAGCCACACTTTTGATGACACGGCGCAGCAGAGTAGCGTTATCACAGGAGCGCACCGGATCATCCACATGCATCAGGTTGATCTCGAACTGCCCCGGCGCCGACTCGGCGACGATGGTATCGGCAGGCAGGTTCTGGGCCCGGGCGGTGGTAATCACATCCATAAGCAAATCGGTGTACTCATCCAGTTCATCGATGGAGTAAACCTGGACACTTTCCGGGCGCTTGCCCGAAATGGGCGAGCGTGGTGGCTGCGGACGGCCGGATACGTTCTCCTGGTCAATCAGGTAGAACTCCAGCTCAAATGCGGTCACCGGCGTTAATCCCAACTCTTTGAACTTCCTGACGATGCTTTTCAGTATCATGCGCGGATCTGCAAAGAACGGGGTTTCACGGTCCTCATACATTGACATCAGACACTGGGCAATGGGCCGCGCCTGCCAGGGCTCCATGGCAAGTGTACCCGGCACCGGCAGACAGATTCGGTCGGAATCCCCGATCTCCAGCCCCAACCCGGTTTCCTCCACCGTGGTGCCCTGGATATTCAACCCATAGAGCGATGCGGGCAGCGCCACGCCGCTGGTAAACGCCTTCTTCAGAGCCGACCGGTCAATCCGCTTTCCGCGCACAATACCGTTCATATCGGCGATCAGCAGATCAACAAACTGCAGATCCGGATGCTGCTCCATAAACGCCTGGGCCTCATCCAGGCTGGGAAGATCCACATCCTCAGAACTTAGATTACTCATCGAACGCACCCGTATATGTAAATAATTTCAATCAGTTATAAAACAGAAAGATGCGGAGGCTCGAGGCAACAGCTGATTACCCGCCGACCATATATGCACCATATGTGCACCCTTGAATCCACACCCGCACCAGAGTGATGCTTTACGATTCTGATTTAAAAGAATTTTTCGGGATATACCACCCAGGGGGTATTGTTGATGATCAGCGTCCGGCGGGATTATGGATCTATCGTCATATGTAAAAAATAGCGAACACCGTGTTGAGCCATTCAGGCACTAAAAAAACAACGCGGTCGGTTCAAACCCAACAGGACAGATATCATGGAAGCGGAGCTAGAACGCTGGCTGAAAGAACAGGGCATCACCGAGGTGGAGTGCGTGGTCAGCGACCTGACCGGCATCGCCCGAGGCAAGATCTCACCGGTGGATAAATTTATCGCCGAAAAAGGGATGCGATTGCCGGAGAGTATTCTGCTGCAAACGGTCACCGGAGACTATGTTGAAGATGACCTCTACTATGCACTTCTCCACCCCGCCGATATCGACTTCATCTGTAAACCCGATCCACAAGCTGCCTACCTGATTCCCTGGACCCTGGAAAAAACCGCGCTGGTAATTCATGACACCTACGACCGTCATGGCAACCCAATCGCCCTCTCACCGCGCAATGTATTGAAAAAGGTACTCGCTCTCTATGCGGAGAAAGGCTGGCAACCGATCGTGGCACCGGAGATGGAGTTCTACCTGACCGCCCGTTCAGCCGATCCTGACCTGCCGCTGCAACCGCCTATTGGCCGTTCCGGCCTGCGCGAGAGCGGTCGTCAATCCTTCTCTATCGATGCCGCCAACGAATACGATCCGCTGTTCGAGGATATGTATGACTGGTGCGAAGCTCAGGGGCTGGATATCGATACCCTGATCCATGAGGAAGGCACCGCGCAGATGGAGATAAACTTCCTCCATGGGAATCCGCTGCAGGTGGCTGACCAGGTGTTCGTGTTCAAGCGCACGTTGCGCGAAGCGGCTTTAAAACACAATGTTATAGCCACATTCATGGCCAAACCCGTGACCAACGAACCCGGCAGCGCCATGCATATTCACCAGAGTATTCTCGACGCCCAGGGCAACAATGTCTTCTCTACAGCGGACGGTGGTAAAAGCGATCTGTTCCTCAGCCATATTGCCGGGCTACAGCGCTACATCCCCAGCCTGATCCCGATGTTTGCACCCAACGTCAATTCATTCCGTCGTTTTCTGCCAGACACCTCGGCACCGGTTAACGTGGAGTGGGGTGACGAGAACCGCACCTGCGGCCTGCGCGTGCCGGTCTCCTCGGCCGCCAATCAGCGCGTGGAAAATCGCCTGGCCGGCGCTGACGCCAATGTATATCTGGCGATCGCCGCAAGTTTGCTGTGCGGATACATCGGCATGATCGAGGGCCTGACCCCCACCGCTCCGGTAGAGGGCCGTGCCTATGAGCGCCGCAGCCTCCGACTGCCCCTTACGCTGGAAGCCGCTAACGAGCAGATGGAGCAGTGCCCGGTGATCCGCAGCTACCTCGGCGACCTGTTCGTGGATGGCTATATCGCAACCCGGCGTGCCGAGATGGAAAACTTCAAACGGGTAATCAGCTCCTGGGAACGGGAATTCCTGCTGGTTACCGTCTAACAAAAAATCAAAACAGAACTCAGGTTTCCGCCCACAACAGTAATAAGAAGGAGCCACACATGAGTCAATGCAGTCCCCCTCGAGGCCACCCTGAAACGGGTCGGCATGGTCCGGTAATCGAACCCGACCGGCAAACGATAACCCCGGGCACAGAGCCCGGTGCACAGACATTCCGGTAACTACGGACATCTACCACTGAGGAGGCAACATGAAGCCATCGATTCGTAAAACACTACTGGCCGTCACCCTGGGCGCATTGACCTGTACCGGTGTTCAGGCTGAAGAAAAAACCCTGCATGTTTACAACTGGTCGGACTACATCGCCGAAGACACGCTGGCGAACTTCGAGAAGGAGACCGGGATCAAGGTCGTCTACGACGTATTCGACAGCAACGAAGTACTGGAAGCAAAACTGCTCTCCGGGCACTCCGGCTACGATGTAGTCGTACCCTCCAACAGCTTCCTGGCCAAGCAGATCCGTGCCGGAATTTTCATGGAGCTGGACCGCAGCCAGTTGTCCAACTGGGATAACCTGGATCCAACGCTGCTGAAACCGCTGCAGGCCGCCGACCCGGGTAATAACCATGCCTTCCCCTACCTCTGGGGCACCACCGGTATCGGTTACAACGTGGACAAGGTGAAAGAAGCGCTGGGTGTGGACAAGATCGACTCCTGGGCGGTGGTGTTTGAGCCGGAAAACCTGGCCAAACTCGAATCCTGCGGTGTTTCCCTGCTCGACGCACCGAGCGAGATCATTCCGGCCGCACTGAACTACCTGGGCGAAGACCCCAACCCCACCAGCCGCGATGCCGTAAAGAAAGCGGAAGACGTACTGATGGCGATCCGTCCTCATGTGCGTTACTTCCACTCCTCCAAGTACATCACCGATCTGGCCAACGGCGACATCTGCCTGGCGGTAGGCTGGTCCGGCGATATCCTGCAGGCTGAAGCCCGCGCAATCGAAGCTGATAACGGTGTCAACGTGGCCTACAGCATCCCCAAAGAGGGGGCGGGTACCTTCTTCGACATGCTGGCGATTCCGGCCGACTCCAAGAACAAGGAAGCCGCCCACGCATTCCTGAACTACCTGCTTGAACCCGCCGTTATCGCGGAGATCACCAACTACGTGGCCTACCCCAACGGCAATGCGGAAGCGACCCCACTGGTTGACGAAGCGATTCGCAACAACCCGGGCATCTACCCAAGCAAGGAAACCAGCGAGAAGCTTTACACCTTTGCTGACCTGGATCCCAAGGTAATCCGCGCCATGACTCGCACCTGGACCCGGGTTAAATCGGGCCAGTAAACCGGTGCGGCGCCGCACTCCAGGCGGCGCCGCCTGTTGACCAAGCATCACCAAGCACCGGATCGAACCGTTGAAAACGATCCCGTATTCCGTTTTGGAGAGTATTCATGGCCGCTTTAGAAGCCACCGCCGCCTCGCAGACCACCACCGAGACCAAGGAGATTCTGAGGATCGAGGGTGTCAGCAAACTGTTTGAAGAGGTCCGCGCCGTTGACGACGTTTCACTGAACATCAACCGGGGAGAGATCTTTGCGCTCCTTGGAGGCTCAGGCTCGGGTAAATCCACACTGTTGCGCATGCTGGCCGGATTTGAGAAACCCTCCCAGGGGCGCATCTATCTGGATGGGGAAGATATCACCGACCTCCCCCCCTACGAGCGCCCCATCAACATGATGTTTCAGTCCTATGCGCTCTTCCCGCATATGACCGTGGCCCAGAATATCGCTTTCGGGCTCAAACGGGACAAACTGCCCAAGGCGGAAGTCGAGGCCCGGGTGGATGAGATGCTGGGGCTGGTGGACATGAAAAAATACGCCAAGCGCAAGCCGCATCAGCTGTCCGGTGGACAGCGCCAGCGTGTTGCCCTGGCCCGTTCTCTCGCCAAACGCCCCAAGCTGCTGTTACTCGATGAGCCCATGGGCGCACTGGATAAAAAACTGCGCACGCGGATGCAGCTGGAAGTGGTCGAGATCCTGGAGCGCGTGGGCGTGACCTGCGTCATGGTGACCCACGATCAGGAAGAGGCGATGACCATGGCCGCTCGCATCGCCATCATGGATGAGGGCTGGATCGCGCAGATAGGCAGCCCGATGGATATCTACGAAAGCCCGAACAGCCGGATGATTGCCGAGTTCGTCGGCTCCGTGAATCTGTTTGAGGGCGATATCGTGGCCGATGAGACCGACCACGCCATCATCCAGTCGCCCGCGATCCCGCAACCCTTCTATGTCAGCCACGGTGTCTCCACCAACGTGGAAAACAAGCATGTCTGGCTGGCCGTCCGGCCCGAGAAAACACTGATCAGCCGCGAACAACCCCAAGACCAGTACAACTGGGCGCTGGGCAAGGTGCATGACATCGCCTACCTGGGCGGTTTCTCCGTGTTCTACATCGAACTGGAGGGCGGTCAGATCGTCCAGAGCATACTGGCCAACCGGGAGCGCCGCGCTGACTACCCCACCTGGGAGGAGTCGGTGTATGTGAGCTGGGAAGCGAGCAGCGGGGTGGTATTGCGCTCATGAAAAAACTGACCTGGAAGAAGCCCAACGGGCGCATTCTGACGATCGGTGTGCCCTACCTCTGGCTGCTGCTGTTTTTCGCACTGCCGTTTCTGATCGTCCTCAAGATCAGCCTCTCCAACATGGCGATTGCCATACCGCCCTACGAGAGCCTGGTCAGTTATGTCGACGAGATGCTGCAGATCTCGCTGAACCTGGGCAACTACCTGCTGTTGCTCGACGACTCCCTCTATGTAGCGGCCTATATCAACTCGCTGAAGATCGCCTTTTTCTCAACGCTGGGCTGTCTGCTGCTGGGTTACCCCATGGCCTACGCCATGGCGCGCTCCTCCGGGCGAGCGCAGACTATTCTGTTGCTGCTGATCATGCTGCCCTCCTGGACCTCATTCCTGATCCGGGTGTACGCCTGGATGGGTCTGATCAGCGACACCGGCCTGATCAATAATTTTCTGCTCTGGCTGGGTGTAATCGATTCCCCCCTGCGAATCATGAATACCGATATTGCGGTTTATATCGGCATTATCTATGCCTACCTGCCGTTCATGGTACTGCCGCTCTACGCCAACCTGGTCAAGCTCGATAACAGCCTGCTCGAAGCGGCAGCGGATCTGGGCTCACGCAGCCTGCATACCTTCTGGACTGTCACCCTGCCCCTGTCCAAGGGCGGCATCATCGCCGGCTCCATGCTGGTGTTTATTCCGGCGGTGGGTGAATTCGTGATTCCGGAGCTACTGGGTGGCCCCAACTCCCTGATGATCGGCAAGATTCTCTGGCAGGAGTTCTTCAATAACCGGGACTGGCCGGTAGCCGCAGCACTCGCAATCGTCATGCTGGCCCTGCTGATCATACCGATCTCCCTGTTCCACCGTTATCAGTCGCGCTCCATGGAGGCCGAATCGTGAAAAAGCCCTCCTTTTCAACCGTAATGCTCTGGATCGGCCTGCTGTTCCTCTACGTGCCGATGCTGATCCTGGTGATCTACTCCTTCAACGCGTCCAAGCTGGTAACGGTCTGGGGTGGCTGGTCGTTCAAATGGTATGGCGAGCTGCTGCAGAACAAGCAGATTCTGGGATCGGTCTGGACCAGCCTGGTGATCGCCTTCTACAGCGCCACCATGTCGGTGGTTCTGGGCACCATGGCGGCGTTCGTCATGACCCGTTTCCGTCACTCCTGGAGCAAGATGACCCTCTCCAACATGATCACCGCACCACTGGTTATGCCGGAGGTGATCACCGGTCTCTCCCTGCTGCTGCTGTTCGTGCATATGGCGGACTTTATCGGTTGGCCCATGGAGCGCGGCATGACCACGGTCTGGATCGCGCACTCCACCTTCTGTGCCGCCTATGTGGCGGTGGTGGTTTCATCACGTCTGCGTGAGATGGACCGTTCCGTGGAGGAAGCGGCCATGGATCTGGGCGCAACACCCCTGCAATCTTTCTTTCTGATCACCATCCCGGTGATCGCGCCCTCACTGATTGCGGGTTGGCTGCTGGCGTTCAGTCTGTCGCTGGATGACCTGGTTATCGCCAGCTTTACCTCGGGCCCGGGCTCCACCACGCTGCCGATGGTGGTGTTCTCCTCGGTACGCCTGGGGGTATCGCCGGAGATCAACGCCCTGGCCACACTGATTATCCTGGCGGTGTCTCTGGTGGCGTTTATCGCCTGGTACCTTGCGCGGCGCTCGGACCGCAAACAGAAGGCCACAATCGAAGGCTAGAAATGGAGTAAAAGAAAACGCGGCGGCTGTGGCTCGGTGATCACCGGGTTACAGCCGCCGCTGTTCGAAGAAAGCCGCGTCACTGACGGGTCAGAAAGCGCTCCATCCACTGGGCGACTATCGCCGAGTCTATTCGAGCATCGTCGGTAAGCGTAGCCAGCCCTGCATCGGCCACCGCATCGGGCACGACAGCCCCCTTGCGCGCCATCACCAGATCGCGCTCGTAGGCGATAGTAAACTCCGGGTGCGCCTGCAATGTCAGGATGCGGTCGCCGTAGACAAGCCCGGCATAACGACAAAAGCTGGAGGTCGCAAAAAGCTCGGCGTTCTCAGGTAGCTCAAGCACCTGATCCTGGTGCATGGCGTTGATGGTAAAGCTGGGTTCACTGGGAACGAGGAAGCTGTGCTCACCCTCGATATTGTAGCTATGCAGCCCCACGCCCCAGCCACCGCTGTATTTCTCAACCCGGGCACCGAAAGCCGACGCGATTATCTGATGGCCAAAGCAGATGCCTACCAAAGGCAGATCCGCCTCGTAGATCTCCATAATCAGCTGCTTAAGCGTGCGCATCCAGGGCAGATCGTCATACACACCGCATTTGGAGCCGGTGATAATCCAGCCATCGCACTGGCCGGCCCCATCCGGGAAATCGCCCTCGCGCACATCGTAAACCGCATAGCTGTGCTTATCCGGCCCCAGCAGGTCGATAAACATCTGTGCGTACGTACCGTATTGATCCAGCAGTTCATCCGGCGTGATGCCGGTGGCGAGAATCCCGATTTTCATCCTCTGTCCTCTAAAGCCTGTTTAGCGATGTCTGCCTACACTATATCGATGATCCCAACGTCAAAATATCCCCGGGTAGGTATATTCGAGCCTCTGCCGGCCCCGCTAATGTTACTCCAACCTAGACGCCCGACTCTGGAAACGGTGTAGCACAAATCCAGCGACGGGAGGAACCTAACAGTCATTGGAGATAGCCCATGAATGCGATCAACCAGGAAGCGGTCCACAGCGAAGAGATTCGCGCTCTGGATGCGCAGCATCACCTTCACCCGTTCACCGATACTCAGGCCCTTAATTCGAAGGGTGCCCGGATTATTGAGCGTGCCGAGGGGGTTTATCTCTGGGACAGTGAGGGCAACAAGATTATCGACGGCATGGCGGGCCTCTGGTGCGTCAATATCGGCTATGGTCGCAAGGAGCTGGCCGAAGCGGCTCAGCGCCAGATGAATGAGCTGCCCTACTACAACACCTTTTTCCAGACCACCACCAACCCGGCCACTCAACTGGCCAACGAACTGGCCGCGCTGACCCCGGGTGATCTTAACCATATTTTCTTTGCCAACTCCGGCTCCGAAGCGATCGATACCGTCATCCGTATGGTACGTCGCTACTGGGAAGTGGCCGGCAAGCCCTGGCGCAAGATCCTGATCTCCCGTGAGAACGCTTACCACGGCAGCACCATCGGCGGCACCAGCCTGGGCGGTATGGGTGCGATGCACAAGCAGGGCGGCCCGATGCTGCCGGCGATTGAGCATATCCGTCAGCCCTACTGGTATGGCGAAGCCGAAGGTCAATCCCCCGAAGAGTTCGCTCTGACCTGTGCCAAGGCGCTGGAGGAGAAGATTCTGGAAGTGGGCCCGGACAACGTGGCCGCTTTTGTCGGTGAGCCGATTCAGGGTGCAGGTGGCGTGATCGTCCCGCCGGAAGGCTACTGGGCGGAGATCCAGAAGATCTGCCGCAAGTACGACATCCTGCTGGTGGCCGATGAGGTGATCTGCGGCTTTGGCCGTACCGGCAACTGGTTTGGCAGCCAAACCCTGGATATCAAGCCCGATATGATCTCCATGGCCAAGGGGCTATCCTCCGGCTATCTGCCGATCTCAGCTGTGGCTGTGGGGGACCGTATCGCCAAGACACTGATCGAGAAAGGCGGTGAGTTCTACCACGGCTTCACCTATTCCGGCCACCCGGTTGCCGCTGCCGTGGCACTGGAAAACCTGCGCATCCTCAAAGAGGAAAAAGTGATCGAGCAGGTGCGCGAGGAAACCGGCCCCTACCTGCAACAACAGCTGCGCGAGCGTCTGGGCAACCACCCGCTGGTCGGCCATATCGAAGGTATGGGACTGGTCGCCGGTATGGCGCTGGCTCAGGACAAAGCCAACCACAAGCTGTTCGACAGTGATCTGGACGTGGGCACCATCTGCCGTAACCACTGCTTCGCCAACGGCCTGATTATGCGCGCCTGCGGCAACCGCATGGTGCTTTCACCACCGCTGGTGATCTCCAAGGCGGAGATCGATGAATTGATCGATAAGGCACTCAAATGCCTTGATCTGACCGTTCGCTCCCTGGAGGAACAGGGGGTTCAGCTCGGCTGATCCCTCCCGTGCCTCGGCGTATCACGACGTGCCCTGCGGGGTGAAAGTTGTGGTACGCCTTTTTTTTGTGTAAGAGTACGTCTTGTATAAGTAATAACTAAAGCGATGAATTTACGCGCCCCCTCCGCATCAGCGACTCAAAAAAATACGGTATTCCGATGTCTGATTCATTCCGGACGATCAATATTCAGGACGGCTGGCAAAAAAACCTGGCCCTGCTGATCGACCACGTTCGCCTGCCCAGCTTTCCCCGGGTACTGATCGATATGCTGGCAACCTACTGCCACTTCGACACCTCCCTGATTGTCACCTACAAGAAGTCGTTTAAACCGGTGGTGATACACCCCATCGACCCGGCGGAGCACAGCAACACATTGCGCTCGTTTCTCGATAACGGCTACTACCTGCTCGACCCGCTGTTCAACGCCATCCAGGGAGATGTCACCTCCGGTGTAACACGCCTGGCCGAGTACGCACCGGACTCGTTCGAGAGCAGTGAGTTCTACCAGAACTGCTATCAGTATTTTGGCATTGTCGATGAGATCGTACTGGTGATTCAGCTGGACCCGAAAGTCACCTGCACCATCTCATTGAGCCGTAAGGAAGCGCTGGGCACAGTGACCCGTGCGGAGATGAAAGCGTTACAGGAGATCTACCCGGTGATCAGCGCCCTGTTTCGCCAGTTCTGGCTGGCCCAGTCGGGCGAGTACATCCAGTACGAACAGTCGGATGACGCAGTCAAACAGGCACTGAAAAGCTTTGGTAGCGGGGTACTAACTCAACGTGAGCGGGAGATCACTCACCTGATTCTGAAAGGTAACTCTTCGAAGGCGATCGCCGATCAGCTTAATATCAGCGTGGGTACAGTGAAGGTTCACCGTAAAAATATCCATGCCAAGCTCAACACCTCCACTCAGTCCGAGATTTTCACCCTGTTTCTCGGCCACCTGAAATCACTGCCGGCTGAGACACCGGCAGCGGTGATGGAAACGGCCTGAGCCGTTTCCATCATCCTGCGGATTACAGCGAGATCCAGACAGATTTCAGCTCACTGTATTTCTCCAGTGCATGCAGCGACTTGTCGCGCCCGTTACCGGATCCCTTAACGCCGCCAAAGGGCATGGTGGTATCGCCTTCGCCCCAGCCATTGATCCAGACCATACCGCTCTCCAGCTCCCGGCTAACCCGGTGCGCGCGGGAGAGATTGGCGGTCCAGACCGACGCGGCCAGGCCGTAGATGCTGTCGTTGGCCAGGCGCATCGCCTCCTCCTCGGTATCAAACCCCGCCACGCAGAGCACCGGACCGAATATCTCCTCTTTTACGCAGGTCATACTCTGGCTGGTACCGGTAAGCAGCGTAGGTTGCGGATAGAAACCGGATGCAGGTTCGCTGATACCGCCCATGACCACATCGGCGCCCTCTTCCACGGCCAATCCGATGTAACGGTTAACGGTATCAAGCTGTGCCCGATCCACCATCGGCCCCATTTTAACGCTGGGATCCAGCGGATTTCCCGGCACATACTTGGCCGCATGGCGCTTCAGCGCCTCCATAAAGGGTTCACGAATACTGTTCTGAACGTACAACCGGGAGCCGGCGATACACACCTCGCCCTGGTTGGTCAGAATCGCCTGGGCGGCGCCCAAAGCGGCGGCGTCGATATCCTCGCAGTCATCAAACACCACCACCGGTGATTTACCACCGGCCTCAATCCAGACCCGTTTCAGATTGGACTGACCGGCATAACCCATCAACATGCCCGCCACCCGGGTTGAGCCGGTGAAGGCCAGCACATCCACATCCATGTGCAGAGCCAGCGCCTTGCCCGCCGTATGGCCAAAGCCCGGTACCACATTCAATACGCCATCGGGCAGCCCCGCCTCGGCAGCCAGTTCAGCAAAGCGTAGCGCGCTGAGCGATGCTTTCTCCGAGGGTTTGAGCACCACACTGTTACCGGCCGCCAGCGCGGGCGCCAGCTTCCACATGGCCATCATCAGCGGATAGTTCCAGGGGGTAATGGCACCCACAACGCCCACCGGCTCACGGGTGATCAGACCCAGGGTGCTGGCTTTGGTGGGGGCAATCTCGCCGTAGATCTTATCGATCGACTCCGCGGTCCAGCGCAGACAGTCGATGCTATCGGGCACATCGATCCCCATCATCTCGGAGATCGTCTTGCCCATATCGAGCGTATCGGTCAGCGCAAACTCGTCTGCGTGCTGCTCAAGCAGATCTGCCAGTTTCAGCAGCACCTTTTTACGCTGCGCCGGTGCCCGTCGGGACCAGTCTCCCGCCTTGAACACCCGCCGCGCCGCCGCAACGGCACGATCCACATCCGCCGTGTCACAACTACTCACATCGGCAAGATGGGCTTCGGTAGCCGGGTTGATGGAGGGAAAGGTTTCACCGCTGACCGAACTGTGAAAGGCGCCATCGATCCAGGCCTGGCTCCGAAACTCGATCGTCTCCGACAGTGCGGTCCATTCAGCGAGTGTGCGCATGAAAACTCCTCGGCTCTAAGCTGATTTTAAAAGCTCAGCCTAGAAGGTTGGCCCCGCCAAACCAATACACCCGAGGGGGTAGTCGAAAGCTCATTGAATCACAGTGATTCATGCTTCCCTGTTGAAAACTGAAAGCGCTTTTTCCCCAAGCCTTGTCAGCAACCGGTTGAAATTGCCCGGGCCCGATCCGAGACAGCCGATAGCATCGAGTCAGCCATATCGAGCAATGTCATTGTGACAATCTCATTGTTTATTTAACAAAGAAAACAGATGTCATAATGACAATATTGCAATAAAAGATCCTTTATAGATCAATCTTTTAAAGACTGGCACGGTTCCCGCTTACTCCATGACAACAAGAAACGACCTATCGGTCTATCAATACAGGAGAGAACTATGCTGTCTGCACAATCCCGGGAAATAATTGACGCCACTCTGCCGGCGGTTAAAGAGAACGCTCGGGCCATTACTGAAGTGTTCTACCCGCTGATGTTCGATCGCTACCCGCAGGTCAAAGCCTATTTCAACGAAGCACATCAGGCTCAAGGCACCCAGCGTCAGGCACTGGCCAACGCTGTCGTTGCTTATGCCAGCAACCTGGACCGACTGGACCAGCTCGGCGATGCGGTTTCTCTGATCGTGCACAAACATGCTTCCCTCAACATCCTGCCCGAGCACTATCCCATTGTGGGTGAGTGCCTGCTGGCCGCGATCAAGGAAGTGTTCGGCGATGTGGCAACCGAGGATGTCCTTAACGCCTGGGGCGAAGCCTACCAGCAGTTGGCGGATATTCTGATCACCGCTGAGGAGGGGGTTTATCGTAGCAACGAAGAAAAGCCGGGTGGCTGGCGTGGTGAGCGGGAGTTCCGCCTGGTACGCAAAGAGCGTGAGAGCGACGTGATTACCTCATTCTACTTCGAGCCTGTGGATGGTCAGCCCGTGGCTGCATTCCAGCCGGGCCAGTACACCACCATCATTCTGGAGGTCGACGGCGAAACCACACGGCGCAACTACTCGCTGTCCGATTGCCCCAGCCAACCGCACTACCGGATCAGTGTCAAACGCGAGCCTGCCGGTCGCGTCTCAAACCACCTGCACGACAACGTTAATCCCGGCGATATTGTCCGACTGACGCCGCCCTGTGGCGATTTCGTGCTGAATAACAGTGAACGTCCCCTGGTACTGCTCTCCGGCGGCGTCGGCCTTACACCAACAATTAGCATGCTGCGCCCTGCCCTGGAGTCGGGCCGCCAGGTGCACTTCATTCATGGAGCACTGAACAGCAAAACCCATGCATTCAAAACGATGGTCGACCAACTGGGTCGCGAGTACGACAACCTGAACGTCAGCTACTGCTACAGCGAGCCTCTACCGGAGGATCAGGGGGTCGCGGCAGGCTTTCTCGACCAGTCGCGTCTGGAGTCGCTGCTCCCCCTGCGACAGAATCCGGATATCTATTTTCTCGGGCCAAAGGCTTTCATGCAAAGCTGCTACCGCAGCCTGACCGCACTGGCAGTGCCTAAAGAGCAGATCCGCTACGAGTTCTTCGGCCCTCTGGAAGCGCTTGAAGAAGCATCAGCCTGACACTCTTTATAACTAAAATGACAGCGGGACGCTGGAATAGCGTCCCGCCCATCACTACATTTTCCCACGCAAAGCCTGCTCGTTACTCCCCGGCCAACAATCCCCTTGTATAGAGAATATGCTCCCGCGCAATGCGCCGCGCCCCGTCCGCATCCCGCGCCTGAATCGCCCGGTGGATCTGGGCATGCTGACCTCTGATGCCCTGTGGATAACGGCCAAACTTTTTTAACGTACGGGACAGGACACCGTAGATAGCGTTGAAGTAGCGCTCGTAAAACAGCTGGCTGAACGATACCAGCAGCAGGTTGTGACTGGAGCGGGCGATCAGCATATGAAACTGAAGATCGGCCCGGGCGCGTGCCAGCGTGGTCTCCTGCTTGGCGCGGGCGTGCATCCGGGCATACTCCTGCGCTAAGGCTTCCAGCTCCTGATCATCGGCCCGCTGGGCGGCATACCAGGCACATTCGCCTTCCAGTAACGCCCTGACTTCCATCACCTGGAGCTGAAAATCCAGATCATCACCCAGCCCTTCCAGCGGAAGCTGAAGGTGGGGAGAGAGCAGGTTACAGACCCGGCTCGCCCGCCCCGGGGCCGACTTGATCAATCCTTCGGCCTGAAGGCGGGAGAAGGCCTCGCGAACGCTTTCCCGGGAGATCGACTGCTCCTGTGCGATGACACGCTCCGAGGGTAGTTTTTCACCCGGGGCCAGATCGATCTCGGCGATCTGCTTGAGCAACTCCGTATAGAGTCTTTCGCCTGGCCCTCTATCTGCCTCGTCGGCCACTCCAATGCTCCTAACGTTTCTTGGTCAGACCAGTTTGCCCGACTACATTTTCAATATCGACCCCCTCGCCTATCTTTCAGGGCAGACGATAAACAGAAAACAGAGATAACCCCACTATGGCTCAACCTCGCCCCCGCGTCGGCCTGTTCGTGACCTGTCTGGCTGACATGTTTCGCCCCGAAGTGGCTTTCGCCAGCGTGAAGCTGCTGGAGCTGGCCGGCTTCGACGTTAAGGTTCCTCAGCGCCAGACCTGCTGTGGACAACCCGCCTTCAACTCCGGCGACCGGGAGGATACGGCGGATATCGCACGCCAGACCATCGATGCGTTCGATGGCTTTGAGTATGTGGTTGGCCCCTCCGGCTCCTGCATCGGCATGCTGCACCACTACCCGGAGCTGTTCGAGGAGAACGACCCCTGGTATCAGCGCGCGCTTAACCTGAAATCCCGCGCCTTCGAGATCACCAGTTTTCTGGCCGAGCATCTGAAGCAGGAAACACTTGAGGGAGCGTTCAAAGGCACCGTCACCTACCACGACTCCTGCTCCGGCCTGCGCGAACTGGGCGTCAAAAAACAGCCCCGGGAGCTGCTGTCCCGAATGCCCGGGGTTCAGATCTGCGAAATGGAAGAAGCGGAAACCTGCTGCGGTTTTGGCGGCACCTTCTGCGTGAAGTACCCGGATATCTCCAACCGCATGGTTTCCAACAAGGTGGAGAACATTCGTGCCACCAACGCGGACTTGTTGCTGGGCGGCGACTTGGGTTGTCTGCTCAATATGGCGGGCAAGCTCAAGCGCGAAGGGGTTGAGATTGAAGCCCGCCATGTGGTGGAAGTCCTGGCGGATATGATCCAGACACCGGCTATCGGTGACGCCGAACAAAGCGCCTGAGGAGGAACCGATGCAAGTCAGAAGCCCGGAATTTAAAGAGAGCGCACGCATTGCGCTCACCGATGCCAACCTCCAGAAAGCGCTTGGCAACCTGAAGGCCGGCTTCCCGGCCAAACGCGCCACGGCGGCCGCCCGCCTGCCGGAGTTTGAAGCACTGCGTGATCAGGCCCGCGATCTGAAGAACCATATTATCGAGCACCTGGATCTCTATCTGGAGGAGTTCGAACGTAATGTGACGGCCAATGGCGGCACCGTGCACTGGTGTCGTACCGCCGAGGATGCGCGCCAGACTATTTTACAGATCTGCCGTGAGCAGGGCGCCAAGACAGTGACCAAGGGCAAGTCCATGGTCACCGAAGAGATCGGCCTTAACGAATATCTGGAGAAGCAGGGTATCGAGCCGGTGGAAACCGACCTGGGCGAATACATTCTCCAGCTACGTCAGGACCACCCCAGTCATATCGTCGCCCCGGCGATCCACCTGACGCTGGATGATGTAGCCGATGCCTTCCATGAGCACCATAAGCGCCCGCGCAGCGAGGATCCGGCGGTACTGATGCAGGAAGCGCGGGAGATGCTGCGCAAGAAGTTCGTCAGCGCCGATGTGGGGATCACCGGGGCCAACTTCCTGATCGCAGAGACCGGCTCCACCATTATCTGCACCAACGAGGGAAACGGCGACCTGACCCAAACCCTGCCCAAGACCCACGTGGTGGTCTCTTCTATCGAGAAGGTGGTTCCGACGCTGGAGGATATGACCCTGTTCCTGCGCCTCCTGGCCCGCTCGGCCACCGGCCAGGAGTTCACCGTCTACAACACCCTCTCCACCGGCCCGCGCCGCCCGGGCGACACCGACGGCCCCGAGAACTTCCACGTGGTACTGGTGGATAACGGGCGCAGCGAGATGGTGGGCTCCGAGTTCCAGGAGATGCTGCGCTGTATCCGCTGCTCCGCCTGCATGAACCACTGCCCGGTTTACGGCGCCGTGGGCGGGCAGACCTACGGCTGGGTCTACCCCGGCCCAATGGGCTCGGTGCTAACACCCCAGATGGTGGGTATCGAGCAGGCAGGCCTGCTGCCCAACGCCTCCACCTTCTGCGGCAAGTGCGAAGAGGTATGCCCGGTACGCATTCCACTGCCCAAACTGATGCGCCACTGGCGCGACAAAGAGTACGAAAAGCACCTGAGCCCCGCGGCGGTGCGCTACGGACTGAAGTTCTGGGCGTTCTTCGCCAAACGACCCGGGCTGTACCGCCTGCTCTCCGCCAGCTCCAACCGTTTTCTTAGGTTGATGGCCGGTAAGAAAGGACGCGCTACCCGACTACCCTTGGCCGGTGGCTGGACCGACCACCGCGATATACCCGCACCCAGTGGCAAAACCTTTATGCAGCAGTGGCAGGAGCAGAACCGATGAGCAAGGCAGAAATCTTTAACCGCATCCGCGCCGGGCTGCATGTCGCCAAAGATGATGAAGTGCGCCGCCAGGCGGTGCGCAACCGTTTGCAGGCGAAAGCATCCAACATTATCCCCAAACGTGCCCAGTTGCCGACAGCCGAGATGATGTCGCTGTTTCTGGAGATGGCAACAGAGAGCGCAGCGGAAGTGATCGAGCTGAGCGGGCGCAATGAGCTGGCCCAGGCGGTGGAAAACTGGCTATCGGTAAACGGCATCGACCACTTGGTAACCGCAAACGATAGCAACCTGACCGAGCTGTCCTGGTCGACCGATACCACCCTGATCCGCGAGCGGCGCCCGGCACAGGTGGGCGATGAAGCCAGCCTCACCAACGCCTTCTGCGCCATCGCCGAAACCGGCACGGTAATGCTCTACTCCGGCGAACATTCACCGACTACGCTCAACTTCCTGCCGGATTGCCACCTGATCGTAGTCTCGGCCAGCACCTTGGTCGGCCCCTACGAGGACGCCTGGAGCCGACTGCGTGAGAAATTTCCTGAGAGCATGCCGCGTACTGTGAACCTAATCACCGGCCCCTCCCGCAGCGCCGATATCGAGCAGCGCCTGCAGATGGGGGCGCATGGGCCACGGCGGTTGATTATTTTTATGCTGCACGACGAGTAGCGGAGAGAACCCTGCTACCCGCCGGGACCGATCACTGCGGCGGGATTTACCCGAACAGTTTGGCGGCCAGCTTCGCCACCAGCTCACCCTGGTGGCGGGCAAGATCGAGCTCGCGGGAGTCCGGCTGTCGGGAGCCATCGCCACCGGCAATCGTTGACGCCCCATAGGGTGTGCCGCCTCCGACCTGAGAAATATCGAACATCGCGGAGTTGGTATACCCCGGTGGCACAATGATCATGCCGTGGTGCGCCAGCGTGGTCCAGGTGGAGGTAATGGTCATCTCCTCGCCGCCACCGGTACCGGTGGACGTAAACACACTGGCCAGCTTGCCCGCCAACGCGCCCTTCGCCCAGAGTCCGCCGGTCTGATCAAGAAAGTTACGCATCTGACCGGACATATTCCCAAAGCGCGTGGGCGTACCAAAAATAATGGCGTCATACTCGGCCAACTCGTCGACCTTCGCTTCCGGCGCCTGCTGATCAACCTTGCCACCGGCATTCTTGAAGGCCTCAGCCGGCATCGTCTCCGGCACACGCTTAACCGTCGCCTCCACCCCGGCAACGCTACCGACACCCTCAGCCACCTTATGTGCCATCGTCTCAATATGACCGTACATGGAATGATAGAGCACCAAAACCTTTGCCATCTTCGTTCTCCTCGACATTGCTGAAATTGGATTCGGAATTGCTAAGCGTGGCTAAAGGGTAGATCAAAATTGGACGACTCGCGGAAGGGACTTGATGCGGCCAGGCCCCTGCCTTTAACGGTGCACCATAGTCAAAACTAGGTTGTATGAGTGCGCCACCTGTACACGATGACTACGCGCCCGATTTCTATAGCGCCCAGCAAAGCCAGTGACAGAAAAAAGCCGAGCTCAATGTCCAGCTTGGCGAAAAGGAAAAACAGTGGGTAAAGGGTCGGAACGACGAATATAAGGCGAAGCGGCGACTGGACATAATTAAGCCAGGCAACTTTTCTCCATCGAAATACCAAAGCGAAGCCACAAACAAGTATTGAGAGATAAAACAGGATTATCGCCGCGAACTGTACTTCAGGAAATGGGAGCCCGAACGCAGCCAAGCTGCTCCAGAGCAACGCCAGCTCGCCACGCTCTGCTGAGAGCGTGTTGAAAACGAGCCAGGCAAAATAACCCATATCCAAGGTGCCTATTGCGATTATGACTTTCTCTAGAGTCTTCATGTATTGCACTAGTTGTGGGTGCTAAGGAGTGGCCACGGCGAGAGAAACACGTCGTCGTGACTGCACTCTTATATTTCGTTTTTCTGATCTACTAAACCTTCACGGCCAGCGCATGATCTATATATTTCTACAATATCAAATATAGTAATCATATATATCCCCTTTTTACTTTGAAACTCCGAATTAACGAGAAACCCCACTAAGCTGTTATTGCTAGCAAAAGGGATGAGATGGTGACTATGTATAAACTGATTGCAGATATCTCTTACAGAGACCAGTTCTTTTTGGCTGTTTTCATGGTCATACGGTACGAATTCATCAAACTCATCCTGAATTATATTTCCCCTCTGAAACATTAGCAATTCGTATTTTTTATGAGACAATTTATTAAGAGAATTATCTGACTCAATTAACTTTCGTACTGCGTAAAACCCTATAAACAATTCCTTTTCCAAACAAAACCATGATCGCTTTGACCACTTCTTCTGCACCAATCGCTTTAGCAATTTGTTTGCTGTTTTAGCGATATCTTCTTTCCATAATTCAGTTTCGGTAATCATGATTCGTCTTAGAAATATAACGTCTAAATCAGGTGCGCCGTAGGCGTCGACTGTATTATTTGTTAGCTGCCTCTAGCCTGTATTGATATTTTATCGTATTTTCAACGATTTGCGTAACGATCGGAAATAGGTTGAACCAAAGGATTTTCGTGGGAAATTCAGTACCTTTATGAAATAATTTATTTCTAGCACTTGTAATACACTTTATAGTATCAATGGTTATCGGATGGGTTCCTTGCATATTAAAAATCTCTTTAACTTCTAATTCATATAAAAACTCTAAAAGCTTCTTATTTCTAAACTCTGATGTTCTTGTTAATACCGAAAGAAGAGCATTCTTTTTATCATTTCCGAATGAGCCTGCTAGTTCTTTTATACTTTCTTTTTCTTCGTTGGAGAACATCGTACCGCTTGGAAACATTTCAGAATAGCGTTCACTACCCTCCAAGGATTCGACAATCAAAAACCAGTGAAAAAATTTAGATTTTTCACTCTCTGCTCTAAGCCCATTGTAATAATATCCCAAGAGTTCATTGTGATGTATCAATTCGATGCTGGCGTGATTAAATCTTATGCTTCTAGTTGACTCTATTGATAGCGAGTCTGAAACTCGGATAAATGATGTTAATATAGCCTCATTGTCAATTATTTCTTGACTTCTAACCTCAACAGGTCTGGCTTTAAATGTGCCGAATTTAATGTTTATATACGGCGTACCATAATGTCCATTTTTTTCATCCTTCGCTGCAATAAATGACAAATAGCTTGCCAGCTTGCCTAAATACAATATTTGAGATTCTTGATTAGTTAGGTCGAAAGAATTTACTTTAACTTTAAATACTGGCTTATCTGAGGCGATAATTTCAATTTCTGTATTGGGCAATCCTAGCGGGCACCCCTTGGATTCAATGCCTTCAACTAACTTGAAAACATTACCACCTTCAAACCCTACTTCGCTTATCCCATGAGAGGACTCAATTTCCAAGTCGCACTCAATGATGTACTTCTTCATAAGTTCCTCTTGCTATGCTGGGGCAACATAAGCTAACGCCGTTGTTCAGCTGTGCCCTCGTAGCGCAGCGAAAAGGGCATCCGGTGGAGGGCCTTCAGGCCCGGAACAAACTGGAATTACTTGTTAAGATTCATCATCGTGATACTCCTGATCAAAAAGACCCTCTTGCAGAGGAGTCATTTTTGACGCGGGCACTTCCTGAGTAGCCACTTCGAGTATAGGATCCAAGACCTCGCAAAGTGCCAAGTGCCTCCTTTTTCTGTTGCCAAGATCCGAGGATGCCCTAATAGATCTTCCATAGGTTACGACCTGCGGTGAGAATTCTTCATCATCTGCGTCAGAGCTAATATAGCTATTGACCTCCTTGGAAAATCTATCGAGAGCTTCTCTAAACTCTCCTCTTTTTTCTAGAGTCAACGGGAGACGATTATGATGCGAGGCTAGGTAAAGAAATAGCGAGTAAAAATCCGTCTTCTTTTTCCATCGAGTATTTTTTATATCCGGGAGCAATTGCTCAAGCTCATAAATCACTGTTCTAAATATCGAAACCAATTCATCCCTTTGTTCGAAATCATCTTCATACTCTTGATAATATCTATCAATAGTTTCTTTCTTATTTTGATGTCCGTGTATGACAGCGATAGCCAGTTCAGATATAAATTCTACATCCATCATTCGACGAACATTAAGTGGAGTAAATATCCCTGTGGTACTCCAGTAGTTGTAGTTAGATATTTCCTGCATTGTATTTATAAAAGGCCCCCAGTAAGTAGCTTGTCTAAGCTCTTGCTTGTTTAGGGCAACAACGTTCTTGTTTAACCTTTGAAAAATACCACGAATAGCATCATCAGACATTTCTGGCAATATTCTGGCGATAAATATATAACCAAAAATCTTCTTTTTATCTTCTCCTGACAGGTCATCAAAGGACATGCCGCCCCATGTGGGGGATTCATCCTCTTTTATAGAGAATTTTCCCTCGATAAAATCTAAGCAAGTTCTAATTCTCTGTTGCCCGTCGATAATAATGTGCTGTTCATTACCATCTTCATCAACAAACTCCTGCATATAAATTTCAGGAACAGGATACCCATTCAATATGCTGTCTATAAGGT
Organism: Marinobacterium litorale DSM 23545; assembly: GCF_000428985.1. Lineage (GTDB taxonomy): Bacteria > Pseudomonadota > Gammaproteobacteria > Pseudomonadales > Balneatricaceae > Marinobacterium_D > Marinobacterium_D litorale. The sequence continues at coordinate 180,930 of NZ_AUAZ01000003.1, read as the reverse complement.
AACTTTTTTGTGGCCAAGTCCAAACCGGATTCCTCTGAAATGGTGGCTTCATCTGAAGATCACCAGCGTCATTTGTTTTTTTAAACCAAACAACAGTCCTATTTGTCGTATTCAGAAATCTGGACATATCACAACCCCTTTTCTAATTCTTGAGCTCTTAGGTTCTTCAAATTATTGACTTGGTAAGACCTAAGGCTATCGAAATCTCTATAAACTCTGATTTTTATATCGCGCCCTACGGTCGGAGCGATTTTAGACATGTCATCCAGTGCCTCTAGCCACTTCTTCCCAAATGGCAGGTACGGAAGCAGTTTATCCGTTGCAATTGTGCCCCAATAGATGTACTTATGGACATGATCGCGCACAGACTGCTTGGCTGGCTGAGGCAAGCCGTGTATGCCAGAACCTAAGTTTCTCAAATAGCGCCAGGATAAAGTGAAGAAATAATCCGAAATAACTGCAACATCTATATCGGAGTGGCGGTTAAACTCGCGAAAATTTTTGTTTGGATTCAAACTAACTCCAAATGCGCCACTTCCAGTAATAACGATCTCAGAAGAGTCTACTTCAATTCTTTGCGCTAGCTCGCGACGCCAATTCTCATATAGTCGTGTATCACCATCAAAAGGGTATGGTGTGCGATTTAATATCCACCCTGACGCCACCAAATCAGGTGGTGTACTTACCAGATCCTCTAAAAATTCTCTTTTCACTTCATCCATAAACCATCATTTTACTGGTGGATTTCTTTCCGAATCTTAACAGCTAAGCATTTATACGGTCTGATCCGCAGACCGTATAAATATCTGTTGAACTCAAGCGCCCATCCGCATGGCAACGGCATCTATTATTAAGGGAAAAGCTTTTCAAGGGTATGTGGCCACAGGATGCTTGCAGCATCATGTAACCTTCTATGACGGTGTTCCCTGAGCCTTCAATGGCCATGTCGCGCTTCCTGTTTCTCCTGAATACCTCAAATCTAGCGCGGTTTTACAACAACGTCCATGATACTGGCAGCACAAAGCCCGGCACTACCTCAGTAGACCGTGATGTCAGAGCCCGCCCAACCTCAGTCCGACATTATCGTCGGCGGCGACTCCAAAGATGACGATCGCAACATTGTAGAACGCCCCGGTCTCAGGGCTCGACCTGACTTTTTTATAAGATGTTTTTCAGATACACTTTAAGGTGTATTCTGTTTACATCTTAAAGAAAGGGGACAGAGCTATGGTGCAGTGGAGCCAAACTGAGATCGCGGTGTTTATCGTGCTGATGCTGGCAATTGCCTTTAAGATCTGGTCGGTCTGGCATGTTCAGATCTGTGCCAAGGCGTCGCGGGAGGGGAAGCTGATCTTCTTCGGGCTGGTGTCGGGTCTGACGGCGTTTGCCGTTGCGGCCAAGTTTTTTATCAGTTATCAGATGGCGATCTGACTTTCTTGAGCAGCCACAAATTAGCGGGCTGAGTCCGGCACGCGCAGGGTGAGTGTGCCCTGGCGCTGGGTCAGTTCCAGGTGTTCCATAAAACTCATACCCAGCAGAACGATCCCTTCATGCATGCCGGGGTTGATGGCTGCATCCACGTCATGCATCCGGATTCCGCCCAAGGTCACTGTATCCAGGGAGGTCTGGTAGACGGTGACGATGCCGTTGGCGGTCATTGAGCGCAGTGGGCGTCCGCGTTCCAGCCCCAGTCGATCTGCCAGGGCCTCGGGGATGCTGACGGTGGTGGCTCCGGTATCGAGCAGGAAGCGCACACGCTCGCCGTTGATCTCGCCCGGTGCCAGGTAGTGGCCCGACTTATTACGCTGCAACACCACTTCCGGCTCGGAGCCGGACATCAATGCCAGAGAGGCATTAGGGTTCTCCTGGTGATCCAGGTAGTTGTTGAAGTAGAGGGTGAGCATCGCCAGGATCACCACCCAGGTCAGGTGGGTCATCAGGCGTGCCATGCGGCGTCGGTTTCGGTCGGGGTCTGACATGGGTGGGCGGTTTCTCCTCTCTCTGTTTACCCTATCTTACGCCAGCGGACTCAAAAGAGACCAATCTGGGGCGCGGTGAGTGTCTCGAATCCTTCCCCGATAAAGGGCAGTATGCTGTCTGCCACGGGTAAAAGCTGCTTGTCGATGTAGTGTTGGTAGTCGATGGGCGAGCTGCGGCTTTCCGCCGGTTCCGGCCCGTTTACGGTTATCACGTAGCCGACACTGTCCCCAACCTGAAAGGCGGGCGGTAAGCCTTGCGCCTGCCGCTGTGCCTCTAGTCGGCGTGCCGCTCGCACATGGGGCGGCTGGTTACGCACATAGGCATCCAGCGGCTGTCGCAAGCGCCGATGGTAGACCAGCGCATCATCACACCGGCCCGCCTGTAGATCGGACACCGTCCGGTGGATAAGTTCCTGATAGGGCCGGTCATGGAAGATACGGTCGTACAGTTCGCGCTGAAACTCTCGCGCCAGCGCGGTCCAATCGGTACGCACCGACTCCAGTCCGCGAAACACCAACTCCGGCGGGCCACTCGGCTGCCGCTTCAGTCCGGCGTAACGCTTTTTACTGCCCTTCTCGCTATGGCGCATCCGTGGCATCAGGAAGCGTTCGTAATGGGCTTCAAACTGCAGCTCCAGGGCGCTTTCAAGCTGAAACCGCTGCTGTAGTTGCTCGGCCCACCAGCCGGTCAGATCCGCCGCCAGTTTCTGGCCATAGTCGGTCGTATCTTGGTCATGCCAGTCATCTCCCAGCCAGACGAATACCGAGTCGGTATCACCGTAGATCACCTGATGGCCGTGGTGGACCTCGATGCGTTCGGCAGTCTGGGTGAGGATCTGATGGCCGCGCCGGGTAATGGAGCCGGAGAGGCGTTGATCGAAAAAGCGGCAGATACGTGAGCCCAGCACCCCGTAGCAGGCGTTCATCTGGATTTTGATCGCCTGGGAAAGCGCGCTGTTACCCTCAGCCTTGGCCCTGTCCCTCGCCTGCCAGAGGCGTTCGATAATCGTGGGGAGCAATGCGCGGGAGCGGGAGAAGATTGCGCCGTGGTATCCCGGCACCAGATCCTCGGGACTAGCACTCTCAAGCAACCCCTGGGACAGGCCCAGCGGATCGATGCAGAAGGTGCGGATAATACTGGGGTACAGGCTTTTAAAATCCAACACCAGAATATGCCGATAGAGCCCCGGTTTGGAGTCCATCACAAAACCACCGGGTATCTCCAGATCGGAGCGACCGGATGCGTACTGGGGGGCGACATAGCCTTCACGGTGCAGGTCCGGCAGGTAGAGGTTATCGAACGCCTGCTGGGAGCCACCCACTTTATCCAGTGCAAGACCAGTCAGGCGTGCGCGCTCAACCAGGTATTCGATCAGACCGGCCTTTTGGAATATCTCCGTTACCAGGCGGCAGTCTTCCAGGTTGTAATGCGCCAAAGCACGCCGATCTTCCCGGTACAGGCGCTGAATCTCTTCGCCACGGTCGTTCACCTTCTCTATCGCCTTACCCCGGCCCAGCAGCTCGCGGGCCACGTACTCCAGGCCGTAGCGCTCAAAACGCCAGGTGGCGCCTTTCAGGGTATCGATGCCGTCCAGCACAACGCGGCCGGGGATGCGGGCATACCAGCGCCCATTGGCGGCACGGTCGACCAACGGCGTGGAGCCATCGCGCCCCAGTGTCAGTGATACATTGCAGGCCTCGGCACGGGCCTGAAGCACACGCAGATCAAACCCGATCACATTCCAGCCGATCAACAGATCCGGATCGTATGCGGTGATCGACTCCACCACCCGTTGCAGCAGTTCGCGCTCATTGCGGCAGCCGTAGACGCCCTCTACCCGAGGCGCGGCACCATTGATCCAGACCTGCTCCAGCCCCTCCCCCTGCAAGGCGACCGAGAGGATGCGGTCTGCCCGCAGGGTGGTTTCGATATCCAGTGAGAGTGTACGAAAACGCGGTACGTAGTCCGAAGCTGCCAGCCGCACCCGGCCATCCTGCTCCCCTGCCCGCGCCCCGCCGTTGATGTAGCGCTCCATCAGGTAGCGATCCACCGGACGGATATCCTCCTCCATGGTGGGAATATGGGCTTCTGCGAGGCGGGCTACCGCCTCCCGCCAGAGTGCCAGGGTGGTGCAGTAAAGCGCTGAGACAGGACGTTGTTGAAGATCACGCAAAGGTAACGGGTTAAGACGCCAGCCGGTGCGACCGGACAGACAAGCCGTTGCCTGTTCCTCATACTCGGTGGGCAGGAAGAATACAGCCTCCTCGCCCTGAACCCTAACGCAGTGGGCACCTTGATCGGTCAGCAGCCAGTAACTCAGCTCAAGCCGGTTGCCTTCATCCCGTTGGTGGCGGGTGAGGATAAATCCATCCACACCTAGTCGCCGAACGGCTTGATGACTTCCAGGCCAGGAAACGCCGCTTCCACCGCCGCCTGCGAAGCGGATTCGAACAGTAATTTAAGGTTGGGGCCTGCATCCATGGTGAAGTAGAGCGCCAGCCCCTCTTCGCGCAGCGCCCAGACCCTGTGCATGGCCGCCACGGTATCCGGCTGCCAGTAGAGCAGCGGCGGCCAGGAGGCGATCATGGTGGCGTGCATCGACAGCGCATTCTGTTCTGCAACTGCCCCCAGCAGGCCAAAGTCACGCTCGTCCAGCGCATTGTGCAGTTTAGCCAGATCGGCCCCGGCCTGAAGCGGCCAGCTCTGATAGAGGTGAGCGGTCTCCTTGGTGCGCTGCATCCCGGCGCGGGAATCCACCCGCTTTTCACGCTCATCCACCTTAACCAACCCAACACAGAGCCCGGGCCAGGGCTTATCAACCGGAATGGCATGGCTGTCCAGACCATCTTCCCGCACGCCCATCTGCCACTCGACAAACCCTTCGAACAGAGACCGGCAGGCACTGCCGCTGCCCAAGCGGGCGATAACGGAAAGCTCGGTGTCGCTCATCCCCAGGCCATAGGCTTCATCCATCGCCCGGGTCAGTGCTGCGAAGCCCGATGCAGAGGACGCCAGCCCCGCTGCGGTGGGGATGTTGTTGTCGGTATCGACCCGGAACATCTGCTCCGGTTGGCCCATGCGAAACAGATCGATAAATGCACTCACCCGCTGGGCGAAACGGCTGTCCGCGCCCTGCAGGCGACCGTTCAGGTAGACGCTGTCCTGGGGCGCATCCAGCGGCTCGACCCGGGTCCGCGTTCCCAAATGTCCCAATGACACCGAGAGCGAGGCGTTGACCGGGAGATTGAGCTGGGCGTCCCGCTTGCCCCAATATTTGCACAACGCAATGTTACTGGGTGCAAAGTGTTCACGGCTGCCACGCACACTACCGACAGCGGGCAGATGAGCCTGCATGAACTCGCGCTTATCCATTGTGCTTAATCTCCCGCTTCAACGGTGGTAATACGAACGCCGGGCGCCGATACGCCAACCGCGATCCGCTCATAGGGCAAGTCCAGATCACCGGCTTCCCCCAGGCACACCACACAGTCACCCAAACCCGACCCCGATATTTTAGCGCCCCAGACGCCGTCCTGTGCACGCAGGGCATAAACCAGCTCAGACAACCGGGCGTCATTGACCCCCAGTGCATCCATCAGCCCCTGATACAGATTCATCAGCTCACCGGTGGCACTCCAGTCTTCGGCATCCACCGCCTGGGCGGTTTTTTCACTGCACTGGGCCATCAGCCGATCAAGCCCCTCGTACAGGCTGGGATAACGTTGGCTTTTGCGCTCCACCAGCGCCAGCACCTCTGGTGTTTTCATCTTGTATCCCACGTACCACAAGCCCAGCGTCGGCAGCCCTTTCAGGGGCCGTAACTGGCGCGGGTTCACGCGGTACGCGATCACGCCGCCGTAGAGGCTGGCGGCCAGATCGGTGCCGGAGCCCCGGCCGTTCTGAACCTGGTGGATTACCTTCAGGGCACGATCGAACTGCTGCTCGCGGGTCAGTCCGGTACCGGCGAAACGATCGAGCAGCGCCGTCAGCGCCGCCACCACGGCGGCGGATGAGCCCAGCCCCAGGGTATGGGAAAACTCTGATTGGATACTCAGATCAAAACCGCCCGGCAGTACCTCTCTCCAGGACTGCAGCGCCGCTACGACAAAGCTGAGGTGTACATCATCCGGAAGATGCTCCAGCGTGGCGCTGTAGTCACCCAGAGCGCTGCTGATATTGACCTGACGGTCATTGCGCGGCGCCAAACGGATATGGATATAGCGGTCTACGGCACAGGCCAGTGCCGTGGCGCCTCTGAGTACGGCATGTTCGCCCATCAGCATAATGCTGCCGGGGGCGCTGGCTTCAAGTATCGATGACTCGGACACCTGACTTCTCCTCTTTCAGCTCACCCCAATGCCAGTCCGGTAACAGGCTCAGATCCGCAGGCGTCCCTTCCGGCAACCAGAGCAACATCAGTCCGCCGCTGTCGCCCGACACGGACCCGGCGCCGGCGATCTTGGCCGCTCCGCCGTGTTGCTCAACCTGCTCGGCGAATCGCACCAATGGCGCCGGTACCACTCCGATCCGCGTCAGCAGCCGGTGGTTGGCACGAATCAGCTCCATAACCGGCTCTCCTGACAGCAGGGCCGTCTCGATCTGTTGTGTGATATCACTGTATTCAGACCAGATGGCGGAATGCTCGAAACCGCGACGGACACGCTCCACACAGGCACCGGTGCTCGATGCTGGCGTGCCGGTAAACACCCAGAACCATCCTTTCCCCAGATCCATCGACTCCGTATCCAGCCGGGATATCTTTCCCTCCTGAAGCCGGACCAGCCCGCCGCTGCAGACCGTGGCTGCATCGATCAGGCTGCCCCGGCCATGCTGCAGCCGTTCGCAATGATGCACCTGCCTGATCAGTTCATCCAGATCATCGACCTGGCCAAAGAGTGTCAGTAGCGCGGCAATCAACGCCGCCGATGAGCCCATACCGGCACCGATGGGTATATCGGAATCGATGCGTACACTGCCGCGCGGAAGATGCTCCAGCCCTGACAGCATCCGTGCCATATCCACGGCGTAGAACGCAAGCTCAGCGGGCTTGCGCAGGATCTGGGTAACGGAGAGCTCTCCCCGGAGATAGCGGTCAAAATGGCTGTCCAGGCGTCGACGCAGGGCGGAGAATTTATCAAGCCCCAGCACGTGGGTGCGCTCCTGAGCGTGCCAGCTCAGGCGCGGCAGTTTATCCGGCTCGTAGTAGACCCGCATATGGCGGTCTACCGCCAGCGCAAGCGCCGGCGCACCGTAAACCACAGCATGTTCGCCGCTCAGGATCACCTTGCCTGGAGCGCAGGCAACTCTCATCAGCAGGGCACGTATTCGCGTTTGTGGTGGGAAATGGCCGCCAGACGGAAACGCCCGCGGGTCACATGGGGCATCTCATGTTCACCGCCGTCGGTGGGGTTCGGGTAGTGATAAAGCTTCAGGTATTCTTCATGGCTCAGGCTCTCGCGGGCATCCAGCATCTGGCGATGACGCTCACGATGCAGATGCTCGGCATACCCTTCACGCACGGTTCCACTGAAGAACTCGGCCACGCAGCCAGAGCCGTAACTGAAGAAGCCGATACGCTGACCGGAGAGGTTATCCCGGCAGGTTTCCAGCAGTGAGCAGAGGCCGATATAGAGCGAGGCGGTGTAGCTGTTGCCGATGGTCCGGTTGTAGCTCAGGGTCGGCTCAATCTGGGCTTCTACCTGCTCTGGCTCAAGACCGACTTTATTCAGTTTCGCCAGGTGCTGATGGGCTTTCTGCGCCATCCGGCTGAACGGCAGGTGGTAACAGAAACGGGACAGATCAGCGAACTCCAGGCGGCTCGCCTCTCGGAAGCTTTCCCAGGCCTTTTTCAGTGACTTTAGGTAGATCTTGGTGGAGTACTTACCATCCACCAGCGCGGTGCCCCGGTAGTTGGGCCGCCAGAAATCCATCACGTCTTCGGTGTAATTACCCACTTCCGGATCGATACTAACCAGACGCGGGTTAGCGCTGATCAACATGGCGACGGCACCACAGCCCTGGGTTGCTTCACCGGGGGTACCCAGATCATAGCGGGCGATATCGGAAGCGATCACCAGCACCTTGCGCTGCGGCTCACGGGCCACCAGGGCACAGGCCATCTGCAGAGCAGCCGTGGCGCTGTAACAGGCCTGCTTCAGCTCGACAACACGGCAGTTGGCATTCAGGCCCAACAGACGATGCACATAGACACCGGCCGCTTTGGACTGGTCGATACCGGTTTCGGTGGCGAACATCAGAGTACTGATGGCATCCGTACCCACACGCTCGATCAGCGGCAGAGCAGCGTTGGCGGCCATGGTGACGATATCTTCGTCCGGCGCAGCCATCCCCATCTTTTCCTGACCGATACCCACATAGTACTTTTCTGGATCGGTATTCTGGATTTCAGCCAGCGTCCTGAGATCAAAGTAGTAGCTGGACGTGTAAAAGCTTATTTCGTCTATACCCACGGACATCTTTGGCTTGGATCCTTAACGCTCTTCCACAATCAGCGCGCGGTTGTTGCGCAGGGTGGCAACATCCGGCATGCCGAGTAGAAACATCGCCGTTATAAATTCACGTCTGAGCCGTTCGATCACATCGACAACGGCATCGGCAGACTCGGTGGCCGGTCGCAGGAAAGGCGCGGCCAGACCGCAAAGCGAGGCGCCGAGTATAACAGATTTGGCCATATCAATCCCATCTCTGAGCCCGCCACTGGCGATCAACGTCACCCGATCCAGCCAAGGCTCGGCACGCTTGAGAGCCAGAGGGGTCGGCACGCCCCAATCCTGAAAGCGCAGGCCGATATCACTGCCATCGTTACGCCGGTGATGCTCGATCCGACTCCAGGAGGTGCCTCCCGTCCCGGCCAGATCGAAATAGCGGACGCCCTGGGCGTAGCCGCTGGCGATATCGTCCGGAGAGAGGCCTACACCCACCTCTTTGAGCAGTACCGGTACATTTAAGCCCTGCTGTATCTCGCCGATCCGATCCGCCACACCGGCAAAGTTGGTATCGCCTTCCGGCTGCACCGCTTCCTGCAGCGGGTTCAGGTGCAGATAGAGGCCATCCGCTCCCAAACAATCAACCGCCTCCTGACACTGCTCCAGGCCAAACCCGTAGTTAAACTGAACGGCACCCAGGTTACCGAGCAACACTGTAGTCGGCGCAAACTGGCGCAGATCGAAGCTGGCCCGGGCTTCCTCCTGCAGGAACATCACGCGCTGAGAGCCCACCGCCATGGCGACGCCGCAACGTTCGGCGGCTTCTGCCAGGTTACGATTGATCCGGCGCACCAGATCATGGTCGCCCCCAGTCATCGATGAGATCAGCAGTGGAAAGCTGAGGCGTTTGCCCAGAAATTCGATGGCGGTATCGATCTCGGAAAGATCCAGATCAGGCAGTGCACGGTGTTCCAGCATGATGCGATCAAAGTAACGGCCGCAACGGTCCGTGGCCGAATCGTTTTCGATCGCCCTGATATGTTCGATTTTGCGCTCGTTGGTCGAATCAGACATCAGCGCTCCAGTTTCAGGTGGGCATCCATCAGCTCGCCCGGATTGGTCTGCGCCGCCATCAGGGACAGCTCACCACACAGCACGGTGGCAGCACATAGAGCAGCCAGACGCCGGGCGTTGGCACCGGGCTCACGCTCCTCCCGGCAACCGAGGCGTGCCAGATTCTCTTCGACAAAGTCGATCCCCTTGCCATTGCCAACGGACCCGACGATCAGGTTGGGCAGCGTGCAGGAAAAGTAGAGATCGCCATCGCGTACTTCGGCGTGGACAACACCCTGCGACCCCTCGATGATATTGGCCGCATCCTGACCCGTGGCCAGGTAAAAGGCCAGCAGCATATTGGCATAGTGCGCATTCGCGCTGCGCAACCCGCCAGCCATCAATGTGCCGATCAGGTTTTTCTTGATATTCAGGTCGACCACTTTTTCAGGCGTGGTCTTCAGACGCCGCTCGCAGATAGCACGCGGAATCAGGATCTCGCTGACCACATATTTGCCGCGCCCGAGGATGCCGTTAACCGCTGTCGCTTTCTTATCGGAACAGTAATTTGCCGAAATGGAGCTATAGCGCAGCTGTGGATACTCAGCCAGAATCCAGGGAAAGAGCTTGTCCGCGGCGTTGGTCACCATGTTGTGACCGGATGCATCACCGGTGGTGAATTCGAGTCGCAGGTAGATCAGGTTGCCGACGATCTGGCTGTGCATGTCGATCAGGTTAGCGAAGCGGCTGCTTTGTGCCACCACCGCATTCAGATCATCCCGACGCGCCTTGATCGATTCCACCGCCTGGTGAGCGGCCAGCGCATCGTCTGCCTCAAGCAGGATCGAGCGGGTCATGCGCTCATCCACCAACGTGGTTTTAATACCCTCGTCGCACAGCATGGAGACCCGGGCGCCACGCCCCACCGAGGGCCAGAGCGGTGTCTCGTAAGTTGCCAGCGGGACGCTGATTTCGCCCTCTGCCACATTACCGCTGATTCGCAGCGGCCCCACCCAGCGCATCGGGATAGGCGCTTCAACTATTTTGTGCGACTTCATGGGGGTCCTTTATAAAACGAAAAAGGGTTGCACACCCGGCAACCCTCTCTGGCTTGTTCCGACGAACCTGCTCGGAGCAGATCCTGGCTGCGCCGGATTGTAGCCACCACAATCCGGCGATGCAATCAGGCTCAGGATGCGCCGCTGTCGCCTTCCATCTCACCGGCCCATCTCACCGGCCTTCTGCTCAGTGTTAGGGAAATGCCTCCTACGGCATCGATTTGCCAGACTGGTAGTTGACCCAACCAATCGTAAAGAAGGAACCCATCATGGAAATTATGCGTATTGATCTCAACTTCGCCAAGAATGTTTTCGAAGTCTCTGGGGTTGATGAACGGGAACGACCGGATCTGCGCGAAACGCTCAAGCGAAATCAGCTAATAAAATTCGTCACTCAGCTCCATCCTTGCGTTGTCGGAATCGAAAGCTGTAGTAGCGCTCACCATTGTGCGCGAAGGTCACGCAGTTTGGGCCATAAAGTCCAGATGATGTTGCCACAGTTCTTGGCTCCATACCGAAAGAGAGATTAAAGCGATCACAATGACGCTGAGGCCCTTTGTGAGGCCATCGTCAACTCCGTATATCATCAGGGATGACGAGAACGAAGTGCCTTCGGTCGCGAGAAAGGCATTTGATCCGCTTTACCGACCTTCCTCAGTGGCGAAGACGACCTGTTTTAGAATGCCCCGACAAAGTCGGTCAGGCGCTGTGAGAGCCCCAGATAACGCTGCTGCTGTTTCGGCGTCAGGGCCGCATATTGAATCGAGTACAAGCAGTGATCACAATCGGCCAGAATCCGGCGCGATGGCTTATCGGAACGACGCAGCTGCTCCAGCCCCGCCTGCACCAGATTAAGTCCTATGCTGGGGTTGCCGGGCTGTTGCCGGTAGGCGCTGGTGAATGCCTGGTAGGCTTCGTCGAGTTCGCCCTTTCGGTAGTGCATCATCCCCTTCAGATTATCGCGCCCCCAGTGCAAACGCGCTGACTGCCGGGTCAACTCCTGACGTCCCTCCTGGGCCAGCTTGGCAACCGGCGTTCCCTCCAGCCCTTCAATCAACTGGTCCAACCACATCGCCTGTTCATCCAGTGATAAAGACTGAAACAGTTCAAGCGCTTCGCTGGCCATCTGATCCCCTCTGACCCGGTCTCCCGCACGCCGATAGACCTCGTTGGCGATCAACTTGGAGCGAAAATGAATCACGGGCTGATCCAAAAAATCCCGCTGCGACTGCTCCAGGGTTCGAATCGCTTCCTCTTCGGCGGCCCGGGCCGCATCATCGCCTGTACCATTGATCCGCTGCAACAGCATACGCACCAAACCAAAATAGTAATCGGGGTGCTGGAACGCGGAGTAACGACTGAAACGAATCGCTGAACGAAAGGAGTCCACCGCCAAAGCGGCATCGCCATTCATGGCTGACAGGTTCGCCAGATCACCCTGCAGCAGAGCAACGGTGGGCTGCAAAACGACAGCCCGGCGCAGCAAGCCTTGAGCGTCAGCCAACTCACCTGCCAGACGGTGCAGCCGGGCACGCCAGACAAAAGCCTCAACACAGATCTGCTGCTGGGAAATCACGTGATCCAACTGTTCACGTGCGCTGGCAAAAACCCCGCTACGACACGCGGCGATCGCCAGACCGATTCGAATCCAGGGCTGATCCCGGCCCTCCAGCAGATTGCCGAAGATTCGGTAGGCCTCTTCGGGCTGATCCAGGTGAAGATGGGTAATCGCCTTCAGCCGCTGCAGATAAACACGCAGGCCCGGGTAGAGCTGTTCCTGACGGTCACACTGCTCCAACGCCTCCTGCCACTCACTCTGGTCGAGCAGCTGCTCCACAGGCTTCACGCTCTGTTTAAGGCGCATCAACTTTTCCAGCTGCTGCGACAGGCGGGCTCGATCGTAGGGTTTGGAAACGTAGATATCGGGGGCATTTTCGGGGGAGCCGAGCAACAGCTCCGACTTTTCCGGCTCAATTACCAGCACATGGCAGGCGCTATAACGGCGCTGCTCCTCTTCCTGCAACTCGAGCAACAGCTGGAGGCCGTTCTTTTCGCCGCGACCCAGTTCATAGCTGAGAAAGCTCACATCCACCGGACGTTCGCGCAGCATACTCAGCGCCATGTTCACTGAAGAGGCCACCTGAACATCACCGAAGCCCAGGATTCCCAGGATGGAGCGCAGGGACTGCAGATCCTCCAGCTTTTTGTCGAGTATCAGTGTCGACTTTCCCGAGAAAAGCGTTTCCATAACCTCAGTGACTGCCTAATTTAGGCAAAAGTACCATGTGAATCAGCAAATTAGCAAAAGCTATGAACAACGCTCAGCCCCCGGACACAAAAAGACCCGCAGACACTGTGCCAGCGGGTCTTGATATCGAGCGCTAAGCAGAAGCCATGACTCAGTCCTTCAACAGGTCACGCCCTTTGCTGGCCGCAATCCGCATGCGCAGCGCGTTGAGCTTGATGAAACCCTCAGCATCCTTCTGATCGTAAGAACCAGCATCGTCTTCAAAGGTAGCAATGCTCTCGTCGAACAAGCTGTCTTCCGAACGGCGACCAACAACGGAAACAGCGCCCTTGTACAGTTTCACCCGCACGTCACCGTTCACATTACGCTGGCTGTAGTCGATCATCTGCTGAAGCATCTTGCGCTCCTCAGACCACCAGAAGCCGTTGTAGATCACCTTGGCGTAACGCGGCATCAGCTCATCTTTCAGGTGCGCCGCTTCACGATCCAGAGTGATGGATTCGATACCACGGTGAGCGGTCAGCATGATGGTGCCCCCCGGAGTCTCGTAACAGCCGCGCGACTTCATGCCGACAAAGCGGTTCTCGACGATATCCAGGCGGCCTACGCCATTCGCACCGCCCACCTTGTTCAGGTACGCCAGCACTTCAGCCGGGCTCATTTCCTTGCCATCGATGGCAACGATATCACCCTTGCGATAAGTCAGCTCCAGATAGGTCGGCTGATCCGGCGCCTCTTCGGGAGCGACGCTCCAGCGCCACATATCGGCTTCGGCTTCGGCCCAGGGATCTTCGAGAATGCCACCCTCGTAGGAGATGTGAAGCAGGTTCGCATCCATGGAGTAAGGCGACTTCTTCTTGTTCTTGGCGAAATCAACCGGGATATCGCGCTCCTCGCAGTACGCCATCAGCGTTTCGCGGGAGGTCAGGTTCCATTCACGCCAGGGCGCGATCACTTTAACGCCCGGCATCAGCGCGTAGGCGCCCATCTCGAAGCGAACCTGATCGTTACCTTTGCCGGTAGCGCCGTGAGAAATTGCGTCAGCGCCGGTTTCCTGAGCGATTTCCACCAGGCGCTTGGCGATCAACGGACGTGCGATTGAGGTACCCAGCAGGTACTCGCCTTCGTAAATGGTGTTGGCCCGGAACATGGGGAACACGTAGTCGCGCACAAACTCTTCACGCAGATCTTCGATAAAGATCTCTTTGACGCCCAGCGCCTGAGCTTTGGCTCGGGCCGGCTCGACCTCTTCGCCCTGCCCCAGATCGGCGGTAAAGGTCACTACTTCACAGTTGTAGGTGTCCTGCAGCCAGCGGACGATAACGGATGTATCCAGACCGCCGGAATAAGCCAGCACGACCTTCTTGATATCGGACATGTTGCGACTCCAGATCACGAAATGCCGGTCACAGCGACCGGACGAACAAGCGGGAAAGCGCGAAAGTATATCAGATCACCGACACCGGCAGAACCACCGATACCACCTGTTTAGCGGGCGGTGCCGCCCTCGCGCTCCAATCTGACGGTCACGCGTCGGTTACGGGCTCGATTTTCAGCCGATGTATTGGGCACCACAGGATAACGCTCACCATGGTAACGGGTGACGATCTTATCTTCAGGTACTCCAAGCTGTACCAGATAACGCGTCACAACTTCGGCGCGGCGTTTGGAAAGATCCCGGTTCAGCAGCCGCCGGCCCAGGTTATCCGAGTGGCCATCTACATAGATCGACTGAATGCTATCGTCCGCACTGACATACAGCGCAATCAAGTCCAGCCTTTCCCGTGTCGCCGGAGACAACTCGGAAGCTCCCGAAGGGAAGAGAATGGCGGTACGGGCGATCTGTCGGAAGTTGACCGGTAATAAGCCGGCCACGCAATTCAGATAGTCGGTGTAGGCCGACTGAAAGTTAGCCGCGGAGATCCCGACCTTCAGCGTATCGGGTGTTCCATACCAGTTCTCGGTATTGAACGTTGGCGTCATACCGCGAAACAGCGCCGCCAACATGTTTTGCGCCAACTCCGGAGCCACCTCGATCAACCCGGACTCCGCCGGCTCAACCTGCCCCAACACCTGGGGTTCGATACCGGGTTGCCAGTCAGACGCCTCCGCAATCAGCGTTGCGCGGCCGACGACCTGCTCTTTCTGAATCGGTGTCAGGGCGAAGCGGACCGCCTCACCGGCGGGATGTTCAAAAGTCGCTATACCGTATGCCGGGACCTCCTGACGCAAACGGCAGCTAAAGCGTGATGACTCCATCTCCCAGCGCGACTCATCAATTGAGGCCCGAAAGGTAACCGCACCCACTTCTATTGAGGCAAACAGAGCCAGCAGGCTTAAAACAGCTAAACGCATCCACGTTGTTCCACGTATAAATACCGCCAAAACGGAAAAGACCGGACATACTATCGCTTTATCGGCTGCGATACGCGGGGCTTAAGCAACCGCGCTTCGCACCAACGTCATTGGATGCCCATGTCGGGACTGATAGAATGATTGATCAGGCTTTAGCCCGCAACCGAATCAAGTAAGGAACAGGTTTGTCTTCCGCCCCCAAGCACCCTCTTTCAGACCGTTTTCGCGGTTTTCTACCGGTCGTCATTGACGTTGAAACCGCAGGCTTCAACCCACGCACTGACGCACTTCTCGAAGTTGCAGCCGTTACGCTGACCATGGATGAAAACGGCTATCTGATAATCGACAAGAGTTTTGATGCTCAGGTTCAACCGTTCGAAGGTGCCAACCTGGAAGCCGCAGCGCTGGAGTTTACCGGCATTGACCCTTTTGACCCTGAACGGGGTGCAGTGTCAGAGCAGGCAGCCCTGGAGTCGATTTTCAAACCGATCCGTAAATCAATTAAATCACACGATTGTAAGCGGGCTGTTCTGGTAGGGCACAACGCTGCGTTCGACCACGGATTCATTCTTAATGCGTCCGAGAGAGCCGACATTAAACGCAACCCTTTCCACCCTTTTTCGACCTTTGATACCGCAACCCTGGCCGGTTTGGCATTCGGACAGACTGTCCTGGCCCGCGCCTGCGAAGTCGCCGGCATCGAGTTTGACGGTAAGCAGGCCCACTCCGCGCTATACGACACTCAAAAAACGGCGGAACTGTTCTGCATGATCGTTAACCGATGGAAAGATCTGGGCGGCTGGGAAATGGTCTTGGCTACGCGGGACTGAAGCATCCTCCGCCTTTAATGCCATACAGCACCCATAAAAAAACCCGCCGAAGCGGGTTTTTTTAGTTCACGACTCAGCTTAGAGCTTGTCGGACTCTTCAGACAGGTACTTGGCAACGCCGTCCGGAGACGCGTCCATACCCTTGTCACCTTTGTTCCAGCCGGCCGGGCACACTTCGCCGTGCTCTTCGTGGAACTGCAGTGCATCGACCAGACGAATCAGCTCGTCCATGTTACGACCCAGCGGCAGATCGTTCACGATCTGAGAACGCACGTTACCTTCTTTATCGATCAGGAAGGCACCACGGAATGCAACACCGGCATCCGCCTCGACGTCGTACGCCTGGCAGATTTCATGCTTGGTATCCGCTACCAGCGTGTACTTGACCGGCCCGATACCACCATCGGCAACCGGCGTGTTACGCCATGCGTTGTGGGTGAACTGAGAGTCGATGGAAACACCGATCACCTCTACGCCACGCTCTTTGAACGCGTCCATACGGTGATCCAGTGCGATCAGCTCTGAAGGACAAACGAAAGTGAAGTCCAGCGGATAGAAGAAAACCAGACCGTACTTACCCTTGATCGCTTCACTCAGCGTGAAGGAATCGACGATGCTGCCATCACCCAGTACTGCCGCTGCTGTAAAATCCGGTGCTTTTTTACTTACGAGTACGCCCATGTTCTTGACTCTCCTTGCTTCAGTTGAGTGTTTTCAAGCGTTAAATCAGACGCTTATAAATTACCTGAATAGTTGTAAGGGATCTAATAAAGGCAGGCTATCTTGCCGATAAAGGCAGCCTATCAAGCCGAGCCTTCACCCTCGCCCGAGGCCGCCTCTTTCTGGGCCGCCGCAGAAACCAGCTCTTTAAGTTCACCGCTCTCCGACATTTCACAAATAATGTCGCAGCCACCCACCAGCTCACCGTTGACCCAAAGCTGAGGAAAGGTGGGCCAGTTCGCATACTTGGGCAGCTCGGCACGAATCTCCGGCGCTTCGAGAATATTCACGAATGCAAAGCGTTCACCGCAAGCAACCAACGCTTCCGACGCCCGCGAAGAAAAGCCGCACTGCGGAAAACGGGGAGTGCCCTTCATATATAGCAGAATCGTATTGTTTTCGATCTGCTCTTTGATGGTATCGACTACGCTCATGGTTACACCTTGCTGTTTAATTCCTGTGAATCGCGAACCGGTTTTGCCAAATCCGCTTAACATGGCCTCAATATACCCGACCTTTTAACTCGGATAAAGAGTCACCGCGCCGCTGGGATGTCTATGGGGTCGTAAAGAGACAAGTTCAAGTCTCATGTCGCCATTTCCAGTCCCGGAGTAAGGATAAATGATTGCCAAACCCACTACCCCCACATAGAATGCTTGTTTTTTCGGCAGCTGTGGCTGCCTTTTTGCGTTGTAGGGGGATCTGCTCCATGTCGTTCCAGCCACTGATGAATACCTATAACAGGCTTTCAGTCGCTTTTGAGCGCGGCGAAGGCGCGTGGATTTACGACACCGACGGTAACAAATATCTGGACGCACTCTGCGGTATCGCCGTCACGGGTTTGGGCCACGCTCATCCGGCGGTGACCAAAGCGATCAGCGACCAGGCCGCTCGCCTTATCCACTGTTCCAATCTTTATACGATACCGTTGCAGGAGCAGCTTGCAGAGAAGCTGACGACTGTTTCGGGTATGGATAACGTTTTCTTTGGCAACTCCGGCGCCGAAGCAAATGAAGCGGCCATCAAGCTGGCACGACGCTACGGCCACAAGAAAGGCGTGGAGACTCCAACGATTATTGTGATGGAGAACGCCTTTCACGGCCGTACGCTGGCAACATTGAGCGCCACCGGCAACCGCAGTGCCCAGGCCGGTTTCGAGCCTCTGGTCAGCGGCTTTGTACGTGTTCCCTATGACGATATGGAAGCCATTCGCCAGATTGCCGGGAAGAACCCTAATGTCGTCGCCATTCTGGTTGAGCCGGTGCAGGGCGAAGGCGGGGTCCATATCCCTGCCCCGGACTACCTGAACCAGCTCCGGTCGATCTGCGATGAGAACGAGTGGCTGCTGATGCTGGATGAAGTTCAGACCGGCAACGGGCGCACCGGACGTTACTTTGCGTTTCAGCACACCGATATCATGCCCGATGTGGTCACCACGGCCAAAGGACTTGCCAATGGTGTGCCCATCGGTGCCTGCCTGGCACGGGGCGAAGCGGCAGAGCTGTTCACGCCCGGCACCCATGGCACCACCTATGGCGGCAACCCGCTGGCGTGCGCTGCAGCCCTGGCCGTGGTGGATACTATTCAGGCCGACAACCTGTGTAAGCATGCCGACGAGCTGGGCCAGTATATTGTCGATCAGTTTCAACAAAAGCTGGGCGACGCGCCTTATATCAAAGAGATCCGCGGCAAAGGGTTGATGATCGGTATCGAACTCACTGAAGCGGGCTCCGAACTGGCTGTTCTTGCCAAGGTCAAAGGCGTACTGTTAAACGTAACCGGTGGAGGACGGGTCGTGCGTATGCTGCCCCCACTGATTATGAGCCGCAACGAAGCCGACCTACTGATACACACCGTATCTCAGCTGATCCGGGTTTACGCCGGGGACGAGCGTTCAGACTGAACACTGAGACTTCTATCACTGACATCTGGAACCGGCGGCCTGGCCGCCTGTTGATATTATGAGTACTAGACACTTTCTGACCCTGCTGGATCTGACCCCGGCGGAACTACAAGGCGTAATCGAACGGGCTATCGAGCTCAAGCGCATCCGTAACAACGGTGAGATTTATGAGCCGCTGAAAAACCGGGTAATGGCGATGATCTTCGAGAAGGCCTCTACCCGGACCCGAGTCTCGTTCGAGGCCGGCATGGCGCAGTTCGGCGGCCATGCCATGTTCCTGTCAAGCCGCGATACGCAGCTGGGCCGCGGCGAACCCGTCGAAGATAGCGCTCGAGTGATCTCCAGCATGGTTGATGTGGTGATGATCCGTACGTTCAGCCACGAGGTAGTAGAAACCTTCGCTGCCAATTCCCGTGTGCCCATCATCAATGCCCTGACCGATGACTTCCACCCCTGTCAGTTGCTGGCTGACATGCAGACATTCCACGAGCTACGCGGGTCCATCAAGGGCAAGACCGTGGCCTGGGTGGGCGACGGTAACAACATGTGCAACTCCTACATCAACGCCGCACAGCAGTTTGATTTCAGCCTTAACGTAGCGTGCCCCGAGGACTTCGCGCCCAACGCCGAGCTGGTTCTTAAAAACGCCGACCGGGTTCGTGTGTTCAACAGTCCAGAGGAAGCCGTAGACGGTGCCGACCTGGTCTGCACCGATGTCTGGGCTTCCATGGGCCAGGAAGATGAGCAGCGCCAACGTATCCGTGAATTCCGCGGCTATCAGGTCAGCCCGGCTCTGCTGGACGCCGCCAACAAGGATGTGCTGTTTATGCACTGTCTGCCGGCCCACCGGGGCGAAGAGATCAGCGAAGATATGCTGGATGACCCGCGTTGCGTGGCCTTCCAACAGGCAGAAAACCGACTTCACGCCCAAAAAGCGCTGCTGGAATTCCTGCTCGTCACCAGCGCCTGATGTCTCGCCCAGCGAACACCGCCCCTCACCTCGCCAGAGTGCCGGGGGCGGTCTATACTGGCCGAAAGCGCCCGTCTCCGGGGCAGGAGCAGAGAGAGTCAGTCAGGCATGATAGAACTACGTCACTTGAAAACCCTGGCCGCCTTGCGTGACGCAGGAAGCCTTGTCGAAGCCGCCGAACGGGTCCATCTGACGCAATCCGCCCTCTCCCACCAGATCAAGGATCTGGAAGAGCGCCTGAACTGCTCCCTGTTCATCCGCAAAACCAAGCCGATCTGCTTTACCAGCGCAGGCCAGCGCCTGCTGGCACTGGCTGACGATGTGCTGCCGATGATCCGCAATGCCGAACGTGATATTTCACGTCTGGCCGGCGGTGCTGCCGGGCGACTGAACATCTGTATCGAATGCCACAGCTGCTTTGACTGGCTGATGCCTACCATCGATCACTTCCGCCAGAACTGGCCGGAAGTGGAGCTGGACCTGTCCACCGGCTTCACGTTTCAGCCGTTACCGGCTCTGGCCCGCGGTGATCTGGACCTGGTCATCACCTCCGACCCCGAACCGCGTAACGGCCTGCACTATGTCCCCCTGTTCAGCTACGAATCGGTACTCGCCCTGAGCCGACAGCACCGGCTGATCGCCCGCAAGTTTATCCACCCCCGCGATCTGGCGCAGGAAACATTGATCACTTACCCGGTCGACACCAATCGTCTGGATGTCTTCACTCGCTTTCTGGACCCTGAGAACGTGGAGCCGGCGGAAGTACGCACCGCCGAGCTGACCGTCATGATGGTGCAACTGGTCGCCAGCGGACGCGGTGTTGCCGCACTGCCTAACTGGGCAGTGCACGAATATCTGCAGAAGGACTACATCGCTACCCGGCCACTGGGCGAAAAAGGGCTCTGGTGCACGCTGTATGCCGCCATGCGCGATGATCAGAAGGATGTCGACTTCATGACCGACTTTCTGAGTACGGCCCGGGATATCACTTTCCGTAATCTGAACGGTATCCGCTCCGCCTCCTGAGCCACACCCGTTACTCAATTCCCGCTTAGCGCCTTTGTTTGCGGCGCTCGATCACATACACTTACGGCTGCTTTTTAATCCGCCCCCACTGGGCCGTTGTATAAATGGACATCGCTACTATGCAGAACTGGAGCCCCTCAACCTGGAGAGAAAGACCGATCGTGCAGCAGCCGGAGTATCCCGACCGTGCTGCGCTGGACACCGTGGAGTCCACGTTGTCCCAGTACCCTCCCCTGGTCTTTGCCGGTGAAATTCGTTCCCTGAAAGAGGAGCTGGCCGCCGTCAGCCGAGGTGATGGTTTTCTTTTGCAGGGGGGTGATTGCGCCGAGAGCTTCGCGGAGTTCAATGCCAATAAAATCAAGGATACTTTTCAGCTGCTGCTGCAGATGGCTATTGTCCTGACCTTCGCCGGTAGCTGCCCCGTGGTCAAAGTGGGCCGTATGGCGGGCCAGTTTGCCAAGCCCCGCTCAGCCGGCACCGAAACCATCGATGGGATCGAGCTGCCCAGCTACCGGGGCGACATCGTCAACGGTATAGACTTCACAGCAGAGGCCAGAACGCCGGATCCTCAGCGCCTGCTGGCGGCCTACCATCAGGCTTCCGCCACACTGAACCTGCTGCGAGCTTTTGCTGGTGGTGGCCTTGCCGACCTGCATCAGGTTCATAAGTGGAACCTGGGCTTCGTGGCTCAAAGTCCAGCCCATGAAAAGTATGAGCACCTGGCCTCCCAGATCGATCAGACCCTCGCCTTCATGAAGGCGTGCGGCCTGAATCCGGATAACACGCCGCAGCTCAAGGAGACCGCGTTTTTCACATCCCATGAGGCGCTGCTGCTGAACTACGAACAGGCATTGACCCGGCGCGACAGCCTCACCGGTGGCTGGTATGACTGTTCGGCGCATATGCTCTGGATCGGCGATCGCACCCGACAGCCTGACCATGCTCACGTGGAGTTTCTGCGTGGCGTCTGCAACCCGGTGGGTATCAAGGTTGGCCCCAGTACCGACGCGGATGATCTCAAGCGCCTGCTCGATACGCTCAACCCGGCCAATGAACCGGGCCGTATCACCCTGATCGCACGGATGGGTGCCGAAAAGATCACTGAAAAGCTACCGCCGCTGGTGCGAGCCGTGCAGGCCATGGGCGCGAATGTGGTCTGGAGTTCTGACCCCATGCATGGCAACACGATTAAAGCTTCAAACGGCTATAAGACACGCAACGTCAACGCCATCCTGCATGAGATGAAAGGCTTCTTCGAAGTTCACCAGGCCGAGGGCAGCTACGCGGGCGGTGTCCACTTTGAAATGACCGGCAACGAGGTGACCGAGTGTATCGGCGGTGCCTATCAGGTTACCGAGGAAACATTGGCGGACCGCTACGATACCCACTGCGACCCCCGCCTGAACGCGGATCAGTCTCTGGAGCTGGCTTTCATGATTGCCGACACTCTGAAAAGTGCGAGGAGTCAGCGGTGAGTCACGCGCAACAGATACTGAGTCTGCTACTGGAGATCGAGCGTGAAATGCGCTCGGTCAATCTCTGGTCGGAGACTATGCCCCCAGCCGAAGCACTGATGAGCCAACAGCCGTTTTGCGTCGACACCCTGGAATTCCACCAATGGGTTCAATGGTTACTACTGCCACGCCTGGAACAGATTGTGATTGAGCAGCGTACTCTGCCGGAAACCTGCTCCGTTGCCCCCATGGCGGAAGAGGCATTTCGGCAGGTAGATGCCCATACCGATCAACTGGTGATACTGCTCGAAAGACTTGATGAAAGCGTCACCAACGCTCCCTGAACTCCTGCTTCCGCTCGGCTTCCCAGGCTGATAAGTTAAGCTTGTGGGAACGACGGGAGATTTCACACATCTATGCGGTACTTTGAGGCGTTTGGTCTCAGTTTTCTTCATGCCCTGAAGAATCTGCTGCCGATCATTCTGGTGGTGCTGCTTTTCCAGCTGCTGATTCTGCAGCAGATGCCGGACGACAGTCTCACCATGGCCGCAGGGCTGATTATCGTCGCGCTCGGTGTGGCCCTGTTCCTGCAGGGGCTGGAGCTGGGCATCTTCCCTGTCGGTAAAAGCCTGTCCAACCAATTCGCACGACAGGGATCGGTGCCTGTATTGCTGGGCTTCGGCTTCAGTCTGGGTTTTTCGGCGGTGGTGGCCGAACCCGCCCTGATCGCCGTAGCCCAGCAGGCCGAACAGATCAGTGAGGGCCGTATCGATGGCCTGACCCTGCGTCTGCTGGTGGCAGCTTCGGTGGGCGCCGTCACCGCCCTGGGCGTGTTTCGTATTATCTTCGGCCATCCGATCCACCATTATATGATCGTCGGCTATATCCTTGTGGTCATCGTCACCTTCTTTGCACCTCAGGAGATCGTCGGACTGGCCTACGATTCCGGCGGCGTCACCACCAATGTGGTCACGGTGCCGCTGATCGCTGCACTCGGCATCGGGCTGGCCGCCTCGATCCGTGGCCGCAGCCCGCTCAAAGACGGGTTCGGCCTGGTTGCCATGGCTGTCATGGTGCCGATGATCAGCGTGCAGCTCTATGGCACCTGGGTCTACAGCCAGCCGACACCTGCCGAAGGATTTCTTGATAGTGGTGCCGATCACAGCGAAGAACCTTCCCCCCCGGTACTGAAGGTACTGCTCGACCTGGCGACCATGGTGCGCGACGTCCTGCCGATTATTATCACCATTCTATTCTTCCAGTATCTGGTGCTGCGCCGCCCCCTGGCGAACCTCCGGCAGGTGGTCTTTGGTTTCGTGCTGGTGATCGTCGGGCTGTATGCCTTTGTCATTGGACTGAAGTTGGGCCTGTTCCCCATCGGCGCCAGCATGGCAGAACAGCTGGTACAGCAGCATAATCAGCTGTTGATCTATCTGTTCGCGTTCCTAATCGGCTTCGCCACGACAATGGCGGAACCGGCTCTGCTGGCGATCGGCCGCCAGGCGGAAGAAGCGGCTGCCGGCCAGATCCATGCCGGTACAATCCGGATTCTGGTGGCGCTCGGCGTTGCCATCGGCATCACGATCGGCGTCTGGCGGTTGATCCACGGCGACCCAATACACTATTACATTATCGGCAGCTATCTGGTGGTGATCCTGCTGACACTGGCCGCGCCACGCTATATTGTCGCCCTTGCCTACGATCTGGGCGGTGTTACCACATCGGAAGTCACGGTTCCATTGGTCACAGCACTGGGTATCGGCCTGGCCTCCCATATCGAGGGCCGCAGTGTTCTGATCGACGGCTTCGGCCTGATCGCTTTCGCGTCGATCTTTCCAATTATCACGGTAATGCTCTATGCGCTCTGGGGAGAATGGTGCAGCCGGGCAAACCGAACGGAGGATTCTGTATGAAGTTCACGGCTTTGGTCGCCATCGTGCCGGAGGATCTGGAGCAGGAGTGCATCGACAAGGCGCGGGAGCTGGGTGCCGGCGGCATCACGCTGATTCAGGGACGGGGTATCAGCAACGAGACGCGCAAGACGTTTTTCGGCTTCGCCTATGACGGGAATCAATCGGTGTTGCTGATGGTACTGGAGAAGCAGCTATCGCTGGAGGTCCTCAAGGCTTTCGATGCGATCCTGCACGAGGGAGACCCGTCCAATTCGCGCGGTCTGGTATTTAATTTCCCGATCGAACATCTGCGCGGTCTGGATCTGGCGCAGATCCAGAAGTTCGAGCAGCACCTCAAAGATTCGCTGTGACAGGAGAACAGGCATGCTGGTAAAAGACGTGATGGTCCGTGACGTGGTCACGATTTCACCCTTTGCGACACTGCGCGAGGCGATGAGCCTGATGAAACGGCGCGGAATCAAGTCACTGGTCGTCGACAAGAACCATGACCACGACGCCTACGGGTTGATTACCTACACCAATATCGTCAAAACGGTGATCGCCGAGAGTGGCGATATCGATCTGCTCAATGTTTACGACATCTGCGCCAAACCGGCTCTGACCCTGGGGCAGTCGCTGGCGGTGCGCCATGCCGCCGAAATCATGACCCAGCACCGCCTGAAGCGGATACTTGTTGTGGACGATAACCAGCTGGTCGGCCTGGTGACAATGAACGATATGGTGGAGATCCTTCTCCAGGATATCGACTGACCCAAACGTTCCCAACTCGGGTCAGCTATCTTCCAACGCAGCGATCCGGTGCCGGGCCTCCGCGAACACGTGCTCGGCCAGACCCACCCCGGTCTCAGCCATGGTTTGGTAGGTGTGATCGGCCCCGGCCGCGGTAATCTTATCTGCATGATCGGCGAACATACTGTGTGCGACTATCACACCATCAAACCCTGACTGGCGTAGCTGGCGGGCAGCCGTAATCTTAGCCTCCACATCGCTGGCAGCCAGGATCACATAGCGCAGGGCCGGCGCCTTGAGATTCTTCCACAGCTGGACATCCTCAGCATCGGCAAACACTACATGACGTCCGTTGGCCACATGGGACTCCACCTTTGCCGGGTCGGAATCCAGCGCCATCAGAGGCAGACCTTTGGGCCGCAGATGATCATACGCGGCGGTCCCGGTACGCCCCATACCGATAATCAGCACCTGCGCATCGCCCAACGACAGCGGTTGTTCATCCGGGTGAAAGCCCTTGCGCTCAAAGCGAGACAGGCGTGATCCCAGGCGCTCATACAAAGGATGTGCGGCCCGATAGAGCGGTGCGGAAACCACGAACGAGACGGAGACGGCAATCGCCAGCGGAATCAACCACTGGGGCAACACAATACTGGCCACGATCAAGCCGAACTCGCTGTAGTTGGTCAGGCTCAAACCGGAGAGGAAAGCGCTGCGAGCGCGCAGCTTGAACAACAGTAACAGGAAGAAGAAAAGTATACCTTTGAGCGGTAGCAAGGCCCCCATGACAATGGCAAAGATTAACGCATCCTGGTCCGGCAGACCGCCCATGCCGATCTGCAGGAAGAAACCGACCAGGAACACCTCTTTGATGCTCCAAAGCGACTGCGAAAGCTCCCCCGCACGCTTGTGGTTAGCCAGCAATGCACCGAATGCCAGAGCCCCGAGCTCCGAGCTCAGACCCACACTTTCAAAGCCCTCGCCGCCAACCACCAAGGCCAGCAACAAACCGAGCAACACCAGCAACTCATCGTGACCGCTGATATCGAGCAGTTTATAGAGCGCGGGACGCAGCAACGGAATACCGAACACAACCAATGCCCACATTGACGGGGTCTGACCACTGGCCAAGGCCATAACCAGCAGCGCCAGCAGGTCCTGTACGATCAATATCCCGATCGCCACCCGACCGTGAAATGCCCGCAGTTCACGCTTGGATTCCAGCACCTTCGCCGCCAGCACCGTACTGGAGAATGAAAGCGCAATGGCCAACATCAAGGCGGTATACCAGTCCAGACCGATAAAAAAATGCAGCCCGGGGGTAAACAGCAGTATGGAGATCCCGAAGTGAAGCGCACCGCCACCAATGACCTCAGGACGGACCAGATTGCGCAACTTCAGCTTTAAGCCCACGGTGAACAGAAGCAGCAGAACGCCAAGATGGGCAATGTGTTCGAGCACTTCAGTGCCCTCAACCGGTATGCCCGCAACCTGACCGGCACCAACAATAGCAAAACCAGCAGCCAGATAGCCGATCAAGGGGGGCAAGCCCACCATCTTGACGCCTATTCCCAACACGAAGGCAAATACGATCCAGACCGCTTCAAGCACGACAGCTTCCTTAATCAATCAAACAGGTGCCACACCAGGCCGAGACCTGTTAGCACTTCCTAACAAACCGTCTGCATGCTTCACCGGCGCGATGCAGAACCCGCGAGCCAATGTTATCACCAACAATGCGTAAATCGGCACCGTCGTCGCGAAAAAGGTACAGGGCTCAAACTGGCCCCGCACCGATGATCAGCGGTAGAATCCGTTCAGCCGAAATCTGCCAGGAGAGTCCATGCCCGCCGACCATACCCCCTCACAGCCCCTGTTTATCGAATTACTTCGTCACACCGGTGCTGCGATCCGAATCTTCGATATGGGACGCCGTGTCAGCAAGCTGACCACCGACAGCTTCGAGAAGATCGAGCAGGCACGCACCCCCTATCCGCTCCCTTTTCTGCATCATGCCTGGGTTGGCGTACTGATCTGGGAACCGAAACAACCGGAACAAAACGCGATCTGGTTTTTGAAGCTGCCCTTGGATGAACAGGGTTTCCTGGTTCAGGCGGCTCGGGATGACCTGGTGCGCCGGCTGCTTGAGAACGCTCGCAACCGACAACAGGGAACACCAGCGGAGGATGCGCTTAAGGATAATCCCTTCGCCTTTAAACCCGACGCGGAAAAAATGGCGATCTTCCACGCCCTCGCGGCCAAAGCCACAGGAGCCCCGGCATCGGCGTACTTCGAAACGGCCCAGGCGTACTGCCATGGCCAGATCCCACTGGAGCGCTGGACCGACCTGGCGGTTCAGGGGCTGGCCGACCTGGTAATCAGACTCGATGAAAGTGATAACGAACAGGCACTGGCCGCCCGGGTGAAAGAGATGCCTCTACCTGCCCTGAATGCCATTGCCACGCTGCTGGAACACGTCCAACCGCGGGTAGCACTGAGAGATGCATTGATCACGCGCCTCGATACGCTGTTAGCCAGCGACGACGATAACGCCCTGGCCGTTGCTGCGCTGGCTCGCGGGTTATCCAATATCGCCGATGAGCGCTGTAAACAGCAACAGATGTTAAAAATAGTGCAGACAGCCCACGCCAAAGAGCCGGAAGTGATTGTTGCCATTGCGAGCCGCGCCACCAGCGCATTACAGGCGCCCGAGGTCTTACTGCCCTTTCTGGAAGTGCTGGCGGCAGGGAAAGGCGGTCAAAGTGCGTTCAGTCGGGTGCTCGCCGATCTCATGTTTATGCCGGCCATGCGGGCACTGATCATGCAGGCGCTACGTAGCCCACAACGCAGTGAACAGCTGGCTGCGGCTGTTGGAGAGATGTTCGGACAGGGGTTCGCAAACGTCCCATCAGGCCGGCAATGATCCCGGTTTATCCGGCAATTTGAGGCCCGGATGGATTTGTTCCAACCGCGCCTGCGCCTGCGCCTGCAAGCGCTGCCGAACTTTGCTGCCCTTGGGCAGGGTCAGGTAAAACAGCAGACTGCATGCCTCGCTCTCTTCCAGACCATGTTGCTCAGCGAAAGCCAGCATAAAACGCGCCAGGGTACTGTCCTGCTTGTTTTCGATAGCGACGGGGACCGGTAGCTCCAGCTCTTCGCCCTGCCGCACCCGACGACACAGGGTTTCATACTGGTAGGCAAAACGGGGAAAGACCTGGGCTTCATCTTCGCTGCGCAGCTCAAACCAACCGGTGCTGCGCCCTGCGTGATAAACGGCCGGGTGACTCCAGTCATGCTCCATGGGCTGATCGGCATGAAAGCACGCTTCCTGGTAAGCATCCCGGGTCGAGGGCAGGCCGAAATCGCCACCGATATCCCGTAAAATACCCAGGAATTCGGAAATCGTCGGCATCCAGGCCAACGTTTCCTTGCATCGGTTTACGGCCGCGACCAGCTCACGCTCACCATAGCCACGTAGACTCAGCGCCCACTCCCGCTTGGCGATACGCAGCTCATCATCGGTTTCATAACAGCTTTTGTATTTGTAGCCGTAGATCGCCATAAAACGGGCGAAGATCATGTTCACCAGGGTTTTGGTCTGATCCGGGATGCTGTTCTGGTCACGCGCATTGTCACCGTAGCCCGAGCCGGACTCGCGAACCTCTCGCTCACCAGTCGATGTTCTTGATGTCCATCGTGGCTGCGGTAATCCGTTTGCGCTTTTCCCGAGTATCTGATCGGGTGTTTTCATGTTGTGCCGCCCCAGTTGAAGAAGATTCACGCTCCTGCTGATATCGCTGCTCGCGGGCATCCTGGGTTTGTTTCTTCACCCACTCCCGTTTGACCCAGGCCAGAAACTTCTGATCCCAGTTACTCTCCTTGCGATCCTTATCCAGAAAGTAGAGCACAAATTCGTCGATACAGCCCTCTGCAAAATCTGCCGGAATCGCGTATCGGGGCAGGGTCTGATGAAACAGCTCGGAGGGCTGCCAACCGATATACATGGCCTGGAGTTTCTGATTGCGCTGCTCGGCCTGTTCAAAAATCTCCTGCAGCTCATCTTTCTGCTTGCGCCAACCGATACTGCCCCCAAAAGTAGGGGCCGGACCCCGGCGCCGGGCCAGATTGGCAGAGCCGGAATGCCCGGAAGGACGGGCCGGCGGCTCATCGACCACCGGAATCCGCGCCACTGTCTCCGGTGCGCTCACAGCTTCAGGCGCTCTTTGCGCAGCCGTTCGCGGCTCTTGACTCGCTCTGGGTGCCTGTCCCAAACGCAGGCGCAGATTACCCGCACTGCCCCAGGCGATCTGCAGCCAACCCGCATCCACCAGCTGCTCACTGACCTGACGCAGTCTGGCTTCGTCCCAAAAGGGCGCCAGACTCAACCACTGACTGCGTGAGAGCAGCAGCTCTGCCTGCCCCCGCTCATCGGTCATACCGTTACGCTCCACCGCTTCCTGGTAGAGGCCCAGTAACAGGGCGGCTTCCACCCCAACTTCAGCCGCAAGGGAGGGGTAAACCAACATCGGTCTTTCCGGGAAGATAAAACTCATCGGATCAGCATACTCTCCTGACTGCGCTCTTTGCAGTCTAGTCGGACTCAATCAGGCAAACACGACTGTTTTGTTGCCATGGACCAGCACCCGGTCTTCAAGATGCCAGCGCAACCCTCGCGCCAAAGCCAGCTTTTCCACATCACGCCCCAGACGGACCATGTCGTCCGGCAGACTGCGATGACTGACCCGCGTCACCTCCTGATCGATGATCGGGCCCGCATCCAGCTCGGGAGTCACGTAGTGACAGGTCGCCCCAATCAGTTTAACCCCACGCTCATAGGCCTGATGGTAAGGGCGTGCGCCCGCAAACGACGGCAGAAAACTGTGGTGAATATTGATAATACGGTGCGGGTAACGATCACAGACTTCCGTCGGCAGAATCTGCATGTAACGCGCAAGCACGACAGTATCCGCCTCATGCTCTCTGATCAGCTGGTCGACCCGTTCAAAATGAGGCTGTTTGTTCTCCGGGTCCACCGGCACACAGAAATAGGGAATACCGTGCCACTCCACCATGGAACGCAGATCCTCATGGTTGGAGATCACACAGGGGATCTCACAGAACAGCTCGTTGCTGTGGTAGCGATAGAGCAGATCAGCCAGGCAATGGGCCTCCCGGCTGGCCATCAGAATCACCCGTTTAGGTTCACTGGAGTCGTTAATCTGCCACTCCATGTCAAAGGAGTTGGCGATGGGTGTAAACGCCTCTCGCAATCGCTCGAGTGTAAACGGCAGAGAGGCTGCACTGATCTCCACCCGCATGAAAAAGTAGCGATTGACCGGATCAGAGTGCTGGTTGGCATCGATAATCGAACCACCGTGGCTGGAGATGAAATTACTGACCATCGAGACAATCCCCACCCGGTCCGGGCAGGAGAGAACTAATCGGTAGCTACGTTCCATGGGTAAACAGTCCTGCAGAGCCTGAAAACGAAAGGAGCATAGTCTACCAGTCCCGGGCCTGTGTCGGGAGTCCGATGATACCGGCCAGCTCACTGGTGCGATTCGGCACTGTGTGCTCGAAAGCCAACACGGCTCAGGCTACTATGGACCTAAAACGACAGTGACAGGAAGCCCCTCTATGAGTTTTACGCCGGAAAAACTGGCACCGCTTAAAGCCTGCCGTCTCGGTATCGACACCCACCATGAACCCACCCTGTTTTTGCGAGCTGACAGCCCGGTCTGCCGCTCAGAGGGGTTTGAAAGCCTGTCCCGTGTGCAGGTCATCTGCGAAGGTCGTCACATCATCGCCTCTCTTAATATTGTCAGCTCCGATCTGCTAGCTCCGGACCAGGCGGGCTTCTCGGAATCCGCCTGGTCACGTCTGGAACTGCACGCGAACGCGGAGATCTGGCTCTCGCATCCACGCCCGGTGCAATCGCTCTCCTATGTGCGTGCCAAGGTCTATGGTCATGAACTGGATGCCCTGCAGATTCAGAGCATTATCAACGACATCGTCGAGGGCCGGTATGCGGATGTGCATCTGGCCGCGTTTATTACCGCCTGCGGGGATGACGCGCTCAGCGACCACGAAATCACCTGCCTGACCGAAGCGATGGTAAAAGCCGGTAGCCGCATCGACTGGGGACTGGAACAGGTGATCGATAAACACTGTGTAGGTGGTTTACCGGGCAACCGGACAACGCCGATTGTCGTATCTATACTGACAGCCCATGGGCTGACTGTACCCAAAACCTCCTCCCGGGCGATCACCTCCCCCGCCGGGACCGCCGATACCATGGAAACCCTGACCAATGTCAGCCTCTCGCTCGAACAGATGCGCCGGGTTGTGCATGACCGGGGCGGCTGTCTGGCCTGGGGCGGCTCGGTACGCCTGAGCCCGGCAGATGACTTGCTGATTCAAGTGGAGCGTGCGCTGGATATCGACAGCGAAGGCCAGTTGATCGCCTCCGTGTTATCGAAAAAACTGGCCGCAGGCGCCACCCATGTACTGATCGATATTCCGGTCGGGCCCACCGCCAAGGTCCGCAGCCAGGACGCTGCCGAACGCCTGGCCGCAAGCTTCAGAACGGTAGCCGCCAACCTCGGGCTGCAGTTGCAGGTACTGATGACCGATGGCCGCCAACCGATCGGACGCGGTATCGGTCCGGCCCTGGAAGCGCACGATATTTTAGCGGTGTTGAAGAATAAACCTGACGCTCCGCAAGATCTGCTGGAGCGTGCCGTACTGATTGCCGGGACCATGCTGGAGATGGTTGGCGCCGTCGAGACCGGTAAGGGTACAAGCAGCGCGCAGGACGCAATAAGTTCAGGCCGGGCCTGGGAGCAGTTCCAGGGTATTTGCCAGGCACAGGGCGGCCTGCGCGTCCCGCCAGTGGCACCCTACCGCTATGCCCTGGTCGCACCACACGATTGCGAGATCCTCGATGTGGATAACCGCCAGCTGGCAAAGATTGCGAAGCTGGCCGGTGCACCGGCCGACCCCGCTGCCGGTGTTGAGCTGCACGTCAAGATCGGCGACCGGGTCGAACAGAATGCACTGCTGCTGACTATCCATGCGGAAAATGCCGGTGAGCTCAATTACGCCGTCGACTACCTCTGCGACCACAAGCTGGTACTGACGCTCAGTGACGATCAGGAGAATGCTGTATGACCGCGCCTTTACTATTCAACCTGGATTCAGACCCGGACCTGGCAACTCGCCTGCGCAACGCACTCGATGCCGAAGCCGGAGCACTGGAGCAGCGCCACTTTCCGGATGGCGAGAGCTACATGCGGGTCCACAGTGATCCGAAACAGCGTGACTGTCTGATACTCTGTAACCTTTACCGCCCGGATGAGCGCGTATTACGGCTGCTGTTCCTGTCCCATACGCTGCGCGAGCTGGGCGCTCGACAAGTCGGGCTCATTACCCCTTACCTGCCCTACATGCGACAGGATAAACGATTTCACCCCGGGGAATGCGTCAGTTCACGGCCGTTTGCGCAGCTGCTCTCCGCTGCCATCGACTGGCTGGTCACCTGCGACCCCCACCTTCACCGTTACGATTCACTGGATCAGGTCTATACCCTGCGAAGTCAGGTGGTACATGCCGCCCCCATGATTGCCCAATGGATTCGCGACAACCTCAACCAGCCCCTGTTGATCGGACCCGACAGCGAAAGTGAACAGTGGGTTGCCGAAGTGGCCAGGCTGGCTGACGCTCCCTGCCAGGTACTCACCAAGGAACGGCGTGGCGACTACGATGTGAG
This sequence comes from Marinobacterium litorale DSM 23545, assembly GCF_000428985.1. Taxonomy (GTDB): domain Bacteria; phylum Pseudomonadota; class Gammaproteobacteria; order Pseudomonadales; family Balneatricaceae; genus Marinobacterium_D; species Marinobacterium_D litorale. The sequence goes on along the minus strand of NZ_AUAZ01000003.1, from coordinate 148,477 downwards.
CGTATCTCTGCCGAATGTGGATCGCTGGCGTAACCATACCCCGGTACTGGTGGACGACATTATCTCCAGCGGACGGACAATGCTGGAAACCATCAGTCACCTGCAGAGTGCGGGCCTGCCGCGGCCAACCATTATTGCCGTGCATGGGCTTTTTGCCGGCGACGCCTACCGCGCCCTCAGCGCTGTTTCAGACGTCGTTACCAGCGAATCGATCCCTCACCCCAGCAACGGTATCAGCCTGTCCGCCGCGCTGGCCGATGCGGCCCGTCACCTGCTCGACGGGCCGGAATGATTCGATCCATGCATGCCTGTTATGCCGACGGGGGACTGGTCCGCAGGAGGTCAAGACTGGCATTATATCGATCCAAAGCGATTTAAGCCGTTTTAACAAGCTGAAGGACCCCGCAATCGATGAACCCGGTAATTGACCTGCTTAAGCAGCACCGCTCCATCCGCAAGTTCAAGGCAGAAGCCGTCGACCAGACAACGCTCAACACGCTGATTGAGGCGGGCCAGAGTGCCGCCACGTCCAGTTTTATCCAGGCCTGCACCGTTATTCAGATTACCAACCCGCAGATCCGCGCTCAGCTGGCCGAATGTGCCGGCAATCAGGCCTATGTTGAAAGCGCGCCTCAGTTCCTGGTGTTCTGCGCCGACATGCAGCGCCATAAACTCGCCTGCGATATGCACCAGGCACCGATGCAGTCCGGCTTCACCGAACAGTTCCTGACCGCTTCCCTGGATTGCGCACTGTTCGCCCAGAATGTCATGGTCGCAGCCGAATCACTTGGCCTCGGTGGCGTATACATTGGTGGTCTGCGTAACCAGATTGCCCGGGTCGCCGACCTGTTAGAGCTGCCGGAGCTGGTTTATCCCGTATTTGGCCTCTGCCTGGGTTATCCGGATCAGGACCCGGAAACCAAACCACGCCTGCCCTTGCCCGTCGTACTCAAGCAGGATCGCTACGATGACAGCGCCGACCGTGAGCGGATAGCCACCTACGACGAATCGGTGCGTCACTATTACCAGACCCGCACCGGCGGCACAAAAGAGATGACCTGGAGTGAACAGATTTCAGGCATGCTCAACAAGGAAGCCAGGCCCCACATGCTGGAGTTCTTGCGCAGTCGCGGATTTCTCCAAAAATAGCCACCAACCGGTGTGGACAGGCCTCGACTCTGGTCTATGATAGGGGTGTAAGCGTTGAATTTGCAGGAGCGATGGAATCATGCCTGAGAGACATATTAACGCCTTGCTGGATGAGTTAGAGAGCCGTTCACGCCAGGTCGCCAACGAGCGTGACGTGACTCTGAAGATCGATCAGGAAGACCTGATCCGCCTCAAGGCCCTGTCCGAGGTGTACGGCCTCACCATCGACGAAGTCACGGCCTGTTTACTGCATCAGATACTTCTCGACGTGGAAGAAAAGATGCCGTACCGGGCCGGAAACCGGATTATCCGGGTAGAAGATGACGAACCGGTCTACGAGGATATCGGACCCACCCCGCGTTACCTGGAAGCCAAACGTCGCCTGGAACAGGATTGCGCCTGACACCCCTTTACCGGATGGGCGAGCAACGCGAAAATAGCACGTACTCAGCCGTTGCAGCAGGAGCGTCGCTATCAAACCCATCCGCCCTATCCCCGTCAACATCATCTCCGGCTATCTCGGGGCCGGTAAATCCACACTGATCAACCACCTGCTGGCCCAGAAGCCTGATACAGAGTACTGGGCCCTGCTGATCAACGAATTTGGCCAGATTGGCATCGATCAGGCGTTGGTTGGGCATGGAACCGGAGCGGACGTCAGCATCCGTGAAATACCGGGGGGCTGCCTGTGTTGCGCACAAGGTCCCCAGCTCAGGGTTGCTCTAACACAGTTAATCGCAAGGCAACGCCCGGACCGATTACTGATTGAGCCCACCGGCCTGGGCCATCCGGCGGGCATCGTGCAACTGCTGAACTCCCCCGGAATCACCGAAGCGGTATCACTGAGAACCATCATTACAGTGGTCGATCCAGCGATTCTCGACACGCCGGAGTTAATTCAAAACCCGGTATTTGCTCAGCAGGTTGAGATCGCCGACTTGATCGCTGTCAGCAAGTCCGATTTGAGGAATCCGGCGCAGGTTGAGGAGGCCTGCGAGCTGTCCCGCAATATGTATCCGCCCAAATGGCGAGTAATCCGGCTACAGCAAGGGAGCCTGCCACCCGATCTGCTCGACCATCCCAGTGCAGCGAGTACACACAAGACCCAATCCGCTCCCCGGCTCACATTGCCAACACAGGATGTTCCTGTGTCACAGCCAGTTTCTCAACCGGAGCCGGGGCAGCCGATTGCGCTGAACCATTCGGAACAGGGGGTACACGCCTACAGCTGGCTATTCCACCCCGATGACTGCTTTGATACCGAACGCACACGACGCTTCTTAACCGCGATAAAAGGGGTAAAGCGGATCAAGGCGGCACTTCGCATCGGCCACGCATGGCTGGGCTATAACAGAGTCATCGACGACGAGCGTGTCTTTCCGCTCAACTGGCGCAGGGATTCCCGGCTGGAAATACTGAGCGATCAACCGCTGGACAAGCGGCATATTGAGGAAGGGCTGCTGGCGTGCCTGAAACAGGCTGAGCCCTGAAGGGGGTTCAGGCAGGGAGGACGGACGCCAGACGCCCGCCACCCTGCTGATTACAGCGTCTCTCGATTAAGAAACAACTGTTACGTTATCAGCCTGCGGACCTTTCTGGCCCTGAGTTACTTCAAAAGTAACCTGCTGATTTTCGTGCAGAGTGCGACGACCGGTACCGTTGATGGCGCGGAAGTGTACGAATACGTCAGGACCGTTTTCCTGCTGGATAAAGCCGAAGCCTTTCTCATCGTTGAACCATTTAACGGTGCCGGTTACGAGCTGTGACATGTTTTGCCTCTTTCTTTTATCTTTCCAAGCCAGCCATTTTGGCTGACGACTTCTTGCTGACCACCATCCCCAGGGTGCTGGCCGTTAATTGGCGCCACGGTGTGTTCGATTCAAGCACCGTCAACCGCCTGGTGACACTCCCGGGGGAAAGCCACCGTTCCGGCAACCGCGTGTGGCTCCACTCGCGGATGCTGAACATGTTGTGCCGCAGTCAGAACCTGCGACCACCTCAGATCGACCGACCTGCCCCGCCATCAACGGACGGAATTCCGGACAAGCCGATAACGTTACGCCGCCAGCAAAGGCAAGCGAACAGCATCTGATCGAATACTTGTTTCAAACGGAAAACCGCGACCGGACGGCCGCCAAAGGCAGGTAAAAAAGTCGCTTCAAAGGCCGTCGGTCCCTGACTTTTGGATCGTACCGGCAAATTATGAAGCTTTGCGGTCAGCTGACCGCGATCTATCTGTAGCATCAAACTGTGTGTAACTCCGAACCAGCATCCCCGCTGGCGGGCCCGACCAACTCTCAACAAACAATCATCCGGTTCTGTACATCCGGCTCCACGACCGCTTGCATAACCTAGCCTGGCACCTGCGTCAGTGGCACTCCTCCACTGATAACACCGTGCCCGGGCCGCCGATCGGAAAGCGACCTTTTCCGCATAATACTCCAGTTCATTTTGATTACAATGGCTCCTTATGCCGAATTACGCAGGATTGATGATTTTTGCCTAGGATTGACTCAAGGCGTTAAACCCCAAGGAGTAAAAAGGATGAAGCTCAGATTCGTACACAAGATATTCCTGCTGATATTGATTCCAATGTTGCTGCTCAGTTTGATCCTGGGACAGCGGATATTGGGTCAGATCGGGACAAGCAACCGACTGGAGCGTCTTGAGCAGTATGCGGAGCTTTCGACTCGGAACAGTACGCTGGTCCATGAACTGCAAAAAGAGCGTGGCGCAACCAGCGGATGGCTGGGTTCCAATGACGGTACCTTCGCCGACAAACTGCGCCAACAGCGACAAACGACCGACCGTGTTCTCCAGCAATGGAACGACTACCGGACCGGACTTGAAGTGGATGACGCCCTTATCCAATCCACGCTATCAAGAATTCAGCAGCAGCTGTCCCGCCTGCAGCAGGTTCGCACCAAAGTCGATGCACGTAACATCCCATTGGGCGATGCTCTGGGTTACTACACCGGGCTGAATCGCGATCTGCTGTCAGTAGCCGCGGAGATCTCCCGAATCAGCAACAGTGTCGAACTCAGCCGTATCGCCAGTGCATTTTTCTCATTTCTGCAGGCCAAAGAAAGAGCCGGTATTGAACGCGCAGTTCTCAGTAACACCTTTGCCGGCGACCAATTCGCCCCGGGGCTGTACGCCCGGTTTCTGACCCTGGTGTCGGAGCAGGATACCTATCTGTCACAGTTCGCCGTCTCAGCGCCTGATGCCCTCGAGGAACAGTGGGCCTCATTGACCAGCCGTCCCGCTTTCAACGAAGTGAGCCGTCTCAGGGCCATCGCCAGGGATAATGCGCAGGCCGGCGGTTTCAACGTCAGCGGACCGGACTGGTTCGAGAAAGCAACGGCACGCATCAACCTGATGAAGGAGATGGAGAACGAAATCGCCGATGCCTTGCTCAACCAGGCCAATATCGACCATGAGACGGCCTGGCGCAGCGTATGGCTGCAGCTGGCCTTACTCATCGGTACTCTGCTATTCATCGGCCTGTGCTCGTTCTGGATCACGCGCACCGTTCAACGCCAGGTCGCCTCACTTGGCGCGACGATGGACCGGGTTCGCAAGGAACACGATCTTTCAGCCCGGGCCGATGTGCTCACGGGGGACGAACTGGGGGATGTGGCTCGAGCGCTCAACCATACCCTGGAAGGGTTTGCGTCGGCGATCAAGGAAGTAACCGTGGCGAGCCGACAGCTCAGCGAAGAGGCACGCAACACCCAGAATACGGTCCGTGAGACACATGCCAGTCTAAACGCTCAGAATACGGAAACGATGCAGGTCTCAGCCGCTATCGAGGAAGTATCCACGGCGATTGCGGATGTGGCCAACAGCACGTCGAATGCATCCGATGCGGCCCGTTCAGCAAACGACCTCGCCGCTGACGGTCACCGCCGGATGCAGCAGGCTTTCAGCGCCATCTCAAAGCTGGGAGAGGATATCTCCCGGGTTGGCGACATGACCCAGCAACTCAAGGTCAGCAGTGGCACAATCTCTGAAGTGATTGATGTGATCAATGCTATTTCGGAGCAGACCAACCTGCTGGCATTAAACGCGGCCATTGAAGCGGCCCGTGCCGGCGAACAGGGAAGAGGCTTCTCCGTGGTCGCCGATGAAGTACGTACTCTGGCTCAGCGAACTCACGACTCTACAGCCAAGGTCGAGCAGATCATCAAGAAGCTTCAGGACCAGACCGACGAGGCAAGTAGCCTGATGGAGGAGAATCAGCGCGATATGGACTCAACCACCGAGCAGATCCGCGAAGTGGGAGAAGCGCTCGATCAGATCGTCAACGCGGTGGAAAACATCACCTCACTTTCGACTCAGATTGCAGCCGCCGCTGAGGAGGAATCGACCGCCATGAATGATATTGGCCGCAGCATCGCGACCATCGATTCAAGTGCGGAAAGGATCAGTGACCACGCGCGCGATCTGAGCGACCATGCGGAGCAACAGGCGCAGATGGCAGAGCAACTCGAGCAGCTGATCAGCCGGTTCCGTTTAGAGCGCCCCCCCAAAACTTAAACGCGGCGCGCTTTGCCGGTGGTGCCGCCAGACGTCTTCTTGGCGGAAACAGGCTTCTTACCCGCCGCTTTACGCGGCTTTCCGGAGCCATTGCTGCGAGGGGGTAAGCCGTTGTGCTGGGTCAGTATCCGCCCCTTGCCCGCTCGCGCTGACTGGCGCGAGTTTTTGCGCCTTGGCGCCTGATACACCTCATCGCCCTGCTCCGCCGGAATCAATTGATGCGCACTTGGCCCGATCAGGTCAGCCCGGCCCATTTCGGTCAGAGCGGCCCGGAGCATCGGCCAGTTGTCAGGGTCATGCCAGCGCAGAAACGCCTTATGCAGACGTCTCTGACGCTCCCCCTTTACCGTCTCGACCTTTTCGCTGCTCTTCTTGTAACTGAGCCGGCGCAGCGGGTTGCGGCCGGAGTGGTACATGGCAGTAGCCGTCGCCATGGGCGAGGGGTAAAACGCCTGAACCTGATCCGCTTTGAAGCCGTTTTGCTTAAGCCATAGCGCCAGATTCATCATATCTTCATCGGTCGTCCCCGGATGCGCCGCGATAAAGTAGGGGATCAAGTACTGCTGCTTCCCCGCTTCCGCGGAAAAACGCTCGAACATCTGCTTAAACGCATCGTAGGTGCCGATCCCCGGCTTCATCATCTTATCAAGCGGGCCGCGCTCGGTATGCTCCGGTGCGATTTTCAGGTAACCACCGACATGATGGGTCACCAGCTCACGTACATACTCGGGATCTTCCACCGCCAGATCATAACGCAGCCCGGACGCGATCAATATCTTCTTGACCCCTTTGAGCCGGCGCGCCTCGCGATAGAGACGGGTCAACGCCGAGTGATCAGTATTGAGATTCTGGCAGATACTCGGGTAAACGCAGGAGGGCTTGCGACAGGCCGCCTCAATCTCCGGGCTTTTACAGGCAATCCGGTACATATTCGCCGTGGGACCGCCCAGATCAGAGATCACGCCCGTGAATCCGGGCACACGATCGCGGATTTGCTCAATTTCACGAATGATCGAATCCTGCGACCGATTCTGAATGATGCGCCCCTCGTGCTCCGTGATGGAACAGAAGGTACAACCACCGAAACAACCCCGCATGATATTCACAGAGAAGCGAATCATCGTATACGCGGGTATCTCCGCTTTGCCGTAGGCCGGGTGAGGCACCCGCGCATAGGGCAGATCAAAGACATAATCCATCTCTTGGGTAGTGAGAGGAATTGGCGGTGCGTTGAGCCAGACCTCCTGATCGCCATGTAACTGCACCAGTGCGCGTGCATTGCCCGGGTTGGTCTCCAGGTGCAGCACGCGACTGGCGTGGGCATAGAGCACCGGATCCTTACTCACTTTTTCGAATGACGGAATTCGAATGACGGTTCGGCTCCGATCGAGGCGACGGCGAACATCGCGAAGCGACTCAACCTCCAGCGGCTGTGCATCGGCAGCCTCCGGCTCCGAGCGCTCACCCTGTTCCAGCTCACAGGCAGGCAGATCCCGGGTGTTCACATAAGGATTGATGATTTTGTCAACTTTGCCCGGCCGGTCGATACGGGTGGAATCGATCTCCATCCAGCCTTCAGGAGTATCTTTGCGAACAAATGCCGTACCGCGGATATCCCGTATCTGATCAATCGACTCTCCAGCGTCCAGGCGATGGGCAAGCTCCACAACCGCACGCTCAGCGTTACCGTAGAGCAGAAGATCGGCACGGGCATCGAGCAGAATTGAGCGACGGACCTTATCCTGCCAGTAATCATAGTGCGCAATGCGACGCAGAGAGGCTTCGATTCCGCCTAGGACGATCGGCACATCTTTATACGCTTCCCGGCAGCGTTGGCTGTAAACCAGGCTGGCACGGTCAGGGCGTTTACCCGCCTGTCCGCCCGGCGTATATGCGTCGTCCGAGCGCTTTTTCCGGTCCGCGGTGTAGCGATTAATCATGGAGTCCATATTGCCGGCCGCGACACCGAAGAACAGCCGGGGCTTTCCCAGCGCCTTAAACGCATCTGCGCTGTGCCAGTCCGGCTGGGCGATAATACCGACCCGAAAACCCTGCGACTCCAGTAAGCGCCCAATTATAGCCATACCGAAGGAAGGATGGTCGACGTAAGCATCCCCGGTCACGACGATAATATCGCAGGCATCCCAGCCCAGACGGTCCATTTCCGCACGGGACATGGGCAGAAACGGTGCAGGATCACCGCCCGCTGAGGAGCGCGCGAGTGAATACAAATCAGCTGGAGTCGACATAACTTAAGAACAAACCGATTGGGAAGTGAAGCGGATACTCAGTATACAGCGTCCGACCTGCCACATACCAATGTAGCACTGTTTATTAGCCACTTTTATTAGCCTTACGATGACGACTTTGCCAGCATAAAGCATTACACTTTGTCTAGTTTTTAACCGCACTTCGGAGCCTTGGATGCCCTTGCTAACGCGTTTGATCGGTCTAGCCTGCTGCCTGACCCTGGTTTCGGCTCAGGCGGCCGAACTGACCGTCGCCACTGAAGGCGCCTACCCTCCCTTCAGTTACTTCGATGCCAACGGGGAGCTGGCCGGGTTTGACGTGGACATCGCTCAGGCGCTGTGTGAGACCATGCAAACCAACTGCGAAATCAAAGCGGTGCCCTGGGTTGAGCTGCTGGATCGGATGGAAGCCGGTGAGCTCGACATGATTGTCGCCAGCATGGCAAAAACCCGCGAACGGTCTGAACGCGTGGATTTCACCCGCCACTACTACCGGTCTCACTCCATTTTTGCAGGTGACCCCAAACGCTTCAGCAAAACCACCCCCGAAGCCCTGACCGGAACTCGGCTGGCCACCGGTCGCAACACCATTCAATCGACCTTCCTTGAACAGCAGTACACTCAGAGCGAAATCGTGCTGACAAGCGACCAGACGGAGGCCCTGGAACTGCTCAAAGAGGACAAGGTGGATCTGGTTCTGTCCGACACCATCAACCTTCTTGATTTTCTGCAGACTCCCGAGGGAGCCCGTTTTGATTTCGTCGGCGGTCCGTTGTCCGCCAAAGCGCTGAAAAGCGAGGCGCATATTGCGGTTCCCAAGGGCCGTGACGCGCTCCGCGAGAAAGTGAACTCAGCGCTGGAACAGATACGGCTGGATGGCAGTTACGACCGCATCAACCGTAAATACTTCCCTTTCAGCATCTATTGATCGCGCATTCTTATGGAAAGCGACAAGCGCCGTACAAAAACGAAGCGGGGACGTCATCCAAGCCTGGCCAATACGCTCCACCTGGGTATTTTCGGTCTGTTTCTGCTGTTTTTGCTATCGGTCTGGCTTGCCATGCCACTGCTGGAAGGTATCGTTACCAAGGCTCAGGAAACCCGCGATACGCACCTGCCAGCGATCACCCGAGGTCAGCACAACGCGCAACGGGCAGAGCAGCTGTACAGCTACATCAACACCCTGTTCTGGGTCGAAGACGATTTTGTTGCACGCCAGGCGCGCCTGCAGGCTCAGGTTCTGGTCCACAGTTTCGCTTTTGAAGCCGAGCCTGAGATCTCCAACCAAGCCAACAGTGTACTGGACCACGTACTGAGCCTGGCAACCACCCGGCGAGAACAGCGACAGATCATACTACGCCTCGGAGATATCGCCATTCAGCAGATCCGGCTCAGCGAAGCGCTGGAGGAGACGCTGAACGCAAACACCAGCCTGGTCAGTCTCAGCCACCAGCTCATGCGTCTGGCAGCAGGCACACGCCATGCGTCGATCCATTCATCAGACTGGGGGGCGTTGATCCGCGTCGCCCAGGCGATTCAACGGGCTCTGGTCAACACCGAAACGTCAGCGCCCACCCCTTCCATTCAAACCCGGTTGGACGCGATCCGGACGCTGCTGTCAGCGCAGCTGGAGTCCCTCAATCGCATGATCATCCTGGAGAAACAGGCGGAAGATTTTCGTCAAGCTTCGCTGGCCGCTCAACAAGCCTTGACCGGCATGCTGAACTCCGACGCAGCCTACCGCACGCAACAGCTCGCCGAGCGTATGGAATCTGATGCCCTTCAGGTAAAAAACTACACTCTCGCCCTGCTGGCACTTTTTGTTGTCTTGGGCAGCCTGCTTCTGTTCTGCTTCAACCGCCTGGTGCTGCGCCCCATCCTGGTCGCCACCCATGCGCTGGAACGCGTCGGCCAGGGCGATGTTCCGCCCCCGTTCAAACACCCGGTACTTTTTTCCGAACTCAATGCAATCTGCGGCAGCGTCAAACGCTATGGCGATATGACGTTAAAGCTGCAACGGGCCAACGAGGAGTTACAGCAGCTGTCGCAGCTGGATGGTCTGACCGGCCTGGGTAATCGTCGGCGGTTTGATACTGCCCTGAATGCGGAGTGGGACCGGGCCTGCCGCCATGGACACAGCCTCTGCCTGATTATTTTCGACATCGATCATTTCAAGCAGATCAACGACCGCCACGGACATCTGTTCGGAGACGACTGCCTGCGCGCGTTCGCGCACCTTCTGGAGCGATCCACCCAGCGAGCCGGTGAAGTCGCCGCCCGGTACGGCGGCGAGGAGTTTATCCTGATCCTGCCTGAGATCAACTTACCTGCTGCGAAGCAGATCGCCGAACGTATACGCCAGGCAGTCCATGACCTGCATCTTGAAACAGACGGTGGCGAGCCCGTCAAAATGACGATCAGCGGTGGCCTGATTCACACTGCCAACGCACGCCTCTGCCCCACTGCCACCCTTCTACGGGAAGTGGACAACGCTCTTTACCAGGCCAAGCGGGAGGGGCGTGACCGTATCGTTACTGTCAGTAACGGCCCCGGCATCACACTCTGTACCGGAGTCGACGACTAGCCCGGTTGTCGTGGACTTTGTGACAAAGGCAACAGCGCAATTGAAATCGCGCCTTTATAAATCAAGGTATTAAGTCTGGCACACTGCTTGCGAAGTAGCTTTGAAACGCTAACCTCAGCAAGGATAAATCCGGTGAAGCTCCAGATCGAACGCTCTGTCGCAACTGAACTCTTCCAGCGCTGCCCCACACTGTCCGATTGGCAGGAACAGCTCAAGCTTGCAAGCCGCGTGGAGATCCCTTTCGAGGTACTGGATACCGATCAACTCGGCGTACTGATCGATATCTACGCGTCGGTTCCGGAGGGTCAGGGCAAATATGCCCAGCTTCAGGGGCTGCTGGAAGCCAGCTCGGACCCGGATCTGCCACGGGTGCCCGATGATCTTGAATTGCTATTGCCCGAACTGATCGCCTACCTGAGCCAGAACGTGGAGCGTGGCTGGCTGTTTCGTTTACAGGGTAACGGTACCCTGCTGCCCTGGACACCGAGCCGTATCGACTATACCCCGGCCGGCAGCGAGGAGCAGGCGCGCATCGTCATCGACTTGAAAGCAAACAGCCGCGCTAAACTGCTGACTCAGCAGCTGATCATCAGTGAGCGCGACCTGAAGGGCCAGACCCTGGTTGAATTGCTGGCCACCAAGGGGTATCTGCGCGAAACCAAAACCTTGCTGGCACGATTTGACCAAGCCACCGAGCTTTACCTGAACTGGCGTTCCAACTTTGGAGAACAGTTCTCGGGACAAGGAACCGGCATCTATGCCGAGGACCCCGCAGCCTCCCATCGCAACACAGACTGGGGACGCAAAACCCAGGTTATCCTCTCCACCAGCGGCAATCCCGCCAAGCTGGTTAACGATGAAGAGATTCTGGCTGAGCGGGAGCTGACCCTGCAACAGAGCGGCCAAATACTTGCGGCACTGGTCAAACGCATTGATCGTCAATCGAGCTTTTCCGATGAGGTGGATAAACGGATACTGACGCTGGCCGAAGCCATACCGCGGTCGATGTTTACCCGAATTCCGGTACACGGTTACATCCTGATGTTCCACTTGGATCTGCATCATCACATCTGGGTGCACGTGGATCACCTGAAACCCTATACCTACCAACCGGAGCTCAAGCACAAACTGGTGCTGCCCCAGGACCATATTGACCTGATCGACATTCTTACCGCGGAGATGGAGATCCTGCTCGACGATATCATCGACGGAAAATCAGGAGGCACCACCGTTCTATGCAGTGGGCCTGCCGGAGTCGGTAAAACACTCACCGCGGAAGTCTACGCCGAGATCATCGGGCGCCCACTGTATCGGGTGCACTCCGGTCAGCTCGGCCTTAACGTGGGCGAGATGGAGAAAAACCTCAAGGATGTGTTGATCCGTGCCCAGCGCTGGGGCGCGGTGATGTTAATCGATGAAGCGGATGTGTATATCAAGCGCCGCGACGATAACCTCACCATGAATGCCGTGGTCGGCGTTTTCCTGCGCGTGCTGGAGTATTTCAACGGCCTGCTGTTCCTGACCACCAACCGGATTGATGATATCGACGAAGCCATCATCTCCCGCTGTATCGCCATGGTCCGTTATGAACATCCCAGCCAGGAAGACCGCCAACGGATCTGGCAGGTAATGGCCGAGCAGTTCAACCTGGGTCTTGAACCCGATATGCCCGGGCTTTTATCAAAGCGCTTTGCCGGTGCCAGTGGTCGAGATATCAAGGGGCTTGCCAAACTGGTTGCCAAATTCTGCCGCTTTCGCAACTGCCCGCCTACTATGGAAGTGTTTGAACACTGTGCCAGCTTCCGTGGACTGGAGATGGAGACCGGCGTTTAACCATGACCGCACTTGTACCCGCCAGCGAATGGGTTCGAAAGCACCCGCTTTCAGCCGCGGAAATCGACTGCATCATTGCCCTCAAGCTTAAAATTCTTGATGGCAAGTGCAAGATGAACGCGGTCGACAAGCAGTTGTCCACGGAGCTCTATCAACACTCTCGGCACTTGCGCGGGCAGCACCTGGGAGAGGCAATGCATCAGTTGATCAAACGCGCCGATGAGAACTTGACCCCGGAACTGGTCGAAGAGATCTATGAGCACCGGGTATTGGCGGAAACCATGATCTCCCGTCCGGTGATGAAGGCGTTCAAGGCACGCTTGCGCGAAGAGGGGCTGCTTCCGCAGAAGGCCCCTGTCGAAAGCTGAGCACGACTTAACGCTTCAGCGTTTTCAAGAATGCGATCAGGTAGTCCTGCTCTGCCCGGTCAGTAATCGATACATGACGCATGCGCGTGCCCGGAACAAGCGCCTCGTTATCGCTGATCCATTTGCGCAGATTTTCCTCAGTCCATACCAGACCTGACTGGGCCAGAGCCTCGGAGTAGTGGAAACGGGGCAGCGAGGCCGCATCACGCCCTACAACGCCGTGCAGGCTGGGCCCGAATGTATTTTTACTCGGGTCCATGGAGTGGCAGGCTTCACACTTATGGAAGACAACGCGCCCGGCTGCCGCCATCGCTTCTTCATCAGCGTACGTTGCGGAGCTGAACAAAGGAGCCAACACCACCGCAAGCCCCAGCGCGGTTTTCTTAAATCCAATCATTTTTCACCTTCCTTCGGTCGGGTTTATCACACCCTCATGACTATATGGGGCCGACCGGCGTTGGGCTTTACTACTTAAGCGCCGGTTTTCTGCTCCCATTTGGGCAAGGCGAAAGTGCTTAGGTGAACCACAGTGACAAAAAAAGCGGCCGAAGCCGCTTTCTCCAATGACGCCCGGATCAGGCGCTGTGCGCGATAATATCTTTCCACTTGGCAGGGCCCGTGTTGTGCACCGACTCGCCTGAGGTGTCGACCGCCACGGTCACCGGCATATCCTTCACTTCGAACTCGTAGATCGCTTCCATACCCAGTTCCGGGAACGCAATCACGTCGGCATGGGTGATCGCCTTGGAGACCAGATACGCCGCACCACCCACTGCCATCAGATAAACCGCCTGGTTGTCCTTGATTGCATCAATCGCAATCGGGCCGCGCTCAGATTTACCGATCATACCCAGCAGGCCGGTGCTTTCCAGAATCTGGCGGGTAAACTTGTCCATACGGGTCGAAGTCGTCGGACCCGCAGGGCCTACCACCTCGTCACGGACCGGATCAACCGGGCCCACGTAGTAGATGAAGCGGCCTTTCAGATCCACCGGCAGCTCCTCGCCGTTGTTCAGCATCTCGACCATGCGCTTATGCGCTGCATCGCGGCCGGTCAGCATCTTGCCGTTGAGCAGGATGGTTTCACCCACCTTCCACTCTTTCACCGCTTCCGGCGTGATCTCATCGAGGTTCACGCGGCGGGTGTTAGCGCCGACCTCGAAGGTCACTTCCGGCCACTCATCCAGACTCGGCGGCGTCAGTACGGCCGGACCGTTACCGTTAAGCTTGAAGTGGGTGTGACGGGTGGCTGCACAGTTCGGGATCATGCAGATCGGCAGAGAGGCCGCGTGGGTCGGATAATCCTTGATCTTAACGTCCAGGATGGTGGTCAGACCGCCCAGGCCCTGGGCACCGATACCCAGCGCGTTGACCGCATCCATGATCTCCAGGCGCAGCTCCTCGACGCGGTTCTGCGGGCCGCGCTCGCGCAGCTCGTGAATATCGATCGGATCCATAAGGGATTCTTTCGCCAGTACTGCCGCTTTCTCGGCGGTACCACCGATACCGATACCGAGCATACCCGGCGGGCACCAGCCAGCCCCCATGGTCGGTACAGTTTTGACGATCCAGTCGACGATGCTGTCGGACGGGTTCAGCATCACCATCTTGGACTTGTTCTCGGAACCGCCGCCCTTGGCCGCCACGTGAACTTCAACCTCATCGCCTTCAACGATCTCGTAGTGAATGACCGCCGGGGTGTTGTCCTTGGTGTTCTGACGCTTGCCTGCCGGGTCAGCCAGGATAGAGGCTCGCAGGACATTGTCCGGGTTCATGTAGGCCTGACGTACGCCTTCATTAACCATATCGGTCACGGACATTTTCGCATCCCACTGCACGTTCATGCCCACTTTCAGGAATACAGTCACGATGCCGGTATCCTGACAGATAGGACGGTGACCCTCGGCACACATACGCGAGTTGATCAGGATCTGCGCCATAGCGTCTTTGGCGGCGGGGTTCTCCTCCTTCAAATAGGCTTCATGCACACCCTGGATAAAATCGATCGGGTGGTAGTAGGAGATGAACTGCAACGCATCTGCGACGCTGCTGATGAAATCATCCTGGCGAATAACGCTCATTCGTGACTCTCCATTCAGGCTCGGGCCAATCAGGCTCGGTTAAAGGACGGCGCGCGCGAGTCTCTCGCTAGCACATCTGATTGGAGCGGAATTATACACCAGTTAAACCGGCGCTGACTGCGGGTATTCAACTAACGGATCAGACCGACAGGCAAAACAGTAACCCGTAGCCCATCACCAACTGGCCAGTGGCCGGGGTTAAGGGACGCCTTTCAGCCGCCGGCCGGGTAAGGTATTTAAGCGGCCGCAAAGCCAGAGGAATTGCCGCGATGAGAACCCAGGGGCGGGTGATCAGTTCAGCGCCCCAAAGCGCCAGCGTTACGATCAGGGTCAGACCAAGCAGCAGGTAATAGAAGCTTCGCGCTCTTGAATAGCCGCTGCGCACGGTCAATGTGCGCAAACCACGTGACCGGTCGGACTCATAGTCACGCAGTTCATTACTGAGCAACAGCAGGGAAACCAGCAGACTGACAGGTACCGAAAGCGCGATTATATCCGGGTCCAGCTCACCACCGGCCGCCACATGCGAACCTGCCACCATCAGCACGCCCATTAACCAGAAGACAAGCACCACGGCCAGTCCTCTGGCCTTATAGTTGACCGGATTCAGGGTATAGCCCAGAGCGCCCACCAACCCCAACAGGAACAGTGGTGCCAATCCCAGTGTTCGATCAATGATCAGATAGAAACCGATGGGCGTAGCCAGAAGAAAACAGCCAAGGCCGATACGGAAATTACGCAGGATACAGGCACGATCCAGGCCGCTTAGGTTGCGCCCGGGCTGCTCGAGATCTGCGTAGTCATTGATCAGATTAACCCCCGCCTGAAGCAGCAAACCGCCGGCCAACACCAGCAAGGCGTTCAGCGGCAAAAGAACCCCTTCATGCCAGGCGGCCGTAATGCCGATCAGGCAAGTCGCGATAGCGACCCCAAAGGAAAAGGGCCGCAAGGCACGCATAAACCGGTACTTGTCGTTCATTGCGGGGGCGTCATAGCTACCGAATGCGGTGTTCGCACTGCTCACCGGGCTGATTACCGGGCCGGTGCATTCGGCAGATCACGCATCAACAGCGCGTGACGCAGGTCTGTATCGATATCGAGCGGGATGCTCACACGATGGCCAGAACCGGGCGCCGCGTCAACGGAGTGCCCCTTCTTGTCATAGAGTTCAGAGAGCTTAAAGCGGCGATTGCCGGCCGGCGTCATCAGCTCCAACGTATCACCCTGCTCGAAGCGGTTCTTGACGTCGATCTGCACCATACCGCGCTGGGTATCGTGATCGAGCACTTCACCGACAAACTGCTGATGAACCCCGACCGAGTTGCCCGTTTCGTAGTTCTGGTATTGATCATGGACATGGCGACGATAGAAGCCCTCCGTGTAACCACGGTTCGCCAGGTTTTCGAGAATATCCATCAACCCCATATCGAACGGTTTTCCGGCCACGGCATCATCAATCGCCTGTCGGTAGGCCTGAGCCGTACGAGCCACGTAATAATGGGATTTGGTCCGCCCCTCAATCTTCAAGGAATCCACGCCCATCTCTGCCAGCTTATGCACATGCTGGATGGCACGCAGATCCTTCGAGTTCATTATGTAGGTGCCATGCTCATCCTCGAAAGCGGGCATGTACTCGCCGGGACGTGACTCCTCCTGCAACAGGAAAATCTTGTCAGACGGTTCGCCTTCACCCAGTGCCGGTTGTCCCGTGGCAGCGCCCTGCTCCGCGGGATCGAACGCTTGCACCGGCACCACATCACCGGACTCATCCTCTTTTGCCTCGTGGGCATCATACTTCCAGCGGCAGGCGTTGGTGCAGGTGCCCTGGTTCGGGTCGCGGTGATTAATATAACCGGACAGCAGACACCGGCCCGAGTAGGCGATACAGAGCGAGCCGTGTACGAACACCTCCAGCTCCATCTCGGGGACGCGGTCGCGAATTTCGGCGACCTCTTCCAGGGACAGCTCACGGGACAGGATTACCCGCTCGATACCCGCCCGGTGCCAGAATTTCACCGACGCCCAGTTCATGGTATTGGCCTGCACCGACAGATGAATCGGCAGATCCGGGCATTTATCCTTGACCATCATGATCAACCCGGGATCGGACATGATCAGGGCATCGGGCCCCATCTCGATCACCGGTTCGATGTCACGCATGTACGTGGTCAACTTGGAGTTGTGCGGCAGGATATTACTGGCAACGAAAAACTTCTTACCCAGATCGTGGGCAATACGGATCCCCTCGGCCAGATTGGCATGGGTAAAATCGTTGTTCCGTACTCGCAGGCTGTAACGCGGCTGGCCCGCGTATACCGCATCCGCACCGTAGGCGAATGCATACTGCATATTTTTCAGCGTCCCGGCCGGGGACAGGAGTTCAGGCGTTCGCATCGTCGACACTATCTTGGTATTAAAGGCTGCCGGTCAACCCGGACAGGGAAATTGAGAACAACGGTGAATAGATCGAACCGCGCTCACCAGGGCGGCTCTGATAGAGCACCACCGAATCAGCACTCAAACGCTGATTCAACGCGGGCCACTCCGTCGGCACCTCGAAACCATTATCCGCCGGTAAGCGCCCCAGCGTTACATGCGGCTTGAAGCCCGCCGCATGATAGTCGATGCCACAGCTATCTACCGCCTTGATCAGCGCATCACGAAGAACCTCCAGCGGAGCAGGCTCCTCTGGCATGGCCGCGACCAATGACAGCTTCCGGTTTACCGGATAATAATCGGTGCGCTCAAGGCATACGCGAAACGGGCTCAGCCCCTGCAGGGCGCTCTGCGCCGCTGCTTCCAGCCGCGTTACCTGCTCCAGGCTCAACGTTTCCATAAACAGAAGCGTCAGATGATAGCCGGCGGAATCGACCCAAAGCGCTTCCAGGCCCCGATCATACTCGCACAGGGTATCGGCATAGTCGGCCAGGCCCTTGGCCACCGAATCCTGAACCGGGATCGCGAAAAAAGCGCGAATGGGCATGCTGTTTACTGTATTCACTGATTTCGAGCTCGATATTGTGCCGCCACTCTCGCCCGGACGCAAATCCAACTGTTTTTGTCGGCTTTAACCATTAAGCGCATTCTGTAACCGGTCCAATCGCTCCTGCAGCTGCAGCAGCCGCTGGCTGAATTGGCGACGTGAGCCGTCAATTGCCTCGATGGAGCGCTCGATAGCCTCTAACCGTTGATTCTGGGCAGCACTCCGGTCTCCCTGATCAGCCAGTTTATCCACTCGATCCGCCAGGGCTCGGTCTCCGGCGAGGCGCTCATCCTTCTCCAGAGAGAGTGCGAAGTTCAGCTCGGCCCCCAGATCACTCAAGCGTTTACCCTGATCCTTAAGTGCGGTGGTTAATGCCTTGACCTCTTTTTCGAGCTGATTGATGGCCACTACGCGCTGAGACAGCTCGCCCACCTGCTCATCCACAGCAGCCAGCTGCTTGCCAGCCGATATCAGGCGCTCATCGATCGCTTGCAGCTCTTTGGCGCGCGCCTCGAAAGACGCCTTTAGACTTTCCAGTTGCGGCTTATTACGTTGATAGGACACGGTCCAGAGCTTGGCAATTTCCGAATCGAAATGTGCATATTTTTCGTCGGCCTGTTTCTCCAGCCGGGCCATACGACTGGTCAGCGTCTGCCCGGCTTCACTGGCACTGTCACTGGTGGTCGCGAGCTGCTGTTCCATCTCGCCCAGACGCGTATTCAACGTATCCAGCTGCTGAGTCTGCGCGGCAATCGTCTGCTGCAGACCGGTGACCCAATAGGCCAACACACCGCCGCCGGCAACCATCAGAAGGAGAATCAGCGTTAGCAGTATGCTACCGCCACTTCCTCTGGGTTCAGTGCTTTTTGGACTGGCCGGCGGCTGAGCGGGCCGCTCCGGGGGCTGAGGTTCTACCTGTCCCTCAAGTCCGGAAAGATCGAGATCGGGCTCTTTACGCTCACTCATAGCAGATTTTGCATCCATCAATACTGGGCTGATCACCCTAGCAGCTTTCCCAAAAACGAAAAAGCCCCGCAACGGCGGGGCTTGTAAGCCTATCAGGCGTTAGCGGGGGCCGATCACATCATGCCGCCCATGCCGCCCATTCCACCCATGCCGCCCATGTCAGGCATAGCCGGCTTTTCTTCCGGGTGTTCAGCAACCATGGCTTCAGTGGTGATCATCAGACCGGCGATGGACGCAGCCGCCTGCAGCGCAGAGCGGGTTACTTTAGCCGGGTCCAGGATACCCATTTCCAGCATGTCGCCATACTCTTCGGTAGATGCGTTGAAGCCGAATGCGCCTTCACCCGCACGTACTTTATCGACTACCACGGAACCTTCGCCACCTGCGTTTCCAACGATCTGGCGCAGCGGTGCTTCCATGGCACGCAGTGCCAGCTGGATACCGATAGTCTGATCGTGGTTATCACCTTCCAGGCCCTGAATCTTGCTCAGTGCACGGATCAGCGCAACACCACCGCCCGGTACCACACCCTCTTCAACAGCTGCGCGGGTTGCGTGCAGCGCGTCGTCAACACGGGCTTTCTTCTCTTTCATCTCAACTTCAGTCGCAGCACCAACCTTGATCACGGCGACACCGCCGGCCAGCTTGGCTACACGCTCCTGCAGCTTCTCACGATCGTAGTCAGACGTGGTTTCTTCCATCTGAACGCGGATCTGCTGAACGCGACCGTCGATATCCGCCTTGGAACCGGCACCGCCAACGATGGTGGTGTTTTCCTTGGTGATGTTAACGCGCTTGGCGGTACCCAGGTGATCCAGAGTCACGCTTTCCAGATTCAGGCCCACCTCTTCGGAGATCACCTGACCGGCGGTCATGATGGCGATATCCTGCAGCATCGCCTTACGACGATCACCGAAGCCCGGTGCCTTAACGGCACAAACCTTAACAATACCGCGCATGGTGTTGACGACCAGAGTTGCCAGCGCTTCGCCTTCCACATCTTCAGAGATGATCAGCAGCGGACGGGAGGACTTGGCAACCTGTTCCAGAGTCGGCAGCAGCTCGCGAATGTTGGAGATTTTCTTGTCGACCAGCAGTACAAACGGGTCTTCCAGTTCGCAGGTCTGGGTTTCCTGTTCGTTGATGAAGTAGGGAGACAGGTAGCCGCGGTCAAACTGCATACCTTCAACAACGTCCAGCTCGTTTTCGAAGCCGGAACCTTCTTCTACGGTGATAACACCGTCTTTACCGACTTTTTCCATCGCGTCGGCGATGATCTTGCCAACTTCAGAGTCAGAGTTCGCAGAGATAGTACCGACCTGAGCAATCGCCTTGTAGTCTTCGCACGGAGAGGACATTTCGGCCAGCTGTTCAACAACAGCGGCAGCCGCTTTGTCGATACCGCGCTTGAGGTCCATCGGGTTCATGCCTGCAGCGACGGACTTCAGACCTTCATTGACGATAGCCTGGGCCAGAACAGTGGCGGTAGTGGTACCGTCACCGGCCACGTCGTTAGCCTTGGAAGCCACTTCCTTGACCATCTGCGCGCCCATGTTTTCAAACTTGTCCTGCAGCTCGATCTCTTTAGCGACAGAGACACCGTCTTTGGTCACGGTCGGCGCGCCAAAAGCCTTGTCCAGTACCACGTTGCGGCCTTTCGGACCCAAAGTAGTTTTAACCGCGTCAGCCAGAATGTTTACACCAGCCAGCATGCGCTGACGGGCATCATCACCGAAACGTACGTCTTTAGCAGCCATTATTCGTCTATCCTGTAATTCAGTATTGTTAACGTTTTCAAGCGATTAAAAGCGACGATCAGTCTTCGAGCACGCCGTAAATTTCGCTTTCCTGCATGATCAGCAGCTCGTCGTCACCGATTTTCACAGTGTTGGAGCCGGCGTACTGACCAAACAGGACCTTATCCCCCACTTTGACAGACGGCGCCTGCACATCACCGTTGTTCAGGACGCGACCGGGGCCGACCGCGACAACTTCACCGCGATTCGGTTTCTCGGCAGCAGAACCCGGCAGGACGATGCCGCTGGCCGTGGTGGTTTCTTCCTCACTGCGGCGAACTACTACACGGTCGTGAAGTGGACGAATTTTCATCTGGTTGTTCTCCTGGTATCTAGGATCCAATGCGATGTTGGTTTTGTTGGTTGGAACCTGGTTGGCCCCAAAAACTTGGTGCCTTCCTAAGTGGGGTCGCGTTACCTGTTTTCAATACCCGAAAAACAATTTTTTTAGTTGTTTTTTGGATAAGCAGGGAACATCGGCCCGATGCTCCTGTATGTGGGGAGAAAGGTGACTGGATTCAAGTCCGGGACTGAAGATTTTTTAACGCAGTGCGGGTGGATCGTTGTCGTCCTTGGAGGGCTTGTCCGGTTCGGAGTCGACAATTTCTCCCTCAATAATATCGCCATCGGCATCGCGACGAGGCCCCGCTCCGCCATGGAACCCGGCTCCCGCCTGAGTACCCACAATCAGTGTGAAGCGCGACTTAAGCATTCTGACAAAGCCCTGACGCAACGGTGGGATCAGGCAGCTGAAACCGATCACATCGGTCACAAAACCCGGGGTTACCAGAAGCGCGCCCCCCACGGCGAGAACAATCCCTTCCACCATCTCCTGACCGGGCAGTTCCTGTCGATCAAGCCGCTGCTGGGCGCGGGCCAGCGTTGCCAGACTCTCATGGCGCAGCATGTTGACGCCGATAAACGCAGACAGCAGCACCAGCCCTACGGTATACCAGCCACCGATCGCCTGACCCACCTGAATCAGGATCGTGATTTCGATAATGGGGACAATAATGAAGAGCAGGAATAGAAAACGCATTCAAAACACCGGTCGTTCTATCAAGGGCAGTGCTTAGGGTACCAGAGAGCGTCATTCAACGGTAACAGCCACTCCCTTCAGTCCGGCAATCATTATGGCACTAAGGTAGCGCTGCACCGACGATACTTTTGCGCGATAGTCAGCGATTTGACTGTCTAGATGGATTTTTCCTCATGCGGCCTGTTTAATGTTGCGCCGCAGCATTTTGCGGCGCACAATTAGTGTTCAGAAAACAGACAACATGCTCTAACCGATCAATCCCAATCGCGAATAGAGGACTGGCGTTATGGATTTGAAAGATAAAGTTATTGTGATCACCGGTGGCGGCCGTGGGCTCGGTCGCGCCATGGCTCTTGAGTTGGCGGGAAAAGGTGCTCGCCTGGCTCTGGTTGACCTTAACCAGGATGATCTGGATACCACGGTTGCTCTGTGCGCCGAAAAAGGCGTTGATGCACGGGGTTACATTGCCGATATCAGTGATGAGTCTGCCGTTGAGAAGCTATTTACCGATGTAGTTTCCGATCTCGGCACGCTGAACGGTCTGGTCAATAACGCCGGTATTACCCGCGATGGCCTGTTCGTCAAGGTCAAGGATGGTGAAGTTGTCAGTCGCATGTCCAAAGAAAACTGGGACATGGTGCTGAAAGTTAACCTGACCGGAACCTTCCTGTGCGGGCGCGAAGCGGCCACCAAGATGATCGAGCTGGGTACCGAAGGCTGCATCATCAACATCTCGTCCATCTCTCGCTCCGGTAATATGGGCCAGACCAACTACACCGCTACCAAAGCAGCGGTGCAGGCCATGGCCGTGACCTGGGCCAAGGAGCTTGCCCGCTACGGTATCCGTGCAGCCTCCATCGCGCCGGGCTACATCGCCACCGAAATGGTTATGGCGATGAAGCCAGAAGCACGCGAAAAGATCGCCGCCGGCATCCCGACCAAGCGTCTGGGTCAACCGGAAGAGATCGCCCGAACCGTCAGCTTTATCTTCGAAAATGACTACGTGGATGGTCGTTGCTTTGAGGTAGACGGCGCTCTGCGCATCTAGTTGCATCTGCCGGAGGGGCTCTCCCCTCCGGCAAGGCCGCCCGCAACTCCCGTTACAACACCCTTTACTGCTTGATTTCCCTGCGACAACCCGCACAATGGGCTCGACTGGCCATGATTTGGCCGCAAAACCCAGCCAGCCTAGCGGAAACTGAATGTCCGTCTCCCGTCGTTCGCGCGAATGGATCAGCGCCCTCGCCATTTATCTGCAGCCACGCCCGATCACGCTACTGTTTCTGGGCTTCTCCTCCGGTCTCCCTCTGTTACTGGTGTTCTCGTCACTCTCCTTCTGGTTGAGGGAAGCGGGTATCGAGCGCAGCAGTATCGGATTTATCTCCTGGGTCGCATTGGCCTATGCCTTTAAGTGGGCCTGGGCTCCACTCGTCGATCGCGTGCAGTTGCCTGTACTGGGTACGCTTCTGGGACGACGCCGCAGCTGGATGTTCCTGGCTCAGCTCGGCGTCGTCGGAGGCCTGGTCGGCATGGCCCTTAACAACCCTGCCGAGCAGTTGACACTGAGTGTCGTACTGGCTGTTGTCGTCGCCTTCAGTTCAGCCACGCAGGATATAACCGTCGATGCCTTCCGTATCGAATCGGGCGATGAGCGTATGCAGGCAGCCATGGCAGCGACCTATATGGTCGGCTATCGGCTGGCGATGATTACCTCCACCGCAGGTGTGCTGGGAATCGCCGCCTTTTTCGACCCCAGTGAATCCACCTACGAGCACCGCCCCTGGCTGATCGCCTATCTGTGCATGGCATTGGCCATGGTGCCGGGCATGTTGACCACACTGCTGAGCCGGGAGCCGACTGCTCCGATCAACGAGGAACTCGAGCTTCAGCGACAGCATGTACAGGTGTGGAGTGCACGACATACCCACCTGCCAAGCTTTATGACCCGTGCAGCAGGCTGGCTGTATGTGGCACTGATCTGTCCATTTGCCGACTTTATCCGCCGCTATCGCTGGCAGGCTCTGCTGATTCTGGCTCTGATCAGCAGCTACCGCATTGCCGACATCGTCATGGGCGTGATTGCAAACGTGTTCTACGTGGATCTGGGATTCACCAAGGCAGAGATCGCCACGGTTACCAAAGTATTCGGCATCGTCATGACACTGACCGGGGCTCTGGCGGGAGGGGCGCTGGTAAATCGCTTTGGCGTAATGAAGATTCTGTTTGCCGGTGCCCTGATGGCAGCGCTGACCAACCTGTTGTTTGCGGCGCTTGCCATGAACGGTCCGCAAATCGAGTTGCTGGTGGTCGTGATATCACTGGATAACCTCAGTGCCGGGATCGCCACCGCCGCTTTTGTGGCCTACCTGTCGGCACTGACCAATATCCAGTACTCCGCCACACAGTACGCACTGTTCAGCTCCATCATGCTGCTGCTGCCAAAGTTCATGGGCGGCTTCTCCGGCGTTGCTGTGGACAACATCGGCTACCCCCTGTTTTTTACGGGCACGGCCATCCTGGGCCTACCGGTGCTCTGGCTTATCTACATGGCAGCACGTCATACGCACCTGGCTCCCCGCTCACAGGTAGAAAAACAGATCGAGTGAAAGTATTGATAATGATAGTTATTCTCATTACTATCTGGTAAAACCAATGAGGAGCTCGATCATGACCTATCAAATTGACGCCTGGCTGGAACGGAAAGACCCTGAACTGCGCGTAACCCTGAAAAACACCGGTGTAGTCCTACTGCACTGGCACAGCGATGAACTGCTCCCCATGCTGAGATCGGGCCAGCTCAACCCACAGGATTTCTGCCACTGCCAGGGCCGCGAGAAGGAGCTTGTCAGAGAGCTGTTCCTACTCGCGTGTATGGACGGCAACAGCTGCGCGCAGTGCCGCTTTGACACCGGGAAAAGGCACTGAGCCCTTTCCCGCGTTTGGATGATACGTGAGCTGACTGACTAGTCACGAAAGTTATTGTACTGCAGTGGAAGATCGATATCGGCCTCCCGAAGCAGGGCCATAACGGACTGAAGGTCATCACGTTTTTTCCCGGTAACGCGCACTTTCTCACCTTGGATCTGTGTCTGAACCTTGAGTTTGCTCTCTTTCACAAGCTTGGTAATTTTTTTGCACATCGCTTGATCCAGCCCCTGCTTGAGCAGCACCTTCTGGGTCGCTTTAACACCGCTCAGATCAGGGTCCTGCGGTTCCATGCACTTAACGTCCAGCTTACGGGCCGTTAACCGTGAACGCAGTACATCCAGCATTTGCTGCAGTTGAAAGTCGACTTCTGCGGTCATAATGACGGTATCGTCCTGCAACTCGAAGCTGGCCGATACACCCTTAAAGTCGTAGCGCTGCTGAATCTCACGGTTGGCCTGATCAACGGCGTTGGTCACTTCGTGCATATCGAGTTCCGATACGATATCGAATGAGGGCATCAATTTCTCCTGAGTTACTCTTTGTTATCGCTAGCATACAACCCGGCCATTGCCGGGGCTGACAAATCAGCAGTAATGGGTTGTATCATACCGTTTTATTCAGGAGGGAAGCATGCATTGGCATATTTTGGGTGCCGGCGCTATCGGGTGTCTTTATGCGGCCCGCCTCGCCAGCGCCGGATGCAGGGTCACGCTGTTGCTGCGCAATAGTCAACGCCTGGACGCGTTTCACGCCGCTGACTCGGCCATTTCGATCAGCCGGGACGGTGAGTACGCTCGCTACGCCGTGGCTGCGCAAACCGTATCCGACGCGGAGCCCGGTATCAGCCACCTGTTGGTAACCACAAAAGCCCACGAAAGTGAGTCCGCCATCTCATCCATCCTCCCCAAAGTGGCCGCCGATGCTCAGGTGGTATTGCTGCAGAACGGTGCCGGGCATCAACACCACAGCGTACAGCTGCTTGCACCACGCCCCGTCTGGGCCGGTGTGACAACCGCAGGCGTGCGCCGCAGCGACAGCTTCACGCTGCTCCCGGCGGGCGCTGGCACCACCCGACTGGGCCCTCTGGCCCGGTGCCCGGCAAGCCTGCCCGACGGCTGGGCGAGGATAGAACCGCCCGTTATTGCCGACGCGCAGATCGAAAACGCGATCTGGCAGAAGCTGGCCGTGAATGCGGCGATCAACCCCCTCACAGCCATTCATGGGTGCCTAAACGGTGATCTGCAGAATGATCAGTATCGCGATACACTGGAAACACTGTGTCGGGAAATTGAGTCTATCGCCACCCGCTGCGGTTATCACCTGTTTGACCGCCCGCTGTATGAGCAGGTACTGGAGGTCGCCAGACAGACCGCGCTGAACCGTTCCTCCATGCTGGAGGATGTCAGTCAGGGTCGCCGGTCCGAAATCGAGTTTATTAACGGGTTTCTGGCCCGGACGGCGCGCGAACAGGCGATTGATGCACCGTTGAACCTGGCACTTTATGAGCAGATCGCGGCACAGGATTCCAAGGAGAGTGCATGAGCAAAACCGACAAGAGATCTAAATCCAAGAAGCTGAAACGCGATGAGTACGAAGCACTCAAACTGGAGCTGCAGATCGAGCTGCTCAAAGTTCAGAACTGGGTGCGTAACAACGGCGAGAAGATTCTGATTTTATTTGAGGGGCGTGATGCCGCAGGCAAAGGCGGCACGATAAAACGCTTCATGGAGCACCTGAATCCACGTAGCGCCCGTGTGATCGCTCTCGAAAAACCCACAGAGCGCGAGAAAGGACAATGGTATTACCAGCGTTATATCAAGCACTTGCCTGCTGCGGGTGAAATAGTCCTGTTCGACCGCTCCTGGTATAACCGGGCAGGCGTGGAACGCGTGATGGACTTCTGCTCACCCTCCGAGTATCTGGAGTTCATGCGGGAAACACCGGAACTGGAAAAAATGTTTGTGCGCAGTGGTGTGCGCCTGTTCAAATTCTGGTTCGATGTCAGCCGGGATGAACAATTCAAACGTTTCCAGTCCCGTCGCACCGATCCGCTCAAACACTGGAAACTGTCACCGATTGATATGGCCTCGCTGGATCGCTGGGATGACTATACCGAAGCCAAGGAAGCGATGTTTTTCCACACCGATACGGCGGATGCGCCATGGACCGTCGTCCGCTCCGATGATAAGAAGCGCGCACGGATTAACGCCATGCGCCACATTCTCAGTAGTCTCCCCTACCCGGATCGCAATCCCGATATTCAAATAGAGCCTGACCCTGAAATCGTGTTACCGGCACGGACCACTCTCAGTTAGGTCAGGATTGCGTTCACGGTCACCGCCCCCTAGAATGCCGCCCCGGAGCGCCCTTTGGGCCTCCGCTCGCGGCAAGGGTGCCCGGCATGGCCGGGATAATCGGGAAGTCTGGTGCAAATCCAGCGCTGCCCCCGCAACGGTAATGAATCGACAGTCACCACTTAACCACTGGCGGATGCTGGGAAGGCGTGGTGCCTTTGCGCAACGAGTTCAAGCACGATTCAAAGCCCGGAGACCGGCCCTGCCAGACACTAACGCCATGCGCGGTGGGCGCATCGACGAGGATTCTCATGCATCTTTCCAAGCTTATGCCGCCTGTTGCGGCAACCCTCGCCCTTTTTCAATTTTCAGCCCAAGCCCAGACTGAGCCCCTGCTGAGTCCACTTGAAGTCACTGTGACCGGCGGACATTCCCTTGCCCGGACGACACAAACGCCCGGACAGGTCGTCACCATTACTCGCGCTCAGATTGAGGCCAGTGGTGCCCAATCACTGGTCGAGGCGCTGCGCGCCAGCGGTGCCGTTCAAATCAGCCAGAACACCACAGGCAACGCCAATGACGGTGTTGTGTCCATGCGCGGATTCGGTGAGAACGCCGGTCAGAATGTGTTGATTCTGGTGGATGGCCGCCCCCTGAACAATCCGACACTGGAAGCCCCGGCCCTTTCCATGGTCAGTTTGAACCAGGTGGAGCGGATAGAAGTTCTGCACGGCAGCGCGGGCACTCTTTTTGGTCAGCGGGCCGTGGGTGGCGTCATTAATATTCTGACCAAGCCTGTCGCAGACCGCCGGCAAGGTAAGGTCACACTGTCACGGGGCAGCCGCGAGTACACCCGTGTTCAAGGCCGCCTCAGTGACCGTTACCAGTCAGGCTTTGGCTATGCGCTCAACCTGGAGCGTGAAAGCACTGACGGCTACCGCGACAACAGTGCGACAGAATATGATCACGCCCGGATTGACCTCTCATACCGCCATCAACAGGGCGAAATTACTTACAGCCACGAATCAATCAACAACAATCAGCGTCTACCCGGCTCCCTGAGCCGTTCTCAGGTCGATATGGACCGGCAACAGTCGATCACACCCAGCGACCGCTTTGATGAGCAACTCAGCGTAGACGCGATCTCGTTTGCTCAGCAACTTGACCAACACCTGCGTCTGGATACTCAGTTAAGTCAACGCGAATCGGACGGCAAAGGCTATCTGTACGGTGACTACTCTCAGGATATGCGCGTACGCTCCTTTACACCTCGGTTGGACGGGCGCTGGTCTCATAACGGTGGCATGCTGAACCTGACCGCGGGCCTGGACCTGACCGACAGTGATTACCTGAGTCAGAGCAGCCTGGGCACGACCGACAGCAGCCAGACCACCCGGGCGGTTTATCTAAGGGCCAGCTACCCCCTTTCGGATAAGTGGGCACTGACCCTGGGCGGCCGCCATAGCCAGGTAAAAGACAGTGCTCAGGGAACCGGCTCTGATCAAACCCAGTCCGCATTCGTTAAGGAGATCGGTATCGATTGGACACCAACAGCAGGTCATCATCTTTTCCTGCGCCGGGACGAGAACCTGCGTTTCGCTACGATCGACGAAAATGGCTGGACACTTCCCGGTATCGACGCCCTGGATCCCCAACAGGGTGTTTCCTGGGAAGCAGGCTGGGACTACACCGGCGCCGAGGGTCGCCTGGCAGTCACCCTCTACCAGCTGGAACTGGATGACGAGATACTCTACGACCCGGCACTGATGGCCAATATCAATCTGGACAGCTCCCGGCGACGGGGTTTGACACTTAGCGCCCAAAGGCAGCTGACTCCAGCATTGCGTATTGGAGGCAGTTACGCCTATACCGACAGTGAACTGACCAGCGGTTCCTTTACCGGTAACCAGGTACCCTATGTGGCAGAACACCGCTTTAGCCTGTTCGGCAATTACCGCATCAATGCGGCCTGGAACCTGTATAGCGATCTTCAGTACACCGGCGAACGATATCTGGCGGGTGATGATGCCAACACTGAGCCCAAGCTGGATGCCGATGTTGTCGTCAACGCATCATTGCGCTGGAACCAGGGCCCCTGGCAAGCCCAGCTGAGCGTCAACAACTTGCTGGATGAGGCGTACCACGCGTATGCGGGTTACTCCAGCTGGAGCGGAGCCTACTACTACCCGGCCGCCCAGCGTAATCTCCTGCTGAGTCTGGGCTACACTTTCTGATAGGACCGCCGCCCGGCAGATCGCCGGGCGGCCATACGTTCGAGGAAGACTATGAGCAACCGCCTGACCCGCCTTTACACGCGCAAAGGGGACCGCGGCAGCACCGGCCTTGCCAACGGAACCCGGGTCGCCAAAACCCATCCCCGCATAGAGGCGTTGGGTGATGTGGATGAACTTAACTCGCTGATCGGACTGTTGGCGGCGGGCCTCTCCGCCGGTGATCCGCTGCAGCCGGAACTCAGCAAAATACAGAATGAGCTTTTTGATCTGGGCGGTGAGCTGGCGGTCGCAGACCCTCAGTATCAGGTGATCAACGCGGTGCGGCTGGAAGCTCTTGAGGAGGAGCTCGATCTGCGTAATGAAACCCTGCCGCCCCTTAAGGAGTTTATACTGCCGGGCGGTAACCGGAGCGCTGCTGAAGCCCACCTGGCCCGAAGTGTCTGCCGTCGCGCGGAGCGTCGAATGGTGGAACTCGCTGCCAGCGAAACGGTCAATGCACTAGCGATCGCCTACCTCAACCGGTTATCGGACCTCCTGTTCGTCTATGCCCGCCTCCTGGCTCGGCGCGATAACGGCTCTGAGGTATATTGGCGTCCGACACAGCCAGAATCCGTCAATGATCAAGAAAAGAGCCGTAATGAAGACCACTCTGCTGACACTTAGTCTGCTCACGCTTGCCCTGGGCAGTTCATCGGCCCGCGCCGACTGCGCCACCCAGCAAACCCTGTGTGAGGCACGCTGCAGTATTGAATACTTCGGTGAAAAGGCCGCTAAAATGGGATGCGAATCCCGCTGTATGGCCGAGCGTGCAGCCTGCAGCACCGGCAAGGGAGCCGAGAAAGCCGTGGAGATCGGGAAGAAAGCCTGGCAGGACACCGGAAAATTCGTCGAAGGCTTCACCGGCGATGATAAAAACGGCGACTAGCCAAATCAGGTTGCGGCGGACTTTACACCCGCATGACGCTGCACCTCCAGCGCCAGCCGCGCCTGCACCAGAAACTGGTTGAAGACCCGAAACGCCATCTCATCGATCACACGCTTTGGGGTGCAATTATCCGCATAGAACAGGCCGATGGGACGCTCGCCCACACGGATGGGTGCCGCGATAAAGCCGGCGGGCCGGATCGTTGTCAGCAGATCCCTGGGGAGACGCTCTGCCCAACCCTGCTCCGTGCAATCGGGTACAAAAAGCGTATTGCCCCGCTCAACCAGACGCACAAACAGTTGCCCTCTGGGTTCGGAGGCGCCCAGCTGCAGTGTGTCACTCAGGGTATCCGCATCCACACCGCGGGTGACCCGAGCCGATAATCTGCGCCTGTCACCACTGAGCAGACAGAAAGAGACCCGTTCCAGCGCCGAGCACTGCTCAATCGCCTCCACCGCCGTTTCAATGATGGCCGAGGCACTGGCTCCGGCACCGAGCATCTCGTTCATACGGGACAGGTAATCCAGCTGCAACTGCCCCAGCCCCGTCACGGCCGGGGCCGACTCGGCAGTAGCCGGTGCCTCACGGGAGAACTGCTCACTGCGCGAGCTGATATAGAAGGCGAGCTTTCGGGAGAGTTCGTCCAGATCATCATCCCCGCTACCCTCAAAGGGGGGCTTCAGGCCTTTGGCAGGTAATCCATATTCGATACTCAGATCACACACCTGCCGAAAGGAGTCGCTGATCGCAGATTCCACATCCTCCTGGCTCAGTCCCGTGCACTCGCATAGCTGGCGCATGCGCTTGCTGTAATCCAGCTCCCGGCCGGTATCCCGGTAATAGATCAGCTCGAGCAGATCATGAGAGCCTGCTGCCAGCATATGGTTCAGGCGGTGAGACGGTTTGAGTTGTTCAGCACTCATCGCGTCCATCGCCTGCACCACATTTTTCGGGAAGCCCCAGCTTTGGGTCAGATCCTGGCCGATATCGCTGAAATGCCCACCCAGCTCCTGTAATTGAATGCTTTCCCAGCGCTCCTTCCCGCGCGCACGAAGCGCCAGCATTTTTCGGTAACGTTCAGGCAGCGTATAGGCGATGACGATCTCGCCCAGCCTGTAAAGCAAACCACAGATATAGCTCTCTTCAATATCCATAGCACCGGAGCGGATCGCAATTTCACGGGCCATCGCGGCGTTTAGAAACGCACTGACCAGCAGGTTATCGATGCCTGTACCCGGCTCGTCGGCGCTGAACGTCTCGATAAGTTTGAGCGTCATCGACAGGTTTTGAATGCGCTCGAAACCGATTAGAACCACCGCCCTGGAAACCACGGAGATGTTACCGTGTCCCCGATTATAGTGGGGTGTGTTCGCTATCTTCAGGAGTTTGGCGGAGAGGTTAGCATCCTTCATCACCGCCATTGCCAGCGCCATGGCATCGGCCTCACGGGACGAACTGATCTGGCGAATACGGTTTACCGTCGCACTGAAAATAGGTAGGTCGCCCAGCTTGCCCAGTTGGGCGTAGACGGCGTTTAGCGTCTGCTGATACTTCACCTGCGCTGCGTATCCTTATCCTATTAAACGGCAATCGTCAGCTCATAGCGTTTTATGTCGCCATGATGCCACGAATTCTTCCAGTATACCGTGAATTGGCGGGTTGGCGGCAGTGCTAGCGAGCGCTTTGTTCAATATAGCGGCAAAGTTGCTCTAATCCATCAAGGAACCGGGGAGTCGCACGGTGCAGCAGATCGGCTTTAACCGTGAAGAGCCGCTGGTTGGCAACGGCCGGTATCCTGTTCCAGGATTGCCACCTGTCGCGCCATTCGGAAGCAACTTCATCAGTGGAAATAATCAGGTCCGGCGCCATGGAAAGTACAGCTTCAACCGATACCTGGGGAATCGGCTCAGGGCGTGAGGCCAGCGGGTTATTGCCCCCGCAAAAGCTGAGCGCCTGACCAATCAGCGTCTTACCACTCACACTCAGCAGCGGTTCATCCCATAGCTGGTAAAAAACCACGGGACGTGACGGGGAGGAGGGACTGGCCGCCATTCCATCCAAGCGGCTTTGTAACCGGCTGGCCAATCTCTCTGCCCGCGCCCGGTGCCCCGTCAGACGACCAAGCTGTGCCAATGCCTCCGGCAACGCTTCCAAATTCGGCGTATCCAGTGCCACGACATTCAGCCCCAGATCTTGTAGACGCCGCAGATCAGCGGGAGGGTTGCCCTCATTCCACGCCAATATCAGATCGGGCTGCAGGGCCAGTATCGCTTCGATATTCAGCTGCTGAAAGTCGCCGACCACGGGTAACTTCCGGGCCGACTCTGGAAAATCGGAATGCGCGACCCGCCCCACGATCTGCTCGCCGGCGCCGACCGCATATAGGTTTTCTATCAGCTCCGGCGAAAGCGCAACGATACGCTCCGGCGCCGCCGCTGCGTGCTGCAACGCCAGAAGCGTGACAAGGACTATGTAGACTGGAAAACTGCGCCGCATACCCACCTCAGTGTTAGAGCAGCGCAGTCTATCTCAATTCGACTTACTCGCCGACCTTGATCAGGGTACGTCCGCGCACTTCGCCCCGAATAATCTTCTGCGCATACTCGGGGACCTGCTCCAGAGTGATCTCCTGGCCCACATCACCCAGCAATGCCAGATCCAGATCACTTTGCAACCGCTGCCACGCCTGCTCACGGCGGGCTGTGGGACAGACCACGGAATCCACCCCCTGCAGCCGCACGTTGCGCAGGATAAACGGCATCACCGAGGTTTCCAGTTCTGGCCCGCCGGCCAGGCCACAGGCAGCCACCGTGCCACCATAACTGGTTTCTGCCAATGCACGTGCCAGAACCTTGCTGCCTACGGTATCGATCACACCGCTCCAAAGCTGTTTTTCAAGCGGCTTACTCGGCGCACTCATCTCTTCACGCGAGCGAATATGGGTCGCGCCCAGACGGTGCAGATAATCGCTTTCCGACTCGCGCCCTGTAGCGGCAGTAACGCGATAGCCGTGTTTAGCCAGCAGAGCCACGGCTACGCTGCCAACGCCTCCGGCCGCCCCGGTGACCAGTACTTCACCGTCGTCAGGCCTCACACCACCCTCTTCGAGCGCCAGCACACAGAGCATGGCCGTAAGTCCGGCGGTGCCAATCAGCATCGCATCCTTTTCCGACATTCCCGCCGGCAGCGGCACCAGCCAGTCCCCCTTGAGGCGGGCTCGCTCGGACATACCTCCCCAGTGACGCTCACCCACTCCCCATCCGGTAAGGATCACGTGCATACCGGGTTGGAAGCGGTCATCTTCGGATGAAATCACCCGGCCCACCAGGTCGATCCCGGGAATCGCGGGAAACTTGTTGATGATGGGCCCTTTTCCGGTCACCGCCAGACCATCTTTATAGTTCAGCGATGAATAGCTGACCTCAACCAGCACATCGCCTTCCGGCAGTGCAGACTCTTCCAGTTCCTGGATCGCGGAAACCGTTTTGCCATCCACTTTATCAAGCACCAATGCCTTGAACATGTGACCCTCCATTACCTTCTAGTTATCTGCCTTACGTTTATTTGTCTTACAAATTAACAATAAGATCCAACGCCGCCGCCTATTTGTCAAGCAAATTAACAAATAGCGTCAGTTATGAAATACTGCCAGTTCTGGCTTTAAGCGTAGCTGTAATTCAAGGGCCCACCGCCATGTCTCTGGAATTTAAACCGGTCAATCAACACGACCTACCTCGTCAGATCGCGGACAGGATCCGCGCCGCGATTACCGATGGAACACTGGGAGTCGATGATCGACTCCCCACCGAGGAGGAGCTGGCGCGGCGTTTTGACGTGTCACGCCCGACCATCCGAGAAGCCCTGAAACGGCTGGCTGCCCAGAATCTGATCCGTTCCCGCCGCGGTCCAACTGGGGGAACGTTTATCAATCAACCCGACATTATGGAGATGGGCCAGGATCTGGGCAGTGCGACACGGATGCTCGCGGCACTCGACAGTTTTTCACTGGAGGAGATCATTCAGTGTCGCCTGGAACTGGAGCAGCTGTGTGTTTCCCTGGCCGCAAGCAACTGCAAGGCCGCGGACCTTGAAGCGATGCAAGCGGCGCTGGCGGATCAGCGGGCAGCACTGTCGCAGCCGGAATCATTCTGTGCAGCGGATGTGGCCTACCACCGTGCACTGGCCAACGCGACCGGGAACCGCTTGCTCGCATTCCTGATGTACGCGGTCATCGAAGCGCTGCAGCCGGTCAGCAATATGGTGGTGTTTCGCTATCCCGAACGAGATCTGATCATCCGTCAGCACGAAGCTTTACTCGATGCATTAAGCGCCGGAAATACGGCGACCGCGCAGGAGCTGATCCAGGCTCAGATCGATACCCTGTCGGAGCAATTGCAACGCGCCCGTAGCGAAAGTCGAAGACGGAGAACATAGGCACAGGGTTCGTATTGGCTTATCCTAATGCTAATTTTCAAGCTACAAGCCCAGAGGAAGGAGTGCCCGTGGAAACCAGTAATGTGATCATGCTCAGTCTTGTCGGCGTTGCGGTAGGACTTGTCATCGGCTACCTGCTTGGTCGTGGCGGCGAAGGTAAAAAGCAGCAGCTGACCGAGGAACTGGATAACGCCCGCGCCGAACTCGCTCGTTACAAGGATGAGGTTACCGAGCACTTTGAAACCACGGCCGAGTTGGTCAACGGTCTGACTGACCAATACCGACGGGTGCACCAGCATCTGGCCACGGGTGCCCAGTCCCTGTGTACCGATGACCACGCCGGCGAAGTTCTGCAGGCCGCGCTGAATCCTCGTCTGACGCAGCAGGAGATCCCGACGGTCACTGACACGGTGGAGAGTGACGAGCCGCAGAACCGTGAGGACGAAGCACCCGGCACAGAAAAAACCGTCGATAACACACAAGAGCAAGAAACGTCCCACGAACCACCGCGAGACTGGGCCCCCAAGGGCGAGGACGAAGAAGGCACCCTTTCCGATAATTACGGTATTAAACCTAAACGCACCGATGAACCTGAGTCCACGCCCCCGGCAGACCCGGCGACTCCGGCAGTTGATGATGAGATAAACGAAGAGAAAAAGTCAGACAGGACCCAATAAAAGCGCTGAAAACCCGCGCTTTTATTGGGCGATCGGTTACACCGGGTTATCGATATCACAAAACCGGTGTTCGATTCCGAAGTGGCGAGCCAGGTGCTCGCCCAGCGCCTGTACGCCGTATCGCTCCGTGGCATGATGCCCGGCCGCGATATAATGAATCCCCGCTTCGCGCGCGAAATGCACCACGGGCTCCGATATTTCGCCACTCAGAAACGCATCGGCTCCCAGCGCCAACGCCTGCTCGATCATTCGGTCTGCCGCACCGGTACAAAATGCCAGCCGCCGGATAGGATGTCCGCCGCCACTGATCAGCTGCGGCGTCCGATCCAGTACATGCGCGACCAGGTCACCAAACTGATCCAGTTGCATCGGCTCCGATAACACGCCGAGATTTCCCACACTCAGCGGATTTCCCGGCTCCAAACCATCCTGGATCTCAACACCCAGTAAACGAGCCAGCCGTGCATTGTTCCCCAGTTTTGGATGTGCATCCAACGGCAGATGGTAGGCAAGCAGGTTGATATCCTGCCCCAGCAGCGTTTTCAATCGTCGGCGTTTGATACCGGTTACACTGGCCCCTTCGCCCTTCCAGAAATATCCGTGGTGAACCAGAACCATATCCGCCTCCCAGGCGACGGCCTCGTCAAGCAACGCCTGACAGGCAGTCACACCACTCAGGATACGCCGAACCAGCGGAGTGCCCTCCACCTGAAGACCATTGGGTGCGTAGTCGCGAAACTTCTCGCTTTGCAGTAGCTGATCGCAATAATCGACGATCCGTTTGGCCTCAACACCTGATTTCTCTGTCATACTCGTTTCCCTTCCACCGGCAAAGATCCGTATAATCGTGCCAATCTTTCGAACACGATCAAGGCTCTTTCGCTTATCTGATGCGTACACTCTCTTTTCTCGGCTGGCCAATTCTGACCGGTGTCCTCGCCGCCGCTCTGCTGCTACAAGTTTACCCGGAGCTCATGCAAAACGGACAGACCCGCGTCGAGATCGTCCAGGCGGACCAACGCCGGAACAGCCTTCAAGGCCCCTACTCCTATGCCGACGCAGTGGACCAGGCCGCTCCGGCAGTCGTCAACATCTACACCCGCAAGCTGGTCGACAGCGAAGACAACCCGATGCTGAACGACCCGCTTTACCGGCGCTATTACGAAGAGGGTAAGCAACCTGACAGCCAGAAGGTGCACACCAGCCTGGGCTCCGGCGTTATCATCAGTGCAGGCGGATACGTGGTGACCAACAATCACGTGATCGAAGGCGCTGACAGCGTCGTCGTCGCCCTGCGCGACGGACGGGAAGCTCTGGCAACCATTGTCGGTACGGATCCGCCCACCGACCTGGCGGTCCTGAAAATCAACCTCAATGAGCTACCTGAGATTACACTGGCACCGACAGACGCCCTGCGCGTCGGTGATGTGGTTCTGGCGATCGGCAATCCCTTTGGCGTGGGACAAACAGTCACCCAAGGCATAATCAGTGCAACAGATCGTAACCGGCTGGGCTTGAGTACCTACGAAGATTTCATCCAGACCGATGCCGCGATTAACCCCGGTAACTCCGGTGGCGCCCTGATCGATCCCGAAGGCCAGCTGGTGGGGATCAACACAGCGATCTTCAGTAAATCCGGGGGATCCGAGGGCATCGGCTTCGCCATTCCCGCAGATCTGGTCACGCAAGTACTGCAAGATCTGATTGAGAAGGGACGTGTAGTACGTGGCTGGGTGGGTGTTGAGGCGCAAGCGCTCAACCCGCGACTGGCTGAATCTTTTGGTCTCCCCGCCAATCAGCGAGGCTTGATCATCGCGGGTATCTATCGGGACAGCCCCGCCCACGCTGCGGGCCTGCAGCCCGGCGATATAATTCTCAAGCTGGATGACGAGCCGATCACGGACGCCGGCCACAGCACGATGAACGCCATCGCCCGGTTACGTCCGGGTGACCAGGCACGTTTCACCATCTATAGAGAGGGCGAAGAGATGGAGATTGCGATCACCACCAGCGAACGCCCGGCCGATGTCCGCTAAGAAAACACGGATACGGCAATGGATTAGGTCCCGGGCGGATAATCCACGCCAGAACTTCGGATTACTGGTGATGGGTTTCGCCCTGTTCACCCTCGGTCTATTGTTAGTGGGTGCAGCCCAGTACGGGCTCACCAACGGCCTTGTTGCCGAACTGCTGGCGCTGGCCGGCTTGCTACTGCTTGGGAGCGGGATCATACTCGCGGCTGTAGGCTATATCAGCCTCAGCGTCCTGCGCATAATACGATTTCTGGACGATGACAGCGATGAGTGAACAACGCCACCCCGATATTGAGGTCTATATCAAAAACCGCCCTCTGGACGCGATTCTGGACTGGCTTGGCGAGCGCTGCAGCGATGTGCGTACCTTGCGCAGTGCCGGCGGAACCCATGCACTCGAGATCCGGATTGATGACTGCATAGTCCCGGTCATGATCCACGAAAAAGCGGCGGGTAAAGCCTGGATCAGCGTCTGGTTTCG
This sequence comes from Marinobacterium litorale DSM 23545, assembly GCF_000428985.1. Taxonomy (GTDB): domain Bacteria; phylum Pseudomonadota; class Gammaproteobacteria; order Pseudomonadales; family Balneatricaceae; genus Marinobacterium_D; species Marinobacterium_D litorale. The sequence continues at coordinate 110,884 of NZ_AUAZ01000003.1, read as the reverse complement.
TTCCGATAGAACCCCCTGGCCTCAGGATCTGGACTGCGCCATGGAGATAGCTCAAGCGCTGGAGACGCAGGTGCGTTGTATCGCCAGCGGCTGGAGCGAAGGCGATGATCCCGATGAGTGGTGGCGCGTAGAGCATGGAGAGGCGGAAAAGATTCAATGGCAGACCCAATAAGCAGCCCTGCGGGCGTACCTCCTCAGCCTTTACACGCGCTGATTCTTGATGGCCGTGGCGGAGCCCGGGAGCTCACCGGTGAGCAGATTATGCAGTGGCACCCCAGCGACGGGGTACTCTGGCTTCATTTTGACTATACCGAGCCCGGTACCGAACAGTGGCTTCGTGAAAACGCTGGGCTCAGTGATCTGATCGCCGATGCCTTACTGACCGAAAACACACGCCCTCGCGCCACACAAATCGACGACGGTCTGCTATTGACCCTGCGCGGCGTTAACCTGAATCCCGGGGCTGACCCGGAGGATATGGTTTCCGTGCGCGTGTGGGCCACACGGGACCGGATTATTTCCACCCGCAAACGCAAGCTACTTTCCGTTACCGGGCTTGCCGAACAGTGTCGCAACGGCAACGGGCCCTGCGATGTCGCGGATCTGCTGGTCAGTCTCAGTGAAGGCCTTGTCGAGCGCATGGGCGGCGTGGTCGAAGAGATTGAAGAGGAGCTGTCCGCCCTGGAGCTGGACCTGCTGGAACAGCAGCACAGCGCTCTTCGGCAATCGCTGGCTGCCCTGCGGCGCCAGACCATCACGCTGCGCCGTTACTTCGGACCGCAGCGCGAAGCCTACAATCAGATGCAGAGCGACAGGCTGAGCTGGATCCCCCCCGAACAGCGTATGCGGTTGCGTGAGATCAGTGACCGATTGCTGCGCCATATCGAAGATCTGGACATGATCCGCGAACGCGCGGCCATGGCTCAGGATGAGCTGGTCAGCCAGATCTCGGACCAGCTCAACCAGCGCATGTATATCCTGTCGCTCATCGCCGCTATATTTCTGCCACTGGGCTTCCTGACAGGCCTTCTCGGCGTCAATGTGAGCGGCATACCGGGTGCTGATTACCCCAACGCTTTTCTACTGTTCAGTACCGCGCTGGCAATATTGGTCGCACTTCAGATCTGGCTGTTCCGACGCCGACGCTGGCTCTAACCCGTGCGCTCGCTGCCACCCCGCTGCTGATAGATCACGGCACAGACGATCAGCGCCAGCCCGACAAAGGTGGCCGGTGCAATCGTTTCCTCCAGCAGATAACGGATAAAGATCAAAGAAAGAAACGGTGACAGGAAAATCAGGTTGCTGACGCGACTGACATGCACGGCAGCACGCATCGCCCCTAACCACAGCATGAACGTCAGTCCCATCTCAAACAATCCAACCCAGACCACACCCAATAATGCCTGACCACTGGGTACAACCCACTCTCCCTGCATCACCATTGTGAGCCAGACCAAAGGCGTTCCGATTAAGAAGCAGATCAACAGGGTGGCGCTTGCCGGGGCGCTGGAGCGCGTATTCAGTATCCAGTAGAGCGCCCAGAACAGGGTACTGAGCATCGCCAGCACCACACCTTCGAGACTATCGAATTGAAGGGACAGCAGATCACCCCGTGTCGCAATCACCAACGCCCCCAGGTACCCCCCCGCCAGCGCAACCATATCCCTCACCCGCAAAGGTTGTTTCAACAGCGGTATTGCCAATAAAGACAGGGTCAACGCCCACGTATAGTTCAGCGCCTGCGCCTGTTGCGCAGGCAGCAGATCGTAGGCCCGGAATAAAATCAGGTAGTAAGCCGCCGGATTAATGATGCCCAGCATCAGACAATAGAGCGGACGCGCGCGCAGCGCCTCGAAAACCGCCGGCCACAGCCGTTGCCAACTCACGGCCAGAGCCAGCACCAGCAGCGAGACCAGGCTGGCCCACGCCAGCAGCTGAACCGGCGTCAGCCATTGTAAAGAGAGCTTGAAGGCGGTTGCCACCGTCGACCAGAGAAAGACAGCGGATGCGCCCAGCAGCATGGCCCGGGGTTGGCTTTTAACAGTCATGAATCAATATCCGGTGGTCAACGAGGATCAGGCACTCACGCGGACGGAGCGCCGCGATTGATCGATGGTCTCCAGCATCATACGACCACTGGAAGCCAATGCAACCTGCTCGAAGGTATCCGCCGCAATACGGCCACGCCGCGGGATGTGAGACTGAGTATCCACCTGACTGACCAGGTACGCATACTCTCCGCGCTCACCGCTATTCACCGAACGGTTAAGACGATCGACCACCGCCGGCGTATAAAACTCATTGGGATCAGGATAAGTGAGGGCCTGAGTCTCCGGCAGCTCGAACGTCCCGTCACCGGTCGCCGGCGCTCGCTGGGGCGTGTAAACCTCCTGATTCGACGCAATCAGGCTCAACAGCATGGCGAACTGAGCACCATTAGACGACTGCACCGCCTGGGGCAGGTCTGCCGTATAGTTCTCTATGCGCTGTTGAATCAGTTCGGTTTGCATCTGCTCTCCCCGCCTACCCTTTTCTCTATCGGCCGGCTCGGGCTATCCTTTACCGAAAATCGTCTGTTTTTCAGGAAATTACGATGTCTCGATGGCGACCACCGGCACCACGCAGCGCACCTTATATAACACGCGAAGGCTATGACCGCCTGACCGCGGAACTGAAACACCTCTGGAAGGAAAAACGCCCGTCTGTAACTCAGGCAGTGAAGGAGGCAGCCGCGCAGGGAGATCGCTCGGAGAACGCCGAATACATCTACGGCAAGAAACAGCTGCGAGAGATCGACCGACGTATCCGCTATCTCTCTAAACGTCTCGACAGTATTACGGTAGTCGACCGACAACCGGAGGAACGAGACCGGGTATTTTTTGGTGCCTGGGTAACGCTGGAGGATGAATCCGGCATAACACGACGCCACCGCATCGTTGGTGCCGATGAAATTGGCGATCAGCCGGGTTATATCAGCGTGGACGCGCCGCTTGCACGCCTTCTACTGAAAAAGCAGACCGGAGACGAAATATGGTTGCGAAAGCCGGATGGTAGCGAAGAGTGGTTCGAGATAATCGAAATCGAATATTTTTAAGCCGGTGAGGTTTACAGGGAAACAATAACGAGAGGGGCGAACAGGGAAGAAGTGGTGGGTCGTATAGGACTCGAACCTATGACCAATTGGTTAAAAGCCAACTGCTCTACCAACTGAGCTAACGACCCGCTCTAACTCTTTCTAACGCTTTCCAACCCGAACAGGGTTGGGGGATGGCTCCTCGAGCTGGACTCGAACCAGCGACCAATAGATTAACAGTCTACTGCTCTACCAACTGAGCTATCGAGGAATACCCCGCTGCCTATGTTAAGGCAATTAACCGCCTTGCGATAAGCAGATCCTTAAATGGCGGAGGGACAGGGATTCGAACCCTGGGAGCCTCTCGACTCGTCGGTTTTCAAGACCGGTGCTTTCAACCACTCAGCCATCCCTCCGTAAGGATGGGCGCAAATATTACCGTCTAAATTTTGAGTGTCAACCACCACGAGTAACTTTCTGATATAAACCGCAAAAGCTGCTCATCCACTGATCAACTGTCGCCCGAAAACGCTTCTAACTCGCTGATCGGCAAGGGACGGGAGTAAAAGTAACCTTGAATCAGGTCACAACCATGCCCGCGCAGGAATTCGACCTGCTGCCCGGTCTCGGCACCCTCCGCTACCACTTTCATTCCCAACGCATGGGCCAGGATAATGACCGTTTCCACAATGGTTTGATCATCCGCATCCTGACCGATGTCGGCCACGAACGAACGATCGATCTTCAGATAGTCAATCGGCAGCCTTTTTAAATTGGCCAGAGAGGAGTAGCCCGTGCCGAAGTCATCGATGGCCACCTCCACGCCAAACGACTTTATTTCGGCAAGCTGGGCGCAGGCCAGCTCAAAATCCTCGACCAGAGCACTCTCGGTTACCTCGATACAGAGTTTTTTCGGATCGATCCGGCCGGACTCTATGGCCGACTCAAGCAAGTGCAGCCAGCTTTCGCTTCTGAACTGCCGGGGTGACAGGTTAATCGATATTTTCGCTCCCTCCAGCGCCAGATCAGCGGTGTCCCGGGCCATCCGATCGATCAGCCACTCGGTGAGCTGACCGATCAGCTCAGAGTCTTCGGCCACGGCGATAAACTCCGCCGGCGATACCGGCCCCAGCTCCTGACTGTTCCAGCGCATCAGGGCTTCGTACAGGCGAGCCTCCCCCGTTACAGGATCCACTTCAGGCTGGTAAACCAGACTCAGTTCATCACGCGCCCGGGCCAGCCGCAACCCCTGTTTGATACGCATCTGACGCTGGTTACGGGCATCGATATCGGCATCAAAGAATGCATACCGCCCCCGGCCACTCTCCTTGGCGTGATACATGGCGGCATCCGCATGACGCATCAGTACGTCGGCATCCTGCCCATCCCGAGGTGCCACGACAATACCGACGCTACAACCGATGATCAGCTCATTTTCCCCGATCAGATAGGGTTGGCTGATCGTATCGATCACACGCTGTGCGATGATTGCCAGCTCGCCGTCAGCCGCTACGTGGGGCACCAATACAGTAAACTCATCACCACCCAGGCGACAGGCCACATCCAGCTCACGCAGTTGATGCTCGATTCTGCGCGCAACCTGACCGAGCAGCTTATCGCCCTCCTCGTGCCCCACCGAGTCATTCACCTCCTTGAACCGGTCAAGATCAATGAACAGCAGGCCGAACGATTCCCGAAACCGGTTTAGACGCTGCAACGCATCCGACACCTTCTGTTTGAACGACGCTCGGTTATAGAGCCCCGTCAACGTATCGTAGTACGCCAGCTCACGTAACGATTCCTCAGCCCGTTTTTCGGCGCTGATATCCTGGTAAATGGCGAAGTAACCGCTGATATCACCTTCACGACCGGTAATGGTGCTGACCGACAGCCGGGCTGTGTAAAGAGTCCCGTCCGCCCGCCGGTTGACCACCTCCCCCTGCCAGCGACCGTTACTGTGAACGCTGTCCCAGAATGCCTGGTCAAAGTGCCGGCGCTCTTCATCGCCACGCAGCATGTCCGGCGTTCTACCCAACAGCGCGCGCTTGTCATACCCGGTAATTCGGGCGAAGGAGTTATTCACTTCAACAATGCGGCGCTCGGCATCGGTGACGATGATCCCCTCACTGGTGTTTTCGAAGATGCGCTTGGATATTCGAACCAGACGCTCACTCTGCTCTTTTTCCGTCACATCCATGGAAACCGTGCAGATAGAGTCGCCGTCGGCCGCGCCGTCAGTCAGGGGAAACTTGACCATCAACCAACTGCGCATCTGACCACGCAGGCTATAGGTGGGCTCCAGTTGCAGCGCCTTGTGACTCTCAAGCACTTGCGCGTTCCAGGTTCGATGCTGCCGTGCAACCTCTTCGCTGAAGACCTGCTCAAGCGTAATCGTTTCGTTCGCCGGGTCACGCCCGTAATCCTCAACAAACCGGCGATTGGCAAACCGCAGCGTTCCCTGACTGTCAACAATACTCACCAGGGCCGGGATATGGCGCATGATCCGGTCAAACCGTCTGTGCTGAAACTCCAGCGCCGTGCGACTCTGCTGGAGCGAGGCCGCCAGTTGGTTCATAGCCTGAGCGATCTGGGCCAGCTCATCATGCCCTGCAAGGGGCACGGGCTCCTCGTAACGGCCCTGCTCAAGCGCACCAAGCCCTTCAGTGATACGGTTCAAGCGTCGTCGAATGTGCCGATCGAATCCATACCAGAACAGCCCACCCAACAACAAAATACCCAACGAGACCCAGACAAACAGTTCCTCGATCCGTTGCAACCCCTGGGCCGTTGCCAGGCCCATATCCAGCTCCAGCACAATGACACCGTAGGCATCGGGCCTGAGCTGTCCCGTATCCGGGAATCGCAATGGTGCCACGCCATACAACGAGTTCTCATATTTCACGTACTGAACCATCACCGACAATGAGGTCAGTGAACGATTGATCAGATCAGAACCATGGTGCAGAGGAACCGTTGCCAGCGGCTGTCCGACACTCGCCAACGTGGAAGCCGCTAGGATGCTGAATCCGGGATCGAGCACAAGGAGATGTTTAACATCTCTGCGCGCGCTGTTAGCGGCCACTTCACGTCTCAAGCCATCCAGGTCCCCTCGGCTCAACATATACTCCAGCGTGCCCTGAAGACGGTTCAGAGAATACTGCATATCATATCGGGCATTGTCTTTGTTGAGCGTAAGGAGGTAGGGCCGGATCACGAAGTACGCCAACACCAGAGCAACGACGGCCGCCCCCGTAATAACGAGGGGCACCAGCCGTCTCAGGGGTATTGATGCTAGGGGTCTCATCATCGTTGCTCAGCCATGCCTAACAGTTGCGCCGGGTCCACGGCACGCTCAAGCAATCCGGCCTCCAGCATCACCCGATTCAATCGCTTCACCTGATTACTCACAACACCGCCTTTTTCAAGCATCGTCCGGTTTTCCTGGGCCTTGGGGATATACAGCAGCGACAGCGCCCCTGCGACCTGATCCGGCTCCAGTCCCAGCCTGGGCGACATCATTCGCAATGATTTTCGTGGCTGTTGCTCAAGATAGTCGATGCTGCGATACCAGCTTTCGATCAGATGCCTGACCTCTTCCGGGCGCGAACTGGCGACTGACGGGCGAACGACCAGCACGTCAATGATCTCCCCCGGAATCTTTCGGCTGTCGAATAGAAGGTTACCGCCTCGCTCCAGCAGCCGGGAGCGTACCGGCTCAAAGGTTACAACGGCGTCAACGGCGTGCTCGAGAAACCGCTTCTCGTGCTCATTGAACTCCAGGCTGACCGGATGGATTTGCCCCATACCGATACCATAGATCTCCAGTGCCCGGCTTAATACGTAAGCACCCAGTGCGGTTGATTCGAACCCGACCCGTTTGCCTATCAAGTCACGCGGATCGTCGCCCTCATGGGCGATAATAACGTCTGCCCCATAGGAGGTATCGGTGACCAGCATCACCTGCACACCCACGCCACTTTGCGCTAACAACAGCGCTTCATCCAACGTCAGAGCCGCGATATCCAGCGCACCATTGCGATAGGCTCGGATCACCTCACTGCCGGACAGGAGCTCTACCAGTCGCACCCGTCCTGGATCCAGATAACCCAGTTCCCGGGCCAGGTAAAGCGGCTCATACCCCGGCCAAACATTGGTCCCCAGACGAAGGGGGGTCTCCCTCTCAGTACATGCAGAGACAAACAGAAGACTGATAATAACCAGATAGCGCAGAATCACTGAGCGAAGATACCTACAAACTTGATGAATAGCCTCTTGTATCCCATCGGCTTTCGTTAAACCAGCCCATAGAGCGCGGCGTTATACCAAAGGTGTGTACAACTCTCATTCTTGCACAGGTCACCGGCGGATGCGTATGGAATGGGAGTAACTCACGAGCCCAAATAGATACACACAGGCCGGAAAGATGATACACACACACTTACCCTCAGCCGTCCAGAGTGTGCATAACCACCATCCTCGGTGTTCAGGGTTGCAAACAAATTCCGTGCAAAACTCTGTGAGCAAGTTTGGGAAAGCGCGAGGAGTAAGCCCCCTAAGCGCCGCAGCCACGGGGCTTCGAAAAAGCGATCATTTATTGTACGGCACTGCGCCAGTTATGCAGAACCACATTCTGTCAACAGCCCAAATTGGCAAAAATCACTCTTTACAGGGGCTGGATAGACTGATCCACCACAGTTACCCACAAAACATACCCACATCCTTTAGCGTCGCAGTCTATACACAGGCCTCAATGTGTGGACTAAAGATCGAGACGGCGCCCCTCTCGCGGCTACGATGAATAAAAAAAGCCGACTCCTCAGGGAAGCCGGCTCTCTGAATACTGACATTGGTGCACAGATCACTGCGGATGATCGGACATCCACTTCTCCAGCTCATCCGCGCCGCCGATATGGTCACCATCAATAAAGATCTGTGGCACCGTCCCTTTGCCACTGATCGCTACCAACGATGAATAGGTAATGCCGTTTTGTCCCAGCTGAATCTCTTCGTAATCCATACCTCGTTCGGTCAGCTGCTTCTTGGCCCGTGCGCAGTGCGGACAGCCGGGCTTGGTGAGCAGGGACACACGACGCGGCAGCTGCGCATTGGGGTTGATGTAATTCAGCATGGTATCGGCGTCGGACACTTCAAACGGGTCACCGGGCTTATTGGGCTCGATGAACATTTTCTCGATGACGCCGTCCTTAACCAGCATCGAGTAACGCCAGCTGCGTTTACCAAAGCCCAGGTCTCGTTTTTCCACAAGCATACCCATGCCGTCCGAGAACTCACCGTTTCCATCGGGCAGCATATCGATGTTCTGCGCACTCTGATCACCGGCCCAGGCGCCCATTACGAATGGGTCATTGACCGACAGACAGATGATGCTATCCACACCTTCGCGTTTGAACACCGGCGCCAGCTCGTTATAGCGAGGCAGATGAGTACTGGAACAGGTCGGCGTGTATGCACCAGGCAGTGCAAACAGGATAACGGTTTTACCTGCGAACAATTCGTCGGTTGTTACATTGACCCATTCATTACCCACTCGGGTGGGGAAGGTTACGTTCGGGACGCGTTGACCCTCTTTATTCTCCAGCATGGCTCGAACTCCTTGGTCACTTGAGCTTGATTGTTGAAACCAGTCTACCCTCGCGCCTGGGCAACCGATAATTGATTCTGGAAAAACAAGCCATAGCGTTGAGCTATTACAATGTATTTAATTGATAGGTTTTAAGTTATCCACGATAACCGTGGATAACTCGTGGAGTAACGCGGGGACAGCTTCAGTTCAGCCCATTGTCCGGGCCTTTGGCAGAAGCTGCTCAACGACTGAGCAGCACGGCGTGTTAGTTTCTGCTAGAATATCCGGTCTCCCGGTGGCCGATGCCACCCAGCGACAACCCCGACCCGTTTCTCCGGAGAACCACCCGTGTTCGATCAGTTTCAACTGCATGAGCGGCTGCTCAAAGCCCTGGATGCACAGGGCATCACGCACCCCACCCAGGTACAGGCGGAAACGCTGCCCAGGGCCATGGCCGGGCAGGACCTGATGGTCAGTGCCGAGACCGGTAGCGGCAAAACACTGGCTTTCCTGCTGCCGATTCTGCATCACTGCATCGAGCAACCGGCTCCCCGCAGCGGCACCCGGGCTCTGATTCTTACACCAACCCGGGAGCTGGCCGAGCAGGTCGCCGCCAGCTGCGAAAAGCTGGCCGCTTTTACCCAGATGAGTGCATTGTCTGTCTGTGGTGGTGAGAACTATCAGAATCAGGCCGCCAAGATCCGCAAAAACCCGGAGGTGATCGTCGGTACGCCAGGACGCATCAAGGAGCACCTGGAGCGAGGCACGATCGATTTCGATGACCTTGAGTTTCTGGTCCTGGATGAAGCCGACCGCATGCTGGACATGGGCTTTCGCGAGGAAGTACTGGCGGTCACCGATCTCTGTCGTGACCAGCGCCAGAGCATGCTGTTCTCGGCCACCCTGTCCCACCGGGGCGTGGCCGACATTCTGGATCGTGTACTGAAAGACCCGGAGCAGCTCCAGCTGGCCACGGCTCAGGATGCCGTTAGCGAAATTACCCAGCAGTTTATTCTGGCTGATGACGCGGCACTCAAGGAAAAACAGCTGGCCTGGCTGTTAAAAAACGAAACCTACGCCAAGGCCATTGTATTCAGCAACTACCGTGCCCAGTGCGAACAGCTCGGCCAGCGCCTGCAGGCCCAGGGTCTGCGCGTTGGTGTGCTGCATGGTGAACTTGATCAGCCACAGCGTACACGCATTCTAAACCTCCTGCGCGATGGCCGTATCGACATACTGGTGGCGACGGATGTCGCCGCTCGCGGCCTTGATATTGAAGGATTGGACCTGGTTATCAGCTTTGACCTGGCACGCAGCGGTGACGAACATGTCCACCGTGTAGGGCGGACCGGCCGTGCCGGCAGAACCGGTCTGGCGATCTGCCTGATCGCGCCCAATGAGTGGAACCTCAAAGCGAGCATCGAGCGCTACCTGCATCTGAAAATGACCCGTCGGGTTATCGAGCCGCTGAAGTCGAGCTATCAGGGGCCGAAGAAAGTCAAAAGCAATGGTAAAGCGGCCGGCACCCGCAAGCGGAAAGAAGCCAAGAAAGCGGGTACCGATAAGCCCAAGGTGAAAAAGCGACTGCGCGATCAAAAACAGGCCGGGAAACGCCGCAGCACGCCCGCCCCCGTCAGCAGCGATGGTTTTGCTCCTCTCAAGAAGAAAAGTTAGTCCGCTGCGCCCTGCAGGGCAGCGGGCTCATCCGGCCAGGATATCCGCTGCCCTCGCCAGACGAAATCGATGGGCCACAACTTCTGCTCACTCTGATACATACGCCAAAGCTGCTTGAAGCTTTTCCCGGTTGAGGGGTGTTTCTCGTCGGGGACCAATTCGGAGAGGGGCCAGAGAACGAACGCATTGCGGGTTATGTCATTACGAGGCAGGTTAATACCCGCAAAGCAGCCCGAAAGCGTACCGAAGGTCAGAATATCGATATCCAGCGATTGATCGCAGCGGCGCACCTGACGGTCGCGGCCGAAACGATCTTCCAGTCGTTTAATCCAGCTCGACAGTTCAGCCAGCGATAAATCGGTACTGAGAGACACGACCAGATTGAAATAGTTGTCGGCACGACAACCGACAGCCTCACTCTCAAATACACGGGAAACCCTGAGCGGACCGAAAGCGGCCTCCAGTGCATCGAGTCCCTCACAGATGTGATGTTCGCGGTCCCGGTTACTTCCTATTCCCAGCAGTACAGTGGTCATCGCTCACTCCGTGTACGTTCAATAACCACACCGACGGCCTGGGCTGGGCCAATGGCGCCGGGCTTAGCCAGATCCAACCGAAGCCAGGGCACCTGGAACTCATCAAGAACCAGTGCAGCCAGGGACTCGGCAAGTGTCTCGACCAGCTCAAAACGGCTGTCACGGGTATAGGCGATCAGACGATCACTGACACTTTTATAGTTGAGCGCCTGTTCGATGTTGTCACCAGCAGCTGCAGGTCGGTTATCCCACTGCATTTCGAGATTGATCACCAGGCGTTGAGGTGCGCGGCGTTCCCAGTCGTAAATGCCAATGACCGTTTCCACCTCTAGACCACGAATGTACACTTTATCCATCAATCAACCCGGAGAGTTCTGGTATGGCGGGCAGTCTGACTACAACAGCCGCACTGATTATCGGACTGAGCTATCTGCTCGGCTCGATCCCCACCGCCGTGCTGGTGTGCCACTCTATGGGCATCGCCGACCCCCGTCAACAAGGTTCCGGCAACCCCGGCGCCACCAACGTGCTCCGCATCGGGAACAGGCTAGCTGCAGGGCTTACTCTGCTCGGAGACCTGGGCAAAGGCATGGCCGCCGTCGCCCTGGCGCACCTGGCCGGTTTAACTGGAACCAGCCTGGCGTTAGCCGCATTGGCTGCCGTTCTGGGCCACCTCTATCCGATCCAAGGCGTTAAACACGGCGGCAAGGGCGTCGCCACCACATTGGGGGGTTGCCTTATGCTCAGCCCACTACTGGCACTCTGCCAGATTTTCAGCTGGCTGTTGTTGTTCGCTACGACCCGTATCTCGTCAGCCGCGTCAGTGATTACCGCCGCCCTGACCCCTCTTTATGGCTGGCTGCTGATTCCCGAGCTGCTGGGAACCCTGACCCTGATCTCCATGCTTCTGATCGGCCGTCATGCCCGCAATATTCGCAACCTGTTGAGCCATCGTGAACCCCGGCTCTGAGCCGGGGTTCAAAGCGGTGGCAGCGTATCCATGGGCCAGCGCGGGCGCGCCAGAATCGTCAGATCACTGGCCTGTCCCGCCAGCAAGCGCTGGGTACCGGCATAGGCGATCATCGCGCCATTATCCGTACAAAAACGGGGGCGCGCATAAAACAGCTGGGCACGCTCCTTCGCCACCGTTGCCTCAAGTTTTTCCCGCAGCCGCGCATTGGCGCTGACACCGCCGGCAATCACCAACTGCTTATAGCCGGTCTGCTGTAATGCTCTCCGACATTTTATCGCTAACGTATCCACCACCGCGTCTTCAAACGCCGCTGCGATGTCCGAGAGCGTCTGACTGTCGATTTCGCCCTGCTGACTGCGCTGCGCATTCACCGTATTCAGGGTAAAGGTTTTTAGACCGGAAAAGCTGAAATCCAGCCCGGGGCGATCGGTCATCGGTCGGGGAAAAGTAAAGCGGTCACGCTGTCCCTGCTGCGCCAGCTTTGCCACCAGCGGTCCGCCCGGATAATCAAGCCCAAGCATCTTGGCTGCTTTGTCGAACGCCTCCCCCGCTGCGTCATCAAGCGATTCCCCCAGCAAGCTGTAGCGGCCAATCCCTTCCACCTGAACCAACTGTGTATGGCCGCCGGAGACCAGCAGCGCGACAAACGGAAACGCGGGCGGCTTCTCCTCCAGCATCGGTGCCAACAGATGCCCCTCCATATGATGAACGGCAACCGCCGGAACTCCCAATGACAGCGCCAGAGCACGGCCGGTGGAGGCCCCAACCATCAAAGCACCGATCAGCCCCGGGCCTGCGGTATAAGCCACCGCATCCAGATCAGACAACGCCAGATCCGCCTCCGCCATCACCTCACGGATCAGTGGAACCAGCTTGCGGACATGATCTCTGGAGGCCAGCTCCGGTACCACGCCGCCATATTCGGCATGCATCTTGACCTGAGAATACAGGGCATCGCCCAGCAGCCCGCGTTCGCTGTCATAGAGCGCTACGCCGGTTTCATCACAGGAGGTTTCAATACCCAGTACTCGCATGTTTCAAAGCCTTCGGTAGATCGTGGATCAAAAGGGGTCCGCAGATTATCCCATCTCTTTACATCATCAGCCAGCACGACTAAAATTTGCGGCCTTATTCTCCGGGTATGGGCACTGTTCGGTGTTCCCGCGAATAAGCTATCAATCAATTGCAAAGAAAGGGTGAGTTACTCATGCCGAGCGTTAAAGTTAAAGATAACGAGCCGTTTGACGTAGCACTGCGTCGCTTCAAGCGTTCCTGCGAAAAAGCGGGCATCCTGGCTGAAGTTCGTCGTCGCGAGCACTACGAGAAGCCGACTACTCAGCGTAAGCGTGCTGCAGCAGCTGCCGTTAAGCGTCACGCCAAGAAAGTTCAGCGCGAAAACGCACGTCGCGTACGCCTGTACTGATAAAACGACCGATAGATCGATAGATAACAACTTGTAATCGAAGCCCGTTTCGACAGGAGAATCGCATGGCTGAGCTGAAGGCCCAAATTAGCGAAGCGATGAAAGATGCAATGCGTGCCAAGGACAAAGAGCGCCTGAGCACAATTCGTCTGATTCTTTCTGATATCAAGCGTATCGAAGTTGACGAGCGTATTGAGCTCGACGATGCCCGGGTTCTGCAGGTGCTGGACAAAATGGTCAAGCAGCGCCGCGATTCGATTGCCCAGTACCAGGCGGCTGAGCGCCCGGAACTGGCGGACAAGGAGCAGCAGGAGCTGGAGGTGATTAAAACTTTCCTGCCGCAGCCTCTCAGTGACGAAGAGATCAATGCAATTATCGATGATGCCATCGCCAGCACTGGGGCCGCCTCCATGGCGGACATGGGCAAGGTGATGGGCGTGATCAAGCCCAAGCTTCAGGGCCGGGCAGATATGGGCGCCGTTTCCAAGCTGGTCAAAACCAAGTTCTGACGCAACGCGCTCTCTGGTACTCAACCGCGAGGGCATATGGCCGGGCGCATTCCGCAACACTTTATTGATGATCTGCTGGCCCGCGTTAACATCGTTGACGTGGTGGACAGTCGGATCAAGCTCAAACGCGCCGGCAAGAACTACTCCGCCCTGTGCCCCTTCCACAAGGAAAAATCTCCCTCGTTTTCGGTCAGCCCCGATAAACAGTTCTATTACTGTTTTGGCTGTGGCGCCGGCGGTAACGCCCTGGGTTTCGTCATGGAGCACGACCGGCTCAGCTTTCCCGAAGCGGTGGACGAGCTGGCCCGACTGGTGGGTATGGAAGTACCCAAAGAGAGCCTGCAGCCCGCCGACAGTGCGCGTGACAAGCAGATCAAGAGCCAGTTTTCCCTGCTCGATAAAGCCAATCAGTTCTATCAACAGCAGCTTCGCGCCAGTGATCAGCGCCAACGGGCGGTAAACTACCTCAAGCAGCGCGGGCTCACCGGACAGATCGCTGCCCAATTCCAGATCGGTTACGCCCCTCCAGGCTGGGAGAACCTCCTTGATCATCTGAGATCTGGCGACACCGCAGAGCAGGATCTGGAGCGCGCCGGCCTGGTTATCCACAACGAAGAGCGTCACAGCTACTATGATCGCTTTCGTGATCGGATCATGTTTCCGATCCGGGATATGCGCGGCCGTACCATCGGTTTTGGCGGCCGGGTTCTGGGCGACGATAAGCCCAAATACCTGAACTCACCGGAAACCGATACGTTCCATAAAGGGCGTGAGCTCTACGGACTCTACGAAGCCAGGCAGAGTACCCGAAACCTGAGCCGATTGCTGATTGTGGAAGGCTATATGGATGTGGTCAGCCTCAGCCAACACGGCATTACCTGGTCCGTTGCCACGCTAGGCACTGCAACAACCGCCCACCACCTGGAGCGGCTGTTTAAACTGGTGCCGGAAGTTATTTTCTGTTTCGATGGCGATCAGGCGGGCCGCACCGCCGCACGCCGCGCACTGGACACCGCACTACCTGTCATCAAGGACGGGCAGGAAGCACGCTTTCTCTTCCTGCCTGAGGGGGAAGACCCCGACACACTGGTACGCCAGGAGGGTAATACCGCGTTCGAGCAACGGGTCAGCGAAGCCCTTCCCTTAAGTGAGTTCTTTTTTCGCGCCCTTGGTGAAGACAGCGATCTGAACAGCATGGATGGCCGTGCACGATTTTCTACCCAGGCACTGCCACTGATTCAGGCGATGCAGCCGAGCCTCCTGCAACAGATGATGATGGACCGCATCTGCGAGATTACCGGACTCTCGCTGGAACAGCTCAATAGCGTTATCGACCTGCATCGGGCAACCGCACAGCCACAAGCCCAGCCGGCCCAACACACCAACGGCGCCGATTCAGCCCCACCGCCACCGCCGCCTCACTGGGATGAACTGCCTGGGGAATCCCAGGCTGAACCCGTACGACGCCCGGCCAGCCGATCCGTCCAGATCAGCCCGGTTAACAGCCTGATTTCGCTGCTGATGCACTATCCAGAGCTTGCCAACCAGTCAGTGGCGGCAGAGGAACTCAGTGGCATTCAGGAGCCCAATATCGACCTGCTGCGGGCGTTACTGGCCTACTTCCAGGCTGATAGCAGACGCTCGCTGGGCACACTGGTTGTGGATTGGCAGGCCGAACCCGGTCTTCAGTCCTACCTGATGCTGCTTAATGAGATCACACACCAGGCTCCGGTGCTGGGGGATGCAGGTGTTGCCCACCTCTATCAGGATACGATGCAGCGGTTAACTGGACGCAACAGCGACAGCCAGCTCGACGCATTAATGAAGAAATCGCGGCAGGCGCCGCTATCCAGTGATGAGAAAACCCTGCTGAACCGCCTACTCAGGGAGCGCAGCGGGCTCCACTGAACGCTGGAAAATGCCGATCCGAATATCGGCATGACAATCGAGCTGGCCACGCTCTAGCAAAGCTTCACGCGCCTGCGCCCGAATACGCTGCCCATGGGGCGTCATCGCCAGCAGATCACTGAGCCCATCGGCACTGCTGACCTCGAAATCGAAGCTCAGCTTCTCTTCATGCAGCGGTTCAAACCAGGGAGATAACGCCTCCGCTGGAGACAGTTCCCGTTTGCGTACCTGATCGTAAATCGCCTCGCGCAGCTCAATCAGATGCTCGGCACCCGGCCAGACAACCAGCAACAACCCACCCGGCTTTAGCGCGCGCGCCATGGGCTGGGCCATGATTCGGCTGAACATCAGGGTAATCGCATCCAGCGACCCGGCCGGTACCGGTATATCTGCCCCGGTAGCCACCAGCCACTCCACCTGCTGACTCCGCTTACAGGCGGCGCGAATGGCCGGCTTGGAGATATCCAGTCCGATCAGTTCCGGGGTAAGACCCGCCCCATTAAGCGCCTCTTCTATCTGTGCGGTGTAGTACCCCTCGCCACAGGCCAGATCCAGAATACGGGGCGAAGAATCCTGCCCCAATCGATCAATCAACAGCTGACCGACCTGTTCCGCGATCAGCCAGTAATAGCCAGCATCGAGAAAGCGACGACGCGCCTGAATCATCTCGGCACTGTCGCCGGGATCCCGTGAGCGCTTGCGCTGAGGTAACAGCAGATTCCAGTACCCCTGCCTGGCGCGGTCGAAGCTGTGTCCGAGTTCGCACCGCAGGCAAGTCTGATCCTCGCTCACGAGCAACGGCCCATGACAGACCGGGCAGGCAAAGTTCATTGAATCAATGCCCCGCCAACAGTCGCGCCAGTGTGTTTTCGTAGATCGAAGACAGGGTATCCAAATCCTCGACCCTGACGCGCTCATCGATCTTATGAATGGTCGCATTCACCGGCCCAAGCTCCACAACCTGCGCCCCGGTGGGCGCAATGAAGCGCCCATCCGAAGTACCGCCGGAGGTGGAAAGCTCGGTATCGCGACCGGTAATCGCCTGAATCGCTTCGCGACTGGCATCGACCAGACTACCGGCCGGAGTCAGGAAGGGGTTGCCAGAGAGAATCCAGTCGATATCCCACTCCAGGTTATGACGGGTCAAAATATCCCGGACCCGGGTTTTCAGTGCATCCGCTGTGGTTTCAGTGGAAAAGCGGAAGTTAAAGGCTACCTCTACTTCGCCGGGAACCACGTTGGTGGCACCGGTACCGGCGTGAATATTGGAGATCTGGAAGCTGGTGGGCGGGAAAAAGTCATTACCCTCGTCCCAGACGGTGGCTGCCAGCTCCGCCAACGCAGGCGCCGCCTCGTGGATCGGGTTACGGACCAGATGCGGGTACGCCACATGCCCCTGCACGCCACGCACCTTGAGCGTACCGCTCAACGAGCCGCGACGGCCATTCTTGATCACATCCCCCACCTGTTCGGTGCTGGATGGCTCACCCACGATACACCAGTCAATCTTCTCGTTGCGCGCTTCCAGGTGATCAATAACACGGGTGGTGCCATTGATAAACGGCCCCTCCTCGTCTGAAGTGATCAGCAACGCAATGGACCCCTGGTGATCCGGATGGTGTTCGATAAAGCGCTCAAGCGCGGTCATGAACGCAGCAATACTGCCCTTCATATCCGCCGCGCCACGCCCATACAGGTACCCATCCTCAACGGTAGGCTCGAAAGGTGGGTGACGCCACTTTTCCACAGGGCCGCTGGGGACGACATCGGTGTGACCTGCAAAGCAGAAAAGAGGCCCCTCAGTGCCACGTCGCGCCCAGAAATTGGTGACCTCCTCAAACGGCAGACGCTCAATCTTGAAGCCGAGCTTTTCCAGCCGTTCAATCATCAGCTCCTGACAGCCGGCATCCTCGGGCGTAACCGAAGGCCGGCTGATCAGTTCGCAGGTCAGTTCCAGGGTTTCCGAGCGGGTGGACATTACTTAGGACTCCCGAAAACGGCCTGAAAGCATGACAAGCGCAGTAGCTTTCAGGCTGTTTTTAGTTAGTTGTGCTTGTGAAGCTCTTCATTCAACTCAATCGCACTCTTGTTGGTCTTCACCTCGATGCGACCATTCTGAGAGTTGCGACGGAACAGCAGATCCGGCTTACCGGCCAGATCAGCGGCTTTGACCACTTCGACGTCGTTGTTCTGGTCATCCAGAACGGTGACTTTGGAGCCGCCGGTGACATACAGACCCGCTTCCACGGTGCTGCGATCCCCCAGCGGAATCCCCAGACCGGAGTTCGCGCCCAGCAGGCAGTTTTCGCCCACCGAGATCACCACATTGTTGCCGCCTGACAGGGTACCCATGGTAGAGGCGCCACCGCCCACGTCGGAACCGTTACCTACGACAACACCGGCAGAGATACGGCCTTCAACCATGCTCACACCCAGGGTACCAGCATTGAAATTGATGAAACCTTCATGCATAACGGTGGTGCCTTCACCCACATGGGCACCCAGACGGATGCGTGAGGTGTCACCGATACGGATACCGGCCGGTACGGCGTAGTTGGCCATTTTCGGGAATTTGTCCACGGACTGAACATCCAGAACACGCCCCTGAGCACGCGCTTCGAGCTGGCGGCGCGGCAGGTCTTCCAGGGCGACGGCACCTTCACTGGTCCAGGCCACATTGGGCAGCAGGCCGAACATGCCGGACAGGTCCAGGCCATGGGGCTTAACCAGACGATGAGACAGAAGCGACAGCTTCAGGTATACCTCGGCCGTGCTGCTCGGACCCTCATCCTTCGCCAGAATGCAGATAACCAGGGGCTGCTTGCTGCCTTCCAGGACTTCAGTGATCAGCGCCTGATCTTCAGCACCCACTGACAGGAAAGCGCTCTCCAGCTTCTTCAGTGTAGCGGCATCGATTTCGATCGCTTCGTTGCCGCCTTCGTAACCAACCACGCCGGCTACGGCATCGATCAGTTTATCGTCGGCTCCCAACAGCGGTGCGTTGTAGTAAACCTCAAGCCAGTCACCGGCGTTGGATTTGGTACCGACACCCAGGCCGAATGCGAAATTTGCCATTGTTGTATCCTCGTAACGTGTGTCTGTCTGAGATAATCGTTCTAAAAGTGGTTCGGAGCGGGTCGTTATCAAACGCCGAACAGGCCAGCGTAGTCCTCGGCCTTGAAACCAACGCGGATTGTACCGTTGTGCTCCAGCACCGGCCGCTTGATCAGGGTCGGATGCTCCACCAGCAACGCGCGAAGCGACTCTTCATCAAGGTTATCACGCTGCTCAACAGGCAGTTGGCGCCAAGTCGTCCCCCGCTTGTTGAGCACGATCTGCGAGCCCTGATCGTCACACCAACGATCAACCTGCGCCCGGGTCAGGCCCTCTTTGCGAAAGTCGTGAAACTCGAATGCGATACCGTTGCTTTCCAGCCACTTGCGCGTTTTGCGCACGGTGTCGCAATTGCTGATGCCGTACAAAGTGGTCATTTCTATTCCTTACAGGGATTCGACGTAACGACGGATGCGCTCGGACGCTTCGATCACTTCGGAAACCGTGGCCACCAGGGCCATACGCACAAACCCGGCACCGGGCAGGCGACCGTCGGCCATCGGGCGCGACAGGTAGCGGCCGGGCAATACGGTCAGATTCTGCTGCTCATAAAGGCCGCGGGTAAATTCGTCATCGGCGATCGGAGTCGGGGTCCAGAGATAGAAGCTGGCATCCGGTTTTTTCACATCCAGCACCGGCGCAAGCACCTTGATCGCTGCATCGAACTTGTGGCGGTACTGGCTGCGGTTTTCCAGCACATGGTTCTCATCGTTCCAGGCGGCGATCGATGCCAGTTGGTGCTGGATCGGCATGGAGCTGCCATGGTAGGTGCGGAACAACAGGAAGGGCTCCATCAGCGCTGCATCACCGGCGATAAAACCGGAACGCAGGCCGGGCAGATTGGAGCGCTTGGACAGGCTGTGAAACACCACACAGTTGCGGTAATCGTGACGGCCCATCTCGGCACAGGCTTCCAGCAGCCCCGCCGGCGGTTTACTCTCGTCGAAGTAGATCTCCGAGTAGCACTCATCGGATGCGATCACGAAATCGTATTCGTCAGCCAGCGCAATCAGCTTCTTGAACTGTTCTAGGGTATGTGCGGAGCCGGTGGGGTTGCTGGGAGAACAGACGAACAGAAGCTGGCAACGCTGCCAGACATCGGCCGGAATGGCATCGTAATCCGGGACAAATTCATTTTCCGGCAGGGTCGGCAGGTAATAGGGCTCGGCACCAGACAGATAGGCTGCTCCTTCGTAGATCTGATAAAACGGGTCCGGTGTCAAAACCAGCGCACCGGGCTCCCGGGCTACAAGCGCCTGAGTAAATGCAAAGATCGCCTCACGGGTGCCATTGACCGGGATTACATTGCGATCGGCATCCATCGAACCTGACTGCAGCTTAAAGCGCCGCTCGCACCAGCCGGCGATCGCCTGGCGCAGCTCCAGCATCCCCTTGGTAGTCGGGTAATAGGACACTTTTTCCAGGTTCTCGCGCAAAATATCGAGCACAAACGGGGGCGCCGGATGTTTCGGCTCACCGATACCCAGTGAGATATGCTCGAGGTCGGACGGGGGCGTCACACCCTGCTTCAGCACTGCAAGTTTTTCGAATGGATAAGGCTGCAGGCGATCGAGATCTGGATTCATACGGCTCATGGATGTGTCCTTCCGGCTAGCTTCCAACCCGCATTATTCCTGCGGGTATAGCGGCATATAGGGCCGCAAAGTATACCGAATGCACGATGCCGGGCCAATTCGATTAAGCAGGTTCTGATAGCGCAGATGGCATGCCGCGTCAGTGCCGGACACTGGAATCAGCCCCTGCAGAGCTGACAGGCCGCGATGCAACCCAGTCAACCACGGCGCCATTGGAGCTGCTGTAACCGGCCACCGCTTTTTCAAGCACCTGGCGCACAGCGGTCACATCGTGTTTAACCAATGCGGATTCCAGCTCACCGAGCAGATCACGCAAACGCTCGGCGGGCAGAGAATCCTCTAACGCGCGGTTGATTTTCGGGTGCGCGGTCTGAACCAGTTCGGCACCGATCACAAGCTCTTCGTGAAGTTTTTCACCCGGCCGCAACCCGCTATACCGGATCGCGATTTCGCCGCCGGGGTTGCTGTCACTTTTCAGGGAGTAACCCATCAGGTGAATCATGCGCCGGGCCAGATCCACGATTTTTACGGGCTCACCCATATCCAGCACAAAAAGATCCCCCCCGCTCGCCATGGACCCGGCTTGAATCACCAGCGTGGCCGCCTCGGGGATCGTCATGAAATAGCGCGTAATATCGGGATGGGTCACAGTGACCGGCCCTCCCGACTTGATCTGCTTCCTGAACAGGGGCACCACGGAACCGGAGGAGCCCAGCACGTTGCCAAACCGTACCATGGAAAAACGTGTTTTAGAGCTGCGCTCGGCCATATCCTGCAGGACCATTTCAGCCAACCGTTTGGAGGCTCCCATCACGTTGGTGGGGCGCACCGCCTTATCGGTGGAAATAAGCACAAACCGCTCAACCTCGGCCAGCAGGGCAGCCTCCGCCAGCACCCGCGTCCCCAGGGTATTGTTACGCACACCTTCGAGGACATTATGTTCAACCAGAGGAACATGCTTGTACGCCGCCGCATGGTAAATCGTCTGAACCTGAAAATGGGCCAGTACCGATGACACCCTCTCGCCATCAAGCACCGACCCCAGCACGGGATAGATCGGCACCCCGGTATTCAGAGCCCGGAGCTCCTGCTCTATGGTGTAGAGCGCGAACTCACCCATCTCATACAGCACCAGCGCCCGGGGCCGGTTAGCGATCGCCTGCCGCGCCAGCTCAGAACCGATCGAACCGCCGGCACCACTGACAAACACGACCTTATCTTCGATACTGGTAGCTATCAGGCTCTGGATAGGCGGCACCGCCTCCCGGCCCAACAGGTCTTCCACATCCACTTCACGCAGGGTTTCCAGGGATTCACCGGATACCAGCTCGGGCATGGAGGGCACGGTTTTGACCCGCACGGAGTGCTCGGACAGCCGTTCCAGCACCGCTTTGCGCTGCCGCTGACTGGCGGTTGGCAGCGCCAGCAGAATCTGGGCAACCCGCTGATCACGAACCAGGCGACCGATCATGCGCGGCGGATGCACCGGCAAGCCGGCCAGGGTATTTCCCCACAACCCCGGGTCGTCATCAACAAAGGCCACCGGCATGTACTCCTTGCCCCCCATCAACGCCATCGACAGCTGTACCCCGGCACCACCGGCACCGTAGATCAGAATCGGTTCCTTATCGATATAGTGGCGAATCAGCCAATGGTAGTAGTTGCGAACCAGCAGGCGGCTGCCCCCCACATAGACCAGGGCCGCGAAAGCAAAACTGACCGGCACGGAGCGCGGAAAGGAATCAAGCTGGCCCAGATAGGCAAGCAGCCACAGTGTCAGCGCGAGCAAGATTACGCCCTTGGCCACCGCCCAGATCGCCTGAGCCCCCATGAATCGAACAACCGCTCGATAGAGCCCCAGGCGCATGAATATCAACAACCCCAGGACAGGCGTTATCAGGAACAGCCACCAGGCCGGCTTTAGATATTCCACCGGCCAGAAATCGGCTAACCGCAGGGCGTAAGCCGACCACAGCGCCAACGGCAGGGCGATGAAGTCGGCGAGCACCATAATCACCTTCTTGCGATTACGGCTCATATTGATAATTCGCGTATGCAGCGAACCGGAGATCGGGCCTTGTGCGTCCATAGCGACCTTGATTGGTGCCGGCTTTACGCCAACAGTCAGCGCTTCAGAGAAACGGGTACCTGATCCGGTAACCCGCCCCCGAGGCGGTACACGAGCCACAGCAGTGGCGAATACGCAATAATAGCACCAATCAGCCCGTCCAGCCGACCACTGGCCACCAGCAGCGCCAGCGACAATAGCCAGACCAGGTTGATTAGAGCAACAGCAACGGATACATAACCATGATTTTCCAGCGCCCGCGCCGCTCTTTGATAGGCGTGACTGCGGTGCGCCTGAAAAACCGCCTCACCTCGCTGGAAGCGTCGCACCAGGGTCCAGCTCGCATCGGTTACGAATACGGCCATCAAAATCAGCCAACACCAGAACAGTTCAGGGTCGATGGCGGTATGAAACAGTGCCGTGATGGCAAACACCACTCCCAGGAAGCCACTTCCCACATCGCCCATAAAAATGCGGGCCGGGGGGAAATTCCAGATCAGAAACCCAGCCGCCGCACCTGCTATCAATAGCATCGGCGCTGACACAGGAAGACCCGCGATCAGCAGTACAGCATTGATTCCCAGTGACAGGGTGAGCGCCTGCAGAGCGGCCAAGCCATCAATGCCATCCATGAAGTTGTAAAGATTCAACATCCAGACCACAAACACGATAGCCGGAAGCCACAACCAGAAACCGCCGGAAATTTCCACACCCAGCGCGCTGATCCCCGGAGGCCCACCCAGCCAATAGATCGCTGCGGCCGCAGCCACAATATGGGTCGCCAGCCGCCAGCGTGCCGGCACATGACGGTGATCATCGATAAACCCAACCAGCGCCACCGTCCCGCCGGCACCCAGCAATGCGGTAACCCATGGATCGGCCAATGACTGGCTCATCACACTGCCAACCAACACAACCAGTACAATCGAGACTCCCCCACCCCGCGGCGTCGGAACCTGATGCGAGCTGCGCTCCCCGGGCATATCGAGCAACGCTCGTTGCGCATAGCGCAGCACAGCGCCGGTGAGAAGCCAGGCACTGAGCATCGCCAACAGAAATATCGCTACTGGATTTAACATCGTGACCGAAAGGCCTCAGCCGTTGCTTTTAGCGCCTCATCCATAGACACCGGCGCGCGCCAGCCTAACTCGTCACGGGCAGGGGCGCTATCAACCACCAGCGAGCCGAACAACCGGCTCGCCTGACTCCCTTTACCAAGCAGCTGCGCCCCCGTTCGAAGGAGCCCTGGAGGCGCCCTGAAAAGACAGGCCCGTCCCGGTAGATACGTATTAAGACGACTGAGTAATGCACCGGTTGAAATCGGTGTGTCGTCGCAGATCATCCAGACACGGTTCGCTGCGCCGGGGTGATGTGTACATAGCCCAACAAAGTCCACCAGGTTATCCAGCGCCAGCAGTGAGCGGCGGTTATCGATAGCGGCCAGGGGCAAAGGCCAGGGCTTCATCAAAACACCCAGCATACGTGCAAAGTTTCCACCCACGCCCGGCCCATACACCAGCACCGGACGCACCACCACCCATTCCATCTCTCTCCCTGCCAACAGCTCGCTCAAACCCAGCTCAGCCTCCAGCTTGGAGCGACCGTAATCGTCCACGGGAGCCGGGATATCGTCGGCTCGGTAGGGAGGACTTCCCGCCAACTGCTCCTCACCGTTGACTTTGACAGTGCTGAGAAAGACAAAACGCTTTACGCCGGCCTCCAGCGACGCACGAGCCAGCTCCAGCGTAAAATCACGATTGACGCGCCGGTAATCAGCCAACGCCTGCCCCGGCCGATCGTCCATCTGATGCACCCGGGCGGCACAATGCACCAGCACATCGACTCCATCAAGCGCCTTTACCCAAGACTCATGACCGCTTTCAGGCGACAGCTGACGCCAATCCGCTGCCACAGACGTATCGGCGCAATGCCCCCGAGAAAAACCCCGCACCTGGCGCCCACTTTTTCTCAAATGGCGCAGTAAAGCACCCGCCACAAAGCCGGACGCGCCGGTTACAGCCACCCGCACTAGAGCAGCTCCCGGTAAAGCGCCGCATAGCGCTCACACATCTGCCGCGCCGTAAACAGCTGTTCAAAACGTGCCCGGGCCGCAGCCCCCATCGCCATCGCAGCTTTATCATCCGTCCAGAGCCTGCGCATGGCCTCAGCCAGCGCCATGGGATTCTCAGGCGGGATAATAAAGCCGGTCTCACCATCCCGGTTCACATAGCTGGTACCGGTACCGATCTCACAGCTGATCAACGGCTTGGAGAACATGGCGGCCTCCAGCAGCGAAACACCAAAGGCCTCCGAGCGCAGATGGGAGGGAAACACCAGGCCACGACACAATGAGAGTAAAGCCACCTTATCCTCGTCCGAGACCCGGCCGACCAGACTGATCTGTTTCTCGCCACCGGACAGTTGGCGCAGCCGTGACTCCATGGGCCCCAAACCTGCGATCACAACGGGCAGACCGTTAAGCCGGGCGGCCCGCACCAGAAATTCGAGCCCTTTGTAGTAGCGAAGCGCACCGACAAACAGGAAGAAACCGTCACCCAGACGGGAGCGCCAATACTCAACCCGTTCGGGACTGGGCCGGGGGTAACCCGCCTCATCAATCCCCAAGGGTACAACTCGAACCTTATCCCGATGGCGAGCCAGTACCGGGCTGGTGGCCACATAGTCCGGCGAGGTGGCGACGATTCGATCCACCGAGCCAAGAAAACGATGCATCAGCGGCGAATAGAGCTTCAGCAGATGCTTTTGTTTAACGATATCAGAGTGATAAGTCACCAGTGAGGGCTTGTTTATCCCTGACAGAAAATGGACCAGGTCCATAAACGGCCAGGGGAAATGGTAGTGGATCAGATCCGCCTCAAGGGCCAACTGCCGAAACCGCTGAATCGCCGACCAGGAGAACCCGGTGGAGGCCAGCTCAAAGTTCAGCGGCGCCCGGTCCACGCGATGTCGCCCAACCAGAGGTTCCCCCCTATCGGGCTCGGAACTCAGAGTCAGCACCCGGGACTCGATACCCTGTTCAGAACACCCCTCGGCGAGCTGGTAGATCACCTGCTCCACACCGCCAAAGGTGTCGGGGTAATAGGTTTTGAAAAAATGCAGGACTTTAGGCATACCCGGTCAGACTCAGCTGGTGCGCCCGTACTGATCCTCGAAGCGGACAATATCATCCTCTCCCAGGTAATCACCGCTCTGCACCTCGATCAAGACGAGTTCGATAACACCGGGGTTCTCCAGACGATGTTTATGGCCGGCGGGGATAAAGGTGGACTCGTTTGTATTGAGCATCATCTCTTTGCAGTCGTTGACGATGCGAGCCATCCCGCTGACCACAATCCAGTGTTCGCTGCGGTGGTGATGCAGCTGCAACGACAGGGAAGCGCCCGGCTTGACCACGATCCGTTTGATCTTAAAGCGCTCACCTTCCTCCAAAATGGTATAGGTTCCCCAGGGACGATGGACGGTCCGGTGCAAGCGATGTGCATCGTGGTTCTGTGCCTTGAGGGTGCTGACGATATGTTTCACGTCCTGCGCATTGTCACGGTGGGCCACGAGCAGAGCATCCGGCGTATCCACGATCACCAGATCGCGCACACCCACCAGGGCGGTCAGGCGCTCCGGATTACGAACATAGTTACCCGATGCATCATGCGTCACCACCTCACCTTCGACCCGGTTATTTTCACTGTCGGCCTCGGACAGTCCACTCATGGCCGTCCAGGAACCGATATCGCTCCAGCCAATATCGCAGGGTACCGTTGCCACCCGGGAAGAGCGCTCCATCAACGCATAATCGATGGAGATGTCCGGCACATCAGCAAAGAGTTCGGAATTAAATGTGATACATCGGTTATCCGGACTTTGCAGCAGTTTGGAGTGTTCAAGTACCGCAGAAACCGACGCGATAACATCGGGCGCATGGCGGTGCAGCTCTTCAAGCAGCGTACCTGCGCTAAAGCAGAACATCCCGGAGTTCCAGAAGTAGTTTCCTGCATCCAGGTAGCTCTGAGCCCGATCGAGATCCGGCTTTTCCACAAAACGGCTGACAGGATAGCAACCATCGGCCAGCGGCGCCCCCAGATCACCTTCGATGTAACCAAACCCGGTTTCCGGGTATTCAGGCTGGATACCGAAGGTGACCAGCCAGCCCTCCGCAGCCTGCACCTGGGCACTCTGGACGGCTGCCGCGAACGCGTCCTCATCTTTGATCAGATGATCGGCCGCCAACACCAGCAGTTGCGCGTCCGACCCGTGATGGCGCTCAACATCCAGGGCCGCCGCCGCCACAGCCGCTGCCGTATTGCGGCCGAACGGTTCCAACAGATAACTCTGCGCCACAGGCAGTGCGCTCGCCAGCTCGTACTCCTCTTCGGTTTTGAAAAAGAGCTCCCGGTTGGTAACCGTCATAACCTCGGCAACACCGTCCAAGGCGGCGGCCCGGCGATAGGTTTTCCGAATCAGATTATCCCCATCCGGCAGGGTCATGAATGGCTTGGGATGGGCTTGTCGAGAAACAGGCCAGAGGCGACTACCAACACCGCCGGACATAATAACTGGGATCAGTTTCATCCTTTTTCCTACAACTCCTGGGGAACGACCACCTGTTCGACCGGCGGTGTAACGCTGGGTTCACAAAGCGTGTGATTCTACCCCAGATTCAGCGCCAGCCCCAGCGACGGGTTTGGGAGCTGTTACGGTGAAGCCGTATACTTGTATCGAATTCATAACAGGAGCTCAGATAACAATGCCCAGCTACCACTGGTATGTCGTTCAAGCCAAGCCAGGGCAGACAGAGCGCGCCTATCGGGAGCTCGAAAACCAGGGCTTTGAACTCTTTTTGCCCGAGATTAGCGTGGAGAAGATACGCCGCGGCAAACGCACTCAAATACTTGAACCCATGTTCCCCGGCTACCTGTTCATTTACCTCAGCGAAGTAACCAGTAACTGGCGCCCGATACGCTCGACACGGGGGGTAGCCCGTCTGATCGCTTTCGGTGATACCCCCGCCAGAGTGCCGCATGCGGTGATCGACGCGATTCGGGATCATCTGCGAGCGCCTGTGCGCGATGTAAGCGCCTACAAACCCAGGCAACCTGTGCGAATTACCGAAGGCCCTTTTGTCGGTCTGGAAGCGGTGTTCGAACAGTACGATGGTGAGCAACGTGCATTTCTGCTGCTCGATATGCTGGGTCGCTGGCAAAAGCTCTCCATTGATCTGGACGCTATCGAGCCGAGCTAACCCTGTGTAAATTCACACTTTAGTTGGACTCCATTGGTCTAAGTCGCTATAAATATTGCCGCTGTAGTGGATGCCCCCTTCAAGTGGGGCTAAAGCTCTGTACACTACAAAGGTTTATCAACCGCTGGACAACGGCAAGACTGACAGGAGTAACCCCCTGCCATGAATCTGCTCTGGGTACCTCTGCTGCCCCTGCTCGGCACTCTGGTGCCGCTTCTGACCGGACGGCACAACCGTACCGTCTGCGCCTGGATGACAGCGCTGCTGCCGGCGGCCGCTCTATTCATTGTTCTAAGCCACGCCCCTGCGGTCCTCTCCGGCGAGACGCTCAAGGCGAGCCTCCCCTGGATACCGGCGCTGAAACTGGAACTGGCTTTCCGGCTCGACGGTCTGGGGCTGCTCTTTTCGCTGTTGATACTGGGAATCGGGTTGCTGGTAATCCTGTATGCCCGCTATTACCTGTCGCCCAAAGACTCCATGAACCGGTTCTACAGCTTCCTGATCCTGTTCATGACCGCGATGCTGGGCATTGTCCTCTCCGACAACCTGATTCAGCTCTGGGTTTTCTGGGAACTGACAAGTATCAGCTCCTTCCTGTTGATCAGCTTCTGGAATCACAAACAGGAGGCGCGTCGCGGCGCCCGGATGGCACTCACGGTTACCGGCGCCGGTGGTATGGCGTTACTGGCCGGCTTTCTGCTGATCGGCCAGGTGGTCGGCAGCTACCAGATTGATGATGTACTGTCCCATGTCATTCAGATTCGCGAGTCCGGCTATTATCCGGCCATTCTGATTCTGGTGCTTTTGGGTGCCTTTACCAAGTCGGCTCAGTTTCCGTTTCACTTCTGGCTACCCCACGCCATGGCTGCGCCGACCCCTGTCAGCGCCTATCTGCACTCAGCGACCATGGTCAAGGCGGGCATCTTCCTGATGGCACGCTTCTACCCCGTGCTTTCGGGCACTGACATGTGGTTCCTGATCGTCAGTCTGACCGGCCTGTCGACACTCCTGCTGGGTGCCTACTTCGCGCTTTTCAAACACGACCTTAAAGGCCTGCTCGCGTATTCCACCATCAGTCACCTGGGGCTTATCACGCTGTTGCTGGGTATGGATACCAAGCTGGCAGCGGTGGCGGCGGTGTTCCACATTATCAACCACGCTACCTTCAAAGCCTCGCTGTTCATGGCGGCGGGGATCATCGATCACGAGTCGGGCTCACGCGATATGCGCCAACTCAACGGCCTGTGGAAATACATGCCCTACACCGCCACGCTGGCGATGGTAGCGGCCTCTTCCATGGCCGGGGTTCCCCTGCTCAACGGCTTTCTGTCCAAGGAGATGTTTTTCTCGGAGACGCTGCATCAGAGCACCCTGGGCTCGCTCTCCTGGATCGTGCCCGTGCTGGCCACCTGTGGCGGGGTTTTCTCCGTGGCCTATTCGCTGCGCTTTATTCATGACGTTTTCTTCAACGGCGAGCCGATTGACCTGCCGAAAACCCCCCACGAACCACCGCGCTACATGAAACTACCGGTGGAGATTCTCGTCGCGCTCTGTCTGCTGGTGGGCATTCTTCCCGGTTACGTGATCGGTGATCTGTTGCACAGTGCCTCGGCTGCAGTCCTGCAGGGGGTTGTTCCAGAGTACAGCCTGGCTGTCTGGCATGGTTTCAACCTGCCCTTGGCCATGAGTATTCTCGCCTTCCTCGGAGGCTTGGCGATCTACTACAACCGCAAGGTATTGTTCCAGTTCCAGGCACAGTTCCCGGAAGCGGACGCCAAAGAGGTGTTTGAACGGGGCATGAAGCGCACGATGGCGATTTGCCGGCAAGTTCATGGCTGGCTTGAGAACGGATCGCTGCAGCGTTATCTGCTGCTGATGCTAACGTTTTCCATCGCCCTGACGGCGGCACCAATGATGTCCCTGAGCCAAACCTCCGGTACGCGCGCGCATCTGCCCGCCGATGGCGTTGTTATTACCGGTGCCGTGTTACTGGTACTGGGTGCCCTGGCCACTGTCATCTGGCATCGCAAGCGGATGATTGCGCTGCTGACACTATCCATTGTGGGCCTGATTGTTTCGGTGGCTTTTGCCCGCTTTTCAGCACCGGACCTGGCGTTGACCCAGCTGTCAGTGGAAGTGGTGACCATCATCCTGCTGATGCTCGCTCTGTTCTTCCTGCCTCAGCGCACCCCCAAGGAGTCCAGCCCCCATCAGGTGATGCGGGATCTGGGCATCTCCGCGATGATCGGGGGTATCGTGGGTACACTCTGTTACGCACTGATGACTCGACCACTGGAATCGATCTCCGATTACTTCCTGGCTAACAGCAAAACCGGCGGTGGCGGTACCAACGTGGTCAACGTCATCCTCGTCGATTTCCGTGGCTTTGACACACTGGGCGAGATTACCGTCCTTGGGATAGCCGCTCTGGGTATATTCAAGTTGATAAACCGTATGCGGTTGTTTATGCCATCCGGTGACGAACGCGGCCGCCCCTGGGCCAGTGATCGTTATCCGGTGATCCTGGCGGTGGTTTCTCAGTTATTGCTGCCGCTGGCACTGCTGGTGTCGGTCTATATATTCCTGCGCGGCCACAACATGCCGGGCGGCGGCTTTATTGCCGGCTTGATCACCTCGGTCGCGATCATTCAGCAATATGTAGCCCATGGTGTGGAATTTATTAAAAACCGCCTGCATCTGAACTATCAGTGGCTGATCGGTTCGGGGCTGTTGATCGCCACCGCTACCGGTATTGGCAGCTGGTTCTTCGGCAAACCCTTCCTGACCTCCTGGTTTGATCATTTCCACCTGCCACTGGTAGGCGAGTTCGAGCTGGCAAGCGCCATGCTGTTCGACCTGGGTGTCTATCTGACGGTTGTCGGCGCCACCCTGCTGATCCTGGCTAATCTGGGCAAACTGACCACCGCCGAACGCCCAGTCCATGTGGAGGAGCCCTGATATGGAGATGATATATGCGCTTTGCGTTGGCATACTAACGACCTGCGGTATTTTTCTGACCCTGCGTGGCCGCACGTTCCCGGTGGTTGTGGGGCTGACCATGCTGTCCTACGCGGTAAACCTGTTCCTCTTTGCCAGTGGCCGCCTTAACGTTGAGGCTGCGGCCGTGCTGCAGAAAGAGGGAGCCGCCTACACCGACCCGCTACCTCAGGCGCTGGTGTTGACGGCGATCGTTATCGGTTTCGCGATGACTGCCTTCTGTGTAATCCTGGCCATGCGTGCGCGCGCAGACCTGGGTAATGACCATGTGGATGGCCGCTTACCGCTGGCCGACGATGACCAGGCGCAGAAGGAGAAGCCGTAAATGGAACACCTGGCGATTCTGCCCATCATTCTGCCCCTGTTAAGCGGCGTGATGATGCTGCTTCCCCCGGTAAGCAGTGAAAACTCTCGGCAACGCGCCCTTTCTCTCGCGACCTGCGGTGCGCTGGTACTGGTGACATTGCGCCTGCTACTGCAGGCGTCCAGCGGCGAAATTCAGCTTTATGTGCTGGGGGACTGGCAGCCTCCGTTCGGAATTGTGCTGGTGGCCGACCGTCTGTCCACCCTGATGCTGCTGCTTACGGCGGTGCTTGGTTTTGCGGCCATGCTGTACGCGTGCGGCGGTGATGACAAACGCGGCAAGTACTTTCACCCGTTGTTCATGTTCCAGCTGATGGGCATCAACGGCGCTTTCCTGACCGGCGACATTTTCAACCTGTTTGTTTTCTTCGAGGTCCTGCTGATCGCCTCCTATGCACTGCTGATCCATGGCGGCGGCAAGCAGAAAACCCGGGCCAGTGTGCACTATGTGGTGCTGAACCTGGTGGGTTCATCCCTGTTCCTGTTTGCGCTCGGCATTCTGTACGGCACACTGGGAACACTTAACATGGCTGACATGTCGAGCAAGATCGGTCTGCTCAGCGGCAGTGAACAGGCGATCGCCAGTACAGGCGCACTCTTGCTACTTGTGGTTTTCGGTCTGAAATCGGCGATGCTGCCGTTGCAGTTCTGGCTGCCACGTACCTATGCCAGTGCCAGCGCACCGGTCGCTGCACTATTCGCTGTCCTGACCAAGGTGGGTATCTACAGCATTCTGCGTGTATTTACAGTGATTTTCGGGGAGCAGGCCGGGGGACTTGCCGGCATCGCGACCCCCTGGCTCTGGCCTCTGGCGATCCTCACTCTGGTGATCGCCACGCTGGGAATTCTCGCAGCATCAAGCCTGCGACAATTGATCGGTCAGCTGGTTATTCTCTCCATTGGCACACTGCTGGCCGGAATAGCCATGTCTAAAGTGGAGGCAACCGGTGCCGTGCTTTATTACCTGGTTCACTCCACCCTGGTCTGTGGCGCGCTATTCCTGCTGGCGGATCTGATCACGCAGCAGCGCGGCAAAGCGGAAGACCGGTTTGTGACCGCGCGTCGTATGTGCCAACCGGTACCGCTGGGTATCGCATTTTTCATTGGTGCCATGGCAATTGTAGGACTGCCGCCCTTCTCCGGTTTTGTCGGTAAAGCGTTAATCCTGCAATCCGCCAACATTGAGAATCAGGCCGCCTGGGTCTATTCGGCCGTTTTGATTGGCGGCATGGCCGCTCTGATCGCACTATCCCGCGCCGGTACCACACTGTTCTGGAATATAAGCCGGGAAAAGGATGCCTGCGAGCCGGTACCCAGACTTCAGCTCAGCGCCGTCTTTCTGCTGCTGGCAACCTCGCCGATACTGGTTATCTTTGGTGGGCCCATAACCGACTTTACACTGGATACGGCGACTCAGCTGCACGGCCTCAGCCGCCAGCTTGGACCACTACTTCCCGGAGGTGGCTCATGAGCGCAGTGCGCCGTCGCTGGCTACCAATGCCGGCTCAAAGCCTGATCCTGTTTTTGGTTTGGCTGCTTCTAAACAACTCCGTGGCCCCCGGCCATCTGCTCCTGGCCACCTTTTTCGCCCTGGTCATTCCTTGGCTGGTCGCACCGATGCAGATGGAGCAACCCCGGGTAGTCAAGCACTGGGTTGCAGTACGCTATACGCTGACCGTGCTATACGACATCCTTGTGGCCAATTTTGAAGTTGCACTGCGCGTACTCGGCCCAACCCGCAAACTGCAACCGGCATTCGTTGCTGTTCCGCTGGATGTGGAAGGGGCTCTACCGATCACGATTCTGGCCAGTACCATCTCACTGACACCCGGCACGGTCAGCGCAGAAGTCAGCGAAGACCGTCAGTGGATCTACATCCACGTGCTCCATCTTGAAGACGAACGGGCGTTAATCGATCAGATCAAGTCTCGGTACGAGACACCGATCAAGGAGATTTTCGGATGCTGACAACCACAATTCTGATCGTCAGCGGTATGATCTGCGTGGCTCTGATTATGAACCTGGCCCGGCTTTTGACCGGCCCGGATCTGCCCGACCGTATCCTGGCCCTGGATACGCTTTACATCAACAGTATTGGGCTTATCCTGCTGTTCGGTTTGCACAAAGGGTCTATCCTCTACTTCGAAGGTGCCCTCCTGATCGCCATGCTCGGTTTCGTCAGTACCGCGGCACTATGTAAATACCTGCTGCGCGGCGATATTATCGAGTAAGGAGCTATCATGAACCCGATCGTTGAATTAATTATTTGTGTTTTTCTGCTGATGGGCGGTCTGTTCGTGCTCCTGGGCTCATTCGGGCTGCTGAAACTGCCCGACTTTTACACACGACTGCATGCCCCGACCAAGGCCACCACGCTCGGGCTGGCCGGGCTGCTGATCGGCTCCATGATCTACTTTTTTGTCAACGAACAGCGGCTGGTAGTCCATGAGCTGCTGATTACACTCTTTCTCCTGATCACGGCCCCGGTCAGCGCTCATATGATGGCGAAAACAGCGCTGCACCATAAAATCCGGGTGCTTAAGCGCACTTCGGGGCAAGAGCTCACCGGTGCTGCCAGAGAGCGTCGGGAGCCCCCGTTCGATAGCGCCTGAACCGTTCGCCCTCCCTCTGAAGGCTCACCGCAAGCCCATCACATGCAACCGTGATGGGTTTTCATTGTTTGTGGTATGGTTAACGAAACGACCAACAGAGGAACAGGGCAACAATGCTGACCAAAGTTGTGATTCCCGTTGCGGGACTGGGTACGCGCGTACTGCCTGCCAGTAAAGCGATCCCCAAGGAGATGCTCACCGTTGTCGACAAGCCGGTGATTCAGCATGTGGTCGAAGAGGCGATCGAAGCGGGCTTCCGCGAAATCATCCTGGTAACCCGTAGCGGCAAACAGGCCATCGAAGACCATTTCGATCACCATTACGAGCTGGAACACGAACTGACTCGCAAAGGCAAACATGAGCTGCGTGCCGCTGTGAATGACACGCTGCCTGATGATGTGGAAGTGGTCTCGGTACGCCAGCCCCAGGCACTGGGGTTGGGTCACGCGGTACTTTGCGCTCAGCATATCGTCGGTGGAGACGACTTCGCCGTCATCCTGCCCGATATGGTCATCGACAACCCGGATGGCCTGCGCGACCTGAGCGCCATGGCAGAGCGCTACCGCAGCAGCGGAAAAGGGCAGATCATGGTGGAATCGGTCCCCGAGGAACAGGTTCAACGCTACGGTATTGTCGATTGCGGAGGCACGACGGTTGGGGCCGGCGAGTCTGCAGAGATTCGTGGCATGGTCGAAAAACCCGATCCGCAGGATGCGCCCTCTAACCTGGCTATCGTTGGGCGCTACATCCTGCCCGGCAAGATCATGTCTCTGCTGGAGAACACGGCGCCCGGTGCCGGGGGAGAGATTCAGCTTACCGATGCCCTGCTCGAACTCACGCGTGAAACACCGCTGGAGGCATATAACATGCGCGGGCGGGTCTATGACTGTGGAAACAAAGCCGGCCTGCTACAAGCCAATATCGCGCTTGGACTCAGACACCCGGAAACAGGCGAAGCGCTTCGTGAGTTCCTGACGGAATACAAATGGTAAGCAACCCAAGGAGTTGGCGTGAACCGGGATTCCTGCTGGCGCGAGCTGCGCCAATCGGCCGAGGCCCTGAAACCTCGGCACTTAAGCGAGTTTCTCGCTGATGAGACACGCTTTGAGAAACTGTCCTTCACCCATGACGGCGTTCTGCTTGACCTGAGCCGACATCGGTTTGACTGCCGGACACTGGACCGACTGGTCCAGCTTGCCGAAGCTTCCGAGCTGCGCACGGCGATATCGGATCTAACCGAAGGCCGCCCGGTCAACCATACCGAGCAGCGTGCGGCGCTTCATACGGCACTGCGAACACCGCCGGGCCAGCGGGTTGAAGTCGAGGACGAAAACGTCATCGAAGGCGTTCACGAAACCTTGAACAAAATGGAGTCGTTGGTTGCAACCCTGCACAGCGGCCAGTGGCGGGGCTACAACGGCGAGGCAATCGACACCCTGGTCAACATCGGCGTCGGTGGCTCCGATCTGGGACCGCTGATGGCCTGCCACGCACTTGAAGAATTTAAGCCGGATGCGGCTCAGGGTATCGAAATACACTTTGTATCATCCATGGACGGCAGTCAGTTGGCTGGTTTGCTTGACCGACTCAACCCGGCCACAACGCTGTTCGTACTCTCCTCTAAATCGTTTACGACGATCGATACCCTGGCCAACGCCGCTACCGCCTGTCAGTGGTTGATCGATGCCAGTGACGAGCCGCGCGAGCTGCTGCTCAAACACCACTTTATCGGCATCACCGCCAAGCCGGAAAAAGCATCCGAGTGGGGTATCCCCCTGCAGAATCAGCTTCTTTTCTGGGAGTGGACGGGCGGTCGCTACTCCCTCTGGTCGGCGATCGGTTTTCCGATCGCCGTCGCTATCGGTATGAGCGGCTTCCGCCAACTCCTGGCGGGCGCACACAGCATGGACCGCCATTTCCGTCATGCAGATTTCCACGAGAATCTGCCGGTTCTGCTGGCCCTGGCCGGGGTCTGGAATATCAATCTGCTCGATATTCACGCCAACGCGATCCTGCCCTACGATGGCCGCCTGGCCCACCTGCCCGCTTACCTTGAACAGCTCGAGATGGAAAGTAACGGGAAAAGTGTACGCTCTGATGGCTCACTGGTGGAACAACGTACCTGCCCGGTACTCTGGGGAGAGATCGGTCCCAATGCACAGCACGCGTTCTATCAACTGCTTCACCAGGGTACTGAGTCGGTCATGTGTGACTTTATTGTCCCGATCCGGCGCTACGCCGCCCAGAGCGCACACCTGCAGGAGCAACACCGGTTAGCCCTGGCTAACTGTCTGGCCCAGGCACGGGTGCTCGCCCTCGGTGATAAAGCACTCGAT
Source organism: Marinobacterium litorale DSM 23545 (assembly GCF_000428985.1). Lineage (GTDB taxonomy): Bacteria > Pseudomonadota > Gammaproteobacteria > Pseudomonadales > Balneatricaceae > Marinobacterium_D > Marinobacterium_D litorale. Next base: position 74,862 of record NZ_AUAZ01000003.1, on the reverse strand, counting down.
GATGAGGGGGCCGATGCACAGCCGCCCTGGAAGCGCTACCGGGGCAATCAACCCAGCACCGTAATTCTGGTCGATGAACTGACCCCCTATTCGCTGGGCCAGTTGATCGCGCTCTATGAGCACAAGGTCTACACCCAGGCGGTGATATGGGAGATCAATCCGTTCGACCAGTGGGGCGTGGAGCTGGGCAAGAAAATGGCGACGCAGATGCTCGATGCACTGGAAGACCCTGACAGCAATGAAGCGCTGGACTCCGCCACACGAGGCTTGCTGGACCAGATCCGGAAACGCCGCGAACCCGCCTGAATACCGGATAAGGATAACGCATGAAGATCTGTATATGGGGTGAAGAACTGGCAGGCTGGACAGCCGCTGCCCTGCTCGCCGAATATGGCAACCATATCCTGAAGGCAGGCTCGGGACTCGAACCTGCACAAAGCAGCATCCGCGCCGAACCGGGCCTGATGAACCGACTTAGAAACGGTATCGAAGCAGGCAGGATTATGCCCGCCGACGAGAACGATCCGTTCAGTGCCGACATCCACTGGCTGGCTGTGGGCCCGGGCGAGGAGGAGCAGGGACGCAAAATTGTGGCGGACCTGGCGAAAAAGGACACCCCCGTACTGGTTATCAACCAAAGCAACCTGGGTACCGGTGCCAGCGACGAACTGCAAACACTGCTCGACCGGGAACGTGAACAGCAGGTCGTTTACCTGCCAGATATGCTACAGGGCGGACAGGCGATTCAGCAGTTCGCGCACCCCGGTGTTCTGCTGGTGGGCTGCGAAGATGAGCGCGCCCGGGTGACATTCACAGCCCTGATGCGCCCGTTCACCCGGGAAGGCACCGAAATTCGGCTGATGAGCCGCAAGGAAGCAGAGTTTACCAAGTTTGCCATTACCGGCATGCTTGCCCTGCGTCTGGGATACATCAACGAACTGGCCAGCCTGGCCGATCACGTGGGCGTTGATATCGAAACCGTGCGCGATGGCATGAGCACGGACCAGCGAGTGGGCCCTCACTACCTCTCTCCCGGCTGTGGCTTCGGTGGTCATCACTTCACTCAATATATCGAGGGTCTAGCCGGGCTGTTAAGCCGAACCCGAGGCTCCACACTTCTGGAAACCGTGCTGGAACAGAACGAATTCCACAAGGAACTGCCGTTTAGAAAACTCTGGCAACACTACAACTGTGACCTGAACGGCCGACGGATCGCACTCTGGGGACTGGCCTTCAAGCCGGGTGTCGCCACAGTGGAAAGTGCACCCAGTCTCAGAATCACCGATGCCCTGCTGGCACAGGGGGCCACACTTCAGGTACATGATCCCGAAGCTCAACCGGAGTTTCGTCGTATCTACGGGGATAACCCACAGCTGGTTTACTGTGACACCCCCTACTCTGCCGTCGGAGACGCGGATGCCCTGCTCCTTCTGACCTCCTGGCCCGATTACTGGTCCCCCAACTACACCGAGCTGCACCGCCTGATGAACGAACCTGTTATCATTGACGGCAGAAACGTATATGACCCGCAGCTACTGCGCGACCTGGGCTTCACCTACTATGGCGTCGGGCGCGGGCAATAAGTCAGAGCGGTACCTTTGAACACAGACAGCGGTAAACTGACCCCAGCCGAGATCGAGTGGCAAGAAGGCTCACCGGTCTCGGTTACTTTTGAAGATATCTATTTCAACCGTGCCGGTGGTAACGAGGAAACCGAGCATGTCTTTATTAACGGAAATGATCTGCCGCAACGCTGGTCATCGCTGGATGAAGACACCCGTTTCACGCTGGCCGAAACCGGCTTTGGAACCGGCCTGAACTTCCTCTGTGCGCGGCGCTTTTGGTTAGACAAGGCCCCCAAAAGCGCCTGCCTTCACTACCTGTCCTGTGAAAAGCATCCAATGAGCGCGGAGGATCTGCGTCAGGCTCTAAGCGCATGGCCTGAGTTCCAGGACGCCAGTGATCAACTCTGTGATAACTGGCCCGCCCCCGTGCCAGGTTTTTATACCCTGGTATTCGATCAGGGGCGGGTCCGCTTAACGCTGCTCTTTGGTGACGCCGCGGAGATACTCTCGCGCCTGGATGCAACGGTAGACGCCTGGTTTCTTGATGGCTTCGCACCGGCTAAAAACCCAGAGATGTGGAGCGAGCAACTGTTTGCCAGTATCGCTGCCCGAAGCCGCCCCGGTAGCACCTTTGCCACATTCACTGCCGCCGGTCTCGTCAAGCGAGGCCTGGCCGCTGTAGGTTTTGATATTCATAAACGTGCAGGATTCGGACGCAAGCGGGACATGCTCACCGGCAGAATGTCCGCTCCTGCGCAACAGGCCTCAGTTAAACGGCCCTGGCTGGCCCGCGCCACGGCCTGTGAAAGCGACCGTCATGCCATTGTCATCGGGGCGGGGCTGGCCGGCTGTTCAACCGCCTCTGCACTGGCCCGGCGGGGCTGGCGGGTAGACCTGCTTGAAAGACGCTCAGCACCAGCGCTCGAAGGTTCCGGCAACCCACAGGGGGCGCTCTACCTCAAGCTGCCTCTACAACCGACAGCCCAGAGTCGCCTCCACCTGAGCGGACTTCACTACAGCGCGGCCATGATACGCGAGCTGAACACGCGCCACGGCGAGCAAGTCGGTGACCTGTGCGGTGTTCTATCCCTGGCACTGGATCCTCAGGAGAGCAACCGCCAGGAGAGATTACTTGCGCAGGGACTCTATCCCGAAGCATTGGTACAAGGCGTAGACTCAGAGCAAGCCCGAGTCCTATCGGGAATGACAACCGGTGCCGGCGGCCTCTATTTTCCGTCTGCCGGCTGGGCGTCCCCCCCCAGGGTCTGTGCTGCACTGACCGACCACCCCCGCATCCACTGCCACTACAACACGACCGTCTCCGAGCTTACGCAGAGTGAGGCCGGTCATTGGCTGGTAAACGGGGGACAGTTCCAGGCACCGGCGGTGATCATCTGCACGGCGAACGACGTACAAATTATAAACTCATTTGCCGAACTGCCCCTCAAACCGATTCGGGGGCAAACCAGCACGACAGCCGCGCCCGAAAGCGTCGCTGAATTGAAAACCGTTGTATGTGGCGAAGGATACGTATCGCCACCACTGGGCAGCCACTACTGTTTTGGGGCAAGCTTTGTCATCAATGACGCTGAACTCGCTCCCCGTGAAAGTGAACACCGGGAAAATATGGCACTGCTGTGCCGGGCACTACCGGAGCTGGGCGAGGCGGTGGATGAGCTGCACTGGACTGGCCGGGTAGCACACCGCGCTACAACCCCCGATTATTTACCCATTGTTGGCGCACTGCATAATGAACCCTGGACAAAAGATCATTTTGCCCAGCTTCGGCATGACGCAAAATGGCCTTTCAAACCCGGTATGAGGCATTATAAAGGCCTGTATATCAATACCGGTCACGGATCAAAAGGACTGATCAGCTGTCCAATAAGTGCGGAGTATATCGCGGCGCTGATAGAGGGTTCGCCACTACCGCTGGAAAGAAGCGTGGTCGACGCAATCAACCCCGTGCGCTTTTTAATCAAGAAATTGATCAAGGGGTCGATATAAAAAAGAAACGGGAGAGTAGCTTATGGCGCTGGTAGTTTATGATCAGGGGTATCGTATTCAGACCCCCGTGTCGGCGCTGTTCAAGCCCAGGGGGACCGAACAGACCACCGAGCTGCGCAGTTCGGGTGGCTTGCCCGGCAGCGACGATATCGCTCATGGCGAGGCCCATGAGCTGGAGCAAGCCTTTCTCAACAATTCCCGCCAGCCCCTGCAGCGGCGTCTGCCCACCGGAGAGCGTGGCGAGGGTCGCAGTTCCGGTACCTATGAAAATGTAAAGTTCAGCGGTGCTGAACGTCGCAAACACGGTCTGACCGCACAGCAACTGATGGTATCCCCGGTGTATACGGCGCGGCCTGAAGAGAGCCTGAGGCGTATCGCCGAGCAGATGCTGAACTACAAGGTCCATCACATTGTTGTGACGGACGATAATCAGAGACCTTTAGGCATTGTGTCAGATAACGATATCCTGGCCCATGGCAGTGATTCGCCCATGCCCGCGTCCGAGGTCTACCAGAGCCAGATAGTCGTGGCCGCTCCGGATACGGAGTTATCGATACTGGCAGCGACTTTCGTCAATTACCCGATCCGCGCAATTCCGGTCATCGATGAGCGTGAGCAGGTGGTGGGGATCATCACACGCTCTGACCTGCTTCGATTGCTGATCAATAATGCGAGGGTGGAGAGCTGGGCATAACCCTCTGCTAGCCTGACTCACTATCTCCGTGCTTTTTCGGCGAGACCAATGCACGGTGCGGCGACCCCGTTATTGGCCCAGGAGACGAGACCTGAACGGGGGAGGCCGACACCGGTTCAGGCTCGGGATTGGAAAACAGACGCCCGATGAAGCCGAACACACGCTTGATGCCCCGCCAGATCTTGGGTAACAACCAGATCAGCAGACCAATGAAAAGGATCAATGCACCGATAAACCAGAGTGGATGATTTAACGCCGCCCAAAGCCCTCCGATCACGGCCAGATCTTCACCCACCGATGCGGTCCAGTTGGTGACCGGCTCCGGCGAGGTATTGATTAATACTCGTCCTCCGGCTTTGAGACTGTGGCTGCCGGCAGCCATGGAGCCACCGACAATCGCCGCCGCCAGCTCGGCTGCCGGTGAGATATCCCCAACGGCGCCCGCCGCCAGCATTGCACCGGCCGGAATGCGAACAAAGGTGTGCAGCGTATCCCAGCCCGTATCCACACCCGGCACCTTGTCGGCAAAAAACTCCACGCAGTACATCAAACCTGCCGCCATCAAGACCAGGGGATTGGAAACAATCTCCAGCCCGGGGGGAAGCTCGATATTACCGGTATTGGCCATGATGCCGAGCATCAGGATCGTTGCATAGAGGTTGATGCCGCTGGCCCAGGCTACGCCCATTGACAGGGCGATCAAACTGGTTATCTGATCAAACTGCTCCACGACCTCACCTCCAGCGAAACGCTTTGCGCTATAGGGACTCTTTCGACACTATAGAGCATTCACCTGTACTTTCACTGAACAGCAGCACGACTTCGCCCGAGCGGAGTTTCGCCTTTACCTGCTCGACCTTGCGCTCCAGTGTGACTTCCTGCTCACCATAATCGGTCCCATCACGGGTCACGAATTCCTCAATCAAACCTGTGAGCGCATCGGTCGAGAGGGCTTCCCAGGGCAGAATCATACGCCTTGGCCCTCAGCCTCAAGCAGCTCAATCAACTGGGATTCATTAAGAATACGAATACCCAGCTGCTCCGCCTTGGCCAGTTTCGATCCAGCCTTTTCACCGGCCACCAGTGCGGTGGTCTTGGCCGAAACACTACCGGCCACCTTGGCCCCCAGCGCTTGCAGACGTACCTTGGCTTCATCCCGCGTGAGTCGCTCCATGGCTCCGGTCAACACCCAGGTTTCCCCCTCCAACGGGAGAATCTGGCCACTGCTTTGGGGCTCGCACTCCCAATGCATACCAAATTCACGCAACTGCTGCTCTGTTTCGACAAGTTTACGCCGGTTTTCCTCCACCTGCAGGAAGGCGAACAGGTTACTGCGCGCCTGATTAGACAGGCCGCTGACTTCAGACAGAGCCTCTTCGCTGGCCTCAAGCAGCGCATCCAGACTGCTAAAGTGCGCCGCTAGGTTATCCGCGCCTTTGCGACCCACACGGAAAATACCGAGACTATCGATAAACGCACCAAAAGATACGCTACCGACCAGAGTGGCACTGATCTGCCCGGACTCCTTCGGCTCCACGCCCAGTGCAAGCAGATCATCAATCACCTGCTGATTGTGACTGTCCTGCATGAAATTATGGATCTCATGGGCCACGGTGAGGCCGATATCCTTAAGCGTTGCCAACACCTGTGGCAACGCCTTGCGAATATTAGTCAGGCTGCCCAATCCGTTGGCCAGGGTACGGGCTGTTTCCTCACCGACCTCGGGGATACCCAGCGCGTAAATAAAACGCTCCAGCGTCACATGGCGGCGCTGATCAATCGCCGCAATCAGATTCTCACTGGAGAGCTGAGCAAAGCCCTCCAGTCTCAGCAGATCACGTTCGGTGAGACGGAATAGATCCGCCGGGGAGCGCACCAGCTCCTTATCCACAAGCTGCTCGATGTTCTTCTCACCCAGGCCATCGATATCCATCGCTTTGCGTGAGCCAAAGTGAAACAGGGCTTGCTTCAACTGGGCCTCACAGGAGAGGCGGCCCACGCACCGGTAGATGGCGCCCTCACTGATCTGAGCACCGCTTTTGCCATGCTTGATCAGCTGCGTGCGTTCGATATCGGAACCACACACAGGACACTGTTCAGGGACATGTACCGGCTTTTGTCCTCGCGGTTTGTCGGTAACGACTTTGACGACCTGAGGAATCACGTCACCGGCACGACGTACCATCACATAATCACCGATCTTCACGCCCAATCGCGCGATCTCATCCATGTTATGCAGTGTGGCATTGCTGACTGTGACACCACCCACAAACACAGGCTCAAGCCGGGCGACCGGCGTCACGGCACCGGTACGCCCCACCTGAAACTCCACATCGTTGAGACGCGTAATCTCCTCCTGGGCCGGGAATTTGTGGGCAATCGCCCAGCGTGGCGCCCGGGCCACAAAGCCGAGCTGCTGCTGAAGCGCTCGACTGTCCACCTTAAAGACCAGTCCATCGATATCGTAGGCCAGGCTGCCCCGCTTACTCTCCAAATCCCGGTAGTATTCCAGACAGCCGTCAGCGCCGGTCACCAAACGCATTTCCGGATTGATTTTCAAGCCCCATTCGCGCAATTGATACAGCGTTTCACTGTGGCTGTCAGGTAACTCCCCACCCTCTACGATACCGGTACTGTAACTACAGAATTCAAGCGGGCGCTGGGCGGTGATCTTGGGATCGAGTTGACGCAAGCTTCCCGCTGCCGCGTTACGGGGATTAACAAAGGTCTTTTCACCCCGTGCTCTGGCACGCTCATTCAGCGATTCAAACCCGCTCTTGGGCATATACACCTCGCCGCGAACCTCCAGCCGCCTGGGCCAGTCGCGGCCACGTAGTTTAAGCGGGACATTGTCGATGGTACGTACGTTCAGGGTGATATCTTCTCCGGTGTAGCCATCACCCCGGGTTGCCCCACGCACCAGCACGCCCTCTTCATACAGCAAGCTGATTGCCAGACCATCCAGCTTCGGCTCACAGGCAAATCTGAGTGTGTCGCCGTTGATCGTGTCGATCCGTTCGGCAATTCTCTTCACGAAGGCGCGCAACTCATCTTCACTGAACGCGTTATCCAGTGACAGCATCGGCAGCTCGTGAGTTACCTCGGCAAAACCACCTTTGGGTTTAGCGCCAACACGCTGGGTCGGTGACTCGGCTGTAACGAGATCAGGATGTGCCTCTTCCAACGTTTTAAGCTCTCGGAACAGGCGGTCGTACTCGGCATCAGGAATGCCTGGCTCGTCGAGTACGTAATAGCGGTAGTTGTGCTGATCGATCTGATCGCGAAGCGCCTGTATACGCTCCGCTGCGGGGGTGCTCATCGGTCTAATTCATCTCGGAAAGGCAAGGACAGAACGGGTCAGGAGCCGCGCTTAACCCGTTTGTGAATCTGAAAATCACGAATGCGTTCGCGATAGTGCTCTTTGGTTTGCGGGCGCATAACAGAGCGATCTCCATCGAGGAGTTCGGCGTCAAGATGACGAGCCAGTGTTTCAGCCGTAGCCAGCATGCACTCGTACGCATAAAGCGGATCATTCGGGTCGCGCATGGACATGAAAAAGGTAACGGCCGGCGTCTCCTCTTCATCCATGGTTTCAAGATCAAAAGTTCCGGGCTGAATCGCATTCGCCATGCTGAATTGCAAAGAGCCGCTGGCATCCGGATTTTCATGGCGGTGGAAAACTTCAAGTTCACCATACTCCATGCCACACGCCTCCACGATTCGCCGCACACCGGCTCCGGGAAGAACTTGGCCTCGCTTGGCTACGACGAATATAACCAGCATATCTTCCGGGTCCGGTGTAATCTCCGGGGCCGGCCGCTTGCGATCACCTGTCTCACTGCGACCCGCTTGCGGCTCAGGTTCCGGCGCCGGTTGCGCATCACGTCCAGCTTCATTCGCAGACTCGTCCAGGTCCAGCGAGAAACCATCACTGGCGTAGGTCTCTTGATCTGCCTCGCGTTGTGCATCTCCTCCCTGAGACTCTGTATTTACATCCTCAACAGCACCTCGGCCGCTCCCTCGAACACGATCCATCAGCACCGGTATAGGCTGATCGGGATCGAAATCCAGACTCATCGAAAGCGCGTTATCGTAATCATCCTCAGCCGCGTCGGCGGAAGCGCCCCGGGCAGAAGCACTCCGACCGGACTCGGCCGCCTGATCGTCCAGAGAGAAACCATCAAATTGTCCCTGGCTCAGAGCGTCACTGAGTTCATCGTCGGAGTCGGCAGAGTCCTGCGCATGCAAGGGTGCGTGAGGCTTGGGTTCAGGCGGACGACGTTTGCTGCGCTTGGGTTCAACAGGTACATCATCGAACAGGGGGTCCATCTCTTTGAGCGAATTAGTATCCGCGATGCCGGTTCGAGTCGCTGATCGGGCGCTGGACTTGTGGGACGATGCGCTATCTGACGGTTCATCATCGTCCAAAGCTGAGCCCAATGTCGGTTCACGGCGCCCGTCTTCGGGTTCGATACTTTCTTCGTCATCGCCTGCACGGCGAACCCGAGCTCCCCCATTGGGGAGCTCGGGATTGGCGACGTAGGGATCCTCATCCGGGCCTTCGCTATCCACACCGGACCGGTCGATATCCATCCGAATGCGGTTCCGGTTGCCCCGGATACGGCGCCAACCATCAAAAATAATCAGCGCGATTACTAAAATCCCGCCGATGATGAGCCACTCGCGCAGACTGATCTCCATGATTACGCTCTATTCCCGTCGAACCCTAGCTTCTGTAAAGAATTGTCCGCTTACAGACTACTCTACAACCCCATCGATCACCACCTCAACGCGCTGAACGGAGGTCCCCACGTCAATGGGTGATACCGAACCGATCAAATCACCTGCTGCGGGTATAGCGTCGCCACTGGCGCTAATCCGAGCACCGACCTCAACCTGGTCGGTGCCGGAGAGACGTGCACGCGGCGTCATCGCCATGCTGTCATCCAGGGTCACTTCAGCAGGGAGCTGATCGGCCTTGAGCCGAACAGCGGCCAATGGCATGCGTCCTCCGACGGGGCGCGCGTATATAAACAGGGTATCCTCGGGTGATAGCTGATCAGCCAGCTCCGGTGCGATACTCACACTCACCTGAAGTTGCGGACCGGCATCAGGCGCATCCGGAACCGGTTTTCCAGCCGCAGCCAGTTGCTGTCGGGCCTGATTAATACCGGCTCGAAGCGATTCGGCAGCTTGTCCCGAAGCGTTATTCAACGCCTGATTCCAGTACTGGATGGCTTCTTCGTAGCGAGCGGATTCGTAGGCTTCAATACCCAATAATCCCAGAGCGGCCATCTCCTGCGGGTCCAGCGCGAGCGTCCGGTCAATCTGCTGCTTAACCTCTTCATTCATCGTCGCGCCAGCTTGAAAATAGAGCGCCTGAGCTATCTGTCCCTGAACACCGGCGTACTGAGGTGCGCTCTCCGGCAACAGGTCGGCTACGCGACGAAATGCCGTAATCGCTTCATCGTAACGTCCCTGATTCAGATAGGTCGTTGCCAGTAGATACCATCCTTCGGCATTCTCCGGGTTCCGATCCAGCTCCTGCTCAAGTTGAGCCAGAGCTGCCTCCAGGGTCGGCATCTCGGGCGGGTTAAGGGCTCGCGCCAAATCGTTGGATCGGCCCAGTTGGCTGTATAACCCCAGTGACGTAACCGGTATCAGCAGAGCCAACAGCACCACAGTCACCAACTGTGGCCCCTGCGGGCGCACTTTACGCACACGGGGCTGCGCCTGCTGCGCATCAATCAGCAGGTTCTTCTCCAGCTCGAGCTTGAGTACCGCAAAGCTTTCCTGGTCGAGTGTACCCATTGCACGCTCTGCTTCCAGCTCCGCAAGACGTTCACGATAGATATCCACGTTCTGATGCTGGCGGTCTTCACTCGCGGACGTCTGTGTAGTTCGCGCGCGAGCCCGCAGCAGCGGGTAAAATAGAACCGCCACCGCAACCAGTGTTAGCAGGGCAATCCCGACCCAGAGTCCAACCATTACTTCTTATCCTGTTCCAGCAGTTTATTCAGTCGCTCACGCTCGGACTGGCTTAAGCCGGACGAATCAGCACCCGGCTCCGCGCTACGTTTACGGCGTTTGGCAATCACGACAACAACTATCAACCCTATCGCCAGCAAAACAAAGGGCCCGTACCAAAGCAGCCAGGTCATCTCATTTACGCGAGGCCGGTAGAGTACAAACTCACCATAACGTGTCACCATAAAGTCGATCACCTCCTCATCGGAGGCTCCAGACTGAACCATTCGATAGACTTCGCGACGCAGATCGGACGCGATGGGCGAGTTGGAATCGGCAATATTATTGTTCTGACACTTGGGGCAACGAAGTTCCGCCGTCAATTCCTGGAAGCGCGATTCTGTTTGCTCATCCTTGAACTCGTAAGCATCAATGGCCGCCAGTGATGGGCCGGCCAATACAACCAAAATCGTCAGTAGAAGGGCTCTCATCCATTGCTCCCCGCTTCAACCTGTTCCATAACGGTTTTCAGCTGTTCCCAAACCTGGGAGTCGACGGCGCCCACATGGCGATAACGGATCACCCCCTGCGCGTCAATAACATAGGTTTCCGGTGCCCCATACACACCAAGATCCAGACCTAACAGGCCCTCCTCATCCAGCACGACACTGCGATACGGGTCCAGATAGCGCTTCAACCACTCCCGCGCCTTTACAGGTTCATCCTTGTAGTTAATCCCGTAAATAGTGATGCCCTCCCGTTGTAACCTGTTAAGGAAAGCATGCTCTTCCTTGCAGGTGGGACACCAGGTCGCCCAAACATTAACTAGCGCCACCTCACCTTTAAGGTCATCCGGTGTCAAAGTTTTGTTGGGTTCAGTCAACGAGGGCAACTCAAATGCCGGAAACGGATCATTCAACCGGGCGGACGGCAACTCCGTGGGATCGATAGACAAGCCACGCCAGAGAAAAAAACCCAGCCCTAAAAAAATAGCCAATGGCAAAAACACCAGTGCTCGACGCATCATGTCACCCCATACTTTCCGACCGCGCCAACTCACGCTGCGCTTGCCTGCGATAACGAAGATCCATCGCCGCCAGAATACCGCCGGCAGTCATCAACAACCCACCCAGCCAAAGCCAGCGAACAAAGGGTTTGTATTGAACCCGCACGGCCCAGGCGTCGCCACCTAAAGGCTCTCCCAGCGCTACATAAAGATCACGGAACAGGCCGGGATCGATTGCCGCCTCGGTCATCACATTGCCTCGCGCCGTATACAGCCGTTTCTCAGGGTGTAACTCGGTATAAGGCTCGCCTTTATACAGAACCCGGATTACCCCTTTGTCCGAGGTAAAATTAGGCCCTTCGACATGCTGGATACCGTCAAAGACGAACTCGTAGTCGGCAAAGGATTTTCGATCACCCGGCTCCATTCGCAGATCACTCTGCTCGGAATAGGTGGATACCAACGCGGCGCCAACAATCAGTACCGCTACGCCACCATGAGCAAGCATCATGCCGTAATAGGCGCGAGGTTGTGACAGTGCCGCGGCCAACGGATTGGATTTATGGCGCACCCGGTTCAGCAGATCACGACAACCGGTAAATACGATCCACCAGGCCATAAGCAGCGCGATTGAGGTATAAAAACCGGGCAAGCTTGGCAACATGACTATACAAATGCCGGCCAGCACGGTGGCAAACAGCCCCGGCAACCAGATTTGAGCTGCCAGGCTGCCGCCCTCGGTCTGCTTCCATCGCATCAGCGTGCCCACGCCAAGACTGAGCGCCAGCAGCAGACTCAGCGGGATAAACAGCGCGTTGAAATAAGGCGGACCCACCGACAGCTTACCCAGGTTCAACGCGTCTATCAGTAATGGATAGAGCGTCCCTAACAGGACCATGGCGCAGATTACGGTCAGCAAGACGTTGTTGATCAGCAGGAAGCTCTCACGAGAGAACAGACCGAAGCTCGATTCGCTTTTGACCTCAGAGGCTTTGAAGGCGTACAGCAGCAGCGAGCCACCGATGGTCACAGCCAACAGCGCGAGAATGAAGAAGCCTCGATCAGGATCGGAGGCGAAAGCATGGACCGATGTGAGCACACCAGAGCGGACCAGGAACGTTCCCAGCAGACTGAGCGAAAAGGCGAAAATTGCCAACAACACCGTCCAGCTTTTGAAAACACCTCGTTTTTCCGTCACGGCCAGGCTATGCACCAGAGCCGTACCTATCAGCCACGGCATCAGAGAGGCGTTCTCGACCGGGTCCCAGAACCACCAGCCGCCCCAGCCCAGTTCGTAGTAAGCCCACCAGCTGCCCAGCGCGATTCCCAATGTCAGGAATGCCCAGGCCACACTGGTCCAGGGGCGTGACCAGCGCGCCCAGGCTGCATCAAGCTGCCCACTGAGCAGCGCGGCAATGGCAAACGCAAATGCCACCGAAAATCCCACATAGCCCATATACAGCATCGGCGGGTGAACGATCAGGCCGAAATCCTGTAACAATGGATTCAGATCCGCCCCATCTTCAGGGATCCGCGGCAGAAGACGCTCGAAGGGGCTGGACGTAAACAGCACGAACAGGATAAAGCCGGTGGCAATCAGGCCCATCACCGCCAACACACGTGCCAAAATATCGTCAGGCAGGTTGCGACTTTTCAACGCAACAGCCACCGTCCAGCCCGCCAAAATCAAGAGCCAGAGCAACAAAGAACCTTCATGCCCTCCCCACACCGCACTTAAGCGGTAATACCAGGGCAGCGCGGAATTGGAGTTATTGGCTACATAGGCCACTGAAAAGTCATTCTGCAGAAACGACCATCCCAGGCACAGGAACGAGAACAGCACAAAACTGAAAAGCGCCACTGAGAGCGGGCGCGCATAACCACACCAAAGGCCGTTGCCGGTACTTGCCCCCACCAGAGGAATCGTGCCTAACAAAACAGACAGGCACAGGGAGATAATTAACGCATATTCGCCAAGTTCGGGGATCATTTATTGAACTCCTGACCGGCAGGCTTGGGCATCTTACCCGCTTTTTCAAGCGCTTCAGCCACCTCGGGTGGCATGTAGTTCTCGTCATGTTTGGCCAGAACTTCAACGGCCTGCAGGACGCCATCACCATCCAACGCCCCCTGCGCAACGATTCCCTGACCTTCCCGGAACAGATCAGGCAGGATACCGGTATATTCGACACGCACCGTTTTTTCGTAGTCGGTAATATCGAAACTGACATCCAGGCTTTCAGTAGAGCGATTAACGCTGCCTTCCACAACCATGCCACCGGCGCGTATCCGGGTATCCATCGGCGCTTCGCCGGCTGCGATCTGCGTTGGTGAGTAGAACAGGTTGATATTTTGGTTTAGCGCGAACAGCGTCAGTCCGACGGCGATACCAACGCCGGCAACAATAAACAGAACGATAAACAGCCTCTGTCTGCGTTTAGGGTTCATGAACGCTTAGCCTCCCTATGAATACGACGCGCCAGGCTTTGCTTGAGACGCTTACCCGCCTGAAGCGGCAAGACCAGGTTAGCCAGAATAACGATCAAGCCGAGGGCATAACTGAGCCAGACATAAAGCCCGTGCCCACCCATCGACAGAAATTCGGAAAAGGAGTTGAAGCTCACAAATACCTCACTTGACCAACAGCAGCTCTTTCACCCATCCGGAGCGACGCTCCCGGCGAAGAATCTCATTACGAAGCCGAAGCATTAGCGCTACGGCAAAGAAGGTGTAAAACCCGATCACCATCACCAACAGCGGCATCCACATCTCGGCCGGCATGGCAGGTTTCTCCGTCAGCTTGAATGTCGCGGGCTGATGCAAGGTGTTCCACCACTCTACCGAATACTTGATGATCGGAATATTGACCAGACCGACCAATGCCAGGACTGCGGTAGATTGCGCAGCTGTAGACTCGCTCTCGATGGCAGAGTTCAGTGCCATTACACCCAGATACAGAAAAAACAGAATCAGCATCGATGTCAGCCGCGCATCCCAGACCCACCAGGAGCCCCACGTCGGCTTGCCCCAGATCGCTCCCGTCAGCAACGCCAGCACCGCCAGCGACGCCCCGATGGGCGCACAGGATTTGGCCACCATGTCGGCGACTTTCATTTTCCAGATCAAACCAATGGCACCCGCAACAGCCATCAGCATGTAGCAGGACTGGGCAAGAATAGCCGATGGCACGTGCAGGTAAATGATTCGGAAGCTATTACCCTGCTGATAATCCGCTGGCGCAAAAAGGAGTGCCCACAGAGTCCCGCCGAGCAGCAATACCAACGTAACCAACGAGAAACCGGGCAGCAACTTCCCGCAGATCTGATAGCACCAACGGGGGGATGCCAGCTGATAAAACCAGCGCGGCAACCATTTTTTCTCTGCCTTTGCCATAACTCATCCACTCACTGAAATTCGTAACGCCGCCGCGACGGCCAGAGGTGCCAACGTTATCCCCAGCGCCAGTAACGCACCCAGCAACGCTAGGTATCCACCGATAGGCAGGCCGGTCACAGCAGCCTGAACCGCACCGGTACCAAAAATCAAAACCGGGATATAAAGCGGCAGAACCAACAACGAAATCAGTACACCGCCCTTACGCAGGCCAACTGTCAAAGCGGCACCGATCGCACCGACCAGGCTCAGGGTTGGCGTGCCCAGCAGCAGACTGAGCATCAGCCCCGGCATGCCCTCGGATGGAAGAAACAACATCACGCCGATCAGCGGTGCGACCAGTGTCAAAGCCAACCCCGTCATCATCCAGTGCGCAGCTATCTTGGCCAACACGACGATGAACAGTGGCTGAGGGCTCAGCAGAAGCTGCTCCAAAGACCCATCATCGAAATCACTGCGAAACAAGCTATCCATGGACAGCAGCGTCGCCAACAGTGCAGATACCCAAAGCACCCCGGGCGCCAGCTGTGCCAGAAAACCAGGTTCAGGACTGACACCCAACGGAAAAAGAGTGATCACCATCAGAAAAAATATCAGCGGATTGACCAGCTCACTTTTTCGGCGTAACGAGAGCATTAAATCCCGCCTGAGTGCTGCGATGAACAGTGCAGCCACTCCCACATCCCGGTTAATGCTCTGATTAGTCGGCAGATTATCCATTCGGTTCCATTTGTTTATCGAGATTGATCCGCCTGACCGCGCCGCTGCCCTGCAAATCCTGATGAGTTGTCAGGATGACACTTCCACCTCGAGCGATATGTCGCCCGATCAAAGCCTCTTTGGCTGCCACTCCGCGTTTATCGATGGCCGTAAAAGGCTCGTCGAGTATCCAGAGCGGTGCGTCGCTCAAGTACAGCCTCGCCAAAGATACGCGACGGTGCTGACCCGCTGACAGCGTGTGACAGGGAACATCTTCGAACCCCGACAACCCCACTTCAGCCAGTGCTGCACGAATTCGCGATGGGTCCAGAGAGGGAGAAAGTGCGCAATACCAACGCAGATTCTCTTCCGCGGAGAGCAACGCTTTAACTCCCGGCTGGTGCCCGAAGTAGAGCAGCTCGCGGCAATAACGATCCCGGGCTTGCTCGACAGGCTCCTCCCGCCAAAAAATATCACCTTCATAATTACGTGACAGACCACTGAGAATTCGTAGAAGAGTCGTTTTACCACTCCCGTTCGCACCTTCGATCTGGACGATTTCGCCGCTGTCCACCGAAAACGACAGACCGTCAAAGAGCACGCGGTCATCCCGCTCGCAAAACAGCTTTTCGACTCTGAGTAACACCTCGGACAAACAGTGACTCCCCCATCACATCGGTCTACAGTTGTGGTCTAGCTGGCCGACTAATTCTAAACGCGCCATTATAAACAGATTACCCCCCGTCGTCAGGCTAGAAAGCGGGTTGTCGGCGCGAGTAAAACCAAGGTACCAGGAGGACGCGACTAAGGTCGCGCCGATAGTTATCGAGACTCACTAACGGGTTGCAAAACAGACGTGGCACTGACCCTACCGATTCAATCACTACAAACGGCAAACCGTTCGAGCAGCCATCAAAGCGCTGACCTGCGCGCGCAGCTCAACGAAGGGAAAACGCTTAGCGGAAACGTGCGCGAAGTCACTCAAGACCCCTCCCGGCCTAACCTGTTCCGTATCAAGGTGGACGTTCAAAATCAGCTGATGGAGCTGGTCACCAGCCGCCCCCTGAGCACGGGCGCTCAAATCAACTTAAACCGCTCCCCTGAAGGGGGACTGCAATTAACGCTGGTAAACCAACCCGCCAAAGCTCAGGCACAAGCAACAAGCAGCAACAGCGCTCTAGGAACAACACAACCCGCTCCGCGCACCTCCACGGGTACCAGCAACACTCTGGCCCTAAAGATCCCAATGGACGCCCAAACCAGCGATCTGTTGAACCGAACTCTGCCACTTAATCAGCCACAAACCGGCAGGGTGCTACCCAACGTAATCCCCAGCCAAACCAATGGTCTTCAGAACCCTGTTACCATCCCAAGCACGCCCAACATGCAAAGCCCCGCCAACACACAGAGTGCAATTAACACCCAAAGTACGGCTATATCAGGGCAAAATACCGCTCAAATAATCGGTGCATCGGTAGCTCAAAGCATTACACCACGACAACCAGCGGCCCACAGCACAGGAGTGCCCTCTAAAACCACAAACCAGACCAACGCGCCTCAGAATCCTGCAAGCAATCCAAGCGCGGCCAACACTCAAAGCTCCACCAGTACACAGGGTGCAACCAACACCCCAAATACTGCCATATCAGGGCAAAATTCCGCTCGAATAATCAATGCATCGGTAATGACAGAGCTGGCTCAAACCATCACACCGCGACACACCCCCAGCAAAGCGGCACCCTCCTCTACCAGAGGCCAAACCAACACTCCTCAGAATCCTGTTACCACCCCAAGCTCGGCCAACACACAAAGTCAAACAAGTACACAGGGCGCAACTAACACCCAAAGTACGGCCATATCGGGGCAAAACGCCGCCCGAGTAATTAATGCATCGGCAGTAACAGAACTGACTCAAGCTATGCCCCCCCGCCAACCAACAGCTCCCGGCACAACAATACCCTCGTCTACCGGGAGCCAGGCCAACCCGGCGGCAGGTGCTCAGCTCCCCTCATCTCAAAGCCCCCTCGCAGCCAACAGTAACCAGGGAGCCCAGGGAGCCCAGGGAGCCCAGGGAGCCCAGGGAGCCCAGGGAGCCCAGGGAAGTTTATCCTCACAGCCACAACCGGCCACCCCTGACGGAGCCTCAAACCAACCAAAACCTCCATCGGGACAGACAACATCTGCCGGGGCTGGCGATCAAACCAACGCGGCAAAATCCCAGATATCTACTGCTGGCAATAGCACAGCAAACAGCGCTCCCGTCGCCAACTCACGCGCAGCAACAGGCAGCCCCCCGCAGGTATCGAGCAGCCCAACCGCGCCCCCCGTCACAGGCCAGGCAAGCACTGGAAGCCCTGCGCCTCAATTGCAGACACGAACCGAGCAACCACCGGTTCAAAGTCAGCCGACCAATCCATCAACAGGCCAGCCCGCAAATACTGCAACACCCACGCCGGCACAGGGACCGTACAACGTACCCCAGTCAACGGGACCCCGAACGCAGAGTAGCCAGAGCCAGACGCCGCCGCAAGTACGAACAGGCCCAACAGTTACGGAGTCCAAAAGGGGGCTGGCGTCATACAATCAGCTATCCAATCAGACTTCCCGTCCGGAACAGACACAGCCTGCTCCCAACAAGACATCTGGACTAACACTGTCCCGACAGGGCGGAAGCGAACAGCCCCAACAAGCTACACCAACATCTCGCCAATCAAGAGCAGCGGTTACGCCCTCCTCAACGACCCAACCGCCGCAAGGCAGCGCTCAACCACAAAACGCTGCAACGCTTGAGAGGAGTACTAACACCAATCAACAGACCGCTCCCCAGCAACAGGGCACTCAGCGGGGCGCGGAAGTTTCCAACCCGCAACTGCCTGCTGGCCGCACCATTAACACTCCGCAACCGGCACAGCAGGCACCTGCTTCCACTCAAGGGCAAGGGCAAGGGCAAGGGCAAGGGCAAGGGCAAGGGCAAATAGCGGAAGCAAACACCCGGACCGCAACAACACCCGCCGCTAAGCACGAGGCACCTTCAACCGCATCACCCGACACTGCGAGAATCAATCCTCATCCCGCTGGCAGAACCAGTACAGGCGCTGTTGCTCTGCCGGCTCAGGCCGGACAACCACCAAGCCAGACCCCACCCCCACCTGCGTCAGGGCAAACACCTGGCTCGACAGCGGCACAGCCTGCAGCCAGCGGGTCAGCCGATACGAACCCGGTAGGCGGGACACAAACCACTGCGTCTCCCACCACCAACCAGATTTCATCCGCACCGCAGGCAACTGCGGCAAGAGGCAATTCGCAACCAGCGCAGACCGCGGGCGGAAACACCCCTCTGGAGAGTCGACCCACGCCACCATCGCCCCCTGGCCAAGCTCCAGTTCCGCCGACAACTAATCAAGCAACAGCTAACATAAACCAGGGCAACTCGCATACCCCCGGTGCCATTGTTGTCTCTCAAGCGGCACCTCCGCCTGCACCCGGAGCTCCAGCCGCAACCACGCAAAGCAGCACGCAACCCGCACCAGGGACTCAGACACCCGCGGCGCCGACTCCTGCGTCCGGCGCGCCGCCCCAAACCAGCGCCGCAACACCGTCACCGACAGGTGCACTTCAGGCAGGCGCACTGCAGGGCGGTGCCACGGAGCCCCCCCCTGGCGCTGCCCGACCAAGCCTCCAGGCACCGCAGCCACAAGCGGCATCTGTACCAGCTCCTAGTAATACCGGACCTGGACCAACCCCGGTTCAAACAGATCGAGGAAATAGCCATCCGGTGCCCCCTCCGCCAGCCGCCGTTGTTAGCGACAGCCGGGCACAACAGCCCGCGCCTTCCACATCAGTTCGTGACGGAGCCACCTCCGGTGCCGCCACAGCTTCAACACAGAGCCGCCCCGGAGCCGCCCCGGTACAGATCAGCGTCAACGGCCAGAGAATTGAACTCATCTCTCAGCGCCCACTTCAGGCAGGGTTAAACGTTCAGCTAACACGGACCGATTCATCAACGGTACAGATGAGTGTTCAACCCCCATCAGTCGACAGCGCCAGCCGATCTCGCCTCCATGAAGGCTTGCAACAGGTACTCAAGGACAACCTACCCCAGCAACTTCCGATGGGAGAGGCACTCAATCAGATGCGCCAGCTCAGCACCGGCGCGCGGCAGGGCGATGCACTCGGACAGGTCGTCAAGTCGATGTTGAGTTTATTCAGCGTCCCGGCCAAAGCCGACGCATCCTCCGTAAAGCAATCGATTCAGAACCAACTTATGGGTAGCGGCCTGGTTAAAGGGGGCTCAACAACTCAAGAGGCGTCTCAAACAGGCAAACAGAACACCCTTCAGGAGCAGTTCGGCAAACTCAGCCAAATTGCCGAGCAGCTACCGACGGAAGCCCGGGAGCGGATGCAATTCCTGCTTCAGGGGCTAAAATCCCGGACCCACTCTCAACAGGCCGCCAGTTTGCAGAGCTGGAATGATGCGCCTGACGGAGGGATTGAACGCCAATACCGGCTCGATATTCCCGTTCGCGTCAGTGAAGATCGGGTTGATAATACCGAAATAAAGATTACTCAGCATAAGCGCCCGGATAGCGAAGAACTTTACACTTCAGAGTGGTCGATCAATATGCACTTCGACCTTGAGCAGCTCGGTGCGGTCGATGCGCGGGTCAGTATCCAGCAGGACTGGCAAATCAGTGCACGCTTCTGGGCAGAGCAGCGCAATACAACGGAAATGATCCGTGACCGACTGAATAGCTTTGAAGATCAACTGCGCGGCACGGGATTTGACGTGGATACCCTACTGGTTCAGCAGGGACGCCAACCCCGTGAGGAACAACCGGCAATCAGTAAACGTCTAGTGGATCTGCACACATGAGCAGGGATGACGACAATAACCAAGCACCACTTCCCGGTGCGGTGGCACTAAAATATGACCCTTTATCCGGGAGAGCGCCCCGAGTCACCGCCAAAGGCCAGGGTGTTATTGCTGAACAGATTGTGGCTCTGGCCCGTGAACACGACATCCATATCTATGAGAGCCCTGAGCTACTCGAAGTATTAATTCGTATGGAACTGGGTGATGAAATACCGGAGTCGTTGTACCGCGCTATTGCAGAGGTCATCGCCTTTGCTTACGGACTAAGACCGGACCAGCCGATCGACCTGGGATTGGCCGACGAGAAGCGCTAGCTAATGACGCGGCAACTGCTCATCGACCCTCAACTCTCGATGCAGTAAAGCCATCAACTCCGCCTCGGGGCGCCCAATACCACAACTACGCACCAGATCATCCACATCCGCTCCCATTTCCATTAATTTGGCAGCCTGGTTATAGGCCAACACGCTGGGATCCCGATTTTCCAGCTCCTGTTGCTTTTCAACGGTAATATCAAGCTTACGCTCAATAGCAAGCAGTCGATTACCCATGCCGATTGAGCCGTTGGTCATCGCTTTTATTTCGTTGCGCAAGACGTTAATCAGGGCCTGATGCCGACGCTCCTGACGGCGAACACGAACCAACAGAGATACACAGAGCACAACGCTGGAAAAAGCCAGTAGTGCAACGGCTAGCAAAGTGATCTGATCAGGTGTTAATTCAAGCACGCCGAGACCTTTTTCAGGAGAGCAACTGCCTGCAATAGCAGGCAGTCGGGGATTGTAGCGGGTATTTGATCAGGCGGACACCGCCTCAAACTCCTCTACCAGCTGGTCGACATCGATGATGGCACAACGCTCAGCCATATACGTGCCCAATAGCCAGGGGCGCCGCTCTCTATCCTGATTCAGATTAACCCGATCCAGCGGTACCTGGATCGATTTCACCAACCCATCACAGGCTAAAGCCCACTTACGCCCCTGAAGAATAAGCACTTCGGAGTACTGTGAGTGCTCTGGCTTGTAGCGCTCAGGGATCAACCACTGCGCGG
Organism: Marinobacterium litorale DSM 23545; assembly: GCF_000428985.1. Lineage (GTDB taxonomy): Bacteria > Pseudomonadota > Gammaproteobacteria > Pseudomonadales > Balneatricaceae > Marinobacterium_D > Marinobacterium_D litorale. Next base: position 53,607 of record NZ_AUAZ01000003.1, on the reverse strand, counting down.
TATCAACCACATGCGTGCGTTGCGGATCCATGCCAAAGGCGCCCAGGATCCAATCCGGCAGACCGGCTATGTCCATCGATAAATCATGGATATTAAGAGCCCCTTCAATGCGATCGAAATTTACCGCCAGTTTCATGCCATGCATGTCGATCAGGACACAGTTGAGCACCTGTACAGGTGCTTTCTGAGCCGCTGGCTGGGGTACTGGCTCTGGCTCTGGCTCTGGCTCTGGCTCTGGCTCTGGCTCTGGCTCTGGCTCTGGCTCTGGCTCTGGCTCTGGCTCT
>NZ_AUAZ01000003.1:0-53313 GCF_000428985.1 Marinobacterium litorale DSM 23545 | reverse complement strand
CTGGCTCTGGCTCTGGCTCTGGCTCTGGCTCTGGCTCTGGCTCTGGCTCTGGCTCTGGCTCTGGCTCTGGCTCTGGCTCTACAGAAGTTTCGTGAGCCGCCGTTTGATCGTCAACCCCCTCTTGATCCTTAAGAGGGCCCACGTTTGCTTCCGCTGGCGGTTCTGCCGGAGAGGCCTTTTTCTCATCATTGGCCTGAGTCTCTTCCTGTTCCCCAGCGCCATCATTCAGGTCAGAATCCGTTAGCAGCGATTCGATATACTCGAATACTACTTTCTTTTGATCAGCCATCAGCTTTCACCTGTCTACGCCGCTCCAGAAGACTACGCAAGAGCTTGGCATACGCATGCACGCCACGGCTGCCGGCATCCATCGACGAGGGAACCAACCCCTTCAGACTTGCGTTGCGGAATTTGGTGTCGACGGGAACTACGGCATTAGAAATTCGCTCCTCGTAACGATTATGCAGTTCACGAAGACTACTCACGGAGGCTTGCGTCCGGCGATCATAAAAGGTCGGAATGATCGTGTATTCCAGTTTATTCCTGCGCGCCCTGTTCACCATCTCGATGGTGCGCACCATGCGCTGCAAGCCTTTGAGTGCGAGAAATTCAGTTTGCACCGGAACCAGCAAATGGCTACAGGCGGCTAAAGCATTGACCATCAAAACGCCCAGAACCGGCGGGCTATCAATTAATACAAAATCATAGTCGCGCTTTTGCGTTGCCAGAGCTTTAGCCACCTGCAGCCCCATCCCCTCCTTACCCACTGCCCGCCGCTCAAGCGTTGCCAAGGCGGTGGATGCCGGAATAAGGTCTATCCCTTCCTGGGTCGTGTTGACGATCAGACTGCGCGTCAGCGATTCATCAATCTGTAACTGTTCAAAGAGGTCGTAAACGCTATGCTCCAGCTCATCCGGATCATATCGGAAATAACTGGTCAGCGATCCATGGGGGTCAAGATCGACCAATAAAACCTTGTAACCGATTTCGGCCAACAGACCGGCCAAAGTGACGACGGTTGTTGTTTTACCGACGCCCCCTTTTTGGTTAGCAACTGCCCACACCTGCATAGATAGCTATTCCTGTTCTTGTTCCGGTCTGGCTTGGCGAAACAGTATGCCGCCTTCGGTCTCGATCTGCTCAAGCACCGGAGGCCCGCTTTGACCCGACTCCGGCTCGGTCAGCATGGTATTAACCGCGTCTTCACTGACCCGGTCACTGCCGTAGGACGACACTGCCCGACGTACTTTTTCATCTCGGGACACCACGATCACAATACGACGATTCAAGCGCCGCCCTTCCGCTGTACGGTTGCTGTAGGCGGGCTGGTACTCGCCGTAACCAACGGCTGCCATCCGCCTGGGATCTACGCCATTCAATTCCAGCAGCCTCACTACAGCCGCCGCTCTGGCAGCCGAAAGCTCCCAGTTCGACGGGAACTGATCAGTCGCTATCGGTTCGTTATCGGTAAACCCCTCTACATGAATCGGGTTTTCCTTGTTCTGGAGCCGATGTGCAATCGCCGCGAGAATCCGGTCTGCAGCGATCGCAGGTATTGCGCCGCCACTCTCGAACAACAAACTCGAGCGCAACTCGATGGCAAACCAAAGGTCGTTACCCGATATTTCAATCTGCCCATCGTCTATCTGATCGATGAAATCGCTTTCCATCAACGCTCGCAAGGAAATCAGCTGCGAGGTTGCCTGCTCACTGGCAGGTTCAACCTTGACCGCTTCCGATTCCTTTAGGGATTCTCCTCCCTCCAGGACACCGCCGCCACCCTCCAACGCCGGCAGCCTGCCCTGCCCTCGCCCAGGCCCTGAAAACACTTCTGAAAGTGACTCTGCCATCGACTTATACTTCTCTTCATTAACCGAAGAGATGGCATACATCACCACAAACAGCGCGAACAGCAGCGTGAGAAAATCGGCCCAGGACAACACCCAACGATCAAGAGGGGGGCCTGACTCAGGAGGTCGACGCCTGGGCATAGCCAGCCTCCAGGTAACCATGCAGCCGTTGCCGAATCACTTCAGGGTTTTGTCCTTCGGCCACATAGACCAACCCATCCATCATCATCTCGTGATACTGCGAACGTTCTTCCACCAGCCGCTTGATCTTGTTGGCTGTCGGTATCAACAGAAGGTTCGCTACCCCGACGCCATAGATTGTGGAGACAAAAGCCGTCGCGATACCTTGGCCCAGCGTATCCGGAGAGCTTAAGTTTGCCATGACTTGGATCAGACCCAGCACGGTACCGATAATGCCCAATGTGGGCGCGTACCCGCCCAGACTCTCGATCACCTTTACCGCCCGCAGGTCTCGCTGTTCGCGCGCAATCAACTCGACTTCCAGCACAGACCGAATCATTTCCGGTGGTCTTCCGTCGGCCAACAACTGCAGCCCGCTGGCGACGAACAGATCATCCTGACGAGACGACTCCGCTTCGAGTGCAATCAACCCCTTTCGGCGAGCGAGCAAGCACCAGCTTCGGAGCTTTTCCATCCCATCCCGAAAATCCGGCTGTTCACTGCGGTAAGCCCAGCCAAACAGCCGCCAGGCACGGTTAAAGTCCTCTCGCGGTGCCTGAATAACAGAGGCCGCAAGCGTCCCTCCGACCACGATCAATGCCGCAGTCGGGTTGTAGAGCTCCTCCAGCTGGCCACCACCAATGTAGTTGCCGCCAATGATAGCCGCCAGGGCGAGCAAGATACCCAGAAAACCGAACATCAGCCCTGCCTTCGCTGCTGCGCCAAGAGGGGACCAATATCGTCCAGATCAAGCACTGCATCGGCGAGTCCGGCGTTTACTACCGCTTGGGGCATGCCATAAATCGTACAACTTTCACGATTCTGGGCCCAAATCGTTGCGCCTTCGCGCTTGAGCAAGCGAGCGCCATCACACCCATCGGCCCCCATGCCCGTGAGTATCAACGCGAGTACCTTTGAACCATAAGCCCGGGCCGCCGACGCATAGGTCACATCCACACTGGGCTTATAGGTGAGTTTCATATCCCCTTCAAGAATCCTGACACGGTCTGACTGACGTGGATCGATCATCATCTGAAGCCCGCCAGGTGCAAGCAATGCAAGGCCCGGCTTGAGCCGGTCACCATCTTCCGCCTCTTTCACCGATATCTTGCACTGCTGATTCAGCCGCTCCGCAAACACCTGGGTAAAGGTCTTGGGCATGTGCTGCACAAGAAGGATCGGGTATCGGAAATCCGCCGGTATCTGCGTCAATATGCGCTGCAACGCAGCCGGTCCTCCGGTAGACGTACCGATGACAACAATTCGACAATCTGGAAAACTGACTCGGGAGGGACTATCGGTTTTTACGTCTCGTTCTGCAGTAGCTCCCCGGGGACGCAATGCCGGCGAAGCCGGCGCCTCGGTCCTCGCACGAGCCGGTGTAACGGATTCAGAACGCCCCCGCGACACAGGCCGTCGCGTACTGTCCGACGCGGATGGGGCTCCGGTTGTACTCCTTGGCTGCGTCCGTTCGGGCCTTGAGGGCTCGTCAGGCCGAAACACCATCGTAGAGCCGGTCGCTGCCCGAGATTTCGGATATCGATGCTCAAAAACCGAACCTGAACGGAACCGACGTGAACTACCAAGCGCCAGAATCCGGTCGATGAGCTGACGCCGAATAGTCTGACTTTTGTCCATCCACGCTCGAATATCCTTGGACAGATAGTCAGCTGCACCCGCCTCAAGGGCTTCCAGCGTCACCCGAGCGCCTTCATGGGTCAGGGATGAAAGCATCAGGACATTAGTGGGGCACTCCCGCATGATTATCCGGACCGCATCGATGCCATTAAGCTGTGGCATTTCAACGTCCATAGTGATCACATCAGGTTTTAAAGCCCTAGCCTTTTCGACGGCTTCCTTGCCATTGACGGCACTTCCGACCACCTCGATACGCTTTTCGTCTCGTAATATCTCTTCGATACGATGGCGAAAAAAACCGGAATCATCAACGATCAATACCCGAATCGTCATTTACCGCTCCCGAACACCGGCAAACGCAGCCGCTCAGTTCTGCCCATAATGTTTAAGCAGGTTCGGAATATCGATAATAAGTGCGATACGACCATCACCGGTAATGGTGGCGCCAGAAAGACCCGGCGTACCGTGCAAAATAGTACCCAGCGGTTTGATAACCACCTCTTCCTGACCCACCAGTTGATCAACGACAAAGCCAACACGCGTTGTACCCACGGTAACTATGACCACATGCCCCTGCTCGGGAAGCGGAGCCGCCTCGTGACCATTGACCAGCCAGCGCTTTAGGTGGAATAGCGGCAACGCTTGCTCACGCACAATAATCGCCTGCTGCCCGTCCACAATATTCGTTTTGGTCAGATCCAGGTTAAATATCTCGTTCACGTTAACCAGCGGCAACGCAAACGCCTGTCCCTCGAGGATTACCATCAGTGTGGGCATAATAGCCAGCGTCAGCGGAACCTGAATCGCTATTCGTGTACCCTGGCCGATCACCGAGTCGATACTGAGTGTGCCGTTAAGCTGGGTAATTTTGGTCTTAACCACATCCATGCCCACACCGCGGCCAGAAACATCGGAGACCTCGGTTTTGGTGGAAAAGCCCGCCTGGAAAATCAGATTAAAGCACTCTTGATCCGTCAAACGGCGCGCCGATTCTGAATCCAGCATGCCGCGTTTGACGGCCAGGTTACGCAGCTTTTCGGGATCCATGCCCGCGCCGTCATCCTGAATGATCAGGAGAATATGATCCCCTTCCTGCTCGGCTGACAGCAGCACATGACCTTCGCGAGGCTTGCCGGCTTTTACACGTTCTTCAGGCGACTCGATACCATGATCAACCGAGTTTCTGACCAAGTGAATAAGCGGATCAGCCAAGGCCTCGACCAGGTTCTTATCAAGATCGGTTTCTTCGCCTCGCAGCTCGAGTTTCACCTCTTTTTTGAGGTTGCGCGACAGGTCACGGATCAGGCGTGGGAAACGACCAAACACCTTTTTAACCGGCTGCATCCGGGTTTTCATCACCGAAGACTGCAAGTCTGCGGTGACCATATCCAACGTCCCCAGCGCCTTGCCCATCTCTTCATCTTCATGGGTTACACCGAGCCGGACCAGGCGGTTACGGACCAAAACCAGCTCGCCAACCATGTTCATGATCTTGTCGAGCAGTCGGGTATCCACACGGACGTTGGTTTCCGGCGCAGCCTTTTGCCCACCCCCTGCACGGCCGCCGGGGGCGGCGGCAGCTGCTTTGGCTGGTTCTGGTGTTTGCTCAGCCACGGGAGCCGGCGCAGGCACAGGATCAGGCGCCTTTTTCACCGCGGTTGCCGGTTTGGGTGCTGCGGCTGGTTCAGCCGGCGAGGACGCAAACGCCCCCTTGCCTTCCGACTGAAGCTGATCGAGCAGATCCTCGAATTCGTCATCGGTAATGAGGTCACTACCACCCGTGCTTTCGCCGCCCTCGGGCGCGCTTGCGTGACTGGCTACAGCATCGTCTTTTTCATTGCCGGGCGCGCCCCCTGGACCATGCAGATCATCAAGCAACGCTTCAAACTCATCCTCGGTAATGAGGTCGTCATCAATCTTACCACCACCGTCACTTGCGGCCTCACTGGAGGCGCCCGCCAGATCGCCCATCAAGGATTCGAAATCATCATTGGGAGTATTTGGATTAGCTGGCAGCTCTTGCGCAGCAGGGGCCGGTTTGGGTGCCGCTTTGGGCGGCTCTGCCGGCTTCGGCGTTGGCGCAGGGCCCGCAGTCACGGCACCACCACGCCCTTCAGCAAAATCAGCCAGTCGCTGGAGCAATGCCGGGTCGGCGTGCTCGGGCTCAATTCCGTTACGAACGGAGTCAAACATGGAGTTGACTGCATCCAACGCCTGCAGCACGACATCCATCAAGTCAGAGGTGACTACCAACTCGCCGTTACGGAGCTGATCAAACAGGTTCTCAGCCTTGTGACAGCACTCGACCATCGCTTCAAGCTGAAGAAAGCCAGCCCCGCCTTTTACGGTATGGAAACCGCGAAAGATTGCATTGAGCAAATCTTTATCGTCAGGACGCTGTTCAAGATCGACGAGCTGCTCCGACAGCTGCTCAAGGATCTCTCCCGCTTCAACGAGAAAGTCTTCGAGAATTTCCTGATCGACATCGAAACTCATAGGGTGCTCCTAATCAAAACCCAAGGCTCGAAAGCAACTCATCCACATCATCCTGATCGCAGGCAACGTTCTTATCACCTTTAGGAATCTGGGGCCCTTCAGCCTGTACGTCTTCTTTTTTCTTAGTCTCTTTTTCACTGCCGCCGTCATCAAGCACGCTGGTCTCGATACCGCTGAGCCGCTCAACCTTGGACGCCATATCCATCAGCTTGACGAGCTGCCCTTCCACCTGCGTCAACAGGGTGATAACACGTCGAATCAGCTGACCGGTAATATCCTGAAACCCCTGCGAGACGAGAATATCTGTCAGCGCAGTACGCAGCTCTTCGATGGTTTTCTCGGATTCGTCCTTCAGCGTACACGTACGGTCATAGACACCGTTCAGAGCTTCGAACTCGCCTTCGAGCTGCCCCACCAACATCAGCAGATCGCGAAAGCGCTCACTCTGAGTATCCAGCCGATCCACCAATGTCAGCGAGTGATCGACACGATCCATTGTTTTATGGGCTGTTTCTTCGGTCAGATCGATCACATAGGAAAGCCTGTCCGATGCGTCGCTCATGGCCGCGCCTGAAGAGGCATCGCTGTCCGCTTTACCGCCATCAAGGTGGCCGCCCACATCAGTGGAAAAGGACTTAATTGCTTCATGCAAGCCACGCGTCAGATGACCGACTTCGTTGTAAAACACTTCGTGACGTGCCGTTTGCAACTGATTGATCAACTCGATCGCCCGAGGCAACTGCCCGGCTTCCAACGCGGCAACCAGCTCTTGGGCTTTCTGTTTCAGCAGCTCCTCCAATCCATCGAGGTCAACTGCGATATCCTGCTCTGCCATCAAGCGCTCCTCAGCTTTTTGCTTAGTCCTGCAGGCGCTCGAAGATCTTGTCGATCTTCTCTTTGAGAACCGCCGCCGTGAACGGTTTGACTACGTAGCCGTTCACGCCGGCCTGGGCGGCGGCAATGATCTGTTCGCGCTTGGCTTCGGCTGTCACCATCAATACGGGGATGTGAGCCAGGTTTGGATCAGCACGGACCTCTTTGATCAGATCAATACCGGTCATGCCTGGCATATTCCAGTCAGTGATCAGGAAATCGATGCGCCCCTGTTTGAGTATGGGCAGCGCCGTTTTGCCGTCATCTGCTTCATCCACGTTGGTGAACCCCAGATCACGCAGCAGGTTTTTGATGATGCGTCTCATCGTAGAAAAATCATCGACGACAAGAATCTTGATGTCTTTCTTCAAGACAGGTTCCCCCGGTTATTAACACTACTCATCAGCGCCCGAGAAGTCATAGACCTCTCATCGCCAATCCCGCAACCTGGATCGAAGCCGGGCTGCGGCCTGACTATGAATCTGGCTTACTCGCGACTCGGTCACTCCGAGCACTTGCCCAATCTCTTTGAGATTGAGCTCTTCATCGTAGTACAACGCCAGTACCAACTTTTCACGCTCAGGCAATCCTTCAATCGCCCCAGCCAACGCAACCCTGAAAGCGCTGCCCTGCAACGCCTCCCCGGGCTCCGGCTCCTCTCCAGCGAACTGCTCCCCCGGAGCATCATCGCCGGACTCCGTCAACTCATCAAGACTGAACAAGCGACTCTCTGCAGAATCCTGCAATAAGCCGTGATAAGTGTCCATGCTCACGCCCAGCTCGGCGGCCACTTCCGTATCAGTGGCATCCCGACCCGTACGTCCCTCAACCTGCGCAATCGCTTCACTGATACGTCGGCCGTTTCGGTGAACCGATCTGGGGGTCCAATCTCCTCGACGCACTTCATCGATGATGGCACCCCGAATCCTAATCCCGGCATAAGTTTCAAAGCTTGCGCCCTTGCCCGGGTCATATTTACCCAGAGCCTCCAGCAATCCAACCATGCCCGCCTGCACCAGGTCTTCCAGCACCACATTGGACGGTAAACGGGCCATGAGATGACGCGCAATCCGCTTTACCAATGGCGCATACTGCTCCACCAGTTCCTGACCTGACCTGAATTCCAGCTGGTTATACATGAAGGCTTCTGCGCGCCGTTTGCTTAAACCCCTTGAACCAGTCGCTCAACAAAAAACTCCAAGTGACCCCGCGACGTTGTCGAGACGGGCCACTCGTCAACCTTGTTGGCGAGCTGCCGGTATGCGAGTGCTGATTTACTTGTCGAAAACGCTTTTAAAACAGGCGTTTGCTTCTGTACAGCTTTGCGCACTGACTCATCATAAGGTATTGAGCCGAGGTATTGAAGCGTGACATCAAGGAACCGATCCGTCACCGTCAATAGTTTGCTGAACATATTGCGTCCTTCCGCTTCGGTGGCAACCATATTCGCCAACACTCGAAATCGACTCATACGATAATCGCGACTGAGCAATTTGATCAACGCGTACGCATCGGTAATGGAGGTCGGCTCATCACAAACGACCACCAGCACTTCCTGCGCCGCCCGAATAAAGCTGACCACGGAGTCCGAAATACCGGCCGCCGTATCCACGATAAGAACATCCAGATCATCAGCGATATCATTGAACGCATGAATCAGCTCAGCATGCTGATGAGCACTGAGAGCTGTCATTTCCTGGGTACCCGAGGACGCGGGCACAATCCAGAAGTTTTCACCCGCCTCTACTAAAACATCGCTGAGCGAGCAGCTCCCTTCCAGAACATCCGCAATATTCTTCTTCGGACGTAAGCCCAGCATCACATCGACGTTGGCCAACCCCAGATCCGCATCCATCAACACGGTGCGTCGCCCCATCTCGCCCAATGCCGCAGACAGATTTACCGACACGTTGGTTTTACCAACCCCGCCTTTACCACCTGTAACCGCAACGACCTTGACCGGGTGTGACTGCTTCATATTCATACTCTGCATCAGCCTGCCCGGAACAGGCGACCTTTATTTCCCTTACCGCCGGCCCGGTTGCGCTCGGTCTCTTTTTGCGCGGTAACCACCGCGCGGCTGACCAGGTCGTGGCGCCGGGCCAGACCAATATCATCTGGGATTTTCTGACCATCTGCCACATAGGCGACGGGTAACTGCTTTTCCACCGCCAGCGTCAATGCCTCACCCAAACTACCCGACTCATCCAGCTTGCTTAGCACACACCCATGAAGACCCAACCCCGAGTATGCCTGCCAGGCATTTTCAAGCAACTGACGCTGACTGGAGCAGGAAAGCACCAGCAATTTTTTGATCCGAACCGAGACACTTTCAAGCATCTCCAGCTGCAGCTGTCCGGCTGGGTCCTGCGCATTCATTCCGGCCGTATCGATCAATACCAAACGTTTACCGCGCAGCGACTGCAACACCTCTTCCAGGCTGTGGTTTTCATCGACAACACGGACCGGCACATCAAGAATTCGCCCAAAGGTCTTGAGCTGCTCGTGCGCTGCAATTCTAAAGCTATCAGTGGTCACCAACGCCAAACTTGAACTGCCGTGCTGCAACACATATCGCGCTGCCAACTTTCCGATCGTCGTTGTTTTGCCAACCCCGGTCGGACCTAGAAACGCCAGCATCCCACCCCGCTCGATCAGCTCCTCGCCAACCACTGGAATCGACTCGGCCAGCCGTGCCAGTGAGTTACGCCATGCCTTATCGATACTTAAGTCCGGCTCAATGGAAGCCAGCAGAGAGCGGGACAGCCTGCCACCTAAGCCAAGCCGTTCAAAGCGACGCTCGAGCTGCTCTTTGTTTCCCCCTGATACCTGATGATCAGACACGCCAAGATCACTCTCGACCTCTGCAGGAGCACGCCGTGCCACTGGCGCGCTTACCGACGCCGGTGGCGCGGCTGGCGCAGAAAGCTGCTGCTCGAGCATCGCCCTGAGCTGATGTATTTCATCCTGCATATTTCGGATCAAGAGATGATCGCCAGACGTTTCCAAAGCCTGGCTGCGAGACGGCTCAAGCTGTGGAGCCCGCACGGATTCTGATCGCCGACGTGGCGGCGGCGAAGGTATGTCGTCATCGAGCCCGGCGGCTGCACGCTCCCGCTGGCGCGCACGCAAAGATTCGAGAATTGACTCAAGCTCGTTATCGTCCTCGGCTTCCAGCTGACGATTCGCGCTACGTGTCACTTCGGACGATGCAACTCCCTCCTGCGCCTTCGCTATATCGAGGCGTGCGCGCTCCAGTTCAGCCGCAAGCATCTCATTCTGACGCTCTTTCTGGCCAGTCAGAATGCGCACCTGCTCGTCCCGACGCCGATCACGTTCGCGCTTCATCTCGCTTTGCGCGGCCTCATACTCCTCCTCCCGGGCAACAACGATCTCCACGCCGCCGGCAACACGGTGGTTGGAAACGATAACAGCGTCAGGCCCGATCTCTTCGCGAACCCGGCGCATCGCTTGACGCATGTCCGGTGCAAATATGCGCTTTACCTTCATAACAGTCCCTTATCGGCCGCCAGGTGGAAAACCGTTAGCCATTTTGCCCCCCAACCGTCGCTACTATGGTGACATTCTTGTTCTCAGGTATCTCCTGATAAGAGAGCACATGTATCTGCTGCTCCCCATATCGGACAAACTTCGCCAACAACGGACGAATGGGCGCCGACACCAGAAGTATAGAGGGTTGCCCTTTCATTTCCTGGTTTTGAGCCGCCTGCGACAGCGACTTCTGCAGCCGTTCCGCCATCCCCGGTTCAAGCACAAGCCCATCCTCACCCTGCTGACGCTGCTGCATGGAACTGAGTAACATCTGCTCCAGCTGCGGGTCGAGCGTAATCACCGGCATATCATCCCCGGAACCATTGACTGTCTGGACGATCAATCGAGCCAGCGACATGCGGACCGCCGCTGTCAGCGCCAGCGGATCCTGAGTCCGGTTGATCGCCTCAGCAAGCGATTCCATGATCGTGCGAAAATCTTTGAGCGGCACTTGCTCCATCAGCAGATTCTGCAGCACTTTTAACAGCACACTGATCGAAAGCTTCTTGGGCACCAGCTCTTCAACCAGCTTCGGCGATTTCTCGGTCAGCATATCAAGCAGTTGCTGGACCTCCTCGTGTCCCAACAACTCGTGAGCATGACTTTGCAGTACCTTGTTGATATGCGTAGCCACTACGGTGCTGGCATCAACCACGGTATACCCCAGCGTCTGCGCACGTTCCTTCTGCGACTTTTCAATCCAGATAGCATCGAGCCCGAATGCCGGATCTTTGACGGCAATACCCTCGACTTTACCGAAAACCTGCCCAGGATCAATCGCCAGCTCTCTGTCCGGATACACCTCCGCCTCACCAACGATAACGCCCATCATCGTAATCCGGTAGGCACCGGGCAATAGATCCAGATTATCCCTGATATGCACTGAGGGCACCAAAAAACCCAGTTCCTGGGACATTTTTTTACGCACACCTTTGATACGACTGAGCAATTGCCCGCCCTGCATCTTGTCGACCATCGGAATCAGGCGATAACCGACCTCCAGCCCCAGCATATCGACCGGCATCACATCATCCCAGCCAAGCTCTTTGGCCTCCTCCTGCGTGTCCTCCTGCGCCTGCTCAGGCAAAGCCTCAGATTCCTGCTGTTCCAGCGCTGACTGGCGGTCGCGATAATTGATATACCAGCCGATGCCAACAGCCACTGCAGCAAGGGAAAGGAACGCAAAATGCGGCATCCCCGGCACGACACCCATAATGGTGAGGATCGCCGCTGAAACATAAAGCGCCCTGGGAGACGCAAACATCTGACGAAACACCTGCTGCCCCATCGCCTCGGACGAGTTCGCCCGGGTGACCATGACCGCAGCAGCGGTAGAGAGCAACAGGGAGGGTATCTGCGCAACCAGACCATCACCGATGGTCAGCAGTGCATAGAACTGCACCGCCTGATCAAAGCTCAGTGAGTGCTGCAACATGCCGATGCCAAAGCCGCCAAACAGATTGATCACCAGAATCAGGATCCCGGCAACCGCATCCCCGCGCACAAACTTTGACGCACCGTCCATGGCACCGTAAAAGTCAGCTTCCTGCGTTACGTCGGCGCGCCGCTCCCTGGCCTCATCTTGGCTGATCAGACCGGCATTAAGGTCCGCATCAATCGCCATCTGCTTGCCGGGCATCGCGTCCAAGGTAAAGCGGGCACTCACCTCCGAAATTCGCCCCGCACCCTTGGTCACCACCACAAAGTTAATGATCAGCAAAATCATGAACACGATGACACCGACGATATAGTTGCCGCCGACCACCACATCGCCGAAGGCCTGGATAACCTTACCGGCCGCTCCCGTACCCTCATGACCATAGAGAAGCACCACACGTGTCGAAGCGACATTGAGCGCTAATCGCAGCAGTGTCGCTGCCAGCAATACCGTGGGAAACACCGCAAAGTCCAGCGGGCGCAGCGCGTAGATCGCAACCAGGAGTACGACGATGGAGAGTGCGATATTGAACGTAAAGAAAACGTCCAACAGGAAAGGCGGCATCGGCAGCGTCACCATCGCCAACACGACAAGCAGCAACAGAGGGATACCGAGATTCCCCTGCGTCAAACTGCGCGCATTATTGATTAAGACAGTGCGGTCCAAAGCGCCCCCAAAAAGTCAAAAAAATGACGAAACACCAAAAAAAATCAAACCGACCACGCGTATAGACGGTTCAGGTGCTTAAAATCATCATTTTTTTGACACTTATAGATCGATCAACGGTAGGTTATGCAAAATTGACACCAGTTATTCCGGATCCACTCTGAGTGAGTCCGGGATCTCGATCTCATCATCGCCAGGCGGCGCTGGCTCGTCGTCCTCCAGACGATCTTTGTAGCGGCGCAATTGATACACGTAGGCCAGAACCTGAGCGACTGATTTATAAAGCCCTACGGGCACCTCATCCCCCACCTCGGAGGCGTGATAGAGGGCCCGGGCCAATGCCGGCGACACAAGTATCGGCACATCATGCTCCTGCGCCAATTCGCGAATTTTCAGGGCGACAAAATCCACTCCCTTGGCGACGATATAGGGCGCATTCCCTCTCGCCTGGTCGTAGCGCACCGCCACGGAGTAATGCGTCGGGTTGGTAATCACCACATCAGCCTCCGGCACGTCCTGCATCATGCGCCGCTGAGACATCTCCCGCTGCAGCTGACGAATGCGCCCTTTAACCTCAGGCTTACCTTCGGTGTTTTTCATTTCATCCTTGACTTCCTGCAGCGTCATTTTCAGCTTCTTGGTATAGCTGTAGACCTGAAAAGGCACATCCACGACCGAGATCAGAATCATTGCCGCACTCATCAGCAAGAAAGACCAGGCCAGGATATCCACTGCATGGACCATCGCCAGTTCGATATTTTGTTTGGCCAATGAGGTCAGTTCCGGCCGATCCATCAACAGAACAACCACCGCGACGGTGCCAACCACCAAAAACTTGGCCAGCCCCTTGAAAAGCTCGGCCAGCGCATTCAGCGAAAACATCCGCTTGAGGCCGGACAGTGGGTTGATGCGACTCCCCTTAGGCTGCAGCGCCTGACCGCTGAAGTTCCAGCCACCAAGCGCTATCGGGCCGACCAAAGCCGCGATAACCAATAACAGGAACAATCCCCACAGACTGAGAAAGCTCTCAAAAAGCGACTGCACCAGATAGGCGACCATCTGAGAAGGATCGCTGATTGTCTGCTTATCGAGGTCAAAGTTGAAGATCATCATGGCGGCCATCTGCCGTGCCACCTGCTCGCCAAAGATATAGGCCGAAGCCGCAGCAGCCATCAAAAGAACGGTTGTAGTCAGCTCTTTTGATCGGGGAACGTCACCCTTTTCCCTGGCCTCACGGAGCCGCTTGGCCGTCGGCTCTTCCGACTTTTCCTGACCCGTTTCTTCAGCCACCGCGACCGGCCTCCCGAATCACGTTACCAATCAGCTCCAGCACCGCTTCGGCAAACCCGGCATACTGGCTGCCAAAGCCGGTCAGAGACGCCCAGACAATGAAGATACCCAGCACCATCGTGAACGGGAAACCAATGGCAAAAATATTCAGTTGGGGAGCCGCCTTGGTCATGATTCCAAATGCAAAGTTAACCACCAGAAGCGACGTGATCGCCGGCAAAGCCATCAGCATCCCCGCAGAAAAAAGCCAGCCACCGGCCAGCGCTATGCGGTAAAGGTTCGATAGCGGCAACGCATCACCGATCGGTAACACCTCAAAACTCATGGCAAGGATTTCAAAAATCACCAAATGACCGTCCATCGCCAAGAACAGCAACATCACCATCATCAGGTAAAACTGCCCCAGCACCACCACCGATGTACCGTTGGCCGGATCGGTCATCGATGCAAAGCCCAGACCCATCTGGTTGGCGATCAACTGCCCCCCTACCGCAAAAGTTTCCATCAGAATATGCAGGGTAAAGCCAATGACCGTACCGATGACAATTTGCTCCGCAATCAGCACCCATACCTGCCCTGACAGACCATCATACTCGGGAACCACGGGTAATACCGGGAATAGCACAGCAGTCATCGCCAAAGCGAGTCCCAGGCGGATACGCACCGGCACCAGCTGGGTGCCGATCATCGGCATTGTCATGAGTACCGACGCAATTCGAAACAGCGGCAGGAGCGCTTGCGCCACAAGCTGCTCCAGATCGGCCAGGCCAAACTCCACGGCCTAGCCTATTAGCCTGGGAATATTCATGAAGAGAAATTCAAACTGGTCCATCAACTTGATCACAATCCAAGGACCAAACGCCATCAAGGCAAGCAGAGTCACAATCAAACGGGGAAGAAAACTGAGGGTTTGCTCGTTAATCTGAGTCGCGGCCTGAAAAACAGAAACGATCAGACCAACAATCAAACCGGGAACAACGATAGCGGAAACGATCAGCACCACCGTCCAAATCGCACTTCCAAAAAGATCCAGAACCGCACCGGTGGTCATATTCCCCCCCTATACGCCGAAACTTGCGGCCAACGTCCCCATCACCATAGCCCATCCATCGACCAAGACGAATAACATGATTTTGAACGGCAGAGAAATAATAACCGGGGACAACATCATCATCCCCATCGCCATCAAAACACTGGCCACCACAAGATCGATAACCAGGAAAGGTATGAACAACATGAAGCCGATCTGAAAGGCAGTCTTCAACTCGCTGGTCACAAATGCCGGCACCAGGACAGTTAGCGGGATATCATCAGTCGATTCCACAGCCGGCGTATCAGAGATACGCATAAAAAGATCCAGGTCGTTTTCCCGGGTGTTGCCGATCATGAATTGGTGAAAAGGCGCACGCGCCGCCCGGAGCGCATCCATGGTGCTTAACTCTTCATTCAAGTAAGGCTGAACCGCCTGCTCATTCACTCGATCCAGAACAGGAGTCATGATGAATAGCGACAGAAACAGTGCAAGACCAATCAAAACTTGATTAGAGGGCGTCTGCTGAAGGCCCAGCGCCTGCCGGAGAATCGATAATACAATGATGATGCGCGTGAACGAACTCATCATCAAAACCACCGCCGGCAGAAATGTCAGCAGCGTCATCAGCGCAAGGATCTGAATGGTCACGCTGTAGTTGGTCGTGCCATCCTCGCCGGTCACCATCGTAACCGCCGGTACTCCTTGCTCAGCGCCCAGGACACTCGTGCTGAGCATTAAAAACAAGACAGCCAGCGACGCTCTCATGGCTTACCGCTCCGCTGCTTTACGACCTCGGCCAGACGTTTGGAGAACGCACCCTCCGGCGCTTTGCGGGGTTCGATAACCGGGGAATCAAAACGCTGCAAAAGCGTCACCTGCTGATGACTGACACCCAGCAAAAGCTGCTCTTCGCCCACCTGTATAAGCACGGCGCGTTCCCGCTGCCCCAGGGGTAAAACAGCCACTACCTGCATGCCCGACCGCTGGCCCGGTACGAGGTTGATACGACGGGCCAGCCAAGCCAGCACCAGAATCAGTGCAACGACAGCACCCAACCCCAGTACCATCTCCAGCACGGCCAACGAACTGACTGGCTCGGGCATACCGGTCGGTGCTCCCTGCTCTTTTTCCGCCGCGCGGGCAAGCGGTATGAATAAAGCGATCAGAAACGCTCCATACCGCATCACTTGAGCCGCCGAATCCGTTCCTGGGGGCTGATCACATCGGTCAGACGAATGCCATAGCGATCATTCACCACCACGACCTCGCCATGGGCGATGAGGGTACCATTAATTTTCACATCCAGCGGCTCACCCGCCACACGATCAAGCTCGATCACGGACCCTTGATTAAGCTGGAGCAGATTTCGAATCGGTATCTCCGTTCCACCAACCTCCATGGTCATCCGGACCGGGATATCCAGAATGACGTCAAGCTTCGGGTCGTTGACCGGGATCGACTCATCTTTCAGTTCATCCAGGTCGACAGGCTGGGCACCCTCATCACTGATCGCCTCGCCCTCACTGGCATCTCCGGTTTGCTCTTCCAGAGCTGCGGCCCACTCGTCAGCCAACGCCTGTTGATCTTGATCGTTATTTTCGTCACTCACGCTATAAATCTCCGCAGACGACGCTTACTCGGGCTGCTGTTGATGCTTATCCAGAATTTTGAGTGCCAGATTACCACGAGAGGTACCCAGCTGGCAGTTATAGATAGGCACACCGTGGGCATACATCACCAGCTTTTCCTGCATTTCCACCGGAATAATGTCGCCCGCCTCAAACTCCATAACATCTCGCAACGTCATTTCGCGCTCTGCAACCACGACATTGACATCCAGGGGGGCCAGCATCACATCCCGGTTCAACGCAGTACGCCAACGCTCATCCTGGTGGTCCTCGGTATTCTGATACCCTGACACCAATACCTCGCGCAACGGCTCCAGCATGGCATAGGGCAGGGTAACATGGAGCTCCCCGGTGCCCCCCTCCAGATCGACCTGAAAGGTACTGACCACAACCACCTCTGTGGGGTTGACGATATTTGCCATCGCCGGGTTAACCTCGGAACCAACGTGCTCGAACTTAATATCAAGGACCGGTTTCCAGGCTTCTTCCAAGTCCACAAACAGCTGCATCAGCGTCTTGTAAACCAAACGCGTCTCTGTAGGCGTGAACTCACGCCCTTCGATTTTGGCATGCCGACCATCACCACCGAAAAACTGGTCAACCAGTTTGAAAACCAGTTTGGCATCCATGATGAACAGGCCGGTCCCGCGCAATGGGTTCACTTTTACCAGCGTCATACTGGTCGGCACGTAAAGCGTATGGATATAGTCCCCATACTTCATAACCTGTATACCACTAACGGTCACGTCAGCCGTTCTGCGCAACAGGTTAAACAGGCTGATACGGGTATGACGGGCAAAACGCTCATTGATCATTTCGAGCGTTGGCATCCGGCCACGGACAATACGCTCATGGCTCGCTAAATCATAACTGCGGACCCCGTCTTCATCTTCCGGGGCCTCCTCGTCAGCCGTTTCTACGTCACCATCATCGACGCCATGCAAAAGGGCATCAATCTCGTCCTGTGACAGCAGATCTTTGACTGACATCGCTTCCGCTCCGCCTACTGCATTACTAAGTTGGTAAAGAGAATCGTTTCAATGCCTGGACGACCAATCTTGTCCTGCATGATCGACTGAACCGTTTGGGTGGCCTGCTCACGCATAGCCCGCTTGCCCTCAATTGTCATCAGCGTTTCAAACTTCTGAGTCGAGAACAGTGTGTTAAGTCGCGCCACGACCAGCGGCATATGCAATTCAAGCGCATCAACCACTTCCTGATCCCGGCTCTTGGCCTCGACATAGGCCTGCATGTAATGGCGAGCCTCATCATCAGACTGCAGCGTAACGACAAACATCGGCTTGCCTTCCAGTGTCCGAATCTTGGTATAGATTGCATCCTTACGCGCAGGCTCAGCCGATGCCGTCTCCTCTGGCGACGGATCTCCACCCAACAGGAAAAATGCCGCAGCTCCACCACCCCCGAGCACAATCAAGAGCGCCAGCACGATAATAATGATCAGCTTTTTCTTCGACTTCCCGCCGCCCTGCTCGGCCGAGTCCTTTTCAGCTTCTTCAGCCATAATCCCCTCGTAGAACCTTCTTAGCACACGGCACAATTGACCGCCCGCTCAAATCAGGGGACTAATATAACACACTGTTTTTAGTGCTGAAGCCTCAGGCGTAATAGTCTACCAAGCCGACCGGTACAGACTGCGCAGTGGCCGGGACGTCTGCAGCGCCTTCATCGCCCGCGTACTGCCCACCTCGACCACCGCCCCGCCGATCAGGAGAGTCGTCATTGCGTTCCCGGGTAGACTGGTCGGATACCGTCGACTGGTTCAAATCCAACCCTTGCTCCGAAAACATTTCCCGCAGCCGGGGCATCTGCTGCTCGAGTGCATCCCGCACAGCCGCATTCGGCGAGGTAAAGGTCACACTAACCTGATCACCGTGACCAATATGAACCCGGATCTGCATTGCACCCAACTCCGGAGGATCAAGCTGTATCTCGGCCGAACGCGGGCCGTACTGGGCCATCATGACCGCACGCTGCCCCATTGCCCGCCCCCAGGCCGGGTCTTGGAGACGCTGGGCCATCGCTAAAGTACCAGCCGCCACCTCAGCCCTTTGGCTAAGGGCAGGAGCCGAATTGGACGCCTGTTGCTGAGCTGTGAGGCTGGCAGTGCTTTCATTTATCTGCCGAGCCTCGCCACCAAGACTAGGTACCGTGCGGCCAGGCTGAGCAGCGGAAGTAGACGGTTCGCCATCATTCGCCACTGATGCGGGCACTCCCGGCGTCGAGGGACCTTGAGGATCAACTGAGGGGCGCGTCCCGACTTGCTGAGAGGCACCAACATTTGCCTGACGATGACTACCGCCCGAATCAGACTGGTTTGTATTCACCGGCGCTCTAGCAAGCTGATCTAAATTGTTTACAACCGTATCCCTAGCGGTCAAAGAACGCTCTGACGATATGCCCATAGCAGCGCCATCTTTAGATACCTGCACGGCAGACACGCTAGTTGGCCGCTCATCCTTTTGGGTAGAAGAGGAGGATTGATGATTCACATCAGGCCTTCCCTGTAGCACCACAGATTCCTGCTGCTCATTTTGCGCTGACTCCACCTCCGCTACCGGGTTTGCTGTCGATCTCTCCTCAGGCTTCAGTGCTGCAGTATCTGGCTCACGCCTCTCGACCCTGGTAGATTGCTCATCTCCACCTCCCGCTCGAACAACACGAGATGCGTCTTCAAAACTGACACTACCGACCTCGGAGGATCGCCTAGCCAAATCAGGCGTCTCAGACTTAGCCTCAACAGATGAAGATGCCGCCGACCTAGCCTCCGGTTCTGCCTTAGCTCCTCTCGGAGACTCGCCAAGAAGAACCTCGGACTGTGCCCGATCAGCAGACACCCTACTGTCGTTATTGTCCTTACTCTGACCTCGCGACTGAGTCGCCAGCTCCTCAGTAACATGTTTCGCCGAATTGCCCGAAACGTCAGGACGAGCATATTTAGCCTCAGATTCTGTCATTGGTGCCAATACGCCCTCATTCCGAGAAG
Source organism: Marinobacterium litorale DSM 23545 (assembly GCF_000428985.1). Classification (GTDB taxonomy): domain Bacteria; phylum Pseudomonadota; class Gammaproteobacteria; order Pseudomonadales; family Balneatricaceae; genus Marinobacterium_D; species Marinobacterium_D litorale. Next base: position 33,665 of record NZ_AUAZ01000003.1, on the reverse strand, counting down.
CATCGACGAACCGCTCGGCTTGCGCAGCCGCAGCTGGACGGGATACGGTTTCAACCGCATTACTCTGACCCTGAATCTTTTGGGCTAATTTATCCTCACGAGCGCTTACCGAAGAAGCAGATACGACTTCTGCGGGTTGCACACCCATCCGACCTTCAACTCTCAGCGAGACCGGCACCGAGCCACTTTCTTGAGTCTGCACTGCTCTGTCCGCAGAACCTAACCCGTTACCAGTTTGACGGGCATTATTTGGCGTACGCTCAGCGTTTCCCGTCGGCTGCTCTGTAAATCTACCTGATGAAGTTTGACGTGTATTGTTTGTAGTACGTTCAGCATTTGCCGACAGCGGATCAGTAGACATACCTGATGAAGTTTGACGCGTGTAGATTGTAGTACGTCCAGCGTTCACCGACGGCTGATCATTATATCTACCGGATGGGGTTTGAGGCGTATTGCTTGGCGTAATCTTAGCGTTGCCCGTCGGCTGCTCAGCAGATTTACCGGATGAAGCTTGACGCGTATTGTTTGGCGCATGTACAGCGTTTACCGCCGGCCGCTCAGGAGACATACCTGATGAAGTTTGGCGGCCGTTGTTTAGCCTATGTTCAGCACCTGCCAACGACTGATCAGTAGATACACCGGTTGAAGTTTGACGGGTATCACTTGGCGTAAGCTCAGCGTTTCCCGTCGGCTGCTCAGCAGATTTACCTGATGCCCCCCCTAAAGAAGCTTGCTTTTGCGCGGAAGCAGACATATGTTCGGACTCAATTACCTGAACCTTACCACTACTCAGGACAGTCCTCTCCGGGGCACGGTTTGACTGGCGACGACTCTCTGTGACATCACTAGCGACAGAACCGCTTGCAACAGGCTTCTGCTGAGTGAACCGATTACTAGCCTGAGGCACAGCATCAGTGCGCTGTGCGCTCGCTTGCCCACCTACCGCAGAGACTGTTGCCCTGAACTGACTTTGCCCGAAGGCACCACCGTCACCAACACGCGCTGAAAGGTTAGCATCCGCCGCTTTAGAAGAAGCTGAAGCCTCAGACTTCCGGCCCACTCGATTGGGAACCGGCCTTGTAACCTGGATATCGGCTTTTTCCCCGCGCTGATCGGCCTTTCCCGCTCCATCACTGCCCATGAGCGGGCGCTCCAACCCACCATTGGAAGCAGGGCCCGCCCCAGCAGAACCACTGTCCCCCCCCCCTCTTTGACTTCGAGCAAGAGGTTCATCCACCTCAGCTGAGCTCAAACCTTTCGGAGCCCGCACCTGAGCCTGAGCTATATCAGCCTGCTGCTCCGAGCTACCACGCGAATGCTCAGCGGTCCTGCTAGGCTGACTGGCAATTAGCGCCGCAACCTGCCGACCATCTATCTCCGCGGCAGTTGCACGCCCCTCTCGAGGCACTTCTCGCTCGTGCTCATCCTCTATCGAATCACCCGAGGAAGCGACTGCTCTATCCTCAGCTAGCACCAATTTTTCAGGAGACTTACTCTCGATTGCGCCATTATCTGCACCGCCCTCTTTGCCCGTATGCGTTGTGCCTGCCCTATCAATAACACCCGCCCCCTCTGCACTGGCACCAGCTACAGAGCCCACTCCCTTAGACGAAACATCGTTCGATCCACGGGTCTGATTACCTGTAGCGGGCGACACTTTAGACACAGCCAGACTATCAACATGCTGCACAGTAGGCTGAGTGTTGTATTCGGAGTTATTGACAATATAGGGATGGGGTTCACTAACAGCTACTGGTCGCTGCCCTTGCGCCGTTGACTGCTGTTCGGGTGATGGATTGGTGGTTGGTACCCGATCTCTCGCCTGCGCGGTTTCAGCTTCCGCCGGGCTCTGACCTTGAACTCGATGCGCGTTGCCATTTCCCCACTCTTCCCGAGTTTCGCGCACGCGGGCATCCGCTGATCCCACAGCATCTTCCCCCTCTGCACCAGCGCCGGACGACCTACCTGTTTCAATTCCGCTTCCTGCCCGCGGCGAAGCTTCTGCCTCAGAGGCCGTCGAGCTCTGCCCCGCCGTTCCCGGCAAAACTTTTCCTTCTCGTCCCTCAGGCGGCAAGTTCTGTCCTCTAGACCCACTGGACTGCCCAGCAGAATCGGACATCTGCTGCATCCACTGCCCAAAGCTTATCCCCTGCCCACCGGAAGGCGCATTCAAAGCTACTGCGGCACCTCCAGAGGCTTTTGGTGCGGGCCCGGAAATGGCTGCGAGCGATAGATTTACAGTTGGAGCCGGCATATGGCTGTCCTCGAAACAACACAGGTTCTGCATCAAGGAAGCAAGAAAAAGGCCAGATTAAACCATGAGATTAGATAAAAGTCGGACGGGTATGTTGGGCACGCTCATCGAGCAGCTGTTGGTCACGCTTATCCTCAAAACGAGCAAGCTCTTCAATGGCTTTATCGAGTAGCTTCTGCATCGCTTTCTGATGAGCCAAAGCCTGACGCCAGTACTGTTCTACCTGCTCAAGCTGAGCGCGGCTTTGCACCAGAGCCTCCTGTTGCTGTTGCTGAGCCCCATTCAGGCGGCCGATAAATGCCTGATGCGTTTGGACCTGTCCGGCACTCAGCCCGCCTTGGCCGGCCTGCGTAAACTGCTGCTGATATTCAAGTTGGTAAGTTTTAAGCTGCTGCAGACCCGTCTCGGCCTGACGAACACGCTGCTGCGTTTCGGCCAGCAGCCGCTCAGCCTCTTTTCGCTTGCGTTCCGCGAGCTTAACCAACAGCTCAAAGCGCTGAATTTTCTTTCTCGCCGACACTTAGGGCTGTCTCCTGAGCTGCCCGGCGGGCTGCCCCTGCCCCGCTTGCTGTTTATTGTCCGGCGGCGCTTGCATAATCATCGCCAGCTCCTGAATTGAGCGTTTCATAGGCATCGGTTCATTCATACCCTGTTGCAGATAGGCACGCAGTGCAGGCATCAAATCGATCGCGCGGTCAGTTTCCGGGTCAGAACCGCGCGCGTAAGCGCCAACCGCTATCAAGTCTTCGTTTTGCCGGTATCGAGCCCAGCTACGCTTCAACTGCAGGGCAAATTGAAGATGCGTTTGATCAACAATCTGTGGCATCGCTCGACTGATAGACGCTTCAATATCAATGGCCGGATAGTGCCCCTGCTCCGCGAGATCTCGGGAAAGCACTACGTGCCCATCCAGGATCGCACGCGCAGAGTCAGCAACGGGATCCTGCTGATCATCACCTTCAGTTAAAACAGTATAGAAGGCTGTTATCGACCCTCCACCCGTTTCGCCATTACCCGCACGCTCAACCAACTTGGGCAGCTTGGCAAAAACCGAAGGTGGATAGCCTTTGGTGGCAGGTGGCTCACCGACAGCCAGTGCGATTTCACGCTGAGCCTGCGCATATCGCGTCAGCGAGTCCATCAGAAGCAGCACATTTTTCCCCTGAGCCCTAAAATATTCGGCGATGCGAGTGGATAGCTGGGCGGCGCGCAAGCGCATTAATGGGGAATCATCCGCAGGTGAGGCGACAACAACGGAACGCGCCATCCCCTCCGGACCGAGGCTGTGCTCGATAAACTCTCTGACCTCCCGGCCACGCTCACCGATCAAGCCAACAACGGTAATCTCCGCCTCGGTAAAACGCGTCATCATACCCAGCAGCACCGACTTACCCACGCCACTCCCTGCAAAGAGCCCTAATCGCTGCCCTCGACCAACAGCGAGCAGGCCATTGATAGCACGCACCCCCACATCCAGCGTCTGCTCAATCGGATGACGGTTTAAGGGATTGATTACCTCGCCAGCGAGAGAAACCATCTGCTCCGCTTGCAACGGCCCCTTGCCATCGAGCGGGCGGCCAATACCATCGATCACACGGCCTAGCAGGTTCATACCAACAGGTACCAAACTTGCCCCTACTCGAGGTGTAACGCGTGCCCCCGGACTGAGTCCTTCGACGCTGTGCAATGGCATCAGATAGATGCGGCCACCAGCAAACCCGACCACCTCAGCCTCAGCCTGCTGCCCCGGCGCCACCTCCACCAGGCAGTAGTCGCCCAAGGCAACCCTGAGACCGACAGCTTCCAGTGTCAGACCGATCAAACGGGTCACCTGCCCCTCAGTGACCGGCCTGGGCGCAGCATAGGGAACATGCGCGTAACGACCAAGCCGTTTAGTCAGCGCGCTCATCGCCCTCGATCTCCTGATCATCACTGCCAGGCTGCAGCAAAGACAACAACTGGTCCGCGACTTGAGCGAAGCGTGTTTTAACACTTGCATCAACTCGACAGCTGCCCGCCTGAACAATGCAGCCGCCGGCCGCCAAACTGTGATCTGGAACAAGGTCCCAGCCCTGCTCTTCAGCGGCTTCCTCTAGAAGCTCACAATCATCCGGATTGAGCTTCAATACCGGGGTTTCGCTGGAAGGAGGTACACAGGCCAGCGCATCGGCCACTGCACGATGCAGTAGCTCAGGACGCGTTGACAGCTCCGCCTGAACCACGGACCTGGACAATTCTATGACCATAGAGACAACCAGGCGCTCCAGCTCTTCACTCTGATGGTCGAGAGGTGCCTTTAGCTCTTCGAGGATCGCTACCAGCCGTTCAATATGACCATTAACCACATCAGCACCCGAAGCGAGCCCATCCTCCTGTCCTTTGGCAACACCCTCTTTATAACCGGCCTCGTAGCCCTCCTTTTTCCCCAGCTCAATACCCTCTTGACGGGCCTCTTCGTAAATCGCCTCCCATTGAGCCAGCGTCAATTTTTCGGCGTATACTTCTTCCTCGACAACCTGCACCTCTTCAACAGGTTCGGGCTCCCGTTTTTTCTGGGCCAGCGCAACCAGTTGCTCGCGCTCCTCATCGCTCATATCGGGCAGTCGCCAGGGATTCACCTCACGCACATCCCGCGCCCGAATACGTACCGGAGTCTTGGATTCAGGCTTCATAGACTTAAATCATATCCTCGCCGCCGCCGCCAAGGACAATCTCGCCTTCATCAGCCAGACGTCTGGCAACCGACAGAATCTCTTTCTGAGCACCCTCAACTTCGCTAACCCGAACCGGCCCTTTAGCCTCCAGATCATCGCGCAGCAACTCAGCGGCCCGCTTGGACATATTCTTGAAGATTTTTTCCTGCAACGCCGTATCTGCGCCCTTAAGCGCAACCACCAGAACATCGGTGGAGATCTCACGCAGAATAACCTGGATACTGCGGTCATCCACATCCAGCAGGTTATCGAAGACAAACATCAGATCCTGGATCTCTTGCGCCAGATTTTCGTCGGTATCCTTGATGGCATCCATCAACTCTGCCTCGATGGTGCTCTCCAGATAGTTCATGATATCGGCGGTCTGGCGCACGCCTCCAAGGGTGGTCGTCTGACTGGTACGCGTGCCGGTAAACTGGGTCTCAAGCATATCATTGAGCTCTTGCAGCGCCTGGGGCTGGATACGATCCAATGCCGCGATTCGCATCACCAATTCGATACGCACTTTGTCATCGAAGAAGCTCAGCACGCTGGCCGCCTGATCCGGATCGAGATAGGCGACAACCACCGCTTGAATCTGGGGGTGCTCATAACGGAGGATTTCCGCCACCTGACGCGGCTCCATCCAGCGCAACGTATCCAGCCCTGACGTATTGGTCGTCATCAGGATACGATCGATCAGGGTTTTTGCCTTCTCTTCGCCCAATGCTTGATTAAGCATCGCCTTGATATAGCGGTCGTTGTTGATACCGATGCCGGTTTGATCGCCCACGACACCCAAAAAATCGGTCACCACCGACTCGACACGGGACTGAGGCACATTATCGAGTTTGGTCATCGCCTCCCCGATACGCTGGACCTCTTTGGGCCCCAGGTGCTTGAGCACCTCAGCGGCATCGGACTCCCCCAGGCTGATTAGCAGGATTGCAGCTTTTTCAATATCGGAGAGCTCACTCACGGTCCACTACCCACTGCCGAACCGCCTGCGCGACTTTAGCGGGGTCTTCCGCGACCATACTGCGAATGGCGTTGAGCTGGTATTCGAAGCTCTCATTGGGTGTCGCCATCATGCTACTATCAATACTCCCGAAAGTGACTTTATCGTCTGCGACATCACCACCCTCCAGCCCTTCAAGCTCTGCAGAGACATCACCGGCCGGCCCCAGCTCACTCTCATCCCTTCCAGACCCGGCATTGGCCAAGTTTTTCATTATAGGACGCAGCACACCCAACACCAGGACCAAAACAAAGAGGCCAGCCATCAACTGTTTACCCAGGTCCCACAACCACTCCTGCTGCCAGAAGGGCACCTCTTCCTCCTGAACCTGCTCCGGCGGCACGAAGGGGGAGTTCACCACTGTAACACTGTCACCGCGTACCGCCGAATAACCCACCGCGTTCTGCACCAGTATCTGCAAGCGCTCCAGTTCACTTTGCGACCACTCTGCTCGCGCCTGGCTACCATCCTGAGGATTGATGCTGACCAAGTCATCCACCACCACGGCAACGCTCAGACGCTTAACACGGCCCTGCTGGTGCTTGGTATAGCTGATTGATCGATCCAGCTCATAGTTACGCACCGCCTGCTCGCGACTGGAGCCACTTACACCGGTTCCCGCACCGGCACCGTTTGCACCTCCCGCCTGCACCTGTTCCGGCACCGCGGTCGGGCCCGGCGGCTGATTGGACAAAGCACCCGGGACACCTCCGACCCCTTCAGCCCCTGCTGCACGAGTCTCCTCCATGGTTTTCTCGCTTCGCAGAGCTGGCAGATCCGGGTTGTACATCTCATCAGCCTGTTCAATCTGGGTAAAGTCGATCTCGGCTGAAACCTCAGCGCGGAAATTACCCAATCCAACCACCGGCTGCAGAATACTGTTAACGCGATTGAGCAGCGTATCCTCCACACTACGCGTGTACTCCAACTGCTTGGCGGCCAGAACCACATCGGTATCCGAATCACGCGTATTCAACAAACGCCCTTTCTGGTCAACAACCGTCACGTCTTTGACATCGAGCTCAGGAATGCTGGAAGCGACCAGATTGGCGATCGCAGCCACCTGATTGCGCTCCAGCGTGCGGCCTGAGAACAGCTCAACAAAGACGGAGGCTCGCGGCTTGCGAGGATCACGGATAAATACTGACTCCTTGGGAATTGCCAAGTGAACACGCGCGGTGCGCACGGCGACCATACTCGCCACCGTGCGAGCCAGCTCACCTTCCAGCCCCCGGCGATACAGCGCGGTTTCCATGAACTGACTGGTTCCAAGCCCCTGATCCTGCTGTAACAGTTCAAAACCCACGGTTTTATCGTTCGTAAAACCCTCGGCTGCCAGTCTCAAGCGCGCTTGATGCACCTGCTCCTGCGGCACGAGAATCGCGCGCCCGGCGGTATCGAACTCGTACGGAATCTGAAGCTGATCGAGCTGCTCAATCACCTCATTGGCATCGGCAAAGCTCAGATTAGAAAACAGCACCCGGTAATCCGGCTCCTGTGACCACAGCACGACCGCGAAGCCGATGGCGATACTGGCGGCTAAGCCCACCATCAGACCGAGTTGCCTCAGAATTCCCAGGCTGTTGAAGCCTGACATCCAACCGCCCCGGGTGCCGATTTGTCCTGCCGAATTTTCCATGCAGCCTCAAGCCAATAGATAAACGGACGATTAAATCGCCATATTCATTATATCTTCGTAGGATTTCACAAGCCGATTACGCACTTCGGTCATCGCCTGGAAAGACACTGACGCTTTCTGCGCTTGGATCATGACCTGTGGCAGATCCACGCTGGGATCTCCCAACTCGTAGGCAGTCGCCAATTTTTTGGCTTCCGCCTGATGACCATTAACCGTGTCGATGGCGCGCTTGAACAGATCCCCGAAGTCGTTCTCCTCAACACGCCGGGTCTTTTGGACGTCCTGAGCGATCGGCTCTGGCATTTCGATCTGGCGCGCACCCTGCTGGGCCTGAGCCTTCAGTTCACGCATCTGCGCCAAAACGCCATTAATATCCGCTCTATCGATCATGACATCCCCCAACCAGCACGGCAATATTTTGACATTATAAACGTCGACAAATTGCCATCAACCATCCACCGGCTAAAAATGCCAATTTACCGTCGTTTTACCGGCGTAAAACACCAGCCTTTGATAAACAAGCAAAAAGCGGGCCATTGGCCCGCTGGATATTTGACACGGAAAGAGATGCTTCAGTGTGTGTTATTGGGTGTCAGTCCGTGCTTCAGTCGGATATACATCAGCGCTACCGTAATCGCGTCCCCTAGCGCTGTATGACGCTGGATAATCGGAATATCCAGCCGACTGGCAATCGTATCAAACCGGAGATCCACTTCGCCGCCCACATGCTTCCACTTGATAATACTGTGATAGACGTGAGAAAGCTCAATCGCCTTGTTGGGCAGTCCGAACCCAAGCATGGGGCGCAAGAATTTATCGATGACACGGATATCGTAATTGACGTAGTAACCCAAAATAGGCCGATTCCCGATGAACTGCAGCAACTGCTCGAAAGCATCCTCCAGCTCAAGCCCGTTACTCAGATCCTGAACGCGCAGTTTATGGACTTTAATGGATTCCTCAGACAAGCTCGCAGGCGGCTTGAGATGCAGCTCAAGGCGATCACTGGTCATCACCTTTTTACCCTTGATGCGCACAGCACCGATCGACAGGATTTCCGCTTTGCTGACATCCAGACTGGTGGTTTCACAGTCCAGCGAGATAACCTCATCTCCTTTATAGGGTTCGAAAAGCTCAGCCCAGGGACCTTCCTTGTGGTGCCGCCGATCCTGCATACGGCGGATCGTTCTTGGAATTATCATTATCGGTTAGCCTCCGAGATGAAAGCGACTCGCCAAATGCTTTTTAAACCACTTGACGATCTGCAGCGCATCCCTCAACAGGTCTCGCTCCATTTTGTTGAGCAGTGCGAGTTCAATCACATTCGGTGTAGGATCGAATCCATCTTCACTGGATTCCACTCGGCGCATCTGCTGACGTAGCCGGAGCTGAATAAATAGCGAAAGCGCTTCCGCCAGGTCCTGCCCCTCCTTATCACGGAGCTGACCCGCTTCGACCAGCGCCTGGATACGCTGAAAGGTATTTGTCGCCAGGACCCTATGCTCCAGCGCCATGGTGCGAATACCGTGAACAACGGGAAAAATCCCGCCTTTCTTGATGTCGAGCTCGCCTTTGTCTTTGATATTGCCGAAAAATGTCAACGGCGTATCAAACTCAACCGACGCACGTGCGAAATGAGAGAAAAAGACATCGTTGTTCCGAAGATGACGTAGAAACCAATTACGCGCGACCTTAAACAGCGCCTGATTCCCCGCTACCGGTTTAGCGTCTACCGCAATAGCCAGATTCATCTGCGCATTGCCTTCGCAGGTTTCTGCCCAGTCACTCAGGCGCTGGGTCCAGTCTCCCACAGAGTTCACCCACTCGGGATTCGACACCATGATATTGCCCGGACAGGGTGGAAAACCGAACGAGATCAACTGTTCGGTGAATTGATTCATGGTTTCCTGCATCCCAGGCCATGACAAACCATCCCGAAAAATCAGCGCATTATCCTGGTCGGTCTTCATTATCTGCTCACCGCGCCCTTCAGAGCCCATTACGATCAGACAAACATGGGGCTGCATATCAGGCGGAATCACCAGATCAAACAGCTTGGCGATAATCCGCCCATTCATAGCTGCCAGAAGATCCATGGTGAATCGAATTTTGACGCCGGTCGATATCAGCGCCTTAATCAGAGAATTCAGCCCTTGAGCCGCTTCCCTCAAATCATCGATGGAAGAAGCGCGCTCAATGCGCAAACCGATGACATGGGAGTGACTGGAGAAGTAACTAAGCACATCGGTCAGCTCAACAACACCTACCAGTTCCTGCTTCTGCATCACAACAACGCGCTCGATCTGCTGCTGCGTCATCGTTACCAGTGCGTTGAACAGGTAATCCTCTGGGTCGGCCGTCACCAATCGATAGGAGGCAATTTCGGAGACATCGGTCTCTAAATCCAACCCCTTGAGCACAACGGCATCAAGCAGGTCAGTGCCGGTCACCATACCGTAGCGTCCGCCCTTGCGGGCAAGCACACAATCCGCTTTAAGTTCTCGCATTTTGCGCGTCGCATCACGGATACTGGTACCAGCCTCTACAATCAGAGGATCCCGTACCGTCGCACTGGTGATCTTGGCCAACATGAACTCAGCCATGTCCTGGCCTTTGCCGTGCTGCGCGACAATTTCACTTTTGGCCGCCAGGTTCTGCTGAAAATAGTCCGCAAATAGAGCGTTACTCTGTATCAACTCGACCAGAATTCGAGTCGGCATGATGTGACAGATGGTTTCTTCTTCTGCCACAAAGTCGTGAATAGCTGTTCCCCGCAGGGCTGACCAACCACCAAAGTAATCTTCGTTTTCGTAATGAACGAAGACCTGTTGCTGTTTGTCCTCGCCCACATCAATTTCACTGACCCGCCCCTTAAGGATAATGTAAACCCCTTCAGGCGCTTCGCCGGCGGTGATGATTTTTTCACCCGCCTGGTAATACCCCAGATCCAGGTTTGACGCCACCAGAGCCTGTTCCTGCTGGTCCAGCAAACTAAACGGGATATTGTCCATCTTGAACGAATCAGTCATCGCCTCTCCTCGCGGGCGTACTTCCCCGCCTTCCCTGCCCGAAAAAGGCGCGCCTCTTGCGGGTTATTATTGTTATATATAAATCAGCACTGAAAAATCTAACAAACCGCTCCCTGCTTGAATGCCCCGACTTTAGTCGAGCGCCCGGCCTCATGCGCCTTTACAAGCCTCGGTAAGCAACCGGTCATTAGCCGGGAGCTGCTTCAAACTACCCGCCATGGGTTGCCCCTCTTCATTCAGACGCACCATCTCCCGCTTTGCGCAATTAAGCAGATAGGGATCATGACGCACCTGATCAACATGAGCTTTCTCAAATCGATAAAGTGTAAACTGCGCCACCGGATCACCGGCGATCTCCTTCACCGCGACACTGTTGGTATCGAGTACAGTAAACCCGGAAGTCATCGGAAAGAGATAGGTCCACGGCCGCCACAGCATCGCAGGCGCGTTTTCAGCGACCACAACAGCCCCCTGCGGCAGTTTAGAGGATTTAAATTCAAACCAGGTGTATTCAATGTAGATTGAGTAGGCGAGCATCCCAGCCCCGGCAAAGACGGGAATTATCCACTTGGGGAGTTTTTTTCGACTTAGGGAGCGCAGAATCAGCGCAATACCAGCGGCGCCAAGGCCGGCAAAAAGGGTGGCTACCAGGTTCCAGATCATAGTTACTTCCCAAAAAAGTCGGGCTTCCATATGGAAGCCCGATTTGGATCATCCGTGACAGGAGTTACCCCCTGCCTGTGCGGATATTATCACTTAGTGGTCTACAGCACCGCCAGCACCTTTCGGGTAGCGAACGCTTTCCACCAGCTCCTGGATCTCAACCGGCGGCTCTTCAGTCGCATTGGAGACAACGAATGCAGTCACGAAGTTGATGATCGCACCGATGGCACCGAAGGACAGCGGAGAGATACCCAGAATCCAGTTATCAACGTTGTCCGGCAGGTTGGCCGTACCCGGGATGAAGAACCAACCCTTGTACATGAAGATGTACACCAGGGTGACAACCAGACCCGCGAGCATACCGGCAACGGCGCCCTTGTTGTTGATACGCTTGGAGAAGATACCCATCATCAGAACCGGGAAGATGGAAGCCGCAGCGATACCGAAGGCAAGCGCCACAACCTGGGCCGCAAAGCCCGGCGGGTTCATCCCCAGATAGGTCGCAATGACGATGGCCACGGTCATGGAGGCACGCGCCGCCATCAACTCGCCTTTCTCACTGATTTCCGGATTGATCGCATTCTTGATCAAGTCATGACTGACCGCTGACGAGATCGCCAACAACAGACCTGCTGCGGTCGACAGTGCTGCCGCCAGACCACCCGCTGCGATCAGACCGATAACCCAACCCGGCAGCTGTGCGATTTCAGGGTTCGCCAGTACGAGGATGTCGCGGTTATAGGTCAGCTCGTTACCCTGCCAGCCCCGATCAGACATATCCGCCTTATCGTTGTAGAACTGGATACGACCGTCGTTGTTCTTGTCTTCAATGGTGATCAGCTGAGTCTCTTCCCAGGTCTTCATCCACTCAGGACGCTCATCGATCTGGATAGAGGGAGCATCAGTTCCGTTCGGGTACACGGTATCGATCAGGTTCATACGCGCCATGGAAGCAACAGCCGGAGCTGTCAGATACAGCAGCGCGATGAAGATCAGAGCCCAACCGGCAGACCAGCGCGCATCAGCCACCTTCGGTACGGTGAAGAAGCGGATGATAACGTGCGGCAGACCCGCAGTACCGATCATCAGAGTCAGCGTGAACAGAACCATGTTCAGTTTATTCGGCACGTCAGCCGTGTAGGCCGCGAAGCCCAACTCCTGAACAACCTGATCCAGCTTAGCCAGCAGCGGCATACCGGATGCAGTGTGATCGCTAAACAGACCCAGCGGCGGAATCGGGTTACCGGTCAGCTCCAGAGAGATGAAGATAGCCGGAATGGTGTAAGCCACGATCAGTACGCAGTACTGAGCCACCTGAGTGTAGGTGATACCTTTCATACCGCCGAGTACGGCGTAGAAGAATACAACCACAGACGCGATGATCAGACCGGTATCCTTGTCCACTTCCAGGAAGCGGGAGAAGGCGATACCAGCACCGGCCATCTGACCGATAACATAGGTAACAGATGCAACGATCAGACAGGCAACCGCCACCAGACGCGCTGTTCTGCTGTAGAAACGATCACCGATAAAGTCAGGCACCGTGAACTTACCGAACTTACGCAGATAAGGCGCAAGCAGCATCGCCAGCAGTACATAACCGCCGGTCCAGCCCATCAGGAAGGTCGAGTTAGCATAACCACCGGCAGCGATCAGACCTGCCATGGAGATGAACGACGCCGCCGACATCCAGTCAGCTGCCGTCGCCATACCGTTGGCAACCGGATGAACACCACCGCCTGCCACGTAGAACTCTTTAGTGGACCCGGCGCGAGCCCAGATCGCGATGCCGAAGTAGAGTGCGAAGGACGCACCTACGAACAGCAGGTTAATATAAAACTGATCCATCGTTTATTACTCCTCCAGACCCATCTCTTTATCGAGCTTGTTCATGCGCCACGCGTAGTGGAAGATGATGCCGATAAACGTGAGGATTGAGCCCTGCTGTGCAAACCAGAAGCTGATATCGGTACCGCCGACACTGATACCAGAGAGGAGAGGACGGAACAGGATTCCACAGCCGTAGGACACGAATGCCCAGACAGCCAGACTTCCTAGGATCAGACGAAGGTTCGTCGTCCAGTATTGAGCAGCTTTAGATTTATCGTCTGCCATGGTGATCTCCGTTTTCTTGTTATTGGAGCCGAGAGTTGTTCCACAGTGATATTGCAGAAATAAAGCGAGAAATAGCATCCCGACTTTAGTCTGATTCATACTGTGTTCGGGCAAGACAGCAACGCGCAAGCGCCCGTATCCCGCCGAGTCAGCTCCACAATAGTGGTGCAGACCCTGGAAATACAACCTAGACCAAGGTCTTACAGGATTTTCATTCAGGCAGGACAGCCTGACGAACGCCTGCCACCTGCCGATGAACGCCAAGTCAGGTTACACTCACCAGATGAAGTTTCTTTGAATACGGGAAGGCGACTCTATGCTCTCCGGCTGGACGATAATCACCATCTCTCTGGGCTATCTTTGCCTGCTGTTCGCTCTCGCTTACTACGGCGATAAAAGCAGTGCAGGTAAGAAGTGGGCCAGCAACCCGGTTGTCTATTCGCTGTCGCTGGCGGTTTACTGCTCATCGTGGACCTTTTACGGTTCGGTGGGGCGTGCTGCTTCAACAGGCTGGGAGTTTATGGCCACCTATCTCGGGCCGGTACTTGTCTTTCTCTTTGCCTGGCGGGTGATTGAAAAGATTATCCTGATCAGCAAGCAGCAGAATATCACCTCGATATCGGACTTTATCTCGTCACGCTACGGCAAAAGCCAGAGCCTGGCCGTACTGGTCACGGTCATTGCTGTACTCGGCACCATCCCCTACATCGCGCTCCAGCTAAAAGCCGTTGCAATCAGCTACAACGCATTAGCCCCCGGGGCCACCGAGGCGCTGAGCAAGGGCAGCGACACGGCGTTATTTGTGGCGCTTGCCATGGCTGTCTTTGGCATCCTTTTTGGCACACGCCACATCGATGCCACCGAGCATCATGAGGGGTTGGTACTGGCAGTCGCTTTTGAATCGATCGTCAAGCTGACTGCCTTTTTCGCCGTCGGCTTGTTCGTTACGTTCGAACTGTTTGGTGGCGTGGAGGGACTGATCGCAAACGTCCACTCCCAGCTTCGCTTCAATACCAATTTTGCCAGCCCGCTGAGCGGCAGTTTTTTGACAGAGGTCGTTCTGGCTTGCGGTGCCGCTATCTGTCTGCCTCGTCAATTTCATGTCACCATCGTGGAGAACTCGCGACCGGACAACATGAAAACGGCGCGCTGGTTGTTCCCTCTCTATCTGATCCTACTGTCAATTTTCGTTCTGCCAATCGCAACCGGCGGCCTGCTCTTCCTCGATCAGACCCGTGTTGACGCAGACACCTATGTCTTGATGCTCCCTCTGGAGGCCGGCCGTGAATACCTCACCACGTTCGCCTTTATTGGCGGCCTGTCCGCGGCCACCAGCATGGTTATTGTCGCCAGCATCACCCTGGCGACAATGGTCTGTAACGACATCGTTATACCGGTACTGCTCAGAATCCCCCGGTTACGCCTGTCGGAGTCGGGCGACCTGGGCTCGTTACTGCTGCGCGTACGCCGGATAACCATCTTCACACTCCTGCTTCTTGGGTATTTCTATTATCGAATTCTGGGCGAGCAGGGTTCACTGGCATCATTCGGCCTGCTTGCTTTTGTCGCAGCCATACAATTCCTGCCAGCCATAATCGGCGGGATCTACTGGAAGCGCGGTAACCGGCACGGTGTACTGGCCGGGTTAGTGGCGGGTTTTACGATCTGGGTATTCACGCTGGTTGTACCCTCCATGCAAACCGCCCACCTGATACCAACCTACCTGCTTCCAGGCTGGACGACGCCAAGCTGGCTCAACCCGACCGCGCTGTTTGGCTTTGAGTTACTGGACCCGTTGACTCACGGCGTAGTTTGGAGTCTGACCCTTAATATCGGCCTATATATCCTGATTTCCAGCCTCACCAATCAACGCCTGGTTGACCGCATCCAGGCCAGTGCTTTCACCACGGTGCATGCCAAAGGATTCTCCGAGCCCGGCCGCCTGATCAGCCAGGTCACGGTGGGCGACCTGCAGATACTTGCGGAACGTTTTCTCGGCATCAGCCGCACACAACATGCCTTTACCGATTACGCGTTTCAACGGGGCGAAGAGCCCGCTCTACCTGCGGCGAAAGCCACGCCGGACCTGATTCAGCATACCGAACGACTGCTGGCCGGCGCGATTGGTGCGTCCTCGGCACGCATCGTCATGGACTCCACCCTCAGGGGAAAGGAGATGGAGATTGGCGATGTGGTCGCCATCGTTGATGAAGCGTCCCAGGCCCTGCGTTTCAACCGCTCGCTGTTGCAGTCCACTATCGAGAATATCGGTCTGGGAATCAGCGTTGTGGATCAACGGATGCGGCTTGTGGCCTGGAACCAGCGTTATGTGGATATGTTCGGTTACCCGGAAGGGCTGGTATGTGTGGGCCGCCCTATCGAAGAGATCTTCCGCTATAACGCGGTCCGCGGTGAATATGGCCTGAGCAGCGGCGGGGTCGATGAACAGGTCGAAGAGCGTCTGCGCCTGATCAGCTCGGGTGAACCCCATGCGTTTGAGCGTTACCGTCCGGACGGCACGGTACTGGAAGTTCGCGGCAACCCGATGCCCAATGGTGGTTACGTCAACACCTATATGGACATCACTCAACATAAACGGACCGAAGAAGCGCTTAGGGAGAGCGAGCAGAACATACGTATCTACACCGATAACGTGCCGGTGCTGATCGCTTATCTCGACCCGGAACGCAACTTCCTTTTTGTGAACAAAGCGTACGCCGATGCTTTCGGCATCGATCGGCGCACCATCGCAGGCACCCCGTCACACAAAATACTGCCCAAAGAGGAGCATGAGCAGCGCCAGCACTACATTCGTAAAGTGCTGGCGGGCGAGCGCCAGCGGTTCGAAACACAGATGCCCAGCCGTAACGGCGAGCCCCGCTACGCCGAGGTCACCTACATCCCGCACATTGGTGAATATGGCGACATCCTCGGTTACTTCACGCTATACCAGGACATTACCGAGCGGCGCAAAGCCGAGATCGCACTTCAGGAAACCAATGAGAACCTGGAGCAACGTGTTCGTGAGCGTACCCACGCCCTGTCGGTGGTCAACAAGGAGCTGCGCAAAGAGAACACCATCCGCGCCCTGATGGAAGATGAGCTGCGCCAGGCGAAATCCGATGCAGAAGCTGCCAACATCGGCAAAACACGCTTTCTGGCTGCGGCCAGCCACGATCTCCTGCAGCCCCTCAATGCCGCCCGCTTGTTCACATCGGCGCTGGCCCAGCAATCACACGAACCAGAAACAACTCAATTGGTCGAGAATCTGGACAACGCGCTACGTGCCGGCGAGGAATTGATTACGGCCATACTGGACATCTCCAAGCTGGACGCCGGTGCGTTTGAACCCAACCTGAGCCATTTCGCGCTTGATGCCATGTTCCAGCACTTGACCGCCGAGTTTACCGCGGTGGCCCGGGAAAAAGGGCTGGCGTTCCATCACGTCAACTGCAAACAGGTGATCTACTCCGACCAGGCGTTGCTGCGACGCATCCTGCAGAACTTTCTTTCCAACGCCATTCGCTACACAGCCAAGGGCAAAGTGTTGCTGGGCGCCCGGCGTCGAGACAACCGTCTGCGGCTGGAAGTCTGGGATACCGGTGTCGGCATACCCGAAAGCAAACTGAGCGAAGTATTTGAAGAGTTCAGACGCATCGATAACCCTAAGCACAGCGAGGTAAAAGGCCTGGGTCTTGGCCTGGCGATCACCGAACGCATCGCGCGTATGCTGGGACACAAGCTGAACGTGCGCTCCTGGCCGAGCAAAGGTACGGTATTCTCGATCGAGGTTCCCCTGGGTGATGCATCACTTGCTCAGAAACCAAAACCGGAGCAGCGCGGCTGGATTCGCAGCAAAGGACTCAACGGCATTCGCGTTCTGGTGATCGACAACGAACCGAAGATTATCGAAGGCATGTCGGCACTGCTCAAAGGCTGGTCGTGTGAAGTTATGACCGCCCTGTCCAGCGCAGAAGCACAGGATAAGGTTAACACTGAGTGCTGGGAGCCAGACATCATCTTGGCCGACTATCACCTGGGTGAAACAGAAACCGGACTGATGGCCCTGAACGAGCTCTCCACCCTATGGCGTAAACCGGTGCCTGCCGTGGTGATTACGGCAGACCGCACCGACGAAGTGAAACAGGAAATACAGGCGTCGGGTGCCCATTTGCTGACCAAGCCGGTAAAGCCCGCTGCATTGCGGGCACTGATCAATAAGCTGATCGCGACAGCGAGAAGCTAGAGGGCGAGAAGCTAGAGAGAGGTAGCCCGGCAGAAGCCGTAAGGCGGAAGAGCCTCGGGAATCACATATCGGTTTTGGGAGGCTCAACACCCAAACGCTGAGCAGCTATAACCGCCTGTGTGCGGCTATGGACGCCGAGCTTGCGTAGAATGGCGGTGACATGGGCCTTGATCGTCGCCTCGGACACGCTCAGCTCGTAGGCGATCTGCTTATTCAGCAAACCTTCCGTGAGCATGGTTAAAACGCGAAACTGCTGAGGGGTCAATGACGCCAATGCTGCGGCGAACTGCTGATCCTCTTCGGTGACAATATCATCCAGGTTTTCGGAGATTTCCTGGGGAAGCCACTCCTCCCCCTGAAGAACAGCCGTGATCGCTTCGGAGATAATCTCAAGCGGTGCGGATTTGGGAATAAAGCCGGAGGCACCGTAATCAAGCGCGCGTTTCATTACCTGAGGCTCTTCACTGCCGGATACGACTACCACGGGAATGCCCGGGTGTTGGCCACGCAGGAAAACCAGGCCAGAGAAGCCCTGAGCGCCCGGCATGTGGATATCAAGCAATACCAGATCAGCATCACCATGGGAGTCCACACACTCCTGCACGGCGGCGAGCGTATCGGCCTCAAGAATGGTTACGCCGGGAACTGCCTGAGACACCGCTTGCTTGAGAGCGGCACGAAACAAAGGATGGTCATCGGCAATAATAATCTTCTGGGCCAGCTGCATGCGAAATATCCCCCCTGCCTGCGATCCATGTTGGACTTTGACTGATTCCAGTGCCGAATCATAACAGTATTCAAACAAAAACGCCCTGCCGGGATTAACCCGACAGGGCGTTTTATTGACTTCCGCAAGGCCTTAAGCCCGGCGGCACAAACGGCCCGTTAGCCTTTGCGGTTCAGGCGGTGTTCGATCAAGTCATCAACCACACTGGGGTCGGCCAGCGTGGAGGTATCACCCAGCGCACCGAAATCATCTTCGGCGATCTTACGCAGGATGCGGCGCATGATCTTGCCGGAGCGGGTCTTCGGCATGCCCGGTGCGAACTGGATCAGGTCCGGGGAGGCGATCGGACCAATCTCGGAACGAACCCAGTTGCGCAGCTCCTTCATCAACTCCTCGGTGGGCTCGAAACCGGACTGCAGCGTGACGTAAACGTAGATACCCTGACCCTTCAGGTCGTGCGGATACCCGACCACCGCAGCTTCCGCTACCGCTTCGTGCGCTACCAGCGCAGACTCAACCTCTGCGGTGCCCATACGGTGACCGGACACGTTGATGACATCATCGACACGGCCAGTGATCCAGTAATAACCATCTTCATCACGGCGGGCACCATCACCGGTGGTGTAGTAGCCCTTGAAAGTGGTGAAGTAAGTGTTAGTGAAGCGCTCATGATCACCCCAGATCGAGCGGCTCTGGCCCGGCCAGGAATCCTTGATCACCAGGTTACCCTGAGCGGCGCCTTCGATCTCCTTACCATCACTGTCGACCAGCGCCGGCTGTACACCGAAGAACGGACGGCTGGCAGAACCCGGCTTGGCGTCAGTGGCACCGGGCAGCGGAACGATCATGATGCCGCCGGTTTCGGTCTGCCACCATGTATCGACGATGGGGCAGTTACCCTTACCGACAACACGGTGGTACCACTCCCAGGCTTCCGGGTTGATCGGTTCACCCACGGAACCGAGCAGTTTGAGGGTAGAGAGGTCGGAATCGCCCAGCACATCTTCACCCTGCTGCATCAGCGCACGGATCGCCGTGGGTGCCGTGTAGAACTGGTTAACTTTGTGCTTCTCAATAACGCGGCCGAAACGGCTGTTATCCGGGTAGCTCGGCACACCTTCAAACATCAGCGTGGTGGCACCATTAGCCAGCGGGCCGTATACGATGTAGCTATGACCGGTTACCCAGCCCACGTCCGCGGTACACCAGTAGATATCACCGTCGTGATAGTCGAACACGTACTCATGGGTCATGGACGCGTAGACCATATAACCGCCGGTGGTATGCTTGAGCCCTTTGGGCGCGCCGGTAGAGCCGGAGGTGTAGAGAATGAACAGCGGTGCTTCCGCCTCCATCTCCTCAGCCGGGCAGTCGGCAGAAGCCTTGGCCATCGCCTCTTCGTACCAGACGTCGCGGCTCTCATCCCACTCCACATCCTTGTCGACGCGCTTAACGACAACAACTTTGCCACAGGCTTTCTTGGCGCCTTCATGGGTCAGCGCTTTGTCCACGTTCGCTTTCAGCGGAACCGCCTTACCACCGCGGAGCGAGTAGTTGGAGGTCACGACGAGTTTGGAATTCGCGCCCTCGATACGTGCAGCCAGTGCTTCCGGCGAAAAGCCGCCAAACACGATGGAGTGAACGGCACCAATACGCGCACAGGCGAGCATGGCAACAGCCGCTTCCGGAATCATTGGCAGATAGAGGGTAACCACATCGCCTTTCTCAACACCCTGAGCCTTGAGCACATTAGCGAAACGGCAAACACGCTCATGCAGGTCGCGGTAGGTGATTTTTTCATCTTCGCTGGGATCATCGCCTTCCCAGATAATGGCGACCTGATCACCACGGGTTTCCAGATGACGGTCCAGACAGTTATAGGAGGCGTTCAGCAGCCCATCTTCAAACCACTTGATGGAGACATTGTGCGGATCGAACGTCGTATTCTTGACTTTGGTATATGGCTTGAACCAGTCCAGTCGCTTTCCGTGTTCTCCCCAGAACGCTTCCGGATCGTTGACCGACTGTTCGTACATCGCCTGATACTTTTCGCTGTCGATGTGCGCCTTAGCCGCGAACGCCGGATCTACCGGGTAGACTTTCTCTTCACTCATTGGGATGCCCCTAGCCTTGGTAAATTGTTTTTATAAAAGTTAGCGAAAAAACGGCCTCTTTTCTTATTTTGGCGTCCGGCCGCCTGAATATCTCAATCTGCGTAGAGTTATACAGAAGCGGTGCTCCGTCACTGAATTAGACATTGGTCTATCGGCTATTCGACTAAAGCACTGTAGCCTGCGGGGTGTGTAACCACTCACACACGCTACAGGTGTTCACCACCCGCTTCAGCTCCAATTCAGAGTATAGTCACGAATATTGAAGGTTTTTATGCAATGATCAGAACTCGATACCCTCTTCGCGCATTCGCGCCAGCTTGTATCGCAGGGTTCGAGGACTGATTCCCAGCTTTTCGGCGGCGTCCTTGCGACTCCCCCCACAAGCGTTAAGCGCATCCAGAATCAGCTGGTACTCCCGTTGCCGCAGATCCTGCCCCAGAACCCCGGGAGTCTCCTCCGGCTCAGACTCCGGGACACGCTCCGCCGGCTCGGGTGTGGATAATGTGTGCAGCGGTATCGCGCCCCCGGCCAGATGCAGATCCTGCAAATCGATCAGGCTACCCGGCTGTAAAATCAGCGCGCGCTGAATCGCATTATCCAGCTCGCGAACATTGCCGGGCCAGTCATGTTCTCTCAGTGCCGCCTCCGCTGTGGCGGAAAAACGTGCAGCACTGCGTTTCATTTTTTGGCTGTGCCTGGCCAGGATTCGGCGCGCCAACGGCACGATATCGTCACGCCGCTCTCGCAGAGGCTGCCACTGCAGCGGGAATACATTTAAGCGGTAGTAAAGATCCTCACGGAAGCTCCCCTGCGCCACATACTCTTCCAGCTTGCGGTTACTGGTCGCCAGCACCCTAACATCCAGTGAAATGGTTTTGCGTCCACCAATACGCTCCACTTCCTGCTCCTGAAGTACCCGCAATAGCTTGGCCTGAAGGCCCAGGTCCATTTCGCTGATTTCATCGAGTAACAGGGTACCGCCATTTGCCTGCTCGAACTTCCCGGGCGCGCTGGCATACGCACCTGTAAAGGCGCCTTTTTCATGACCAAACAGCGTAGCCTCCAGCATATTCTCAGGAATCGCGGCACAGTTAATCGCAACAAAAGGCGCACCGGCGCGCGCTGAATGGTCGTGAATATAGCGTGCCAACACCTCTTTGCCGGTGCCAGACTCACCGGTTATCAGGACGGTCGAATCGGTCTGAGCAACACGTTGCGCCAGCTGTAACAGCTGACGACTGCCGGCTGACTCCGCCACCGGCTCATCCCGCCCGGCCAGTGCTTTGCCGCCTGCTCCCACGTGTGAGCGTACCAAGTCCACCAGCTGATCGGGCTCGAAGGGTTTCATCAGGTAGTCCGCGGCTCCGGAGCGGATCGCTTCCACTGCCTTCTCCACCTGTCCAAAAGCCGTAATAAGCGCCACCGGCACCGCCGGATAGTTCTGGCGCAGATGAGCCAGCAACGCGTGCCCATCCATGCCCGGCATGTTGACGTCACTGATGACCATATCGGCCCCCTGATCACGCATCACAACCACTGCCTCTTCACCATTGGCCGCCTGGAGGTGATCGATACCGGAGAGTTCCAGCGTATCGACCAGCGCTTCGCGCAACTCTTGGTCATCCTCCACGATCAAGACACGTACACTCATGATTCCCGTCCATCCGTTGTTTGGTCTGCAGCGTTGTGTGACTCTGCTCTCAGAGAAGGTAGCAAAAAGGTGGCACAGGTTCCCTGCCCCTTGATTGAGCGCAGCTGAAACTCCCCATGATGTGCTCGGGCAATCACCTGGGCTATCGCCAGCCCCAGCCCCGTACCATGGGATTTAGTGGTGTAAAATGGCTCCAGCGCCTGGACCACCTGTTCTTCACTCATACCCGGCCCCTGATCGATCACGTCGATGCGCAGGAAGCTCCCCTCGGCGACCAGCCTGAGTGTTAATTCAGCGCCCTCGCCACAGGCCTGGAGCGCATTGGTGATCAAACTCAGTATGGCACCTGTCAGCGCCTCTACATTGCACTGAATGATTAGATCGGGCGCTTCATTGATCAACTGGCAGTCGGCATCTGCCTGAGCCAGGGGCGTATCGAGCAGGTCATCGATCCTCGTCTCAAGCTCACGCGCACTCACACGATCTTCCAGCTTGGTTTCACCGCGAGCAAAAATCAGCATATCGCGCACCTGTTGCTCCAGGTGCGTCAGGCGAGACTTAACCTTGGAGGCAAACCGGATCCGCTGCTCCTCGGTCAGGTCCGCACTCATCAAGTGGCTGGCATAAAGCAGCGCCGTGGAAAGCGGCGTTCTGACCTGATGAGCCAGCGATGCCATCATCCGCCCCATTTCAGACAGCCGCTGATAGTGATGAAGCTTGGACTGAAGCAGCCGGGTATCCGTTTGATCGGAGAGAAAGACTAACTGCCCGGGCTCCCCTTCCAGGGCGCGTGTCGCCAGGCTAATGCGTTTACCGTTTTTCAGGGACACCTCATGACCATCATCAGGCCGGGGGGCGAAACAGGCGTTGATCACATCCACCCAACGCTGCAGGCCCAGTTCAGTGCCCAGCAACACCTGAGCGGCAGGGTTATGTTCGGTAATGATACCGCGGTTATCGATCACCAGAACCCCACTGGGCATCTGGTCGATCAAGCGCCTCAGCCGCTGAGCTGCCACGCCCTCCTGCTCGAGCTTTTCGACCTGCGCAGCCAGCCGGTCTCGCTCTTCCCGCAACGCGGCCAGTTCTGTTTTGCTCATTGCCGGGAAATTCCATACTTGCGCATTTTCTCCACCAGCGTGGTACGCCGCACCCCCAACTCATCGGCTGCACGGGCAACCACGTAATCGCATCGATCCAACGCCTGGTTGATCAGCGACTGCTCAAGTTCTTCAAGATAGGGTTTAAGCTTTATGCCCTCCTCCGGAAGCTGGACCCCGCCCGGCGTGAACGGCTGAACCTGCTGGGACAGAGGATGATCAGAGATCGGGTCGGTCCTGGTGGGCCCCTGAGACGCGTAACGCTCGGGATCTGGCTCTGCAACATGGCGAAACTTGGCTGGGAGCTCCGACACGCCCACCACCGCATCCGGATAGATAATCGCCAACCGCTCCATCAGATTGGAGAGTTCGCGAACGTTGCCATCCCAGGGGTGTTTCAGCAACGACTCCAGCGCAGAGGGATGAAACCGAAAACTACCAATGCCCTCCTCCTTAAGCCGGGACTGCAAAGCATTTACGAGCAGCGGTAAGTCATCCAGACGCTCGCGCAAAGCGGGCATTTCGATGGGGAAAACGTTTAAGCGGTAGTAAAGGTCTTCCCGGAAGTCGCCGGCCGCAATCATCGACTCAAGATCCTTATGGGTCGCAGCGATGATACGCACATCGGCTTCAAGTGTTTTGGTGCCCCCCACCCGTTCGAACTGGCGCTCCTGCAGCACGCGGAGTAACTTGACCTGCATGGGCAAAGGCATATCGCCTATTTCATCCAGAAACAGCGTGCCGCCCTGAGCCAGCTCAAAGCGCCCTGCGCGGCTGGAAATTGCGCCGGTGAAGGCCCCTTTCTCGTGGCCAAACAGTTCACTTTCCAACAACTCTCCCGGGATCGCACCGCAATTAACCGGTACAAAAGGCCCCTCAGCCCTCAGCGACTGCTCATGCAGGCAGCGCGCGACGACCTCTTTACCGGTGCCAGATTCGCCGGTGATCATCACGCTGATATCACGTTGCGCCACTTGCGCGATCAGCCGTTTAACCTCCTGAATCGGGGGGCTTTGCCCAACCAGCATATCCAGCTCAGGAACGGGATCGCCTCCCTGCTGCGACACAAACAGCGAACAGCGATGCAGAATATCCAGCATCTCAGTGTAGCGGTAGGGCTCCGACAACGGCCCAAACAGCCCCGGCGTTTGATCACTCTCGCCGGCCAATTCCGATTGGCGGCTGACAAGTACCTTGGGCATCACCTGGCCTGGCAGATCAAGCTCCGCCACCAGCTTGCTCAGAGAGATCGGAAGGCTACTTTCACCAAGAAAAATAACGCCGACACCGGCTAACGGAAAACGCTTGCCTTCCTGCAGCCAGGTCACAAAGTCAAAAACATGACACTGGAGCTCCAGAAACTCGCAGATCCCTTGCAGATGAGCGCGTCGCTCCAGGGCATCATCGATGATCAGTATAGTAGAACCGCTATGGTGCATCGGTTAATCCGGGTTGCGTCAGTATTCTGACAAGGTACTCAACCTCAGACGAATGTCAAGGAATTGACAGGCTCAATCGCGGCTAACAGCAATCAAACTGGCAGGATCAAAGCTATGAGCGCCTCCACCGGCATTACTGCCGGGCAATACGCTATTGAAAATATGCGGTTTAATCTTACCGACCACGTGCATTTCACAGGGTTTGCAATCGAACTTCAGCGTCAGGACTTCATCGCCATGGACCAGCTGCATATCACTGACCTTGGTTCTCACACCCGTCACACCCTTAGCCTGCTTGGGACACAGGTTGAACGAAAAACGCAGGCAGTGCTTGGTGATCATCACCGGTACATCTCCGGTTTCCTGATGGGCCTCAAATGCCGCTTCAATCAGCTGCACACCAAAGCGTTTGTAAAAGGCGCGCGCCTTTTCGTTATAGACGTTATCGAGGAACGACAGCTGAGTATCGGGATACACAGGGGCGGGATCACTGACCGCTTTACGCATCCCTCTCGGGTGTGCTTTTAGTCGAGCCTCTGACAGCTGTTCGATCATCTCCCTGCGCAGGGCTTTGAGTTGTGAGCCCGGAATAAACCGAGCGTCTCCAGTCATGCTGAAATTTTCCACGTGATAGATGGTATTGCCCAACTTGGCAAAGCTGTCGCGCAGTTGCTGCTGCGCTTTTTCGACGTTTTTTGCTGCATCGAACGGACCTTCCAGCTCGGCAGAAATCTCTATACCTTCCTCACTGACGACCGATGCACTGAGGCTTTCTGCGCTGCACTCCAGCTGCCAGTTTACCAGTACCTTGCGCTCTGCCGAGGTCTTGGTGAGTGCCTGCTGCCAGTCATGGTCCAGGTTGCGATTAAGCTTAAGCGGCGGGCGAACCTTAGCCAGCTCTGCCGGCATCTCATTGGGCACAACGCGGTACTGCCAGTAATGCACACCGTCATCTTCACCGGAGGGAAAATCACACAGCGGGTAAACATTGTTAACCCGAAAACCGACAACCTCGCGTTTCACCAGCACATTGAGGCCGTCGCCGTTGTTAAGCTCTGTGGTGGTCTGAACCGTAAGGTCTTTTTTACCCACACCGATCAGCTCACCGACAGGCAACCCCACGAACTTGGGAGAGTCGAAGGCACCGATATCGATTTTGCGGTCTGACACGAAATAATCGGTACTGCCGCGATGGAAGGTCTGATCCGGGTCCGGCTGAAAAAAGTGTTCAGTCACACCGCTGGATGCTCTTTCAAGATCGGTACGTTCCGCCAGAATCTCGTCCAGCAGTTTGCGGTAATGCGCCGTGATGTTTTTAACGTACGCGACGTCCTTGTAACGTCCTTCGATTTTAAACGACCGCACACCGGCATCGACCAGTGCACGCAGATTATCGGTCTGGTTGTTGTCCTTCATCGAAAGCAGGTGCTTGTCATAGGCCACCACCTGCCCTTTGTCGTCTTTCAGGGTATAGGGCAAACGACACGCCTGGGAACAATCACCCCGATTGGCGCTGCGGCCGGTCTGGGCATGGGAAATATTACACTGCCCCGAAAACGCCACACAGAGGGCGCCATGAATAAAAAACTCGACAGCGGCATCAACGCTGTTGCTGATCTCCCGAATCTGCTGCAAATTCAGCTCGCGAGCCAACACGATCTGCGAGAAACCGGCCTGTGACAGAAACTCCGCCTTCTCCTGCCGGCGAATATCACACTGGGTACTGGCGTGGATCTCAATCGGCGGGATATCCATCTCCATGATGCCCATATCCTGCACAATCAAGGCATCCACGCCGATGTTGTATAACTGGTGAATCAGCGCCCGCGCAGGCTCCAGCTCGTCATCGTGGAGAATGGTATTGAGCGTAACAAACACCTTGGCGTGATATTGATGAGCAAACCCCACCAAAGCGGCAATATCCTCAACGGAGTTAGCCGCATTGTGGCGGGCGCCAAAGCCAGGGCCCCCAATGTACACAGCATCGGCACCGTGAAGGATTGCTTCTCTGGCGATACCGGCATCACGGGCGGGGCTTAGGAGTTCGAGCTGGTTTTTCTTGAGCATGGGGTTCACCGGCAACCGCCATAACGGCCGGTTACATCTTCGTTTGGGTAACAGGATGCGGGAATTCTAACCGCTCTTGTGGAGAAACCCTAACCGGGTGCTCGATGAACCATATGCAGGATCGTAGTTATCTCCAAACAAAAACCAAAAAACCTCAAGAGCTCTCACATCCGGCCGATATCAAAAAGTAGGAATTTATTCGCAGTCGTTAGCAGCCCGCTCAAACGGGCTCGGACAGATGGATGGGCCACACATGGCGCTTATCATTAACAGTAATATCAGCTCGCTGAACGCCCAACGTCAGTTGGCCAGTAATGCTGAGTCGTTAAATACCGCTATGGAGCGTCTGACCTCTGGCCGACGCATAAACAATGCTGCGGATGATGCGGCGGGGCTCGCGATCGCTAACCGGATGACGTCTCAAGTCCGGGGCCTCAATCAAGCGGTTCGCAATGCCAATGATGGTATCTCCCTGATTCAAACAGCGGAAGGGGCGCTGGTCGAGTCCACCAATATTCTTCAACGCATCCGTGAGCTCTCTATCCAATCCGCCAACGGCACTTATTCCGACGGCAACCGCTCCACCCTCAATGCCGAAGTACAGCAACTGGTGAAAGAGTTAGACCGAATCTCCGAAACCACCACCTTTAACGGCCTGAAACTACTCAGCGGTGAAACAGACAAACTTGACCTGCAGGTGGGCGCGTCGGCAAACGAGCTAATAGGACTGGAACTGCAATCCACCCACTCCAGCGAACTTGGCCTGAGGGGCTTAAGCGGAGATCTGGTAAGCAGCGCGATCACCCTGAATAGTAATGGCGAGATCGCAAACTCCATACTGCCCAGTGACCTCAAGATCAACGGACAGAGTATTGAACGCATAGCCAGTGGCGACAGCGTCCAAACGCTTATCGATAAAATCACCAACTCCATATCCGGGGTTACCGCCGAGGCCTATGTTGAGCTGGAAGCTAGCGCCGGAGGCAGCGGCATATTAAGTGGCGGCGATAGCGTGGATATCACCTACCGCTTCGCAACCGGCGAGCAGGTATCTATCAGTGTCAACAACACAAACTCTCTGCAAGAACTCGCCGATGCCATCGTAGAGAAATCCGGGGGCAACCTGGCGGCCGATATCACTGACGATGGCCGCTTGATGCTCTCAGGCACAGGCTTAGCGACCCTATCCGTTACCGATAGTTCCGGCGCAACCGGTATTACCGCCGGCACCGGCGCAGGTAGCTCGATCCATCAAAATATTATTGATCGCCTGTCCCAGGACTGGATCAGAGAAGCAGAGACGCTGATCACCGATTACTTTGGGCTAACTGCGGGAAACGACACGCCGATAGATCTAATATTCGCGGAAACTGACGGGACGCTGACTGGCGACCTTTCAGATTTCGTGGGAAACCTAGACGATCTTCGTTCAGATGGAGCCAGCGGTCGGATAGCAGCCGTTTGGAGCGGCTCAGGTGATTTAAAGCTGGTTGTTGATATGGCGGACTTCGTGAGCCTGGAAGGCTCTGACCCTTATTACAATGACCGCATCATAGCTCATGAAATGGTACACGCTGTAATGGCAGCGAAGATTCCTGCACTCGTCAACACCGCCCTGCCCGGCTTCTTTACTGAGGGCGTTTCAGAACTCTTACACGGTGCAGACAGCCGTGTACTGGGAGATATCTCCGCGAATATTCCTCCTGCAGGGACGCTAGCCGACGGCATTGCTGCCTTTGCAGACCCCGGCGTTCTGAAAATGACGAGCGGCTCACCCTCTGATAGCCTCGGTTATTCGGCAGGCTATGTTGCCTTGAAAATGATGGAGGATGGATTAGCCAGCGCCGGAGGTCAAAGCATTAGCGACATTTTTGATGATTTAGAAGTGGGTTTCAACCTCGACGCAGCATTGGTTAACTCCGGAGTAAACTGGGGAACCGGTACAGGCCTGACCGCATTTGAAACATTCTACTACGCAAACGTTGAAGACTATCTGACTGAAGCCGTGACCGGAAGCGCCACCTATTCAGGCCTTGGGACAGTCTCCATGAACCTGCAAAGCGGCGACACCGATACCGGTAGTATCGCAGGTGCCGACTACGTCGGGGGCTCTATACTCACCGCCACCTCGGTACTGCCTAACACAGCCACGGGCGGACCCATTAATTTCGATCTTCAGCTACCCGATGGGTATAGCACGGGCACCATCAGTGCCAGCGCACAACTGGTGCTCTCCTCAGACAGAGGAGAAACCATTACCGTTGAGCGTGGTTTAACCGGCACCCTGGCTGATCTTGCCTTTCTGGGTTTTCGTGAAAGCCCGGACCCCGGTGTCATCAACGGTGTGGGTCTTACCGAGCCCAACACGGCCTGGGAGAAGGGCCAAATAGAAATCAACGGGGTCGAAGTGGATGTAACGGATACCGACACCTTCTACGGTAAAATAGATGCTATCAACGCCATCTCCGATGAAACCGGCGTGGTCGCCAGCCTCTACTCATCCGGCACACTCAAGCTGGGCGGATTTGATTACGATACCTGGTCCAACAACAGCTGGGGGGATTTTGCACTCAACGGTGTTGTGATGACCGGGATTGGTAATGATGCCAGCATTCAGGAACTGGCAGAGACGTTTAACAGCTTTACCGGAGATACAGGAATAAGCGCTCGCATCCACGGAAACGATATTATTCTGGAAGGAAATGCGCCTATTACCTTTTCGGACGTACCCGATTTAGGGCCTACCGCCGCGCTGGCTTTTGGACACCCCAGCGGTGGCGGCGCCAAGTTTATCTCTTCGGCGACAGAAGCGGCTAACGGCGAAGCAACCGATGTCCAGGACGGGACCAGTGCCAAAGCCGGAATTTCTCTACGCAGCCTTGATGGTTCAGCCATCTCTCTGGAGCTGGGGAATACACCGGTCGGCACAACCGGCTGGCTGGAAGTCAACAGCGCCCAAGGCGGGATCAGTGGAAGCACCTTGAGTGGGCTGGATATCAGTACAGTCGCAGGTGCCCAAAAAGCGATAAGCTCGGTGGATAACGCCATGGAGCAGATCGATCAGTTCCGCTCTCAGCTCGGTGCGGTAAACAACCGCCTTGATTTTACTATCAACAACCTCTCCAGCATTTCCGAGAACATCTCCGCGGCGCGCTCTCGCGTTGAGGATGCGGATTTTGCAAAAGAGTCTGCGACGCTGTCACGGGCTCAGGTGTTACAACAGGCCGGAACCGCCATGCTGGCGCAGGCCAATGCCATGCCACAGCAAGTACTGTCACTGCTTCGTTAACGGATTACCAGCTTTTCACTTCCTGAATAGAAGGCGGGATTTCACGAAGATCCCGCCTTATTTTTATAGCCTTGGCTAAAGGGTTGCGAGCTTAAGCGTGAAGTGGAGGGAATCGCAGGCGAATAAGTCCCGGGATTCGCTTCGCTGCTGCCAGGCTATGGAATGGTGATACTGCGGTGGGGTGCCGGGCTACGGGGTGTTGATCATATGGCGGGAATAGGTAGCCCGGCAGGAGCCGAAGGCAGATGCCGGGAAATACCTGAAAGCGTTTAATTATTCTACAAACGAAGACTTGTGATGCTCTTCCGGCGGGATACCCGCCCACCCCTGGAAGATTTCCGACGCCAGCTCGGCAACCTCAGCCACTTTCTCTCCACTGTTTTCACGGTTCGCCTGCATCAGCGTACGGATCATATAGTCGTAGAGCGCATCCAGGTTTTCAGCAATCTCACCACCCTGCTCAAAGTTCAATGTACCCTTGAGGTTAACAATAATCTCGGTGGTTTTGTTGATCTGCTGTGTACGTAACTGGATGTCGTTGCGCTCAATCGCACCCTTAGCCTTGGCCAACGCCTCCAGCGCGCCCTTGAACATCATTGAAACCAGCTCGTGGGGCGTTGCATTCTCCACTGCTACATTC
This sequence comes from Marinobacterium litorale DSM 23545, assembly GCF_000428985.1. Lineage (GTDB taxonomy): Bacteria > Pseudomonadota > Gammaproteobacteria > Pseudomonadales > Balneatricaceae > Marinobacterium_D > Marinobacterium_D litorale. The sequence continues at coordinate 2,981 of NZ_AUAZ01000003.1, read as the reverse complement.
AAATCCACATTTTTGTACTGCTTGAGCGCGTTAATATTCATATCTATTCCACCAATTACGCGGACCGACTCCGCGAGAGGGTTAGTGAGTATTCATTAGCCGTTTTGGGCTGTCCAGGGTAAACGATCAAGAATACCGTCCAGTGAATCACCGGTTGCATTCAGACTGGAAACCACCTGCTCCATCGCGAGGAACTGAGCGGTAAGACGCTCTTCATAAATCGCAATTTTACGATCCAATTCTTCCCGGTCATCCTGAATACCGTCAAGTTGATTGTCGATATTATCTTCCCGGCTGGCGATAACACCATCGCTGGCCAGGAACCGATCAATCAGCCGGGTAAGCTCACCACCCATACCGCGCGAGAAATTGATCTGAAAAGCACCTTCAGCAGCCGCACCGGGTCTTATTGAGAGGTTAAGCCCGTAGGCGTCGCTTTCCAGATCCGGCAGCAATACTTCACCCGCCCCAAAACCGGCCTGGCCATTAATGGTACCGACCACATCCTTACCGACAGTGCCGCTCAATGCATCGGTTACGCCTAGATTGGCCATATCCGCACCCACGTTTGAGAAGCTCACTTTCGATGAACTACCATATTCGCGGGAGATGAAGCTGAATGTACCTGTATCGCTATCGTAACTTACATCCACGGCAGAGTTCACCGCTTTTAACTTAGCATCACCATTGATCAGCGACTGAAGCTCTGCGCGCACCTCATCCGCAGAGTTGTAGGTACCGCTCAGCGTAATGGTGTCGGACTTCGTCCCGTTTACACTGATTTGAAAACTGTAGTCACCAGCGCTGGTATCCAGCGGTGTATCAAACAGAGTGCCTACAATGGCATTACCCGTTACAAAACCTTTCGATGGGTCTTGAGTAATCTCTACGTTGTAGTTACCGGCTTTAGTCCCGGTAATACGTGTTCCTGTACCTACATCAACGTAGTTGTTGCCGCTGCTGGTATTTTGAGCAAAGAGATTGGCAACCTCTTCAAAGTTTTGGCTGATCGCCGCACTGAACTCATCCTCTTCAATGGAGAGTGTGCCATCCAATTCGGTGCGTATGCCCACATTGGTCAATGCGGTAAAACCGGATTCTACGCCCGGCACCTGTGTACCAACCATATTACGGAGCTGACGAATAAGCGCCTTGGCGGTGCCATCCGTTGCCAAATCGCCCCGAACGGTATTGTTGTTCTCATCCTTGGAGTAACCGGTCAGGTTTTTGGTGGTTTCGTAAAGGCTGTTATATGCCTCGACAAAATCACGAATGGCCTGCTCCGCGACTGCGGTATCAGCATCCACCGAGAAGTTCAGCTTCTCGCCTTCCGCTGCTTTATTGAGCGTAAAGTTGAAACCGGTGATCACATCGTCGATTTCATTGGTTTGGCGGCGTACCTCAAGACCATTGACCTTAAGACGCGCATCACTGGCCTGCTGGGTTTCGGTAACAGAGGCAAAGCTGCCGCTATTAAACTCAAAGCCTGACAGAGAAGGGTCATTACCGGTAATCTGAAGTGCGTTGTCCTCGCCCGAGGGGGCAGTCAGCATCAACTGATACTGATCATCCACCTTCATAACGCTGGCCTGGATGCCAGAGTCAGTATCATTGATCTTGTCAGCAATCGTCTTGAGTGAATCCGATGCCTCGATGGTAATATTCAATGCAGCTTTACCGTCATTGACGGCAAAGCCTGTGGGATCACTACCGGTGTAGGTCCAGGCACCGAACTGGATATTCAGCTCGCCACTAGCCCCAAGCGCGGCCTTTTGGTCACTGTTACTGCCCATCACCAAGGTTTGCGCACTGGCCACATCCAATACTTCTATCTGATAGCTGCCAGTCTGTGCGCCCGCATCCAAGGAGTTGGGGGTAATAATATCCGTTTCCGGGAAAGCCACAGAACGCGCATTAAAGGTATCTGCATTTGCCAGGGGCGAGAGCACCCCTTGAAACTCTGAAAGTGCGCTTTTAAGGGTACCGTAGGCGGAGATCTGGGCTTCCAGCTTGTCCTGCCGACGATCCAGACGGCTTTCCTGGGGTGCACGCTCAGCCTCAACCAGGCTGGAAACCAAGCTGGTAGTGTCGACGCCGGAACCACCACCAAGTGAAGAGATTATATTGGACATGGGCTTGGCCTCACGATAATGCCGCCCTGTTTGAGAATGGGGTCAGGGACCGGTTTCTACTGAATCTATACGCCTAAGTCTAGCAGAAACCGACCCGCGGCCGTCAGGCCTGCTGGTCAAAGATCAGGCCGACCATCCCTTCCAGGTACTCGGCGAATTTCAAAGTTTCCTCTGAGGGTATTTGGCGAACCACTTCATCGGTACTGGTATCCAGCACCTTGACCACAACCTGGTCCGTCGAGTCATCGACAGAGAAATTAAGAGAACGTTGGCCGTTCTGCATCAATTCGTTCATTTTCTCGACAGCAGCCTGCAGTTTCTCTACCGAAAGCTCCGTCTGCTCAGCGTTTTTTTGAGCGTTGGCTTGAGCCGCTTGAGCCACTTCCTGAGCCTGCACATCAGGCAACTGGCGGGAAGATGAACCTTGCATTGGGGTTTGCGGAGGCAAACCAGAGGTTTCGATACTCATAACCTTACCTCGGATTCAGGAAGACCGCCCCCCCTGGGAGCGGTCTTGTTATCAGGGTATCAGCCTGAATCTTACTGCAGCAGTGACAGTACCTGCTGCGGTGCGGCATTAGCCTGGGCCAGCATTGCAGTACCGGCCTGCTGCAGAACCTGAGAGCGGGACAGCGCTGCAGATTCCTTCGCAAAGTCCGCATCCTCTACTCGAGACCGTGCAGCAGACACGTTCTCGGAGATGCTGGACAGGTTGTTGATGGTGAAGTCCAGACGGTTGTTCACCGCACCGAGATCACCTCGGGTTGAGTTGATGGTATCCAGTGCGTTGTCGATCGCGCCAATGGCCTTCTGAGCACCCGATACTGTCGAAATATCGATGCTTGCTAT
>NZ_AUAZ01000002.1 GCF_000428985.1 Marinobacterium litorale DSM 23545 | reverse complement strand
TCCGTTAAAAAGGGGTGGTTGTGCGCATTTTATGCGCCCCAGCACAGAGAAAATGCAGTTTTAGTGGCACTGAAGGGAGTTGTTCATACGTTTGTTAGGGTTCACATTCGTCGGATTTGTTTATGTCCGGCGCCTCTATACCAAATATTTTTTAGCCTTGAGGCCCCTGTAAGGCTCAAAGCACCGTCAAGAACTCACCGATAACTACCAGATCTTCCTGCTCATCTTCGAGCACAATATCCTTGTATCCGAAGGCATTGGTGAGTGGCCGAAGCAGGATGCGTTGGTTGACCAGTTCACCGTATTCTTCCACCTTCTCACTGTGATATTGCTTTACCGTGTAGCTGCCGCCGTGGTCGGGGTCTTCGATTGAGCGATGCTGAACCACAACAATCTTTCCTTGTCGTGAGCCGCCTGGGTTTGCTCGGAATAGACACCAGGATCCATTAGGGATGCGCCGGTTCATCGATTCACCTACCACACGGCTAATGAAAAGATCCGGGCTTGATCGCATGAAATCAGGCAACTCGGCCCAGTAGTCTGCTTCCGCAGTCTGCATTTCACTGAACTCACCTGCAGCTATGCTCAGGTCATAGATCGGTACATACTGCTCGGAGTTCGCTTCCAAGCGTGACACGACTGGGAGCTCCAGGCCGTTGAAGTCGGGCATTTTACTGCTTTCCCGTGCTTGCTCGTGCTTGGTTTGTGAAGCAAGAAAACTCGCGAAGTATTCCCGGGTTTCAGCGTCGGTTGCGTAAAGGTAACAACCCTTCTGGCCGCGTGTCATGAGAGTGCGGTATGTGTTCTTTATTATTTGGTCCGCTTGGGCTTGGGCATAATCGGGTTGCTCTTTGAGAAGCTTCTTGTAGCCGTGCACGGATCGATCCTGGCCCGCCCTCTTCCCTGCGTCAGTTATTACCCGGCCATCACGAATAACAAAATCATCCCCGATTATCACGCCTATATAGTCAAATTCCAGCCCCTGGCAAGTATGAATGCCCCCGATTTGTTCAACGGAATTATCCGCGATAGCCCAGAGCATGCCGTCGTTATCCAGGTTCCACTGAGCAGCAAAGCCATATTCGGGAAACACGATATCCATCGATTTCTTGTCTTTCTTACTTGCCCAGGGCCAGCAGTATCCCGCGACCATACGAGCCCTATTATCCTTATGCATATTCCGGCCCATGGTGAACAGCCATTCCGGCGGAACGTGAACACCCATTCTGGTTCAACGTGAACACCGAATCCGCTCGAAGCTGAACACTTTCGCCTAATTTCCGGAATCACCGTTCACGGTGCCGGAATCGCTGTTCATCTTCCCGGAATCCGTGTTCACGTTCGTCCGGAATTCCTCTTAACGCATTGATATTTCAACTTGTTTGGTAACCTCTCCTCATTTTCAGGGAGAGGCTATGCCGGCTAAGAGGATCACAATGCGTAAAATCCGAGATGTTCTTCGCCTACGGCTCGCCGCCGGGCTGTCGATCCGACAGATCAAGGACAGTACCAAGATCAGCGTGGGAGCCATCCAGAAACTGCTGAGCCAAGCCACCGAGCTGGGGCTCACCTGGCCATTGCCAGACGATCTGGACGACAGCCAATTGGCGCGGCTGTTCTACCCCGGTGCTGACACCACAGCGTCCGCACGCTACGCAGTACCGGACTGGGCCGCTCTCCACCAGGAACTCAAGCGCAAGGGGATGACCAAGCAGTTGCTCTGGGAGGAATACACCCAGCAGTACCCCAACCGCTGCTACAGCTACTCCCAGTTCTGCGACCGCTACCGCCACTGGTGCGGCCAGCAGAAGCGCTCCATGCGTCAGACTCACCGGGCCGGTGAGAAGTGCTTCGTCGATTACTGCGGGCCGACCGTACCGATTATCTGCGCGAGTACCGGTGAGGTGCGTCAGGCACAGGTGTTTGTCGCTGTGCTAGGCGCCTCGAACTACACCTATGCCGAGGCCACGCTAAGCCAGACGCTGCCGGACTGGCTGGGTAGTCATGTGCGGATGCTCGAGTACTTCGGCGGTGCTCCCGAGATTATCGTGCCCGATAATCTGCGTAGCGGCGTCAGCCGGGCCTGTCGCTACGATCCAGACCTGAACCCGAGTTACCAGCAATGGGCCGAGCATTACCAAGTCGCCGTGGTGCCGGCACGCCCTTATAAACCGAAGGACAAGTCGAAGGCCGAGGTCGGCGTACAGATCGTCGAGCGCTGGATCCTGGCTCGGTTGCGCCATCACAGCTTCTTCTCGTTGGCCGAGGTTAACCACTGCATCCGGGCCCTGCTGGAGGAGTTGAATGAGAAGCCATTCAAGCAGTTGCCGGGCAACCGTCGGCAGGCCTTCGAGCTGCTCGATCGCCCAGCGTTACGAGTACTGCCCAACCATCCCTACCATTACGTCGAGATCAAGCCGGTTAAGGTCAACATCGACTACCACGTTCAGTACCAGCAGCATCACTACTCGGTACCGCACCAGTACGTCGGTGAAACGCTGGAGCTACATGCCAGCGACACCTTAGTCAGGCTGTACTTCCGCCAACAGGTGGTAGCGTCCCACCCACGCCGACATCGGCCCGGCACCACGACCGAGGCCAGCCATATGCCCAAGCGTCACCAGAAGCAGCAGCAATGGACGCCGGGACGACTTAAACACTGGGCCAAGCACATCGGACCGGAGGTCCAGGCTTGGGTGACGGAACAACTGGCAGCGAAGGCTCATCCGGAGCAGGCCTATCGGATCTGTCTGGGCCTGCTGAACCTCAGTCGAGACTACCCCGCCGAACGACTGAATGCGGCTTGCGGTATCGCCAACCGGGAAGGCCTGATCCGGCTGAAACAGATCAAGTCGATCCTGCTTAGCAACAGAGATCGACTCCCCGAAGCACTCAACGTGCAGGCCGATCTGCCTCAGCAGCACGAGAACATCCGTGGCCCCCACAGCTTCCACTGACCCTTCGACACAGGACACCCCGATGAGTACTCAGATCCTGGCGCAGCTGCGCCAACTAAAACTCGGCGGCATGGCCCACGCCCTGCAAACCCAACTGGAACAAACCGGCACCTACGAAGCACTGCCGTTCGTGGAGCGGCTCAGCCTGCTCATCGAGCAGGAAAACCTGAACCGCGCACATCGAAAGCATGAGCGCTTGATCCGCCAGGCGCGGTTCAAACTCGCTGCCAATGTTCAGGACCTGGACTACCAGCATCCGCGCAACGTCAGCCAGGCTCAGATAGCCAGGCTGGCCCAAGGGGACTGGATAGAACGGATGCAAAACCTGCTGATCACAGGTCCCTGCGGTAGTGGCAAGACCTATCTCGGCTGCGCACTGGGCCACAGTGCGTGCCTGCGGGGATACAGCGTCCGTTACTACCGGCTCTCACGTCTGCTGCTAGAGCTGACCCAAGCCAAAGCCGACGGCACCTATCACAAGCTGCTCAAGCAACTGGCCAAGGTCCAGTTGCTACTGATCGACGACTGGGGACTGGAGCCACTCAAACCGGCTCACCGTAATGACTTGATGGAGATTATGGATGACCGACATGGCCAAACTTCGACGTTGGTGATCAGTCAGTTGCCCACCGATCAGTGGTATGCCTGCATCGGCGACAACACCCTGGCGGACGCGATCCTGGACCGGCTGATGCACAACGCACACCGCCTGCAACTGAAGGGTGAATCAATGCGAAAGATCCTGGGGCAGTTGACCGAAGATGAAGGGGTTTGGGGAGTAATGGAACAGAAAGTGCACTTAAGCCCATCATCATGAGCGAATCGCGCTTCTGGTGATGGCGAATGCATTTTGAATACCCTCGGGAACAATGGAGCCGCGATCTATGGTCTCCCCCAAGCATGACTCTCTGGTCAGTGTCTCGATGACTGTGCACATCGCTCCGCCGTCTCCCGCATCACACTGCCGCACCAATCCGCCTAAAAGTTGCTGCATGGCAACTAGGTCGGCCATCTTCTGTTCGATCAACGCGAGCTTGCATGCAGCCAGTGCTCGCGTTTCGGCGCAGGCGTCCCCTCATCGAGCGTCAGCAGTCCACCGACTTCCATGAGCGTGAATCCCAGCGCCTGAGCGCGCTTGATGAAACGCAGTCGCTTCATCATTTCACCCGGATAGCGCCGATGGCCACCTGGTGCCTCAGGTCTACACGCCGGCCATGCCCTGCGCCGATCCGCGCACGCGCTCTCGGCAGCGGCTCCTGTTCTGGATTGTCGCCACCTTGTTGCTCGGCCTGTTGGCCGTGCCGTGGCTGGCCCCGCTGTTCTACTGAAAGGAGATTCCCATGCGCAAACTGCTGCTAGTCGCACTCATGGCCTTGCCTCTCGCGGTGCTGGCTGCAACACAGAAAACCGTCACCCTCGATGTGCAGAACATGACCTGCCCGGTCTGTCCGATAACGGTCAAAAAGGCGCTGGAAAAGGTCTCCAGGGTGAGCGCCGTGAAGATCGATTTCGCCAAGAAGGCCGCCACCGTCACCTATGACCCGGACAAGGCCAAGCCGGACTTGCTGACCAGGGCCACAACGAATGCGGGCTATCCGTCCACCGTACAGAAGTGAAGTCACTATGAGCGCCGTCATCCTCGAATCTGTGTTCGACCTGCCCGCATTGTGGTCATACTCAGCAGGAAACCATGCCCACGGACGACTGCCAGTTCTATTACGAGTGCAGCAACTGCAAGGCGCTGCTACGCCCCAACCCAGGTCATTGCTGCGTGTTCTGTTCGTTTGGCTCGGTGAAGTGCCCGCCGATCCAGCAGCAGCGTGGGTGTTGTTCGTAGCGTTTAGGGAGATCACAGGTCATCATTGGGATTTCGCAGCGGACGTAGTTCCCCGCGCGCAACCTCTTCCGGCACCGCGAACGAATACCGCCCGAGCATGTTGATGTGCTCATGGATCAGCGGCGACAGCCGGGCCACATCTTCCTCCAGCACCGGGTAGCCGGACTGCCTGAGCCGCTCCACGGCGGCCGTCATGTAAAGAGTGTTCCACAACACGATGATGTTCACCACCAGGCCCAGGGCGCCGAGCTGATCTTCCTGGCCTTCACGGTAGCGCTGGCGCAGCTCGCCGCGCTTGCCGTGAAACACGGTGCGGGCCAGGCTGTGCCGGCCCTCGCCTCGGTTCAGCTGGGTCAGGGTGGCGCGTCGTTTGGACTCGTCATCGATGTAGGTCAGGGTGTGCAGGGTCTTCTCGATGCGGCCGAACTCCGCCAGCGCCTGGGCCAGGCGGGTGGGCCGGTCGCCGGCCTGGAGCGTGCGCATGATACCGGTGGCCGGTATCCGGCCGAGCTTGAGCGAGCCGGCCAGGCGCAGCAGGTCGTCCCAGTGTTCGGCGATCAGATCTAGCTTGACTGACTGCCGGGCCAGACCGTTGAGCTTGCCGTAGTCCGCTTCCGGGCGCGTGCGCCAGAAGCGGGTGCCACCGACGTCGGCCAGGCGCGGGCTGAAGTGGTAACCGAGCAGGCGGAATAGCCCAAACACCACGTCGCTGTAGGCGCCGTTGTCGGTCATGATCTGCGTCGGCTGCAACTCGGTCTGCTGCTCCAGCACCACAGCCAGCAGAACCAGGCTGTCACGCAGGGTGCCGGGGACGGTGATGGCGTTAAGGCCGGAAAACTGGTCGGAGATCAGGTTGTACCAGGTGACTCCCCGGCCGGTACCGAAATACTTCGGGTTGGGCCCGGCATGCACGGTGCGCACGGGCACCACGAAGCGCATGCCATCGGCGGAAGCGACCTCGCCACCGCCCCAGGCCTGAGCAAGCGCCAGTTGGCTCTGCGTGGCGACCAGGATGGCGTTGGCAGCGGACAGGGTGTCGTCACGGATGTAGTTCTGGCTGACCCAGGACAGCCGGTCGCGGCGCAGGGCAGGATTGTCGTTGCGGATCAGCGGCTCCAGGCCGGTGTTGCAGGCGCCGCCTAATAGCACGGCACAGAGGCTAATGACCAGGTTGTCGGCGCGTGCATTGCGTTCGGATACATGAGTGAACGCTTCGGCGAAGCCGGTACGGGCAGCGATCTCCAGCAGGATTTCCGGCAGATCGACACGAGGCATCAGGTCGGCTACGGCCGCCCGCAGTTGCAGCAGTGAGTTCGGTTCCTCCAGCTTGTCCAGCGAGCCGAGCGACAGCTCGGTCTTGCCTTCGGCGTTGTCGCTCAGTTGGATCGCGGGGTTGTCGGGCAGGCGGGCGGCCACCGCCTGCCAAGTCGCATCCAACTCGGAGGCCAGCGCCTCCAGAGTAGTGCCAGCATCGATGGTCAGGCCCAGTGAGCGACAGATGATCGGCCGCGCCGCCAGCCATTCGGCACCGTCGAGCAGGCCGAGACGGGGATCGGCATAGCGCCAACTGGGCGAGACGAACACGTCGCGGCGGCGCAGGGCCGTGCGCAGCGCATCGAGCGTGCAAAACACATAGGCGCCCATGTCGAGGGAGCCGTCCTTGCGGGTGACATGCTTCTGCCAAGCTTTAGCCACGATCTCTTGCGGCGCGTCACCCTCCGGTTTCCGGCGCGGCAGGTTCAGTTGCAACCAGTCCAAGCTGGCCGCCACGCCCTTGCCGGCCGGGCTGAAGCCGAAGCGGATATGCTTGAGCAGGTCAGGCAGGAAGCGGCGCACACTGCGGTAGCGCGCTTCCAACGCGAGGAAATACACGTCATCGGCGGGGCGGATCAGCGCATTGACCTCTTCCAGGGCCTTCTCCAGGGTGGTCCTCGGCAGGTCGTTGAACAACCGGGCGCGCACGTTGTCATCGCTGATCGAGTTGTCCAGCACGACCTTGCAGGCAGCGGCGAGCAGCGCGGCCGAGCGGTCCAGGTCTTTCAGGCTGCGCATGCGGGCTTTCTTGTCGGCCTTCTCCGCGTTGCTGAACAGATCGCGCAGCAGCGCTTCCAGGACCTCCAGGGCGTCGTCGTGCGCGGTGGCCTCCAGGCACAGCGCAAACGCCACGAGCGTCGCCATCCGCCGCGACGCTGGCAGCCGGTTGATTGCTGTGACTTTGGCGGTGTTGGCGAAGCGCGCCAGGGCGGCGATGCGGCTGGGCGGGATATGCGCCGCGGCCGGCAAGTTGATGCCGATGCCGCGCACCTCATCGAGCCGGCGCAATGCTCGGATCAGCGCGGGACCACTGACCATCACTGGGCCGGAGCGCAGCTGATCCAGGCGGGAATAGCGGTTACCCTCGGCGACCAGCAGCAAGTCGTGTAGTTGCTGCCGTTGCGCCTCGCTCACGCTGCGACCGAGCGTGAGCCAGAGTCGTTCTTCAACCCGGCTGCGCAGTTGGGCGATGAAGCGCTCCAGGACAGTCACACCGGGCAGCAAGACCTTGTGCGTCAGCAACCAGGTCGTTGCCCGGTTGAACAGCTCGCCCGGCCGGTCGGTGCCTGTCCAGCACAGGGCATACAGCCAACGGGACAAGCGGAAACCGACGCCAGGGCCGGTAAACACTCGATAGCCATAGCGCGCCTGTATTTCCACCGCGTGCCGATGCCGCTGGCGGGTATCGACATAGGCGTGGATACAGGCTGGATCGTCGATCCCCAACTGACGGCAAAGTGCCTGTAGCACCTCTTGGGGGACGGTAGAGAAGTCGTTGGGAAAGGTGCCTAGGTAGCGGACGCTGGTCAGTTGAATGGCATAGCCAAGCCGACTGTGCACACCGCGCAACGGCTGGAGGATATTGTGGTCGTCATCACTCAGGTGGAAGTAGCGTTCCAGCTCTTCACGGCTGGGAGCCTCGACGTAGCGGCCAAAGCTGTTGCGCTGCTCTTGTGTCAGGAAGCCGACCGGCATCGATCACAGCACCTCGGCACAGAATTGGGCGGGCGTGACGATGCGGGTGCGCTCGATGTGTCCCCGTTGCAACAGGCCGGCACGGCGATCCCCGGTCACCAGATAGTCCGCCTGGCCTTCGACAGCCATGGCCAACAGGAAAGCATCGTCGGGATCATCGGCTTCGGCCTCGATGGTCAGACGTTCCAGGACCAGGGCGCGTTGCAGGTTGTTGATCATGGTGCCCACCTTGGCGGGCTGAAGAATGGCCTGGAGTTTGGGGTAGCGGCTGGCCCGGCGGATTTCATCGAGCTGCATGCGCGAAGTCACCAGTTCGAAGCGCGCCGTCCGCCAAGCGCGGTAGATCGCATCGGGTGCACCGTGGGGCGAGATCAGGGCGCTGAACAGGATGTTGCTATCCAGCACGACCCGCATCAGCGTTTACGTGCCCAGTCGAGCGCCTCGGCAACAGCGTCGGTCAGTTCCGACTCGCTCAACTGAGCGTTGGAGGCCTTGGCCTGCTCGGCGCTCAGCTCCAGGATGTGGGCGCGCACCGCTTCCTCGATGAAGCGCGACAGGTCGCCTTTCCGGCCGCCGCCCTGGCTGGCCAGGAACATGCGCAGGGACTGGTCGGTGTCGGCCGAGACGGCGACGTTCCAGCGAACAGTTGCCATGGTGGGCTCCGTGTATAGGTGTTTGTATGTTTATACACCTTCAGCAGGTGGCTCGCAACGGTTCGTCTAAACCTTCGTTTTGTAACTGATCGCTAAATGGCACTGATTATGGGATCAGCTCACGAAACGGAAAATATCGTACGCCAAGATTTATCCGGCACTTTCTTTAAGGCATATGCCGCACCGCGGCCAGATTCTGGCACTATAGCGATCGTCTGCACCAGGGTTACGGCCAACTACTGCCCTTTGGATGTCACGTGCTCGACTACATCCGACTGGAGAGTCGCTGAAGTGGGCCGACGCCCGGCCCCCTTGGCGGACCAGGTGCCGGCCATCGCATCAGCGCAGTACCAGGAAGAAGACCCCGGCTCCTCGCTGGACCTGCAGCAACACTTGATCCTGCTCACGTTTGAGTGCTTGTTCGACATCCTCGACCGTCGACACCCCGGCGCGATTGACGCTGAGCAGGATATCGCCCGGGCGCAGCCCGCTGATCGCGGCCTGGGAGTCGCGCGCCATATCCACGATCTTGACGCCCCCTTCCGGATTCGGCGCCAGGGTCACGCCCTTGAACAGCGGATGCATGTCACTGCCGGCCAAGCGTTCGGGTTCCCCAACCTTGACCTTGATCGTTATCTCCATGCCGTCTCGCAGCAACGACAACGTCACTGTTTCGCCGATATCGCTGAAGGCGATGCTGTTGCGCAGCTCACCGGTGGTCGGGGTCGGATCGCCATTGACCGCGGTGATGAGATCGCCGGCCTGGAGCCCGGCCTTGTCGGCTTCCGAGCCCTTGCGCACATCGGTCACGAGCACGCCGCGCATGCCATTGTCGAGCTTGAAGGCCTTGCGCAGCGCCGGGTTCATGTCCTGGATCGCCACCCCTATTTGGCCACGCTTGACTTCGCCGTGCTCGACAATCTGTTCGACGCTAGCACGCGCCATATTGACCGGAATCGCGAAGCCGATGCCGACATTGCCGCCGCCTGGGGCGATGATGGCGGTGTTGATACCGACCAGCTCACCGCGCAGATTGACCAGGGCGCCACCGGAGTTGCCGGGGTTGATCGACGCATCGGTCTGGATGAAGTCCTCGTAGCTATCGATACCGAGGCCGGTCCGCCCCAAGGCGCTGACCACGCCGGTAGTGATGGTCTGGCCGAGGCCGAAAGGGTTGCCGATCGCCACCACGAAATCGCCGACCAGCAGGCTGTCGGAGTCCGCTAGCTCGACTTCGTACAGGTTGTCGGCATCGATCTTCAGCACCGCGATATCGACCTCGGGGTCGGTACCGACCAGTTCCGCCTCGAACGTCCGGCCATCGATCAGCGAGACCTGGATCTCGTCGGCCCCCTTGATGACATGGAAGTTGGTGACGATGGTGCCATTACCGGCATCGAAGATGACACCGGAGCCGGCGCTGGTCTGGCGCCGTTGCGCGTGCGGTCGCGCCTCCTCGTCGGGTATGTTGAAGAAACGCCGAAAAAAGGGATCGCTGAGCAGCGGGTTCTGCTCCGGCTGGCGGGCGTAGGTGGCGATATTGACCACCGCGGAATTGACCTGTTCGAGCATCGGTGCCAGCGACGGCAGCTCCCGCCCCTGGGGGGCGTTCATCGGCAGGGCGGCAAGGGCGCCGAAGGACAGCGTGGTCAGCATCAGTAGCGCCAGAAAGCGCGCCTTTCGTCTCATTTTTCATTCTCCTCAGCATCGGCCGAGCCCTGGCCCCCGAAGCGGTGCAGACTCGGCCGGCTCCTGAAACCAGGACTGATCATAAAAAGTCTAACGGGTTAGTCGGATCGAAAAACTCATGGGCGTCAATAGATAGCGGAAATGATAAATAGTTCGGCAACAACCTCTGCGCTCCATCTCGTCGACCCTGTGCGTCTGCTGCAGCCGGTACATTTAGCTGCCAAACCTTTAGTTCGCTCAAGGTATCCGTCAATCTACCCGCCGCTGGTAAGCCAGAGCGAGCAGCGCCGCGCCGAACAGGATCATCGGCAGCGACAACAGCTGCCCCATCGACAGCCAGTCGAAGGCGATGAAGCCGAGGTGCTCGTCCGGCTCGCGCACCAGCTCGACCAGCGAACGGAACACGCCATATAAAAGCAGGAAGAGCCCCGATACCGCCATGGGCGGCCGGGGGCACGACGAGAACCACCAGAGCACAATAAACAGCACTACCCCTTCGAGGGCGAACTCGTAGAGCTGCGACGGATGCCGCGGCATCCCGTCGCCGGCCCGCGGGAAAATCACCCCCCAGGGCAGATCGGTCGTCCGCCCCCAGAGTTCGCCGCCAATGAAGTTGCCCAGCCGGCCCGCGCCCAGGCCGATCGGGATCAGCGGGGCGACGAAGTCGCCCATCTCGAAGAAGCGCTTGCGGTGGTGACGCCCGAACAGCCAGAGTACCAGTATCACGCCGATCAGGCCGCCATGGAAGGACATGCCGCCCTTCCAAACCTGGAGCAGCCAGAGCGGATTATCGAGAAAATTATCGAAATTGTAGAAAAGCACGTATCCACTGCGGCCACCGACCACCACGCCAACCGCGCCCCAGAACACCAGATCGGAGATCTGCTGGACGGTCCAGCCCGAGCCGGGACGGCGGGCGCGGAGGGTACCGAGCCACCAGGCCGCGGCGAAGCCCACCAGGTACATCAGGCCGTACCAGTGGATCTGGATAACCCCCAGGTCCAGGGCCACCGGGTCTATATCATGCACCCACATCGGGGCCTCCTCGTTCACAACAGATTACCCATCGAGAGCCGCCGCCCCGCCGGTGCCAAAAAGGCTCCCCATCTCCAGTCGGCCAACGCCGCGTGCCCACAGCCGTCGACCACTTTGGCGCTGGCGCCCATCAGTGCGATTGGCGGCTGAGGTCACCACTCAGCACATCGTTCTAAGTGCCTTACTATCGCTCACGCGCCGGCCAATAGGGATGGTGCTCATCGATGACTAACCGATGACGGTGTCTCAGCGATACGTGGTGATGGCGATGACTGTGGGGTTCAGGACCTTCCCAGCCTTCGTGTTCATGCTGGTGATGCGCGTCATGACAATGCAGGTGGCTGTGATCCAGCGGCTCATGTGTATGCTCAAGAGATTCCGGCTCTTTTACGGGCCAGAGAATCCAGGAGACTGCGGCCGAGAACAGAGCTATTGCGCCCATCACGCCGAAGGCCGCCGCCAGGTCGAGGTTTGCACCGACCCAACCGGCGAGTGGATAGGCAACCAGCCAGCAGGCATGGGACAACGAGAACTGTGCCGCGAATACGGCCGGCCGGTCCGACTCTTGACAGGAACGAATCAGCAGCCTCCCCACAGGTGTCTGCACCAGGGAGCTGCCAAAGCCGATCAGGAACCAGAGCATCATCAGCCCCGCGATGTCAGGCAGAAAGGTTCCTAGCAGAACCGCTGCCGCCATTACACCTCCGCCAAACAACATCAACGGGCGTTCGGAGACCTTTTGCAGCGCCCTGGGCATCAGCAGGGCCGCGATCATCGAGCCAGTTCCTGCCGCTGCCAGAGCAATCGCCACCCAGGTGTCATCGAGGCCCAGGTACGTTCGGACATAGACCACCGTGTTGACGATCTGCATCGCACCAACCGAGGCAACCACCAGGCAAAGCGCCAGCAGTCCCTTGAGCCTCGGTGTCCGGAGGTAAATCTTCATGCCTTTCATCGCCCGAACCCAAAAGGGCGCGCTCTCAATTTGCGATCTGGCGGGCAGCACAACCGATACCACGAGGAGCGCAGAGGCGACAAAGGCCATGGCATTCAGCACAAACAGCGCATTGAAGCTCATCACTACAATCAGCGCCGCGGCGATCGTCGGGCTCAACAGGTTTTCGAGATCGTACGCCAGCCGGGAAAGCGAGAGGGCCCGGCTGTACTGCCGCTCATTCTTGATGATGTCGGGGATCGTGGCCTGAAACACCGGCGTAAAGCCGGCCGAAAACACATTGAGCAGAAACACCAGGCAATAGATTTGCCAGACGGCGGTGATAAAGGGTAGCGCGAGAACAACGGCGGCCCGTAGCAGATCCAGTGAGACCAGAAGCGTGCGGCGTGGCAGCTGCTGGGCGTAACTGCCGAAGATCGGTGCTATGAAGACATAGGCGACCATCTTCAGTGCCAGCGCGACCCCGAGTACTTCGCCGGCCTTCCCACCTGCAACGTCGTGCGCCAGCAATGCAAGGGCGACGGTCGTAAGGCCGGTGCCAAACAGGGAGATGACTTGGGCCAGGAAAAGGTGCCGGTAACGGTGGTCATTCAGCGGGGACGCCATACCTGGATCATTCCTGTGGCAGATATTAGGGGCATGGTAGTATCCAACTACAGCGCCGGTCTGTGTCCTTTTCCATGCGCGAACCGGCCTGACGGGAAAGACGCCCTACCCGTGTTCCGCTCACGGGGTCTGTTGCTGATATTGTTCGAAGAGTGGCCGGAATTTGTCCTGCCACACCTGTTCATCGACGATGCCGGCGTGGCGCAGGCGGATAATGCCGTCCCTGTCGACCAGGAAGGTTTCCGGGGCGCCATAGACGCCGAGATCCAGCCCGAGCCGGCCGTCACCGTCGAACAACGTCAGCTGATAGGGGTTGCCCAGGTCGCTGAGCCACTTCAGCGCCGCGTCGCGCTGATCCTTGTAATCCAGGCCGATGATGCGGATCCCCCGCTTCTCGGCCAGCTCCATCAAAAAGGGGTGTTCGTCGCGGCAGGCCGGACACCAGGTGGCCCAGACGTTGAGCAGGCTCACCTCGCCTTGCAGGATATCCTGTGTCAACACCTGGTCGGGCTGCTGAAGTGACGGTAACTCGAACGCGGGCACCGGTTGCCCGACCAGCGCCGATGGTAGCTCCTGCGGATTCAGCGACAGCCCGCGCCAGAGAAAGAACCCCAAGCCGAACGCGACCAGCAACGGCGCGAACAACAGCACTTTCCTCATCCCCATGTCACAACCTCCATTGATCCGTGTGGGTGTCCATTCATCCGATCGCCCCCATGGCCGGAAACAGCTCCAGCATCCAGATCGCGAACAGTGTCAACTTGCCTGTGACCATGGCGAGGCCCATCAGGATCATGATCAGCCCGGCGGTCAGGTGCAGATAGCGGCTGAAGCGTCCCAGCGCGCGCAACCGCCGCTTGAAGGTCTCCATGAACAGCGAGACCAGCAAGAACGGGATCGCCAGTCCGAGGGCATAGACCGAGAGCATCGCCACGGCCATCCTCGGGTCGGCGCTGAGCGAACTCATGGCCAGGATCGCCGCCAGGATCGGTCCGATACAGGGCGTCCAGCCCAGGGCGAAGGATACGCCCAGCAGGAAGGCGGTGGTCGGATTGCCGGGCGGCAGCGACAGCTGCAGCCGAAACTCCCGTTGCAACCAGCGGATCCTGAGCAGGCCGGTCATGAAGATGCCGAACAGTATCACCAGGCTGCCGCCGATCAAGGTGGCCTCGTAGCGGTAGGCCTGCAGCATGTTGCCCAGCAGGGTGGCCCCCGCCCCCAGGGAGACGAAGATGATCGAAAAACCCAGCACGAAGAACAGACTCAGCACCAGGTGCGGCCAGCGCTGCTGCTCCGGCACCGAGCCGCCCTGGCCGGCGACGAACGACAGATAGCCCGGCACCAGCGGCAGTGTGCAGGGCGACAGAAAGGAGATCAGCCCGCCGGCAAAGGCGCCCAGCAGGCCGAGATTGGCAGCATCAGGCACGGCAGACCTCCAACAGAGTGTACAGGGCGCGAGTCCGGTCCGAGGCCGATTGGCAAGCTCGACATGCAAACGCTCTCACAAAAGTCTCCCTGCTCATTGGGCCTGTCGTGCCCGCTCGATCAGTGCCTCGAAGGTGCGCCGGTCCGCCGCACCGCCCAGCACTTCCGACCCGATAACGAAGCCCGGGGTCCCGGTGATATTGAGTGCGCGGGCCAGCTGGCGGTTGCGGGCAAACTGCGCCTCGATCGCCTCGTGCTGCATATCGGTTTTCAAGACATCAATATCCAGGCCGGTTTCACGGGCAAGCTCGAGCACCCGGTCCTCGGTCAGACGCGTATCCGAGGTCATCAATGCCTGGTGCAGTTCGAGGTATTTCCCCTGCTCGCGCGCCGCCAGCGCGGCCCGGGCGGCGAAGTCCGACGCCGGCCCGAGGATCGGGAACTCCTTGTAGACGAAGCGCAGCTGCGAATCGGCCTCTGCGAGCGCGGCCATCACCGGTACCACCTTCTTGCAGTAGGGGCAGTTGTAATCGAAGAACTCGACGATGGTCACGTCCCCCTCGGGATTGCCGCCGACCGGGGAGTCGGGATCCTCGAAAATGGCCGCCTGGTGTTCGGCAATGGTCGCCTTGATCTGGCCCTGTTGCTGCGCCTGCTGCTGCGCCTGCCACAGGGTGAAGGCTTCGACCACCACTTCCGGATGGCTCAGGATATAGTCCCGCACCCGCTGCTCGAATTCCGCCTCGAGCGGGGCCGATGCGGCGGGCGCGGACGAGGCTGTCGCATGGCTATCGGCCAGGGCAATGCCCGAGGTTAGGGCAATGACAATCGTCACAATAGTGCCTTTCAGTGACTGCACGATGCGTGAAATGTCCGGCTTCATTCGGTACTCCTTAGTACAGTCCCGGCTAGTCACGCGACAGATGCCCGGGCCGGGACAGGTCCTGAGACGAATCGCTGTCTTACTCGACGGCGAAAACTTTCGGCATGCCTTCGGATATCTCGTAGACCGTGAGAGGTTCGGCCTTGGCACCGCCCATTCCCGGCGAGCCGGCCGGCATACCCGGCATTGAAATACCCTTGATATCGGGGCGCTCGGCCAGCAGGCGCTTGATCGAGGCGGCCGAGACATGTCCCTCGACCACATAATCGTCGATTAGAATCGTATGGCACCCCTCCAGTTTTTCCGGTACGCCCAGCTGGCGTCTGAGAGCCTGAAGATCGTTCGTCGGTATGACTTCGAGTTCGAAGCCCTGTTCGCTCAGATAGTCGGCATGCCCCTGACAGCAGCCGCACTGCGGGTTCTTGTACAGCTTGCCTTTGAGGGGCTCATCGGCCCAGCTGAGCCCCGGCAGTATCAGGCCAAACAGCAGTGCCAAAACATTCAGTCGTTTCATGATGTACTTCTCGTCTCGATCGCGGTTAAAGGTGATTTCAATCGACGCTAAGTCGGGTCGCGGTACTGCCGCCCGCGGCGTGCCTGGATCTATCGAGGCATGCCGCGCTGGGATTCCAACATCAAGCGGTGTGGCGGCAAGTTCAGGCAGCGGATAGCACTTCGTTTAACTGGGGAAAGCCAGGGGATAGCCCAGGAAGCCTGTCACCCACCACCGCCAAGCGCGAAATTCAGTCGGATAACAGGCCTGTTAGGTCCCCTTCGGTTTCCCCGGGTAACGACGGCAGCTCACACTGTCTTGCTGGCCTCAACACTGGGCCAGCAAACTTCAGGCGGGAACGGTAATGCGCGGAGGCTGGGGCTCGGGGGGCAAAAAGAGGCCCGTGTGGAAGTCGTGTTGCAGTGCGGATTGCACCGTTGCAGCAGGCCAGGGAAACAGGTTGTCACCCCCTATCGCCGCAGCTGGAAGGTGCACACAGAACAGGTCCATATCGATACAGTCACTGTCCAGCGCTTCGAGTTCACCGCATCCTGTACAGCTCTCTGACATTGCCACCACACCGGCCTGTCCACTGGACTGTGCGCCGTCCAGAGCGGCCCCAAGAGGCTGCCAGACCAGGCTCAGAAGCAGAGCGCACAATGCCAGGCAGGCATACAGTCGGCGAAGATGGGTGGCGGTTCTCATGGGCGGATTAAAGCATGGGGTCTGGGCCCGTGCAAGCTCGCCCCCGCTGAACCCGGGCTACCGGTAGTGGTACCATCGCGCTACTGAACAATCATCGGCAACTCGATGCCATTCAACGGACTTGGCGTGCAATGCGTGACAAACTGGAGCGAAATCAGGTATGGGTCTATCTCATTGCCCTCCTGACCGGCATGGCAATCGGCTGGGTGGCGCCGGAGCAAACCGGAGTTTGGGAGATATGGCTCTGGCCCGTTCTGGGCCTGCTGCTCTACACCACCTTTACGCAGGTGCCCTTGATCCATCTGACGGCCGCTTTTTGCGACCGCCGCTTCATGATCGCGCTGTTACTGGGCAATTTCGTCCTGATGCCGCTGGCTGTTGGCACCCTGCTGCTTCTGCTTCCGGATGATCCGGCCGTCCGCCTTGGCGTGCTGTTGGTGCTGTTGGTGCCCTGTACGGACTGGTTCATCAGCTTCACGCATCTGGGCCGCGGTGACGGTGCCCGCGCTATCGCCGCGGCCCCGGTGCTGTTGATCGTTCAACTGGCTCTGCTGCCGGTGTATCTGTGGGTGTTCATGGGAGAGGTGACCCTGGAGCTCACCCTGGGCAGCCATCTGCTGCCCGCCTTCTTCGGGCTGATCGTGACACCCCTGGTTCTGGCCGGGCTTACCGAGCGGCTGGCGGAAAAGCACCCGTCGGCTCAGGCCCTAGTTGGCCGGCTTGGCTGGTTGCCAATACCCTTGCTCGGACTGGTGCTTTTGCTGATTGCCGGATCCCAGGTTGGCCTTGTGATCGACAATGGCACCTTGCTGTGGTCGGTGTTGGTCGTTTTTGTGCTCTATCTGGCCGTCGCCGCGATCACCGGCAAATATCTCGGCCGTATTTTCCGCTTGACGCCCCATGCCGGGCGCACGCTCACCTTTAGCCTCGGCACCCGAAACTCCTTCGTTATGCTGCCACTGGCCCTCTCCCTGCCCGATGCCTGGGGTGTCGCTGTTGTGGTGATCGTTTTCCAATCCCTGGTGGAATTGTTCGGGATGCTGGCCTTCTTGCGGTGGGTGCCGGGCTTCTTGATCAAAGATGACAGCTCAGTTCGGGGCGATACCTGATGGGGCGAGGCGCAATCTCCCCGGTCGGGCCCTATTCTCCGGTCCCGAAGGACACGCCAGACCTTTGTCGCGCCAAGGCCGGTCAGCCGCCCGACGGCAGGGGCCGGCGCGGGCGCGAGTGGCGTACAAACAGCCCGATTGCTCGCGTTAGCCCTGCACGAGCCGGATCAGGTCGGCCAGAATCGCGTCGATCGTGTCTTCGCCGCGGATCAGCAGCTGCGCCCGGCCCTGTGTATCGAACGCATAGACGGCGCTGCCATGGGAGACCGGATAGTTGCCTTGCGCATCCGGTTCGCCATAGCCGTAGGTGGTACGATAGCGCCGGGTGAGGGTATCGAGCTGCTCCCGACTGCCGGTCAGGCCCACGAAGCGGTCGCCAAAAAAGTCGGCATAGCGGCGCAACGATTCGGGGTCGTCCCGCTCAGGGTCGACACTGACGAACAGCACCCGGATCTGGTCCGCCATGCCCTCGGGCAGCCGGTCCAGCACCTGCCGCATCTGGCCGAGCGTGATCGGGCAGACATCGGGGCAACTGGTGTAGCCGAAAAACAGCAAGTTGACGGTATCGGCATATGCCGCTGCCGTCACTGTTTGGCCGTTCTCGTCGGTGAGCCTGAATTGCAGCTCCGGCATCAGGCCGCCGATGTAGCGGGTCTGCCACTCCGGTCCACGGTCACAGCCGACCAACAGTATTACGGCGGCCAGCGCCAGGACAATGCGTCGCATGGTCTACTCCTGCCATAGTGGCTTGATGCTGAACGGGACGGTCGTCTCCTCGCCACTGGCGAAGCGGAACTGCACCGCAACCTGGTCACCCAGTTGCAGCGCCCTCTGCGGCCCGATGAGCATCAGATGGTAGCTGCCTGGCGCAAATTTCACCTGCCCCTGTGCGGGTACATTCAGAGACGCCACCGGCGTCATGCTGACAGCCTCCCCCCGGTCAACCGTTCGGTGCATGCTCACGTCGTCGAAGGCATCGCTGGACACGGCCACAAGTGTCTGCTCGCGATCGCTGTTGTTGTCCAGCACGAAAAAACCTCCCGACGGGCGGTCGCCCGGCAGAAAACCGATCCAGGCATTCCGGATGGCCAGCGCCGACCCGGCGCTGGCCAGTGTCGTGGACAGTAGCATAACGGTTGCGATGCATATCCTGATCATGATGTTACGTCCTCTTCTCATGGCGTTGAGCGGATACGACCTGAGTCGCCGTCATCGACCTCTGCGGCTGTCGGGTTCGGCGCCTCACTCTGGGCCTGCTCCTGATGCAATAGCATTCGGAGCACCACCAGTATGCCCAGAACGCTCATCATCGCGGCCGGAATCCAGGTCAGCAGGCCGCCCAGCTGCTGGTCGACTTCGGGCGGAACCGGCCAGGCACGGCCGCAAAGCGCGTAGATATCGAATAGCTCCTGTTTCGACAAAGCGATGTAGGCCCCCAGTACCACCTGCGGTAGCGTGATCAGCACCAGTATCAGAATGCGCCGCCCGTAGCCGAGCCGCACCGCCGCATGCTGGACGCTCGGATTCAGCATCAGCCACCAGAACAGGATACCGTCGACCAGCATGCTGGCATTCATCAAGTGATACAGCCTCAGGTTCAGCATGGCGTCGAAGTGCACGCTGGGAGTCAACCAGAAGTAAATAAGGCCGACAAAGAGGGTGGGCGCCACAACCGGATGCTGCAACACCCGATAAAGGCCCCTGGCCATCGGGTTACAAAGCAGCGGTCGCAACCCTCGCTTGCGAATACCGACCGGCACGCCGAGCGCGAGTACCGACCAGGGCGCGGACAACGCGATCAGGAAGGCGCCGAGGTGATGCAGCACCAGATGCTGCAAGCGGTGCATGAAGAACATGTACTGGGCGTAATAATCGAAGCGGGTGTGCAGCACTGCGTAGCAGAGCGTTAGGCCGGCGAAGAACGCCAGGTGACGCCCGAACCCGACCGGCAACTGCTGCTGTGCTGCTGCGCGGGCACCACGGATGTACAGCGCGAGCACCACAACGGTTACACCGACAATGACGGGCGAAAACTGATAGGGCGTCAGCAGGTATCCCCAATCGATCGTCTGCATTGTGCGCTCCATGCCTGCATACATTCGGACCGGAATGGTTCGCAGATCCGGCGGTCTGCACAAACTCTAGTACCAGCGGTGCCCGAGTGCGAATCGGGTTGTGCTTGCCGATCTCGAATGGACGTTACAATGGCGCTTGCACCGCGCCGTCAGCAATAGTCGTTATGTCGATCGCGCTACGGTCTGGATCTGGGTTATCCAGTCGACATTCAGCGGGCTGCCGGCACCCTGATCCGGGGTCAGGCACGGCCGTAACCCTAAAGTGTGGCGGTAGAAGGACGTTGACGGACCTGCGCACATCGTCTTGCGTCACCTTGCTGATGCGTTCTGGCCAGGCACTTAGCTCCTCGAACTCAAGCCCCGATGTCAGGGCCGTTCCGATCCACTGCGCCCAGGCGTAACGGTCCTGTTGCGAATGCACTGTTTCGGCCAGCAGCGCGCGCTTGGCCCGTTCCAGTTCTGCTTCGAACGGGCCCTCCAGTCGAATCCTGTTCAGCTCCAGGTCGATGGTTTCAACCACTCGCGCCACGTCCTCTCGGGATGACAAGGTCACCTCTATTGTGAGAGGCGTCATGCCCAAACTGGCAGGTTCGTAGGTCACTGAAATATCTCGGGCAAGCCCCAGTTCACCGACGATTCTGCGATGCAGGCGACTGTCCGGATCGCCGCCCAACAGCGCGGCCAGAACCTGCAGCGCGGCAGTATGCTCGGTCGGCCCGGTGACGTAGCTCGGGGCGAGGTATTCACGTATCCAAAGGGTCTCGCTCCAATGCTGATACAACCGGGTAGCCGACAGGCCCGGCTTGGGAGAGATCGCTGTTGCCTGTCGCCGATCCGCCAGGGGGCGGGCTGGTATATCGCCGTAATGTTGTTGAATGAGGGGCCGAAGCGATTGCGCCCGCACCGGCCCAGTCATGATCAAAACGGCATTGTTTGGCGCGTACCATTGTCGATGGTAGGCCTTTGCATCCTCTGCTGTAACGCCTGCAAGCTCCTGGACCCCACCCAGAACGGACCGGCTATAGGGATGACCTGGATACAGTGCTGAGTGAAGCTTCTGGTGCTGATCCCGTTCGTCTTCGAACTGCTCGTCGGAGCGTTCTTGCCGGATCTCCCTGCGCTCGGAGGCCATCGCTTCTGGCGTAAGGTCCAGGTCACGCATGCGCCTGGCCTCGACGCTCATGGCCAACGGCAAGGCTTCCAGTGACACGTCCTGGTAGTAAACGGTTTGGTCGTACGAGGTATAGGCCTCCAACTGAACGGCCTGCCGCTCCAGCTTATGAAAGTCCGGATAGTCGCTGCCGACCTCCATGCTGCCAAACGTCAGGTGTTCGACAAAATGGGCAAGCCCCGATTGGCCTGGCGGATCATCAGCCGCACCGGTTTTGTACCAGACCATATGCAGCACGCTTTCGCTGTCGCGGCGGGGGATGACAACCACCTGCAAGCCGTTGTCCAGAACAAAGGTTTCGGCAACGGCCAAGGGCGGGTCGGTGGATACCGATTCGTCCGGCGGCGTGACCGCCGGCCCTGCGTCGGGCGCCGACAGTGCGCTGGCCGACAGCGTAACCAGCAGGCCCAACATGGCCATCCGAGCCCAATGAGACGGCGAGATCAGGGGCACGTTTTTACCGGCTTCTTTTGAATGTCCGATAGCTTGCATCTCCACCTCCCGTCTTGTCAGCTATGGTCGCTTATGTCACCTGACTGCACTTTTAGATGATCGTTCAGGCATTGCGAATGATCGCTCAGGACTTCGATCACGCGGCAGTCGGCGATTCGCCCGCTTTGGCACTGTATCAGCATGCGTTGCAACTCATGCCGCAGCGATTGCAGTTGCTCGATCCGGCCTTCGACCGACTCCAGCTGTGCGCGGGCGATCGCATCGGCGGCTCCGCAGGATTGTTCCGGATGGTCGGACAGGCTCAGCAGATCGCGGATCGCGTCGAGCGAAAAACCCAGCAAGCGGGCGTGATGGATGAATGCCAATCGCTCGATCATGGTTGCGGGGTAGAGCCTCTGATTCCCGGCGCTACGCGCCGGTTCCGGTAACAGGCCGATCTTCTCGTAATAGCGCACCGTTGGTACCTTGACGCCGGTTTTCCGAGCCAGTTCTCCAATTGAAAGCATAAAAAAGCCCTTGAACCTATAGTCGCTATAGATATTAGGGTGTAGGCGAATACTGTGACAAGGGCGTCCGACGGCGGCGCCCTGTTATGTCGGGAGAGCACATTGAATGAATGACATCGGTACGGACTCGACCACGGAACTCTGCTGGAGCGTCGGCGGCATGGACTGTGCCGGCTGCGCGGCCAAGATTCGCAATGCCCTGGAGCGGCTACCGGGCGTCAGCGACGTCAGAGTCTCGGTCATCTCCGAAACGCTGAACTTGCAACTGGAGGAATCTCGAACATCGCGCGACAGGGTCGAAGCTTCGGTTAGAAAACTGGGCTACAGCCTGGTCCCGGCCGTGACCGACCGGGCTGAACCGGCTGCGGCGTGCCGGCAGCGCGCGTGCTGCCACGCGGATACCCGACAGACACCGGGAACCGCAAGCCCCGCTGAGCCCCACAAGCACAGACACGCCTCTGCCGAAGGCGGGCGACACTGGTACCGGACAGCGAAGGGTCGTTTTGTACTGGGGACGGGATTGCTGCTGGCACTGGCCTGGACCACGAAGCTGGCCGTCTCCGAGACCGCCGCTTTCTGGGCCTTTTCCCTGGCCAGCCTGATTGGCGTCGCACCGATCGCCCGACGCGCCTTCGCGGCCCTGCGCGCTGGCATGCCGTTTACGATCGAAACACTGATGACGATCGCCACCGGTGGTGCCCTGGTGATCGGGGCCGTCGAGGAAGCCTCGCTGGTCGTGTTCCTGTTCGCCGTAGGCGAAGCGCTGGAGGGCGTCGCCGCCGACCGCGCCCGTGCCGGCATTCAGGCCCTGGCCAAGCTGATGCCGACGTCGGCACTACTGGAAATCGACGGCACCACGCAAAAGGTGGATGTCAGCCGCCTGAAGGTGCAGCAGGTCGTGCTGGTGCGTCCCGGCGACCGGATCCCGGTCGATGGTGAGATTATCGAGGGCACCTCCGGCATCGACGAGAGTCCCGTGACCGGCGAATCGGTGCCGGTGACCAAGGGGCCCGGCGATCAGGTGTTCGCGGCCTCGATCAATACCGAAAGCGCATTGCGCGTGCGCGTCACCCGCGAAGCCCGGGACAACACCATCGCCCGCATCATCCGGCTGGTCGAGGAGGCGGAAGCCAGCCGATCGCCCACGGAGCGGTTTATCGACCGCTTCAGCCGCTATTACATGCCGTTCATCGTCGGCATCGCCGTACTGGTCGCACTGGTGCCGCCTCTGCTGTTCGGCCAGCCTTGGGAAACCTGGAGCTACCGTGCCTTGGCACTACTGCTCATCGGTTGTCCCTGTGCCCTGGTGATCTCGGTTCCGGCCTCCATTGCGTCGGCGCTCTGCGCCGGCACCAAACGCGGCCTGCTGATGAAAGGCGGCGTCGTCATCGAAGCCATCGCCAAGATCCGCCACATCGCCTTCGACAAGACCGGAACCCTCACCCAGGGCCGTCCGACGGTAACCGACATTGTGCCACTGGGTGCCAGTGACACCGAGGTGTTGCGACTGGCGGTCGCGGTCGAAGCAAGCTCCACCCATCCGCTTGCCGAGGCCGTCCTGGCACAGGCCCGGTCGGCCGGCATACCGGTCGTGGCCGCGGCGAACACCCGGGCCCTGCCCGGCCGCGGCATGACCGCCGAGATCGACGGCCATGAGGTCGGCGTCGGCTCGACCCGCTTCGTTACCGAACGGGGCCTGATGACCGAGGCGGTCCAGAACGCCGTCGCCACACTGGAAAACGCCGGCAAGACGGTGGTGATGGTGTTTCGCGGGAACAGTCTGCTGGGCCTGATCGCACTGCGGGATGAGCCGCGCCAGGATGCGGGCGAGGCGATACGACAGCTCAAGAGGCTGGGCGTCCGTCCGGTCATGCTGACCGGCGACAACGCGCGCACGGCGCAGGCCATCGCCGATACCCTAGGACTGGACTTCCGCGCCGGGCTGCTGCCGGATGACAAGGTCGGCGCTATCCGCGAGATCGCCGCCCAGGGGCCGGTTATGATGGTGGGTGATGGCATCAACGACGCGCCGGCACTGGCGACGGCCCATGTCGGTATTGCCATGGGCTCCGGTACCGACGTTGCGCTGGAAACGGCGGATGGCGCTCTGCTGCGAAACTACGTCAATGACGTGGTGGCCAAAATCCGCCTGGCCCGGGCCACCATGGTCAACATCCGTCAAAACGTGGCGCTGGCGCTGGGGCTCAAGGCGGTGTTCCTGGTGACCAGCATTCTCGGCATCACCGGACTCTGGATCGCGGTACTGGCCGATACCGGCGCCACGGTGTTGGTGACCCTGAACGCTCTGAGACTGTTGCGCTTCGGACACTGCAGGCAGGCAGCAGAGTGAAGTTCAGTCTACTCGAGGCGATGATCGGAACTTTGATTGACCTCAGTGGTCCTTTGCCGGGCGCCTTTCGATCTGGGTGCCCCCGAAGGGGCGGGTCACAGGCCGCGAAGGTTGCCGATACTCGGAAACCTTATCGCGATTTTTCGCAGAACTGACAGGACCAGGAGCCCCCTGCAGGCCTTATCGGCCGGGCGTGACCGGTCTGCGTGATGTGGGCGCCAGTTGGGCTACGGAATGGAGGACCCGATATGAATTCACCCAGCCTGGCGGTCGGTCAGCACAGCTGGAACAGCCTTTTTATCGCCTGGCTGGTTGCACTCGCCGCGACACTCGGCGCCCTGTTCATTGGTGAGATCATGGGACAGGTGCCCTGTCAGTTGTGCTGGTATCAGCGGATCGCCATGTTCCCGTTGGCGCTTATTCTGGGCGTTGCCTGCGCAACAGAGGATCCCTCGGTCCATCGCTACGCCGTGCCTTTGGCCGGTGCGGGCGCTGCTGTCGCGCTCTGGCACAACCTGCTGTTTTTCGGGGTTATCCCCGCAGCCATCCAGCCCTGTGGGCAGGGTCCCTCATGCAGCAGCGCCGATATGACCATTCTAGGCGGGCTGCCCTTACCGCTCTTGTCACTCGCGGCGTTCGCGATCATTTTTTTCCTGCTATTCAACATTAGACTCAAGACAACATCATGAAAAGACGCACCCTCGTCGCCGGCACCGCCGTGCTTGCCGCTGTTGCCTTCGCTGGCGGCGCCTATATCATGAACCATAAGCGGCGGTCCGAGTTGGTGGCTACCGAAGCCAGCGGCGACTTGCTCCTGCGCCCTCACTCCCCGATTCTGGGGCCAGAGCATGCACCTGTGACCATCGTCGAGTTCTTCGACCCCTCCTGCGAGGCCTGCCGCGCTTTTTATCCTTTCGTGAAGCAGATCATGTGGCGTTTCCCCGGCCAGGTTCGCGTCGTGCTGCGCTATGCCGCTTTGCACAAGGGCTCGGATGAAGCGGTTAAGATCCTCGAGGCTGCGCGGTTACAGAACGTATTCGAGCCTGTGCTGGAAGCCTTGCTGGATGCCCAGCCAGCCTGGGCACTGCATGAGGGCCCGAAACTGGACCGGGCGTGGGAAGCTGCCGCCGGAGCCGGTCTCGATACCGAACAAGCCAAGCGCGACCGGAATAGCCCTGGCATCCTGGCGACACTCGATCAGGACGCCGAGGACCTGCAAGCGCTCAACATCACCAAGACCCCCACCTTCTTCGTCAATGGCAAGCCGCTGGTCGACTTCGGCCCCCAGGGATTGCTCAAACTCGTCCAGGACGCGGTGGAAAGCTCTTGATGACCGCGCAGGCGGTTAGGACAACGGAATCACAGCTTCAAACGATATGGCAAACATCAGGAAAAATACCGGTGCAACGCATCTGCTGCCACTGTTGCTTGCAGCCGCACTGACAACAAAGGCACTCGCCTCCCAATCGGAGGTGCCTGCGGATGCGGAAACCCACGGCTCCCCGGCGACCAACACCCTTACCGTTAGCGCCGGAGACACCCTGGAAAGTCTGCTCGATCAGGCGGGGCTGTCCCCGGAACTCCGGCGCGAGGCGACGCTCGCCATCGAGGCACACTATGACGTGACGAAACTGAGCCCCGGGCAGACACTGAGGTTCTATTGGCACCCGTTCTCCAGTCCGCGCCTCGAACGCATCGAGATGACGGTCGAGGGTGGCGCGAAAATCGCGATCGACTTCAGCGACACCGTTACCGCGCGCCGGCTGGAGCCGGAACTGGAGAACTATGACAGGACGGCCATCGGACGCATCGACGGATCACTCTACGATACCCTGGCGAAACTGGATGCACCGCAGCGTTTCGCCGTCGATCTGCCGGAAATGCTTGGTAACCTCGTCGCCTTCAACAGAGACCTGCGCGGTGGCGAACCGATCGCGCTGGTGTGGCGTGAGCAGCAAAGTCCGGACGGCGTGCGCATGGGCGATCAGCTGTTGCGATATGTCCGGCTCGAGCTGACCGATAGGGTACTGGAAATCGTGCTCGATGCCGACGAGGCGACGGCAGCGCTCATCTATCAGAACGGCAAACCGGTTCGACGCCTGGCCAAACCGGTGACCGGTGCGCGTCTGTCATCGGTGTTCGGCAAGCGCCTGCATCCGGTCTTCGGCACGATGCGCATGCACACCGGGGTCGACTATGCGGCCTCGCGCGGAACCCCCGTCAGAGCGACGTCCTCCGGTCGCATCGCTTTTATGGGACGTCTACGCGGTTACGGGCGCGTGGTCGACATCGACCACGGCAACGGCACCATCACACGGTATGCGCACCTGGCTGGATTCGCGGCCGAACTTGCCACCGGTCGATCAGTGATCGCAGGCTCTGTTATTGGCAGGGTCGGTGCCAGTGGGACGGCGACGGGGCCCAATCTCCACTATGAAGTCCGCCTCGACGGGCAACCGGTCGACCCCCTGAGCAGCAGCCGCGAAATCGCCTCCAAGGACAGGCAACCGAACGATGATGATCGCAACAAGCTACAAACCTATCGTTTCCTGTTCCCGACGCTGCTAGCGGACAGTGAGATGGGCTAAGCGGGTGCGACAATTCAGCCATTTGGAAAAGCATACGAAAGTGCCTGGGCCGGTACGAATATCGATTAGCCGGCAATGAGGAGGACTGACATGAATACAGCAGCCGAACATCCGACTTACAACTACAGGGTGGTCCGCCAGTTCGCCATTATGACGGTGGTGTGGGGGATCGTCGGTATGGCCGTCGGTGTCCTGATCGCCGCCCAGTTGGTCTGGCCGGCACTGAATTTCGATACGCCCTGGCTGACCTACGGACGCATCCGTCCGTTGCACACCAATGCGGTCATTTTCGCTTTCGGCGGTTGCGCCCTGTTTGCGACCTCTTACTACATCGTGCAACGCACCTGTCAGGTACGGCTGTTTTCTGATGCCCTCGCTTCCTTCACCTTCTGGGGTTGGCAGGCCGTCATCGTCGCCGCGGCCATCACCCTGCCGCTGGGGCTGACCACCTCCAAGGAGTACGCCGAGCTCGAGTGGCCGATCGACATCCTGATCGCGCTGGTCTGGATCGCCTACGGCATCGTCTTCCTCGGCACCGTCAAGCTGCGCAAGACCTCGCACATCTATGTCGGCAACTGGTTCTTCATGGCGTTCATCATTACCGTTGGCGTGTTGCATGTCGTCAACAGCCTGGCGATTCCGGTCTCGGCATTCAAGTCCTACTCAGTCTACCCGGGTGCCGTCGATGCCATGGTGCAATGGTGGTACGGCCATAACGCCGTCGGCTTCTTCCTGACCGCCGGTTTCCTCGGCATGATGTACTACTTCGTGCCGAAGCAGGCCGAGCGTCCGATCTACTCCTACCGACTGTCCATCGTCCACTTCTGGGCCCTGATCGCCACCTATGTCTGGGCCGGTGGGCATCATCTGCACTACTCCGCGCTGCCGGACTGGACCCAGTCTGTGGGCATGGTGATGTCGCTGATCCTGCTGGCGCCGTCCTGGGGCGGCATGATCAACGGCATGATGACCCTGTCAGGTGCTTGGCACAAGCTGCGCACCGATCCGATCCTGCGCTTCCTGGTGGTGTCGCTGTCCTTCTACGGCATGTCCACCTTCGAAGGCCCGATGATGTCGATCAAGACCGTCAACGCCCTGTCCCATGATACTGACTGGACCATCGGCCACGTACATGCCGGTGCCTTGGGCTGGGTGGCCATGATCAGCATTGGCGCGCTTTATCACATGATCCCGCGCCTCTGGGGCAAGACCCAGATGTACTCCGTGGGCCTGATCAACGCCCACTTCTGGCTCGCCACCATCGGCACCGTGCTCTACATCTGCGCGATGTGGGTGAACGGCATCCTGCAGGGCCTGATGTGGCGCGCCGTCAACGAAGACGGCACCCTGACCTACAGCTTCGTCGAAGCCCTGGCGGCTAGCCACCCGGGTTACTTCGTCCGTTGGATGGGCGGCGCCTTCTTCCTGACCGGCATGTTGCTGATGGCCTACAACACTTGGCAGACCGTTCGTAAAGGTAGCCGTGCGCCGGTCGCTGATACAGCTCCCCGGGTAGCCTGAGGGCAATCGGAATGATGCCATGATCAAGCACGAAGTGATTGAGAAGAACATCGGCCTGATGGTGCTGCTGATCATTATCGTGATCAGCGGCGGCGGCTTGGCGGAAATCGTGCCATTGTTTTTCGCCAGCTCGACGACCCAGCCGATCGAGGGCATGCGCCCCTACTCGGCACTGGAGCTGGAAGGCCGCGATATCTATATCAGGGAAGGCTGCACTGTCTGCCACACTCAGATGGTCCGCCCGTTCCGTGCTGAAACCGAGCGCTACGGCCACTACTCCACCGCCAACGAGGACGTCTGGGAGCATCCGTTCCTCTGGGGCTCCAAGCGTACCGGCCCAGACCTCGACCGTGTCGGCGGCCGCTACTCCGACGACTGGCACCGCGCGCACCTGTACAACCCGCGTGATGTGGTGCCGAAGTCCAAGATGCCGGCCTACCCCTGGCTGTTCACCAACCGCGTCAGCGGTGCCGATACCGCCAAGAAGATGGCAGTCATGCGCAAGATGGGCGTGCCCTACACCGACGAGCATATCGAAGAGGCTGCCGATCAGGTGAATGGCAAGTACGAGATCGATGCGCTGGTCGCTTACCTCCAGTCGCTCGGAAAAACCCATTCCCAATACACCAACAAGCGGTAATTAACCATGAACTACGAAGTGTACGGTCCCTATCTGCCTGTCATCATGCTCATCACCTTTATCGCTTTGTTCATCTGGGTGCTGCTTCCAGGACACAAAAAGAAGTTTGAGGATGCAGCCAACCTTCCCTTTGCCGACGAAGATAAAAACAATCGTCTGTAAAGCTGCGATGGGAATCGCGATAGGCGACATCAGTTGAGCGACTTGAGGGACACCAATGAGCGAATGCGGTTCAAGAGAGCGCGGATGCGCCACCATGATCTGGCGAGCGATTCGCAGTAGCCAGGCCTTATTTTGGTATATGGTGGCCATATTCGTCTTGATGACTGACCAACTGGTAAAGCTGACTATCGTCCACACCTTTACCTATGGCGAACAAGTCGAGATCACGTCTTTCTTCAACCTCGTTTACGTACTGAATCCGGGCGCGGCCTTCAGCTTCTTGGCTGATGCGGGCGGTTGGCAGCGCGGCTTCTTGATCCTGATGGGCCTGGTAGTCTCGGCCTGGTTAATGCACACGCTGTATCAACGCCCGCCGCGCCTGGAAGCGCTAGGGTACAGCCTGGTATTGGGGGGCGCGCTTGGCAATGTCGCGGATCGCGTGCTGCGTGGCCAAGTTGTGGATTTCCTTGATTTTCATTGGCTGCACGCGCATTGGCCCGCATTCAATCTCGCCGATGTGGCCATTGTTTCCGGGACAGCTTGCCTGTTCGCGGTAGTTTTGGTGCAACGAGTGCAAAGGCGCCCAACAAATTGTCAAGGTGACCTATAGCTCAGCCAGGCGTCAGGCCGATGACCTCGTGCGTTAGACTAGGGTCGATTCCCGCTTTCACTGACATGTCCTGTGCGTGGTCTAGGCCTCAACGTACCACCGATCGAGTTTCAGCCTCGGCCGGCATTCTTTGTGGCTGCTGACCTTGGCTCGCCGCGACAGGCAACGCTCGACATTATCAATCATCAGGCAACGTCGTTAACTATTGTGCGGGCCGAGCACCAAAGCGAACGGTTTACGCTCGAACTGAAGACGTTGACTCCGGGACAGCACTATCAGCTGGTGCTGACATTGACGGGGGATGAAGCGGGCGGGCGACTGGCGGAGCCGATCCACCTGGTGACTGATGACACAATGGGCGGCCGTTTGGTGATCCCGGCTTACACCTTGGTTCACGATCGAGTCTATACCTTCCCAGAAACCCTGGACATGGGCCGCCTGCCCCTCGATGTGGTGACACAGGCGGCAAATGCTGAGCGGTTGTCGCAAACTCTCATGGTGTACCGCAAGGGAACATCGGATTTCAAGATTGCCGTCAGTACTGACCTGGATAGCATTCAGATTGACACTGAGCGGGGCCCGGCAGGGGATCGCTACCAGCTGACCGTGTCGCTGTTACCTGGGCGTGCCAGTCTCGGCGCCATTCATGGCCATATCGTCATTCAAACAAATGAAGAGTCGATCCCGGAAATCCGGGTGCCCGTCACGGGGCGCCTCTTTGCTGAAGAACCTCGCATACCTGCTGGCAAGGAAAAGGCGGTCGGGGGGAGAATAATTGGGTTATGTACAGCTTTATGTAAGAGGCGATTCTGGAAGTGCACGTCACCTTTTACACGGTGTCGCGAGCTTGACGGTCAAGCGTCCGGTAGACCGTCGGTCGTGAGATCGAAAACAGCTCAGCCAGGTCGCTGATCGAGTAGTTTCCAGTGTCGTACATGCGGCGCAATTCCTTTTGCTGGCGATCCGACAGCTTCGGCTTCTTTCCGCGCAGTTTCCCTTTGGCGCGGGCGATCGCCATCCCCTCGCGCGTACGGAGCTTGATGAGGTCCGCCTCGAACTCGGCAAAGGTGGCGAGGATGTTGAAGAACAGCTTGCCCATCGGGTCGTTCGGATCATGAACGCTGGCGCCGATTTGTAGCCTCACGCCGCGCTCGGCCAGGCTGTCGCCGATTGCGCGTGCATCAGGAACAGAGCGCGCCAGCCGGTCAAGCTTCGGAACTACGAAGGTATCGCCACTGCGCACGGCCGCCAGCGCCTGGTCGAGGCCGGGCCTTGCCCGGTTCGTGCCGGTGAAGCCTCGATCAGTGTAGATGCGATCTGGCGCGACGCCGAGTTTCAATAGGGCTTCCTGCTGTGCAGCGAGGTCTTGTTTGTCGGTTGAGCAGCGGGCGTAACCAATTAGTGTATGTGTCATGGGTGATTTGTAACGCAAGAGGCCCCTTCACTGAAAAAAATATAGTACCATCTAAATGAGACACGGCATATGCCGCATTGGCGCGCTCCAAAGAACAGGCGGCAGAGCGTCCGTTTAATGATCCTCTATCGGACAGGGTAGTCCCCAATGACAGCCGACCGAAAGGACAAAGCGAAGCTCAACACAGTGGACGCTGCCGAGCGGGTGGCCACCGCCACCCTGCGCCTCACGGTGGTGAACAGCAGCAAGTTCGTGCGCGACCGGAAGCGGGCCACTACGAGCTGACCATTCCTTATCGGAGCGACACCGAGCTGGACAAGACCGTGTACGACCTGCTCACCGAGATTAGCCAGGAAGCCTACATGCGCAACTGTTTCATCGAGGCCGATGCCTGGGAAGTAGGCACCGAGCGCAGGTGGTAGGGCTTAAGTGCACTTTCTGTTCCATTGCTCCCCAAACCCCATGAACAGCTGGGTTAATAATCCGGGGGCGTGATGCGTTGAGAAATCCGGTGTTCACGTTCGTCCGGAATCACTGTTCATCTTCGCCGGAATACGCACCTTACGGTTTTTATCGACAATAGCCTCGCGCATCGCACAGGGGTTATCAAAAACCTGGAGGTCGTAGTCTATGTCGTTTAGATCAGTGTTAGCTGTAGTGCGAATCTGGAGCGCGTGATCAAGCCAAGCCAGGTATCCATCTGATCCGTTACAGCGAAACTGTGACGCAAGCTCAAGCTCCTGAATGTCAGCTCCACACTCGTGTGCCCTTCTTTTGATCTCTTCTACTGTGCCGACATCTTTTAAGGTGACGCGTTGCGCTTCATCGATAAAGAAAACCGAAAATCGTGATGCACTTATCAGCTCTTTGATCTGGCTTTCACCGAGATTCTGGTACATGCCAGACTTTTCATTGAGGCGGTGTGCTTCATCGACGATCAGTGCATGAAAGGTATTTGGCTCGGTATCGGTGTAGCTCCCCGAGCCTTTAAATAGGTTGTCGATATGGGTCTTCTTGCGAGTGCCTGTTAGCTTTTTCTTAAACACCTCTCGCGGAGCTGAGTTCCGTGATACATATTGTGTCATCATTCCACGGTTCGTGAGCTCTACCAACAAATTTATTGCTACCACTGACTTACCGGTTCCTGGCCCTCCCTTGACCACCAAGCATTGCTTGTTACGGTCTGTTGCTTTATGAGCGAGATCGATGGCGGTTTCATACACCAGCTTCTGCTCGTCAATCATCAGAAACTCGGCATTACCCTGCATCATTGATACGAGCGCGTCGGCAAGATTCTTGCTCGGTTTGATTACACCATGCTCGATTCGATACATGATGTGGTTACTGTCACCAAATTTTATGTGTTGGCTTAAAAACTTCGAGAGCTTCAGTGCATCAGGAGAGATAAAGACGGGAGCGCGTTCGGTGTGATTTTCGTAGAAAGGATCATTGATAGCATCTGCCTGCTTCATATTGTGAAGATAGGCGCAGGGTAAGAGGCTAATTGACTCTGATCGTACCGTTTCGTTGTAATCCTCGATTAGCGCTGCATAAGACCATGCCTGATACGATGGGTGGTTGGTTTCCCTTACCGCGCCACCCAGCTGAGTGCGCACGATGGCATCTTTGTTCGTAACTTCGACAGACTGCCACTGCTTGAGCTCCACGATGACCGCGGCATCGTTTCGTTGATGGTTTTTACCGGTAAGAATGAAGTCAACACGACGGTTTGTTAGTGGGATATTGTATTCAACAGCCACTCCAGCTGAGGGAGGGATGGCTTCATCTAACAAAACGCTCATCATGAATCGGAGAGAGTTCTCCCAAGAAACAATTTCACCACGAGGTGAATTCCGATTCATTTTTCGAGCAACTTCGTTCGTAATGATATCGGAAATGACGTTGGCGCGTACGTCGTCAATAAATTGTTGTTTTGTAGAGCTGTAAACCAACATTGCTATGGGTTTTCCTTTCGCTTCTCCGGAGAATACCATGCGAAGGTCCCCAGTTTCGGAAGTACTATTCGGAAGGCAAAATAGATGTTTCGGTACTCGGGTTCCATGGAGTTCGCGTGCTTTAGGTTATTAATGCGGCCCAGCAATTAGATGGGGGCGCCCGCGCAATTCTGATTGGAAATCAGTGTACTACAGGGTGTTGTTGAGTCCGAGTCGCAGGTGTGTTTTTCCGGGCAAACGCCTGCGGCTTCTGCCGGGTTACGGGGTGTGAGGTTTCTTATCGTCTTGACCTTTTCGGGCTTGTGCTAAGTCGCCAAGAGATAGGCCATGCTGAAAAGGACTGGGAGCAGCCGGTTAAGTGGCCGCGCCCGAGGCCCGGCCCGGCCCGGTCATCCGGTCTAGCTCGAGCGTGGCTGAGTAAACAGCAGATAAGGATCGGAACAGGAACAGGTTGCCCAATACTCCTGCCGCTTCTTCATGACTTTGACGTCCTTGCTACCGCAGCGGATGCAAGGCTGACGCATGGAGGTGTTGGCACCGCACGCCTCGCACTTCACGTAATAGCCATATTTTCCGTAGGAACCGGTAAGACGCTGGGCCTCGCCACATTTTTTGCAGCTGATTTGGGCCGAAGGTGCTGGTTCAGCGACTGGCGCTGGCTTCGTGGTAGGCTCTCTCACCTCAGTGACAGGCTCTGCTACCGGGGTCGATGCCGGAGCGGCGGCGGAAGGCTCTGGATCCGGCGCGGCTGCAAGGGATGCCCTCGTGAGCAGATAGTCCGCTATGCTGCGCAACTCGTCAGCCGAAAACGCCGGGCTGGTTTCGATAAAGGCTTTAAGCCGTCCTTTACCGCCGATTTTGTCAACCGCATCGGCGACCGCCTCACTTTTGATGATTCGCTTGTTGATATCCGCCGGGATGTCTTCGCGATGCAAAATGCAGGTGTTGGAGACCACACACAAAGCCTCCCATTTACGGCCGCCGACGTTCTGTTGAAGACCCAAGATTTTACCCAGGAAATCAGCCGCGTTCTCAACGAGCATTTTTTTCAGTAGTTTTTGTTGCAGCTCAGCCTGTCTGATCGGGGACGGAATGCCGGCCCAGTTGCCGTTATAGCTGCGTGCCCACTCACCCGCACCGTTGACCTTCACCTCACCATAAATGCTTTTGGACTCGAGAATCAGAAAGCCGTACTTGTGAACGATCAGATGGTCGATCTGCGCACGTTCATCATCATAGCTAAACGCGTAGTCGTTAAAGACATAGATATCATCACTGTCCTTAAAAGCACGGCGTAGATAAAACGCCACATCACGTTCTTGCTTATCGCCTGCGATTTGGCGGACATCCGAAAGCTCCTGTTGGTGTTTCGTGGTGACGATGGGCATGACATCTCCGTGTCGTTGTTATAAGCGGATCCCCATTCTATACGACGGGTTTATTCCTTAGAACTCTGCTGACTGCCCTTTCGCACGCACTCGCGAACATCTCGACGCGCTTCAGATCAGCCTGTTGGACGAGGTTGTATAAGCATTCATGCCACAGTTGATATTGAATTCGCGTGTTGACCGTGATAGGTAATCGCTTCTCGGAGAGATTTTCTTCCTCCCGGGGAGCTTTTTTTATAAAAAATGATTTTTGGAAAGATTTTCTGCGTGTTGGGACGGGACTCGGCATCGCCCAACGGAAAATATATTCGTGTGGCGTGTTACCTGTGGGAGCACTTCACACAATCTGTTCTGGCTCTCGTGACGCTGAAGAGATGACGGGCTACCGGGCAGGCGCCTGGCTGACCAGCATGCCCGCCAAGGTTAAGGATCAGGGTTACCTCTTGCCCCAGAAGGCGATGCTAGACCACTCGAGTTATAGGCCGGGTGTACCTTTAGTCTCAACACACTGTTCGAGCGCATCGGGCAATTTGGTCGTCGAAAACAGGACGAGCCTTTGTCCGGCTCGGGTCATCCCCATATAGAGTTTACGGGCGCATTCCTGACGTTTTTCTGTTCGCTCCTCTTCGTTCAAATCCAACGATTCATATTCTGAGAAAAGCTGATCCACTCCAAGAATAAACACAACACCCGCCTCGAGGCCGGTTGCGGCATCGAGCTTTGCGATTTTCAGGAACCCCGGTTTGTCGTCAGCAGGAGCTTTATCGCCGTTTTTATTGGAGAAGTTCCATATCTCATCGGCAGCCACGACAGTCTCAAGGCGCTGCTGGACGGTAGAGGGGTAAACACCCGTTGTGTAAAGCACCAGTATTTGCCCAGGTGGGCGGCCGTTATCGATCAGATCGCGCACTTCGTTAACAAGCTGCTCCAGTGCATCCTGGGGCGACTGCTTATACAGAAGCATCGGCTTAACGCCCTGACTCATGCCCTCGTATTCGGGCTTTAAGTAGTCTTCATCAAGCTCCGGCGCAAACTCGGATAAAAAGCTGTTGGCAGCATGCAGTATCTGCCGAGTGGTACGATAACTTTTATGCAGACGCTTAGTACGCCCCCGCACATTAATCCCTGCACTTTTCCAGCTCAGGCGCGACTTCAGAAACCCCTGATTGGGGTCAGCGCAGAGAAAGAGGCTGCCCGATGGCTGCAAGCTTCTTTTCACCAGCTCAAACCAGCTTGGCGCGAAAAACTGAGCTTCATCAACGATAATATGGTCATAGCGCTCCAGTTTTTCAGTTGCGGTGGCGGAACATAATCGGTTTGGCATCAGGCTAGAGAGTAGTCCCGACTTCTCGCCGAACTTTGCCACAACTTCGTTTCTCAGCTGCCAAAGCTCCGCCCGCTCTTCCGAACGTAATGCAAAGCCGCGCCCTGCCCGATTTGTATCTAGGTATGCGGTTTCATCGGAGATAAAGTTGTCGTTTAGAAACTCAATTTCATCACGTATCTGATTAGCGGTAAGGCGCTTACCGACACCGTAACGTCCCTGCTGATCCTTGATATAGCCGCCAACAGTTTTATCGGTATTAAACAGGAGCTTCAGGTACCCCTTTCCAAAAGCCTCATCCCATTGACCACGACACCAGGACCAGAAAGTCTTGATCGTAAGATTCGGCGGCTCACCCCCCCAATACTTATTGATTTTGTATCGGATATCAGCTGTCACCGGCTTGTTGTGAATCAGCAATAAAACCTTGTGATCCGGGTGTTGCTGGCAGTACATCAAAATCCGGCTGACAATGATCAGCGTTTTACCACTGCCGGCCACGCCATTGATCAGTCGAACGGACAGATCTCCTGAATCACTATTGGCTTTGAGGAGGTCCAGCTTGGCAGCCAGCTCCTGATCGTAATCGAGGAAAAACCGGGAGAGCTGAGCCGAGTTATCTCTTTCGATAACTGTCCGGGTCGTGCACGCCGCCGGCACCTCGCGCTCCGGGAAGAACTCATGAAACAGCCAATCGAACCCGGCCCGCGGAAGCGGCCTGGAATCTTCGAGCAATGTGGCTGTGTTCTCCAGAAAATACGGTTTACTCACTATCCGAAGTCTGAGTTCACTCCAGCTTTTATCCTTAGGCTCACTACCTTTCGCTTTTAAGACCACGATAAGCAGCTCTAGCTGAGCGGAACTCCCGGTGGCCTCCATACATCTTTGAGACCAGTTTTTTACCGCGCTGAATAATGCCTTGGCTTTGTCCTTTACCTCTTCGATCGTTTCGACAAAAGCGAGACCCAACCAAGTACCACCAGTTTTGGTGATAACCAGATCGAAAACATCAGGAATGCTAAACGGGATTCGTACGCTATAGTCATCGGCCAGCTCGCGCAGTGCCTTGGCCAGATGACGCCGATGGGCATTGGGCAAAGTATCCAGCGTTTCGGGTATCAGTAGTGCCATGTTTCGTTGTCTTTTAGATGGTTGTGCGATGGCAACTTGCGATCAAGCTGCGATACATATCGACCCACTCGCCAATCTCGGGCTCTTCATGAAAGAACTCGTCGTCGACCTCTGGCCCTATGACGATTGTCTTGGTTTTAGCGCGAGTTACAGCCACATTCATGCGCTGCGGCTGGAAAAGGAAGCCGGCTAACGAACAGAGGTATTGCGGATCTGTCGCTGTCATATTGAGAATAACGAGCTCTTTTTCCTGGCCCTGCATACGCTCCACCGTATCGGCGACGATCAGCTTCGCGATAGCCGGGCCCAGATAACGCCGCAGCATGGTGCGTATACGCCGTCCTTGGTTCCTGAAAGGAACAACAACTCCTATCTCTTTGGGCGAGAGCCCGGAATCGATGCAGGTTTTGCAGAGTTTCGCAATGAGTACAGCATCGTCCTGATTGATACTACGCGAATTCCGCCCTGTGCTTTCTATAAACACCAGACTGTGATCACCGTTAAGTATCGGCTGATACTCCCCAGGGGTATTGGGCAACGAAAAGCGGCGGTTTTTGTTAGCCCCATCAGATTGCAGTAAACCGGCATAGAACTGTTCGCTGGGCCAAGCGCTCAGCGATGCGTTCATGCGGTAGGTGGTATTGAGCGTGACCACATTCTCCCGTTCGGCGCTCAATAACCGAGCGAAGACGGAAGCAGAACCGATATCCAATACCGAGAGCGAACTAACCACTGGCGGGAGCTGCCTGTGATCGCCGATAAAAACGAAACGCTTCGCCCGTCGCATCGCCATCAGCGCCAAGGGCGATGTGACCTGGCTGGCTTCGTCAAAAATAACGGTATCGAAAAGGTGCTCTTCAAGTCTTGAGGTGCAGGTGGCAAAGGGCGTTGCGCCTATCACATAGCCCGCGTCTTTGGGGCAGTCCTCCCATTCGCGAAATGTCTCATAGCACTCCACTTCAGGGCGCAATCCTTTTAACGAGGTATGTTTACCGACTTTGATTGTTTCTACGCCTTCCTCGTAGATACGATTCAGAGCGTTATTAATTGCCATATGCGTGTGAGAAGTAACGAGAATCCG
Organism: Marinobacterium litorale DSM 23545; assembly: GCF_000428985.1. Lineage (GTDB taxonomy): Bacteria > Pseudomonadota > Gammaproteobacteria > Pseudomonadales > Balneatricaceae > Marinobacterium_D > Marinobacterium_D litorale. The sequence goes on along the minus strand of NZ_AUAZ01000002.1, from coordinate 283,004 downwards.
CTCACCACGCGTCACCAACAACTTGGCGATCAGTGCCAAGACGCGGGTTTTCCCTGTGCCAGGTGGACCTTGGATACAAGCCAGATAACGCGCACCGCAAGCCCACCCCACCGCATCAACCTGATCCTCATTAAATCCGTAACCGGACTCTGCGATGTCGGCGGCGGCGTCATAGTCGGCGCTGTTAAGCTGGTCGGCCGGAAGGGCTCCGCTCAGTAGCGGTAACACTAACTGCCGTCCGACCGGAGAGCGCGCGATATCATCCAGCGCCTGCTGATACATACCGCTGAGGTCTATCATGTCGGGGTCCGCATAAGTGAGCTGGTTTGCCACACGTTCCCAGGCAGAGCCGGGTAAATTATGGCCGCTTAACAACCAGCAGTCGTCGGCTTCCTCTTCCAGGACCAACTGGGCGGCTACCTCCTCGAAGGGGTCTCCCAAATGCAGGCGCAGCAAATCACCTTCACGAAAACGCGATTCCTGCTCCGGGTCTGGATAGGCCCAAACAGTATCGCGGGATGGTCCCTCTTCGAGCTTGGTAAAGGACTGACTATGGCCGGTAAGGAGCTTTTCTGGCAACGACCGTTCCCAGGTATCAAACAACTGAGACCGGGTCGCCTCCATTTCATCTTCAACAAACTGGCGTAATTCAGACATCATCGCCTGACTCATATGACTATCCCTGTAAACCTAACCTGATCGGGTTTCTGTATATCACGCAGCGAACCAAACCCAATGCTGATGCCCTGAATGGATTTGATGGCGGGATATACTCATTTACTGCGTCCTGATCTCTGCATCTGCTGAAATTTTGGGTACATAGGGTTCGACCCAATTACGGTAAGCTGACTCGAAATGCTGTGGTGTCAGCTCAACCAATGAAAGCAGTGAAAATAGCGATAGTCCGGCCAATACGATCCCTAACCAGGTAGAGCGTCGGCTGAACGCTTTTTCACGTTTTTGCTCCTGCTCATCCCGCAACCGGGCCTGTGCTCTGCGCTGTTCCTGCTCTTCCAGCACTTGCTGCGCTCGCGCCCGCTCACGCTGCTCATGCAAAAGCAGTGACACGTTGGCAAGCTGGGCGGTCAGCTCTGTATTGAACACCTGTAATTTGTGATGCTCTGCGAGCAAGTCCCATACCGGGAAGAGCTCATGGTTCTTGATTATCACCGGGTGCTGGAAGAAATCCCCGGCGTTGAAGTGCAAAATATCTTCATAAAGTGCCAGTGTTTTTTCCGAATCCCGGGCTTTAACGGATGCGGTGAGTCTGGCCATGCTCTCTTCGAGCACGCGACGATAAGCGACCGCAAGGCAGAGCTCAAGCACTATGCGTTTAAACTGATCTGCTTTATCCGAGAAGTAGGCAACTGCATCGCGATCCACGATCAAACCGCGGGTGCTTGTCAGCGGCACGATCTTGTCGGCTTGCAGGGTGGTGGATTTGCGGATAAACCACGACACTGGTGGCAACAACTGCGCGTTCATGGCGACATCGTGCTTATTATCAGCCCAGACAGCTTTCGCTTCGCATTTTTTATCCTGCTCGGACTCGGTAAGCTGCACACCCAGGATCTGCTGAAAGCAAGAGTTCTTGAAAAACGTAATTTCCCAGTAGTTGCCACAGTGAGACTGCCTAAACCGAGCGTTTTCCAGTATGGGGGCGATAAAGAAGGCGACTCTGTTATCACCAATTCTTAAAGCGGTTTCTGATGCTGACGGATGCGGCTGATCATAGATGTAGGCGTACATTCCGTGTTTTTGCCCTTGTATGCATAAAGTTCGTTTTCAAATTCTGATAAGGCTTTAAGGTAATCGGCTTTGCTTCCGGTCTGCAAGTCCGATCCGCCTTGCGGTTTGTGCCATCTTATCGAGCTACGGGACGGGGCGTTGAGGCGGTTTCCCGGCATCCGCCTTCGGCTCCTGCCGGGCTGCGGGCTCAGAGTCTGGGTCTGGTTCCGGCTCAGTGTGTCCTTCATCTTCATAACCTTCCAGTTCTGCGGGTTCGTAAGGCTCGCCCTCCTCGTCTTGCAGCTGGTAGTCGTAGGCGGCCTGCAAGCCGCTTTCTTCCTCTTCGTCCGCCTGGGCACCGCCATCTCTTGGATACATGGGTGAAAGTATGGCGACCAGGATGCCCAGTGCCGCGAACATGGCGAAGCCGTCTGCGTAACCGAATTCCGCCACTAAAAAGCCGGCAGCGGGCGAGCCGGTCGCCTGGCCCAGTGAGACGGCCAAAAACGGCAGGACCGGGCCCATGGAGAGACGACCGGGTAAAAGCCGTATGCCGCTCATCAGGTAGAGTCCTGTCAGGCTCATGTACGCCAGGCCGAACACGAGGGCCGAGAATATCGCGACGGGCAGTTGTCCGGGGCTGGCCGCGAGCAGTGCGACGCTGGCAGAGAGCATCATCAGCATCAGTGCATGGGTGATCGGTGGGTTATTACGGTCGGCCAGGTCTGCAATCACGGCCCCGCCCAGGCCGGCGATACCGACCGCCAGCCACAGCCAACCGGAGGAACCCGGGGGCAGTGCTCCAAGCGTGGCAACCAGGTCCGGCGCAAATATCCAGTAGGCGGAGGATACAAACCCCATGATGAAGGCGAACACCCCCAGTCGTGAGAGGCTCACCCACTGCAGTGCGCTGACCGGTGGTGGCGGAGCCGCTTCTGAGGGTGTAACACGCGATACCGATGGCAGCAGAAACCAAGTGGCTAACACACCGATAGCCGCCAGAACGGCAAACGACAGATAGGCGTATCGCCAGGCGCCGGCCATGAACAGAACCGCCGGTACTGCCACCGCGACCCCCACACTGGTCCCGGCGTTCATTACTGCACTGACACGGCCATGCACCGAGCGTTTAACCAGCGCCTGCATGGCTGCCGTAAGTGCGGGCATCATCAGGCCGGTACAGATACCACAGGCAAAGACCCCTCCCCCCAGTGTTACGGGGCCATCAGCCTGGCTGATCAGCCCCAGTCCGATGACGCCGAAAATACCGGAGAGCACCGCCGTGTTGCGTGCCCCGAGTCGCTTGGCGGTTGATGGCGCCACAAGCGTTGCGAGCATAAAGCTGATCAGGGGAAGCGAGCCGATCAGACCAATCACGTAGGGCGTAAGTTCGAGCTCATCGCGGATCGGCGGTACAAACAGACCGAACGCGAACCGGGCCAGGCCGAAGCTTATGGCGATCAGAGCGGCGCCCAGAATCGCAAAGCTCGTACTGGATGGAACTCTCATGCCCGCCTCCTTGATCAATCCACTTTCGTTGCCAAAGCGCCTTTGGGCTCCGGGTTGCCGTGTCTCTCAGCGTAGACGGCTGTGCTGAACGCAGCCAAATATTTTAGGGAATCAAGGCATTGGTTTATAGCGAGCTCATGGATCGTATCTGCGACGTGGCGTCGGGAGCGCTCTATGCTAAGCTTGCTGGAGATTGATTCTCATTATTGCTACTTCCGGGTGCAGGTATGGAGCGCCGGTTAACGGGGAAACTGTGAGAAAGATAACCCGGATCATTATTGATCGCCTCGTCGTTACCGGAATTGCTTTGCTCCTCGGTTTTGGGCTGTTCGCCGCCTATAGCGTTCTTGAAAGCAGTTTTGAGAAGCAGTTGCAGGCGCAGATTCAGAAGAGCTTCAATCAGATAAACCTTATCTCCGGTGATCTTCTCACCACGTTAAACCGCTTGAATGCATCGGGTCCCCGAGATTGCAGTGATGCCTCACTGCTTGAGTTGCGCCGGGAGGTCTTTTTATCGGAGTACATTAAGGATATCGGCCGTCTTGAAGGCGATAGGCTGCTGTGTAGCGCAGGCGTTGGTCGCTTATCGTTCCCCTACGAAATCCGTCACCCCAACTATATTGGCCGTTTAGGCGCGAAAGTCTGGCTGGATATGCCGGTTCTGCTGACTGAAAACGCGGTGCGCGGGATATTGGTGCGCCTCGGAGCGTATGATGCCGTTATCGATAAAACGTTTCTGGGTGACCTGATTTTCATTCCCGGTGTGGAGTGGCAATTAATCTTCTCAGCTGAAGGTGTAAAGGAATACATCGCGGGCTCATCCGCTGCGTCTTTGCAAAACGCCGATCTCTATGTGCATCAGTGCAGTGATAGTGTTCCCTACTGTATAACGATAGGTGCCGGTTCGGAGGTTTTTCATCAGCGGTATCGGTCTACATTAGCTGGATGGCTTATTATCGCCGTACTGGTCGCCGGGTTTGGTTTTATTGGCCAGCGAAGGTGGTTGCGGCGCTATCGGTCGCAACAGTCCCGGGTTCTCCGTGGGCTTAAAAACGATGCATTTTACTGCCTGTATCAACCGTTGGTTGAGCTTCGTACCGGTCGGGTTATCGGATGTGAGGTGCTGGCCCGCTATGAAGATGTACTGGGCCCGATCTATCCTGACAGCTTTATTCCAGTGATCAGTCGCTGTCGTAAAACCTGGCCTTTTACCCGGTTGATTATTGACAAGGCCCTCGCCGCCGTGAGTCAGGCGTCCGCTCTACCCGAGGGCTTCAAGGTTAATATCAACTTCTTTGCGCAGGATATCGAGAGCGGTGCTGTCTTGGCGCTATTGGAAAACGGTCGCTTTAGTCAACCCGGCCTGCAGTTTGTTATCGAAGTGACTGAGGACGAAAAACTGAATAGCGAAGCGGCCCGGATCAATCTCGAAAAGCTGGTGGCGGGCGGTTTTCAGGTGGCTATCGATGATTTTGGTACCGGGTATTCCAACCTTCGCCAGATCCGCGATTTTAAATGCGATACGTTAAAGATCGATCGCAGCTTTATCAGTGAAATGGAGGGTGGATCCGTGCGTTCCACCCTGATACCGCATATTGTCGATATCGCCCATAAGATCGATGCCTCGATCGTGGCTGAGGGTATTGAGAACAATATGCAGAATCGGGCGTTAATCGATGTGGGCGTGCGCTACGGCCAGGGCTATATGTATGGCAAACCGATGCCGTTCGATAAGCTTCTGGAGATGATCAGCCTGTCCCGCCAGTCTGTATAGACCAGCGTTACTTAACCGACAGGCTGTTGCTCTTGAGCGGCTGATCACTCTGCCAGCTGATACGAAGCTCCAGGCGGTGACGCGATTCCTCTTCGCTGGCGGTCACTTTAAGGTCAAGCAGGCCCTTGGGCTCCAGCCGGATCTCACCATCCTGGTCGCTGAAGGTGATCTCCCCTTTCTTGATGCCCGCCGCAATCGAGTTCAGAAGCTCCTGAATGCTCTCGCTATCCTGCAGGGACTGGTGTCTGAAGCGGTTTTTGTTCTCTAGCATGTTTGATACTCGCAAGCTTCCGGGCGAAACAGTTTGGCTTTGGGGTAGTCTACGCTGATTCCCAGGATATGCCGATCCGGATGGATTACGGTTACACCGGCACCGACCCCATGAAGCCCCTCTTTACGGCGTGAATTTCGGTCCAGCGTGATATCGCCTTCGATATGCAGCATCCCCTCTTTAACCGCCAGACGTTGACCGTGCAACCGGTTGATATGGCCGTGGACCAGTGTACGGATTCCCGTTTCCCGCAACGCGGTTAACCCAGTCTCAGTCAGGGAGAGGTCCGCCGGGCGATATTTGGTGCGCATGGTATTGGCCAGTGGACCGAAGTAGAAATGGAACAGGTCGTTTTTGATCTGCTTACGGAACTGACGGTTCAGATGTTTGACCCCCTTGTCCCGCAGAGCTTCGCTGATGGCATCATCCAGCCCTGCGTGTACGAACAGGAAAGCCCCGTTACGGTAGGCCAGGCGCATCTCCCGGTAAAACCAGCTGAACTCACCTTTGGGCTTGAGAAACAGGGCACGACAGGTTAGCGCGATATGGTAGATCTCTCGCAGCGTAAAACCGGCTTTGTGGCAGGAGGTCTCAAAGCCGTTTACCTTCTTGCGCATGCGCTTGAGTTCGCGCTCGATGGCGGCTTCGCTCATAAAATCAGCGGCTTCCCGGGGGAACTGTTCGAACCAGTCCTCCGAGGGAAACAGCTTTGCCCGACAGGTCGCCTCATCCGGTATTTTCTTGGGGATCTTTTTGCCGGCCAGGTAAACCCGGTGGATCTCCTTGAACAGCGGTATCACCTTGTCGCCCATGCGAACAAAAAGATGTTCGGTGGTGGTATCGCAGTCGCCGGTAACGGTTCGGATTCCCATCAACAGCCGCACATCGTGGTTGCCGGCCAGCAGCTTGACGCGTTTGCTAAGTCCCATGAGGTGGCGAATCGCACGCAGTAACTCCAAGTTACTGGGCCCCTTGTCCAGGCAGTCACCCCCAATCACGTAGATGGCGTCCTTCCCTGCCCGATTCAGCTCGAACTCGGTGGGTTTGTCGCCCCGCTTTACCACGGTACCGGTGGCCACCAGAGAGTCGATAAAGGCCTGCGCATCGGCGTGGGGGTCGGCGATGAAGTAGATCGGCCGCCGCGGCCAGCGCCAAGCACCGTTGATATCACCGCCCAATGACTGCTGGAAAATGATCGGGTCGATGGCATTACGGTTGGCCGAATGGGTATGGCTCAGGTCCCAGGGCTCCACATGGGTCGGCAGCCGATCGATGATGGCTCGGTGGGTCGGAATCGGCTTGATGTCGGGTAGGGATTTTAGTGCGCGCATGGACCTGAGACATTTGAGTTATAAGAGTGGGCCGATATTCTAGTGAGCCAATGTGTCGACTATATGTCAGTCTGTAAACCCTTCGCGCTTGCGCTCCTTCCAGTCCCCGCCCACGTGGCGCCACTGGCCGTCGGAACAGAGCTCCAGATACACCGGATGAGCGTGGTACATACTCAGCTCGGCGATCCGTTCAAAAGGTAAAACGCCGAGTCGGTGCGCCGCGTGCCGGAATGCAGCACCATGGCCCACAAACAGGCGCACACCCGGCTGCGCTGATTCCTCCAGCGCTTCGAGTTCACGGCGCAGGCACGCGGCAACGCGCTCTCCTGCCTCCATTAATGACTCCGCTCCCTCCAAGGGTAGACGATAATGGCTGTTGGACTTCCAATCCGCCGGTGGCGTTTCAAACCGGGGATCGGATTCAACAATCCGGTAGATCTGGTCGCTGGTCAGATTGGCGGCGCTGCCGACACAGCGCTCACACAGGGCGCTCTCGCTGCGGTGTTGTATCGGTTCTGAGCAGGTCGTGCTCAGCGTGTCGATGAAAAGCTCGGCGGTTTGCCAGGCCCGTAATAGCGTGGAACTGACAACCTGAGCGTCCAGTATCCAGCCGTTTTCGGCTAACTGACTTTTCATCAGCTCCGCACCGCGTCGTGCCTGCTCATGGCCACGCTCATTGAGGCCAAACGGCTGGTGGGCACTCGGTGTTCCCGCAAGTTGATGATAATCGCCGTGGCGCACAAGTGCGGCTATCCGTCTGGTCACGGGTTTGTCCCCTGGAGGTGTTCAGGCAGGGTTCTGACAATGTCGGCCAGATCAGGGTTTTTGAGGAAGCTGCACGCCTGCTTTAACGGTAGCCAGCGACGCTCGCGGTGGGTTTCTTCCCACTCCTTGTCGGGCAGCTCGCGCGTAACCTGCATGGGGTAAACCTGAATATCGCAATGGGCGCCCCATTTCGCCTGGCGGTACTGACCCAGAGCTTGTTCCTGCACATTACCTTCAATGCCGGCCTCTTCGCGCGCCTCCTTGGCTGCGGATGCCTGAGGCGAAAGCCCGGGTTCAACAATCCCCTTGGGGAGAACCCAATACCGTCCGCTGCTGGAGGTGATCAGCAAAACTTCCACTTCGCCGGATTGAATCCGATAAGGTATCGCCGCCGATTGTGTGTAGTAATAGGCGGGGCGCTCCCGGCGCTCCCGACCGTCGGGTGCCGGCCAGGGGAAACCGTCGGGAAGCTCATCCGGGGTTATCCGCTCCAGCAGCGCAGCGCCGCCATCGAGCGGAAACGCCTGGGTCTCCGGCAGTGCAAGGCGCAGCAAGGTGCCTGCCGGCATCAGTGTGTCGTACTGATTGCAGACGGATTCCGGAAGCAGCTGTCGGGCGAGCTGCTCAAGTCCCGGGTTGTGACCCACCAGCATTACCGGTGATGTTTGAGAGGCGGCTTCAATCAGACGATCGAACAGGCTGCTGGCGCTGGCGCAGTAAAGCCGGTCGTCATTCTCGATCCGTTCTACGGTTGCGCCCATCGCCTTAACACATTTCTCAGCGCTCTCCCGCGCCCGGCGAGCCGGCGAGCAGATAACCCGCGCTGGCAGGTTGCCGGTTTGCGCGAGCCAGGCACCGGTGCGTTGGGCACCCCGCTTACCCCGCTCTTTCAGCGGTCTGTCAAAGTCGTGTCCGTCGCTGCTCTTTTTCGCCTTGCCGTGGCGCAACAGCATTACTTCAATCATGTTGCTCTACCTGGGCTTTGAAACGCTCTGCCAGCGCGTCAAAGTCGATTCCACCGCTGGCTTCATAGACGGTAACACCGCGCAGATAGCTGAGATAGGGGGCAGGATCAATTGTGTTATCGTCACTGAGAAAGCTGCCATCCTGGCGTTGATAAAATGGGCCGGGGGATTTCATGATGGCGGCCAGCAGGTCCGGGCGTTGATCCAGTTGTACGCGGTTCAGCGTGAGCGGCGCATCGCTGTCCCGTTTCCAGTTCAGTACCAGAAACGCTTTAAGTGGTCGGGATTCCGGTTGAATGCGGTCCGGCCCATAGAGGGATTCAATATCGGCGTCGAACTTTTCCTCCAGCTCCCACAGCTCTGCGCGATCCATTTTCGCCAGCTGGTCGCGCCGTTCCGGGTCAATCAGTGGCTGTAAACGCGGGTTGTTGAGAATGGTGCCGGGATTGATTCGCGGCAGTTTGGGAATGCCGGTGGCCTGGGTGTCCTCTCCTTCGCGTTTGATAAAGAGGCGATCATTGGTCATGAACCGTGTCGCCGGGTCTTCAAGCAGATGCAGCATCAATGTGGATTTACCACCCCCGGAAAAACCGGCGATGGCCAGCGCCTGCCCCTGGTACTCAAAGGCGGCTGCGTGACAGTTCAGCCAGCCGTCATTCTGCAGCTCGGTCATGAGCTGGTTGTTGATGAAGTTGATCACCTGGTTGTCATGGGCGACACAGGGCCCCGCCGCGATGCGCAGCTGCGGGCTCTGCAGGAAGTTCATGCCGGTTCGCACTTTATGGATCAGCCGAGCGCCGGGGAGATTAAAAATTGCGTCCTTACGCCCGCTCTTGCCGGGTTCCCGCTTCCAGTCCACCAGCTCAAAGGGCAGCTCGACTGCATCGCGCTCCACGGCGATCACTTCGATGGCTGTATCCAGCTGTGCCCGCACAATATGGGCAAAATACTGTCTGAGCCGGGCAATTAGCTCGGCACTGTTGGAACGCAGATGAATACCGCACCCGCCGCTTTGCAGGCGCAGGTCGTGATTGAGTTCAGCGCCTCCAATCAGGTGTTGTGCGACGAAATCCGGTGAATCATTGGCCATTGTGAAGCTGTTCCAGAACGTAGTTACTGTAGAGTTTTGCGGCATCAATATTGGCGCCCTTAAGCGCACCTTTAAAACCACCGAACGCGGACACTTCAAAAACCACGGGGCCCTGATCGGTAATGGCCACATCGACGGTGGTGAAATCGAGCCCGAACGGTGCCTGAGCCCGCTGGGCAAGCTCGATCAGCGCGTCATCAGCCTCAAACGGTGCGTAACGCCCGCCACTGTTGATGGTGGTATCCCAGGCACCGTCGCGGGAAACGCGGGCGTAGGCACCCAGATAACGTCCACCGAGGAAGATCATGCCCAGGTCCTGTCCATTCAGGTTCAGCTTCTTCTGAATATAGAGCATGGGGTTGCTTTCCTGGAATCGCTCCAGGCGACGGCGCAGTTTCTCCCTGCCCTGCGATGCGTCCAGCACAATCATGCCCCGGGCTTTGGTGGAAAACAGGGGCTTGAGTATCGCCTCTTGGTACCGCTGGATAGCTGACAGCGCCGCATCGATATCTTCGGTAAGGAGCGTGGGCGGCATCGGTATGTCTTGGTTAGCCAGGGTTAGCGTGCAGCTGGCGCGGTCGATCAGCTTCAGCATGCGATCGGCAGAGCTGAATACGCGCACGCCTTTGGCTTCGGCAAAACGCAGCAGCTCCAGGCGGTCCATGGTTGTGGGGCTGTATTCACCACTGATCTTTTTGACGATCAGTGCATCCAGCTCACACAGGTCAAGATCACCCTGTTTGAGCTGCCCTGTGCCCAGATCCAGGGCGACGTTTGCCATATCGATGACCTGGCGATAGCCGGTTCTGTCCTCGAGCGCGTCGGCAAGGACCTCGGTGGACCATTTACCCGGAACGCCGACAACTGCAATCTTGGGCTCAGTCAACGAAGATCTCCTTCATCGGAATACGGTAGCTTTTTTCTTCGCCGGGCTGCAGACGGTCCACCTGCTCAAGCAGATAGCGCGCTCGTAAAAACATGCGCCGGGCCAGAGATTTGTCATGGATAAAACGGGTTGAGGTGGCAAAGGAACGGGCCAGGCCCAGCGCCAGGCGGATTTCGAACAGTTCATCCTGCTGTTTCCGCGCATAACGGTACGCCCGTTTGTAGAACGCCTGTGCCAGCGACATGATACGGGCGCGGGTCTCCACATCCAGTATCTGCAGCCGGTAGTTCGAGACCATGAAGACTGAAACGTCCTGAACATAGTCCATGTAGCGCGACCGGTGCAGATCGATAAAGTTGATACGCTTCTCGAGCGGATCATAAATAATATTGTCCACGTTAAAATCACCGTGGATATACACAGAAAACGGTGCGGGCCAGCCTTTCTCCCGCTCCTGCAGGCGTTCCACCAGCGTTGTGAACGAGGTGACCGGTACGCCACAGATAAAACCGTCACCCTGATCGAACTCCGGATGTATGCGATACACCTCCGGTAGCCGTTTCTGCATCTGCTGCATAAAGTTGGCCGATACCGGCTCCAGCGTGCGGGTCTGGCTCCAGATCGACTTCAGTGTCTTGCCCAGGCGTTTCAGCGTTTCATCCACCAGGGCATCGGATTCGTTGAGGACAATCTGCTCGAATGTGTGGCCCGGCAGGTGCTCGATCAACAGTGCGGCGGACTGTCCGCGCTTTTTGTAGGAGAGAATTCTGGGTGCCAGGCCCGGGTAGATTTCGTGCCAGCTGCGTACGCCCTGACGCTCCTCCTTGAGTTTGCGCTTTTCCCCATCCTTAAAAATCGCCAGGTAGCCACTCTCCTCTTCCTTACCGGAGATGCCGGAAATAGCACTGCCGGAGCGTGTTTCAGCAATGGTATGAATCTTCAGGTCATCTTCGTCTTCGTCGAGTTCAGCCACCAGGGACTGAAGCGAAAAATAGCGCTCGAAACTGACAGGCTGACCCAGGTTGGCTGAGATGATCGATTCACTGATGTGCAGGAGGGCATCGCCCATCTGACGAAACTCATAGGCAACAAACAGGAGTGCGATCAGCTCTTCGCTGTGTTCAGGGTGTGCCTTGAGTCCCGCAGCGTAGCCGCGTAGCAGTTTTTTGTAGTCATCCAGCAGGCGGTCGTTAAGCTGGCCGATTTGAATGGCCGGCGCCGAATCGCGCGCTTCCAGCGCGTCCTCTAGTGCATTGAGTCCGCGTCGAACACGCTTGAGCATCTTCAGGTGGCGTTTGTTCTGCAGGAGCGCATAGTGCTCAACGTACTCAAGCTGTTTTACGCAATTGCGGCTGATTTCGGCGATGCGTTCCAGGTCTGTTGCGATAAATTCAACACTGCGCAGACTGATGTCACGCTGAGCCCTGCGCTTGCCCGCTCTGAGCTTTTGTACCGTGCTGTTATGGATACGGGTTTTCAGGTTGTAGGCGTAGCCGGCCCGGTCCAGAATGCGGCGCATTCTCGGGTTGCCGGGCTCCTCGAAGAAGCTCTGCAGGCTGGCGACCTGAGAATCGACCTCCACACTGAGAAAGTGCAGGTTTTCACGAATGGTCTTGGGCAGTTTGATCATTTGGCTGGCCAACAGGAAAAATCAGGGTCAAGGATACCGAACTCGACCCGGTTTCGACATTGCAGGATTATGACATACAACATTTCGTGTATTCTGTAATACATTGGGCTGTAAGTCTTTTTTGGATACACTCTGTGTTTTCACCCGCCAGACGACAGGATAGTCGATGACCAGAGTGCGCGTCACCCATAGCGTCCGTTTACCCGATCCGTTAAAAGTGAGCCGCTATCGCAAGTTGCCCGAACTGGGACCGAACCTGTTGTTTTTCAGCGGTGGTACAGCGCTCACTGGGATCTCCCGGACGCTCAAGGAATACACACACAACTCAATCCACTTGGTGACTCCGTTCGATTCAGGCGGTAGCTCGGCGATTCTCCGGCAGGCATTTGATATGCCTGCCATCGGCGATCTGCGCAGCCGATTGATGGCGCTGGCCGATGAAAGCGTCACCGGGCATCCAGAGATCTATCGGCTGTTCACCTTTCGCTTTCCCAAGGATCAGCCCAATAAAGTGTTGAAGGCGCGGCTGGAGGCGATGGTCGACGGCAAGGATCCACTCGTTGATGATATCGCAAACCCCATGCGGCAGTTGATCTGCAACCATTTGGGCTTCTTTATGGAGGCGATGCCCAAAGGTTTTGATCTCAGCGGCGCCAGCATTGGCAACTTGATTTTGGCCGGTGGCTATATCAATAACCACAACGACCTGGAACCGATCCTGTTCCTGTTTTCCAAGCTGGTGAACGTGCAGGGCACGGTGCGCGCGATTGTGGACGATGATTACCACCTGAAAGCGCGGCTGTCGGATGGTGAGGAGATTCTGGGGCAGCATCGCCTGACCGGGAAAGAGGTCGATCCGCTGCAGTCGTCGATTGAATCCTTATCCCTGTGCCGGGGGCTGGATGATCCGCGCCCTGCCCGCGCTGAACTGCGCAAACGTAATCGGAAACTGATTCAGAACGCCGATCTGATCTGTTACCCGCCCGGTAGCTTTTACTCCAGCCTGGTGGCCAATCTGCTGCCCGATGGGGTGAGTGAGGCGATAGCGAAGAATCCGTCGCCGAAGGTCTATGTACCAAACCTGGGGCATGATCCGGAGCAGTTGGGCATGACGCTGGAGATGAGTTTGCAGCGTTTATTGGGTTATCTGAGCGCCGGCAATCAGGAAACACCGGCCACGGCTTTTCTGGACTTTATCCTGCTCGACAGTAAAGCGGGTGCCTATCCGGGCGGTGTGCCGGATAAACTTTGCAAAACGCTGGGCATTGAGGTGATTGATATGTCGCTGATCAATCCCGATAAACCAGAGCGATATGACCCGGAAGCGCTGGTTCAGGCGCTACTTTCGTTGGCCTGACCCCTCACTGTAATACACGATCCTCCCCTGCGGGGCCTGCAAAAAGTGCCGGTGCGCCCCAGTCCAGAGATTCGCAGCCGCTGTGAATTAGATGGAGGATCTGGTGCAGCTCATCGTAGTTGAGTACGCTCACGGCGGCCACTTCGTTGGGCTCATCCTGGTTAAAGAGGCGTAACTGGTAGCGGCCATCCTTATGGCTTACGTCAATACGCTGCAGCAGCCCGGGTTCACGCTCCTCGGTTTCCTCGACCGGTTGGTGCGAGACCTCCATGCGTTCCTGCGCCTGTTGATGCTCGAACTGCGCCGTGGCTTCCCGGTACTGGGAAGGTACCTTACTGACTCGAACCGAGGTGCGCTGAACCATCTCGTTACCTGCATCAAGCATCCGCAGGGCGAGACGCCGCGTGAGCCAGAAATCGATACGGGTCTGGCCGTTATCCAGGTTGCCCACCAGCCGGATGCGGTCTTCCACCGGATCGAATTTAAAGGTAAGTGATTCGATATTAATCATGTCGCCAAGGATACGTGCTCTCCCGAACACGGTCCAGAAAACCGGCCTCAGGCTTTGGCTGGATGCCTCTTTTGGTAGGCGCCGTCGTCCAGCAGTGCGCGCAATAAGGTCAGCAGATTCTCACTGCTTAAATCGAGCTGGCGAATGCAGTCGTCGCTCACTGGCGCGTTAGCCATTTCCATAATGACATGGCGGTGCAACTCGTCATGGACCTTATGGATTGACCGGAAAGCCGGATGTTCACCGTAACGTTCTACCCCGTCGCTATGGAGCCATCGGCCGAGACGACACTCGGTGTTTTCCAGTACCAGCTCTACATTTTTCTCGCCGGCCAGGAGTCGCTTGGCGTTGTTAACCCAGGCGCGGTGCTCCACCGACGCGAAAATCAATGGCATGCGATCCCGGTTAATCGGTTTTTGACGGGTCCAGCTGGCAAAGGGACGCCATTTACGGGTCCAGAGTTCAAACTCCTTGGCCGACATCGGTCGTGCGATGCCATAGCCCTGCCCCAGCTCACAGCCCAGCTGTAGCAGCAGAAGGCCCTGCTGTTCGGTTTCGACCCCTTCTGCGATCGCTCGCCGTCGGAACGCCCGCGACAGTCCAAGCACACCGTCCAGAATGGTCAAATCCTCCGGATCATCAAGGATGTCACGGACAAAGGAGCGGTCGATTTTCAGCGAGCGAGCCGGCAGATTTTTCAGATAAGCCAGTGTGGAGTAGCCGGTACCAAAGTCATCCAGAGCAAAGTGGATATCCAGAGCGCGGCACTGTTTCATGATATTGGAGACATGGTCCATATCCTCCAGCGCCGTGGTTTCCAGCACTTCGATCTCCAGAGAGCGAGCAGGCACCCCCGGATGGCGGATCAGGTGGCACTGGACGCGTTCTACAAAATCTTTCTGTTGCAGCTCCAGAGCACCAACGTTGATGCTGACCGAGATATCGAGCCCGTGACGATGCCAGTATTCAAGCTGGGTCAGGGCGGACTCGATAACCCACTCGCCCAGCTCAATCGCTAACGGGTGGTTCTCTACGTCAGGCAGAAACGCGCCCGGCGGCAGCAGACCTCGCTCGGGATGCTGCCAACGAATCAGTGCTTCAGCGCCTAAAATTTCGCCGGTGTGCATGTTGACCTTGGGCTGGAAGTGGAGCACAAATTCATCGTTTTCCAGCGCTTCGCGCATGCGTCCGATATTTTCGTTATAGCCACGCATGGAGCGATCATGCTCGGTATCGAACAGGTGGAACCGGTTCTTGCCGGCAAGTTTCGCCTGATACATCGCCTGGTCAGACTGGCGCAGGAGCTGGTCGGCGTCCTGCCCCTCTTCTTGCGGATAGAAGGTCACACCCAGGCTGGCGGTCACCTCCAGCGTTTTGTCGTCAAGCTCCACCGGTCGTGAGGCCGCATCCAGGAGCGCTGTGATCATCGGTTCGCAGGAGCGCGGGTCATCATCAAGCCCGACGAGCACGGCGACAAACTCATCGCCACCGAGCCGGGCGATGGTATCGCCGGGCCGAAGCGCCTCTTTCATCCGGGAGGCCAGCGTCAATAGCAGGCGGTCACCAATATCGTGCCCGAGTTGGTCGTTGATCGCCTTAAAACCATCCAGATCCAGGTAAACCACGGCGAGACGCCCCTGTGTTCTGTCGGCCAGCGCCATCGCCTGGTGTAGTTTATCGGCCAGCAGCCGGCGGTTGGGCAGATTGGTCAGGGCATCGTAATTGGCGATCAGCTCAAGCTGCTGCTGGTAGCGTTTCTGCTCGGTGATATCCGAGAACAGCACCACATAGTGGGATATATCGCCGGCTTCGTTCTGGACCGCTGTGATAGTGAGCATTGCCACGTAGCCGGTGCCATCGGCGTGACAGTTTTCCACCTCTCCGCTCCAGTGTCCGCAGGCTCGCAGGTTCTCCTGAATGCGTACACGCTTGGAATCTGGCAGCCCGGATAGTTCGAATGCATCCTGGCCGTCAACGGATTCGGGCGGTAAGCCGGTGATCCGGCAGAACGCCTGGTTAACCTCTCGGATACGACCCCAGGCATCGGTAATCAAGATCCCTTCGCGGGCACTGGTGAACACACTGGCGGCGAGCCGGAGCTGCTCCTGTGCGCGGTACGTATCGGTGACATCACGGGTGCTGACAAGCACTCCCTCTATCCAGCCGTTCTCAGCCCGGTAAGGGTTGTAAATAACATCCAGGTAACGCCGCCCCTGTGCCGTATCGAACCATTGCTGGTAGCGCAGGGTTTCGCCTGCCAGGCAGCGATCAAATTTAGGTTTGACGGTTTCCTGGAATGACGCCTCGCCCAGCAGCGCCGGCACCGATTGGCCCACTATCTGGTGATACGTTTTACCGAAGGTTGTCAGGTAAGACTCGTTAACCAGTCGATAGATATAGTGCCGGTCAACCAGGGAGATCATATCCTGCGAAACCGCCAGCGCCTGGCGACTCTCCTTGAGCTCGTCAACGCGTTGTTCCAGCGTCGTCAGCGGTTGCACGATTTCAGCGTCTACAAAGTGGTCGGTGCGACGGATGACCAGCCAACAGGCACCCAAGGTGAAAACAACCACGCATACGCCGCCAAATAGCCAGCCGGCGAGACTGGCGGCGGGAATCTGCACCAGCAGGCTCCACCCGCCCACGTTCAACGGTGTACGACTGACGAGCATCCATCCACCGGGCGATGCATTGACCAGATTGATACGCTGGTCGCTTTCAATCGGTGCGTTATACAGGGTATTCAGAGGCGGGCGTTGCGCGAGAAGTCCGATATTTCGGTGAGTGAGCAGCCGATTGTCGTTGTCGGTCAGGAAAACAGCTCCCGACTCCCCTACCCGGATTCGGTTAATTCGGGTCCAAAGGCGGGTCAGATCAAGCGTCGCAAGCAGTGCATGGGCGGGCATGCCGGTCTGGTGGGGTATCGGTTGGCCGACGTTAACGACCTGCACAATGCCGGTACCCTGGTGAGGTGTGCCGATAAAAGAACCTGAGTTGCGAAAGCTGTCGATCCAGCCTTCATCGGCAAGCACACTGCGCGGCTTATGGCCCGCCCGATGCTGCTGTTCAAGTACGGTGCCTTCAGAGTCCAGCAGGTAGAGGCTCTGCAGCGACGGGTCCTGCGCCAGAGCGGTTCGCAATATCGGCTGGGTTTGTTCCGCAACGACCAGAAAGCCCGCCACTGTCTTGAGCTGATCAAGCCGCGCAGATACGAACTCCTCAACAATCAGCGCTGCGCTTTCATGGGCTTCCTGCATGCGTTGCTCGACCTGCTGCCAGGCCATGGCCGAGGCCCCCAACACGACGATCAGAACGCCGGTCAGGGCGAACAGGCTCAGCATTCGAATGCGGCTCTGTAATCGCTGTATAAGGCCTGTCGGCGGGCTGGGGGTTCTGCTGCTCAAGGGACTACATGGCTCCAATGTTGCGTGCGTGTGCGGTGATGAGCGCCGATTCATCTAGTGGTGCAGCCGCGGGTGAGTTATTACTTCATCTTTTAACAGAACGCACCGATAAGACCAACTGTACTGAAGTGCAACTACTCATCCTGCGCATGGCCTCGCTCCAGGTGCGTATCCAGCTCCAGTCGTGCGCGGTCCACCAGTTCTGCCGGCAGCTCTTTCTGGACTGATACGCCCAGCTCCTTGAACTCGGATGCCTGCTTGATCAAATTTCCCCGGCCATCGGCAAGCTGTCCGACCGCCCGGTCAAAGCTGCTTCGAGCCTGGTCGATCTTTTTACCTACATCCTGAAGTGTCGAAAGGAAGTTATTGAGTTTGCTGTAAAAACGCTCAGCTCTCCTGGCGAGCTCAGCAGTATGCCGGCTTTGATCTTCAAAGCGCCAGAGCTGGCGAACGATGTTGAGGCTGGTAAGCAAAGTGGTGGGCGTCGCGACCAGTACTTGACGCTCGATCGCGCGCTGATAGAGGGTCTCGTCGTAGCGCAGCGCTTCCACATAGGCGGACTCAATCGGTATGAACATGACTACGATCTCTGGCGAGTTCAAGCCGGGCAACCGGTAATAGTCCTTATCGGCCAGCTCGTTAATACGTGCCTTAACTGCTTCGGTGTGTTCGCGCAACGCGGTCATCCGCTCGCCTTCATCTTCAGCGTTCACGAACCGCGTGTAGGCTATCAATGATGTCTTTGCGTCGATAATCAGATGCTTGTTCTGCGGCAGAAAAATAACCGCATCAGGCCTCAGGCGCCCCTCCTCGGTAGTGACGCTGAATTCGCGCTGATAGTCCTCACCCGGGCGCAGGCCTGACTTTTCCAGCACATTCTCCAGCATCAGTTCACCCCAGTTGCCCTGCATCTTTTTCTGACCCTGCAAGGCGGTCGTAAGCTTATGAGCCTGATCGGTGATATCGCGATTGAGTTTCTGCAGGTTTTCCAGCTCAGTCTTCAGTTGGATCCGTTGCGCGGTCTCCTGCTCGTGAATTCGTTCTACCTTCTCCTTGAAGCCTTTCATCTCGGAATGAATCGGGTTGAGCAGTGCGCTAAGGCTATTTTGGTTTAGCTCTGTAAAGGCTTTGCCCTTGCGTTCGAATATTTCGTTAGCCAGTAGTTCGAACTCACGCTTCAGCAGCTCCCGGCTCTCCTTGAGCTGCTGAATTTGCTCGCCAAAGTGGTGCTCTTTTTCGGTCAGCGTGGTTCGTAGCGCAGTATGGGTGGATTCGAGTTCAGCGTAAGCCCGTCTCGCGCTATCGAGTTGCTGCTCGCGTTCGGCAAGCTGTGCTTCCGCGCTGTACAGGCGCTCGGCGAGCTGATCGCGCCGCTCCTGGGTCGCCGCCAGATCTTCTCGCAGCTGCTGGAGCCGGTCTGAGCGCTCATTAGCCAGGGCTTTGGAGTGTTCAAGCTCGTCAGATTGGCGATCAAGCTGCTCCTCCAGCGCTTCAAGCCGGACCTCAAGCCGGCCGCAGCGCACATCGAGAGCGGCCCGTGCCGACTCGGTTTGTTCAAGTGTCTGGGTTTGTTCCACGAGCCGTGATTCAAGTCGCGAAGCTTGTTCTTCGGCATTAGCAGCTCGGTGTTGCTCGGCTTGGAGTCGGCGTTGCGCGCCAAGAGCAACAACCAGCCAGGTGAGCGTGAGGGTCAGGAGGGCTGTAAGGATCAGCGGTAAGGCTGGGTTTTGCAGCATCAGTCATATCCGGGCGGCGACGTTAAACTGCGATGATAGAGCAGATTAGGCCTTGGTTGTACCGTCGCCGCGCCGGATAAACTGTTGATTGGATTAGTTAGATTCGCTGGCCGTTGGTATCGAACTCCAGCCGTTGGACTTCGTCATCGTCATCCCTGATCTCAGCCCACTGCAGTGTGCCATTATCGTGGTACCCGTAGCGATGTTCGAGCTCCACCTCGCCGTACACCACCTTATGGATAAGCGTGGTGCGCTCCTGATCATCATACAGCGCGCCAAAATAGGTGTTTCGGTTTTCGGTGTCGGCTTTTTCCATGGGCGTTACCAGCTGCAGGGGCAGTGAAATACCGGAGTAAGTGAGGTAGTAACGGTCGTAATGCTCGGGGCTGTTCATGGGGTCCTCTCATTCTAATAACGGCTGGCGTGTTAAAACCGGTGCCGCCGATGCCGGAGTGGGTGTAGGAACTCCAACATTGCTCGTTGCAAAGCCGACAGCCATCCCTGCTGCACCTGGATGTGACAGTGGCTGGCCGCGTATCCGGCACCGGCGGTGAACCGTTTGTGCAAAAAACAGCCCAATCAGAACAGGTGATTTAAAGCCTGTACCCCTCTTCCATCAATACCTGGCGCACCTTTGGCCGGGTAAGCATCAAGTTATAGTGGGCGCGCACCCGCTCCGGTAGCGGTATGTCGCTCCGGTCGGCCCAGAACTCCACATAGAACAGAGCGGCATCGGCCACTGAGAATTCGCTACACACGTAACCGTCGTTGCGGTCGAGGAGCTGGCTGACGACATCAAAGCACTCAGCAACCCTGCGTCGCCCCTCTTTTTTCACCGCTTCGATGTCGTTGGCATCCGCGGCAAACTTTTCGGGCGTAAAGATGCGGGCAAAGGCCTGCAAGTGGATGGTTCCCACCGCGTAACTCATCATCTCGATGGCGCGGGCTGCGCCCAGTGCGTCGGATGGAATCAGCTTGAGCCGGGCGTGCTGCCAGGCCAGCCAGCAGGCGATGGCCTGAAATTCGGTCAATACCGAGCCATCCTCCAACTTGAGCATGGGAATCGTGCCTTTAGGATTCAGCGCCAGATAAGTATCGGATCTATTGTCACCCTCGAGGAGGTTAACGAGCTCGACGGCGAACAGCTCATCAACCTCCTCCAGCAGGATATGAATTCCCGTGGTACAGGAACCAGGGGTCATATAGAAAGTCAGCATCCGGCGCGCTCCTCTGTGCAGTCGCTTTGGTTCTGGGCCCATTGCTTGAGCGCCGTATCAATCTCTTCCCAGGGGTAGTCCATGACCGGCTCTATGCCGCGTGCAAGTAACTTATCTGCAGGTCCATCCCCCACCCGGGCGACCAGGACGGCATCGCAGTCCTCGATGGTGTCGAGAATTTTCATCAGTGCAGAACGATCTCCGTGCCCGCCCAGGCAGTAGTGCTCGACATCCCGGTTTTCAACGAACGTGATCCCATCAGGATCGATCTGATAGATGCGAAAGTAACGTGCATGGCCAAAGTGTTCGTCGACGGCCAGGCCTCCTTTTGAGGCAACGGCAACCTTTTTTGTCATGAAAGCCTCCCCGGATATGAGTTGGGGAGGCCACTGCAATTCGCAGGCCGCATCGGAGCGATATAAAACAATTAAGATACGTAATACGTATTAATAATACCATTTCTTTGTTTTAATTTTGGTTAATGGCTCCATAAATGTGCTTTAGGTACGAAAACGCACCAAATAGGTTGTCGGGGAGGTAAGATTTATACTTGATAAATCACTTCTTAATATTTGTTTAAGTTATTTATATATAAGAAATAAAATATTAATTTTATTTGTATCTGACTAATTGGTCAGTTTATTGCTATCAGTCGATTGGCTTTTAATGTTGATCGAACGGACAGGATTATCCTGATCCTACTGACCAAAGGTATGAATGGATGAAATCAAGAAATACAGCTGTTGCCATCGCGCTCGGTTTAACACTCTCCTCCACTGCATCAGCTGAGCTGATTTGGCAGGACTTCAGTCTCAGCTACCTGAACGGCAGCGAATATGAGGTGGGCGACGACGACCGCCAGGTGATCACGGTTGAACATGCCAGCGGTCACAGCTGGGGTGATACCTTCTTCTTTATGGACCGACTGAAGTCGGATAACGGATACACGGAAAATTACATGGAGTTCTCTCCCCGCCTGAGCCTGGGTAAGGTCAGCGGTAATGAACTGTCCTGGGGCCCCATAAAAGATGTGCTGATCTCAACGACCTGGGAGTCTGGAGAAGGTTTCGATAATTTCCTGTACGGTGTTGGCTTAGCGCTGGATCTGCCGGGGTTTCGCTACTTCAACATCAACCTTTATCAGGCGA
Source organism: Marinobacterium litorale DSM 23545 (assembly GCF_000428985.1). GTDB lineage: Bacteria > Pseudomonadota > Gammaproteobacteria > Pseudomonadales > Balneatricaceae > Marinobacterium_D > Marinobacterium_D litorale. Next base: position 261,682 of record NZ_AUAZ01000002.1, on the reverse strand, counting down.
ACAATGAAAACTGGGATGATGATGAGCAGCTTACGCTGACCTGGGGCTATCCTTTCTCTATTGGTCAGGCCGATTTCCTGTATGACGGTTTTCTGGACTGGTCCACTAAATCCGATACCAATGAATCGGAGCGTAATTTCACCTCGCAGCTGAAGTGGAACGCAGGCAAGCACATGGGGCTGAAGTCTCCGCTGTATGTGGGCATGGAATATGCCCACTGGACCAATAAGTTCGGGATTGATGGCGTTGATGAGCACAACCCCGCACTGCTGGTGAAGTGGCACTTCTAACCCTGAATAACCTCCGGGCGTCATGCGCCCGGGACAGGAGGTCTATACATCATGTCTAATCAACAAGAGAGCGACCTGCTCTATCCGCTGGATGCGCGTCCGGGGGTTCTTGAGTCAACGTTTGCCGCGCTTCAGCATGTGCTGGCGAGTTTTGTTGGCATCATCACGCCAACCCTGATTATTGGCGGTGTTCTGGGGCTGGGATCCGAGATCCCCTACCTGATCAGCATGGCGTTGGTGGTATCCGGTGTCGGCACGTTTATTCAGGCACGCCGCCCCTTCGGGATTGGTGCTGGTATGATCTGTGTACAGGGCACGAGCTTTGCGTTTTTGAGCTCGGTTCTGGCCGCAGGATTTATCGCAAAGAGCAAAGGCGGCGGTCCTGAAGAGATTCTCGCGCTGATCTATGGTGTCTGTTTCCTCGGCGCTTTCGTCGAAATTTTCCTGAGTCAGTTTTTGCACAAACTGCAGCGGATCGTCACGCCGCTGGTCACCGGTATCGTCATTACCATTATTGGTGTCAGTCTGATTAAAGTGGGTATGACCGATCTGGCCGGCGGGTTCAAGGCGCCGGATTTCGGGTCGCCGGTCAATCTGGCGCTGGGTCTGGGCGTGCTGGTCACCATTATTATCCTGAACCGCTTCGGCAATGACTGGATTCGCCTTTCATCGATCATTATCGGCTTGGCGGGCGGTTACATCGTGGCAATGATGCTGGGCAAGGTAAGCTTTGCCGGCATCGATGCACCGCTCATCAGTATCCCGGTGCCTTTCAAGTATGGCTTTGATTTCGATTGGGGTGCATTTGTCCCCATTGCGCTGATCTATCTGATTACAGCGATTGAGTCGACAGGCGATCTGACCGCTAACTCGATGATCTCTCGTCAGCCGGTGAAGGGCCCGGTCTACATTTCCCGAATCCGCGGCGGTGTGCTGGGTGACGGTATCAACTCTGCCCTGGCTGCCGTATTTAATACCTTCCCGAACACCACGTTCAGCCAGAACAACGGCGTGATTCAGCTGACCGGCGTGGCCAGCCGTTATGTGGGTTACTATATTGGAGCGATTCTGGTCATCCTGGGTCTGTTTCCGATTATTGGCGCCGTGCTGCAGCAGATACCGAAACCGGTACTGGGTGGTGCGACGCTGGTGATGTTTGGTACGGTCGCGGCGGCCGGGGTCAAAATTCTGGCCACTGAGAACCTGGACCGCCGTAAGATGCTGATCATGGCCGTTTCCTTTGGTATCGGTCTGGGTGTGACGATGGTTCCCGATTTGCTCGCTCAGATGCCAAAGCTGGTACAGAACATATTCGGGTCCGCCATTACCTCGGGCGGCCTGGCCGCCATCATCCTGACGCTGCTCATGCCAGAGCGGGATGCCCAGGCAGATTCGATACCGGAGGCTCCAACCAAGGAGGCCGCACAGTCATAAGCTCATAACGAAATGGCCACCCAACGGGTGGCCATTTTGCGTATAATGACGAAAACAAAGCGCATATCCTTAGTAGGGTTATTATGCAGTGCAGGGGAGACGGATCGCCCCGCTCTTCCCTTTCGGTCACTCGGAGTACTTTGATCAATGCTGTTTAAAATCGATCCCGAAACCAAGTCCCGGCCGGCTGGCCGTATTCGCCAGAAAAATGAATCAATCATACTCAGGGCTGCGGAAGTGGAGTTTGCCAGCTCCGGTTTCAAGGGTGCCAGTATGAATGACATTGCGCAGCGTGCCGGGTTACCGAAAGCTAATATCCATTACTACTTCAAGAACAAACTGGGCCTTTATATCGCGGTTATTGCCGACATCATCGATATGTGGGACAGCACCTTCAATACGATTACCGAGCAAGACGACCCTGAACAGATCCTCACCGCCTACATCGCTCGCAAGATTCAGTTCTCTGCCGAGAACCCCTTGGCTTCGAGAATTTTTGCTACCGAGCTGGTCAGTGGCGCACCGAACTTGAAAGACTATCTCCGGGACGATTACAGCGTATGGTTCGGAGATCGGGCCGGCATATTCCGCGCCTGGGCCGAACAGGGCAAGATAGACAAAGAGGTGACCCCTGAGCACCTGATTTTCCTCCTCTGGTCAGCGACGCAGCATTACGCCGATTTTGCTGTTCAGATCAAGGCAGCGCTGGGCCGTAGTGAGCTCACCGAGCAGGACTACGAAGACGCCACCAATACGCTGACCCACATTATTCTCAAGGGTTGCGGGATCAAGTAACAGGGAATGTGATGAGCCTTAAGATCTATCTGGCCGGGCCGGACGTGTTCCGGCGTGATGCCAAGCAGCTCGGTCAGGCCAAGGCCATTATTTGTGCCGAATACGGCTTTGAAGGTCTGTTCCCGCTTGATAGCAATGTGGACCTGACCGGCTTGAGCCCCTATCAGTCGGGCCTTGCGATCTATCAGGCCGATATCGATCTGATGAACCGCTGTGATTTGATCATCGCCAATATGACCCCCTTTCGCGGCCCCGGCCTGGATGGCGGAACCGCTTTTGAAATGGGTTATATGCGCGCTCAGGGCAAAGCGGTATGGGGCTATACGTTGGATGAGCGCGATTACGGCGACCGCGTTGAGAAAGATGCAGAGGGCTGGGATATCGAAGATCAGCATGTAGAGGTCTTTGGCATGGCCGACAATCTGATGATGGTGGGCGCCATCGACGCAAGTGGTGGTCAGCTTTTGCGCGTACCCGGCGATTCGGCCAATGCGGAAGATCACCTCAGGGCGTTTCGGAAAGTTGTTGAAGCGCTGGCTCGTGCCTGACTCCCCCTCCCTTTTGAGTTTTTAACCGGATCTGGCAAGGTTCCCGGCATCCGCCTTTGGCATCTGCCGGGCTACGGGAGCCTGTGGCCCGGATGCTACTCCTCTCTTTTCGATACGATCCATGCACCCAGTTGCGCCCTCTCCTCATCGGTCATGCCAGTTTTGTTCAAAAACGGCATATCGTGGGTCATGATCGCCCTCGCTTCGATGCGGTCCATCATACGCATGATCTGCTCCGCACTATCGAACATCACACCCGATGGTGCGGCGGTAAAGACATCATCTGACGGTGTGGCGCTGTGGCAGCTGCTGCACCGGGTCTGCACCAGCGCAACGGCCTGAGCGTCGCTGATCAAGCTTCCGGTCTGCGCAGGCAATACGCGTGGCGCTGGACGCACGACAAGAATCAATACACAGAATGCCAGGAATGCTGAGATCAGGACCCAGGGTTTGACGATTCCACGGTGGCGCAGGTTAAAAAAGTGCCGTGCCCAGGCACCGATCAATGCCAGCGCCCCGAGGATCAGCCAGCCATATTCATGCCCGTAGGTCATCGGGTAATGGTTGCTGAGCATGATGAACAACACCGGCAGAGTCGCGTAGTTGTTGTGCGTAGAGCGCAGCTTTGCCATCAGTGCCGGTTTAGGGTCGGGTTGGACACCGCGCTTAACCGCATCCACCAGCCCCCGCTGGGCGGGCATGATGCCCAGCATGACATTGCCTGCCATGCAGGTGCCGATCAGTGCGCCCACATGGATATAGGCGGCTCGGTCACCAAACACCTGACTCAGACCAAAAGCGATCAGCGTAATCAGCACCAGCATCACCATACCGAAGGCGAGTCCATGGTTCACCAACGGCGAGCGGCAGGCGGCTTCGTAGATCAGAAACCCACCGAGTAAGGTGGCCACACCGATACCGATCGCCTGCCACTCGGAAAGCGCTGCTTTGATGGGATCGATCAGGTAGCTGCTGGCACCCACGTAATACAGCAGTGTCAGCAGCAGAGCGCCGGTAATCCAGGTGGAGTAGGCCTCCCACTTGAACCAGTGCAGATGCTTGGGCATCGATTCCGGTGCGAGCTGGTACTTGGCAATCTCGTAGAAGCCGCCACCGTGAATCGACCAGAGATCGCCCCGGATCCCCTTTTGCTTTTTCCATTCCGGCGGCTCCTCCAGCGAGTTGTCCAGCCAGACGAAGTAAAACGATGCCCCGATCCAGGCGATGGCCGTAACCACGTGCAGGAAGCGCAGCAGCAGATGGAGCCAATCTGATAGATAGGCAGTGAATTGAGGATCTAACACTTAAGCGTCCCTCCTGTAGGCGACGTCTCCCATGACCCAGGTTCTATCGATGACACGGTCATCCCCCAGGGTGTTGAGCACAAAGAGTACTTCGAAAAGGTTTTGGCACTGCTGGGTGCGGAACTGGAGAAACGGCGTGGCGTGGAGATCCAGCGCGACCAGGTCCGCCTCGCATCCGGGGCGGAAGCTGCCGATGCGGTCTTCCAGGTCCAGCGCACGTGCGCCGCCCAGGGTAGCCAGATACAGCGCTCGGAACGGGTCGAGCTTTTGCCCGCGCAGGGCCTGAACCTTGTAGGCATCGGCCAGCGTTTGCAGCATGGAGAAGCTGGTTCCGCCGCCGATGTCGGTACCGATGCCCACATGAACACCGTGCTCGGTCATCCGATCCAGTTCAAACAGACCGGAGCCAAGAAACAGGTTGGAGCTGGGGCAGTGCGCGATGGCTGAGCCGCTTGTACCGAGCCTTTCGCAGCTGTCGTCACACAGGTGGATACCGTGGGCAAAAACGCTGCGCCGGGAGAGTAAGCCCGCCTGGTCGTAGGCATCCAGGTAGTGTTCGCTGTCCGGGAACAGCGCGTTAACCCAGTCACACTCCTCCGGGTTTTCCGCCAGATGAGTATGCAGGTAGACCCCGGGATATTCTTTAAGCAGTTGTCCTGCGTAGTTCAGCTGCGCGTCGCTGCTTGTGGGCGCGAAACGCGGTGTGACCGCATACTGGAGCCGGTCTACCCCGTGCCAGCGCTCGATCAGCATTTTGCTGTCTCGATAACTGCTTTCAGCGGTGTCGCAGAGGTAGTCGGGCGCGTTGCGATCCATCATCACCTTGCCGGCGATCATTCTGAGGCGGCGTTGTTGAGCTTCGGTGAAGAACGCGTCCACCGACTGGGGATGCACGCTGCCGAACACCAGGGCTGTTGTCGTGCCGTTGCGCAACAGTTCATCCAGAAAGCGCGCCGCTATCTCGCGGCCGTAAGCCTCGTCAGCAAACTTGCTCTCCACCGGGAAGGTGTAGGTCTCCAGCCACTCCAGTAAGCGCTCGCCGTAGGCCGCTACCATCTCCGTCTGCGGATAATGGACGTGGGTATCGATAAAACCCGGGATCAGCAGGTGGTGTTTAAACACCTCCACATCCAGCCCGGCTGGTAGCTGGGGCAACACCTTGCCCGCATCGTCTGCCAGTCTGATCCGGCCATCCTCAAGCCAGAGCACACCATCAGTATGATAGCGCCAGGCGCTCTCACCGGAGGTGGCGGGGTCATCGACGAAATAGAGAATTTGGCCGCGCAGGGCTTTTTGTTCTGCCATCAGTCCTGAAGCTCCGCACAGTCACTTAAATCAACCTCGATCGGTTGCGGTAGCGGGATTTCGTCACAGTTATGGCCATCACCGCCGCGGTCGATAACGATGAAGTCACTGACGCTGTTCAGGGCCAGACAGTAGTGGTGCCAGGTTCCGCGGTGGTAATTGACGCCTTGGCCCGGCTGTACAATAAACAGCTTCAGGGCTTTTAGATCGAATTCGCCGGCCGGGGCTACTGCTACCAGATAGGGTTCGCTACCCATCGGAATAAAGGCCTGGGAAGCCAGTGGGTGGCGCTCCATCACTTCAAGTGTCAGCGGCAGCGGCAGTGGCTTGGAGCGAAAGATGCTGACCAGGGGAGTTCCGCCCTGCTCTGTCAGGTCGAGCCGCGCCAGGTCATGGTGACGCTCGGTATTGCCGTAGTTGATGATCATCGGATCTGATCCGGTTTGAATCAGGTCACCAAAAGGCGAAAAGTTCTCGGCGGTAATCGCCTGGGGTTTCAGTTTCATATTTTTGTCCGGTGTTCGATTAACTGCCGCGGTAGGTGGAGTAGCCAAAGGGGCTCAAAAGCAGGGGGATGTGATAGTGCTCGCCCCCATCCGCAACCATGAATTCGATATCGGCGCGCGGGTAGAACACCGGTGCTCCTTCGCGCAGCAGATAGAGCTCAAGCTCGAAACGCATACGGTAACGCCCAGCTGGCAGCACCTGATCGGAGGGCAGCAGGTCGGCGACACGGCCATCGGTGTTGGTGGTGCCTTTCGCTAAGGTTTGCCAGGTGCCATCAATCAGCATGGCCAGTTCGAGCTGAACACCCTCTGCCGGGCTTCCCTGTGCCGTATCAAGAATATGGGTTGTGATCTGGCTCATTCAGCCCTCCTTCGTGTTTAACATTTTCTGCAGGCGCAGACGGGTAATTTTTGCCTGCTCTCCGGCGGCAATAGCCAGCTCCGTGACCATGTCGTTGTCCAGCCGGGCGTTGAGCAGCGCCAACATCTCTTCAGCGCTTTTTCCGGTGGCACAGACGATAAAAATAAAGCCAAAACGCTTTTCATATTCCGCGTTTCCGGCTGCCAGGCCTTCCAGCACCGCTGCATTCGCCTCGCTCGCGCCCGACTGCTCTCCGGCGGCCAGCGCCTTTGTATTGGCATACTTGGCTTTCAGTGAATTGATATCGCCAATTTTTGGGTGCCCTTCAAATGCCTCCAGATAGTCCGGCATATCCAGGCCTGCCCAGATCTGGTCGGCAGCCTGGTAGAGCGTGTTTTCATCAATAAACGGGCGCGCTGAAATCATTCCCTCAATCCAGCGGGTTGATACACAGCACTGGCGCAGTGCTTCCTCGCACTCGGGGCGCGTTAAATTATTGAACTGATCAAGTGTCATTATTCGGTCCTGAAAACACCGGTTTAATCGCTCCGGTTTCGGCGGCTGAATGGGAGTTTGAGCGTTCATTGCTGATGAGAAGTTTCTGCATCTCGCGCCAATCGATGCCCGGCGCTGTCGACGGGCTGGGCTGATGTTGCTGATAAAGCGTAATCAGCTGCGCCGCTATCGAGATCGCCACTTCCATCGGGCGTTTACCTGATACCTCACCCAGTCCAACCGGGCAGATAAACCGCTCAATCTGCTCCTGGCTAAAACCGCGATGGGTCAGGCGCTGGCGAAACCGACGCGCCTTGGTTTGGGAGCCGATGACGCCGAGAAAGCCGAAATCGCCCCGCTTAAGCACCGCTTCGCTGAGTTCATAATCAAGCTGATGATTATGGGTCAGAACCAATGCGTAGCTGCCGGGGTGGGCCCGATCGATAAACTCGATCGGATCCTCCGTGCAGGAGACCGTGACCCCGTTCGGTATCTGCTGCGGGAATTGATCGGGGCGACTGTCGATCCAGGTAATACGCAGTGGAAGTTCAGCCAGCACCGGAATCAGTGTCTTGGCCACATGGCCTGCGCCAAACACAAGCAGCGCCTGCCCCTGCGCTGCAAAATGCTCATAGAGCACGGAAACCTGGCCCCCACAGCATTGGCCTAGCGATGCCCCCAGCGGATACTGCTCAAAGCTCTGTGTGTCGTGGTCCTGGCACAGCAATGTGCGGGCATGGGCGATGGCCTGAAACTCAAGATGCCCGCCGCCGATGGTGTCAAAACTCTCCTCAGCGGTGACGATCATCTTGCTCCCGCTCTCTCTGGGCGTCGATCCCCGGGTGCCAATGACGGTGACAATCACATAGGCCTCGCCCCGGCGCTGAATATCAGCGAGCGCCTCTCCCCAGCGAATCATTGTGCACCTCCCTGCGCTGCTTTTTCCCGGGTTTCCATCACCGCTTTCAACACCCGCTCAGGTGTCGCCGGTGTATCTAACGCCGGGCTGACGCGGTAACTGGACAGGCTGGAGATGGCGTCACGCAGTGCGGACCAGACCGAGATCGCCAGCATAAACGGGGGTTCGCCCACCGCTTTTGAACGGTAGACCGTCTCCTCCTCGTTGTCCCGCGTGAACAGGTTGACGTTAAACCGGGGCGGTGTATCGCTGATCGCAGGGATTTTATAGTTGGCCGGGCTGTTGCTGATCAACTGCCCTTCGGCGTTCCACTTCAGCTCCTCGGTAGTGAGCCAGCCCATCCCCTGAATAAAGCCACCCTCAATCTGGCCCAGATCCACGGCCGGATTCAGGCTGCGTCCCACATCGTGCAGGATATCCACGGCCAGTACCCGGTATTCACCTGTGAGCGTATCGATCACGACCTCGGATACAGCAGCGCCGTTGGCAAAGTAGAAGAATGGACGCCCTTTGGCCTGCTCCCGGTCGTACCAGATTTTAGGTGTGCGGTAGTAGCCGGTGGCGGACAGAGAAACCCGGTTCACATAGGCCAGCTGAGCCGCTTCGGCGAAGCTGAATGAGTCGGCATCACTCCAGAAGACCCGGTCGGATTCGAAGCGCACCTGTTCGATAGAAACACCTTTCTGCTCCGCCACGCATTCGCTGATCCGCTTTTTCAAGGTTAATGCAGCATCGCGGGCAGCCTGACCATTCAGATCGGTGCCGCTGGACGCTGCCGTGGGTGAGGTGTTGGGTACCTTATCGGTGCGAGTTGCCGTGATCTGTATAGCTTCCGGGCTGACCGACAGCGCTTCGGCAACAATCTGAATCACCTTGGTATGCAAGCCCTGCCCCATCTCTGTACCGCCGTGATTGAGCTGAATGCTGCCATCGGTATAGATATGGACCAGGGCTCCGGCCTGATTCAGGTGCTGCAGAGTGAAGGAGATGCCAAACTTCACCGGTGTCAGCGCTAGTCCCCGTTTGAGGACGCGACTGTTGCTGTTCCATTCGGCAATTTCGGCCCGGCGGGTCCGGTAATTGGAGCTCTCCTCCAGCTGGTTGATCAGCTCGGGCAGAAGATTATGTTCCACCTGCTGATGATAGGGCGTCATGTCTCGTCCGGCACCGCCGTACAGGTTGAGCTTACGCACATCGAGTGGGTCTCGCCCGACCACACGGGCGATATCATCCATGGCGCGCTCGATAATCATCATTCCCTGCGGCCCCCCAAACCCCCGGAATGCGGTGTGGGACACGGTATTCGTCATGCAGCGGTGACCGTCGATACTCACATCGGGGATAAAATAGGCATTATCGGCGTGAAACATCGCTCGGTCGACGATGGCATCGGACAGGTCCGGCGAGTGCCCGCAATCACCGGTGACGCTGATCTGAGCGCCGAGCAAACGGCCCTGAAGGTCAAAGCCGATCTGATACTGGTTGTAAAACGGGTGGCGTTTGCCGGTCATCGGCATATCGTCACAGCGTGGCAGGCGCATTTTGACCGCGCGTCCGGTTTTACTGGCAAGTAGCGCCGCCATACAGGCCCAGGGTGCGCCCTGGCTCTCTTTGCCCCCGAAACCGCCACCCATGCGGCGCATATCCACGGTGATGCGGTTGGCGGGCACATTAAGCACCTCCGCCACAACTTTCTGAACCTCACTGGGGTGTTGGGTGGAGCTGTAAACCAGCATGCCGCCATCTTCAGCAGGGATGGCCAGTGCCGCCTGCCCCTCCAGATAGAAGTGCTCCTGGCCGCCTACGTGCTGCTCCGCGCTCAGTGTCAGTGGCGCTTGCTCTATGGCGCTTTTATGATCGCCCCGCTGCATATGGTGGGATGGCCGTACAAAGGACCGCTCACGCAGTGCCCGGGTAACATCCAGCATGGGCTCGCGGGATTCGTATTCGATCACCGCTTTCTGCACGGCCCGGCGTGCCTGTATTTCTGATTGGGCGGCTACGGCGAAGATCGGCTGACCGGCATATTTGATCTCATCTGATGTCAGCAGCGGATCGCCGGGAAACACCGGCCCGATATCCACATGACCGGGAATGTCGTCTACCTCCAGCACGGCTATCACGCCCTCGCTGGCATAGACACCACTCAGATCCAGCCTGCGGATATGCCCCTTGGCGATGGTGCTGTATCCGCAGGCCGCATACAGCGTGCCGAGAGGCTCGACGATATCGTCAACGTAGGTGGCTCTGCCCGATACATGCTTGTCGGAACTCTCATGTTTGCGAGCGCTGCCGGTCACAGTGCTGGCTGGAGTGTCCGGCCCTGATTTGGGGACCAGCTTTAGATTACGCATATTGCACCACCTCCAGGGGCTCCGCCTGATCGTTATTCTGCTCCAGAACCGCACGCAGGAGGAGGTTACGTGCCACCTGCATCCTGTAGCTTCCGGTGGCTCGAACATCGTCAATGGGGCTGAAGTCGTTTTCAAGTGCGGCCTGGGCGGCTGCTATACCGGCCTCGTCAAAACGCTGGCCGATCAGGGCCTGCTCGGCTTTTAAGGCCCGCGCTGGGGTCGCCGCCATGCCGCCGAAACCAAGACGGGCATCAGTGACTATGCCCGCCTCAACCTTGAGACTGAACGCGGCGCAAACGGCGGAGATATCATCATCAAGGCGCTTGGAAACTTTAAACACGTGTAGTCTGTAATCGGCTTTGAGGGGGATCTCGATCTGCTCGATGAACCCGGCATCCGGTAAGGCGGTCTGGCGATAACCGGTGAAGAACTGATCGATATCGATTACCTCGCAACGGTTGCCGCTGCGAACATGGACTCTGGCGGCGAGCGCTAACAGCACCGGCGGCGTGTCTCCTATCGGGGATGCGTTGGCTACGTTTCCGGCCAGGGTGCCCTGATTACGAATCTGCAGCGACCCGAGCCGCTCCAGCAGCTGTGAGAACGCCGGCAGATGCGCCTCAAGAACCGGCTCCAGCCTGGCGTAGCTGACGCCACCACCGACCAACAGGTGATCATCATAAACCTCTATATCTGTCAGTTCTTTAACCAGCCCTGTATAGATCAACACGCCGGGTTGTTTGAGTTGCTGGGTCACGCCAAGTGCTAGGTCGGTGCCGCCGGCTACCAGTTGCGCGCTGTCATGGGACTGAAGCAGCGCGGCCAGCTCGTCACTATTGGTGGGGCTGAAAAAGAGCCGGTCGCCCTGCTTGAGCGACCCGCTGGGCCACTCTTCCCTGATTTTCTGTAACCGGGCGTATATGTCGACCTCACGCTCGGAAAAACAGTCCTCCGCCCCCTTCCCTGCAAGGCTGAGCGCGGCATCAATTATTGGGCGATAGCCTGTGCATCGGCAGAGATTGCCCGCCAACGCACGTTCAATAGAGGCGCGATTCACGGCGTCGCCACTCTTGTAAAGGGCAAACATGGACATGATGAAGCCAGGCGTGCAAAACCCGCACTGAGAACCATGCCAGTCAACCATCGCCTGCTGGACTGGATGCAGTTCACCGGCGCTTTCAAGGTGCTCCACGGTCAGAAGCTGTTTACCATGCAGGGTGCCAACAAAAGTAATGCAGCTATTCAGGCTGGTGTAGCGCAGTTGGTCGCCGTCAGGTTCGGCCACGACCACAGTGCAGGCTCCACAGTCGCCGGATGCACACCCTTCTTTGGTGCCTCGTTGCACCTCAGTAGTGCGCAGATACTCCAGAATGGTCAAAGATGGGGAGCACTCTTCTACACTGACCAGCCTGTCATTTAATAAAAATCGGATCATTCGCCGAACCCCTGATTGTCTGCCGGTCAATTCTGCAACCGGTCGAATACTGTTATCTAAGGCGCTGTTTGTATTGTAGTTTGATTGTGCGCATATATGGCCGAGCCCGGTTTGTTCTGCTAGAGGTAATGAGGGAGGATCCTCGTTATAATCGGTGCCTCTAAAAACTGTCCGCTCAGTCAGCTCCCGGATAATTGCAGGAAGCTTGCCAAATCTGACCGAACAGTCAAGTTCAAATAAATATAACCGATTGGTCAGGTTTTTGCATACTACAACGAACGATCTGACCTTCCGCAGTCTGTTTCTGCGGCCGAATCAACTGAAAGAGCTGAGCCCATGGCTGAACCACATATCACGCCACCTCGCCTGACATTGCGGGGCATCACCAAGATCTACCCCGGCTGCGTTGCCAACGATTCCATTGACCTCAATATAGAACCCGCCGAGATCCACGCCCTGCTGGGTGAAAACGGTGCCGGTAAAAGCACACTGATGAAAGTGATTTATGGTCTGGTTCGACCGGATCAGGGAGAGGTGCTCTGGGATGGCCTGCCAATCGATATAAAAGACCCGGCCCATGCCCGCAAACTGGGGATCGGGATGGTATTCCAGCACTTTTCCCTGTTTGAGACGCTGACAGTTACCGAGAACATCGCGCTGGCCCTGGGTGATGAAGCGGGTGACCTGGAATCGCTGGCTGAGCGGATTCGTGACGTTTCGCAAAAATATGGGATGGCACTGAATCCAGATCGGGAGGTTCATACCCTGTCAGTGGGTGAACGCCAGCGCGTAGAAATTGTGCGCTGTTTGGTGCAACCCATCAAACTGCTGATTCTTGATGAGCCCACCTCGGTGCTGACGCCTCAGGAGGTGGAAACACTGTTTGTGACGCTGCGTCAGCTGGCCCGGGAGGGATGCTCAATCCTCTTTATCAGCCACAAGCTCAACGAAGTGCGAGCGCTCTGTCACAAAGCCACAATCCTGCGCGCCGGTAAAGTCTCAGGTGAGTGTTTGCCTGAACAGGAAAGCTCGGAGAGCATCGCTCGGATGATGGTCGGTGATGAAACCGCCATCAGCACCGATTACCCGAAAGTAGACGGCAAAGCGCCGTTCTTGCAGGTTCGTGGTTTAACACGGACCAGTGAGGACCCTTTTGGGGTGGATCTGCAGGGCATCAGTTTTGATGTCCGCTGTGGCGAAATACTCGGTATCGCCGGCGTGGCCGGTAACGGCCAGGAGGAGCTGCTGGGAGCCCTCAGTGGTGAGGATCAGGTAGAAAACCATGATGCGATCCACTTCCCGGAAGGGCCGGTTGGTAACTTCTCGCCCCGCGAACGTCGCGCTGCCGGTATGGCGTTTGTTCCGGAGGAGCGCCTGGGTCGCGGTGCGGTGCCCGATATGAGCTTGAAGGATAATGCACTGCTGACCGGCTTTCTCTCCGGGCTGGTGAGTCGTGGTTTGATTGCGCACGGTAAAACACGGCATTTTGCCGAACAGATCATCGAGCGGTATCGGGTCAAAACGCCGAGTTCGGAAACCCACGCTGCCAGCCTGTCCGGCGGTAATTTACAGAAGTTCATTATCGGCCGCGAGATTATGCAGAACCCCCGGTTGCTGATTGCGGCCCACCCCACCTGGGGGGTGGATATTGGCGCCGCCACCGCCATTCACAAGGCGTTGATTGAGCTGCGTGACAAGGGTGCCGCGATTCTGGTGGTTTCGGAAGATATCGATGAGCTGTTCCAGATATCCGACCGGATCGGGGCGCTGTGTCACGGCCGGCTTTCACCGATTAAACCGACACCGGAAACCAGCATCAACGAAGTCGGTCGCTGGATGGCTGGTGAATTCCAGTCCCCTGCCGCCTGAGCCTCGAGGAAAATCCATGATCAAACTTGAACCCCGCGGCCAGCACTCAAAGTTAATGGCCTGGCTCTCGCCGGTATTAGCCGGCGTACTGACGCTTATCAGCGGAGCGATTCTGTTCAGTCTGTTGGGCCAGGATCCGCTGGAAGCCCTGCATACCATCCTTATCCTGCCGGTATCCGATGTCTACGGCGTGGCGGAGCTCTGTGTCAAGGCTGCGCCGATCATGCTTTGTGCTATCGGCCTTTCGGTGGTTTTCAAAGCCAAGGTGTGGAATATCGGCGCTGAAGGCCAACTGCTGATGGGCGGCCTGATCGGCAGTGCCTGCGCGCTGGCTCTGATCGACGCCGAAGGTGTCTGGGTGCTGCCTGTTGTTTTGCTGGCCGGCATGGCTGGTGGCGCGGCCTGGGCGGGCCTGGCCGCTTGGTTGAAAACGGCCTTCAATGCCAACGAAATCCTGACCACCATTATGCTCAACTATATCGCGTTGAATCTGCTGATCTGGTCGGTGCACGGTCCCCTCAAGGATCCTGATGGGTTTAACTTCCCCGAGTCGGCCATGTTCTCCGACTCGGCACTGCTACCCACGCTGATCGATGGGACACGCATCCATTGGGGAATGGTGTTCGCGCTGTTTGCGGTGGTGGTTATCTGGGTATTGATGAGCCGCACGTTCCTGGGGTTCCAGGTCAAGGTGCTGGGCCTGGATGCCAGCGCCGCACGGTTGGCCGGTTTCCGTGAAAAACGATTGGTCTGGATCGCGCTGTTAATCAGCGGTGGTCTGGCCGGCCTGGCCGGAATCGGGGAAACCGCCGGGCCGCTTGGTCAGCTGGTTCCTCAGATCTCCCCCGGATACGGGTATGCCGCAATTATCGTCGCCTTCCTGGGACGCTTGCACCCGTTGGGGATTTTGCTCGCCACCCTGCTGATGGCGCTGATCTATATGGGCGGTGAAATGGCCCAGATCACACTGGGGTTGCCGGTGGCACTGACCGGGCTGTTCCAGGGGATGTTACTGTTCTACCTGCTGGCCTGTGATGTCTTGATCAACTTCAGAATACGAATTCCGGCGCTTGCGAAACCCGAAGCCGCGGTCGCCACCATCAAAGAAGAGGCTGCCCGCTGATGGATATCGATCTGCTCTCCAATATTCTCTATGCCATGGTCCGTACCGGTACCCCGTTGCTGCTGGTTGCGCTCGGTGAACTGGTCTGTGAAAAAAGCGGTGTTCTCAACCTGGGTCAGGAAGGGATGCTGCTGATGGGGGCCGTCGTTGGTTTTATTGCTGCCCTGATGAGCGGCAGCCTGCTGCTCGGGTTCCTGCTTGCCATAGCCGCCGGCATGATCATGTCGCTGCTATTCGGCTTTATCGCACTGGGCCTCAATGCTAACCAAGTCGCCACGGGGCTTGCCCTGACCATTTTCGGCACCGGACTTTCCGCCTTCATCGGGGCCGGGTTTGTCGGCAAGCCTATCGACGGCCTGGAACCGATCGCCCTGCCACTGCTCAGCGATATCCCGCTACTGGGCAAAATGCTGTTCAGTCAGGATCTGGTGGTTTACCTCTCCTTCTTCCTGTTTGCCGCCGTCTACTGGTTCTTCCGTTCGTCACGTCCGGGTCTGGTGGTTAAAGCCGTCGGCGAAAACCCCCACGCGGCCAATGCGATCGGCCTGCCGGTCATGCGCACACGCTACCTGGCGGTGATGTTTGGCGGTGCCATGGCAGGACTTGCCGGGGGCTACCTTTCCATCGCCTATACGCCGCTTTGGGCTGAGAACATGAGTGCGGGACGGGGCTGGATCGCGTTGGCTCTGGTGGTCTTTGCCAGCTGGAAGGTGGAGCGCGTTCTACTGGGTGCCTGGTTGTTCGGACTTGCCAGTATTCTGCATCTGGTGTTCCAGGGGCTTGGATTCTCAATCTCCCCCAATTTGCTGGCTACACTGCCCTATGCGGCAACGGTGGTGGTTCTGGTTCTTCTTTCGCGTAACCAGATTCGCGCCCGTTTGCTGGCGCCGATGTCACTGGGCAAGCCGTTCCACGCAACCAGTTAAGGAAACCGGATGAGTACACAGACTAACCGCCTCTGGATCAAGAACCCGCTGGCGATTCACACTAACAGCGCGTGTGATGCCAGGGGCGGACTGGTCATTGAAAGTGGCCGCATCGCTGAGTTGGTTCCCTCTGGTGCGGAACCGACGCAGCCCTGGGACAGCACGTTTGATGCCCGGGAGCACGTGGTCATTCCGGGATTGATCAATACACACCACCACTTCTACCAGACGCTGACCCGGGCGCTGCCGGAGGCGCTGAATAAAGAGCTTTTTCCCTGGCTTAAGTCGCTCTACCCGGTTTGGGCCCGGCTAGAACCAGAGATGCTCAGCGCCGCCACAGAACTGGCACTGACCGAGCTGTTACTTTCGGGCTGTACGACCGCCGCCGACCACCACTACCTGTTTCCAAAAGGCCTTGAGGATGCGATCGACCTGCAGGTGGCGGCTGCTCGTAAAGTTGGGGTGCGCGTGACGCTGACTCGTGGCTCCATGAGTCTGGGAGAGGAGGACGGCGGACTTCCGCCACAATCCGTGGTGCAGACTGAAGCACAGATCCTGGCTGACTGCGAGAGGCTGGTAAAACGCTTTCATGAACCCGGTGACGGCGCCCGCGTACAGGTAGCATTGGCGCCCTGCTCCCCGTTTTCGGTTACCACCGATTTGATGAAAGCCACGGCGGAGCTCGCCGAGCAATACGATGTGCGCCTCCATACCCACCTGGCGGAAACACTCGACGAGGAAGCCTTCTGCCTGAAGATGTTCGGTATGCGTACCGTAGATTACCTGGAAAGCGTGGGCTGGCTGCAGCCACGCACATGGTTGGCGCACGGTATCCATTTCAATGACGATGAGATCGCGCGTCTGGGCAAGGCCGGTGTCGGTATCGCGCATTGTCCCAGTTCAAACATGATGCTGGCATCGGGCATCTGTCAGGTTCAGACGCTGGAAGCCGCCGGCTGCCCGGTGGGCATCGGTGTTGATGGCTCAGCCTCAAACGACTGCTCCAACATGATCCAGGAGGTGCGCCAGGCGATGTATCTGCAACGGCTGCGCTATGGCTCCTCGGCGGTTCATCATCAGCATGCGCTGCGTTGGGGAACCCAGGGCTCGGCACGCGTGCTCGGTCGCGACGATGTGGGCGAGTTGGCGCCCGGGAAGCAGGCCGATGTGGCGCTGTTTAAACTCGATGAGCTGCGCTTTTCCGGCAGTCACGATCCGTTGGCGGCCCTGTTGCTCTGTGGCGCTCATAAAGCGGATGCGGTGATGGTCGCGGGTGAGTGGCGAGTCAGAGAGGGTATGCCTCTGGATATCGATACCGATGCGCTGATCGCCAAGCATCAAGACGCCGCAAGACGGCTGGCGTCAAACTGACGGAGTATGTGACTCGACCATGGACGCTTTCGTTATTACCCACGCGGTCATCTTCACTGTCGATTCCCGTAACTGGGTGATCCCCGATGGCTATCTCCATGTCGACAAGGGCCGGATTATGAGCCTGGGAAGCATGGAGGGTCTGAAACTGCCGGACGATTTGCCTCGCATCGACTTTAACGGTGACGCGTTGTTACCGGGGTTGATCGACTGCCATTCTCACTCCAGCCTGATGCGCGGCGTGACCGAAAACCTCGCGCTGATGGAGTGGCTTCCGCTCTATCAGCGGGAGTTCAGGGCGATGACCGCCGAGGACGCAAAGTGCGCGGCCCAGCTTGTTTATCTGGAGGCACTCAAATCCGGCACCACCTGCATCATGGATATGTACCGTTTCATGGACCAATGTGGTGATGCGGCCCTTGAGCTGGGTATCCGGGCAAATCTGGCCCCCTATGTGGCCGATATGCCCGGTAAGGATTTTTTTTCCACGGTTGCTGAAAACGAAGCACTGATCGAAAGCCATCATGACGCCGGTGGCGGGCGGATCAAAGTGTGGATGGGGCTGGAGCACCTGTTCTACTGCTCCTCCGGTGCGTACCACAATGCGGTTGCGAGAGCGCGTGAGTATGGGATCGGTATTCATACCCATGCCTGTGAACAGAGCGCCGAAGAGCAGGCGGTGACCGAGCATTTCGGTAAACGCTCCATCGCTCAGTTGGAGGAGTATGGCGTTTTAGGCGAATCAACGCTGCTCGCCCATTGCGTCTGGCTCAACGATGATGAAATCAAACTGCTGGCCGATACCGGCACCGCCGTGGCCCACTGCCCGGTCAGCAACGCAAAGCTGGCCAGCGGTATCGCACGTACCCCCGAGATGCTTGAGGCGGGTTTGCGAGTCGGCCTTGGTAGCGATGGCAATGTCTGCAACAACAGCCTGGATCTGTTTGAAGAGATGAAGTTCGGCTCGCTGATCCAGAAAGCGAACCGGCTCGACCCCACCAGCATGCCCGCGCAGACACTGTTGCGAATGGCCACCATCGAAGGCGCCCGCGCACTCAACCTGGATCGTGAAATTGGCTCACTGGAGGTCGGCAAGCGTGCAGACATGATCCGGGTGGGCCTGAATACCCCGAATTTGGCGCCCATCCTGCTCGATGCCAGCGGCGGTAATCTGCTCTGGAACCTGGTGTTCTCGGCCCGGGGCAGTGATGTGCACAGTGCATGGGTAGATGGCGAGCTGCTGATGGAGAACCGCCGTGTTACACGGATTGATGAACAGAAGTGGTTGCAGCAGGCTCAGGCCGGTGCGCAGAAACTGTATGAACGTGCCAGTCAACTGGATGCGCCTGCGTCGATGACAAACTGATAGGTCACAACCTGATAATGGAATTTGACACTGGAGACTCTATGACATCCCTGCCGATTGTTTCTCTCAAAGGGCTCTACAGCGCTGACGCGGGTGAGCGCAAAGCGGCCGCTGATAAGCTTGGCCACGCCTGTCGCGAAGTCGGCTTTTTCTATCTCACCGACCATGGGATTCCTGACGCGGTATTCGAGCAGCTGTTTGGAGACTCGGCCCAGTTTTTCGCCCTCCCCCTGGCGGATAAAGAGAAGCTGTCGATCAAACAATCGAGCAATAACCGCGGGTATGTGGCGATTTCGGATGAAAAGTTGAATCCGGAAAACGGTGCTGACTTCAAAGAAGCGTTCAATATCGGCGTTGATCTGCCTGCGGATCATCCCGATGTGATTGCAGGAAAACCGTTTTGTGGCATTAACTACTGGCCCGATTTGCCCGGTTGGCGCGAACGCATGCTGAATTACTTTCAGCTTTGCCTCGATGTTGGCCGCGTCGTGCATCGCGGTTTTGCCCTCGACCTGGGGGTCGATGAAGAGTTTTTCGCCGGCCCACTGGACAATGCGATCCCGACGTTGCGAATGCTGCATTACCCGCCGGGCGGCCCTGATCAGACCCGCGTCGATGCCGGTGCGGGGGAACATACCGACTATGGCAACATTACCCTTTTAAAGACCGATGGCGTGGATGGGCTGCAGGTCCGTAACCGTCAGGGGCAGTGGATCGACGCACCGGCCGTTCCCGGCGCGTTTGTCTGCAATATCGGAGACTGCCTGATGCGCTGGAGTAATGATATCTATCAATCCACGCCACACCGGGTTCGGGCACCGGAGGCGGAGCGCTACTCGGTCGCCTTTTTCCTGGAGGTCGATCCACAGACCTCGGTGGACCCGAAAGAGCTGTTTCCCGATGAAACGCCCAAATATCCACCCATCGCGTTTGCCGATTACCTGGCCCAGCGCCTCGATGCCACCTATGGCCATCGAGATAAAGACTGAATAAAGCTGACCAATTAGTTAGAATTCAAGCAATTCATTAGCTGGCCTTTTAGGAGAGATTCACCATGAGCCATCCGTACCAGATGGATTTCCCGGTATCCTGGGATGAACTTCACCGCAACGCGCGGGTCCTTTCGCTTCGCCTGCTCGATAAAGGACCATGGAAAGGTATTATCGCGATTACGCGGGGTGGCCTGGTGCCTGCGGCGATCCTGGCCCGCGAGATGGATATCCGTCTGATCGATACCATCTGTGTGACCAGCTACGGCAAAAGTGATACGGATGGCACGGCGGCGGTTCAAGGTGAGTTGAACGTGCTCAAAGGTGTCGAAGGTGATGGTGAAGGGATGCTGCTGGTGGATGACCTGGTCGATACCGGTAAAACGGCCCGCCATGTACGGGAGATGCTGCCCAAAGCGCATTTTGCCACATTGTATGCCAAGCCCGCCGGCAAACCCCTGGTTGATACTTTTATCACCGAAGTGAGTCAGGATACCTGGATCCGCTTTCCCTGGGACATGGCCTACACCTTCGCGACGCCGTTGGCGGATCGCGAGGCCTGACCGGGTAAACGGTTGACGAAGCGCAGCCTGGGTGCACTAATGCTTCAATCAGGTGCATGCGATACATGAAGTACAGGAAAAAGCCCGGAAAACAGAGGCTGTCCAAGTGGTCAGGTTATTGCATAGTCGTTTACCGAGATTACACTCTTACGTGCGCTGATGGGGCGCTCATCCCATGACCAAGGAGAAACACTGTATGAAACGTCGCCAATTTAACAAGCTGCTCACCGGCATCGCCGCCGGTGTCGGGCTGAGCACTGCTCTGGTTGCCGGTCAATCGGCCGCAGCGGACGACCCGCTTAAGGTGGGGTTTGTCTATGTAGGCCCTATTGGTGACCACGGTTGGTCTTACCAGCATGATCAGGGCCGTCTGTCGGTGGAGAAACACTTTGGTGACAAGGTCGAAACCACCTACGTCGAAAACGTGCCGGAAGGCGCCGACGCGGAACGCGTTATCCGAAACCTGGCGCAGAGCGGTCATGATCTGATCTTCACCACATCCTTCGGCTTCATGAACCCGACGGTTAAGGTCGCTCGTCAGTATCCAAACGTTAAGTTTGAACACGCCACCGGCTATAAGCTTTCGGATAACCTGGGCACCTACATCTCCAAGACTTATGAAGGTCGCTACGTTGCAGGCTATGTGGCAAGCCAGGTCACCGAAAGTAACAAGATCGGTTACATCGCCTCTTTCCCGATTCCAGAGGTCATCCGGGACATCAACGCCGTGCAGATTGCACTGAACAAATACAACCCGGAAGCTGAGCTGAAAATTATCTGGGTCAACAGCTGGTTTGACCCGGGTAAGGAAGCAGACGCTGCCAACGCAATGATGGATCAGGGCGTAGATGTAATTCTGCAGCATACAGACAGCCCGGCGGCGATGCAGGCGGCCGAGCGCCGGGGTAAATATGCGGTGGGCCAGGCCTCCGATATGTCCAGCTTCGGCCCGAACGCGCACCTGCTTTCTGTGGTTGATGAGTGGGGTCCCCACTACATTGCCCAGACTCAGAAAGTGATGGACGGCACCTGGGAAAGCAAAGCAATGGTTGAGGGTATGGCAGAGGGTGCCATCGTGATTCCAAGCTTCAACGACTCCATCCCGGCCGAGGTGGTTGCCAAGGCGGAAGAGATGATTGCAGGTATCCAAGATGGCAGTGTTCATCCGTTTGCGGGCCCGCTCAAGAACCAGGCCGGTGAGCTGGTTGTTGAAGAAGGCGCGACATTGAGCTGGGAAGAGCTTGAGAAGATGAACTACTACGTAGAAGGCATTTCTGCCGATCTGCCCAAGTAATTCGCTCCAACCCCGCGTGAGTCTGAGAAGGGCCGGTTTTTACCGGCCCTTTCTCATTCAGGCGGATAGAGGCGGGCAGCCGACTAAGCCGTTGAGCGCAGCCGGTGATCATCACGTCATGCCAGGGAGAACATGCGTGCATGATCCTGGTGAACGCTCAGCAGATCTTCTCGCCGACGGCGGCGCGCCTCTTCGGATCCAGGACACAGTGCCGGCCGTGTATCGAGCGTACTGTGCATCTCCAGCTGAGAGCCGGCGCTGATGCGTTCGCGAAATTGGTGAATGAAATCAGTGCAGCCGATAATGTCCTGACAGTGCATCCGCGCCTGCAGCAGATGGATTTCATCCCCTTCACTGCAATGGATGTAATGTTCAGCGAAATCGAACATGTAGCGGGCCAGGCCTTCGGTGAAAGATACGGCCAGATCGGATTTGAGAATGGTGCGCCCGGGACGGACTTCCTGCTCGCCGCGCACACGATGACCGAGAAGATACAGATCCAGAATCGCCATCAGTCTTACCCCTAATTTCCATATGGATTAGGCAATTCTGGATCAGGAATGTGTCTGTAAGACGACGGAATAAAAACAGTTTCGTTGCACTTAAGGCCGCTTAAAAACGGCTCCACTCGATCTCGCGAATCACGCCATCAAACACTTTGATGGTCCAGTTAC
Source organism: Marinobacterium litorale DSM 23545 (assembly GCF_000428985.1). Taxonomy (GTDB): domain Bacteria; phylum Pseudomonadota; class Gammaproteobacteria; order Pseudomonadales; family Balneatricaceae; genus Marinobacterium_D; species Marinobacterium_D litorale. Next base: position 239,761 of record NZ_AUAZ01000002.1, on the reverse strand, counting down.
GCTCATCATAGTGATAACGCCAGGTTTCCAATACACCCCAGCGGCGGCATTCGTCACGGCCTTGATCCAGGCAAATCTCCTGCTCCGAACGGTAAGCAGGTTCGCCCATATACTCCAGCAGGAGTGTAACAGGAGAGCCTTCACGGACATGCACACGGCCGTTATCAAACCGGATTGATGAGGCGTGAACGACTGTCGATGCCATGATGACAAGCATGACACCACAGGCTAACCCCACCCAACTAAACCGGGTGGGGAAATTGCGCTTTGATTTGGTCAGAGCGCGATCCACGTCGCTTTAACCTCCGTATATTTCTCGAATGCATGCAGAGATTTATCCCGGCCGTTACCGGACTGCTTATAACCGCCAAACGGCGCTGTCATATCTCCCCCATCATAATGGTTGATCCAGACCATACCGGTACGCAGCGCCTTGGCGGTCCGGTGAGCCTTACTGATATCGCTGGTCCAGACAGCAGCGGCAAGGCCGTAATCGCTGTCGTTGGCGATCTGAACCGCCTCTTCCGGGGACTCGAAGGCAATCACCGACAGTACCGGGCCGAATATCTCCTCCTGCGCAATCTGCATCGCGTTGTTAACGCCATCGAACAGGGTGGGCTCCACGAAGTAACCGCCGCTCTCGGCATCCACACGGTTGCCGCCCAGCCGCAGGTTAGCACCCTCCTGCTGACCTTTTTCAATATAGTCCAAAACGCGTTGCATTTGGCTTTCATCCACGATGGCGCCAACGCGAGAGCCCGGGTCCAGCGGATGCCCCGGTTGCCAGCGCTTGAGCGCATCGATCACCAGGTCAATAAACTGATCCTTGATCGAAGCCTCAACGAGCAGCCGGGATGCGGCCGTACATACTTCGCCCTGGTTAAACGCAATTGCGGAGGCTGCAACCTTGGCGGCCCGTTTGAGATCCGGTGCGTCGGCAAAGATAATGTTTGGGCTTTTGCCGCCGGCTTCCAGCCAGACACGTTTCATATTCGACTGACCGGCATAGACCATTAACTGCTTGGCGACACCGGTCGAACCGGTAAACACCAGCGTGTCGACGTCCATGTGCAGGGCCAGCGCCGAGCCCACCTCGTGACCGAATCCGGGCAGGACATTAAAGACACCGGCCGGTATGCCGGCCTCTATCGCCAGTTGTGCAACCCGAATCGCGGTAAGTGGCGATTTTTCGGAGGGTTTGAGGATGACGGAGTTGCCTGCCGCTAGCGCCGGTCCGAGCTTCCAACTCGCCATAAGAAGCGGGAAGTTCCAGGGAACGATCGCAACAACGACCCCCACCGGTTCCCGTGTAATCATGCCGATTTCGTTATGGGGCACGGGGGCGAGTTCATCATAGATCTTGTCGACCGCCTCGCCGGACCAGCGCAACGCACGGGCCGCATTGGGTATATCAACCCGTAACGAATCCCCTATCGGCTTGCCCATGTCCAGTGTTTCCAGCAGTGCCAGCTCTTCGCGATGGGCATCAATCAGGTCAGCGAAGCGGATCATTATCTGCTTGCGCTCAGCCGGGGCCATCAACGCCCAGCGGCCGGACTCAAACGCAGTGCGGGCACTGAGTACGGCACGGTCTGCGTCGGCGGCATCACAGGCCGACACGTCAGCCAACAGCCGCCCATCCACCGGGCTGCGGCACTCAAAGGTTTTACCGCCAGTGGCATCACTGTATTCGCCGTCGATAAACGCGCGCCCTTCAATTGCCAGAGCCTGTGCCATATCTTCCCAGTATTGCCGTGTTTCAGTGCTGCTCATAAGCAAGTTCTCCAATTCACTATCCGCCAGGGTCGGTGCTGTTTCGCGATGATCCAATAACTCTAGCGTGTTCGGCAACCGTCGTTTCTGTTTTGTCCGCAAAAAACGAAACCCTGTGTTAGGCTCAAAATACGGACGTCAATTGGAAAGGAGAGCACCCATGTTTCGCCCGTTTCTTTTTCTCGCTACGCTTGCACTGACTTTGAGCGTTCACGCTGCACCTATCGTGGTGTCATCCAAGATCGATACCGAAGGCAGCTTGCTCGGTAATATGATCTACCTGCGTCTGCAACAGGCCGGGCTTGAGGTCGAAAACCGCGTCCAGCTGGGGGGCACCCCCATTCTTCGCAAAGCGATCACCTCTGGGGAGGTCGACATCTATCCGGAATATACCGGGAATGCAGCGTTCTTTTTCAACCGCGCGGAAGATCCGGTCTGGAAGTCGTTTGAGGAGGGCTACGAGAGAGCCCGGCGACTGGACCTGGAGGCAAATAACATCGTCTGGCTGACACCGGCGGACGCCAACAACACCTGGGCGATAGCGGTGCGTCGTGAAATTGCCGATGAAGGTGGACTTTCGACCATGACCGATTTCGGCCGCTATATACGTGAAGGCGGCGAGGTCAAGCTGGCCGCCTCGGCAGAGTTCGTATCGAGCCCGGCGGTGTTACCTGCTTTTCAGAGCGTTTACGACTTTGAGCTGGACCAGAACCAGCTGCTCGTGCTCTCCGGGGGCAACACTGCAGCAACGATTAAAGCCGCCGCCCTGCAAACCGATGGCACGAATGCCGCCATGGTCTACGGCACCGATGGTGCGATTCCCTCCATGGGGCTGAAGGTGATGGAGGACGACAAAGGCGTGCAGCCGGTCTACGCGCCAGCGCCGATTGTGCGGATGGAGATCCTGAAGGCCTATCCGGAGATCGCCGACCTGCTTGAACCCGTCTTTAAATCGCTGGACTTGGAAACCTTGCAGTCCCTCAACGCGCGGATTGCGGTGGGTGGGGAAAACGCCTCGGACGTGGCCGCCGGTTACCTGGAATCCCTCAACCTGGACAACTGACGCCCAGTGCCGCTTGTGTCCTATCAAGTGCCCGGGGCGTCCGCCCGGGCAGGTATCACCTTTGACCGCCTGGGAGCCACGCTGTCTACTTTGACACTGATAGCGCTGGTTCTACTGCCTGTGGTTACACTGCAACCTAATCGTATTCTTCCCGGGGAAGGCGTTGAGCTGGAGCAGCTTGCTCGGTATCCCACATTTATGTTGTTTCTGGGGCTGCTGATCCTGACTTTAACCGGCGTTACGGTCGTTAGTCGTCACTGGATACGCCTCGGGCTCGCCACGCTTACCCTGCTCGCTCTGGTTGTGGCCACCGGCTCTATCGCATCGCCCCTGTTGGACAACCGAGGCGCCTTTGCTCGCCTGGCATTGGGTAGCGGGTTCTGGGCAATTGGCCTTTTACTGGGTTTAATGATGACGGATGCGGTCGTTAAAATGGGCCTTTCCGCCCGATGGCGGCTGGTCATTGTGACGGTCTGTCTGGGCGCGATCGTTAGTGTCCTGAGTAGTGGCCTCTGGGATCATTTGTCGCTCATGCTCGAATACCGGAACCAGGAGCGCTTTTGGGCCCAGGGCGGGCGACACCTGCTGCTCGCATTCGGTAGTGTCCTCCCGGCGCTGTTGATCGGCGTTCCATTGGGCATAGGCTGCCACCGTTCCGCCGCACTGCGCACATTTATGATCCCCTTGTTGAGCCTGCTGCAGACGATCCCGAGCCTCGCCATGTTTGGCTTGCTGATGATCCCGCTTACCCTGCTTACTCAGGCTTTTCCGGTATTAAATGAGCTCGGGATACGGGGAATTGGAGCCGCGCCTGCCGTACTGGCCCTTTTCCTCTACTCACTGCTTCCGATCGTCAGCAATACGGCGGCCGGTTTCGATGGGCTAAACCCGGCCGTGATCGACGCCGCACGCGGCATGGGCATGAACGCTCGACAACGACTCTGGCAGGTTCAGCTGCCATTGGCGCTACCGGTCATGCTATCCGGCCTTCGCATTGTGGTGACCATGAATATCGGTTTGGTCGCTGTCGCGGGGTTAATCGGGGGCGGTGGCTACGGCACCTATATCTTTCAGGGGCTGGGGCAAACGGCTACAGATCTCGTTTTGCTGGGCACCCTGCCCACGATTGTGCTGGCATTCGTCGCGGCACTGGTCATCGATACGCTGATCGAATTCAGCCGTAAGGAGCGAGGATGATTGAGCTTAAGCAGCTGACGCGGGTGTTCGGAGAGCGGACCGCCGTCGACCAGCTCAACCTGACGGTAAATTCCGGTGAGATCTGTGCCCTGATTGGCACATCAGGCTGCGGCAAGTCCACGACGCTGAAGATGATCAACCGCCTGATTGAGCCGACCTCCGGCACGGTCCTGATCAATGGTGAGGACATTCGTGATCAGTCGCCCGAGTTACTGCGCCGACGGATCGGCTACGCGATCCAGGGGGTCGGTTTGTTTCCACACCGGTCGGTCTACGACAACATTGCGACGGTACCCAGGTTGCTTAACTGGTCCCGACAGGAGATCGACGCACGTGTGCGCGAGCTTCTGGAACTCTTGAAAATGCCGTTCGAGACCTTTGCTCACCAGTATCCGCACCGGCTGTCCGGCGGCGAGCAGCAGCGCATCGGTGTCGCACGGGCACTGGCGGCACGGCCGGAGTTGCTGCTGATGGACGAACCCTTCGGCGCACTGGACCCGCTTACCCGTGAGCGCTTACAGGGAGAGCTGAAACAGATCCAGAGAATGCTGGGGATTACCGTGATCCTTGTGACTCATGATATGGAGGAAGCGATCCGGTTGGCCGATCAGGTTGCGGTCATGGATGCTGGCCGACTCCTGCAAAGTGGGACGCCGCAGGCGCTGTTGCGCAATCCCAGAGAAGGTTTTGTCAGCCAGTTGGTCGGCGGTGAAGATCGCGCCCTGCGGCTGCTCGCATTGCGCCGTGTTGATGAGTTAGTGCAACCCCTCGATCAGCTGTCATTTGAGGCCGAGCTACCGACCGTCAGCAGCGGCATGAGCCTGCGCGATGCGCTGGCACGCCACCTTTGGTACGGCCAAAACTGCCTGCGGGTGGTCGATGATGCCGGGAATACGCTGGGAGGAATCTCACTGGATGCGATCCTGAACGCTGAGGATCAGCGCCCATGATGCGCTCGCTCGCCGTTACATGGGTTGGCACGCTCGCACCACTGGCCTGTCTGCTCTACCTGGCCGTTGCCGCATCGACGCTGGAACCGTTGCTGATGCCACTTGCCCCGGAAGGCGCCCCAACCATCTATGCCCGCGACAGCTTTATAAATCTGATTGGCTGGCACCTGATGCTGGTCTTCATCGCTATCGCATCGGCATCGATTATCGCGATATCCGCCGCGATACTGGTCAGTCGGCCTGCCGGTCGTGATTTTCTGCCACTCGCCCGTTCACTGGCCAATCTGGGGCAAACCCTCCCGCCGGTGGCGGTGCTCGCGCTGGCAGTACCGGCCGTTGGTTTTGGTGCCTGGCCCACGTTGATAGCGCTGTTTCTCTACGGTCTGTTGCCGATATTCGAAAACACGCTGGCGGGCCTGAGTCAGGTCAGTGCCGAGGTGAAAGAGGCCGCACGCGGACTGGGTATGAGCCCTCTGCAAAGACTTTGGCAGGTGGAGCTACCGCTGGCACTGCCGGTGATCATTACCGGTGTGCGCCTCTCGATTATAATCAGCGTTGGTACCGCTACGATTGGCTCCACGGTCGCGGCTAAAGGGCTCGGTGAAGTGATTATCGCCGGGCTATTGACCGACAATCTGGCGTTTGTACTCCAGGGCGGGATAATCGTCGCCTTGATGGCGATGGTGCTTGATGCTCTGCTACGTAAAGTGGAGCAGAAAATACGTCGCACATAAAAAAGCCGCGCTTCCGAGGCGAGAAGCGCGGCTGAGTATACGCACCTAATCGGGGATCAGTCGCGTTTTACCAGGCCATGGTTATCCATGATCTCTTCAATTTCAGACAGACTGGCCGGGTCATCGATAGTCGAAGGTACCGTATAGCTCTGACCATCGGCGATCTGGCGCAGGAGTTTGCGCAGAATCTTACCCGAGCGGGTCTTGGGCAACCGCTGAACGATGATGGCGCGGCGGAAGCAGGCAATGGGGCCAATCTCCTTGCGAACCATGGCGACAAGCTCACCCTGCAGCTGCTCCTCATCCACCTCGGCACCATCTTTAAGCAGCACCAGACCGATCGGTTCCTGCCCCTTGAGCGCTTCGTTGATACCGATGACCGCACACTCGGCGACTGCCGGATGAGCCGCAACGATCTCCTCCATCTCTCCGGTAGAGAGACGGTGACCGGCCACGTTGATGACATCATCGGTACGGCCCATGATGAACACATAGCCGTCCTCATCCTTGTAGCCCCCATCGCCGGAGGTGTAATAACCGGGGAAGTCAGATAGATAGCCCGTACGGAAACGCTCGTAATCTCCCCAGATGGTGGGCAGACAGCTGGGGGGCATGGGCAGCTTGATGGCGATGGAACCCTGTTCTCCAGCGGGCATTTCCTGACCATCCGGCCCCAGAATCTGCACATTGAAACCGGGCACCGGCAATGTGGAGGAACCGGGCTTGGGTGTTTTCGGTTCGATCCCCATCAGGTTGCCGCAGATCGCCCAGCCGGTTTCGGTCTGCCACCAGTGATCCACCACCGGCTTGCCGGTTTTCTCGACGGTCCAGTCATAGGTCGGCGGATCAAGACGCTCACCCGCCATAAAAATGGTGCTCAGGCAGGAGATGTCGTAGTTTTTGAGCTGCGCCGCCTCCGGATCCTCTTTCTTGATCGCACGGAATGCGGTCGGTGCGGCAAACAGTGCTTTGGCCTTGTACTCTTCGACGACCCGCCAGAATGCGCCACTGTCCGGTGTCTTCACTGGCTTGCCTTCATAGACAATGGTGGTGCAACCGGCAAGCAGCGGTCCGTAGACGATGTAGGAGTGACCCACAACCCAGCCCACATCCGATGCGGCCCAGAACACATCGCCCGGCTGCATGTTGTAGATCGCTTTCATCGAGTATTTCAGGGCCACCGCGTGACCACCGTTGTCACGTACAACGCCCTTGGGCTTGCCCGTGGTTCCCGAGGTATAAAGGATATAGAGCGGATCAGTGCCCTTGACTGGAACGCAGTCAGCGGGTTCCGCTTCAGTCATGGCGGATTCCCAGTCCAGGTCCCGCCCCGGGGTTAGCTCGGCCTTGGCCTGCTCGCGCTGCAGGATGATGCAGGCATCGGGCTTGTGTGCAGACTGCTCGATCGCCTGATCCAGCATCGGCTTGTACTCGATAACCTTGGCCACTTCGATGCCGCAGGAGGCGGTGACTACCACTTTAGGCTCGGCATCATCGATACGCACCGCGAGTTCATGGGGTGCAAAACCACCGAATACGACGGAGTGAATAGCACCCAGGCGGGCGACCGCGAGCATCGCGATCAGTGCTTCCGGCACCATCGGCATATAGATGACCACGCGGTCACCCTTGGTCACGCCCTGTGCCTTCAGTACACCGGCAAATTTTGCCACCTGGTCACGCAACTCGGTGTAAGTCAGTTTGCGTTTGCTGCCGGTGACCGGGGAGTCGTAGATCAACGCATCCTGATCACCCCGGCCGCTCTCCACATGATGATCCAGCGCCATGTAGGCGGTGTTCATCTCGCCGTCTGCGAACCACCGGAAGACACCGTTATCGTCAGTGGAGAGAATAGTTTGCGGTTGAGTGTACCAGGGCAGATCCGCGGCTTTTTCCGCCCAGAACCCTTCCGGATCCTCAATGGACTTGCTGTATTCGGCTTGGTAGGACATGGCACGGGTCCTTTATATCTAGTTGTGAGACGCTTGGGGTATCGGGGTATTATTGTTGACACTTCCCCGTAATCGCCGTCCACTTTATCGAATCTTTTCCGTGAATGAGATACGACAAAAGGCGTAGCCTTATACGCGAGAAGGCCCATCATTTTATAGAATCCCACCAAGTCTCCGACAAAACGGGGGGTTAAACCGAGAACTGTCGGGTTTGTTGAACTTTTTAATGAAGTGTCGACACTTTTTGGAATAGCGTATATCGCGCAACCATCAGCCGCCCGCAGCGCGTATGAACGGGAACTGATCTCGGTTTTGATCTCGGTTTTTATCCCGGTGCCGGTTGTACCGGCCCCCTGCCCCCCGGTATTCTGAAGATCCGTATAGATGCTGTTTGTTAAGGTAAATCTGAATGGTCGCCGGATGGCTGCTCGTTCTGTTGCTGCTCGGTGTACTGGGATGGCAGCTGAGAACCCAACATAGAAAGGCGAATGCCATCGCATCGGTGGATACCCTCAACGCACTCAGCCAACCTGTGCTGATCGCCGCCCGGGATGGCTCCATCACTTTTGCTAACCCCGCCGCTGCAAAGCTATTGGGCTACAGTGTAGAAGAACTTCGGTCAACAACGGTGGAGCAACTGGTTCCCCGGGAGCAGCGTCATCACCATCCCAGCTGGCGACAGCGATTTATCGAAGAGGGTCGAAAACGTCCTATCGGTGCGCTGAACAGCCTGTTGGCGCTGCATAAGTCCGGCCGCAAGATTCCGGTTCAGATTGAGCTGACGCCGACCTCCGATAACAGGGTTATTTGCGAGCTGCATCCATCCCGTGACAACGACGCCATGTTCGACCAGGTACAGCAGGATGCGGGGGTTGGCACCTGGGAGTGGGATCTGGATTCGGATCAACTGAGCTGGTCAGCCAATGTATTCGCCATGTTCGGGCTGGACCCGCACCAGTTTGAGGCGAGTTACGAAGCCTACATCGATCGTGTCCACCCGGAGGATCGCAGCGCGGTGGATCAGGCGATTAAGCGTTCGCGTCAAACGGGCGAGCCGTACGAGATTGAGTACAGAATTCAGCGCGGTAACGACGTTCGCCACTTATTGGAGCGTAACTATCTGTTCCTCGATACCTCAGGCGAGATTCGCCATATGTGGGGTAGCGTCATCGACATTACCGCGAAACGAGAAGCCGATGCGCGTTTACAGCTCGCCGATGCGGTTTTCGAAAATTGCGCTGAAGCGATTCTGGTTTTCGATGCTAACGAGCAGCTTATTCGTGCGAATGCCGCGCTGTTTGCCATGATCGAGGCCGGCGAAAAAGAGGTTGCCGGTGCCGCTGCGGCCGAGCTTATTCAACGGGGAGAAGACCTCTCCCCCATCCGTCTCAGTCAGCTCTTGGCCAGTGACGGTGGCTCATCCTGCGAGTGGCGTGGTGAGCTTATGCTTCAGCGTGCCGGCAAGCCCGGGCTCGAGGTGCTGGCCTCGGTGACACCGATCATTGACGCAAGCTCTGGCCGCCGTAGCTATGTCCTTGTTTGCTCGGATATCAGCCTGATCAAGGCACACGAGGCTGAGTTGCGTTTCCAGGCCCTGCATGACCAGCTGACCGGCCTACCCAACCGCCATCTGTTTGCGCAACACCTTAAGCAGGAGATAGCACGCAGCCAACGCACCGGAACGCGACTGGCTGTCGTTTACTGTGATCTGGATGGTTTCAAGCAGGTCAATGACCGTTTCGGCCATGCGGCCGGTGATGAACTTCTGCGCTTGCTGGGCAAACGGATGCGGGAGCTGATCCGTGACGCTGATATTCTGGCACGCATTGGTGGTGATGAGTTTGCGCTGATTCTGCCTGACTGTGGTCCTGACGAAGCGCTGGAGCTGCTGCTGGAGCGCTTGATCACAAATGCCGCGTACGATTACCGCGGAACAGAGGTGACGCTCAGTCTGGGCGCATGCTGCTCACCCGACCGGGGGACCGACGGCTCAGCCCTGCTGGTGCAGGCCGATCAGCTGATGTACCGGGCGAAGAACCAGGGCAAGAACCGCTACCTGATTGCACCCTAAAGCACAAGCTCATAATGCACGAACGTTGTGTCCTCTTCGTATCCCGCGGACTCGTAAAGACGGCGTGCAACGTGGTTGTCCTGCGCGGTAAATAGCTCTACCAGTGAACAGCCCGCGGTAACGGCTTCCTGTCGTACCTGTTGAAGCAAGGCGCGTCCCAGTTTAAAACCACGCTGTTCGGGATGGATGAACAGATCGCTCAACAGCCATCGCGATCGACATGACAGAGAGTCAGGTCCTGCGTAGCACTGCGCAAAGCCACAGACCTTTCCTGCATACTCGGCCAGAAACAGGTGGGTATTAGGGTCTTGAAAACGTTGCTCCAGGAACAAACGCGCCTGTTCAGGTTCACGTGGATACCCGTAGAACCTGCGGTACTCAACAAATAATCCGGTCAGCGGCTCCAGGTCGGCTACTCGAGCCTGCCTGATGCGGGGAGTCTGGGCTGCGTCACTCATGCTGGATCCAATCAAAATATTAAACCGGACCGACGCGCAGCCGGGTGGCCGCGCTCGATCGTTTTCATGCCACTTTATCAGTTTCGTAGCGCGATTTTTATCAGATGAGCGCGCCACCTGCGGTGCCCGGGCTTCTGGCGAGCGTGTTTTTAGTCGAACAGATCGCGGTGCAGTTGTCCGTTCAGAATCCAGCTCTCCAGACGACCGTGTGCCCGCTCTTCGCTTAAGTGATAGCGCTCCCGGATAAGATCAACAAGCACCCTCTCTGCACCGAGCCCCAGCGTGGAAGCACGACCACAGATGTAAAGCACGGCTCCATCTTCAATCCAATCCAGCAGTTGATCGCCCCGCTTTTCAAGCCGCTCGGTAATGTAGCGCTCAGCTGAACCATCTCTTGAGAAGGTGGTGTCCAGCTCCGTAATTACGCCGGAGTCACGCCAGCTTTCGAGTTGATCCCGGTACAGGTAGTCGCCCTCCTTGTTACGGTTACCAAACAATAACCAAACCGGCCCCGCATTCACGGCGTGCGCTCGCTGTTCGATAAACCCCAGGAAAGGTGCGATTCCGCAACCGGTGGCGAGCAGGATAATCGGTTGTTTGGGGTCAGCCGGCGGATTGAAGCCGGGGTGAGACACCAGTTCAACAGCCCGCGCTTCCCCCAGCGGCCAGTTAAGACACAGCTCGCTACTGGCGCGCCCCAGAACTTCCCGCCCGGCGTGATCGATGTAACGCAGCAGGCCGACGGTCAATCGGACCTTGCCCGGCTCAAGATCAGAGGAGGAGCCGATAGAGTAGCTGCGTACCCTTTCACCCTCAGCGGGTTGAAACCGCAGCAGATCACCGGCATGGAAAACCTGATCGGTGGGTAGCTGCAAAACGATGCTGTAGCTCTGAGGCGCATCCGGATCCCGATGACTATCCAGCCGTGTGCGCTCTACCAGCGTTGCCTGGCATTGCTGCGCCCCGGTATCAATCGCTCCTGTATCCAGCCCCCAGTCAAAACGACTGGATAAGTGATTGAGCCATTGCTGCCAGGTTGTACCGGGCTCGCCATCCACTTCGGTGAGCGGCTCCAGCTCCTGAGCGCCAGCGTCCAGCAGCGCCTGTCGCAGGCGGTGTCCGCCACCACAGAAATGCTGATACCTTCGATCTCCCAGCGCCAGCAACGCGACGTGGGAGCCTTTTAATACGCCGTCACCGAGAGTTTTCATCCAGCTACGGGCGCTGTCCGGCAGATCCCCTTCACCGGTGGTGGAAGCCACCACCAGCACCTGATCGTAATTTGGCCATTGATCAGCCGGGTAGGCCGCGATGGACCCGCTATTAACCGCCAGATTTTTCATGCCGAACAGATCGGTGGTTACTTTCGCAATACGCTGCGCGGTGCCAGTTTGGCTGGCATAGACGATCAACGTCCGCGCGCCTGCCTGCACACTGCGCTGGCTGTCGGCACGCATCCGGCGCAGCCAGCTCACAAAACCGGTGCCGCTTAAGCCCAGCAGCACCAGAGAAAGGACAAAATTGATCGACCCCGATAGTGCGCCGCCCCAGGTACCCTCATGCAGCATTTTGGGCCAGTAGTCGCCTACCACCGGAGAAAGTTGCTCACCGCTTGCCACCCAGGTTCCTGCCGCCGTTTCGAGCAGCACCGAGCCTGCCTTGAAGCGACGGGCCTGTATCAATTCGCCAAAGTCTGGTTCACGCTCGGCAAGCTGCAAAGCTCCGACCACACTCAGGGGGGTCGCATTGCGATCGATGGAGATCTCGGGCTGGCCAATATGAAGGGTCATCAGTAAAGCGGTCACCGGGACCAGCGCGACGCCCGGCAACAACCAGAGACCGACTCTCTGATGCCAACCCAGTAAGCCTTGCTTAAGGTGTGGGCGGTAGATAATCACACCCACCAGAATAGCCAGGGCAAACGCCCAGGTTGCGTACTCGACGACCCAGCCCAGGCCGAGCAGCAGATCTTTGTGGAGACGCTTGGCGAAGTCAAAGATCGCTCCGCTATTGTCAACGCCGTCGCCGACTCGCTCTCCGCTGGATAGGCTGAAGTCGCCAAGCCCTTGCAACCGCCAGGTCTCCCCGGCGTCAATACGACTTATCGAACTGATTTCGCCCACTTGCGGCTGTGAATCAATCAAGTGGATGAGATCGGCAATTGGAACAGAGCTGGTTGTAACGGGAGCCTCCGGGGCCGAGACAATAGGCTTAAACGCTAGCACCGCACCGGTGAGAATTATCAATAAGAACAGTGGGAACAGGAGAACCCCGATCCAACGGTGGATTACCAGCAAGTTGGTTTTCATGATGCGTCCTTGTAATACCTGTTACAGTTTATGAAATGATAAACCGGAACAGCCCTAAGTAGGGTTAACTGCATGTAAAGTTAGGTAAATTGGGTTACCCGTAACGGCAACAATCTGCCGCACAGGAGGAAGGGGTTCGCCTTTCGAACAGCCATTTAAACGCTCACTCCCCGCCTTTTTTCAATGGCCCAGATATTGCCTGTCCAGTTAAAGCGGCAAATTTTAGGTCCCAGTACTCATTTCCCTAAGCGCAGCCAAGGCGAACGGCATGAACACCATCGACCCCCAACAGCGAGCCAACCCAACCCAGACCATCAGTATCGGCGAACCGGCTCCTACGCAGGGCGGGCGTACTGATTTTTCCACACTGCTCGAACCTTTATTGAAACTTGGTGAAGGGACCACCGGTCCGACGACAGAACGCTCACAAGGTATGTTTGATTCAGGTCATGCGGGGGCACGGCGCACGGAAAGTCGCGAAGATCTGGTTGAACTGCTTAGCATGAGCCCGGCAGAGCGGATCCGTTATACCATGCTCAAGGATATGGGTCTGACGGAAGAAACCCTGGCTAACCTGCCCTATGATTTGCGAATGCGGATTGAGCGCATGATTGAACAGGAGATCGAACGTCAGTTGGGAGGCGTCGAAGGTGATGTCAGTGAAAGCAATCAAGATGTTGCATCAAATAACCGGTGACCTATTGCTAGATGGACCTCAGTATTGATCCAATACGGTTGAGTAGCGGACCAATATCATGACGCCTGTTATACTCCGGGCGACATCCGGGAGTTCTTAACGATGCAGTCAACTTATACAACGAATACCTACATCACCTTCTCGGCAGGCAAATCCCTGTTCGCGATCGACACTCAGTACATCCGATACATTACCGCCAGAGATATGCTCAGTACCCGTCCGGTTCCGACCCTCAAGGGTGACACCAAAGAGGTGTTCGACTATCAGGGCCACGTCATTACGCTTTACCGGTTTTGCGAAGCGATCGGCGTCGAGTCACAGGCCGATGCAAGTGCAGCGCTGGTGGAGATGCTACGGGCGCGGCGTCAGGATCATATTGACTGGGTGGATGCCCTGGAACACAGCATTCGCAGCGGTGAAGCGTTCACCAAGGCGACCGATCCGCATCAGTGCGCATTCGGCAAGTGGTACGATAACTATCGGCCGGAGGATCCCGAATTAGCCAAGATCATGAAGGCGTTCGATGCACCGCATAAACATATCCACGCTCTGGCCGAGCGCCTGCTAAAGCAGGCGGACCAGTCCGAAACATTAGACGGCGCTCTGAGCGAACTTGCAAAAGAGCGGGGCTCAACCCTGCGTGAACTGCTCAAACTGTTCAACACCGCCGCAATTCGGCTGGAAGATATGGTCAAGCCGGTGGTACTGGTTATCGATGGCGGTGAACGGACGTTCGCACTGGAGATTGAAAGCGTGCGCGATATTCGGGAATTCAGCGAACAGGAGCAGATCCCGGAACAGGACAGTGGTGATAACGCGATTCATCAGGGCTATTTCAAGGGGTGGGATGAGCACCTGCATATCCATATTGATCCCGCCTTGTTGCGTTATCACCTGGAAAAGCGTTTTCCTATCGAAATTCCCGAAGCCGGCTGATAAAAACGGTGACGACTTCAAGCCGTCACCGTGCTGGAAAACTGACCGACGGCGTCTACAACCCGCTGGGCTTGGGTCCTGATCTCCCGCATCAGCTCACCGGTTTCACGGGCCAGGTTAACCCCCTGCTCTGCATGAGCCCGGCTGGTTGTCATTTCATCGGACGCTTCCCGGGCAAGACTGCGATTGCGGTCTACGACACGACTGATCTCCTCCGTAGCCTGTCGGGTCCGAAAGGCCAGTGAACGGACCTCATCAGCGACGACGGCAAACCCCTTACCCTGAGATCCGGCACGTGCCGCTTCTATTGCCGCGTTCAGGGCGAGTAGGTTGGTTTGATCTGCGATGTCGTGGATCACTTTAACGATGCTGCCGATACGCTCCGACTGGTGGTTCAGCGCCTCGACACGCTCGCCGACCGCCTGCAAAGTATCGGCGATACTCTGGACCATACTGACCGTTGAACTGACACTGTGACTGCCGTTCTCAGCGCTGCTATCGGTTTCCTGAGCAACACCGAAGGCGAGCTGTGCCGCCGCCGAATCCGCCTCACGCCGTTCGATCTGCACAGTTACATCAGAGGCATATTTGATAACCCCATACTGCCGGCCCGACGCATCGTATAATGGATTGTACGTCGCCTGAAGCCAGATCGTCCGGCCCGACTTGGACACGCGAGGGAACTCACCGGTTACAAAACGCCCCGTTTTCAGCTCACGCCAGAACTCCCTGTAAGCCTCACTGTTCGCTTCAGCTGATGAACAGAACAGCCGATGGTGTTGGCCAACGACTTCGTTTTGACGATACCCCATTGTTTTTAAGAAATTGTCGTTCGCATTGATCACGTTGCCATCGAGGTCAAACTCAATGACCGCCATCGACCGATTAATGGCATCGACCATGCTGTGATGACGCTTTTCCTCCTCGACCTGTTCGGTCACATCCCGGGCAATCTTGATCACTTTTTCCACGCTGCCCTGGTCGTCGGAGATAGGTACGTAGCTCGCTTCGAGCCACACCTCCGCACCGTCTTTTCTAAATCTGAGAAAGCGCTGACTGATACCCTCTCCCCGGGCTAAACGTTGCCAGAATCGAGCGTAGTCCAGATGTTTTACCTCATCCTTAGCGCAGAACATGCTGTGGTGACCACCGACAAGGTCTGCCTCGGTATAACCCATCAAACTGAGAAACGCTTCGTTGGCGCTAACCACGTCACCGGCAGGACTGAATTCGATTACCGGCATGGTTGCTCTAAGTGCTTTTTCTACTTGAGACGCTTTCCTGGACGCCTCTTTACATGCGTCGATCTCCGCCTGGCGTACAAAGCCGAACATAGGGGCACCTCAAAAAAGTTGCAGAATGAGAACACCTTTACGTTAAACGGCCTGTTTCGGATCAGTACCAACCTGTTAAAACCCTGATTTATTGATTTATTGCGAGCGCTAAATCAGCAGGATGAGGCTCACTGATAGGTTTTACCCTGATGACGCAGCCAACCACCGGTATGGCGGCCGGCGGGGTCGTGATGTGTCCAATGCACCACACCCCCTTTCGCGTTCCACTCATACTCGCCAAAAAACTCGATCTGATCCCCTACACGCAGGCCATCGATACGCGGCGCGAGATCGATGTTGTGGGCGATCAGCAGTGTCTGCCCAGAACTCATCTCAACAATAAACCTTTGATGCCGGCTCCCTTCCACATCATCGGACAGCATCCGTATGACCACACCGCTGCCACGGACCTGAAGATCGCTTTGACGATGTTCAAAAGCGTCCGCGAGCCGCTGAGCATCAGGGCTAGCGGCCTCAGACGCCGCAGCATCGATATAGCCGCGGTTTGTTGCCAGATAAACACTGAACGCCGCTGATACAATAAGCAGCGCTAGAACTAATTTATGCAACGCGGTTTACTCCCTGACAGCAAAAAGGTCCGGCGGTACGGTCAGTTGTCGGACCGGTATTCCTTTTCCGATTTTTCCCAGGCGTTGGCAAGGTCTTTATACGCGTCAGAGAACCCCTGTTTCATATGGCTCCAGCTTTCACTGGTGCTGGCTTTCATACTGCCATACCACTCAGCAACTTCCACGCGCTGCTCGCGAAGCGCTTTCATCGTCTCCTGAGCCTCTTTGCGGGCGGCAACACTCATTTCATCATAGTTTTCATCGATGTAACCCTGCAGTGCGTCAATGCGCTGATCAAGCTTATCGAGGCTCTCTCTGGCTGCTTTCACCGCCTGATCTTTTTTCTCTGCGGTATAGGATCCAATGTTTTCGAGCAGTTGCTGAGTATCTTTTTTAATTTCTCCAATTTGATCGCTGGATTCATCGCTCTGAGCATACACAGGCTGAACGGCCCCCAGCATACCCACCAGTATCAATGTCGGTATATACGCTTTCATCGTACCCCCAAGAAATAATGGAAAAGATTGAAATGCTATTTAAAACGAGATGATGCGGATTTCAGTGCGCTGTTAAACGCGTCCCATGCCTGCTCTGCACCGGCCTTGAGGTCTTCCCACGCATCCTCACCGCTGTTTCTAAGATCGGCAAGCTTCTGGTTCGCCTCCTGTTGCCTGGCGCGTAACTCCTGCATCTGCTGACTGTATTCGATCTGGGCGTCCGCTTCAGCTTGGTTGGCTTTTGCCTCCAGTTTTTTGAGCTCCGCACTCATCTCGTCCAACTGAGCCTTGAGTTTCTGTTCGTACGCTTCCTTTGTATTCATCGACCTCTCCTTTTAATCGCCCTTCTTCTATTTGCTTAAAAACTAGATGAGGGTGATGTCATAAAGATCAAGGTATTAATTAAAATCTCGTCGGCGAGTTATTAAGATAAGATTGACAATGCCTGACTCAGTAGAGTGTAGCAGATCACTCCAGACACCCATTATCCATAAGTAAAACGAGTCTTTTTAAAGTGACAAAAGCAAAGAATAAAAGATCATCGCTGTATTTACGCTGCAAGCCATTTATACATTACTAAAGCATCCACATAGCCCTTAACGGGATGACAAAATGCCTTGGGTAGACGGCCGACCGTCTCAAAGCCGAGCTTATTCCAAAGCCGGACGGCCCCGTCATTGCTGGATGCAACAAAGTTAAACTGCATCGCTTTATAGCCCAGTTCAACGGCAACTTGCTGCGAGTGTTCACATAAAGCAGTGGCAATGCCACGCCCCCGCGCCTGCGGCGACACCATATAGCCGCAGTTACAGACATGGCTGCCGGGGCCCGGCTGGTTTGTTTTCAAGTAGTAGGTACCCAGCACCTGCCCCGCCTCCTCCGCGACAAACGTTTTGACGGGCAAGTCGATCCAGAGTTTTAGCGCGGCATCCCGTGTTATATCCGTCGGATATGCGTATGTATCACCGGCAGCGGCAATCGTCTCGAAGATGGGCCAGATACGGTCAAAATCATCGGCTGTTGCTTCTCGAATATTCATCTATTATCTGCGTCCACGGAAGAGGAAATTAAAGTCACTGCCTCATTCTGAAATACACCGGTTCGAAGTTCCATTGACATTGCCCTGTTTCCCCCTAGGGCTGAGTCCGGCTTTGTGAGCTTACCACTAAGTCAGGGATGCCGGCGTCCGATAATTTTTCCTCATCTTGAGGCCCGATTTCATATTCATTCCCATCAAAATCAGATTGACCGCCCCGGCTAGCAGCTCTATCCCCTGAACTATATAAAATTCCGTACCGAAAGCTCCGGAGGCTGCCCATCGATCAAGCAAAACAGCACAGGGAATCAGTACCAGCAGGCCATTGGTAGCAATAAACACCATTCGCCTTCTCTTTTGCTGTACCAGCCTCCCTCCTCTGGATTTACCCAGGGCGAAACCACTGCGCCCGGTCAACGCCATGGAAGGTACAAGAATCGCCAAGCCGGGCCAGACGATTAAGCTTTTCACCTCTGCGATAGATTCAGCGGAACCGAAAAGCTCGACCAAAATCGTCGCCGAGAAAAATGTAGCGATGCAAAACATGGCGGTTAATGCCGCAAAACGATGGAGTAGCAGTGCCATAGTTTTCTCCTCCGAGCAATGTTGGTAACATGTTGTCATTGTGCGTTTGGTGATCAATGTTGTCAACATGTTGTCAAAATTTAGAGCTACGGAAGATGGATAAATCTCGAAAAGGCCCCGTGTTCACGGAAGTGGTCCTGGAAGTATTCAAGCTCGGCGGACTGCTGGTGAGCGAAGGTGACCGTATGGGTTCGGAGTACGGTATTAGCAGTGCTCGATGGAAGGTGCTGGGTGCCATAGCCTTATCCAGCGGTCCGCAAACCGTACCTCAGATAGCAAGAAGCATGGGGTTAACACGGCAAGCGGTGCAGCGCCTTGTGGATGCCATGAAGAATGATGACCTTTTACTGCTTCATGAAAATCCCGAACACAAGCGCGCAAAGCTGATAACGCTTTCAGAACACGGCAAAGCGGTATATTCAAAGCTGGATGAGAAGCAATCGAGGTGGGCAGTGGAACGTTCAACCGGTGTTTCAAAGGCCGAGCTTGAAACCACACTGTCGGTACTCAAGCGCATTTCCGATGCACTAGAGCGCTGACCGGGCGTGGGCGTTTAACTCCCGACCACGCTCCCCAAGGAGCTCACATCCTCGAATAATAGAGCATGGCCGGACAGATTCCGTCACATATCGGCAGTCTGGACCGGGATTGCGGACTTCATACCGGTCATTTTATTGCGGGCACGCAGGTCATCATCGCTGATGCCGATACCGTTATCGGTGCGGGCATTTTCGAAGTAACAAAGGGTGGGCTGAAAGTTGTTGATCTCCTGCTCGGTCAGCTGAACGTAGGCACCGATAATCAGCAGGTCACCTTTGCTCGCCTTGTGCGCGGCAGCGCCGTTGACTGAGATGACACCACTGCCCTCTTCAGCTCGAATCGCATAGGTGGTGAAGCGTTCGCCGTTATTGATGTTGTAGATATGGACCATCTCATACTCACGGATACCGGAAGCGTCGAGCAGGTCGCCATCAATGGCGCAGGAGCCTTCGTAGTGGAGTTCGGCATGAGTCACGGTAACGCGGTGCAACTTGGCTTTAAGAAACGTCTGCAGCATGTCCTTCACCTTGTTTGAGAAGTGAATCCGGCTACCTGAATTGCATCATTGTTGCCGGTGTGCTCAAAAAGCGAGGCACATAATACAAGGTTTACGTCGTTCGTTGCCAGATTCGAACCAATGCTGACCAGTCGGACCAGAATCACGACCGTTCTCCCCTTGTGTGAACGCACGATACTCCCCGCCTGAGGCACACAGATAAATGACTCATGGTTATCGCGCTAAGTGAGCAATATTCAAAGAAAAATGAAGCAGTCTCAGGCAAGCGATGGTGCATTTGCAGTACAATGCGCGGCTAAAGTTTTAACCCGGATGGATAGCGACACGTGAGCGATACCACTTTGCTGAATACCCTGCCCCTGCGCTCCTCTCTAGAGAGTACCCTGAAAAACCGCATCATGATCCTCGATGGCGGGATGGGTACCCAGATTCAGTCTCTTGGCCTGGCCGAAGAAGACTACCGAGGCGAGCGCTTTGCGGACTGGCACCTGGACGTAAAAGGTAATAACGACTTACTGGTGCTCACCCAGCCGGAGCTGATCCGCGATATTCATCGGCAGTACCTGGAAGCCGGTGCCGATATCGTTGAGACCAACACGTTTAATGCCACGCAGATTGCCATGGCTGACTACGAGATGGAGTCGCTCTCGCGAGAGATCAACGTCGTCGCCGCTCGGTTGGCGAAGGAGGTCTGCGCTGATGTCGCTGCGCAGACAGGTACGCCGCGCTACGTGGCCGGGGTACTCGGGCCAACCAACCGCACGGCGTCCATTTCACCGGATGTAAATGACCCGGGCTTTCGTAATATCACGTTCGACCAGTTGGTCGAAGCCTATACCGAGTCGGTGGATGGCCTGGTTGAAGGCGGTGCGGATATTATCCTGATCGAAACCATTTTCGATACGCTCAATGCCAAGGCAGCGATCTTCGCGGTCGAGCAGTATTTCGCGGATCATGACATCCGTTTGCCGGTGATGATTTCCGGCACCATCACTGACGCTTCCGGTCGTACCCTCTCCGGCCAGACCACGGAAGCGTTCTGGAACTCAGTCCGTCATGCCAACCCGATCAGTATCGGCCTGAACTGTGCGCTCGGTCCCAAACAGTTGCGCCAGTACGTGGAAGAGCTCTCCCGCGTGGCCGATACCTTCGTCTCCGTGCACCCCAACGCCGGCTTGCCCAACGCCTTCGGAGAATACGACGAGACGCCGGAGGAGATGCGCGACGAGATCCGCGAGTGGGCCCAGTCTGGCCTGGTCAACATCGTCGGTGGCTGCTGCGGTACCACGCCGGAACATATTCGCGTTATCCGCGAAGGCTTGCTGGATCAGGCACCTCGCGAGTTACCCGAGCTGGCTGTGGATTGCCGCCTGTCCGGCCTGGAGCCCATGAATATTGGCGCACAGACCCTGTTCGTTAACGTGGGTGAGCGCACCAATGTCACCGGTTCGGCCCGTTTCCGTCGTCTGATCAAGGAAGGCGATTATGAGACGGCCCTTGAAGTGGCCCGTCAGCAGGTCGAGAACGGCGCTCAGATTATCGATATCAACATGGACGAGGGGATGCTCGACGCCGTGGAAGCGATGAACCGCTTTCTCAACCTGATCGCGTCCGAGCCCGATATCTCCCGCGTACCCGTCATGCTCGACTCCTCCAAGTGGGAAGTGATGGAAGAAGGCCTGAAGCGCATTCAGGGCAAGGGTGTGGTTAACTCCATCAGCCTCAAGGAAGGCGAAGCGAAGTTTATCGAGCAGGCGCGCAAGATCCGTCTATACGGTGCGGCGGTTGTTGTCATGGCGTTTGACGAAACCGGCCAGGCAGACACCTATGAGCGCAAGATCGAGATCTGTGAGCGTTCCTACCGTGTACTGGTCGACAAGGTCGGCTTCCCGCCGGAAGATATCATTTTTGACCCCAACATCTTCGCCATCGCTACCGGTATTGAAGAGCACGACAACTACGCCGTGGATTTCATCAACGCCACCGGCTGGATCAAAAAACACCTGCCCTACGCGAAGGTATCAGGCGGGGTCTCCAACGTTTCCTTCTCCTTCCGCGGTAACGACAAGGTACGCGAGGCGATCCACTGTGTCTTCCTGTACCACGCCATTAAACAGGGCATGGATATGGGGATCGTCAACGCCGGTCAGCTGGCGATCTACGACGACCTACCCGACGATCTGCGTGAACACGTGGAAGATATCGTGCTTAACCGTCGTGAAGATGGCACCGAGCGGATGCTGGAACTGGCCGAGAAGTACCGTGGGGGCGCTTCCGAATCCTCGGTGCAACAGGATCTGGCGTGGCGGGACTGGCCGGTCAACGAGCGCCTCTCTCACGCACTGGTGAAAGGTGTGGCCGACTACATCGACGATGATATTGAAGAGTGCCGCCACAACTATGAACGTCCGCTGCAGGTGATCGAAGGCCCGCTGATGGATGGCATGGGCATCGTCGGCGACCTGTTCGGTTCCGGCAAGATGTTCCTGCCGCAGGTGGTCAAATCCGCCCGCGTCATGAAGAAGGCCGTGGCCTACCTGATGCCGTTCATCGAAGAGGAGAAAGCCGGTAACGCCAGCAGCTCCGCCGGTAAGGTCATCATGGCCACCGTGAAAGGCGACGTACACGATATCGGCAAGAATATCGTCGGCGTGGTACTGCAGTGTAATAACTTCGAGATCATCGACCTTGGCGTCATGGTCCCGGCCGAGAAGATCCTGCAGACCGCCCGTGATGAAAATGCGGACATCATCGGTCTTTCCGGCCTGATTACGCCATCGCTGGACGAAATGGTCCATGTGGCCAAAGAGATGCAACGTCAGGGCTTCACCATTCCGCTTATGATCGGTGGTGCCACTACGTCCAAGGCGCATACAGCGGTAAAAATCGAGACCAACTACAAGAACAACCAGGTGGTGCACGTGACCAACGCCTCGCGCTCGGTCGGCGTGGCATCGGCCCTGCTCTCCGAGAGCCGACGCGAGGCGTTTGTGGCGGAGATCAAGGCAGACTACCAGGCGGTGCGTGAACGTCATGCCGCCCGTCAGAACGACAAACGCCGGGTAACCATCGAGTCAGCCCGGGAAAACCGCTTTCAGATCGACTGGGAGGGCTACACACCGCCCAAGCCTGCGCAGCCCGGCATCCACGTTTT
Source organism: Marinobacterium litorale DSM 23545 (assembly GCF_000428985.1). GTDB lineage: Bacteria > Pseudomonadota > Gammaproteobacteria > Pseudomonadales > Balneatricaceae > Marinobacterium_D > Marinobacterium_D litorale. Next base: position 217,389 of record NZ_AUAZ01000002.1, on the reverse strand, counting down.
CGAAGACTACGACCTGGAAGAATTGACGCACTACATCGACTGGACGCCCTTCTTCCAATCCTGGGAGTTGGCCGGTCGCTTCCCGCGCATCCTCGATGACGAGGTGGTCGGTGAGGAAGCACGCAAACTGTTTGAAGACGCCAAGCTGATGTTGCGCGATATCATCGACAACAAGAAGCTCAGGGCGCGGGCTGTCATCGGTCTGTTCCCGGCAAACGCCATCGGCCATGACGATATCGAACTGTACATCGATGACAGCCGCAACGGTGTTCAGATGCGCCTGCACCACCTGCGCCAGCAGATGCAGAAAGTCGAAGGCAAGCCGAACATCTGTCTGTCCGATTTTGTCGCACCCAAAGAGAGTGGCAAGGAGGACTATATCGGAGCCTTCGCGGTTACCGCCGGTATTGGTATCGACAAGATGGTCGCCGAGTTCGAAGCGGATCACGATGACTACCACAGCATTATGGTTAAGGCGCTGGCAGACCGTCTCGCCGAGGCCTTTGCCGAGCGCATGCATGAACGGGTGCGCAAGGAATTCTGGGGGTATGCGTCCGACGAGTGCTTTGACAACGACGACCTGATCCGCGAGCGCTACACCGGTATCCGCCCGGCACCGGGTTACCCGGCCTGCCCGGATCACACCGAGAAAGCGCTATTGTGGGAGTTGCTCGATGTGGAACATAACGCCGGCATGACGTTGACCGACAGCTTCGCCATGCTGCCGACCGCAGCGGTCAGCGGCTGGTACTTCAGTCACCCGGATGCCACCTACTTCGGTGTCGCCAAAATCAGCGAAGACCAGGTGGAAAGCTACGCCAAGCGTAAAGGCATGACCATGGAGGAAGCCGAACGCTGGCTGGCACCCAACCTGGGTTACGAGCCGGAGCAGGGGTAAGCCATGCGTGTATTCGGTGCGACCGATATTTCGCGCATCGGCGGAATTTTGGTTGCACTGACCCTTTCCCTTCCCCTCAGCGCGGATAATGAGCGGGTCAACATCGCCCGGTTTTCTGAAGGGAATCTGGAGGGATGGGAGTTAAAATCGTTCGAGGGCAATACCGAATACCGGCTTGAAACCGACACCCATAAAACGGGCCTGAGGGCTCTCAGCCAGGGCACCGCTTCGGGCCTGTACCTTGAACGCCGCATCGATCTGCAGCAGACCCCGATACTTAACTGGTCCTGGAAGCTTGAAAAGCCGCTGCCAGGCGATTTTAACGAGCAAAGCAAGGCCGGGGATGACTATGCCGCACGGATTTACGTGGTATTTTCCGGCGGCGCATTTTTCTGGCGTACCCGCGCGATCAACTACGTGTGGGCAAGCTCGCAGCCCAAAGGTGCTGTCTGGCCCAACGCCTATACCACTAACGCGCGTATGATCGCTGTTCGCTCCGAAGAAACGCCGGAGGGTCAGTGGGTATTGGAGAAACGTGACGTTCGCTCGGATTATCGCCGTCTGTTTGGTGAAGAGCCTGATGCTGTGGATGCGGTCGCGATCATGACCGACACCGATAATACCGGACTGGAGGCCAGGGCCTGGTACGGCGATATCTGGTTTACCCGTGATTAATGCCAACAGATGACTAGATAAACATCAGTACGATGCCCACCAGATAGATCACCATCACGCCACTGCTCTCAAAACCGATTCCACCCGGGCCATGCTCCTGTCGGCGGATCTGCCCCATCATCAGCACGGCCGCCATCAGTAGCGTCAGGACCAGCCAGACGATGGTTTGCTCTGATATATGATGGTAGATAGAGCCATCGCGGTATGCGATATCGGATGCGGCCGTAAACAGGGTATCGAACGCATTACCGCCAATAATACCGCCCACTGCCAAGGTGAGCGCTCCCCGACGCACTGCCGCAACGGATGTGACCAGCTCCGGAATAGAGGTGCTGATCGCGGTTAGCAGGATGCCGACGGCAGTTTCATCAAGACCCGTATCACGAGCGATATTGGCAGCGGCAGGCTCAAGCCACCACCCTGCGATGCCGAGAATCGCCATCAGGATCAGGAATTCCCCCCAAAGACGAGAGAGCGAAATACGCGTATTTCGCTGTTCCGGCTTGTCCTCCCGGGTCTCGCGGGTGCGGGATGGCTGCCACATAGGTTGGTTCCACGCTCTTTGCACCAGCTTGATGCCGTATATATAAAAGACGAGCAGGACGATACTGACAGGGTGGATTGAATAGAGACTGATATCAGGGGTAATAGGGCCCAGCAAAATCAGGCTTAGCAATGCGATCAGCAGCGCATTCTGCAGCATATTTGGCGCCGAAGCAGCGGCGTGCTCCAGATTGGCTCTTCTGTAAAAAAGGTCCGCTACGGCAAGAAACACGGTCTGCACGGCGATGCCGCCAATCGCGTTGCTGACCGCTAGCGTGGGATGCCCGTTCCAGGCCGCCGTGACCGATAGAACAGAACCGGAGAGCGACGTCGCGGCACCCAGCAAAATAGCACCGGCTACCGCTTCACCAACGCCCGTGCGATCCGCCAACTGGTCGACAACACCCGTGATTCGAGTACCGAACACCGCAATGACCAGGGCACAGCCCGTAAAAAGTGCGATACTTGCCGCTAATGTCCAACTACTCAGATCCAAAAACACCTCTTCCGTCTAATAACCCTCTTGAGTGTAGACGGGGCTCCCACACGCGTGGGATTAGTCTCTGGCCGTTTGACCGAATAACACCGTGATCACTCCTGAGTCTTGGGCGGGGTTTCGGACTCTACTCGGTTGCGTCCATTATTCTTGGCAAGATACAGGGCATCATCAGCGCGTTTGAGAATGTCCTTGGGCTGATCTCCCGGTTGCAACTCGGCAACACCGAAGCTGCAGGTACGATGACCAATAACCGGGAACTGCGCCTCGTCGATACGCTCCCTGAGCGACTCTGCCAGGCTCACGGCCCCATCCCGATTGGTATGGGGGCACACAATCAGAAACTCCTCACCACCCCAGCGGCCAACATAATCACTGCGGCGGGTGTTGTTGCGTAAGGTCTTGGATATAGTCACCAAAACCTGATCGCCAACGGCATGACCACAGGTATCGTTCACCTGCTTAAAATAGTCCACGTCCAGCATAATGACAGCGCACCCCGATCCATAGCGCTCATAGCGCTGGATTTCGGCCTGGAGCAGCGAGTCCATGTTGGCACGGTTATTCAAGCCGGTTAAGCGGTCCGTTGTAGAGAGGTACTCCAGCTCCCGGTTTTTCTGCTCCAGCTGTTTGCGTGCGTTTGTCTCATCACTGATATCAAGTGCAATACCGATATAGCGGGCATCCTCGGGCGAGTCGCCATCAAGACGCCTGGCTGCGCCCTGAACCCATCTGATTTCATTGCCATCGACGATACGAACGCGTTCGGACCATTCCTTATCACCTCGCTGGACGCAGCGCATCCAGCTCTCATAGACCCGTTGCTGATCATCTGCATGGAACACACTCGCCCAACCATATTCATTCATTTCCGGCGGAGTCAGGCCGAATATATCCGCGCACCGCTTATTGGCGTAAATGTTACGTCCTTTATAATCTGTCTCGAAAATCCCCAGCGGCGCAAACTCCGATAACGTGCGGAAACGCTGCTTACTGATCCGCAAAGATTCTTCTGAACGTCGCCGATCCGTGATATCGGAGATCGTAACAACGGCCGAATCGATGCGTCCCCGTATATTGACTACCGGGTTAACGGATACTTTGCAGAAACGCCAGCCTTTGCGGGGATATTCGAACCAGCTTTCATAGCTCACCGGCATTCCGGAAAAGGCCTGATCCATCTTCGACCGAATAACGTTCTCGAAAACCTCGCTGCCCCACAAATCACGAATCGAGTGGCTTTCGATCTGGGTACGATCAAAGCCGTGATAATCGAGATAGGCTTTGTTAACCTGCAGATAGATATACTCCCGGTCGATCAGGGCGAGCAGCTCGGTCGAGGCGTTAACAATTTCCTCATAGCGAAACAGCCGTTCTTCAGACTCGCGGCGGCGGGTGATATCGCTGGTGATCGCAAAGTAACTGGAAATAGAGCCGTCCAGGTCCCTCACCGGGGTAATCAACGCCTGTTCAATAACCTCCTGACCATTCGCGAGTCGGTTGATGAACTCTCCCTCCCAGGCCATGCCCTTGCGTAGCTGACGCCAGAGCGAACGGTACACATCCGGCCGGGTTTTGCCCGATGACAGAATTGACGGTTTCTCTCCAACCACCTGCTCTGCTCGATAGCCGCTGCGCTCGAGATAGGCGGCATTGGCATAGATAATTCGGCTATCCAGGTCAGTGATCAAGATCGAAGATGGCATCTGATCAATCGCCTGGTACAGGTGCGAGAGGTCGTTCGCTACACGGTGCTCACGCAGCGCATTCATGCGCCAGTATCGAAGGAAAAAGAACGAAATCAACCAGATCGCCAGCGCCGCCGCCAGCGCCCCTGCCGTGCGTGATTCCCAGGTCTGCAGTGCATCAGAGCGGCGGGTGAAGGCAAAGGCCCGGATCGGCTGCTGCTCCAGTTGCCGCAGTACATAGAGATAATCGCCGTCCAGATTCACCCGGGTTCCACTGAGCGAGAACTGCTCCTCGTTCTGGAAGGATTCCACCGTGGTCCGGATTTTAGCCATGGTTGAACGGTCACCGACAGGCCGGTTTTCCGCATCAAGCAACATGAGATTCTGTTGCCGGAACCCGTCACCGCTTTCCAACCGGTTGGCAACGGCTTCATTGTTGATGACGGCGACAACCACCCCCCAGGGGGCGCCATCAGCGCCGTTGATGAGCTGCGTTACACCAATACGGCCATCGCTGGAGCCGATGACAGACTGATTATTCTGTACCAGCGAACGTGCAACCCACGGCGGCATCTCCCGGTATGCGGATTCCCGGTTACCTACCGCAAGGACAACTCGGCCACGACGGTTGTAGATGGTCAATCCGTCGACGTAGGTGGACTCCAGCAGGTGGGTCAGCAAAGCCGGACGTATGTCGCCGCCCAGGGTTTCAGGGGTGATCTGTTGCTCAAGCAGGTCCCGGCTTTTCTGCAATGAATGACTGGCACCCAGAAAAGCAATATCCATCGCGCTGGCATAGGCACGCAGCTGAATCTGCAAGCGCTCGCCGGCGCGCTCCAGCGTATTCTGGTAGTCGCGGTAGATACCCCAGCACAAACCCAGCGTGGTGATCATAAGCAGCACCAGGACTACAAACAGGATCGATCGCGCCTGCCTTAAGTGATCGCTCCGGCGCTCACTCACAAGATGTAGACTGGGTGCGCTCATGGTGCTTTGATCACTTCAGTAGCAAGATCGACCAGCTCGCGACTTACCCCCATTGTGTCAACCATTTCGGGTTGTCGCTGCAGCGCCCGCTCACGCCACTGGACCAGTGCGTCCGGTTCGGGTTGATACAGTTTGATACCTCGCCTTAGCATCTCTTCGCGGGCGTGCACCTGGGATTCGGCCGCCTGTCGGCGCTCTTCGTCGACAATGGCGTCCCAGCTGTCAAGGACCACTCTCTGAAGATCAGGCGGCAGGCCGTTCCAGAACTGACCGTTGACCATGGGCACGTACTGAGCGAAGTACTCCATGTCCTCAAACCCGTATCGTATACCCTGCTCCCAGAGACTGGCGCTACGCACGGTTTCATGGGTCGTCAGCACACCGCTGACCCGCCCCTGCTTCAGTGCGTTGGGCAGATCCGGCCAGGCAATGACCGTCGGTTCTGCACCAAAAGCTTCCAGTCGACCCCGATTGGCGACGCCTCCCGGAATACGGATTTTACGGCCGCTCAAGTCCTCATGTTTGCTGACGGGACTGTCGGTAAAGTAAAGGTGCGCGTGGCCCAGGTCTAACCAGCGGCCCGGCACCTCGACGCCGAGCAGCGTCTCGATACTGGTACTCACACGCTCACCGATAACGCCATCACGAATACGGTGATGCTCGCTCGCTTCGCGCCCGTAAAACAGGGGCAACATATACAGGCCCACGTCAGGGATGTACCGATCCAGGTGCCACATGCCCGGCACGGCCATCTCCACCTTGCCGCCGATCAGGGCGGATATCACATCGCGATCCCGAAACAGACGCGCATCGTGGTAAAAATCCACCTGTATACGCTGCTTGCTGGACTGCTCAACCGAATCGGCGAATCGCTCCAGTGCCTGCGTCTGAACGTGATCACGGGTGTTTTCAGTGGAGAGGCGCAAACGATATTCGGCCGCCTGCACAGTTGAGAAAGCCAGCACACTACACAGCAAAAAGACATAGTGAATAGCTGAGCGTAACAGGAGAGTCGGTTCCATATCTCTTATCCTGGTTCCTTTGCGAGTATGCCGTCTATGGCACGCCGCGTCCGAGACGGGGCCCGGAAACCGGTGTTTTCTGACCTTTTGTACAGCTTTTGTCGTTGTTGAGCTTCATTCTAGCCTAACGGTTCGCTAAACGCTTCACCGTAATATGTTGCTCAAGCGGGATAACCGGCGGTCCAAACTGGTTATAGATCGCCACATCCGCGGCATCACGACCATAGCCGATCGCTACATAGCCCGGCCGAAGCTGCTTTTGGGTGGGATCAAAAGTGTACCAGCGCCCGCCCACGTAGGCCTCAAACCAGGCGTGCAGATCCATCGGTTCGAGCTCGTAGAGATAGCCGACCACCATCCGGGCGGGGATGCTCAGGTTTCGACACAAGGCGATAGAGAGGTGGGCCAGATCCCGGCAGACGCCTGCTCCTCGAGCCGCGATCTCTGTGGCAGATACAGGCACCGCGCTGGTCGCGGGTTCATAGACAATCTGTTCATGAACCCAGCGTTCGATGGCGGCAACCTGATCATACCCCGGCAGCATGCCATCGGTGATCCGGTTTGCCAGATCCGACAATCTGTCAGATTCGCAAAAGCGGCTGGGTAGCAAATACTCAAGCGCGCTATCGGGTAGATTTTGAATCTCAATAAATGGCGCGCCCGGTGCCAGGTCGATATGATCCGCTGTCATCACCTCAGCTTCTGTCATGATCGAGAAGCTGCCGGGCGGCGCAATAAGCCGCTGACAGAGGTTGCCGTAGCCGTCGGTGAACTCGAACGCGCCAATATTCGGTTCTATTCGGTACTCTTCGCGTGCAATCCACTGCTGGGCACCGCTACGCGGTCGTAGCATCAGAACGAAAGGCGTCGGATATTCAATTTCAAAGTTTAATTCACAGCGCGTCTGCAGCCACATGCACTTTCCTGAGCTCGGGTTTACGATGATAAGGCGTAGTGTCGCCGATCACCGCCCGGAATCAAAGGGTGGCGGGCGCGAGGTTTCAGGTTTCAGCGACACTGACGCGGTCTCTGCCCTCTCGTTTCGCCTTATAAAGTGCCTGATCGGCGAGGTCCAGAGCATCTTCCAGCGACGCGCCACGCGTCAGTTCAATCACGCCGATTGACACCGTCATACGGATCTCGGCGTCATCCAACCTGAGCACCTGTTTACGCATGTGAGCGCACAGGCGGTCAGCAACGCTACGAGCCTGATTCACATCAGTCTGAGGCAGCACCATGAAAAACTCTTCACCACCGGCCCGGAACAGACGGTCGTTTTCCCTCAGCTGAGAGTGGCACTGGTCGACCAGAAAACGCAGCGCCTGATCACCAACGGGGTGTCCCCAGGTATCGTTGATCTGCTTGAAATGGTCCACATCCATCACCAACAGACTCAATGCCATCTGCTTACTGCGGTGCCGACGAAGCTCCCTGTGGGCGACGGCATCGAATTCTCGGCGGTTACCGGTACCCGTCAGCGGATCGGTATGCGAGAACTTTTCCAGCTTGTGCATCAGCTGGTTGCGCTCTGTGACATCGAGCATCACCCCCACCTGACCACCGACTCTCCCGTCCGGCTTGAAAAACACCGCTTTATGAAACTCGATGTCCCGAAAGCTCCCGTCCGCATAACGCACCGGTGCCTCATAACGCTGGCAGCCGCGCTGCTCCAAGAGCGTCTCATCCGCCTCATAGTAGCGTTGCGCCAGGTCAGCGGGGGCCACGTCAAACACGGAATGACCTACCACTTTTTCCTGCGGCAGGCCGATAAATTCATGAAAGGCCACATTGCAGCCACGATAGATGTGGTGTTCATCCTTATAAAAGATCGGCACCGGAACGGCATCGATCACTGCTTGCAGAATCTCACCGTCTCCGCGTGCGGCGCTGGCCGCCTCCTGCAGACGGCGCTGAGTGAGCAGCTCGGCAGCCAGTTTTTCGACGTTCTCATCACTCAAGCAGGCGCTGGCCCCTCTGTTTAACCACTCGTTACAGAGGTTTAGGGACCAGTCCTTTACAAGGACCAGGGTGCATCGAGCGGCAATCAATGGTAGGTCTTCGGGACGGATATGTTCAGCGCTCAACAGGGCAAAACCACCGGGGCGCACCTGCTCAAGCTTAGTCACCGGTGCCCAGAGTGTACCGGGCAGATATTCCTTTAGGGTGCATTGGAGCGATTCCACCAACGGACGGAGGGTATCGTCATAATGCACAACGAAACTGCTCATTTTGCCATTCTGCTCTTTTTCAGTGGCGGGACGAGCGCGGCCCTGCGCTCGGAGAATACATCAGCATACTCCTTTGTTTAAAATGCGTTCAAGATACCCCACTCGGTTTCTCTGATATAAATCAAATTCTGTCTCTGTTAACACTCAAATTCAAGCATTTCTGATGCATCTTCATCTGTATAGGTCACGCGCGCCGTCTTGAAGTTCAAATCAACAAACAGGTGGCAATAATGCTCCGCGTGACGCCAGCCCATGGAAACACTGGTGTCGCTGGATGAGTGAAGCTCAAACCGCCCCGCAAACGCGGGATGGGTATTACGAAACCGCATTAACGCCAGCAGGCGCTGAACCACAGGCTGCTGAATCGCCTCATCCACCTCCTCAACCGAGTAGTAGTGCCGGTTTATATCCCGGGCTTCGCCTGTCCTCTCAAGCAGATCGTAATCGTTACGACCGGCAAGCAAACCCACGTAGTAAACCTGGGGAATACCCGGTGCGAAGAACTGTATGGCACGGGCTGCTATATACGCATCATCATTACACATCAGTGCTTCGTAAAAGGTGCAGGTCAACTGATAGATCGCCCCGACACTGTGCGCACTGACCGCCGAGCGACGCAGAATCGGATCAGCGCTGCGGCTGTCCACACTTTCGATCAAGCCCTTGATTCGATCGTCCGGCAGAACCCCTTCCACATCGGGGATGCAGATGCCGTCATGGGTATCGAGCACCGTCACCATATTGCGTGGTGCCATGCGCAGCCAATGCTTCAGGTAAACACTGTTGTCATCCAGCAGTGTGTAGAGCAGCAGTGGCGGCAGGGCGAACCCGTATGGCCGCATATCACGGCGGCTGATGGCATATTGATAGCTGGTATGGTCATGCACTTCCGGCAGCAGCTCCGCGTCATGCATATGCGCGACACTGTTAAACCAGTCCAGGTTGCGATAGACGTCGGGCTCAACCAGAAAACAACTGGTACCGATCCGCTTGGTGGTATACCCGAAGGCATCCAACCGGAACAGTTTGACGCCTTTGCCTGCCAGAAAGGCGATGTAGTGTCCCATCAGATCACGGGTTTTGTCTGACTCGTAATTCAGATCGATCTGATGTTCGGTGAAGGTGCACCATACCCGCCCTTTGCTGCCATCCGCGAAGCGAACGTCCCGGAACGGCTCCTTTTCTTTGCGGATATGGATCTTGGCCAGGTCATCATGGCTGATCGGCCCGAGATCATCCACGTGGATGAACAGCTCGGCAAACTCCGAGTCATACCCCTTTGCCACAAAGTCCTTAAACTCTTCGGATTCATCCGAAATATGGTTCAGGATAAGGTCAACACAGAGGTCGTAACGGTTGGCAAGCAATCCGATATCCTCCCAGCTGCCAAACCTTGGGTCCACTTCGGTATGGGTCAGTGGTGAAAAGCCGGCGTCGGCATTGGAGGGATAAAACGGTAACAGATGCACGCCGCCGATGGCGTCGCCCACGTGGCGCTCAAGGCAACGATAGAGGTCTTTCAGGTCACGGCCCAACCGGTCCGGATAACATATAAGCTGTACCTGATTTCGTAACGTCATTGAACCTTCCTCCACCGTGCTCCGGTTATCGTCCTTAAACCATAGAGTCACAGGTGGCGGCAGTGCAAATCCTCGGTTGTACTTTACCGGCGGGCGGACTCAGGTAGTCGATAAACAGGATGCTGGATAGCCTGGGGGAGATCGCCTACAGTTACCGCATATACTGGCATTCATTGGAACAAAGGAACCCTATGACCAAGCCTGCATTAGTAACGCTGATCCCGCTGTTTTTCGCACTCGCCCAGACATCACCGGCTCAGGCCGACTGGAAAAAACTCCTTAACCAGGGTGAAACATTAATTCACGATGTCACCAACACCTCGCCGGAGGGCGAAGCACCACCCGAGGGCGTTGAGAACAGCACCCTGACATCGGGCCTGCGTGAGGCGCTGGCTGTGGGAACCCAGCGTGCTGTGGAACAACTGGCAAAGACGGATGGTTACATGGGCAATGCTGACGTAAAGATTCCGCTGCCGGGTATGTTGCACACGACGGCCAACATGTTTCGCAGGGCCGGACTCAGCAGCCAGGTCGAAGCATTCGAGCTCAGTATGAATCGTGCAGCTGAAGGCGCGGTGACCGAAGCCGCCCCGATATTCAGCGACGCAATCAGTACCATGACCCTGGAGGATGTTCGTCGAATCTACAGCGGTGGTGATACTGCAGCCACCGAATATTTTCGCGAGCGAACCTACAGCCAACTCAAGGAACGTTTCCAGCCGAAAATCGAAACGGCCATGAACGAAAACGGCGTCACCTCGGCCTACAATACGCTACTCGATATGGCGAAGAATGAGGTGGCTCTGCTGGGTAATCTGAACCTGGATCTCGGCGATCATGTGACTGAGAAAGCACTCGACGGCCTGTTTACCGTTCTCGCCCAGGAAGAGAAACGGATTCGGCAGGACCCGGCCGCTCGAACCACCGAATTACTCAAGAAAGTGTTTGCGAATTGAGCCAGTACCAAAGTACCCTTGAGTTATAAATATGTTCGGGCGACTCTGTTACCCGTGTAACCGGTATGCGTAGTGCTCCGGGAAGCGCAAACGAGAGCCGCCCTGAATCCTCAAGTCAGAGCTATATATCATGAGCACAATCTCACCCATCAGCGCAGGGATGCAGCCGTTAAGCACGGCCTACTCGCAGATTCAGCGTTCCGGCGAAGAGATTGCCGCCAGCACAACCAGCGGCAGCTCCGGTACGAGCTCAGGGGCTAATGGTGCTTCCGCCTCCTCTCTGACCGAATCCCTTGTTGGTCAGCAGGAAGCCCAAACCTACGCCCTGGCCGGCGTTAAGGTGGTTCAGGCGGCCGATGAGGTTATCGGCACAATTCTCGACGTAAGCGCATAACGGAACCGGCACCGGGTAATAACAAAAAAGGAAAACCCATGCCTTTCACCCGCGTAGTCCTGCTCACGACGATCGCGATGGTCGCGTTCGCCGGCAACTCCTTATTGTGCCGTGTGGCATTACGTGAAACCACCATTGACCCCGCAGCCTTTACGCTTATCCGGCTAGTGTCAGGTGCCCTTATGCTGGCGCTGATCATCGGCCTTAAGTCCGGGGCCCGTTTTGCCGGCAGCGGGCTGTCTGCCCTTGCCCTCTTCGCCTATGCAGCCCTGTTCTCATACGCCTATGTGGAGCTGGCGGCGGGCATGGGGGCTTTGATCCTATTCGGCGCGGTGCAGGCCACGATGATTGGTTACGGGTTGTTCAAGGGGGAACGCTTCACGCCACTTAAATGGCTGGGCCTGCTACTCGCGCTGATTGGGCTGATCGGGTTGATGTTGCCCGGATTAACGGCTCCACCGTTGATAGCCGCCCTGCTGATGGCCGGTGCCGGTATCGCCTGGGGTGTTTATTCATTGCGCGGGAAAGGTGCCGGCGACCCGATTCAAGTCAGCGCCGGTAACTTTCTGCTCTCAATACCCTTTGCCCTGGCGCTGGGTCTGGCGGCCCAATTCAGTGGCACCTTGCAGCTGGATATGGCCGGTGCGCTATGGGCGATTGCTTCCGGTGCGGTCGCTTCAGCGCTGGGGTATATGATCTGGTATACCGCGCTGCCGTATCTGAGTGCAACAAACGCCGCCACGATACAACTCAGCGTTCCGGTGCTGGCCGCTGTTGCAGGGGTACTGCTGCTCAATGAAGCGCTGACGCTACGCCTTGTACTGGCATCGTTGGCGATTCTCGGTGGCATCGCGCTGGTTATTCGTCAGCGGGCGGCCTGAGGCTCCAGACGCAGGATGCGGCCACTGTCGGTGGAAAAATAGAGTCGTCCCTTCGGACCCACACGCAATGCGCGAATGCGCTCGCCCATGGATTCGAGCAATCGCTCCTCACTGACCGCATTGCCCTGGGCGTCCAGTTCAACGCGATTGAGGTGAGTGAGCTTTAAAGCACCGGCAATCAGGTTACCCTGCCATGCCTTGAACGCCTCGCCGGTATAGTAGACCAGGCTGCCGGGGGCGATGGAGGGAATATACACCTTGGTCGGTGACGCCATACCGGGTCGCTCTTCCCCTTCGCCCACATCGAACGGCCCCCAATATTCCTTGCCATAGGAGAGAACCGCCCAACCGTAGTTTTCGCCCTTCCTGATCAGATTGATTTCATCGCCACCGCGCGGGCCATGCTCAATGGACCAGAGCCGATTATTCTGTGCATCGTACGTCAGTCCCTGCGGATTACGATGGCCATAACTCCAGATTTCGGGCAGTGCGCCAGGCTGATCTAAAAATGGATTATCCGGTGGTACCGCGCCATCCACTGTCAGGCGGATCACGGTGCCGGCATGGGTAGATAGATCCTGGCCGTTGGGACGATGCCCACGATCACCCACGGAAAAGAACAGGTGCCCTGCCTGATCAAACGTGATTCGACTACCAAAGTGCCGCCCGGTATCAGTGGCCGACTGGCTCACCAAGAGGTCCTTCCAATCGACCAGTTCGCGCGCTTTCAACGTTGCTCGCGATAAGACAGTCACACCCTGCCCCTCGCCGTTATCCTTGACCCAGGTGAAGTAGAACTGATCCGACTGTCCGGGTGAACGCGCAACATCGAGAAGGCCGCCCTGCCCGCCGATCCGCACCGGAGGGGCTCCCCCAACAGCATGAATCGTACCCGTATCGATCTCCAAAAGACCAATCTCACCGTCGCGTTGAGTAAACATCAGGGTCTTCTCATCAACAAACTCCATCCCCCAGGGAACCCCCAGGCCATGGGCAAGTTCTCGTACCTGAAAGGCGCCGGCAGAAGGACTTTCGCCGGAAAAAACGATCTCGGCTCGGGTGGGACTGGTGACAGCCAAAACACTGACGAGTGATAAGGACAGCAAACGCATAATCGCTCCTTTAACGCTCAGGTTGCCCTACCGGCCCGCGGTCCGCCCGGGGCCGGGTATTGGATCTATTCAAGGTTAGCACGCCTCCGGCAAACACCAGCAGCATTCCCAAAATAGTCATCATTGCGATCGTCTCATCCCACAACCACCAGCCTACCAGCGCTGCCAATACCACGGAGGAATAGGTAAAGGGGCCCAGCTGCGCCGCCGGTACCATGGAGTATGCGCGGGTGAACAGCAGTTGTGCCAGTGTGGACGCCGCGCCCAACCCCAGCAGCCAGATTAGCGTTGTAGTGTTCGGCGTCACCCAGTGCATGGCTGCAGGTATCGAGGACAGCAATGCCCCGAACAGCGAGAAATAAAACACGATACGGCGTGGCGGTTCGGTCAAATGCATGCGCCGCACCGTCACCTTGGCTGTAGCGCCTAAAGCTGCGCCCAGCAAACCGACGAACAAGCCGGTTTCGATACTGCCTTCCTGAGGGTTGAGAATCAGCGCAACACCGGCAAAGCCGATCAGAAGCGCTAGCTTAACCCGCCTGGGGACCGCCTCCCCCAGCCACCAGAAAGCTACCACGGGAATAAAAAACGGCGCTGTTTGCTTCAGCAGGGCTGCTTGGCCCAGCGGCAGCGTAGACCAGGAGTAATAGAGACACGCCATCGAGCTGACGCCGACCAGTGCTCTCATCAGATGCAGATGGATGTTCTTGGTGGCAAGCTCGCCATAGGCGCGTAGTAGCAAAGGGGCCAGCAACAGAAGCCCCATTAGATTACGCATAAAGACAATCACTGGAACCGGCAACTCCTCACTGACCACGCGAATAATGAGCCCGGCGCCAACCAGTGAAGTTTCCGACAGCACGATCAGTGCAGCCGCTTTCAATAGCAATCCTTTCAAACAGTGTTCTCCAAAAAAATCGCCCCGCTGGGCGGGGCGATTTCGATCAGCGCCAACAATCAGATCTCGATCCGCTCGAACTGTTCTGGCAGTTCTGTGGCACCCTTAGAACTCGTTACAACAGCGACACTGGCGTTTTCAGGCTTGAGATATTCAAGCGCAACTCGCTTGATCGCCGCGGAATCCACTTCCAATATCTGTTTACGGAACCTCTGACGCTGCTCCGGAGTTCGTCCGAATAACGTGGCGTGATAGGTCTGTTTTGCTTCACCGGCCGGTGAGCCCGGCTTGTCGATGGAACTGACAACCCCGAGCACCGCTTCTTCCAGACGCCTCTGATCGATATCGGTTTCATTCAGCCAGCGCGCCGCCGCATCGAAATCATCCAGCGTGCCCTGAATCCGCGGATCGCGGTAAGAGAAGAACCGGAACACCGCGTCGCCGCTATCCTGGGAAGCTCCCGCGCCATAGGCACCGCCCTGCTCACGGATCGCCCGGTGCAGGTAATTGTTGCGCAGGTATTCGCCCAACACCGTCAGCGCCGCGGCATCCGGATGTTCAACGGTCACCGTGGGGAACGCCTTGGCACAGAAGTTCACCTGGGTACTGGTCAACCAGGCCTGCTTCACGCTCTGCCGGGTTTCAGGCAGCGAGAAGGGTTCGAACGCCTGGGCCTGCGGCAGGTCAGACCAGCGCTTGGTCAGCGCCTGAGCCAAAGGCTCGCGATACTCCTCTTCCGCGACAATCAGGAAACGGCGAGGCGCATTCTGGATACGTGCATGCAGCGCCGTCAGTCGTGCCGACAGGGCTTCCAGTTCTGCCGGGTCATCCAGCTGAGCGTCCAACGCCTTGACGCGGCGCACGCCATCGAGCCCGCGCGAGCGGTGAGCAAGCTGAGACGCGGGAGCGAGAGAGGCACAGGCGGCTAACATCGCCATACTGTGCCCCTGCCCGGTAATCGACTGCTCCCGACGACTGCGCATGTGAGAGACAATCTCACGAATACGGCGAGTTTCATCAAAGCGTGCCGCTGACAGCGTCTCGACCATCAGCGCCATCAGCGCCTCGCGATTGACCGACAAGGCTTTACCCGACATGACCAGATAGCCGCTGACGGCCTGCTCGTTATCCGGGCGACCTCGAACGCTGGTATATGCGGAGAAACCACCGGTAATCTGGCTCTGATACGCCTGGTTTTCACGGTAGTCACGGTCGCCGCAACCCAGTTCGGTGAGGCAATGGGTGTATAGCGGCAGAAGTGCCTGCTCCTGCTCGCTGAGCGTCGGCAGGTCGATAATCGCCTGCTGGTAAACCAGCCCATTGGTCCCGGCAGAGAACCAGGTACCATCAAGCCTGGGCAGGCTGAGCTGTTCCGCCCGGGGCAGATGCAGCTCGGTGGGAACATCTTCCAGTGTCACCGTCGGCAGAATTGACTCATCGTCCTCCTGCATCTGGCGCGCTTCTAGTTTCGCCGCCAGATCGATCACTTCCTGCTTATCTGCGTCACTCATTGCTGCTTTAATCTGGGCCAGTCGCGCCGCTTCAGCCGCATCACGACGCTCGGCGAGCTTATTATCCGGCCGCAGCGTCAACCGTACGCGGTGGGGATTGTCCAGCAACCATTTGCGAACCAGTGAGGGGATGTAGTCCGGGTCTTTGATCGCCTCACGCAGCTTTTCTAAAGCCGGGTCGATGTTGAGCGCCGATACGGCATCCCCCCGGTGGATCGCTGCCGACAAAGCGCCGAGAATAAGCTGCAGGCCAAAGGGGTAGCTGTCACCGGTAATCTCACGCTGGCTCAACTCCAGTTGGTGCAACTGCGCCTCGACCATTTCCTGAGGGACACCCTCATTGGCAACGCGCTCCAGTGTCTCCAGCACCAGTGCTTCAAACTCGGCTGCTTTTTCCGGCTCACTGCCTTCCAGGCCACACATGAAGCTCATCTCTCGATTGGAATCTTCTAGACCACACAGCGGTGAAGGCGCACTACCCAGGTCACTGGACTCCAGTACGGCCCGTAATGGAGAGCTGGAGTTATCGAGCAAGACCCGTGAAAGCAGATGTGCCTGCATCAGTTCATCCAGGTCGATGGAGCGCGGGAGAAGCCAGCCGAGAACGTGGTGAGTTTTCTCGCTCAGGTCGCTCTGGTCCAGGGCATAGGCTTCTTCAACCCGGATTGGCGCGAAGTAGCGTTTCTCATCGCTGACCGCGATCTCATCTTCATTCCGCTCAAACCGGGACAGCGCAAGCGTTTCGAAACGTTCCTGTAATACCGCTGCCTCAAGATTGCCAAAGGTCATGAAGACGGCATTACTCGGGTGGTAGTGGCTGCGGTAGAAACTGACCAGATCATCATAGGTCAGGTCCGGGATGCAGGAAGGCTCGCCGCCGCTGTTGTAATGATAGGTAGTCGACGGGAACAGGTAGCTGCTCAGTGATTGCCAGAGCGTAGACACTGCAGAGCTCATAGCGCCCTTCATCTCGTTAAACACTACGCCCTTGTAGACCAGGTCGGAATCCGCATTACCGGGTTCGGCGAATTCCACGCGATGGCCCTCCTGAGCGAAGTCCAGTGGATCAAGCCTAGAGAAGAATGCGGCATCCAGATAGACATCGAGCAGGTTGAAGAAATCTTTGCGGTTCTGGCTGGCAAACGGGTAGGCAGTCCAGTCTGAACTGGTGAACGCGTTCATAAAGGTATTCAGTGAACGCCGGGTCATCATAAAGAAGGGGTCACGTACCGGGTAGCGCTCGCTGCCGCACAGTGCTGTGTGCTCCAGGATATGAGCGACGCCGGTGGAATCCTCGGGCACGGTACGGAAGGCAACCAGGAAAACGTTCTCATCCTGCTCACCCGCAATGTGGAAGTGTTTGGCCCCGGTAACAATGTGCTCAAACTCCTGAATCTCCACGTTGAGTGAATGGATCGGCTGAGCTCTCAGGAAGCGAAAACTGGAATGACTGTTCACGGCTTGCATAAAAAGGTTTAACTCCGAAGCAACAAAATTTGGCCACCGCAGCAGCATCGATGGCCCATTGTATCTTTTCGTGCAGGGCTTGCCAGCCGCCGTTCCGGCAAGCGTTTTGCTGCATCGCGGCATGTGCATAGCCATTCAATAGAATCTGGCTCATATGTAGGGGTTCGGCGATGAAAAACTTTTTTGTGCGGTGCACAAAACAGAGTTGACATATGTTCTGATAGATCATAAAGTGACCATCAATGCTGCAACGCACAAAAACCCGTTCCTGAAAAATTACGAGGTACATTGCTATGTATGAAGAGATGAAAGACAAGATGAAGCCGGTTATGGATATGGCCGAAATCAACAAGAAGACCACTGAGACTCTGATCGCCCTGCAGTCCCAGTACGTGTCTGATTTCGTTAACTCCAGCCTGAGCCAGATGAAAACGCTGACTGAGACCAAAGAGCCGAAAGCTGCTTTCGAAGCTCAGGTTAAGTACCTGAAAGAAGTTGAAGCCAAGCTGACTGACGTGGCCGAAAAAGAGATGGCCGCACTGACAGAAGCTCGCGAAGCGCTGTCCGGTATCGTTGAGAAGAGCGTTGGCGACATCAGCTCTACTCCGTACTTCGCAGAGCTGCAGAAGTTCATGAAGCCGATGGATCTCAAGTCCAAGGCCTGAACAGTTCCCTGCTATACCCAGTAGTAGATCTGTTTGATGGCCGCTTATGCGGCCATCCTTTTATACCGGCAAGGAGCCGGCGATACATCGCTAACGCGCGGTATCGCAATGCACCAGTCAACTCCTGATTGGTTGCCTCGAAGACGGAACAGCGGCGTTTTTAAATTTGTGCAACGCACAAATTATTAGTTGACACGACAGCTTTGGGTGGTTAATTTCTACTCACTAGTTTGGTGCAGTGCACAATCCACCCCAATAGATACCGAGGTTAGACCCATGTACGAAGATATGATCAAAGATATGAAAGAGAAGATGGCGCCGGTTGTGGAACTGGCTGAACTGAACAAGAAGACCACTGAAACGCTGGTCTCCCTGCAGGCTGACTACTTCTCTGACTTCGTCAACAGCAGCCTGGCCCAGGTCAAGGCGCTGACCGAAGTTAAGGAGCCGAAAGAAGCGTTTGAGCTGCAGGTTAAATACCTCAAAGAGCTGGAAGCCAAAACCACCGGCGTTGCCGAGAAAGAGGTTGCGGCACTGACTGAAGCTCGCGAGCAGTTCACTTCCCTGGTCGAGAAAAGCTTTTCTGAGATGGGTGACATGCCCTACTTCGATATGAGCAAATTCGACCTGAGCAAGTTCGATATGAGCAAGTTCGACATGTCCGCTTTTGATATCAGCAAGTACATGCCGGAAGCCTCCAAGCCGAAGACTGCTGCCAAGTCGACTGCTCGCAAGACCACTGCTGCATCTTCCGCTTCCGCTTCAGCGTCTTAATCGAACTGGACGCAGAGCGCCGATTGACTGCGGCGCGATCAGCGCATAAAGAAGCCCGGCAATGCCGGGCTTCTTTGTATCTGGATATATTGTCGCGCTGTAGCCTTTCGGACCCGCTGCTATTTTAAGTAAATGCCATCACTCTCTTGACGGATCATCCCCTGCTTCATCAAGGCACCCAGTGCCATCTTGAACGCTTTTTTGCTGACGCCAAAGGTCTCACGTATCGCTTCAGGGGTACTTTTATCGCCCAAGGGGCAAAATCCACCCTGGGCTTCCAGGTAATCCAAAATCTGCCTGGCAAGTGGATCAACCCGCTGATAACCGGGCTTATCGAGCATGACGTCGATCTTCCCATCCGGCAACAGCTGCTTGATAAAGCCGCTGATGCGCTGTCCCAGACGCACCTCGCGAAACAGATCCTGCCGGTGTAGCAAACCCGAATAGCGATGATCAATGATAACGGCATATCCCAAATCAGTTTGCCGGTGAATCAACAGCTCCACCAGCTGGCCAACCTGAAGGTCCGTGGGATTCTTTTCAAGGAATCGTTCGGTCCGGGCAGATGCCGCAATTCGCTCGCTGTTGTCAATATACACGTAAACCGTGCACCACTCTCCAGGCTTGAGGGGACGAAGCTGCTCGGCGTAGGGCAGAAAAAGCTCTTTAGGCATCCCCCAATCAAGGAACGCGCCGACTTCGTTGACGTCACTGACCTTGAGCCGGGCAAACTGGCCAACCATGACACGCGGTTTGGCTGAACTGGCCACCATGAAGTCATCTGAATCCAGATAGACAAATACCTGCAGGCGGTCACCGATCTGGCAGCCCTCTGGGACTTCTCGCTTTGGCAGCAGAATACCACCAGCCTCCCCCCCATCAAGATAGACGCCAAAAGGGACTTCACGGATAACCTGTAAACGGTTGAGCTGACCTAACTGAATCACAACGGCTCTCTACTGGATCATAGGGGATGGATTATAGGGGGCATCGTACAATCACGCGAGCATATCCCGCAGTGAGAACGATAGATCGGCAGCCTCATCGGGCGTCGGTGATATCCCCTGTTTGAGCAGGCGTCGTGACAGCATGTGATCCGAAGGTGCGTTGACCGACTCCACCGCGACCAGCTTGCGCTGGGCATAACAAAAGACTGAAAACCGGGCGCCTTTGTCATCGCCCCTGATCACTTCCAGATCGTGACCACGAGCAAGCCCGGCTATCTGCAGCTTATCCTGATACTGATCACTCCAGAACCAGGGTACTGCATCATAACTGACCTCTTCACCGACCAGCGTTGCCGCTGCAATTCGGCCCTGCTCAACAGCATTCTGGATCGACTCCAAGTGGATCGGTGTGTCCCCGTATAATGGATGCGTAAAGGCTGTACAGTCTCCCGCGGCCAGAATACCGGAAACGGAAGTACGACATGCGCCATCGACAGCCACTCCGTCGACACAGCGTAAACCGGCGCGCTCCGCCAACGCCGTATTCGGCTCTACACCAATCCCCACCAGGATCAGGTCGGCACGCAGGCTGCGCCCATCGTCAAGGGTCACGCCAACCGCCTGCCCCTCAACCACATTAACGGAAACCACCTCCGTGTTGAACTCGATATTGACGCCCTGAGCATGGTGCAGACGATAAAAATAGTCCGACACCGGTGTGCTGGTCGAGCGCGAGAGCAGCTGAGTCCCACGATTAAGCAGTGTGACCTTGATGCCGGCCTGAGCGAACGCTGCTGCTCCTTCGAGCCCGATATATCCGCCACCGACTACAATGACAGAACGAACGTTTTCCTTGGCTTTTTTAAGGGCATCGGCGTCTGCACGCGTTTGCAGATAGTGGACGCCTTTGGCCTCGGCCCCCGGCACACCCAAACGGCGAACGCGTGACCCTGTTGCCAGCACCAACCGAGCCCAGGAAACCTCGCTGCCATCATCAAGCCTCAAACACCTTGAGGCCGGATCAATATCGGTGACCGCTTTTCCGCAAACCAGATCGATACGGTTTTTCTCAAAGAAACCACTGTTACGCTGCTCCAGGCGCGATTCATCCCACTCCCCCTTCAAATACTGTTTGGACAGCGGTGGGCGCTGGTAAGGCAACCCGGGCTCTTCACCGATCAGCCTGACCTCACCCTCATATCCCTTACGGCGCAAGGTTTCCGCGACTGAGAGCCCGGCGTGGCCGGTGCCGACGATAATGATCGGGGAGTCACTGCTCATATCTGGGTTTCCGGGATCTGGACGACGGCGCCTTCCAGCTCGTCGGTGATCTCTATCTGACAGGAGAGCCGGCTGTTGGGTTTGCGCTCCGCCGCAGCACAGTCAAGCATCTCATCTTCGCCCGACTCCATCGGTTTAATCTTCTCCAGATAGCGCTCATCCATGTAGATATGGCAGGTGGCGCACACACAGGCACCGCCGCATTCAGCCTCGATCCCCTCAATTCCATTGTGGAATGCCGCCTCCATCAGGCTCCAACCGGGCTGAGCATCCACTTCCTGAGTGCGGCCGTCCGCTTCGACATAGGTGATTCTGACCATCATGCAGTCCTGTCATCCGGTGAAAAAATAAGGCGGTTACCCAATGGGAACCGCCTTAAAAAAGATATAGTGCCTGGGACGTCCTTGTCCATTACAGCGCCCCACGGGCGCCGAACTATCAGGGCTTCTCGTTGGCCAGGAAGAACCAGGTATCGAGTACCGAGTCTGGATTCAGGGAAACACTGGAGATCCCCTGCTCCATCAACCAGCGCGCCAGGTCCGGATGGTCCGACGGCCCTTGCCCACAGATACCCACATACTTACCCTGTTTCTTGCACGCCTCGATCGCCATACCGAGCAGTTTCTTGACGGCATCGTTACGCTCATCAAACAGATGGGCGATGATGCCGGAGTCCCGGTCAAGGCCCAGTGTCAGCTGGGTCAGATCATTGGAGCCGATGGAGAAGCCATCGAAGTGCTCAAGGAACTGGTCAGCCAGCAATGCATTTGACGGGATCTCGCACATCATGATCAGGCGCAGGCCGTTGTCACCGCGGCGCAAACCGTTGTCGGCCAGCATATCAACCACCTGCTTGGCTTCACCCGGCGTCCGAACGAAAGGAACCATGATCTCTACGTTGGTCAGGCGCATCTCGTCCCGCACGCGCTTGAGCGCCCGACATTCAAGTTCGAAGCAGTCCCGGAATGTCTCGGAGATGTAGCGCGCCGCGCCACGGAAACCGAGCATCGGGTTTTCTTCGCTGGGCTCGTAACGATCACCACCGATCAGATGCCCATATTCGTTGGATTTGAAGTCCGACATCCGAACGATCACTTTCTTGGGATAGAAAGCCGCCGCCAATGTGGAGATCCCCTCCACCAGCTTGTCGACGTAGAAGTCCACCGGGCTTGCATAACCTGCGATGCGGCGCTCGATGATCTGCTTCACATCGCGTGGCTGATCATCAAAGTTCAACAGCGCTTTGGGGTGAACACCAATCATGCGGTTGATGATGAACTCAAGACGTGCCAACCCGACCCCGGCGTTGGGCAACGCCTGAAAATCGAACGCACGATCCGGGTTGCCCACGTTCATCATGATATGGAACGGGAGTGAGGGCATCTGCTCAACCGAGTTGGTCTGGTGCTCAAACTCCAGCTTACCTTCATAGGCGCGGCCGGTATCACCCTCGGCACAGGACACGGTAACCTCCTGGCCGTTGGTCAGCCGCTCGGTGGCATCCCCGCAACCGACAATGGCAGGAATACCCAACTCACGCGCGATGATCGCTGCGTGGCAGGTACGGCCTCCACGGTTGGTGATGATAGCTGAGGCACGTTTCATCACCGGCTCCCAGTCCGGGTCGGTCATATCAGTAACCAGCACATCACCGGGCTGAACTTCATGCATCGCTTCCAGACCACTGACAATGCGTACCGGACCTGAACCGATGCGGTGGCCGATGGAACGCCCTTCCACTAGAATTTTGCCCTTCTCTTTCAGCAGGTAGCGCTCGATGACCGTGGCGTTGGTCTGGCTGCGGACGGTTTCCGGGCGCGCCTGCACCACGTACAGCTGACCGTCATCCCCATCCTTGGCCCACTCGATATCCATCGGGCGGCCGTAATGTTTTTCAATAATCACCGCGATACGCGCGAGCTGCTCCACATCTTCATCGTTGATACAGAAGCGCTTGCGGTCATTCATCGGCACGTCGACGGTCTCGACCGCACGGCCGGCAGAGCCTTCGTCGGTGTAGACCATCTTGATCGCTTTAGAGCCCAGCGTGCGGCGCAGAATCGCCGGTGTGTTCTGGCCCAGCGTCGGCTTGTAGACATAGAACTCATCCGGGTTAACGGCACCCTGTACAACGGTTTCACCCAGTCCATACGCGGCAGTAATGAAGACCACATGCTGGAAACCTGATTCTGTATCCAGCGTAAACATAACGCCGGACGCACCGGTTTCACTGCGCACCATCTGCTGAATACCGGCAGACAGCGCCACTTCTGCATGGGTAAAGCCCTTGTGCACGCGATAGGAGATCGCTCGATCGTTATAGAGAGATGCAAACACCTCCTTGATCGCATGTTTGATGTTGTCCAAGCCGCGGATATTGAGGAAGGTTTCCTGCTGACCGGCAAAGGAGGCATCCGGCAGATCTTCCGCCGTGGCTGAGGAGCGAACCGCAACCGACATCTCAGGGTTGCCGCCGGTCATATCACCAAACGCCTGATCGATCGCCTGCTCAAGCTCCGGCTGAAAATCCGCCTCCATAATCCATTGACGAATCATGCTGCCGGTTTCGATCAGTGCGCGGGTGTCGTCTGCGTCGAGCGCATCCAGCGCCTGGTTAATCTTGTCCGCCAGACCACCGTGCTCCAGAAAATCCCGATACGCCTGCGCCGTGGTGGCGAAGCCGCCAGGTACACGGACACCGGCGTCACTGAGCTGACTGATCATCTCTCCAAGGGAGGCATTTTTACCGCCTACCTTGTCCACATCCCCCATGCCTGACTGATCCAGGCGCAGTACATATTGCTGCAAAGCCGTAACTCCTGAATTGAACGTCCACCTGAATATTTATTGTTATTTTCACCGAAGGATTGGATGATACTGCACTTGAAAACAAAAATCGCCGGTTCTATGTATGTAATTTTGCTACAAAAACGTCGGCGAATTTGTAGTGAAAAACCGCGTTAAGTGCGAAAAGACGCCAACTCGGCGCCACTGTTTTTGAGTTGATTTACCATGAAACGAACGGCCTTTTTTATCTCCGACGGCACCGGTATTACCGCAGAAACGCTCGGCAACAGCCTGCTTTCTCAATTTGAAGCGATCCAGTTCCACAAGATCACACTGCCCTATATCGATACTGTGGAAAAAGCACGGGCTACCGTGGAAAAAATTGACGCCGCCTGCGAAGCAGACGGAGAGCCCGCGATTGTGCTCGATACCATCGTCGACGACGATGTCAGTGCAGAGCTATCAAAAAGCCAGGGCTTCAAGATTGATGTCTTTTCAACATTTCTCAAGCCGCTGGAAAAGGAGTTGAAAACGCACTCCTCCTACACCGTGGGCAAATCCCATGCGATTATCGAGATGAATCGTTACAAAGACCGTATCGATTCGGTGAATTTTGCGCTCGATAATGATGATGGTGCGCGAACCAAACAGTACGACAGTGCCGATATTATTCTGGTCGGCGTTTCACGCTGCGGCAAAACCCCGACCTGCCTGTATATGGCGCTTCAGTTTGGCGTCCGTGCGGCAAACTACCCGCTGACCGACGAAGATCTCGAGTCCCCGAAACTGCCGGATGTACTGCAGCAATATCGGCACAAGCTTTATGGCTTGACCATCGATCCGTTTCAGCTGGCCGCGATTCGCCATGAACGTCGGCCCAACAGCCGTTACGCCTCACTGGATCAGTGTGATTTTGAGGTGAGAACGGTAGAGCGCCTGTTTCAGCAACAGGACCTGCCATTCATCAATACCACCAACTTCTCGATTGAGGAAATCTCAACCCGTATCATCGCCCATACTGGTCTGATACGGCGCTTTAACTGAACGTCAGTCGCATATTGATGTGGGGGATACCGTCCTCGTCATAGAGCTCTCCCACCGGAATAAAACCCAGTTCGCCATAGAATGGCTGCAAATGAGCCTGAGCGCCGATGATCACCGGCGCCTCCGGCCAGGCTTGCCTGCACCGGTCCAACGCCTCCCGCATCAATGTGTATCCCATACCCTGCCCACGCAGCACGGGATCCACGACAACACGCCCGATTCGACTCTGCCCGCCGGCATCCGGCGCAAAAATCCGTGCCCCGGCAAGCACACGATCACCGGCCAGTGCCAACAGATGCAGTGCCTGTGAGTCACGTCCATCGATATCGGCATAGGGACAGTTCTGTTCAATCACAAACACCTGCTGGCGCAGGGCAAACCAGCGCTCCAACTGGGTCAAAGTCAGCGCTTCAAAATGCTTACAGTGCCATTCCAATTCAACATTATCGGTATTTTCAGTTCCCATTTTCCCCTCATGTTGCACTGCAGTTAAGAGCAATTTTCTGGCATACTTGACTGCTTTAGAGTGTCTTTGCAGGAGCCAGTATGCCACTTTCCACACCCCAGGTTGAACGTGAGCTTTCCCACACGCGCCGGGTCACTTGCCGCGGTTTTAAGCGTAAAGACGGGCTGTGGGATATTGAAGCGCATCTGACCGATATCAAAAGCTACGATATGGAACTGAGCGAGCGCCCCAACGGCATGATTCCGGCCGGTGAGCCGCTTCATGAAATGGCAATCCGTATCACTGTGGACCTGGATCTGAATATTCTGGAAGCGGAAGCCGTGATGGATTACACCCCCTTTCGGCTGTGCCCTTCGATCGCTTCAGTATTCAGCAAACTCAAAGGACTGCAGATCGCTCCCGGCTTTACCCGCAAAACCCGCGATCTGTTCGGTGGCGTCCAGGGCTGTACTCATCTGCTTGAACTACTGGGCCCGCTTGCAACCACTGCCTTTCAGGCAACTCACCATGAACGGCAGCATATGGAGGACTGGCACACCGGCAGCGGAAGCAATGCCCCGCCCATGCTCAACAGCTGCCACGCTTTCGCAGAGGATTCTGACGTGGTAAAAGAGCATTGGCCCAGCCATTACAAACCCTCCTCACCCACAGGTGAAGAGTAATCTGTACAGCCATACGCCGATAAACACGGAGTGCAGACGATATGCTGATTCATCCTGATCGTTCGTGCCTTCTGGTCATCGATATTCAAGAACGCCTGGCACCCGCTATCGATCAGAGCGAAAGCCTTGTCAGTAACTGCTGCTGGCTGCTCGATGTGGCTAACCGACTGCATATTCCCGTCATCGCCACTGAGCAGTATCCACGCGGTTTAGGCGCAACGGCTGAAGCCATCGCCTCCCGGATTCCGGCGGAGCAGATTTTCGAAAAGATTCATTTTTCTGCGGTTAATGACCCATCATCCGGCAGTGCCCTCGTAGCGCTCAAGCCGGATCAAGTGATCATTATCGGTATGGAATCCCATGTCTGTGTACTGCAAAGCGCCATGGAGCTGAAACAGCAGGCTCGGGAAGTCTTTGTCGTAGAGGACTGTGTGGGTTCCCGGACCGCGGCTGATAAAGCTGCAGCGCTGACAAGAATGCGCCAGTGCGGGATTCAGGTGGTAACCCGTGAAATGGTAGCTTTCGAATGGCTGCGCAAAGCCGGGGATGACCGTTTTCGCAACATCAGCCGCGAATTTTTGCGCTGATCTGAATACGCCTGCCGGTCAGTCCGACAGGCGCAATTCCGTCTTCCTAAGCGGTCTCCGTCCGCTCTTTTTCGGATGATTTCTCATCCGCAAAGATCACCTCGTCGTCCGGGTCATGCTTACCAAACAGCTTGGGACGCTCGATCAGGAAATAGAGCACCAGACCGATAACCACCGCATAGACAGTGGACTTGGGATCGGGCATCGCAAGCGTAACCGCAACGATCCCCGCCACACCGCGTTCGGTCGGATTCTTAAGCTGCTCCATACCCACCATGACACAGATGTAGGCAGTCAGAATCAGTGTCAGCGACAGCGCAATCGGTAATACGGGCTTGAACAGGGTCACCAGCGGCAGAATAAACAGTGCCACAAGCCCGGTCAGCCAGAACGTACCGCCACCACTGTAAATAGAATCCATCGCTTTGCGGCCCATGGCATAGCGTTCCGCCACTGTGGCGTGTGCCGCGGTCCAAAGCGGTCCTGCCAGCCCCGGCCAGGGTGCGAAAAAAGCGTGCAACAGGTTGCGTAGCGCGGTAACCAGATGAACGCGATCCACACTGCTGTCGATTTTTTCATCTTCTCGCAGATGGTCAATACGCTTAACCAGAGTAAAACCGACGATGATGTCACCAAAGGCAATAACGTAGGCGATTATTGCAGTCGGTATGGCAAGCAGGAATACATCCCACCCCGGGAAGCCGATACTGAAAGTCAGGTAATGCCACATCAGCGCGAAATCGGGCTGTGTGATACCCCACTGGATATCTGGCATTGCGTATTCACCCGTGCCCCAACCAATCAACATGGCAATCACCATGCCCGGCACCATACCGAAGTTTGCGATGCGCTTGGCCAGTGGACTGGCGTTAACCACATTCTTGAACGAGAGAGAGAACAGGATATACGCGGACACAATGGCCCCGATCAGTAGCGATATGGGCGTAGCGTCCACGCGCCCCCCGGTTTTCAGCTCACCCATCAGCGCCGCAATACCGGCACCAATGATAATACCCGCCTTCAGAGAGTTGGGAATAATATCGACAAGCTTGGAGCCCAGCCGGGTAACGCCCAGAATGAGGAATATCAGAGTAACCTCAATTTGCAGGGCAAACATCGCCTTGATCGCCTCGGGCCCGGGTTCAAACCCTTTTAAATAGAGCAGTACCACCGGAATCGCCGGAGTAATCCAGCCGGGGACCAGCGGCACGCCCAGCAGAGCGGGAAGGATATAGCCCAGACCTGCGACAAAAGTAAATGCCAGTGCGGCTTCGTAGGGCATCCCCAGGTAGTTTTCCAGCAGCGGGATCATTGCCAGACCGACCACAAACATGATCAGGCCCTGAATGATCTCCGGGGTTTCCAGCCGGTAATGGACGAGAGGTAGTCTGACTTTGAACGGCCCGAGCGGCCAATACGGCTGCTCTGCACCGTATTCTCGGTTAACGATCGACATATCGGTTTCCTTTATTCTTGTGTAATACCTGCAAATACGTGGAATGCAGGCAGTTGTACTTTGGGGTGTGTACCCGGCCAGTAAACAACCGAAATGCGTCGAGAGTTTTTCCCAATTACAACCAAATGTAACGGCGCAGAACAAAAAAATGGCGCCATGTAAAGCGCCTAAAAAAGCCAGGAAAGAGGGGTCTCCTCCGGCTAGGGTGTGGAACGGAGCACCACAGTTAAATCAAAGCTCCCGGGTACGGTTTCTGAGCATGAACTTCTGAATTTTACCGGTGGAGGTTTTAGGCAAATCACCAAAGATGATCGTCTTCGGCACTTTGAAATGCGCCATGTTTTCTCGGCAGAATGCGATGATCTCCTCCTCGGTCACTTCACCTTTCGCGGTGATAAACGCGCAGGGCGTTTCACCCCATTTTTCATCAGGACGTGCAACCACAGCCGCTTCACTGACCATTGGGTGCCGATAGAGAATATCCTCTACTTCAATGCTGGAAATATTTTCACCACCGGAAATAATCACATCCTTTGATCGATCCTTGATCTCCACATAGCCGTCTGGATGACAGACGGCCAAATCCCCGGAGTGAAACCAGCCCCCGTCGAAAGACTCCTCAGTCGCGGTCGGATTTTTCAGATAGCCACGCATCACCAGATTACCGCGCATCATGATCTCACCGATGGTTTTCCCATCGGCAGGCACTGGCTCCAGCGTCACAGGATCGGCCACTACCAGCCCTTCAAGCATTGGTGCCTTGACCCCCTGGCGGGACTTAAGGCGAGCACGCTCGGTCAGGCTCAGTTCATCCCACTCATTCTTCCACGCGCAAACCACACTGGGCCCGTAGGTTTCCGTCAGGCCGTACACATGGGTTACCGAAAAGCCCAGCGACTCCATTCCTTCGATAACCGACGCAGGCGGCGCGGCTCCTGCGGTCATCACACGCACGTTCTGTTCGATCCCGGCCTTGAGTTCATCAGGTGCGCCGTTCAGCATATTAAGCACAATCGGGGCACCACAGAAATGATCGACCCGCTCACGACGAATCAGCTCGTAGATAGGTTCAACACGGACCTGGCGCAGACATACGTTGGTACCACTGACCGCCGCCACGGCCCAGGGGAAGCACCACCCATTGCAATGGAACATGGGCAACGTCCAGAGATAAACCGGCTTGTCGGTCATACCCCAGGACACGATATTACTCAGCGCATTCAGGTACGCGCCACGGTGGTGGTAGACCACGCCTTTCGGGTTGCCGGTGGTGCCGGATGTGTAGTTCAGCGAGATCGCCTTCCATTCGTCTTCCGGTGGCTGATACTGAAACTGCTCATCACCTTTTTCCAGCAACGCGTCATAGGTCATCTGCCCTATCAGCTTGCCGCCCTCAAACTGAGGATCATCGATATCGATAACGATGGGGTGCCGGGACATCAGTCGCAACGCGCGCGCAACCACGGTGGAGAACTCGCGGTCCACCAGCAATACACGCGTCTCTGCATGCTCCATGATAAAAGCAACAGCTTCGGGATCGAGTCGTGTATTGATACTGTTCAGCACCGCTCCACTCATGGGAACGGCAAAGTGTGCTTCGTAGTGTTCAGGTATATTGGGTGCGATGATCGATACGGTATCACCTGCAGACACGCCCAGACGCTGAAGCGCGCTCGCCAGACGCTTACAGCGACTCCAGGTCTCCAGCCAGGAACGGCGCACATTTCCATGAATAACCGCGGTTCGATCCGGGTACACCGCAGCCGAACGTTCCAGGAAGCTAACCGGAGTCAGGGTCGCGTAGTTGGCGTGGTTACGATCGAGCTGCTGGTCGAAGATATTCGTGACAGTTGCAGACATATGAAGAATCCTCGTTATTGTTATCTCTGCAGACGGGGTAGGCCCGACAGCGGGTATCGGACTCAGGCGACACTAGTTCACGAGTTTTTCGACACTTTTGCGCAAATCTAACGAAATGTAACAGCGCTCTCCGATCTGACCCGAACTGGGGTAACATGGGGACACAGGTTCTGGCTGACCCAGCGGGGATATCTACCCGTGATACAACGATAATGACGCAGTGGAACTCACCGTGCTCACCTCACACCTCACGCATCGCTTCCTGTTCGGCATTTTTGGCATCATCGTAGCGATTATCGCCGCGTTCTATCTCTATTCTGTCCCGCTGATCAAAAGCAATGTGTTCGAAATCGAGCGAAATGCCAGTCGTATAGCCCTGAACAACGTCTTTGAGCTGGCCAGTAAAATGCACAACAGCTCGCTGGAATACCGGGAGCAGGTCCTCAACGCACACCGACAGCGCCTCACCACAGTGGTGGAAACCGCCCTCTTTTTCTTCGAAAAGCAGTATCAACTGGCCCGCACCGGCGGCATGAGCGATCAGCGCGCCCGCGAACACGCGTTCTCTCAGATGCGCGAGTTAAGCTACGGGGGCGACGGTTATATCTGGGTGGCTGACGAAAACTACACACTGGTCTCCCACCCGGACGATACCTATCAGGGCCGCAATGCATCAGAGTTGGTCGATGAGCAGGGCGAGCCCATTATTCCCGATGTGATCCGGGCCGCGATGCGAGACGGGGAAGGTTTCTATAACTACCGCTGGAACCGCTTGTACGAGGAGCGCAAGCTTGAGAAATTTTCCTATGTGAAATACGTACCCGACTGGCACTTCACCATCGGCTCCGGGGTTTACATCGATGATATAGAGCGTGAAGTGGAGGCTCGACGCCAGCAGGCGCTGAGCGAACTGCGCGAGGCCTTTGCCGAGATCAAGATCGCCGAGACCGGCTACCTCTTCATATTCGACAGCAGTGGCCGAATGCTGGTCCACCCCAACCCGAATATCGACGGCGAAGTCTTTCGCAGCCTAAAAAATCCGGTCACCGGCAACACCATTATGGCTGACCTGATCTCCGTGGCGGACAGTGGTCGGGAGCTCTACTACAAATGGGACCGACCGACAGACCCCGGCCGCTATCGGTACGAAAAAGTCTCTCTGGTACGGTACCTGCCCGGCTTTGACTGGTACATCTGCTCCTCGGTTTACCTGGAGGAGCTGCAAGCGGGATCCCGGGTGCTGACGGATCGCATTCTTGTTATTGCCACCATCGCGTTGCTAGCCGCATGCCTGCTGGCGCTGGTGTTCGTGAACTTCGTTACCCGGCCGATCCGGCGGCTCTCGGAAACAGCGCACCGTATCAGCAGCGGCCAACTGGACGTGACAACCGAGATATCCCGCGATGATGAGATCGGTGTGCTGGCCCGGGCCTTCGACCGCATGGTCGACCGCCTGCGGCAGAATATCACCCAGCTTGACGTTAAAGTGAGCGAGCGGACCGAAGAGCTGGATCAGCGCAACCGTCAACTGAGCCAGGCGATGCAGGAGATCAGTCAGACAAGTCAGAACCTGCGGCTGATGGAAGAGCGCCAGCGACTGATCCTTGATGCACTCCCCGCGCAGATCGCTTACATCGATCACAACAAACGCTATGTGTTCGTTAACGAGGGTTACGCCACAGCTTTCGGGCGGAGTAAGGAACGGATTATCGGACGTCACCTCGAAGAGATCGTCGGCGCTCGAATGTACACGGATATCGAGACTCAAGTAGAAAATGCGCTATCCGGTATCGCCAGCACCTTTGAATACCCGTTAACCGTCGACGGTGAACGGCGAATCACCAAACGCACACTGATCCCATTCGCGCCGGAGTCAGGCCAGGTGCTTGGGTTAATCAATCTGTCATTGGACATCACCGCCGAGCGGGAGGGAGAGCGCCGACTTCAAGCCGCTCAAAAAATGCACACAGTCGGACAGCTTGCCGGCGGTTTGTCTCATGATTTCAACAACTTACTATCAATACTTCAAGGTAATTTAATAGCGCTCAAGGATGATCCGGACACCCCCGAGGAACTCTTCAGGTATATCGAGCCGGCGATACGCGCAACCCACCGGGGCGCCGATATCACCCGCCGACTGCTGGCATTCGCCCGTCGCCAACCTCTCTCACCAACCCGCATCGACCTGCCCTCACTGACGGGAGAGTGCCGCGCCCTGATCGGCAGCTCTCTTCCAAGCGACATTCAACTGGATATAAAGATGGCGGATGATATCTGGCAGCCGATTGTGGACGCCGGCCAACTGGAAGATGCTTTAGTGAACCTCACTTTTAACGCCCGCGCGGCAATGAAACAGGGAGGGCAACTGGAGATCGCACTTGCCAACCGGCACATTGATGAAACGTTGATTCTGGATGAACAGGTTAAGCCCGGCGATTACGTCGAACTCAATGTCTGTGATACAGGCCCCGGTTTCACGCAGGAAGCGATGGAACGCGCCTTCGAGCCCTTTTTTACGACCCATGAGAAGGAAAACTCCTCCGGCCTGGGGCTTAGCATGGTCTACGGTTTTGTTAAGCAAAGTCAGGGATATATTGCGCTGTCCAATCGCACGACGGGAGGCGCCTGTATCACGCTGTTACTGCCGGCAGATCCAAATCGATACAGTCCAGAGGCGCCTAAACAGACGGAAGGCCCAACAGCTCATGACCCGGGGCTGGTGCTGGTCCTCGACGATGATCGCGACGTACGCGCTGTCATTCGCGGCCAACTGCTGGCGCTGGGCTACCAGGTCATCGAGTGCTCTACACCCGAGGAGGCCCTTGAGCTGGTATCGACCCTGCCGGAAATCGATGGACTGGTGAGTGATATTGTCATGCCCGGCAGCTTGTCCGGTTACGATGTCGCCGCCAGATTTCGCCAAGCCCGGCCTGACGCTGCCATCGTGCTGGTCAGCGGCTTTACGCCGGCCAATCGGCAAGGAGCGTCCCCCTACCCCCTGCTGCGAAAGCCCTTTACCCAGCAGGCCCTCGGTCAGCTACTGGCCTCACCCCAGGCCCGCAAAGCGTCTGATCACCAACAACAAGAGAAATAACGGTGCGGAAAAAACTGATTTATATCGTCGATGACGAAGCGGATATCTGTAACCTGATCACAAACCAGCTGGAAAAACACGGCTACGAAACACGCAGTTTTCAAACCGGCTCACACATGCTTCAGGCGCTGAGCAGACGGCAACCTGACCTGTGTGTCATCGATCTTGGGCTGCCCGATATGGACGGCATCGCTATTGTCAGGCAGCTCTGCGATGAGCCGGGCCTGGGCGTGATTATCATCTCCGGCCGGGATAGCACCAGTGACCGGGTACTGGGCCTTGAGTTCGGTGCTGATGACTACTTGATCAAACCCTTTGATCCCAGGGAGCTGGTCGCGCGGGTCAACAGCCTGTTCCGACGCTTTGGGCATATAGAAACCGCGGCCAGCCAGGACCTGAGCAGCCGTCGCGCACGCTTTGCAGGGTGGGAGTATGATCCGAACACGCTGACCCTTCGGACGCTAAATCAACAACGCAACGAAACACTCTCGGCCGCGGAGGCCGGCCTGCTGCAGCTGTTGTTACGCTCGCCCAAACAGATCCTGTCGCGCGACCAGCTGCTGCAGGGCTACGCAGATCCCTTTGACCGCAGTATCGACGTGCGGATGTCCCGGATTCGCAAAAAGATCGAGGATGACCCACGCGCCCCGAAAATCATCAAGACGGTTTATGGCGCGGGTTATATCCTCACCGTCGATGTAAACTGGGTCGATAGCTAACCGTTACAGTGACGCGATGGTCGACAGGAACCGCTCCGGCTCGATGACACCCACCATTGTCATCTCAGGACGTTCCTGGCCGTTGATATCATGAAACAGCAACACGGGAGGACCAAAGACCTGATAACGTCTGTTCAGTGCCTTGGAATCCTCATCATTAGCAGTCACATCAACCTTGATCAGCTTGAATGAGGCAAGCCGCTCCTGCACACCGGGGTCGGCAAAGGTCACGTACTCGAGCTCAATACAGCTGACACACCAGTCCGCATAAAAATCCAGCATCACCGGCTGGCCATCACGCCTGGCCTGAGCCAGTAACGGCTCGAGTTGAGACAGACGGGTAACCGTGACGAAGTCCAGCGAAGTGCGCGCATTGCCCTGTTTAACATCTACGGCTGCCCCATTGGCAGCGAGTCCCTGCAACGGATAAACCAGGCTGCGACCGCCCGCCAAAACGCCAATTAAGAGCGCGGCGCCATAGACCAACAGAACCAGCCCAACGCCTTTCCAGAGACGGTGCCAACCACCGGCATGATCTCCCAGACGTTCAAAAACATTGAGATAAACGGCGCTCACCACCAGAATGATCCCAGCAAGCGCCATACTGACCTGGGTCGGGACAACTCGATCGAGCATCCAGACCGCCATCAGTAACAGGACGACACCGAAGGCTGCTTTGACGCCCTCCATCCAAGCACCTGCCCGAGGCAGCAGTCGGCCGGCGGAAGCGCCGACCACCAGCAGAGGCACCCCCATACCCAGTGACAAGACGAACAAGGCCAGGCCTCCAAGCACCGGGTCTCCGGCCTGCCCAATGTAGATCAATGCACCCGCCAACGGTGCGGCCATACAAGGCCCTACAATCAGTGCCGACAGCACACCCATGACGGCCACGCCCGACAGGGAGCCGCCTTTCTGGTGGGCGCTTGCTTCAGTTACACGGGTTTGCAGCCAGCGAGGCATCTGCAGTTCGTAGAAACCAAACATGGACAGCGCGAGCGCCACAAACAGGCCTGCGAATACGGCGATAACCCAGACATTCTGCAGTGCTGCCTGCACGTTTGCGCCAAACAAACCCACCACGATTCCCGCCAGGGTATAGGTCAGCGCCATCGCCAGGACATACACCAGTGAAAGCATAAAAGCTCTGGGTGTGGTCATTCGATGACCATGACCGACGATGATACCCGACAGAATAGGAATCATCGGGAAAACACAGGGCGTCAGAGAGAGTGCAAGTCCCGCCAGAAAGAATGCGCCAAGCACCACCCAAAGTGACGCCCCTCGCAGCAACTCGGCGAACTGATCCTGCTCACTGGTGCCCGCTGACTTTGGCGGCATAGCACCGCTCTCGCCGGCCCCTGCGTCATCCCACTGCAGACCTGCGCTGGA
Organism: Marinobacterium litorale DSM 23545; assembly: GCF_000428985.1. Classification (GTDB taxonomy): domain Bacteria; phylum Pseudomonadota; class Gammaproteobacteria; order Pseudomonadales; family Balneatricaceae; genus Marinobacterium_D; species Marinobacterium_D litorale. The sequence continues at coordinate 182,319 of NZ_AUAZ01000002.1, read as the reverse complement.
CGACAACCCGGCCAGCGCCAATGTTTCAGTAACCGGCGGGTAGCAAATCCCCCCTTCCCAGCATCCCTGATAGGTTACTTCGATTTCCCCGCTATCGCGTCCATCGGTGGATCCAATCAGCAGATTAAGCCGTGCTTCGTCGTAGTACACCTCCACCTGGCCAAACAGGGGATCATCTTTTGTGACCGACGGCGCGGCACGGCGATCAACAAGCGAGAGCCCTTCCCCCGGCACGACGCTGATCTTATCCAGGTAGAGGTAATAGTCAGGCTGGATCTGCCAAACCAGGTCGACACGGCCGCTGCCGACCTGCTCCACTCTCACCTGGTAGGCTTCACTGACCGGCAACGGTCCGTCCTTTTTGTTCGACAGCGAGTCCAGCAAATTCGCGTGCGCACTCGTCACTGACACCAGACAGAGAAATACACAGAAAACCAACGAGAAAAAGCGACGATTCAAGTAAATGAGATGCGAAAGCGGGTACAAAGGAAACTCCTAACTAACAACCGGCGCAGCTATGACCCCGGCTACACCCAGGGGTTCACTGTGCGGCGGTAACCGATCACGTACCGGGCACCGAGTTTATCATGCCCGCCATCCGTTGTTCGCATTCCGCTGCCAGCTTGTGATTTCGATCACACGATTAATCCAAGGTACAACTGTCTAACTGCCCCCTGTCTGTGGTAAAAAGTGGGTCCCCGGCAGCAGCCGGGCCCGATTTTTGAAAACGCGGCGTACGCCCGAAGCGAACCGGTCCGTGTTTTCTCCAGTTTGCCGTCAGGACAGGAAGATGACCGATAAACGCGTAGAAGACTTAAATATCGAATCCAACACGCCGTTGGTGACTCCGGATCAACTCAAGGAAAAGCTGCCCATCGGTGACAAGGCCGCTCAAACGGTCATGGAAGGTCGCCGGGTGATTCGCGATATTCTGGACCATAAGGATAAGCGCCTCGCCGTGGTAGTCGGCCCCTGTTCGATTCATGACCCGGAAGCGGCGCTTGAGTATGGCCGCCGACTCAAGGTTCTGGCGGATGAGGTGAAGGACAGCCTCTACCTGGTCATGCGCGTCTATTTTGAGAAGCCCCGTACGACGGTAGGCTGGAAAGGTTTGATCAACGACCCGCACATGAATGACTCCTTCGACATCGAAGAAGGATTACATATTGCGCGTAAGCTATTGATTGATCTGTCTGAAATAGGTCTCCCGCTGGCGACGGAAGCGCTCGATCCAATCTCGCCGCAGTATATCCAGGACCTGATCGCCTGGTCCGCGATCGGTGCCCGCACGACCGAGTCACAGACACACCGTGAGATGTCCTCGGGCCTTTCCTGTGCGGTCGGCTTCAAGAACGGCACCGACGGCGGGCTCGACGTGGCCGTTAACGCCATGAAGTCGGTCAGTCATCCTCACAGCTTCCTGGGTATCGATTCTCAGGGTCAGGTTTCCATCGTTAAAACCCGCGGTAACAGTTACGGCCACGTCGTTCTGCGCGGAGGCAACGGCAAGCCCAACTATGATTCGGTCAGCGTCAGACTGTGTGAGCAGGCGCTTGAAAAGGCGGGCCTTAACAGCAACATCATGATTGACTGCAGTCATGCCAATTCGAGCAAAGATCCGGCACTGCAGCCGCTGGTGGCCGAGAATGCTGCCAACCAGATCGTGGAAGGTAATCGGTCAATCATGGGGCTGATGATCGAGAGCAATCTGGAATGGGGTAATCAATCCATTCCGGAAAAGCTGGAAGATCTTAAGTACGGTGTATCGATCACCGACGCCTGCATCGACTGGAAAACGACCGAAAGCTGCTTGCGGGAAATCAGCGAGAAACTCGCCGACGTGCTGCCTAAACGCTAATACCTCCGGCGCCGGTGCGGTCGCGCCGGCGCTATCCGCACCGCCCTGCCGTTCCCTCACACACAGGACTCAGGAAGGGCCCATGTCTTTACTTCAAGAACGCCGTGATGGGATCACGTTCGCCACGTTAGGCGTCCTGGTTCTCAGTTTTGATGCACTTTTGGTGCGACTGGCTGCCGCCGATGGCGCCGATATCGGCTTCTGGCGCGGCGCACTGATCATGGTTTCGGCCGGAACGATCTGTGTGTTCCGCCGTCGACATATTCGCTGGCCGGACACACGCGCCTTATGGATCGCCGCGATCGCTGCATCCGCACTTTACGGTGTCAACTCCGCGCTTTTTGTCTTCTCAATCAATAACACGCATGTCGCGAACACGGTTGTTATCCTGGCCAGCTCACCGCTGTTTGCTGCGGCCATTTCCTGGTTGTTATTTCGCGAGCAGACGCCGAAACGAACGTTGTTCGCGATCCTAACCGCAATACTGGGTGTGGTCATCGTGTTCTCTGCCTCACTGGGGCAGGCCGGCCAGTTGGGTGACCTGCTCGCGCTTCTCCTGGCCGTTTGCATGGCTGCGGCGCTGACGCTTTTACGCCGCGTACCCCAGCTGCCTCGTCTGCCGCTGGTAGCCGGCTCCGGGGTCGCGACCGCGTTGATGTGCCTGCCGTTTGCCGAGCCGCTGTCGCTGAGCGGCACCAGCTATAGCTGGCTGGCACTGATGGGGCTGGTGCAGATGCCGCTGGCAACCCTGCTCATTTTCAGCGCCACGCGCCACCTGCCATCGGCTGAGGTGAGTTTGTTTTTATTGATCGAGACGATTCTGGGGCCGATTTGGGTCTGGTGGGCACTGGGTGAAGCACTGCCTGGCCCCACGATTCTGGGTGGGGCCCTTATTACCGGGGCGATTGCAGTAAACGCTGTGCTTTCACTGCGTAGCCAGTCTCGCCTGAAACGACAATTTAAAAGATGACACTGCGCTTACATAGTTGAAATAATTTCAACAACTAGCTTAAAAAGCATCGTTTGTGCGAAAAACCATTCAACTTTAGGATAACAACTATTCCGAGAGAGCGTGCATCCGGTCGTTGTTGTTGGGGTACACACGCTGATGTAAGGATTTGATCCCACGCTCTCGTCGGTTTTTTTGCTTTTCCTTGCGTTATCTCTAGTTATCTTAGTGCCGCACAAATGTGCGGCATTTTTTTGTCTGTAATTCCGAAGCGCCCGCTTCAATCCACCTCTAGCGAGCGTTGTTCAGGCAGTACCCTTTATCTCGGCCTTGCGGGCATACATTCGATCATCAGCCAGCATGATTAGGCGATCGAGAGAGTCGGCATCATCGGGGAAGATGGCAAAGCCCACTGACGCGGAAATTGACACACTGTTACCCTGATACTCGGTTGCCATCGCCAGCACCTGCTCTATCTTATCCGCCACCGCCTGAGCTGCGGATTCGGTATTGACCGCCGGTTGCAATACCATAAATTCATCCCCGCCGGTCCTGGCCACGGTATCCGATGCCCTGACCAGTTTCTGCAGCCTGCGCCCTACTTCGCGCAGCACAGTATCACCTGCTGCATGGCCGTAGTGATCATTGACCGGTTTGAAATCGTTCAGGTCAATAAAATAGAGCGCAAACTTGATGCCTGTACGCTGATTCAACCCCGTGAGCTGAGAGATACGCTCGATCATCAGACGCCGGTTGGGTAGCCCGGTCAAAGCATCATGCATCGCCTCGCCGTGACTGCTGTGATACAGCCGTACGAGGATCACCAACAACGTCACCAGAACGATAAGGAATGAATAGGCAACCAAACGCACAAGGTGCTTGCCCATCCAGAACGGCGTGGAGGAGCTATCGGGCTTTGCCCCCATAACCCATTGGCCGCCGGGAAAGTCGACGGTCAGGGTTACAATGCTTTTATCAAGCGTTTCCTGATCCCCAAACACCATCTCGCCGTTAAGACCCCGGCCATCCTTACCGACTATAGAGATGCGATAGCCTTCCACGATTGGTGCCAATCCCGCGCTGGCAAACAGGGACTCTGCATCGATCACCACAGAGGCAAGGCCCCAATACCTGGAGGGGGCTGTTGGTTCCGAGCGCGCGTAAATCGGCGTTCTGGCGATCAACCCTAAACCACCCTGAACAAGCTGAACCGGTCCGGCCAATACGAGCTCGCCTTTATCGATGGCCCGTTTTACCGCCGGCCACTGCTGAACATTGGCTTCGTAGTCCAGGCCAATGGCGTTCTCATTTCCGTGAATCGGGTAGACGAAACGGATGACATTATCGGGCGCCAGGCCGATATTGCGAACATGAGCACTGGAACGCACGATCTCCGCAGCGAGCGGCCTCCACTGCTCCGGAGTGCTATAGGGCTGCACCGTGACATAGCTGATCAAACCACTGCTGAGGAAAAGCACCGAATTGACTTCGCTCTCCAGACGCGCACGTAATTGCGAGATAACACCCATTGCCTCGGTGCGTTGCAGTTGATATGTGCGGTCGGCAACCATTTTCTGCACATATTCAGTGATAAATATGCCGACCAGAACGACGAACGCGATCGCCAGGTAAGGCAACAAGCGGCGTTTGGAGAAATCGCTTTGGTGATTGATCATTGGCCCCTAAGACTCCATGGGCTGTACAAGCCTCTATCTTAACGCCTGATCGTTTATGCTCAACAAAAAAGCCCGCTTTCGCGGGCCAATGCCGTACCGAACAGGCTGACAGGAGGCCTTTCGGCGGGCGAACGGGCCCAAATTTCAGGGTCCGCTAATTTGATCCGTTATTAAACCAGATCAGAACGCATCGCCGGGGACACGTACCCAGCCTTCCATCAAAACACGGGCGCTACGGCTCATAATCGCCTTGGTCACAACCCATTCACCGTTCTGCTGTACAGCCTCAGCACCCACCCTCAACGTCCCGGAGGGGTGTCCGAAACGGACGAAGTTTCTTTCACCACCGCCGGCTGCCAGATTGACCAGGGTTCCTGGCACAACGGCTGCCGCACTGATCGCAACCGCGGCCGTACCCATCATGGCGTGATGAAGTTTACCCATGGACAGGGCGCGCACCACCAGGTCAATCTCGTCGGCCTTAACCGCTTTCCCACTGGACGAGGTATAGTCGGTCGCCCTGTTGACGAAGGCGATCTTCGGCGTGTGCTGTCGACCCGCCGCCTCTTCAACGTCCTTGATCAAACCCATCCGAATCGCCCCATGGGCGCGAATGGTCTCGAACTTCGCCAGCGCCTGGGTATCGTTGTTAATGGCGTCCTGCAGTTCGGTCCCGGTATAGCCGATATCTTCCGCATTAAGAAAGATCGTTGGGATACCGGCGTTAATCATGGTGGCCTTGAGCGTACCCACGCCCGGCACTTCCAGATCATCCACCAGGTTTCCGGTGGGGAACATGGAGCCCTCGCCATCGGCCGGATCCATAAACTCGATCTGGACCTCGGCCGCCGGGAAGGTCACGCCGTCCAACTCAAAATCACCGGTCTCCTGCACTTCACCGTTTGTGATCGGCACACGCGCAATGATGGTTTTTTCGATATTGACCTGCCAGATACGCACGGTGGCAATGCCGTTTTCCGGTACCAGGGATGAATCAACCAGTCCCTTACTGATGGCGAAGGCACCCACGGCCGCCGTCAGATTGCCGCAGTTACCACTCCAATCCACGAACGGCTTATCGATGGATACCTGGCCAAACAGGTAATTCACATCATGATCGGGACTGTCGCTTTTCGACAGGATCACGGTCTTACTGGTGGACGATGTCGCCCCACCCATTCCGTCAATCTGCTTGCCGTAAGGATCTGGACTTCCGATAACCCGCAGCAGTAGCGCATCACGGGCCGGCCCCGGCACCCGGCAGGATTCAGGTAACTCTTCAAGGCTGAAGAACACACCTTTACTGGTACCGCCACGAATATAGGTGGCCGGTACTTTAATCTGGGGAACACTGGACATAAGAATGCTCCGAATATGGGGGAGGCCCGGCCCTATCCGACCAGGCCTCTACTCTATTGTTTACTGCGCGCCTTCGGCCTGCAGGAACTCCTTGGCGAAGCGCTGCAGAACGCCACCGGCGTTGTAGGTTTCCACCTCGGCGGCGGTATCCAGACGGCAGATCACCGGCACCTCGACGCTCTCGCCGCTGGCACGGTGGATCACCAGCGTCAGTGTGGCACCCGGTGCGATATCACCTTTCACATCAAAGGTCTCGGTACCATCGATGTTATAGGTATGACGGGTCTCTCCTTCGCGGAACTGCAACGGCAGCACACCCATCCCCACCAGGTTGGTGCGGTGGATACGCTCAAAGCCTTCGGCCACGATCGCCTCAACACCAGCCAGACGAACGCCCTTGGCCGCCCAGTCACGGGATGAGCCCTGACCGTAGTCGGCACCGGCAACGATAATCAGGTTCTGCTTGCGCTCCATGTAGGCTTCGATCACATCCCACATCCGCATGACCTTGCCTTCCGGCTCCAGGCGCGCCAGTGATCCCTGAATCACCTCACCGTTTTCATCCCGGCACATCTCATTGAACAGTTTCGGGTTAGCCAGCGTGGCGCGCTGGGCGGTCAGGTGATCGCCACGGTGGGTCGCATAGGAGTTAAAGTCCTCCTCCGGCAGGCCCATCTTGTGCAGATATTCACCCGCCGCGGAGTCCATCATGATCGCGTTGGACGGTGACAGGTGGTCGGTCGTGATGTTATCCGGCAGTACGGCCAGCGGACGCATACCGGTCAGCGTACGCTCAGCGGCGAGAGCGCCTTCCCAGTATGGCGGACGGCGAATATAGGTGGACATCGGGCGCCAGTCGTACAGCGGGCTCTCGGCCTCTTCCACCTGCCCCAGATCGAACATGGGGATGTAGACCTGCTTGAACTGCTCCGGCTTCACCGACTCTTTAACAATGGCGTCGATCTCATCATCGGACGGCCAGATATCCTTCAGCGTAATCGGGTTTCCTTGCTGATCGGTACCCAACACGTCTTTCTCGATATCGAAACGCACGGTACCGGCAATCGCGTAGGCCACCACCAGCGGCGGTGACGCCAGGAAAGCCTGTTTGGCGTACGGATGGATACGACCATCGAAGTTACGGTTGCCTGAGAGTACCGCTGTGGCATAGAGGTCGCGATCAATGATCTCCTGCTGGATCTTCGGATCCAGCGCACCGGACATGCCGTTACAGGTGGTGCAGGCGTAGGCAACGATACCGAAACCGAGCTTCTCAAGCTCTGGCAACAGTCCCGCCTCTTCCAGGTACAGGCGGGCAACCTTGGATCCCGGTGCAAAAGATGATTTCACCCAGGGCTTGCGGATCAGGCCCAGCTCGTTGGCCTTCTTAGCCAGCAAACCGGCCGCCACCACGTTACGCGGGTTGGAGGTATTGGTGCAGGAGGTGATCGCCGCGATGATCACAGCACCATCCGGCATTTTGCCCTCTTTCTCTTCCGCCAGCGCCTTATCCAGATCGACGGCTATGCCGCGATCATGCAGCGCCGAGGTGGGGAGGCGACGGTGCGGGTTGGACGGGCCGGCCAGGTTGCGCTCGACGGTGGACAGGTCAAACTTAAGCACGCGCTCGTATTCGGCACCGGTCAGGGAATCCGCCCAGAGTCCATTGGTCTTGGCATACTGCTCAACCAACTCGACCTGCTCCGGTTCACGTCCGGTCAGCTTCAGGTAGTCGATGGTCTGATCATCGATGTAGAACATGGCTGCGGTTGCGCCATACTCCGGTGTCATGTTGGAAATCGTAGCGCGGTCACCGATTGTCAGGCTGTCGGCGCCTTCACCGAAGAATTCCAGGTACGCACCGACCACGCGCTCCTTGCGCAGGAACTCGGTGATTGCCAGGACAATATCGGTCGCGGTAATACCCGGTTTGCGCACGCCGGTCAGCTCAACACCGACAATATCAGGCAGGCGCATCATCGACGGATGACCCAGCATCACGGTTTCCGCTTCCAGACCACCGACGCCGATGGCGATAACACCCAGCGCATCCACGTGCGGCGTGTGAGAGTCGGTGCCAACACAGGTATCCGGGAAAGCCACGCCATCGCGCGCCTGAATCACCGGAGACATCTTTTCCAGGTTGATCTGGTGCATAATGCCGTTACCGGCCGGGATCACATCCACGTTCTTGAATGCGGTCTTGGTCCAATCGATAAAGTGGAACCGGTCTTCGTTACGACGATCCTCAATGGCGCGGTTTTTCTCAAACGCATCCGGATCGAAGCCCGGCGCTTCCACGGCCAGGGAGTGATCGACGATCAGCTGGGTCGGTACCACCGGGTTAACTTTAGCCGGGTCACCGCCCTTTTCGGCAATCGCATCGCGCAGACCGGCCAGGTCAACCAGTGCTGTCTGGCCCAGGATATCGTGGCAGACAACGCGGGCTGGATACCAGGGGAAGTCCAGATCACGCTTGCGCTCGATCAGCTGTTTCAGCGCATCGGTGAGCAGGTCGGGCTCACAGCGGCGAACCAGCTGTTCGGCCAGAATACGAGAGGTATAGGGCAGTTTGTCATAGGCGCCGGCCTGGATGGCATCCACCGCCGCACGGGTATCAAAGTAGTCCAGATCGGTGCCGGACAGCGATTTGCGGTATTCAGTGTTCATAGCGTCAGAATCCGTAGAAAGGGGTTCACAGAGGATAAAAAAGCGGCCGCTGAACGGCCGCTACACTGCGCGCATCAGGGACGCTTTTCGATCGGAACCCACTCGGCCGATTCCGGGCCGGTGTAGTCCGCAGACGGACGGATGATGCGGTTATTGGCACGCTGCTCCATGACATGCGCGGTCCAGCCGGCTACACGTGAGCATACGAAGATCGGCGTGAACAGCTCGGTGGGAATGCCCATGAAGTGGTAAGCCGATGCGTGGAAGAAGTCGGCGTTACAGAACAGCTTCTTCTCGCGCCACATCACCGCTTCCACACGCTCTGACACCGGGTAAAGGACGGTATCACCGACCTGCTCGGCCAGCTGCTTGGACCACTTTTTAATGATCGCGTTACGCGGATCGGAATCACGGTAGATGGCATGACCAAAGCCCATGATCTTGTCCTTACGCGCCAGCATGCCCATGATCTGTTCTTCCGCCTCTTCCGGGCTCTTCCAGTTCTCGATCATGGCCATCGCTGCTTCATTGGCACCACCATGCAGCGGTCCGCGCAGGGAACCGATTGCACCGGTTACGCAGCTATGGATGTCGGACAGCGTGGATGCGCAGACGCGGGCCGTGAACGTGGAGGCGTTAAACTCGTGCTCCGCGTACAGGATCAGAGAGGCGTGCATCACCTTCACATGCAGCGGGTCCGGCTTCTTATCGTGCAGGGTCCACAGGAAGTGCTCACCGATGGAGTCTGCATCAGTCTCAGTGCTGATCCGCTTACCGTGATGAGCGAAGTTGTACCAGTAGTTAATGATGGACGGGAACACCGCCAGCATCCGGTCGATGTGGTCGCTCTGCTCGTCAAAGCTCTCTTCGGTCTCCAGGTTGCCCAGCATAGAGCAGCCTGTGCGCATCACATCCATGGGGTGGGCGTTGGCCGGAATCTGCTCGAGTACGGTTTTCAGCGCATCCGGCAGACCACGCATGCTCTTGAGCTTGGCCTTGTACGCATCCAGTTCAGCCTGGTTGGGGAGCTTGCCGTAAAGCAGCAGGTAAGCCACTTCTTCGAACTGAGCGTTATCAGCCAGTTCCTGAATATCATAACCACGGTAGGTCAGACCGGCACCGGTCTTGCCAACGGTACAGAGTGCGGTTTCACCTGCGGACTGTCCACGCAGGCCGGCACCACCGAGTTTCTTCGCTTCTGCCATTGTTATCTCCTTTCGTTATGTCTCGGGCCTCTATCGAACCCGTTGATAGCGGTTTGGACGTGGTTGTTATTTGTTTTTGCCTTCAGCGAAGAGCGCGTCCAGTTTCTGTTCGAAATCGTGATAGTTGAGGAAATCGTACAGCTCCATGCGCGTCTGCATGGTGTCGACAACCGCCTTCTGGTCACCATCTTTCAGCAGGTGTTCGTAGACATTCAACGCGGCCTTGTTTGCAGCACGGAACGCTGAAAGCGGATACAGCACCATGGTTGCGCCGGCCTCAGCCAGTTCCGCTTTGTTGAACAGCGGGGTAGCGCCAAACTCGGTGATGTTCGCCAATAGGTGGGCACCGTTGATACCTTTGGAAAACGCCTGATAGTCCTCCAGGGTATGAACAGCCTCAGCGAAGATACCGTCTGCGCCAGCTTCCAGGCAGGCCTGAGCGCGCTCAACGGCGGCGTTCAGCCCTTCCATCTGGAACGCATCGGTGCGTGCCATAATAAAGAAGCTGTCGTCGGTCTTGGCATCTACCGCTGCCTTAACGCGATCCACCATCTCCGCCAGGGAAACAATCTCTTTATTGGGACGGTGACCACAGCGCTTTTGCGCAACCTGATCTTCAATATGAACAGCAGCCGCGCCCCCTTTGGTCATCTCCTTGATGGTTCGGGCGATATTGAACGCGCCACCCCAACCGGTATCGATATCGACCATCAGCGGAGTCTCGACCGCGCTGGTGATACGGCACACATCTTCCAGCACATCGTTCATGGAGGTCATGCCCAGGTCGGGCAGGCCGTATGAGGCATTGGCCACGCCACCACCAGACAGGTAGATCGCCTGGTGTCCGACGCGTGAAGCCATCATTGCGTTGTAAGCATTGACGGTACCAACGATCTGCAGCGGCTGGTTCTCAGCCAACGCTTTACGGAAGCGTGCACCCGCAGTCAGTTTCTCAGCCATTATTTTCCCCTTGAGGTTTAGTCACGGCGTTCAGCTTATCCTCGATATTCTGGCGGGCCGCGCTGATATGGCGACGCATCAGCATCTCGGCCAGTTCTGCATCGCGGGACTCAATCGCATCGATAATCTGGCGATGTTCTTTAAGTGCCCGCTTGGGACGCGAACTGGATACGCTGAACTGGTATCGGTACATCCGTACCAGGTGATAGAGATCGGCACCGAGCAACTCCTGCAATTTCGCATTCTTGCTGCCCTGTACGATCCTGTAATGAAAGTCCAGGTCGCCCTCTTTCTGAAAGTAGGAACGCCCTTCCTGTTGTTCGATAGACAGCTCATGGCTATCAAGCAGCGCCTTGAGACTCGCGATCTCCTCGGCCGTCATATGCTCTGCTGCCAGACGGCATGCCATACCTTCAAGTGCTTCCCTGACCCGGTAGATCTCGATCAGCTCTCGCGCAGAGAGTTGCACCACACGAGCCCCCACATGGGGTTTTCGCTCGATCAGACGCCAGCCTTCGAGACGGCGGATTGCCTCACGCAAGGGTCCGCGGCTGATGCCATAAAGCTTGGCAAGGCCGGGCTCACTGATTTTCTGGCCGGGTAGCAATTCACCGGTAACGATAGAGGTGACGATCTGTTTACATACCCGGTCCGCCAATGTGCGGCTTTCCTGGTCGATCTCGAGTGCTGTGGTTTGCTTTACGTCGGTGTTCATCGCAACCCTTCAAGATTGTCGACAATGTTAGATTGTCGACACCTTACAATCGCGAATTAGGGCCGTCAACCGAACATGCCGGAAAAATTGTCAACATCATACAAAAGTCTAGCGGATAAAAACGCGCTGTCATCCGTGAACGAGGTAACGTTCCAGCTCCTGGTTCATGATGCGCGCTATCTGCCGCGGTTTTTGAAATGGCAGTGAGTGATCCGTGCCGGAAATGGCAAAGTAGTGCCAGTTCGGCAGCCGCTCGGCCAGCCCCAGATGCAGCTGATGCATCAGTTCCACGCTCTGACCGCCGATAAAGCTGGTGACATCGCCCTGAGCCGCCAACACCCTGTCGCGATCAACGGTTCGAATCGCCCGCGTCACGGCATCGAGCGCATGAGCAAAACCCATAGGGCGCTGCCCCAGCCGATTCACAGTCAGACGTTCGGTTTGCGCGCTGACTTTTCGGTTGGGTGAGATAGTATCGAGAAACTGGCGTATTCCGGTCTCTTTGTCTTCGGTTTTCAAGAATACGGCGGCTTCAGAGTAGCGCTCACGTAATTGAACCGTGCTATGCCAGTCGGGCCGATCCAGCGCGGCCGACTCAAGCAAAAACTGTTTCTGCACCCGGTCCGGATGCTGTTGTTTGAAAAGCATGCAGACCAAACCGCCAAGGGAGTAACCACCCAGATCAAAGGTCCACCAGCCAAGCTGGTCGACCAACCGGTTCAGATCACCCACCAGATCAGTGACGGTAAAAGGGGCCTCTTCCCCGTCAGGGTACTGCGTCTCTCCGGTCCCCCTCATATCCGGCACCAGAATCTCCCCCCAATGAAGCAAAAAGGATTGCAGCATCTCCCAGGTATCCTGGCCGCCTACACCTGCACCGTGAACTAACACCAACCGCCGGCCGTTGCCCGCGTCGGAATGACGGTAAATCCGGTATTTCAGATGCTGATCCGGCAGATTCAAGGTCCGCTGCTCGACACTGTAATTCGGCTTCATCCTCTCTCCATGAAGGCATCAATAAAAGAAAAGCCGCATTATAACGCTGCTGTCGCGCTCGGGCTCGCACGGCTGAGCGCGCATCGGTAAAATGTCCGTTTCTCGAACCAGCCAGGAAGCAACCCGGTTTGACCACCATCTATCCGCTGCCCTACCCACTTGATACTCACAACGCGCTTGAGCAACTGCGCCCGCTGGGCGATGCTGTTTTACTCGACAGCGCCCACCCAAAATCGGACCTGCGCTTTGGCCGGTATGACATCATCAGCGCGGCACCGGACCGCGTGCTGAAGTTTAATCGGGGGGAGGTCAGTCTGCGACTGGACGGTCTCTGGCAACGCCTCACGGGAGATCCGGTCGAGCATTTAAAATCACTTCAGCAAGAGATCGCCATCCCGGCGGATAACGCCAACCTGCCCTTCTGCGGCGGCCTTATCGGCTATTTCAGCTACGATCTGGGCCGTGCCTTCGAACAACTCCCCGTCATCGCTGACGATGATTTAGGACTCGCCGAACTGCGCGTGGGTCGCTATCTATGGGCCGTGGTGATCGACCATCAGTGCAAAACCAGCCAATTGGTCGCCCATGAGCGTGCCGACGCTGGCCTTGTCCAACAGTTGCACAGCCTGTTAAATGACTCTCAATCAGGCAGCCAGGCGGCCCCCTTCAAACTCAAAGCCGATTTTCTGAGCAACCTCTCACGACCGGCTTATATGGCAGCGTTTGATCAGGTCCAGGCCTACATTCTTGCCGGAGATTGCTACCAGATTAACCTGACTCAGCGTTTTAGCGCCCCATGCGAAGGTGATCCATTCGCTGCTTTTCGCGCTTTGCGTGCCCGAGCGACCACCCCCTTCAGCGCCTACCTGGAATCGGAAGAAGGCGCGTTACTCTCGCTATCGCCTGAGCGCTTTCTCAAGGTTTCGGCGCTGGGAGACGTGGAAACCCGTCCAATCAAAGGGACCCGCCCACGCGGATCAGACTCGGCCGAGGATCGTGCACAAGCCGAGGCCCTGGCGGCTTCAGAGAAGGATCGCGCTGAAAACCTGATGATTGTGGATCTGCTGCGTAATGACCTGGGTAAAGTCTGTGAGCCCGGCAGTGTCCGTGTCCCAGAGCTTTTCGCAATTGAGACCTACCCTAACGTCCACCATCTGGTCAGCGCGGTCACTGGACGGCTTGCCGATAACTACACAAGCCTGGATCTGCTTAAACAGTGTTTTCCGGGCGGTTCGATTACAGGGGCTCCAAAGATCCGCGCGATGGAGATTATCGATGAACTCGAACCCCATCGTCGCTCCATTTATTGCGGCTCCATCGGTTACATCAGCGCCGACGGCTCAATGGATACCAGTATCTGCATTCGCACTCTGCTGGTTCGTGATGGCAAGATTCACTGCTGGGCGGGCGGTGGTGTGGTGGCTGACTCAGAGGGTGAAGCGGAATATCAGGAGTCATTCGACAAAGTCGACAATCTGCTTAACACCCTTCGCGACCTCTAAACTGGCCGAGCACAGTTCGGCACCGGTAGACAAAAAAAGCCCAGGCAGATCGCTGGGCTTTTTTCTTGATAAATGCGCAGGCCGATCAAAGAGTCAGGTCGCGGTTACTCGCCTTGATGAACTCTTTTTTCAGATCGTCATAGCTGTGCACCGCCGGGAACTGCGGAAACTCGGCGATCACGTTATCCGGTGCGTGAAACAGGATGCCCGCTTCGGCCTGCTTGAGCATGGTCGTATCGTTATAGGAATCACCGGCCGCAATAACCCGGTAGTTTAACAGTTGGAACGCACGCACCGACTGGCGCTTGGGATCTCGCTGACGCAGGGTGTAATCGGTGATGCGACCCTCGCCGTTGACTTCGAGTTTATGGCACAGCAGCGTCGGAAATCCGAGCTGCTTCATCAGCGGAGCCGCGAACTCGTAGAAAGTATCCGACAGAATCACCACCTGGAAACGTTCCCGCAGCCAATCAACAAACTCAGCCGCACCTTCTAGCGGGCTCAGCCGGCTGATGGTGTCCTGAATCTGCGGCAGCGTCAGTCCATGCTGGTCCAGAATCGACAGCCGCTGCTTCATCAGCACATCGTAATCGGGAATATCGCGGGTCGTTGCTTTGAGGGCTTCAATGCCGGTTTCCTCGGCAAAAGCGATCCAGATTTCGGGGATAAGTACACCTTCCAGGTCAAGACAAGCCAGTTCCACGCTCTATTCTCCGCTATTGTTATGAAATCGGCGGAAACTGTACCCCGAAGGCCCTACCCTTTCAACGGCCATGCATGCCGACACCGGGAAGGGCCACACCGATGGTTCAGGATGTTCCCTGTTCCCGCCCGCGCTCCAGATAGACACGCAGCGCTTGATAATCCTGCTCAACGCAGTCGGCATAGGCGCGCGACAAGTTCAGCAGCAGCGCCTTAAAGTCGTCACGACGCTCACCGACCTGCTCGCAGACCGCTCGGGCAAACGGCTCGGCATCCCCGTCATTCAGCGCACGGGCACCGCGCAAATGGGACGCAGCCAGAATGTACCCCCAGTTGTTTGCCATCTCCTCCCAGTGTTTCGTTTTGGTGAGCTTGTGAACGGGGAAATCTGCTTTAAAGGGAGAGCGTTCGCGCACGGAGAACACCTGATTATCCAGCTCCAGCCAACCCACGTACGGGTCCGGGTGGCGGGCCAGCGCCTGAAAAGCGCGACAGTGACGTTCACCCTCATGCTGGAACAGATGGTTGTACTCGCTTTGCTCCCGGTCGGTCATGGCATGCCAGGCCGCCGGTTTTTGCTGGGCCTTGATATCCAGGATCACATCGTCGTGATCGTCAGTCGCAGCGCCCTCGATCAGCGCATAATAACGGTCACAGCCCAACGAGCCGGTACCCGCGTTGACGCGCCGGGCCACCGCTTTAACCCGAAAATGTTGATGGCTGTGACCCGGTACATGATCATCCAGGGTGGCTTGATAATCACTCAGCGCTTCAGTCAGCGCGTCGCTGGTTACACTGTCGAGCACGGCAAGCTTGGGATGGCCCGGTTTGAAAACCCGTTCACCGGAGCCATCAAGATCGGTCCACTTCTCCAGCATTTTTTCCCGGCTCTTTTTTCGCTCTGTCTTTTCGAGAAATTTACGCAGAAGCCCATCACTGCTATCAGGGCGCGCCACCCAATCCGCGACCCGCTCTATGTCCTGAGAGAAGGCACCAAGATATGCGTCAGCCAGGGTATCAATCACTTGATCCGCCTTTTTTCGCTTTACCTTTTGCTCACGGAGGGCCAGCTCAAGGCTGATGGTCAGGCGCCACAGGTCATACTGATAATCACCGATCACTCCGTCGTCAAAATCATCCAGCCCAAAGCGAAGCACCCGGTCGTGGCTACCGTAAGCGCCGTAATTGTGAACATGCACATCCCCCAGCAACCAGGTTTGCGTATCCTCTAAGCCACCAAACAGCGAAAACTGCCAGTCTCGATACACGTCGTGCCAATAGAGGTGATTACTCCCCCGGTAGAAACTGAACGCCGACTCCGCCATCTTGGTATACTTTTCACATTTCAAATTTTGCGTCAGGTCTGCGTTAAATCGCTCCAGTGACTGGATAACCTGATCCGCCCTGTGATGCGCTGTGCGAATTTTCATCGGCTCTTCTCCCGTCGCATTTGAGGTCCGGCGATTGTTTACAACACCTTACGGATCGTCGAAAGCCGTGTCGATAGGCTCCCATTAGCGGGATTTGGTCTTCCTGTTATAGAGTGCAGGCAAATCACAAGGAATCACTTAACATCTTCACAAGACAACCAGAGAACCGGACTTAGTAGCTATGGTATTGGATACAGCGACCTGTGATCGCCTGATGGCTGCCGCCCGTGAGGCCGCAGCGTCTATAAACTGCCGTATGAGCATTGCCCTGTGCGACCCCGGCGGCCACCTTCTTCAATTCTGCCGCATGGATGGCACCTTCGCGGGCTCTGTCGATATCTGCCAACGCAAAGCCCACTGCTCCGCCATGTTTCGAGCCCCCAGTAACGCCATTGGCGATATTGTGAGAGAACGCCAGCTGACCGGTTTTGAGTTGAGCAATGGCGGGTTGATGATGTTTGGCGGCGGCTTCCCGATCGAGGTCGACGGTGAACTGATCGGCGCTATTGGCGTATCCGGAGGCTCGGCAGATCAGGATGTCATCGTCGCCAAGAAAGCACTGGAGGCGCTGTAATGAGTCAAACACTCAGGATCGGTGTAGTCGATCAGTCACCGATTCATGATGGCCGACCCGGCAGTGATGCGTTATTACGCAGCCTGGAACTGGCCCAGTTCTGTGATCAGGCTGGCTTCAGCCGTTACTGGATCGCTGAGCATCACAACACGCCGAGCTATGCCAGTCCCGCCCCAGAGATTCTGATCGCCGCTATCGCTGCTAACACCCAACAGATCCGCGTCGGTTCCGGTGGCGTCATGCTCTCCCACTACAGCCCACTGAAGGTTGCCGAGACCTTTAGCTCACTTGAGGCGCTCTACCCCGGTCGAATCGATCTGGGCGTAGGCCGTGCCCCGGGGGGGAGCAGCCTCTCGACTCACGCGCTGGCCTACCCCGGATACCCATCCGGCGCCGAACTCTATCCCGAGCAGCTCAACGACTTGCTCTCGATGCTTAAAGGCCGGTTACCGGAAGGGCATCAGTATGGCGGCCTGATGGCCATGCCCGGAACCAACCCGCCACCGGCACCCTGGGTTCTCGGGTCAGGTAGCGGTTCCACCGAGCTTGCCGGTGCTCTGGGGGCGGGGTTTGTCCTGGCCCTGTTTATCGGCACAGACCACCGCGGGCCGGACATCATCCAGCATTACCGCAAGTGTTTCCGTAGTGGCGGCTTCAGCCACCGACCCGAAGCGATGATTGCCAGCGCCGTCATCTGTGCCGATAGCGAAGAGGAAGCGCGTTTTATCGCGGGGACCCATACCTACTGGAAACTGCAGTCAGTTTTAAAAGGTAACCGGGAATCACTGCGCAGCCCCGAGCAGGTGGCCGACCTCTATCAAAAGCTCTCACCCTCCGAGCAGAGCTACTTTGATCAGACGCGTAATTCAATGATTCTGGGTACACCAGAGCAATGCCGGGAGCGCATAGAGCAGTTAGCTGGCTATCATGGCGTGGAGGAGGTACTTGCGATCAACGTGACATATCGGTTCCAGGATCGGATCACCAGCTATCGCAAGCTTGCCCGGATTATGGAGCTTGAGCAGCCCGCGCTGAACGCAAAAGCAAGCTGATCTAAATGGAACAAAACGGAGCGCCGGTCAGTGTACCGGCAGCTCTAAGCCCTCGAACAATGCATCAACCTCCGCCCGGTTGGCGCACTCCTGAACTCGATGCACCATATCGGGGGTGAGATGGGGCGCAAACAAGCGGATGAAGTCGTACATATAACCACGCAGAAAGGTTCCCTTGCGAAACCCGATCTTGGTGGTACTTGGCTCAAACAGATGGCTTGCATCCAGCGCCACCAGGTCATCATCAACACCCGGTTCATGGGCCATGCTGGCGACAATCCCAACGCCCAGACCAAGACGTACGTAGGTTTTAATCACGTCGGAATCCACCGCTGTAAACACCACCTTGGGCTCCAGCCCTTGCCGACGGAAGGCCTCATCCAGCTTGGAGCGACCGGTAAAACCGAACACGTAAGTGACAATCGGCCAGGCCGCCACATCTTCCAGTGTAAGCCTGGAAACCTGCGTCAAGGGATGATCCTTGGGCACCATCACCGCTCGGTTCCAGCGATAGCAGGGCATCATGATCAGATCATTAAAGTGCTGCAGTGCTTCGGTCGCGATAGCGAAATCCACGCTACCGTCAGCGGCCATCTCCGAAATCTGCATCGGCGTCCCCTGATGCATATGTAGAGACACATCCGGATACGCCTTTATGAATTCATTGATCGGCCCCGGCAACGCATAGCGCGCCTGGGTATGGGTGGTCGCCAGGGTCAGACTGCCCTTCTTTTCGTCGCTGAACTCCTGTGCGACCTGACGAATACTGTCCACTTTCTGCATGATCTCACCGGCGATACCCAATATCGCCTCCCCCGCCGGCGTAATGCGCGTCAGGTGCTTTCCACTGCGGGCAAACACCTCAACACCCAGCTCATCTTCCAGCAGACGTATCTGCTTGCTGATGCCGGGCTGCGAGGTAAACAGGCTCTGTGCAGTCGCGGAGACGTTGAGGTCGTGACGGGCGACTTCACAGATGTATCGGAGTTGCTGGAGTTTCATTGCAGCGTTCTACCTGATCCTTGTAATCAAAACCTTGGGCCGATATAACCTTCATCTATATATAGCAGGCGCCTTTCGCGGCGTCCATCGACAGCGCGGATTCCTTGGGAATCACTTCAAAGCCTGGCACTCAGTCGGCGAATCTCTTCATCCTGTGTCACCAACCGCTTCTCCAGCGCGTTGTTACGGGCCTGAAGCTTCAGCATCGCCTCTTCACTCTCTTTCAGCTGGGTGCGCAGCGCATTTTCTCGCCGGGTGGAGTCTGCAGAGGCGGTCATCGCGCGTTGATTCAACCGCTGAATCTCCTCATTCAGCTCCTTCATTTTATCCTCCAAGCGCTTGTTTTTATTACGCTCTGAAAGAAGATTGCTATTGATTTTTGTGAGATCTCGATGCTGTACACCCACATCCTGCTTCATGGCAGTGATCTCTTCTTCGAGCCCTTTGATCTGGTTTGCCTGGGTGTCCAGCTTCACATCCCGGCGCGCCAGCTGCGCCTGAAGATCATGCAAATCACGCGTCAGCGCCGCCTCTTTGCGACCCGCCTCGTCCCTGACCTTATCGAGCATGCTGCGGTAATGGCGAACCTCAACATCAGCTTTCGCGGCTGCATCGATACTGCGACGCTGCTCGTCCTTGAGACGCTGCTCGGCCGTGCGGCGAAAATCGTCGAACTGTTTGCGGAGCTGGTTCAGATCATGCTCAAGATTGGAGCGCAACTGCTCTTCACGTTTGCGCTCATTGGTCTCGGAAGATAGATTGTTCTTCAAGACCGCAATCTCGGCTTCGAGTGACTTGGCTTGCTGTTTCGCTTCATCAAGTTTGGCTGTCTGCTCGCGGTAGCGGCTTTCGAGCTCTTGATACACCCCCTGAGACTGTCGCAGCGCCTCTTCATTGATTCGACGCGACTCCTCTTCACCGACATCATGCTGCTGGCGGTAAAAATTGACACTTGATTGCGCCTCCTGCACCGCCTGCTGCCAGATCCGCATAAACGACTGAGCCAGTGAGTCCGGAATGTCAGGCAGTGCAGCCTGCTTGCTGGTGATATGAATCCGGCCCGGCAGCGCCTGCCACCATTGTTCAAGCCCCTCTTCCACCGCATCCGGTGAAAGGTCCAGCTGTGCCGCCAACGCATCGGTCCGCGGCATTACACCGGTCATCAACTGGGTATCAGCGGTCGAAAAAATGCGGTTAAGATCCCGCTCACTCACATTCAGCATCCTGGTCCTGTTTCACTCCCGTCGTGGATGACAAGGTATTCAATGCACGTTCGATTTCCGGCTCCATCGGCGCTTCCACCCGAAGCGGCGATCCATCCGGCAAGTCAAATTCCAACGCTGCGGCATGCAGCATCAGGCGACGAAAGCCCAGCTCTCGAAAGCCACTATTAACTTCATCACTGCCGTATTTTGGATCGCCGATAATGGGGTGCCCGGTAAACTGTGTGTGAACCCGGATTTGATGGGTACGCCCGGTCCTTGGTCGCGCTTCCACTAGCGTAGCGGAGCTGCCAAAGCGCCTCAATACACGGAAGTCGGTTTGTGATGCTTTGCCATCCTCTGCCACTCGCACCATACGCTCGCCCGATTTAAGTTCAAACCGCTTCAAGGGCGCATCCACACGCTTGTCTTTAGCCTGCCATCGCCCCTGCACCAAAGCGTGATAGATCTTCTGTACCCGCCTTTCACGCAGAATCTCATGCAGATAGCGCAGCATGGAGCGTTTTTTTGCCAGCAGGATACAGCCCGAGGTATCCCGATCCAGTCGATGAACAAGTTCGAGAAAACGCGCGTCCGGGCGTAGTTTGCGTGCCGCCTCGATCAGCCCCAGAGAAACACCGCTGCCGCCGTGGACCGCGAGGCCCGATGGTTTGTTGATAATAAGAAGTTTGTCATCCTCATACAGAATTGCCTGTTCGAGGTGCTCCAGCAACTGCTGCCCGACGACGGGGCGATCCCCTTTTTCCGGCAGGCGCAGCGGAGCAACGCGGATCACATCCCCGCCGTTGAGTTTGTAGTCAGGTTTGGTGCGCTTTTTATTAACCCGGATTTCGCCTTTGCGCAGCAGACGATAGATAAGGCTTTTAGGCGCACCTTTCAGCGCCGTGCGCAGAAAATTGTCGATTCGCTGCCCACCCTGATCTTCGTCAACGGTAAAAAACTGCACGCCATTCTGGGTGCCGGTGCGTTGTTCTGCCATCTGTTACAAGAGTGTCCGTTCGTTGATGCGTATAGGGTTAGCTGTTATATTCTACCGATGCCGCAGGCGGTTGGCTTTAGCAATTTGAAAATCCATGTCGCCGGCCCCTCCACATACACTCCGTAGCGTGGCCGCGCACGATCCGACCGACGGCATTTTTGATGGTTTCATACGAAATCAAACCTGTTTTTACGTAACGCTTTCACGGCCTTCGCCCGACAGTCGAAGGCCCAGTTGCAGATGGAGACGCACGCTGACCCGGAACCTGCCAGTTGATTGGCAGCCACAGCCAGCAAGTATAACGACAGAGGTCTGCGTTTCCTCCATCGACGATATTCGTACTACCGGTGCCGTTTGTTCCGGTGGTCACGGCTCGCTGAGAGCCCGGTCAGGCGCATTTGGTCGCCGCCCGCAGGCTGTACACAGCGAGTAAACAATCAGAAAGACTGGGCGTCATGTTACCACTCCAGACCGGTGCTCTGGTGGTGAGGCGTTGCGTTTTTGTTGAGAACGCAAAACAACATGAAAAGAATGCTCATCAACGCAACTCAGCGAGAAGAGTTGCGCGTTGCGCTGGTCGATGGCCAGCGTCTGTTCGACCTGGATATCGAATCCGACAGCCGGGAACAGAAGAAAGCCAACATCTATAAAGGCCGCATTACGCGTGTGGAACCCAGCCTTGAAGCGGCCTTTGTCGACTATGGCGCCGAACGCCACGGTTTCCTGCCCCTTAAAGAGATCTCCCGCGAGTACTTCAGCAAGCAGCCTGAACGTGGGCAGCGTCCCAGTATCAAAGACGTTGTCAAAGAAGGTACTGAGGTTATCGTTCAGGTCGACAAGGAGGAACGTGGTAACAAAGGCGCGGCGCTGACCACCTTTGTAAGCCTGGCCGGCCGTTACCTGGTCCTGATGCCGAACAACCCGCGCGCCGGGGGCATCTCCCGTCGCATTGAAGGCGACGAACGCACCCAGCTTAAAGAAGCGCTCGCCGGCGTCAATATTCCCGATCAGATGGGCGCCATCGTGCGTACCGCAGGTATTGGCCGCAGCAGCGAAGAGCTGCAGTGGGATCTGGATTACCTGCTTACTTTGTGGGATGCCATCACAGGCAGTAGCAAAGAACGTACAGCGCCCTTCCTGATCTATCAGGAAAGCAACGTGGTTATCCGCGCGATCCGTGACTATCTGCGCTCGGATATCGGCGAAGTACTGATCGATGACCCCACCGTCTATGACCAGGCGCAGCTATTTGCACGCCAGGTGATGCCAAGCTACGAGAGCCGCATCAAGCTCTATAAAGAGCAGGTACCGCTGTTCAACCGCTTCCAGATCGAAACTCAGATCGAGACCGCGTTTGAGCGCGAGGTCAAACTTCCCTCCGGTGGATCCATCGTGATCGACCCGACCGAAGCACTGGTCTCCATCGATATTAACTCGGCGCGAGCGACTCGCGGTGGTGATATTGAGGAAACGGCCCTCAACACCAACCTGGAAGCGGCTGATGAGATCGCCCGCCAACTGCGCCTGCGTGACATTGGCGGCCTGATCGTTATCGACTTTATCGACATGACTCCGATCAAGCACCAGCGCGAAGTGGAAAACCGTCTGCGGGATGCACTCAAGCTGGATCGCGCCCGCGTCCAGATGGGCCGCATCTCCCGCTTCGGTCTGCTTGAGATGTCCCGTCAACGTCTACGTCCGTCGCTGGCAGAGTCCCGCGGCCATGTGTGCCCGCGCTGTAGCGGACAGGGTACGATTCGCGATACCGAGTCCCTCGCCCTTTCCATCCTTCGCTTGATCGAAGAGGAATCGGCCAAGGAACGGACCGCTCAGATCCGCGCAATTCTGCCGGTCAGCGTCGCCACCTTCCTGCTCAACGAGAAGCGCCGGGAAGTACATGCCGTTGAGTTGCGTCATGATGTTCGTGTCGTGATCGTCCCGAACCCGAATATGGAGACACCTCACTATGAGGTTGTCCGTCTGCGTGATGACCACACCGTTGCCACCACCCACGACCCGAGCTACACCCTGCAGCCCGAAGCAGTCGAGGAGGAGGAAGAAACAGCCAGCCAGCCTGTGAAACGGGAAAAGGCGGCTGTCGAAGCCGTTATTCCGACGGCTCGCGCGCCTCAGACGGTGGAAGCCGAGCCCGCAGCACAGGATCCAAAACCGACGACTGCGCCTGCACAGACGAGCAAACCCAACCAGCCGGCTCCGTCCTTGGGTGAGCGCATTATCGCCTCCCTGGGTCGCCTGTTTGGCAAAAAAGATGTGCCTCAAGCGGGCACGCAGAACGACGCCAAAAAACAGGATGCCAGCGATACGGATAAGGAGCGTTCTGAACGTTCCGGCTCTGAGCGTAACCGCTCGCGCAATAACAACAGCAACCAAAACGGACGTCGCTCGCGCCGTCGCGATGGTGACCGTCGCCGCTCCGGCCGTGATAGTGACGAGGTGATCACGGTAGAGCAGGAAACCGCCCTGCCCCCGATTGGCGATAAGGACACAAAAGAGAACGCCAAGGATAGCCAGAAAGACAGCGCTAAAGAGAGTGACAAGGAGAACCGCGACAAATCTGAAGGCCGCTCCCGCCGCCGCCGTCGCAGCCGCCGTCGCAGCAACGATTCTGACAAGCAGCAGTCAAACGATCAGAATCAAAGCACCGATCAGTCAGAGGGTAGCTCAAACAAGAGTGCTCAAAGTGACGATGACCGCAATAACGGGCGCCAAAAGCGAAAGCCAGAGCAGGATTCAGACTCCAGTTCAAACAACGCCGAGTCTGATGAACAGAAGCAGAGCCGGGGTCGCGGCCGCCGTCGTCGCGCCAACTCCGAGCGCGTTGCCACACGCACTCCGGTCGAAGATACCGCGAGCGCAGCGGCAAATACACAGAACGACGACGCTCAGGAGCGGGCCACCCAGTCTGCACCAGACCAAAACGCCGAGCCCGAAGTAAAAGCCGAGGCGAAACCGGAGACCCCGGTAGCGGAGCAGCCCAACGTTCAGGAAGACGCAACTGAACAGCAGAGCGGCGCCGATAGTCGCCAGGAAGGCGAACAGCCGGCACCGCAGTCTTTGGATGAGAGCCTACCCAAAGTCGAACCGGCGGCTGACCCGGCTGAAGCGGCGGACAACAAAGCCGATGCAAGCTCAGATATCGGTGATCGCTCAGCGCAGGATGAGCAACCCGCTACTGATAATGCCGCTGTCGCTCAGTCTACTGAGTCCGCTGAAGAGCAGGCTCAAGTGACATCCGAAGAGAAGAGCACTGCGACATCAGTGGCGGAACAGAGCGCAGAGGACGCGGCCGACGAGCAGCCTGCAACCGAATCGGTCGATACCGAGACTACAGAGGAAAGCGCTGCTGTTGATGCAACCAATCAGGAGAACGCGAACTCTGGCGATCAGCTACCGTTATTGGAAACTGAAGAGTCTGCCGCCTCGACTGAACCGGCAACGTCTGAGCCATCCAAGTCAGCCTCTGCGGAATCCGAGGCGGTAGAAACCGGCGCGGATAAAGCGGAGGACGGTACGCAGGATAGCGATACGTCGGACTCAGACACACCGGCAGAAGAACCGGCCAAGCCGGCGCGGCGCCGACGTGCACGCCGAGCGCCTAATGACCCCCGTGAGGTGCGTCGTCGAGAGTTGCAGGAAGAAGCTGACCAGGCAAGCGGCGCTGACGCGGATAAGCCAGGCTCCAATGCCAGTGAAAGTGACAACTAAGCGCATCTCCTGAACGGGAAGGCGCCCCATAAAAAACCCGGCACTGAGCCGGGTTTTTTTTATATCCGCGGGTTAACTGACAGTCGGATTTACCTGATTCAAGCCGAACTTATCGGGGATAGAAAACCGGTTCTATCTCAAGCATCACCCCGAATGCCCGATCCACATCACTCCGAATCGCCTGAGCCAAGGCTTCAACGGCGGCGCGATCCGCACCGCCATGATTAACCAGAACCAGTGCCTGCTCCTCATGGACACCCACAGGTCCAATCCGGCGACCCTTCCAGCCCAGATGATCGATTAACCACCCTGAGGCCAGTTTGTAACCGGCCGGATCAGGAAACGCAACGATATCCGGATAACGCGACTGTAGGTGTTTGTAGTGATCGACACTGATAACCGGGTTCTTGAAAAAGCTTCCGGCATTACCAAGTCTGGATGGATCAGGCAGCTTACTGCGCCGTATCCGGCAGACAGCCTCAAACACAGCCCGATGATCGACAACCTTACCCTCAAGCGCTTCACGCAGTGGTCGATAGGTCACCACAGGCTCGATGTGACGGGAAAGCCGAAAGCGTACCGCCAAAATCAGGTAGCGCCCGGACAGACGCTTGAAAACGCTATCGCGATACGCGAACCCACACTGCGCCCTGGATAGCCACTCGTAACGCCCCGCTTGCCAGTCGTAGACCTCAACCGCATCGATAAACTGCCCCGCCTCAACCCCGTAAGCACCGATATTCTGTACCGGGGCCGCACCGACGGAGCCGGGGATCAACGCCAGGTTTTCCAAGCCATGAATCCCTTGCTCGAGCAACCAACACACTGTTTCGTGCCAGTTTTCACCGGCCGCGACGGTAACGCCTACCCTGTGATCACCGAGCTCTTCCAGCTCAATGCCGGTCAATGCGACTCTGGCCACAAGACCGGGAACCCGGGGCGCGAGTAAAAGATTGCTGCCCCCACCGATAACCAGTAACGCCTCTCCATTGCGGGCCTGCCGGGCGATCAGCGCTTCTATATCCGCTCGTTCCCTGAGCTCACAGTATTGCCGGGCAATCGAATGAAAGCCGAAAGTATTGTACGCCTGCAGATCAACGTCGTTTCTGATCAGCAGACTCAATCCAACAGCTCCCGACGCAGATGCGTGATCAAGCCATCGGAGGCCCGTTCAACCAGATCCAGCACCTCCTCAAAACCCGCTTCGCCGTGGGTGTAGTAAGGATCAGGGACCTCCGCATTATCGAGGCCTGCAAAATCCAGGAACAGACTCAGGTGGCCATCAAATGACGACGGACAGCCTGCACGCAGGTTGGCAAAGTTCTGCTGATCCATGGCGAGGATGTAACGGTATCGTCGATAATCCTCAGCACTCACCGCCCGGGCGCGCAAGGCGCTCAGATCATACCCGCGACGTCCGGCAATTTCCGCACTGCGCGCATCGGGCGGATTGCCCACGTGATAGGCGGCCGTTCCGGCCGAATCGACCTCCAGCTGCTCAGCCAGGTCGGGATGCTCCGAGAGCTTTTTCAGAAATACACCATGAGCCGTGGGCGAACGGCATATATTCCCCAGGCAGACAAACAAAATGCCGGTCTTCTCCATCAACCGTTCTCCAATATTTTCTGCAGCCTCTC
This sequence comes from Marinobacterium litorale DSM 23545, assembly GCF_000428985.1. Lineage (GTDB taxonomy): Bacteria > Pseudomonadota > Gammaproteobacteria > Pseudomonadales > Balneatricaceae > Marinobacterium_D > Marinobacterium_D litorale. Next base: position 156,104 of record NZ_AUAZ01000002.1, on the reverse strand, counting down.
CAGATCCTCAGGGGTATCGACACCCGCCGGCGGTGCCTCAAGGGCAGGCTCGACATGGATCCCCACGCCATTATGCAGGGCGCGCAGCTGCTCGAGACACTCAGTCAGCTCCAGCGGTGCAGGTGCCCAGGAGACGAAGTCATTGAGCAGCTTGACGCGATAGGCATACAATCCAATATGTCGCTGCCAGTTAAATCCTTTGGGCAGCGCGGTCATCGCCTCCCCTGCGGCCAGGGCGGCATCGCGGGGCCAGGGAATCGGTGCGCGGCTGAAATACAGCGCCATACCCCGGTGATCCGATACCACCTTGACCACGTTGGGATTTAGCAGAGCGTCAACGGTCTCTATCGGCTCAGACAGGGTCGCGATGCCCGCTTCGGGGACCGCCATCAGGTTGTGCGCCACCTGATTAATGATCTTCGGCGGGATCATCGGCTCATCGCCCTGAACGTTGACCACAATATCATCCGCATAAAAGCCCAGGGTTTTGACCACTTCCTGCAGACGATCAGTGCCCGAGGGGTGGTCCGGCGAGGTCAGGCAGACCTCGGCACCAAAGCGCTCCGCGGTTGAAGCGATACGCGCATCATCCGTTGCGACGACCACACGCTTCGCTTCGCTTTCACACGCCCGCCGGTAAACATGCTCCAGCATCGGCTTACCTTCAAGAAGCGCCAGCGGTTTACCGGGAAAGCGGCTCGACGCGTACCGGGCTGGAATCACGATAGAGAAGCTCATGACTTGCGCTTCTCCGGCAACCGCTCCTCGGCAGTCAACGTGCGCGCTTCACTTTCCAGCATCACAGGAATATCGTCGCGAATCGGATAAGCCAGGCCACTGGTCCGACAGATCAGCTCATTGGTCTCCCGGTTCCACTCCACCGGCGCCTTGGATACCGGACAGACAATAATATCTAACAGCTTCTGGTCCATTCTCGGACTCCCGTTCATGTTTGTTTCAGTTGCTTGAGCCGTGACGACAGCCAATCACGGAATGCTGGGTCCGGACAGGCATCAACGCGCAACGCCCAGCCTTCACCTAAAGCCCCAGCGGGACACTTAACCGCGTCTTTTTCGGTCATGATCACTGGACGTTCATCGCTGAATTTTAACATCTCCGGCCCAAGTTCGGCGTGATCTGGTAACGGATGTTCGATGGGTTCAAAGCCGAGCTGTCGCAATGTCTCGAAAAAGCGGGACGGATTACCGATACCTGCAATCGCATGCACCTCACGCGGGCCTTTCCAGAGCGAGGGTGACAACGCGCGACCATCGCTCAGGGAGACCAGAGCCCCCGGTTTCAGCTCAAAACGAAACGCACCCGGATAGTCGAAACGACCCCGCCCATTGATGATGACGGCGTCCACCTCCTCCAGCCGATCCGGCGGTTCTCGCAGCGGTCCTTCCGGCAGGCACTGGCCGTTTCCCAGACCGCGAGCACCGTCGATCACAGCCAGCTCCAGGTCTCGACCGAGCGCATAGTGCTGCAAGCCGTCATCACTCAGGATGACATCACAGTCGGTCTGACTCAGAAGCGCCTGGGCGGCCGCGACACGGTCCGGGTCAATATAAAGCGGAACGCCGGTGCGCCTTACAATCAGCAGCGGTTCGTCACCACCTTCGTAAGCCGTCGAATCAGGATCAACACGAAAAGGAGTTTCAGGCGGGTGGGCGGCATAACCACGACTTACGACGCCCGGGCGATACCCCTGCTCCCGGAGCCAGTCGATCAGGTACAGGGTCAACGGGGTTTTTCCGCTGCCGCCAACACTGATATTGCCAACGATGATGACAGGAACCGGCGCTTTCCAGATACGTCCTGACCGCGCAAAACGCCGACGCCGCCGAGCTGCCAGGTAGCGAAATAAACGTGAAAACGGCCGGAGCAATAGCGTCCAGCGGCTGCCATCGTACCAGTATCGCTCCAACCCCATCAGCGCGCTTCCGGCTCCCGGGTAGTTATACTCAATTTGGAAAAGCCAAGCTGGCCAGCCACATCCATGGCCGTTACGACCGACTGATGCGGTGTGCTTGCATCCGCAGTGATCATCACCGGCAGGTCGCTTTTGCCGCCGGCTAACTCTTTGATCGCACGCCGCAACGTATTCGCCTGGGTATTAACCAGCGACTGACCGTTGACGCGATAGTGCCCATCAGCAGTGATCAATATGTCGATCCCCTGACTATCGCTTACCGCCTCACCGGCCGCCGCCTCGGGAAGATCGACCTCCAGGTGGGTTTCCCTGGTAAACGTGGTGGAGACCATAAAAAAAATCAGCAGCAGGAAAACCACGTCAATCAGTGGTGTCAGGTTAACGTTCACCTCTTCCCGCTGACGGCGATGAAAGCGCATCTGTTTCTCCTGCCGTCTACCGGAAATCCACGTCGCGTTCGCCGTGAACCATTTCCACGAGTTTGATCGCCTCCTGCTCCATAGTCAGCACCAGAGTATCGACCTTGCGCTGAAAATAGCGGTGTAATACCAGGGCCGGGATCGCAACGGAGAGACCTGCTGCGGTGGTGATCAGCGCTTCTGAAATCCCACCGGCAAGCACGTTGGCATTTCCGGTCCCTTGGATCATGATCTCGGTAAAAACCTTGATCATTCCAATAACCGTACCCAGCAGGCCCAGCAGCGGGGTGATTGCGGCGACAGTGCCGAGGCTGTTGAGGAACCGCTCCAACTCATGCACAACCAATGTCGCGGCTTCCTGAATGCTTTCCTTCATCACCTCGCGACCATGACCCGAACTGTTCAAGCCCGCCACAATAATACTGCCCAGCGGACTCTCCTGCTTTATCGCCCGCATCCGCTCAGGTGTCATTTCGCCACCGCGGACCAGCTCCCACACCTGAGCCAGCAGGCCTTTCGGAACAACACGGCTGTCCCGCAAGGTGATAAAACGCTCGATCACAATGGCTAATGCCAGAATGGAGCAGCCGAGAATCGGCACCATCAACCAGCCACCGGCCTGTATCAATTCGAACACGACTGTTACTCCTTAAGTCGAGGGCTTACTCTACCACACCCCTGGCAAAGCTGAGTAGCGGCGGCCCGCACCGTCAGCTGTCATGGGACCTGCCAATAGCGCCTATGCGCAGCCCGATATCCTGCCACCGGACACCCTGGCCTGTCTGAAAGCCGTAGCGCGCCCTCCAAGGCAGTATCGCGCACGTTAGCGCCCTGCGCTTTAACACGGGCCAGCACCTCGGGATGGGGGTGACCAAAATGATTGAACCGGCCCCGGCTGACAATCACGGTTGACGGTTCAAGGGCGTCAAGCCAAGTGTCACCGCTGGAGGTATTACTGCCATGATGACCCGCAACCATCCAAGTAACAGGGCCGATATCATACTGCGTGAGCAAGGCGCGCTCGCCACCTCTCCCCAGATCCCCCGTGACGACCAGGCTACAGTGTTTCCCTCGCACGACCATAACGCAGGAGCTGCCGTTATCATCCTGACCGGTCAATCGATAAAGTCGGAAGGAGACACCATCTGCCACGAAGTGTTTATCATGACAGGATTGCGCCGAAAGCGTCTTCGTCATCCGTCCGGGTTGGCCCGCAAGCACCTGTTCGGTCTCCACTTTCTTGAGTAGCGCCGAGACTCCGCCGGCATGATCAGAGTCACTGTGGCTGATTACCAGCCAATCCAGCCTTTGCAGGTTCTTCGCATCAAAGGTAGGTGCAACGGTGTATGAGAAAGCCGAGCCACCATTACGATAACCGGGCCCGGTATCGTACATCAGATAATTGTTCTCCGTTTCAACGAGCATCGCCAATCCCTGCCCTACATCGAAAACCTGCGCCTGAAAGGAGTGATATTCGGGCCGGTCACTGTTAGCGGCCAGCAGAGGCAGAATCAGGGCTAGCGCAGCCCAGCGCCAATAGCTCGGCCCCGGCAAAAACCACCCCATCAATCCCGCCAGGCATAAAACGAACGCCAACGGCACAGGGCTTGCCACATCGATCATCGGATTCCAGGCCCGATCGACACTCTGTAGCCCCAGCCACATTGACTGGACCACCCAATCCACCCCCATCACGACCCAGTCGGCCGGATAAAGCAGCAGGAACGGAAGCAAGGCCGGCAGTGACAGAACAAATAATGAAACGACTGGGATCGCGACCAGATTGATGATCGGCGCAAGCGGAACAACACGGTTAAACAGTCCAACCGACAGGGGGAGCATGCCCACAAACAAGCTGACCTGAACCCGGCCCCAAAGTCGCCAAGGTTCACGCCGGGGCCCGCCCGATCCACCGATCCAAAGCAGAAGGGCTACCGCGGTGAACGACAACCAGGCCCCGGGTGCGAGCAGCGCCAGGGGCTGCCAGGACAAGACCGCCACGAGCGCCCAGCGCCATCGCGTCCAGCCGGACACCGGCTGCAACATCCACTCCCCGCCCAGAAATACCGCGACCATCAGCAGTGCACGTTGAACCGGGACCCCCATTCCAGCCAAGGCCGCATAGACAACTGCAAAGACGAGCGACAATAGAATGGCAACACGCCGTCTCGACAACGCGCCGACACCCAGCACGCCCAAAGGCAGTGCGATCAGCCGGGCAAGCAGAAATCCCAGCGCCGACAGCACAGCGACGTGTAATCCGCTGACTACCATGAGATGAGAGGTGCCGGTGCTCGCCAACAGCTCCCACTGCCATGATTCAAAGTCGGTCCGCGTTCCCAGGACCAATGCTTTAAGAGTGCCCGCCGCCAGCGATGATAAAGTACCGTCCAACCGGTCGGCCATGCTCTGGCGCACCTGTGCCAGGCTAACGCCCCCCGGACTGTGCTGTATGAGCTGACGGATATAGCCTCTGGCATCAAGTCCGTCGACCAGCGCGGCACGTTCAATATCATAAGCATGAGGGTTACTCAGCCCCCGCACCGGGAATAAGCGTACCCGGGCCTGTATTCGGTCACCCGCTTTTAATAAAGGCTCGGTAGCGTAAAAGGACAGGTTTATGCGCCGCAGTTTTTTCAAAGCACCCGTTGTGCTGTTAACCTCATCCACTGAGAGAATAAACCGCTGACGGTGACTTTGAACCTCGACCAGGCTATCGATTTGGCCAACCACTTCGACATCCGTGCGGGCCAGCGAGTTAGGAAGACGGTGGGCAAGCTGCCAGGCGCCCCAAACACCTGAAACGGAAGCACCAAGGAGAAACAACAGCAGCGTGCGCCGCCAGGTTGCAACAACCAGCAACGGACATAGTGTCGCCACCATAAGCGGGAGATATTCAAGCCTGGGCAGCAATACAACTGCACAAAGGCCCAGCAGATATGTGATCATCCTTGATCTGAATTATTGGCTTATACGGGTTCACCCGGCATAATTGCCCCACCAGAACGGAGTCAAACGCCAAACGTATGCCGCGCAAAATTTTTAAGAAGTACATGCCGGATCAACACAAATTGCGCGAACATCGCTCACTGCGTTGGTTGGGGGAACATCTGCATAACCCGAACCTGTGGCACTTGACTCGAAAGTCCGTCTCGCGAGCATTTTTCATTGGTGTGTTCTGCGCATTCCTGCCTATCCCTGGGCAGATGTTTGTGGCGGCAGCACTGGCTTTTTGGTTGGCAGGCAATCTGGCCGTTTCCATAGGGCTGGTTTGGCTGACCAACCCGATTACCATACCACCGATATTCTATTTCACCTACCGTATAGGAGCCTGGCTGCTGGACGACCGGGTCCGAGAGGGGGTCGCCTTCCATTGGGACCTGGCATCGCTGCAAAGCGAAATTTCGGCGATCTGGTGGCCCCTGCTGCTCGGGTCTCTGGTGTGTGGAATCATTCTGTCCACGATCAGCTATTTCGCCATACGCTGGTTCTGGATCTGGCACGTCAACAGGAGCTGGCGCAAACGAGGCGAACGGCGATCTCGCCTGCGCCGTAAGCGTCACTGAGCGACTGTAACCGGCTCCACACACCCGTCACGTATCTCAAGCACCCTGTCCATCCGCTGCGCCAACGCCATATCGTGGGTTACCGTCACGAAAGCCGTACCCTGCTCACGATTAAGCCGCTCCAGCAGCCTCTCCACCTCTTCCGCGGTATGCCGGTCAAGATTCCCGGTTGGTTCGTCCATCAACACACAGGCAGGCTCACATACCAGCGCCCGTGCAATCGCAACGCGTTGACGCTCACCGCCGCTGAGTTGGCCCGGTTTATGGCTCAGGCGATGCTCCAGACCGACCTGCGACAACAGATGACAGGCTCTTTTCCGGGCCTCTTTAGGCGCGGTCCGGGCAATCAACAGGGGCATGGCTACATTTTCCAACGCCGAGAACTCATTAAGCAGGTGGTGAAACTGGTAGACAAAACCGAGCGCCCGGTTGCGCAGCGCCGCTCGACGCCGTTCCGACAGCATGTAGAGCGAATCGCCGGATACGCTCACCTGCCCACTGTCAGGTTTATCCAACCCGCCAAGGATATTGAGTAACGTACTCTTGCCGCTACCGGATGCACCTATAATAGCCACCCGCTCACCGGCAGCCACGCTGAGCGAAACCTCATCAATAATTGTCATGGTCTGCCCGGCCTCGACGAAACTTTTCCGGAGCCCTTGAGCGTCTAACACCACTTTATTCATACCGAAGAGCCTCCGCTGGCTGAGTTCGAGATGCCCGCCAGGCCGGGTAGATCGTCGCCAGAAAACTAATCGACAATGCAGCCGTGGTGATGAGCGTCACATCCGGCCACTGTAACTGCGAGGGAAGATAACTGATGAAATAAACATCAGCCGAGAGGAACTGTATGCCCAGCGCCTGCTCAAGCCAGGCCACCAGATCGGTGACAGTCAGCGCAAGAACCACCCCAAGCGCCGTCCCCAACAGCGTACCGACAACACCGATTACCACACCCTGAACCATGAATATCCGCATAATCAATGAAGGCGTCGCGCCCATGGTACGTAAGATCGCGATGTCGGACTGTTTATCGGTAACAACCATCACCAGTGTTGAAACTATGTTGAAAGCGGCCACAAAGACGATTAAAAACAGCAGCAGACCGATCATCCGCTTTTCCAGCTGAATCGCCTGGAACAGATTTCCGTGAGTGCGTGTCCAGTCACTGGCACTGATCGGCTGAGACTGTTGACTGGCCAGTTCCCTGACTCGCATCGGGGCACTGAACAGATCATCAAAGCGCAGCCTGAGGCCCTCCACACTCCCGGCCGGCAGGCGTTTAAGGCGGGCTGCATCGGCAATGTGGATATAGGCGAGGTTGGCATCAAGCTCCGCCCCCACAGAAAAAATCCCGCTGACCGTGAAACGTTTCAGACGGGGCGTTATACCTGCGACACTGACCGACGCCTCTGGCAAAACCAGCGTGACCTTATCGCCGACACCAATGGCCAGATAGCGCGCCAACAGCGAGCCGAGGATGATGTTGTAATCCCGGTCGGCCAAGTCGTTAAGCGATCCACGCTCCAGGTGCTCCCCGATGATGGAGACCCGGGGCTCCAGCTCGGGTTCGATACCGTTGACAAGTACTGCCCGGACCCGACCCGCATGGGTCAGCATACCCTGCGCCTGCACAAAGGGTGCGCTACCTTCCAGTCCCTCACTCCCTGAGATACGCTCGGACAACGCCTGCCAGTCTCTCAGCGGCTCGCCATAGGCCTGTAACATCGCATGGGGAACCATGCCAAGGATGCGCTGCTTCAGCTCCCGGTCGAAACCGTTCATCACCGACAGCACGACGATAAGCGCCGCCACGCCAAGCATTAAGCCGAGCATCGAAACCAGAGAGATAAAGGAGATGAAATGGTTACCGCGTTTGGCGGCGGTATACCTTAATCCAACGAAAACCGATAACGGCTTGTACATGAAAGACTCTTAATCCGGTCGATCGGCTAAACCCCGATCGTTTCTTTGTTTATACTCTGCTGACGACCCTGAGCGAACAAGGAGCCCGCTGTGGAACAGGAGCGCCGACAATTCTACCGTATCGACCAACCCGTTGTACTGGACTACCAGATCGTCTCCGAAAACGACGTCAAACGTTCTTCGCAGCCCCACCAGTTCAATGTATCCCCCTATTTCCTGCTGCAGAGCCAGTTAGCGGAGATTGATTCGGAGTGCCAGCATCTGATCTACAAGATCGCAGAGTCTACCCCACATCTGGCCACGTATCTGCAACACCTGAACAAAAAAATCGACCTGATCGGCAGTGCACTGTCTGACAAGCAGGTCGATAGCGATACCAGTCGTCAGCAGACTATCAACCTGAGCGAAGGGGGCCTTTCGTTTTTTGCCCCCGAGAAACTCGACCTTGGCGTCTGCCTGGCGATCAAACTGATCTTCCCGGAGAACGGTATGGGGCTGCTTTTATACGCCCGCGTCCAACGCTGCGAAGCGGTTGCCGATCACTATGAGATCGGCATCGAGTTCCTAAAGATGCCGGAGAGTTGCCGGACCTTACTCGCCCGCTTGATTCTTGAAGCGCAGGCAAAAGAACGACAGGCCCACCTGGAATGAGCAATCAGCAGAAATGCACCAATTTCCTCCACCACCTGGGGGTTGGTGGCGCTGTTTTGGGCATGATCATCTGGTTCTGGTTTGTGCGTGAGCTGGGCTTTCTGGATTGGGCGACGGCCCTGGCTCCGGAGAAATATGCCGGTGCAGCGCTGATGGTGGCGATTATGGTTATGATGCTGCCCGCCCTGTTGGCGTGGAAACTGTTTAACCGCTGGCTTGAGAAGCGCCTGGAAATAAAGGGACGCTACTACGAAGACGACTTCTACAAGAAAGAAGGCGATCGTTAGCAGGCATGTCAAGAAGGCGATAAAAAACCGTGGCCGAGCTTTCGCTGCCACGGTTTTTTAGGTGAAGAATAACGTTACAGGTTATCGATGCGGTTTAGTCCGGCAATGGCGGCTACGCGATACGCTTCTGCCATCGTCGGGTAGTTGAAGGTGGTATTGATGAAGTACTTCAGGGTATTTGCCGAACCTTCCTGCGCCATAATTGCCTGACCGATATGAACGATCTCAGACGCCTGGTCGCCGAAGCAGTGGATACCCAGGATCTCGAGGCTTTCACGATCGAACAGTAACTTAAGCATCCCCACCGGCTCACCGGAGATCTGTGCCCGCGCGGTGTCCTTGAAGAACGCCTGCGCAACCTCATACGGCACCTTCTCAGCGGTCAACTCCTCTTCGGTTTTGCCCACTGAACTGATCTCGGGAATCGTATAGATACCGGTAGGCACTTCGTTGATATAACGGAAGTCTTCACCGTTCAGCATATCCGCTGCCGCTGCGCGCCCCTGATCCAGAGCCGCGGACGCAAGGCTTGGCCAGCCCACGACATCGCCCACCGCGTAGACACCCTCACACTCGGTACGATAGTGCTCATCAACCGCCAGCTGGCCACGCCCGTTAGCGGTCAGTCCGATATTCTCCAGCCCCAAGTGTGCCGTATTGCCGGAACGCCCGTTACACCACAGAAAGGCGTCCGCGCGCATCCGCTTACCCGACTTCAGGTTGATAATGACCCCATGAGCGTCACCTTCGACTGATTCATACTCTTCGTTGTGACGAATTTTCACGGCGTTGTTGCGCAGGTGATAGCTCAACGCATCGGAAATTTCCCCATCCAGGAACGACAGCAGGCGATCGCGGTTATCGATCAGGTCAACCTTAACGCCCAGCCCGCTGAAGATCGATGCATACTCGCACCCGATAACACCCGCCCCATAAATCACCAGGGTCCGCGGCGTATGATTGAGCTTGAGAATGGTATCGGAGTTGTAAATGCGCGGGTGGTCAAAATCGATATCGGCTGGTTTGTAGGGGCTGGAACCGGTCGCGATCACGAAGTTTGGCGCACGCAGCACCTCACGCGCATCAGAACGCCCCTCGATTACAATCTCACCCTTATTCTGAAATTTGGCACGGCCGAAGAACACATCCACGCGGTTGCGCGCGTAAAAGTTGGTGCGCAGCATCACCTGATTGGAGATAACCTTTTCGGCGCGATTGAGCACCTTGGGGAAAGAAAACCAGCGTGGTTCACCAATGTCACGGAACATCGGGTTGGTGTTGAACTCGATGATCTGCTTGACCGAGTGTCGCAGTGCCTTGGAGGGGATTGTCCCCTTGTGAGTGCAGTTACCCCCTACGGTGTCCTGCTCCTCTACAACCGCAACGCGCTTACCCTTTTTGGCCGCGCTCATTGCCGCGCCCTCACCGGCAGGCCCGGAGCCGATTACCACGACATCATAGTCATATACAGCCATTCATCTCCCCTTAATTGCATCCAATCGCGAGCAAATAAAGGGCGAGGATACGCCTCCCCGCCCAACACGCCCATTACCCTTTAGATTTAACTTTTCGTACTGACTTCGTAAGCCAGCTCTTCCTCAATCTTCTTGCGCTTGTCACAATCGTCGCGACGTTTCTCTTTCTCGCAACGCTCTTTATCACCGCCACAGATATCACAAGCGGTATCCATGCCCAACGCGCTCATGCCGCCGCAGGAACCCGCAATCGGTTTACGACCGAGCAACACGCCCACAGACATCGCGATGATGATGATCAACAACGCTACAAAAGTCAGGATCATAATGTCCATCAGTTACCCCCTTGCAGGTATTTATTAAATGCCGGGGTTGCACGATCCACAAACCCCTCACCCTGCTTACTGATAAAAAATGCGGCAATTCCCTGTTCGACAGCGAACGCATAGCCCGCCTCGTCGCCCATAACCATAATCGCCGTTGCCAAGGCATCCGCTTCGGCACAGGTATCACGCAGGACCGTAACAGACGCCAGGCGGTGATTGATCGGATACCCGGTTCGAGGATCAATGGTGTGAGAAAAACGTCTGCCATTCTCTTCGAAATAGTTCCGGTAATCACCGGAGGTCGCGACACCGGCACCACTGACGCTGATCACGCGTTCAACGGCCCGCTCCCCAGCCCTGGGTGTCTCAATGGCGATACGCCAGGGATCTCCATTGGGCTTGAGACCGGATGCTCGGAGCTCTCCCCCTATTTCCACCAGGTAACTTTTGACGCCCTCGGCTTCCAAAAGTGCCGCAACACGGTCAACACCATAGCCTTTGGCTATTGCGGACAGGTCAACGTATTGATCACCTTTCTTGGCAATTCGATGACCTTCGACACTGATATTGCTGAACCCGGTTAACCCCTTGAGCTCATCAATCTTTGCCTCAGGCGGCGCTTCCATGATACGCCCGTTAGGGCCGAACCCCCAAAGGTTAACCAGAGGACCGACCGTGACATCAAAAGCGCCCCCGCTGACTTCGCTGATCCGTAGGGCTTCGCGAACGACTTCGGCCAAACCCGCCGAAACCTCCATCTGCGTACCCGCGGCAGCCTGATTAAACCGGGACAGCTCAGAGTCCTCAATATAGGTGGACATCTGCTGATTGATTGCCGACAACAGCGCACCGACTTTGGGACGCAACACTTCAACCTGCGCAGCATCGGTACCGATCCATTGCAGGCTGAAACTGGTTCCCATGGTTAAGCCATTAAACCCGAGCATTTTGGGCTCAGGAGCCTGCTGGCAACCCGTCAGAACGAAAACGGCCAGCAGCAGAGCTGCCGGCCATTTCATGTAGTGTTTAACTACGGCCATCCTGATTAACCACCGAAGTCGTCGAGCAGGATATTGTCCGGTTCAACACCGAGGTCTTCCAGCATCTTGATGACCGCAGCGTTCATCATGGGAGGCCCACACATGTAGTACTCGCAATCTTCCGGCGCGTCGTGATCCTTCAGATAGTTTTCGTACAGTACGTTGTGGATGAAGCCAGTGTAGCCGGTCCAGTTATCCTCCGGTTGCGGATCGGACAGAGCCAGATGCCACTTAAAGTTCTCGTTTTCTTCCGCCAGCTTATCGAACTCTTCCACGTAGAACGCTTCGCGCATCGAACGAGCGCCGTACCAGAACGAGATCTTGCGCTTGGAGTTCAGACGCTTGAGCTGGTCGAAGATGTGTGAACGCATCGGTGCCATACCGGCGCCACCACCCACAAAGACCATTTCGTTATCGGTATCCTTGGCAAAGAACTCACCGAAGGGGCCGTAAACAGTGATCTTGTCGCCCGGCGTCAAGCTGAACACATAGGAGGACATCTGTCCCGGCGGAATACCCTCGCTGCCCGGAGGCGGCGACGCGATACGGATGTTGAATTTAACAACACCCTTCTCTTCCGGGTAGTTTGCCATGGAATACGCACGGATCACCGGCTCGTCGACCTTGGATACATACTGCCAGAGGTTGAACTTATCCCAGTCGCCCCGGAACTCTTCCTGGATATCGAAATCCTTGTAGTGCACTTCATGAGGCGGCGCTTCCAACTGAACATAGCCGCCTGCACGGAAGTCAACATTCTCGCCTTCCGGAAGCTTCAGAGTCAGCTCCTTGATGAAGGTAGCCACGTTCGGGTTGGACTCAACCGTACACTCCCACTTCTTCACACCGAAAACATCGTCTTCGACATGGATTTTCATATCCTGCTTTACGGATACCTGGCAGGAGAGGCGCCAGCCTTCCTTGCCCTCACGCAGCGTAAAGTGAGACTCCTCGGTGGGCAGCATGGAACCACCCCCTTCGGTTACCTGACACTTGCACTGCGCGCAGGTACCACCACCACCACAGGCGGAGGCCAGGAAAATACCACGATCGGCAAGTGTCTGTAGCAGCTTGCCACCGGCCGGCACGGTGATCGACTTTTCGGGATCTTCGTTGATCTCGATGGTCACATCACCGGAGCTGACCATCTTGGCGCGAGCGGCGAGGATCACGGCGACCAGTGCAAGCACCACCACCGTAAACATCACCACGCCCAGAATAATCACTTCAATATTCATCGATTTATTCCATCCTTTAGCTGTTCATGCCCGCCGAATTACAGCTGAACACCGGAGAAGGACATGAAGCCCAGGGACATAAGGCCAACAGTGATGAAGGTAATACCCAGACCACGCAGACCTTCCGGCACATCACTGTACTTGAGCTTCTCGCGGATACCCGCCAGAGCGGTAATTGCGAATGCCCAACCTAGGCCGGCACCGGCACCGTATACAACGCTTTCACCGAAGGTGTAGTCGCGCTCAACCATGAACAGAGCCGCACCCATGATTGCGCAGTTAACGGTGATCAACGGCAGGAACACGCCCAGCGCGTTGTACAGCGCAGGAACGAACTTATCGAGGAACATCTCCAGGATCTGTACGATCGCCGCGATTACGCCGATGTAGGAGATATAACCCAGGAAGCTCAGATCAACGTCAGGGTAACCGGCCCAGGCCAGCGCACCTTCACGCAGCAGATAGTTAAAGATCAGGTTGTTGACGGGGACAGTGATGACAAGCACCACAACAACGGCAACACCCAGACCGATGGCGGTCTGAACCTTCTTGGAGATCGCCAGAAACGTACACATCCCCAGGAAGAAGGCCAGCGCCATGTTTTCGACGAAAATCGCCTTAACAGCAAGACTGATATACTGTTCCATGACTTACGCAGCCCCCTTCTTGGAATTCGGCGCCATCACGTACTCCGGCTTTTCTACCTGTTCCTTGCGCAGTGCGCGCAGACCCCAGATAAACAGACCGATGATGAAGAACGCACTCGGCGGCAGCAGCAGCAGGCCGTTACCCTGGTACCAGCCACCGTTGTTGATCAGCGGCAGGATTTCGATACCGAACAGGGAACCGGAGCCAAACAGTTCGCGGATAAAGCCGACAAACATCAGCACCAGCGCATAACCCAGGCCGTTACCCACGCCATCAAAGAAACTCGGGATCGGCGGGTTCTTCATGGCGAAGGCTTCCGCACGGCCCATAACGATACAGTTGGTGATAATCAGACCAACGAATACCGAGAGCTGCTTCGAGATTTCGTAAGCAAAAGCTTTCAGGAACTGGTCAACCACGATTACCAGAGAGGCGATGATCGTCATCTGAACGATGATACGAATATTACCCGGAATGTGGTTGCGGATCAGCGAGACGAAGAAGTTCGAAAACGCTGTGACCGTAATAACCGCAAGGCTCATGACAAATGCGGTTGCAAGGTTAGACGTTACCGCCAGAGCAGAACAGATACCCAGAATCTGCAGTGCGATTGGGTTGTTCTTCAGGATTGGCGTCGTCAGGACATCTTTAGTCTGTGACATGATTAAGCCTCCCCGGCACGCAGGTTTTGCAGGAACGGCGCGTACCCGTTTTCACCCATCCAGTAATGGATCAGGTTGGTTACACCGTTGCTGGTCAAAGTGGCCCCTGACAGTCCGTCCACCTTATGCTCGGCATTCGGTGTTTCCGGGCCAACGCTACCCTTGATCAGCTGCAGCTGCGGATCAGTTTTATCATCTCCGTACACCTCTTTACCGGGCCAGAGTGCTTTCCAGGCGGGGTTATCAACCTCGCCGCCAAGACCCGGTGTTTCGGCGTGGGAGTAAAAGCCCAGCCCCACCACGGTGTTCAGGTCGCCTTCCAGCGCCAGAAAACCGTACAGTGTAGACCAAAGCCCATAACCGTGAACCGGCAGGATCACTTTCTCGAGGTCGCCGCTGTCCGTGCGCACTACATATACCGGCATCACGTCTGCCTGATATTTGATTGATGCGATATCCTGGCTACGCGGAACAGCTTCGCCCAATTGAGGATCTTTAGCCGCTTTGCGCGCATCGTAGTTGGCAACAGGCTCTTCCACAAACTTGCCACTGTCCAGATCCACGTAGCGTGTTTCGATCTGCGCGAACAGTTCGTCAACCGACTTGGACGGATCGGAAATACCCGCCGCTGCCAGAATATTGGACTTACGGTCCAGCTCTTTGTTGGCAACCTGCTTGGGTTTGAGTATTACGGCCGCAGCCGAGACCACAACGGAGCAGATCACGCAAAGCAGAACCGTCACCGTAATGGTTTTGCCGATAGAATCGTTATTAGACGACATTGCGCTTCATCCTCCGTTTTATGTTCGCCTGAACCACGAAGTTATCGATCAGCGGCGCAAAGAGGTTGGCGAACAGAATCGCCAGCATCATCCCTTCCGGGAACGCCGGGTTGACCACGCGGATCAGAATCACCATGACACCGATCAGGGCGCCAAATACCCATTTGCCGGTATTGGTCATGGACGCGGAAATGGGATCCGTGGCCATGAAGAACATACCGAATGCAAATCCTCCCAGCACCAGATGCCAGTAGAAGGGTACGGAGAACATGGGATTGGTATCGGAACCGATCATGTTAAGCAGGGTCGACATCGCCACCATACCCAGGAACACCCCGGTTACAATGCGCCAGGATGCGATACCCGCAAACATGATAATGGCACCACCGATCATGATTGCCAGTGTGGAGGTTTCGCCCACGGAACCCTGAATGGTGCCCAGGAAGGCATCAAACCAGGTCAGGTTATTGGCAAGAATGTTATCGACACCCCCCATAGCCGCGAGGCCCAGCGGCGTAGCGCCGGAGAAGCCGTCAACCGCAGTCCAGATAGAGTCGCCGGACATCTGTGCCGGGTAGGCGAAGAACAGGAACGCACGCCCCGTCAGAGCCGGGTTGAGGAAGTTCTTACCGGTGCCGCCGAACACTTCCTTGCCGATCACCACACCAAAGCTGATACCCAGCGCTACCTGCCACAGCGGAACTGTCGGCGGAAGAATCAGGGAGAACAGGATGGAGGTAACGAAGAAGCCTTCGTTGACTTCATGGCCGCGCTTCATCGCGAACAGGACTTCCCAGAAGCCACCCACGATGAACGTTGTCATGTAGATCGGCAGCCAGTAGGCCGCACCGTGGATGATATTATCCCAGACGCTGTTCGGGTCAAACCCGGTTAGTGCAGCGGCTATTGCACCCTGCCAGGTACCGGGATCGGTGATGCCCAGATCAGCCATCGCCGTGTTGGCCTGGTAGCCCACGTTATAAAGCCCGGCGAATACGGCCGGGAATGTGCACATCCACACCAGGATCATGATCCGCTTGAGGTCAACGCCGTCGCGTACATGCGCCGCGCTCTTGGTCACAGAACCGGGTGTGTAGAAGATGGTATCGACCGCTTCGTAAAGCGCGTACCAGTTCTCGTATTTACCGCCCTTGTGAAAGTGCGGCTCGAGATTATCAAGAATAGATCTCAAACTCATGGCCAGCCTCGCTTACGCCTCTTTCTCGATGCGCGTCAGGTTGTCACGCAGGATCGGACCGTATTCATACTTACCCGGGCACGCGAACGTACACAGGGCGAGGTCCTCTTCATCGAGCTCCAGACAGCCCAGTTGCATCGCCGTGACGATATCGCCAGTGACCAGTGCACGCAGCAACTGGGTGGGCAGGATATCCAGCGGCATCAGCGATTCGAACTGACCCACCGGAACCATGGCACGCTCGGAGCCGTTGGTGGTGGTGGTGAAGTCGAACTTCTTGCCCGGAGACATAACAGAGGCGAACATGCGCAGAACAGAGAATTTGTTGCCGCCGGGGGCAACCCATCCCATGAATTCGCGCTTATCACCCTCTTCCAGCACACTGACCTGAGCGTGATAACGCCCCAGATAGGCAAGCGGTCCACCGGCATTGCGGCCATTCCATACGGAACCGCTGATAACACGGTTATTATCTCCGTTGAGGCGACCTTCAGTGAGTTCATCCAGTGAAACACCAACGCGAGTGCGCAACAGCGTCGGCTGTTTCACCTGAGGACCACCCAGAGCAACGACGCGATCTACAGCGAGTTTCCCGGTGGTAAACAGCTTACCAATAGCGATGACATCCTGATAACCGACGAACCACGCGGTTTTGTTTTGCGAAACCGGGTCGAGGAAATGGATGTGAGTGCCGGGGTTACCGGCCGGGTGTTTACCCGCAAACTCCTCAGTGGTCACGCCATCAACGCTCGGCACATCCGCACCGGACGCTTTGCACAGGAAAACCTTGCTCGCACCCATTCGGGTCAGAACAGTCAAACCCTGCTTGAACGCTTCCGTATCCTCCTGAATAACCAGGGCGGGATCGGCAGCCAGCGGATTGGTATCCATAGCGGTGACGAAAATGGAGCTCGGCATACTGCCCAGTTGCGGTACACGGCTGAATGGACGAGTCCGCAACGCGGTCCACAACCCCGATGCGACCAGATTTTCTTCAATCTGCTCACGGGTCAGACCGGACAGTTCCGAAGCCGGGTAGCTGGCGAAGGTCTCTGCCTCTTCTTGTTCATCCAGCTCGATGACGACCGACTGCAGTACTCGGCGTTCACCACGATTAACGGCGCGAACAACGCCCGCTCCCGGCGCGGTGTGCTGGACACCCGGTGTTTTTTTATCGGTAAAGATCACCTGCCCGAGTTTGACCCGGTCTCCCTCTTTGACCATCATCGTCGGCTTCATGCCCACGTAATCCAGGCCAACAAGGGCTACAGTACGCGCATTCGCGGTCGCCGAAACAACCTGCTCAGGTGCGCCTGTAATAGGTAGATCCAGACCTTTATTGATCTTGATCATACGCCTCACCTAATAGAGTAAACTTTTCTGGCGCCTGAATGCCGATCTGAACGCTCCCCCCTTCTCCGGTCTTGCCCAATCGGCGACCGGAACGTCTTTCAGATTTGCTTCCCAGGCCCCACCTAAAAATCCGCACAAGTATAACTGAGCAGGCTGTCATTTTTCTACAAAGTACCTTTACGATCAGGTACTTTCAGTGGCAATTAACCTGCCTGCCTTCACTTTCAGTTACTTTCTTATTCCCATTCGCTATAACTGATTAGGCCTGCGGTTGCTACATCCACCGCCGCTGGCAAATCACAGGCATAAAAAAACCGCCTCGAGGGCGGTTTTTTTACAGGTGCAGTTAAGCCTCAACCGGGTAGGCCGGCAAGGTGCACTTGGCCAGTCGCTGCGCCATGCGAACAACCTGACAGCTATATCCGTACTCGTTGTCGTACCAGACATAAAGTACACAGCTATTACCACCACTGGCGATGGTAGCCAGGCCGTCAACGACACCGGCAGCGCGCGAGCCAACAAAATCGCTGGATACCGCTTCCGGAGAGTTACTGTAGTCCACTTGCTTCTGCAGCACAGAGTGCAACGCAACATTACGCAGGTAGTCGTTAAGCTCGTCTTTGTTTACATCCCGACCCAGGTTCAGGTTCAGAATGGCCATAGAGACGTTTGGCGTCGGCACGCGAATGGCGTTACCTGTCAACTTGCCTTCCAGTTCCGGCAACGCCTTGGCCACAGCTTTGGCGGCACCGGTTTCTGTCAACACCATGTTGAGGCCGGCAGCGCGGCCACGACGATCACCTTTGTGGTAGTTGTCGATCAGATTCTGGTCGTTGGTGTAGGAATGCACCGTTTCAACATGACCGTTAATCACACCGTACTCATCATTCAGCGCTTTCAGCACCGGGGTGATGGCATTGGTGGTACAGGATGCCGCGGACAGGACCTTGTCCTCGTCCGAGATATCACCGTCATTCACGCCCATGACGATGTTCTTAACACCTTTGCCCGGAGCCGTCAGAATAACACGGGCAACGCCCTGGGATTTCAGGTGCAGGGAGAGCCCTGCCTCATCACGCCACTTACCGGTGTTATCGATAACCAGCGCATCTTTGATGCCGTACTGGGTGTAATCGATGGAATCGGGGGAGTCGGCGAAGATAACCTTGATCAGGTTGCCATTAACAACCAGCGCCTGTGCTTCCTCATCCACCTGAATGGTGCCTTTGAAGGAACCGTGAACCGAGTCACGACGCAGCAGGCTCGCACGCTTCTCCAGATCGTTCGGGGCGCTCCCCTTACGAACGACAATCGCTTTCAGACTCAGGGAATGACCAGCGCCGGAACGGTCGATCATCAGGCGCGCCAGCAGACGTCCGATACGACCGAAGCCATACAGCACCACATCAGTGGAGGGCGTACCCTCATCTTCTTCGCTCAGGGCGCCAGCGAGCTCCTCGTCCAGGAATGCCTGCAGTGTGCGGCCATTACCTTCGCTACGGAATTTAACCGCGAGCTTACCGATATCGACGTGAGCATTGTTGACGGTCATTGCACTGACCGCCTCCAGGACCGGGAAAGTGTCCACGACGGACAACTCTTCACCTTCGACCTGGCGCACGAAACGGTGGGATTTAAGAATATCGATTACGGAACGCTTGACGATCAGGCGGCCGTAGATAGATATTTCAACGTTACGATCACGGTAGAGACGACCAACCAGCGGCACCATCGCTTCAGCAATCGCTTCACGGGCATTCCAGTCGGCTAAAATCAGTTCTTGGCTCACGGGTGGCAACTCCGAAATTGTGTCAGCTCAATTTGGGTGCGCGTATTATCCCTGTTTAAGGGGTGCTGGGCAAACTAACCCCGCTAGACTTTTGTACCAACCCGAAAGAGTGGATACAAAAAACGGTGCACGACCACGAACCTCCCCCACTAACGAGGCTGCGTTTGCCGTCATTGCTCGTTAGAATAGCGACCCTCCAATAAAGTCGATAAGGAGATTATCGCGTGCCCAGCCGTCTCAAGCCGACACTTCCGAACGGCCCCGGTGATATAAAACGGGTCGGCCAAGTAACCGGCAGCGCCACCGGACTGTTTATCGAACGCCTCAGTGCAACGTGCGACGCACCCATCGTTCTTATCTGCCAGGACAGTGAACGCGCCGCTCGCGCGTGCAGCGAAATCGGCTTTTATACGGATGACAGGCTCCCGCTGCAGTTGTTTCCGGACTGGGAAACCCTGCCCTACGACAATTTCTCGCCTCACCAGGATATTATCTCAACGCGCATTGAGACGCTGTATAAGCTGCCAGAGATGCAGCATGGGGTTCTGGTTATACCGGCGACGACCCTGATGCAGCGAATCGCCCCTGCCAGCTTTGTCAGCGGCAACTCGCTCTGGCTGGAAAAGGGCCAGACGATTGATCCCGACAAGATGCGCGAGCGGCTGGTCGACGCGGGTTACCAGCTGGTCGATACGGTTTACGAGCACGGCGAGTTTGCGATTCGAGGTGCGCTGATCGACCTGTTTCCCATGGGCAGCGATCACCCGTTCCGGATTGACCTGTTTGATGACGAAATCGATACGCTGCGCACCTTTGATCCGGAAACCCAGCGCTCCATCGATCATATCGACCGAATCAGGCTTCTGCCTGCCCGGGAATATCCATTCCAGAAAGAAGCGATCAACCGCTTCAAGCAGCGCTGGCGTGAAACCTTCGACGTGGACTACACCCGCTGCCCGGTGTACCAGGATATCTCCTCGGGCATCACGCCGGCCGGCATCGAATACTATCTACCCCTGTTTTTTGACCACAGCGCGACACTGTTCGACTATCTGCCTGAAAACACGATTGTGGTTCAGGAGGCCGGCCTGAATGAGGCCGCTCAACAATTCTGGCAAGAGATAAATACCCGGTATGACGAGCGTGCCTTCGATGTACAGCGACCGGTTCTCAAACCCGACTCGCTGTTCCTGCCGCCCGATCAGCTCGCCATCGCGCTACGCAGTTATCCGGCCGTTCGACTCAATGAGCAACCTGAAGAGCCGCGGCCGGGCCGGGAAAACCTGCCCTGCGATCCTCCCCCTTCACTGACGGCAGCACCCGGTGCCACGGACCCGCTCAAGCCGCTGGCGCAACTCGCGACACACACCGAGCAATCCCTGCTGATCTGTGCCGAATCCGCCGGCCGACGCGAATCTCTGCTTAATCTGGCTCGCCGGGCCGGCATAAAGCTGAAAGAGTTTGACAGCTGGTCTCAGTTCTGTGCATCACCTGCGCCGCTGGGTATCACCACCTATCCGCTGGAACGTGGTTTAAACCTGACCGGCTCCCTCCAGGTCATTACCGAGACCCAACTGTTTGGCCAGCAGGTATTCCAGCGCCGTCGCCGGGAACGAGAGCAGACGGATAGCGACCAGGCGATCCGGCACCTTTCCGAGCTGAACATCGGCTCGCCTGTGGTTCACATAGACCACGGCGTGGGGCGCTACCTGGGCCTGCAGACCATCGAAACTGAGGGCGAAGTCAACGAATTCCTGACGCTGGAATATGCCAACAACGCCAAACTGTATGTTCCGGTTTCATCGCTTCACCTGATCAGCCGCTATTCCGGCGCACCGGACGAGTCGGCCCCCCTGCACCGCCTGGGCACGGAGCAATGGAGCAAAGCGCGCAAGAAAGCGGCCGAGAAGGTCCGCGACAGTGCCGCAGAGCTGCTCGACATCTATGCGCGACGCGCAGCACGGGAGGGTTACAGCTTTGAGTGCCCGGACGAGGCTTACCAGCAATTCGCGGCAGGTTTCCCGTTTGAGGAGACACCCGATCAGGCTAACGCCATCGACTCTGTGGTACGGGATATGCGCTCCGGCCAGCCAATGGACCGCCTGGTGTGCGGCGACGTGGGTTTCGGCAAAACCGAAGTCGCCATGCGCGCCGCGTTTATAGCGGTCCAGGCCGGACGCCAGGTGGCGGTACTGGTGCCCACCACACTGCTCGCCCAGCAACATTTCGATAACTTCCGCGATCGGTTCGCTGACTGGCCGGTCAATGTCGAGCTGATCTCCCGGTTTCGTAGCGCCAAGCAACAACAACAGATCGCCGACCAGGTTCGTGAAGGCAAGGTCGACATTCTGATCGGCACCCATAAACTGCTGCAGGGCAGCCTGACCTACAAAGACTTGGGGCTGGTCATTATCGATGAAGAGCACCGTTTTGGCGTTCAGCAGAAAGAGCGGTTGAAATCTCTGCGGGCAGAGGTGGATATATTGACACTGACCGCAACGCCAATCCCTCGCACGTTGAACATGGCGATGTCCGGCATACGCGATCTCTCCATCATAGCGACGCCACCTGCTCGCCGCCTCTCTGTGAAAACCTTTGTGCGGGAATCTGACAAGCCGCTGCTTAAGGAAGCGATTCTGCGTGAACTGCTGCGTGGCGGCCAGGTTTATTACCTGCACAACGAGGTCAAGACAATCGAGAAAGTTGCCCGGGAGGTGAGCGAACTCGTGCCGGAGGCCCGCGTGGCGATAGGCCACGGACAGATGCGCGAGCGGGAGCTCGAACAGGTGATGTCCGATTTTTATCACAAGCGTTTCAACGTACTGGTCTGTACCACAATCATTGAAACCGGTATCGACGTCCCCAATGCCAACACCATCATTATTGAGCGCGCAGATAAGTTTGGTTTGGCCCAGCTCCATCAGCTACGCGGGCGCGTGGGGCGCTCGCATCACCAAGCTTACGCCTACCTGCTGACGCCGCCGCCCAAAGCAATGACCCCGGATGCAGTCAAACGACTCGAAGCAATCAGCGAATCCAGCACACTGGGCGCCGGCTTCACACTGGCCACCCACGATCTGGAGATTCGCGGTGCCGGGGAGCTCCTGGGCGAAGAACAAAGCGGCCAGATGCAAAGCATCGGCTTCAGTCTTTACATGGAAATGCTCGACCAGGCGATCAAGGCGATCCGAGAAGGCAAAACCCCCAACCCGGACCAACCGATCAATCACGGCAGCGAAATCAACCTGCGGGTACCGGCCTTGATACCGGACGATTACTTGCCGGATGTCCATAATCGGCTGATCATGTATAAGCGGATCGCCAGCGCCGAAAACAAACGAGCACTTGAGGAGCTTCAGGTCGAGATGATTGACCGGTTCGGTCTCCTGCCGACACAGATTCAAAACCTGTTTCGCCTCACCGCCATCAAACTGGATGCAGAGCAACTGGGTATCGCCAAACTCGAAGCAGCCGATAAAGGGGGCCGCATTGAATTTGAAGGTGATACCTGTGTCGAGCCACTGACACTGGTCACACTGGTACAGCAGCAGCCTAACCGGTATAAACTGGACGGAGCCAATGCCCTTCGCTTTACCCTGCCAATGGTCACACCGCAGGAGCGCTTTAACTGTATCGAGGGACTGCTCGAACACCTTTCACCAACCGAGAGTAAAGGATGAAAAAGACACTGCAGAGCTTGCTCGCCACACTGGCCGTCGCCGCCAGCCTGAACGCTGCGGCTGCCGAGGGCGACTACACCATAGAATTGGTGATCTTTGATCAAAATGTACCCGGTGCAGGCGCCCTGCCCTTTGATCGCACAGCGTCAGAGGATGCTTTACAGATCGACCAGGGGCGAGGGCTTAGCTCCTATAACGGCCAGCCACTGACCCAGCTCGAAGCACTGCCGGCCTCCAAACTGACATTGGGCAACGAAGCCGCCCGACTGCGCCGACAAGGGTATCAAGTTCTCTGGCACGGCGGCTGGTTTCAGAACGTAAGCACGGGCAGCAATCCCTCTGTGCGATTGGTTACCGCCGATGGACGTGTAGAAGGGGTTGTGCGCGTGGATCGGGGGCGCTTCCTGCATCTGCGACCGGACCTGCTGCTCAGCCATCAAAGCGCGGTGGAGACAGCGGTTCCGCAATACCGCTTCCAGCAGTCACGCCGGATGCGCTCGGAAAAACTCCATTATCTCGACCACCCTCACTTTGGCATTCTGGCGATCATAAACCCCGTGGATTCCTGAACAGGCATCAATGAGCGGTACTTTGCCGCTCATACACCTGCTGCGCCACTTCATCGAAGATCAACTCAAGATCAGGCCGATATTCATCGCCGGGATAGTAGGTTTGATGGCGATAGCCGCCGGCGACATAGTCAACTCTGAGAAACTCCATCTCCTCAACGTACCGGGTATGAGCCTTCAGCAACCGGTTCAACTCGTCCAGCAGGTGATTACTGGTTTCCATGATGGCCCTCCCTGGGCATCTAAGCGCGCCAACATCAAATCAAACAACCGTTTAACGCTCTCAATAATGGCACCAGTCCACGGAAGGAACAAATGATTCAGGACAAATTATTTTCAACCAGCCGGCCCCTATCTAGCGTCACGACACGATCTGCCCAGCGAGGCGGCTGTCGGTGATGGGTGATTAACAGGAGCGTTTTTCCTTCTGTCGCCTGATCAATCATTCCGAGTACCGATTCAACCCGCTCCGGATCGAGACCTTCGGTGGGTTCATCCAGTATCAACACAGGCGCTTCCCGCAGCAGCGCGCGGGCCAGCGCAAGCCGTTTTTGCTGACCGCCGGACAAACGACAACCGGATTCGCCGATCCAGTATTCAAGACCCTGCCCATCCAGCTCCGCAGGCAAACCAAGCTGTACGAGCACATCCAACAGCTCTTGATCATCGGCATCCGGTGCCGCCAGCTTCAAATTATCCCGTAGCGTGCCAGCGAAAAGCTGGACCGGCTGCGCCATGACACTAAGCTGGGCACGCAGAGTCGATTCGTCGTACGCTTCTATGGGCTGGCCGCTCAGCTCAATCTCACCACAGTCAGGCGCCCAAAAGCGCGCCAACAGATTGATCAGCGAACTTTTTCCACTTCCTGAGTGCCCCTGAATAATCACCCGCTCACCGGCACCAATCTCCATGCTGAGCCGATCCAGCGCCGGAGATGCGCGGCCGTAACTGAGACTCACTTCATGAAAGCGGATCGCCCCCGGGGTTAGCGGCACAACGCCCCGGTCGGGATACGTGATAGCTGGCGATGCCTGAGCGACTTCATTGATCCGCCCGGCGGCGGCCAGCGTTTTCCCCATAAACTGGTACGCCTGCGGCAGCGGTAAGACCGCTTCGAACGCGGCAAACAGGCAGAAGACCACCATGACGATCTGGGCCGGCTCAAGCCTGCCATGGTGGAATAAATTCAGCGCCGGCACCAGTATCAGAATCAACGCTAATGCACTGAGGAACATCATCAAACTGGCGGTAAGTGCACTGATCGCCCCCATCCGGGCTTGAGCGGAAAGCAAAGCATGATCGAGCCGTTCAAGCCGCTGGCGGGTCGTTGCAAAACCGCCATATATACGCAGGTCTGGCATTCCCTTCAGAGCTGCCAGCATCTCGCTACGAAGGCGGGCAACGAGTTTCACCTGTGAAGCTCCCGGCCTCCGCCCCATCAGGAAACCCAGTCCGGGAATGACAAACCCGGTCGCCAGCAACGTACAGATCGCCAGAATACCCAGCTCGGGGGCGTACACCGACAGAAACAGACCAACCAGACCGATGCTGATGCCGGCCACGATGGTTGGCGATACAACACGGAGGAATAGCGTATCGAGTGCGGCCACATCACCGACCAAACGACTCAGGAGCTGCCCCGAGCCCAGCGCAGCGAGACGGGCGGGTTCCAAAGGCTCGAGACGCCTGTAAAACCAGACACGGATTTCGGTTATCAATCTGAACGTGGCCTCGTGAGACACAACGCGCTCTGCGTAGCGGCCCAGCGTGCGAAAGATCGCAAAGCCTCTGACGCCGGCCCCCGGCGTATAAAAATTAAAAGCCTGGCTACCGGCCAGCGTGGCACCCGCCAAGGCAGTCGCTGCTATAAACCAGCCAGACAGCGTCAGCAGACCGATACTGGAGCCCAGGGTCACTAACGCCAAAAGCGTGCCCAGCGCCACCCAGCCGGCTTGATACCGCATCCGCTTGAGGTAAGGATACAGCGCCCTCATCGCTCACCTCCCGTTTCGCCCGGGACGGGCAACAGCTTGCCTCTCTCCAACCGGTATACCTGCCCCGCCTGAGCCTGCGCCGCTTCCCGATGAGTCAGTGTTAATACGGTTTTACCTTTCGCAAGCTGCTCCAACCCCTCCAGCACCCAGCGCTCACTGTCATGATCCAGGTTCGCCGTGGGCTCATCCAGCAGCAGGACCGGCGCATTCTTCAGATACGCTCTCGCCAACGCAATGCGTTGCACCTGTCCACCAGACAGCCCACCATTTCCTTCATCGATGAGGGTATCAAGCCCTGCTGGCAACCGAGGCAGAAACTCACTCACATGCGCGAAGTCGCAGGCCTGCCTTAACATCGCGTCGGTAGCCTTGGGGCAGGCAAGCAGCAAATTATCCCGCAGCGTACCGGGGAACAGGACGGTGTTCTGGCTGACCCAGGCCAGCTTATCCAGCCAGAACTGCTGATCAAGTTGCTCCAAGGGCGTTCCATTCACCCGGATCTGCCCTGCCGACGACGGGTAAAATCCCTGCAACAAACTGAGTAACGAGGATTTACCGGAACCGCTGGGGCCGATAATCGCCACGTGTTCGCCAGGCTCAATCGAAAACCGAATGTCCGACAACGCAGGCTGACTACGCCCAGGATAAGTGAGACTAACGGCTTCAAAGCGAATAGCGATACCCTCTGCGCACCCGACCCGCTCAACCCCCTGTTGCAATGCAGGCTCTGGCTCGGCCATCAGATCCTGTAAGGGTTCCGCAGCGGCAACCGCTTCCTGTTTGGCATGGTAATGGGTGCCCAATTCGCGCAGCGGTTGATAAAACTCCGGCGCGAGAAGCAGCAGGAATAAAGCCTGCTCCAGCGTCACTCCCCCCTCCCAACTGCCAAAGTTGAGCTCCCCCAGAAAACTGAAGCCCAGATAGACCGCGGTTACAGCGATGGAGACTGACGCGAAGAACTCCAACACCGCTGACGACAGGAAAGCAACGCGTAATACCTCCATGGTTCTCACCCGAAACGCTTCGGATGACACCTCGATATGACGTACTTGCTCGGCGCTGCGCTGAAATAGTTTGAGCGTTACAAGCCCCTGAACAACATCTAGAAACTGGGCACTGAGATCAGCCAGTGCCTGGAAATTGCGCCGATTCGCATCAGCAGCCCGGCGCCCCACCAGTGCCATAAACAGTGGCACCAGCGGTGCAGTCATTAGAAATATGGCCGCCACGGCCCAGTTTCGGGGAAAAACAAACAGCAGGATAATCAGTGGAACAGCGACCGCCATCACCATCTGCGGCAAATAGCGCGCGATATATCCATCCAGCGCCTCAACCTGCTCGATAAGCAGGCTGGCCTGTCCACCCGCCCGGGCATTCGCGCTATAAGCAGGGCCAAGGCGCTCCAGTTTGCTAAGCAACGAGGCCCTCAGGTGTCGACGAACACGGATTGATGCACGCTGACCAAACCACTCTTTGAGCCAGGAAAAAAGGGCCCGAAAGGCAACAGCTATCAGAAAACCGACTAACATGGGCTGTATCTGGCTTAACGTCGCCCCCGCGACGGCAGCAGCGATAGCCTGGGCGAGCTGATCCGCCTGAGCGACAAGCGCAAGCGCACCCAGTACGCCGGCTGCCGTTGCCAAACTCAGGTTTCGGCGCGCCACCGCCGCCTGCTGCTTGAGCCATGCCGACCTGGCTTTACGCTCCCCTGTTGTCAGATCCCGCATTCACAGCTCCCGGCATATCATATTCAGGCGAGCGCACTTTATTAGATATATCTAATTTATTCAACCGGGGGCTGCGCCGCTTCTTGATGGAGATGTACCGTCGTTGTCGGGAACGCAATTTCCGCCCCGGCTTCATCCACGATATCCATGATTTTCAGCAACACATCTTCCCGAACCGCCAGGTAATGGCCCCAGTTCGTGGTATGGGTAAAGGTGTACACCATGATATCCAAGGAGGACGGACCGAACCGGTTGAGCTGGACAAACAGGGTATTGTTTTCATCGATCTCGGGATGGTTGACAAGCATCTCGCGAATACGATCTACAATGGACTTTACCACCTTGCCGTCAGCGTAACGCACACCCACATATTCAAAGATCCGGCGGTGAGTCATCCGTGACGGGTTTTCCACCGAGATGTTGTTGAAGGTCGCGTTGGGGACGTACAGCGGCCTTAAGTCGAAGGTACGTATAATCGTCAAACGCCAACCGACATGTTCAACCACCCCCTCGATATTCTTGTCAGGCGAGCGCACCCAGTCACCAACCTTGAATGGTCGATCCAGATAGATCATCAACCCACCAAAAAAGTTTGCCAGCAGATCCTTGGCTGCAAAGCCAACGGCCAGCCCCCCGATGCCGCCGAAGGCAAGAATACCGGATACGCTGACGCCGAGATTCTGCAGCAGAACCAGCGCAGTCAGGACAACAATGACCAGGCGCGCCAATTTCGCGATCGCGTTAGCCGTGGTTCTGTCGATATTGCTGTTGCGCCGCAAGATCAGGTTTTCGGCACGCCCCACGAAACGCATAAATGCCCAGGCGAGCAGAACAATGAAGCCGAGTTCCCTCACCATGGCGGGGAGCGTTTTAGTCACTAACTCCAGGTGAGGCGCTGACAGCCTTAGCGCAAAACTCAAACCATAGACGATAACCAAAACCATCAGAGGCTTTCGCAACGCATCGATCAGCAAATCGTCCCAGACCGGAGCGGTCTTTGACAGCGAGCGCACCAACCGACGTACAATGCGATCAATCACCCAGGCCAAAACCAAGGTCAGACAGATAACCGCCAGTACATTAATCTGCCAGCGATAACCCTCCAGCACCGGCACTAACTGAAACAGCGGCTCCAGTAGCCCGGTAATCTGCCCCTCACTCATTAACCCTCCGTCCGTTTACTCTGAGAGCTGTTCAGCCCAGCCCCGCGCCTGAGCCGCGCGCGCCGAATCGGGTTCCGCGGCAATCCCTCGAGCGCGCATCCCGGCCAACCGGTTAGACACCGGCCAGTGAGATTGTTTCAAGTAGTCCAACACCTCCAGCGCACCCTGGCGATGATTACACACAAGCACCATGTCGCAGCCTGCGCCCAGCGCCACCTCCGCACGTTCTGCGAAGCCACCAGCAACACTGGCGCCTTCCATGGTCAAGTCGTCACTGAAAATAACGCCATTAAAACCCAGCCGCTGACGCAGCTGTGTTTGAAGCCAGAACGGCGAAAAGCCTGCCGGCTCCCCGTTAACGGCCGAGTAGATGACATGCGCCGGCATAATGCCGTCCAGACCCTGCTCGATCAAAGCACCAAACGGCTGCATATCATCCGCCTGAATTGCGTCGACTTCGCGCTCGTCAACCGGTATCGCAACGTGCGAATCCGCCTGAACCCAGCCATGACCGGGAAAGTGTTTTCCAGTCGCAGGCATGCCCGCCTCGTGCATACCCGCCATAAAAGCACCGGACAGCTCGGCTACCACCGGGGCGCTGGCGCCAAAAGCACGATCTCCGATCACGCCACTGCGCCCCCAGTCCAGGTCCAGCACAGGCGCAAAGCTAAAGTCGATATCAAACTGGCGCAGCTCGGCCGCCATCAACCAGCCTAACTCACGGGCAGCCACCCGCGCCTGCTCCGGCTGAGACTGGTAAAAACGCCCCAGTGCCGCCATCGGAGGAAGACGGGTCAAGCCCGCCCGAAACCGCTGCACGCGCCCCCCTTCCTGATCAACCGCGACTAAGATATCCGGCCTTAACTGCCGGACCTGAGCCATCAACGCGTGTAACTGAGCGGGGCTTTCGTAGTTACGAGCAAACAGGATTAAACCACCGACTTCGGGCTGAACCAGCAACTCTTTTTCTGTCTGGCTCAAAACCAGACCGTCCAGATCCAGCATCAACGGACCAGTCGCCATTTTTACTCCTTAATTGTTACAGGGGTACCCGCTTTCACCTGCGCGAAGAGCTCCAGCAGATCGGTGTTTCGCATTCGGATACATCCATGCGAGCGGGGCGCCCCCATAGGTTCCGAGTCCGGGGTCCCGTGAATATAGATATAACGCCGTTGACTGTCGCGATCACCTCCGCGATTTAACCCCGGCTCACACCCACACAGCCAGAGTATACGCGTAAGAATCCAGTCACGATCAGGGAAGGCAAGGGCCAATTCCGGGGAGTAAATTTCGCCGGTGGGGCGCCGGCCGACAAACACGGCACCTTCTGGCTGCCCATCACCAATGCAGGCTCGAATTCTGTGCTCGCCCCGCGGGGTACAGCCGCTCCCCTCATACTCGCCGGGACCGGCAGCCGCCGTTGATATGGGCCAGTCAGCCACTTGCCCGTGTTGATCAAAAAGCCTCAACCGCTGATCGGCAATGGAGACCTGAATCCGCTTCATATTACACCCGGCTGAACCAGGACACCTCGCCCCGCGCCTGAAAACCGGCCACCAGCACCGGGATCATCCGATGCAGGATCCGCTCGATATCCGGCGCACCGGCATCCCCGTCCCGCAAACTGCTGAGCGTCGACTGGTTCGAGAGGGTAAAAATCAACGCGCCAAGCAGAAAATGCAAGCGCCAGAAAAACTCATCCTTCGACATGGGTGCCGAATCCGCCTGCAACAGTTCGATGTAGGGTGCGACACGCTGACCATAGCCATCGATCAGAAACTGGCGTAACTCCCCTTGATCCGGGGTGTAAGCAAGATCAAGCAGTCGCATAAAAAGCGCCAGTGCATGGGGATTCTCGTCTTCCACGAGCAAGAGCGCACGCATCAGCATCTCGATCAGTTCGTCGAGCGCGGCCTGACTCTCACCTTCACCCATGGCCCGCTCCGCAAGCATCGACTCCAGACGTTGACACAGCGGGTCCATAAACCGGCGAGCCACCGCTTCAATCAACCCGCTTTTGGAACCGTAGTGGTAGTTGACTGCAGCCAGATTCACCTCGGCTCGAGCCGTTATCTGGCGCATAGTCGTTTCGGCAAACCCCTGCTCGGCAAACAGCGCTTCTGCTGCGCCGATGATGCGGGTCGCCGTGTTTGATTCCTTTACTGCATCCTTCACCGGATTACCTAACTCCGCTATTGGAAAACATTCAGCCGGTTATCGCGACCAGAATTGACTGTTATGGACCTTTTCCGCAAGTCGTTTAGCGGCAGCGTCCACCACCGACATGGAGAAGTCACTGAGGCGCTCTTGCAGCCCCTTCTTGTGTTCATAGTTGACCTTGAATACGTCGGCATTCTCCACGGCCTCACAGAGATAATCATCACTGGTCGTAATGCCATCGACAAGCCCTTTATCCAGGGCCCGGCGGCCAAACCAGACTTCGCCGGTTGCCACACTTTTCACGTCCAACTCGGGGCGATACTCAGCCACAAACTCCTTAAACAGGGTATGCGTGTCCTCCAGTTCCTCGATGAACTTACGCCGGCCATGCTCGGTATTTTCACCAAACAGGGTCAGTGTGCGTTTATATTCACCGGCGGTCAGCACCTCATAGTCCACATCATGTTTCTTAAGCAGTTTATGAAAATTGGGTAATTGAGCAACGACACCAATGGACCCGATCAATGCAAAAGGTGCCGCGAGAACCTTATCGGCGATGCATGCCATCATATAACCGCCACTGGCAGCGACCTTGTCAACGCACACCGTTAACGGTATCTCGCGTTGGCGAATACGCTCAAGCTGGGAAGCCGCCAACCCATATGAGTGCACGAGCCCGCCGCCGCTTTCCAGGCGCACCAATACCTCGTCCTCTTTACGCGCCAGGGTGAGCACGGCGCTAATCTCCTCACGTAACCAATCGACCTGGGAGGCATGCAGGTCCCCATCAAAGTCGATAACATACACGCGCTTGCGCGGCTCTTCAGCCTTGTCACCCTTTTTCAGCGCTTTCTTGCGCGCTTTGGCTTCCTGCTTGTCACGCTTCTTTTGCTCTTTGTGCTGCTGTTTCAGGGTTTCCTGATCAAGCACTTCAGACTCCAGCTCTTCACGCATCTGCTCAAGATGGTCATTCAGATTCTGTACTTCCACATGGCCGTCACGAGCATCCCGCCGCCGCGCCACAACAGAGCCGATGCCTGCGAACAACACCAGAACCCCAATAATCAATGTGAGGGTCTTCGCCAGAAAAAGACCATATTCAGCCAAAAATTCAGTCACTCTTCTCTCCCATCAAGCCTGCTCGCGATTCTCAAGACAGGGCCGCGTACTGTACCATAACCCGAACTTAAAACATTGATTTCAGACCGAGGTCCTCACGGACATGAGCGCCAGCATTACCGTTGAACAGATCATCGAAAAACTTCCAGCCCGTTTTAACCCGGAGCAGGCAGCAGACCTCAATGCGACCTTCCAGTTCCGTCTTAGCGACGCCGCTCCCTTCTATATCCATATCAACGAGGGGCAGTGCCGGGCACTTAAGGGAGAGCACGACGACCCAACGATCACACTCCTGATGGATGAGGCAACGTTGATACGCGTGGTCAGCGGCGAGCAGGATGGAATGAGCGCGTTTATGAAAGGCCAGTTACGCGCCGAAGGTAATGTAATGCTTGCCACGCGGCTGGGCAAACTGTTCAGCATGCGCTCAAAGTGATTCGAGAAAGCGATCGATCAGGTAGCGGGAGATCGCAAACGGAGGCGGCAGGTCAGGTAGATTATCCCGCGTAAACCAACCCGCTTCGGTAATCTCATCACCATCCGGCACCAGCTCTCCCCCGGCATACTCTGCGAAGAAGCCCAGCATCAGCGAGTGAGGGAAAGGCCAGGACTGACTCTTGGCGTAGCGAATATTTCGCACGCGAATACCCACCTCCTCTTCCACCTCTCGCGCGACAGCCATCTCCGCTGTTTCACCGGCCTCGATAAACCCGGCCAGGGTGCTGAAGCGTCCTTTCGGAAACCGGGGATTGTGGGCCAGTAAGCAGCGCTCGCCATCAGTCACCAGGACAATGATACAGGGCGATATTCTGGGGTACACGGACAACCCGCACTGGCTGCAGTTCTTGGCGAGCTCAGTGGCGTCGCTTTCCAGTTGCGCACCGCAGCGGCCACAGAAACGGTGTCGGTCATACCAAACGGATATCTGGGCAGCACGTGCATAGAGGACGAACAAAGCCTCATCGACCTGAGCAAGCAGTCCTCGAAGATCCAGCCACTGCACTGCCCTGTCGGGCAGCTCACTGAGTATCAGCAGTTCCAACGCTTCATTCAGCCGATAGGCTGCTTCAACCCGCAATTTTTGACGGCAGGAGCTCGGATAAAACGGATCAATTTCGGTCTGATTGGCAATAATCCTGCCACCGTATGCCAAAATGTATTGCACTTTCTGCGCCCTGTTCTGGTACTCGCGTAGCAACACCATATCACAGCTTTTACCGAACCCCGGCAACTGGTAGGATTGCGCGGCCCTGTCGAGGACACTCCAGGCCGCACGGCCAGCCACGCAAACGCCCCTCATCAATGAGGCGACTGTAAGTTACCGCAGCTGCCCGGAGCCTCCTTGGACCCAAAACAACCAAAGATAGGCGGGTTGCATAGCCAGGGCTTATTCCAAGCACCAGACAGGACCCAGTGTTGATGAGCCAAAGTATTCCCCAGGCGTTAACGCGCAACTTCCTCGGCAATTCGCCGCGATGGTATAAACAGACCATTATCGGCTTTCTGATTCTCAACCCCCTGATTCTCTATACCCTCGGACCCGCCACGACAGGCTGGATTCTGATCTTCGAATTTATCTTCACCCTTGCCCTCGCACTCAAGTGCTACCCGCTGCAGCCAGGTGGATTACTGGCGCTGGAAGCCGTGGCGATTGGTCTGGCGTCTCCGGAAACGGTCTACCACGAGGTTGCAGGTAATCTGGAGGTCATTCTGCTGTTGATGTTCATGGTGGCCGGTATCTTCTTTATGAAGAGCATGTTGCTGTGGGTCTTTACTCGCATATTGATCAAAGTACGCTCGAAATCGGTTTTGGCCCTTCTGTTTTCTATTTCGGCCGCCTTTCTCTCCGCGTTTCTGGACGCGTTGACGGTTACGGCGGTGCTGATCAGTGTCGGCGTCGGCTTTTATGCGGTCTATCACCAGGTTGCGTCCGGAAAGAATGCGGGTCAGTCAGACCACGACCACTCCAATGATCAACATATTCTGGAGGAGAAGCGGCAGGACCTGGAATCGTTCCGTGCATTCCTGCGCAGCCTGCTGATGCATGGTGCCGTAGGTACAGCGCTCGGTGGCGTCTGCACGCTGGTGGGAGAGCCGCAAAACCTGCTGATTGCTCAGAAAGCCGGTTGGGATTTCGTGCAGTTCTTCAAATTAATGGCACCGATCACAATGCCGGTTCTGGTTGCCGGGTTAATCACCTGTTTTGTACTGGAAAAGACTCGGACCTTTGGGTACGGCGGCAAGCTGCCGGCCTCGGTACGCAACATTCTGCTGGACCACGCACGTCAGCAGGATGAACGCCAGACCGGCCGTGACCGAGCGGCCCTGATGGTCCAGGCGGTCGTGGCGGTATTTTTGGTGTTGGCGCTTGCATTCCACCTGGCCGAAGTGGGCCTGATCGGCCTGACAGTGATCGTGCTCCTAACCGCTTTTAATGGGATCACGGAAGAACACCAGATCGGAAAGGCATTCGAAGAGGCGCTACCGTTTACCGCATTGCTGGTGGTCTTTTTCACCATCGTTTCGGTCATTCATGAACAGCACCTGTTCCAACCGATTATTCATGCGGTTCTGGCGATGGAAGAGTCGCGGCAGCCGGGTGTCTTTTTCATCGCCAACGGACTGCTGTCAGCGATCAGCGATAATGTTTTTGTCGCGACCGTTTACATCAATGAGGTTGTTGGTGCACTGCAAGCGGGAGAGATTACTCGCGAGCATTTCGATAGCCTCGCAATCGCCATCAACACCGGCACCAACATTCCCAGCGTTGCGACACCCAACGGCCAGGCGGCGTTCCTGTTCCTGCTGACCTCAGCCCTGGCACCGTTAATCCGCCTTTCATACGGTCGCATGGTCTGGATGGCATTACCATACACCGTGATCATGAGTGCGGTGGCCATGACCATGGTTCTCCTTAAGCTGCATTGATATCTATGGGCGGGGTGTGCGAAACCCCGCCCAATAGATCATTCTGTTGCAGTATCGCCCTGCCGCCAGAGACAGGCCCCGCCCACTTTCTTGTCCAGCAGGTTTAAAAACGCCTCATGCGCTTCAAGCTCCGCCTGACCTGCGGTGATAATGGGCAGGTCGGCTGCGCCCTCAACCCGGCGTATCGGCTCGTCCCCGCCTTCATCATCCGAATGGTCACCGTGCCCCAGCTGCAGACTGGTTTGCCCGCCGGTTAAAGCAAGATAGACGTCGGCCAGGATCTCCGAATCAAGTAACGCGCCGTGAAGCTCTCGGTGAGAGTTATCGATCTCGTAGCGCCGACACAATGCATCCAGATTGTTTTTCTGGCCCGGATGCTTGCGGCGGGCCAGCAGCAGGGAGTCGGTAACGGTGCATATTTCCGCAATCCGTTCCGCATAGCCGTTGCGCTCCAGCTCCTTATCCAGAAATCCCACATCGAAGGCGGCATTATGGATAATCAGCTCGGCGCCGCGCACAAATTCGAGGAACGCATCGGCCACCTCGGCAAACCGGGGTTTGTCAGCCAGGTATTCATTGGTAATACCGTGAACTTCGATAGCTTCGGCATCAATATCCCGGTCAGGCTTGATATATTGGTGGTATGTGTTGCCGGTCAGCTTGCGCTTCACCATCTCAACACACCCGATCTCGATGATATTATGCCCTTCGTTGACTTCCAGGCCGGTGGTTTCCGTATCCAGCACAATCTGCCGCTGACTCATGCCTTACCAAACTCCTCTACTCCACGGTTCGCCAATTGATCGGCACGCTCGTTCTCCGGATGACCACTATGTCCCTTGACCCACTTCCAATCGACCTGGTGCGCCTGCACCAGCTGATCGAGTCGCTGCCACAGTTCCGCATTCTTGACCGGCTGACGCGACGCGGTTTTCCACCCCTTACGCTTCCAGCCCGCCAGCCACTCGGTAATGCCCTTGCGCAGGTATTGAGAATCCGTGGTCAAGGTGACCCTGCAGGGCTGATTGAGGGCCTCTAGCGCACAGATCGCGGCCATCATCTCCATCCGGTTGTTGGTTGTATGGGGATCACCTCCGTACAACTCTTTCTCATGGGAGCCACTACGCATGATGGCACCCCAGCCCCCCGGGCCCGGATTACCTTTACACGCCCCGTCGGTAAATATCTCAACTTCTTTCAACGCCTGTCCTTAACATTCATAAAACCGTTCACTGGCCCCGGCGGACCGGTGCTGTATTTCTATCGTTCGCGGAAGATTCGCAGGTATCGTACTCGATGGCGATGTCGCGCGGTCGGCTTGGGCTCTATCACGGGGAGACTTATCAGCTTGCGCCGCCAGGGCTGTCTGAGCGGCGTCATCCCCGGCACATCCTTACGCGCCACCAGAAGCAGGGCCGCACCCGAATGGGCCGGCGCACCGCGAGCCAGAACCCGAAGCCAGCTACAACGCCGACGGCGCTTGGGATTTTCCAGCGGCGCCGCATACAGGGCGGAGAGTGATCGAGTTTCCGTCATCTCCAGCAGACTTATCCAGTCCTGCAGGCGACCGTGTCGGATAAAATGTCCTGACCAGGGTGCGTGACGCCGACGCGTCAGGCGACGGTATATCCCCCAGAGGCTGGCGGGATTGAAACTCAGATTCACCAGATGCCCACCGGGGCGCAGTATACGTGCCGCTTCCCTGAGCACCTGGTGAGGATTATCACTGAAATCCAGCGCATGGTGCAGCAGAACAACGTCAATGCTGTCACTCTGCACCGGTAGCTCATCGCTGCGTGCGATGATCGAGCGTTTTTCCATCCCCAGCTCCAGGCTCGGGCCGAGCATGATACGGTGCGGTACCGGACTGGCGGTAAACATGGGATAACGACTGTCGACCCCGACCTGAAGCAGGTGATAACCAAAAAGCTCAGGCAGCACCTGTTCCAACAGCCGGTGTTCAGCGTCCAATAGTTCCCTGCCCAGTGGCGAGTCGAACCACTGCTTAAGCTGTTCGTTAAGTTCACCAGGCTGTGGCAGTTGCTGAAAGGTCATGTGTCGGCTCTTAAATCCCGCTGTTCCGGCCGGATCTCCGGTTAAGATTTATTACAGCGTGTCGACGCTGATTTGTCACTCGCACGGGGACCGCAGACCTGGCCACCCTGGAATATTTAGAGCCTGACATGATGCCAGAGTTCGACGCCGGCAACAGCCCCGAACCTTGCAAAAACCACCTTGGTTGGCATAACGTTCTGGGCAATTAAACCGTCAGGAGGCTCCAGCAATGTTTAAGGTTACCCCGATTCCGGCATTTACCGACAACTATATCTGGGCGCTGGAGGGTTCCGAAAAAGGACGGATCGCGGTGGTCGACCCCGGTGATGCAGAGCCTGTCAAAGCCTATCTGGCTGAAAACGACCTGGAGCTAGCAGCGATCCTGATCACCCACCACCACCAGGACCACACAGGTGGGGTTGCGGCGCTTCTCGCCCGCTATCCGGTGCCAGTCTATGGCCCCCTCGACTCCCCATTTGGCGGGATAACCGATCCACTGCGGCACAACAGTGAGATTCGCCTGCTGGGGCACCGGCTTCAGATCAGAGCCGTGCCCGGGCATACGCTTGACCATATCAGTTATTTCCAACCGGATGAGGGACCGCAGCTATTTTGCGGTGATACGTTGTTCCTCGCCGGTTGCGGTCGATTGTTTGAGGGCACAGCTCGCCAGATGCTCGACGCAATGCACTATTTTTCATCGCTACCGGAGACAACTGAAGTTTACTGCACGCACGAGTACTCTCTCGCAAACCTCGCTTTTGCGGCCGCCGTGGAGCCTCAGAACACTGAAATTGAGCATGTACGCCATGCATGTGAGGCATTGAGGAGCGCTGATAAGCCCACCCTGCCCTCGACAATTGGCCAGGAACTGCGGATCAACCCCTTTATGCGCACAGACCAGACGAGTATCAGACACTCGGCCGAGGCGTTCGTCGGCCGCAAGCTCGACAACGAGATCGAGGTCATGGCCGCGGTCCGTGAATGGAAGAACCAGTTTTGATGCATTTGACCGACACCCCGCCCCCCAATAAAATGCTGCAAAAATTTTTCAGTATCAGGGGGTTGGTATTTGATGCCGGGTCATCACAAGGCTGTAGTCGCGATCATGTGCGGCTTGTTTTTGGCGGGGTGCCAAACCGACACGATTAAGCCATCCCCGGATACCTCTGCCCAGGTCGCTCCCACGACGCTGCCGGACCGGTGGCGTCAGGCCCTCAACCAGCCTGCCACCAAAACCAGAAAGCCGCAGCAGGCGGAAGCGACTGACCTGTGGCAGGTTACCCGAGAGCATCTGACACTGGAGCCCGATGCGAACAATGAACGGATCGACCGACAGCTTCAGTGGTTCCTCCGCCATCACCGTTACATGGAGCACGCTTCGGAACGTGCCCGATTCTATTACTACTATGTACTTTCCAGCGTTCTGGAACGGGACTTGCCGGCAGAGTTAGCCCTTCTGCCCTTTGTGGAAAGCAGCTTTAACCCGTTCGCGGAATCGCCCAGCCGGGCTTCGGGTCCCTGGCAGTTCATACCCAGCACCGCCGACCTGTTCGGCCTGAAAAGCACTTGGTGGTACGACGGCCGCCGCGACATCATAGAATCCACCCAGGCCGCCCTCGACTACCTCACCTACCTGAACAAACGCTTCGACGGTGACTGGCTGCTCTCTCTGGCCGCTTACAACTGTGGCGAGGGCTGTGTCGCTCGAGCCGTCAAGAAAAACCGGCAGTCTGGCCAGCCCAGCGACTACTGGCATTTGGATCTACCGCGTGAAACGCAGCGTTATGTGCCCAAGATTTTGGCCGTAGCCCGCTACATTCGCCAAGCGGAGTCGCTGGAAGTGGCACTGCCGACGATACCCAATGAACCCTACTTTGAAGTGGTATCGATAAAAGGGCAGATTGAGCTGGCAAAAGCGGCCCAACTGGCCCAGGTAGATCTGGACCTGTTAAAGCAACTCAATCCGGGGTTCAATCAGTGGGCGACAGACCCTGCCGGCCCCCACCGCTTGCTTTTACCCACCGATGCGACAGAGCCATTCCGACTTGCATTGAGCGAACTCCCGGCGTCAGAGCGGGTTAGCTGGGCGCGCTATACCATCCGTCGCGGCGACACGCTGTCGGCTATAGCGTCACGCTTTGGCACCAATGTAGCCGCCCTGCGGACCAGTAACAATCTGGGGTCAAATCGAATTCGCGCGGGACGTACCCTGCTGATTCCCGCCGGCGCCAAGGCGCGGCAGTCGGTCGATCAGCAGGAGGAGCGTCGCGTTCACCGTGTAGCCAGTGGCGATAATCTCTGGAGTATCGCCCGTCGCTACGGTGTCAGCACAGAGCAACTCGCTGATTGGAACGGCATTACTGACGTGCGCGCTCTGCGCCCGGGTCAGGATCTGGTACTCTACCCCTAATCAGATCGCTTGAGTGGAACTAATGGACAATCTGAACCTCTTTATTATCGCGATATCAGTGATCTTAGCGGTGGTGTTCAAGTGGTATCTGTTCCGCCGCATTCAGCGCTGGATTGATCAAGACCTGATCAAAGGGTTAGCGGATGGCGATCACCGTCTGCTTGATCGCCTTCACCAGGCGGATCATGCGCTACGCGAACAAGGCAGAAAGCGCGCCCAGCGCCATAAAGAGCTTGAGAGGATAGCCGCTGATTTTTCTTCGGAGGCACATCGATAGCGAATTAGCCATTTGACTGACAGGGGGAAACGGAGTGCCAGTATCCAGCAAGGCAAGCAGTGTCGGGCGATTTGTTGCAGGCCTGGCCCTTTCACTCACCTGCTCCATCGGTTTTGCGTCCACGGCGGCGCAACCGAGCCATGGCATCGCCATGCACGGCGATCTCAAGTACGGCCCGCAGTTTACCCATTTCGACTATACCAACCCCTCGGCCCCCAAAGGCGGAGACGTAAGACGTGCCTCCATCGGCACGTTTGATAGCTTCAATCCTTTTATCATCAAGGGTACCGACGCAGAAGGCGTTGGATTGATCTACGACACCCTGACCACCCGTTCGGACGACGAACCGTTCTCCGAGTATGGTCTCCTCGCAAAGGAGATATACCTGCCTGAAGACCGGCGCTGGATCGAGTTTGAGCTCCATGAATCTGCGCGTTTCAGTGACGGAGAGCCAGTACGCGCCGACGACGTGGTATACACCTTTAAACTGCTTCGTGAACAGGGTAGTCCGTTTTACAAGGCATACTATGCTGGCATCAGCAGTATTGAGGCACGCTCTGACACCCGGGTTCGATTTGAGTTTGGCGAAAGCGAGAACCGCGAGCTGCCGCTTATTGTCGGCCAGGTGCCGATTTTACCCAAACACTACTGGGAAGGTCGCGATTTCAGTAAACCTTCGCTGGATATTCCGGTGGGCTCGGGGCCCTACACAATCGAAAGCTACGATGCCGGCCGTTCAGTGACTTATACCCGTAACCCTCAGTACTGGGGCTCTGAGCTACCGGTTAACCGGGGACGCTACAACTTCGATCACATCACCTATGATTACTACCGTGACAGCACGGTGGCGCTGGAAGCGTTCAAGGCGGGCGAATACGACTTCCGTCAGGAAAATGCATCCAAAGCCTGGGCAACGGGCTATACCGGAGCGCCGTTCGACGACGGCCGGATCGTTAAACAGACCATCCCTCACGACAATCCCACGGGAATGCAGGCGTTCGTGATGAACACACGACGTCCGATCTTCGAGGATGCCCGGGTGAGAGAAGCGCTGGCCTATGCTTTCGATTTCGAGTGGACCAATAAAAACCTGTTTTACAGCGCCTACACCCGCAGCCACAGCTACTTTTCCAACTCAGAAATGGCTGCCCGCGAACTTCCGACGCCCGCAGAACTGAAGATTCTGGAGCCGGTCCGCGATCAGGTCCCCCCGGAAGTGTTCACCGAGGTGTATAACGCACCGACCACCAATGGCGACGGCCGGATCCGCTCGCACCTGCGCGAAGCGCTGCGGCTTCTGCGTTCGGCTGGCTGGACGCTGGATGACGGGACGCTACGCAATGCCGACGGTGAAACAATGCAGTTTGAGATTCTATTGGTCCAAAAGGAGTTTGAACGGGTTGTTGCTCCGTTTATCCGCAACCTGGAGCGGATGGGGATCAGCGCGTCCATTCGCTTGGTCGATGTTTCGCAATACATCAACCGCATTCGCCAATTCGACTTTGACATGATCGTCAGCGGCTTCGGACAGTCCACATCGCCTGGCAATGAGCAGCGCGATTACTGGCACTCCAGCATGGCTGACCAGCCGGGCAGCCGCAACATTATCGGCATCAAGAACCCTGCCGTGGATTACCTGGTCGGCCAGGTGATCTCGGCACCCGACCGCAAGCAGCTGGTGCTTCGCACGCGCGCGCTGGACCGGGTGCTGCAATGGAACCACTACGTCATCCCGCAATACCACATCAGCGCCTATCGGGTGGCGTACTGGGACAAATTCGGGATTCCGGAACAATCTCCCCGCTATGCGCTGGGCTTTGAAAACTGGTGGGTTCGCCCCTGATGGCAGCCTACGTTGCGCGCCGATTACTGTTGATGATCCCGACCCTGTTCGGGATTCTTCTGTTGAATTTTGTCATTATCCAGCTCGCCCCGGGCGGCCCGGTCGAACAGACCCTGGCCCACCTTCAGGGGTTGGGTGTCGATGCCGGTAACAGGATCGGCGCCGGCGAACAAAGCGATCTGGCGGCAGGGCAGAATTCGGGCCAAGAAAGTGGCTACCGGGGTGCTCAGGGGCTCGATCCTGCACTGATCGCTGAGATCGAGCAGTTGTACGGGTTTGATAAACCGCCCCTCGAACGCTTCCTCAAGATGCTGGGCGATTATCTGACCTTTGACTTCGGCCGCAGTTTCTACAGTGACAAAACAGTCGTCGAACTGATCATCGAAAAGATGCCGGTCTCAATCTCCCTTGGCCTATGGACCACACTGATTACCTACCTGGTTTCGGTCCCCCTGGGGATTCGCAAAGCCGTCAGAGATGGCACCTCTTTCGATGTCTGGACCAGCAGCATTGTCATACTCGGCTATGCAATTCCTAATTTCCTGTTTGCGATTTTGCTGATCGTTCTCTTCGCGGGGGGCACCTACCTGGAGTGGTTTCCGCTGCGAGGGCTCACCTCGCCAAACTTTGATGAACTCTCTTTGGGGGCCCAGGTTCTGGACTACTTCTGGCACATTACACTGCCGGTTCTTGCTTCAGTCGTATCCAGCTTTGCCACACTGACCATGCTGACCAAAAATGCGTTTCTCGACGAAATTCATAAACAGTATGTGCTGACTGCTCGGGCCAAGGGCCTGTCGGAGACCGGCATTCTGTATGGTCATGTCTTCCGCAACGCCATGCTACTGATTATCGCCGGCATGCCCGCAGCACTGATCGGTATATTTTTCACCGGCTCCATGCTGATCGAGGTAATCTTCTCTCTGGACGGACTGGGTCTGCTTGGCTACGAAGCCGTGATCAACCGGGATTATCCGGTTATTTTTGGTACGCTTTACATTTTTACGCTGGTTGGCCTGATCCTGAAGCTGGTCTCTGATTTGACCTACACCTTTGTCGACCCGCGGATCGATTTCGAGAGCCGGGAGGTGTAACCCATGGCGCTCTCTCCCATTCAAAAAAGACGCCTGCAGCTGTTCCGCCGCAATCGCCGAGGTTTCTGGTCCCTATGGATTTTCCTGGTACTGTTCGGCCTCAGCCTGG
Organism: Marinobacterium litorale DSM 23545; assembly: GCF_000428985.1. GTDB lineage: Bacteria > Pseudomonadota > Gammaproteobacteria > Pseudomonadales > Balneatricaceae > Marinobacterium_D > Marinobacterium_D litorale. Next base: position 113,680 of record NZ_AUAZ01000002.1, on the reverse strand, counting down.
TGGCCGAGCTGATCGCCAATGACAAGCCGCTGTTAATCGGCTTCGAAGGCGAGCTCCGCTCTCCCCTGCTCGCCGAATATTCCGAGCTGGACTTCAACGGTGAGTTCGATGCGCCGGCCGACTATAAGGACCCGTATATTCAGGACCTCATTACTGAGTCGGGAGGCTGGATGATCTGGCCCTTGATCCGTTTCAGTTACGATACCATCAACTACGAACTACCCACCCCGGCACCCTCACCGCCGTCCGCTGAAAACTGGCTGGGCACCGACGATCAGGGCCGGGATGTCGTAGCCCGGGTCATCTACGGTTTCAGGATTTCGGTACTATTCGCCCTGGTACTGACCTTGGCAAGTTCGGTGATCGGCGTTATGGCCGGTGCCGTCCAGGGCTATTACGGCGGCAAAACGGACCTTTTTTTTCAACGCTTTATCGAGATCTGGTCAGGACTACCCGTCCTTTTTCTTTTGATTATCCTTGCCAGCCTGGTCGAACCTAATTTCTGGTGGCTGCTGGGAATCATGTTGCTGTTTTCCTGGATGAACCTGGTAGACGTGGTCCGCGCCGAATTTCTGCGTGGGCGCAACCTGGAATATGTCCGTGCCGCCCGCGCCCTGGGGCTTGATAATGCGCGCATCATGTACCGCCACGTATTGCCCAACGCGATGGTTGCCACACTGACCTTCATGCCCTTTATTTTTAACAGCGGCATCGTTACGCTCACCGCGCTGGACTTCCTCGGATTTGGCTTGCCACCCGGCTCGCCCTCGCTCGGAGAGCTGGTCGCGCAGGGTAAGGAAAACCTCCACGCCCCCTGGCTGGGGCTGACCGCTTTTCTGTCTCTCTCCGTGATGCTGACGCTGTTGATTTTCATTGGCGAAGCGGTTCGCGATGCATTCGACCCGAGGAAAGCCCTGTGACCGATAAGCTGTTTGAGATCGAAAACCTGTCGGTTGCCTTTGGCCAGAACACTCCCGCGGTGAATGGCATCAGCTTTGATATCCGCCGCGGCGAAACGCTTGCGCTGGTTGGCGAATCCGGGTCCGGCAAATCGGTGACCGCGCTATCACTGCTGCGCCTGCTGCCCCCTCTGCAAGCCCGTTATCCTTCGGGCCGGGTGCTTTATAACAGCAGGAATATGCTGGAGCTGAGCGAGGCCGAACTGCGCCAGATTCGGGGCAACCGGGTCGGGTTTATCTTTCAGGAACCGATGACCTCGCTTAACCCCCTTCACAAAATTGGACGACAGATTTCAGAAACACTGCGCCTGCATCGCGGCACGGGCGGCAAAGAAGCCCGTCAGCGTGCGCTGGAGCTGTTGGACCTGGTGGGCATCCGTAACCCTCTAGAACGCCTGGAACAGTATCCACACGAGCTCTCGGGCGGCCAGCGTCAACGGGTTATGATTGCGATGGCGCTGGCTAACGAACCTGAACTACTGATTGCCGACGAGCCTACAACGGCTCTGGACGTCACAATACAGCAGCAGATTCTGGAGCTGCTGAGCCGCCTCCAGCAACAGCTCAACATGACCGTGCTGTTAATCACCCATGACCTCAACATTGTCCGCCGACACGCGCATCGTGTTTGTGTCATGTACCAAGGTAAAATTGTCGAATCCAATACCACCGAAAAGGTGTTCAACGCACCCCAACACGCCTACACGCAAAAGCTTCTCGATGCAGAACCTGATGGCGAACCAAACGCCGTGGATGATCGCTCTCCAGAACTGCTGCGCTGCGATTCACTGAAGGTCTGGTTTCCGGTAAAACGTGGTTTCTTCAAGCGCACCATCGATCATTTCCGTGCCGTTGATGGTGTCAGTCTGTCACTGAGACGGGGAGAAACCCTCGGTGTTGTCGGCGAATCCGGCTCGGGAAAAACCACACTGGCGATGGCACTGCTGCGACTGAGCAGCTCGCGCGGATCGATCCAGTTTCAGGGATGCTCTATCGACAACCTGAAACAGAAAGAGATCAAACCGCTACGACGGCAGATGCAGATCGTGTTCCAGGACCCCTTCGGCAGCCTCAGCCCACGGATGCCCATATCGGAGATCGTGGCCGAGGGGCTGAGCGTACACGACATCAACGACCCCACGGAGATCGAGAAGAGAGTTGTTGAGAGCCTGCAGGATGTGGGCCTTGATCCGTCGGTGCGCCACCGATATCCCCATGAGTTTTCAGGCGGACAACGTCAGCGTATCGCTATTGCACGGGCGCTGATTCTTAAACCGGAACTGATCGTGCTGGATGAGCCCACATCCGCGCTTGATCGCACGGTACAAAAGCAGATCATCGAGCTATTACGGGAGCTGCAGGCTCGTTACCAGCTGGGCTACCTGTTTATCAGTCATGACCTGGCAGTGGTCCGGGCACTGAGTCATCGCGTGCTGGTGATGCAGCAGGGCAAGGTGGTGGAAAGCGGTAGTGTTCAGCAGGTGTTTAACGCTCCCAGCGAAGCGTACACTCGATCACTTCTAGCCGCAGCCGGCATGGCTGGTCAATCCGGGCAGTAAAGGTGCATTAAACCGGCGCACCGCTGCCAGGTAAAGCGCTGGATGGCGGGATAAAAGCCGTGGTTGTCCGGTACCCATTCACAAGATACCGGACAACCGCTCACATCCAAAATCAGTTACGCTCCACTTCAGCCTTTTCAAGCAACGTGCTGGCATGCTGCTGGTAGAGCTGCTGGCCACGCTGATTGGCGATCATGGAGCCCAACGCCTGACGCTCCTGATCAGACAGATCGGTAGAACCCGGAGTCACCCCTTCCAACGCAACAATAGCGTAAGCGCCTCCGGCAAGCTCAGCGGTGGCATATACGCGCGCATCCCCTTCAGGCGCGGGCAGCGCAAACGCTTTACCCAGCACAGGCAATGGCAGGTTTTCCGCACCCCGGTCAGCCGCCTCAACCTGTGTCCAACGCTTGTCAGGGTCGATCTGATCCAGCGCTTCTCCCTGTTCCAACCGATCGACCCACTCTTGTGCTTGAGCGGCCAGACGGTCAACCGCCTGCTGCTGCTGAAGCTGAGCCACCAACTGATCACGGACCTCTGCCAACGTACGCTGACGGGGCTCCTGGTGGTCCTTAAGGTGCACCACAACGGTTTCGCCGTTACTCAGCTCAATCGGGTCACTATTGAGCTGGTCGTTCAACACCTGGTCCCCAAAGGCCGCTTCAACCACTCGCTGAGAGCTGCTGACGGGGTCCGAACCTCCTTCACGGGAGAAGAGATCAGTGGAGCGAATCTCCAGTGACAGCTCCTCTGCGGCGGCCTGAAGGTCACTGGAAGAGAAAGTCAGATCCGCCAGACGCTCCAGCGCTGCCACGTAATCCATCTCAGCCTGGTCCTGCGCGACCTGATCACGCAGCTCCATCTCGACCTCGGCTAACGACGGAACTTCGGTTTCACGCACATCGTCCAGTTTAATCAAATGATAACCAAACTCCGTACGTACCGGCTCTGATACCTCGCCCGGCGAAAGCGCAAACAGCGCATCCTCGAATGGCTCAACGAAAACACCTGTACCGTTGTAACCCAGATCACCGCCCTGCTCTGCTGAGCCCAGGTCAGCGGACTCCTCCCGGGCCAGCTCGGCAAAGTCCGCCCCGCCGGCAATCGCCTCGCGGAGCTCCTGCGCCTTGGCCAACGCAGCATCGGCATCACGATCATCATTGATATCGATCAGGATATGGCGCGCAGAACGCTCCTCCTGTGCCTGATATCCAGCCAGCATCTGATCATAGGCCGCCCGCAGGTCCGCTTCAGTGACCGAGTCAGGATCTGCGAAGTCCGCTTGAGAAAGCAGCACATAGTCCACGGCGACCTGTTCAGGTGTCATGAACGCATCCATGCGACTCTGATATGCTGCTTCGAGGTCGGCTTCATCGACCTCGATCGATGCCGGATCCAGCTGCAGTGTCACATAGGCCAGATCACGGGTTTGGCGATCAAGCGCCACCAACTGTTCGATTTCCGCGCCGGTCGTGAACTCAGACAGCATGAACCCGGCCTGCTGCTGCTCAATCAGCTTCTCCTTGCGTACAAGATCGCGGTACATCAGCGGCGTGAAACCAGCGCTGCGCAACACGGCCTGAAACTGGTTACGGTCAAATTTACCGTCAACCTGAAATTGAGGGGTACCCACAATCACCTGATCGACAACCTGCTCGGGCATACTCATACCCATCTCTTCGGCAGACTGCAGTAATACGGTACGTTGAATCAGGCCGTCGAGCACCATCTGTCGAAGCAGCTTATCGTCAATGGCGGCCGGGTCTGCATTTTCGCCCATCTGCGCCAGCAGCTGCCGGCGTTGCTGCTCCATACCCTGCAACAATGCCGGTCGGGTAATCTCTTCGCCGTTAACTTCCGCCGGCGCCGGCTCCTGATTGGCCAGGCTGACCAAAGACTCAACCCCCCACAACGCGAAGGTGATCGCGATCAAGCCCACGATCACCTTGGCGATCATACCTTGAGAATTTTCCCTGATGGTTTGAAGCATTGTCTGCAATAACCCTAAGTTGATGTGTCCTGCGGTGTAGATAAGCGATAAACGAATCGGTTCAAAAAAAAAGCGCATTCAGGTCGAATGCGCTTTTTCTGGATCTGGCGGAACGGACGGGACTCGAACCCGCGACCCCCTGCGTGACAGGCAGGTATTCTAACCAGCTGAACTACCGCTCCTGAACCTGATTCTCAGCTAACGGTGGGCGCGTATTACTTGTTGACCGCGTCCTTGAGAGCTTTACCAGGCTTAAACGTCGGCAGAGTTGCAGCCGCGATCTCGATCGGCTTGCCAGTCTGCGGGTTACGGCCGGTGCGAGCTGCGCGTTCCTTCACTGAAAAGGTACCGAAACCTACCAGCGCAACCGATTCACCCTTTTGCAGAGCACCGGTCACTGCTTCAAGCGCAGCATCCAGCGCACGGCCGGCAGCAGCCTTGGGAATATCGGCTGAATCGGCAATTGCGTCGATCAGTTCAGACTTGTTCACATTGTTCCCCTTTATGTATCGAGTCGTTATTTTGCTCTATCTGATAACTTTACCCAGCGTGTAGTCAGGCACTTTATACCAACTGGCTAAAACAGGTGTCAACTGGCCGCAGCCCTTTTGTGCCGCGGCTTTCGGCTAATGAGTGCTCAATTGACCGGACTCGTTCTTGTCACCTTTGGGCTCCGCCGACACCACTTTGTCCTCCTCTTCGGAGAGTGGTTTGGGCGGGTAGGCCAGCGCGATGTCGAGCACCTCATCGATCCATTTCACCGGCTTAATGTCGACATCAGCTTTGATATTGTCCGGAATCTCCTTAAGATCGCGTTGATTCTCGTCAGGGATAATGACGGTTTTTATGCCACCACGGTGTGCCGCCAGAAGCTTTTCCTTGAGCCCGCCGATAGGCAGTACCTGACCCCGCAAAGTGATTTCGCCGGTCATTGCCACATCGGCTCTGACCGGTATTTGAGTCAGTGCAGAAACCAGGGCCGTACACATACCGATACCGGCGCTCGGGCCATCTTTTGGCGTTGCGCCTTCCGGAACGTGAATGTGCAGATCGTGCTTCTCATGGAAATCCGAACGGATACCCAGTGTCCGGGCACGACTACGCACCACCGTCATCGCCGCCTGGATCGATTCCTTCATCACATCACCCAGCGACCCGGTGTGCGTCAGACGCCCTTTTCCGGGCACGACAGCCGACTCGATAGTAAGAATATCGCCGCCCACCTGGGTCCAGGCAAGTCCGGTTACGTGACCCACCAGGTCCTGTTCCTCGGCCATGCCAAACTTGTGCTTGCGCACACCGCAGTAGTGCTCCAGATCCTCGGCGGTCACTGTCGGCGACTTCGCCTGACCATCCAGGGTGATCTCCTTGATCACTTTACGACAGACCTTGGCGATCTCGCGCTCCAGGCCACGTACACCCGCTTCACGGGTGTAGTAGCGGATAATATCGATCACTGCCGAGTCGTCGATATCCAGCTCTTTTTCCTTCAGGCCATTCTGCTTTATCTGCTTTGGAATCAGATACTTACGCGCAATATTTAGCTTTTCGTCTTCGGTATATCCCGGAATACGGATGATCTCCATGCGGTCCAGCAACGGGCCGGGAATATTCATGGAGTTAGAGGTACACATGAACAGCACATCGGACAGATCGTAATCGACTTCCAGGTAGTGATCATTAAACGTGCTGTTCTGCTCCGGATCGAGAACCTCCAGCAGTGCGGAAGCCGGATCACCGCGATGATCCATGCCCATCTTGTCTATCTCATCGAGCAGGAAGAGCGGATTTTTAACGCCGATTTTGGAGATTTTCTGGATCAGCTTGCCGGGCATGGAACCGATATAGGTGCGGCGATGGCCGCGAATCTCGGCTTCATCACGCACACCACCGAGCGCCATACGCACATACTTGCGGTTGGTGGCACGCGCGATCGAGCGGCCCAGTGATGTCTTACCCACACCTGGAGGGCCAACCAGGCACAAAATTGGGCCCTTGAGCTTCTTGACGCGCTTCTGTACCGCCAGGTACTCGATAATACGCTGTTTGACCTCTTCAAGGCCGTAGTGGTCCTCGTTGAGTATTTTCTCGGCGCGCTTCATATCCATGCGCACCTTGGTTTTCTTGCTCCAGGGGATCTGCAGCATCCAGTCGATGTAACCGCGCACCACGGTCGCTTCCGCGCTCATGGGTGACATCATCTTGAGCTTGTTGAACTCGGCCAGAGTCTTGTCGAGCGCCTCTTTCGGCATGCCCGAGTTTTCAATCTTGCGCTGCAGCTCATCCAGATCGCTGCCGCCGGATTCGTCCATGTCGCCGAGCTCTTTCTGAATCGCTTTCATCTGCTCATTCAGATAGTACTCGCGCTGGCTCTTCTCCATCTGCTTTTTAACCCGGCCACGAATGCGTTTTTCAACCTCAACCAGATCGATCTCCGCTTCCATCAGGGACATCAGATGTTCCAGACGCTGACGGGCGCCAAGCATCTCAAGCAGTTTCTGCTTCTCGTCCAGCTTCAACGCCATATGCGCTGCGATGGTATCGGCCAGGCGGCTGACATCATCAATATTCTGAAGTGATGCCAGGACCTCGGACGGTATCTTCTTGTTGACCTGAATGTAACGCTCGAACTGATCCAGCGCCGTGCGCTTGTAGACGTCAGTCTCGGACTCACCAATATTGTCAATCTGTAACACGGCAACAGTCGCCGCATAGTGGTCTTCTTCGTCACGCAGTTCATCGATACGGGCGCGCTCCTCCCCTTCAACCAGCACCTTGACCGTGCCATCGGGGAGTTTCAGCATCTGCAGCACAGTGGCGACGGTGCCGGTTTCAAACAGATCCGAGAAGGCGGGCTCATCTTCGGATGCGCTGCGCTGGGCCACGAGCAGAATCTGTTTGTCGCGGGCCATGGCAAGTTCAAGCGCCTGAATCGACTTTTCCCGGCCCACGAACAACGGAATAACCATGTTCGGGTATACCACCACGTCACGCAGCGGCAGTACGGGAAGCTCGAGTGTCAACGCTTCATTGGATTCATGTTGGTCCATGATGAGTGCCTCTTAGCAGTGCACCGGAATGACGACCGATGCTTGGAACTTCTGAATTTAGTACATCAATGGGGGTCGACAAAGATATTGCAACCGTCCAGGCTGAATTCACGTCGTTATTCTTTAGGCGGGAGAGGTAAGGTCAGTTATAACAGTTTAAAGGAGCGGCGAACAGGTAGAGCGCCTCTGCACACCGCAGCGTGAAAGACGCCCTTCAACGTTATGATAGCCAGGGTAGCAACAGGACCGCCCATGGACGGCCCTTAACATCATTTGTAGTAGGCGTTTGTCGTTTCGGTGTGATCGGTCACATCGCGAACACCGACCAAGCCCGGCACGCGTTCCATCAAGGTCTTCTCAACGCCGTCCTTCAGAGTCAGGTCCACCGCGCTGCACCCCTGACAGCCGCCGCCGAAACGGAGCACTGCAACATGGCCATTCTCCTGTTCGACCAGCTCGATCAACTTAACCTCTCCACCATGGGAGGCCAGACCCGGGTTAATATCGGCGTAGAGGACATAATTGACCTGCTCATCGATCGGGCTATCGGCTGAAACCTTGGGTACTTTGGCGTTGGGCGCCTTGATAGTCAGCTGGCCACCCATGCGGTCTTCCGCAAAATCGATGGTCGCTTCCTCCAGGTAACGAACACTGGTGGGCTCGATATAGAATCGCAGCAACTCCATGTCCATGATCTCGTCTTCCGGGTCGACTTCATCCGGCCGACAGTAGGCAAGACAGGTTTCAGCGTAAGGCGTACCGGGCTGGGTTACGAACAGCCGCACCGCAATACCCTCAACCTGCTGCTTGTCCAACAGCTCAGCCAAATACTTTTCAGCGCTCTTGCTTACCGTAATATCCATAGAAACGTTATAACCTGTGATTGTGCCAATTTACGTTCAGGATACACGCTTTTTATATCCGAGTAAATTGGTTGGTTTTAGACTCTACTGCCGATGGCCTTTCGCATCTGCTAAACTGGCGACCCGCAGCAAGGAGACAGGGCATGGTCGAGCATTCAGTGGTTTTTTCGTTTTTTTTGATTTTCAGTGGTGCTGCGGTCCTGGCCTCAATTGCACTTTACACCCGCCAGCCGTTGCTGGTTGCTTACGTCATTCTGGGCGCCGCACTGGGCCCCTGGGGCTTTAAAGCGGTTTCCGACACGAATCTGCTGGCCGACATTTCCCATGTCGGAATCATCTTTCTGCTTTTCCTGCTGGGCCTTGATATGCAGCCCTCGCACCTGATCCATATGCTGCGCAAAGCCACCATGGTCGCAGTGATCAGTTCAGCAGCGTTTATGGGAATGGGATACGGTGTTGGCATCCTGTTTGGATTCACTCAGGTCGAAGCCGTGGTAATCGGTGCGGCTGTCATGTTTTCAAGCACAATCATCGGCATCAAGTTGTTACCCACCACCGTGCTGCACCACCGCCATACCGGGGAACTGGTGGTCGGTCTGCTGCTTTTGCAGGACGTGGTCGCCATTCTCGTCCTGTTACTGCTTAACAGCGGCAGTGACGAGAGTGCAGGCATGAATTTCGCCCGCTCAATGCTGGCGCTGCCGCTGCTGGCACTGTTTGCCTGGGGCTTCGTGCGCTGGGTACTGCTGCCCCTGCTTCAGCGCTTCGACCGCTTCCATGAGTATATATTCCTGGCAGCGATCGGATGGTGTCTGGGTATGGCTGAGGCCGCCGTTTACGTGGGCCTGTCGGCGGAGATGGGGGCATTCATCGCAGGCGTCGCTCTGGCCACCAGCCCCATCTCACAATACATCGCCACCAGTCTGAAACCACTGCGTGACTTTTTCCTGATCCTGTTTTTCTTCTCCGTCGGCGCAAGTTTCAACCTCACGCTGATCGACGATATCCTGTTGCCCGCCATTGCTCTTACCATCGCTGTGCTGGCCCTGAAACCGGTTGTTTTCCGCTATCTTCTGCAAGGCATCAGTGAGTCAGCCGATACCGGATGGGAGATCGGCTTTCGCCTGGGACAGATCAGTGAGTTCTCGTTACTGATCGCGTACCTGGCCTTTGCCGGCGGGCTGATCGGTACCGAAGCCTCTCACGTCATCCAGGCAACAGCGATTCTCAGCTTCCTGCTTTCAACCTATGTCGTTATTTTCCGCTTCCCCTCTCCGATCGCGGTTTCCGACCGATTGAGGCGGGACTGAGCCCGGCAGGCGCCGGGCTCAACGGTTAAAAGCGGCTGCGGTCACGACCCTCCCAAAGCGTTCGCGCCCGGTTGACCAGTTCAGCGGGTTCGGCCGCCTGCATGGGGTTCAATAACCGCAAAACCATGGCCAGGGTCGAGATTACCGCGCCCTCTCCGTAGGGGTGCTCCAGCGTACCCCGCCAAACCTTTAACAGGTCTTGGGGGTCAAGCTGATCATCTTTCACCAGGCGCTGCGGGTACAACCGCGGCCAGACGCCATCCTCCAGCTCACCATTGATGATCCAGTGCAGATCACAGTCGGTATCCGGTTTGACCTCGGCCTCGCCGCCGTCGCCGCGTACGGTCACGGCCTGGCGAGTGTTCAGTAACTGCGCGGTGCGCTGATGCATGGGCGCATAGGGTGGGTGAAATACGCCGTCGATGCTGATCTCTGCATCCAGCGGGTTCAGCATACGGCACAGGGTATGAACCGGTGACCGTAACCCGAGGATGTTACGCAGCTGGATAATCTCGCCCAACCGGGGACACAGCGTATCGATTGACATAAATGCAAAGCGCTCGTTCACAAGGGCCTCTTGCACCTGCTGCCAGTCCCGGCAGGGCGATATACCGAACAGACGGAGCATATCTTCGGTGTATATACGCCCGGCGGTGTGTCCCCGTGAACCATGCATAAATACCGGGTATCCGGATTCAGCCAGCACCAGCGCGACAAGCAGGAACCAGGGCAGGTGACGCTTTTTCCCGGCATAGGTGGACCAGTCAATTCGTGCGCAGACCTGTTCCGGTGGTACAAACCGCGTTTTAACGGCATCGGCAAAACCGGCCAACTCTTCCGGCGCCTCCTCCTTGACCCGCAGCAACATTAGAAATGCGCCCAGCTGTTCAGGCCTGACCTGATCATCAAGGATCATGCCCATCGCTTCGGCCGCTTCCTCTCGCGTCAAAGATCGACTTCCCTTTTTTCCCTTCCCGAGTATTCGGACGAAAGGTGCAAATGGGTGTTCCTGTGACATGGGGCTAATACCTCAAATAGTCGGATCGATATATGCCATTCTACATCAAGGCACCATTGAATAGGTTTACGGCTACCCATGGCCCAGATACCCGTGTAGTTGGTAGAATGCGCTCCCGCTAACGGAACATGACACACATGAATCGAAAACGTATCCAGTTTGGTGGCCCATCCCGCCGTGGCAAAGCAGCCCCCTCAGGCCCCGTTCAGCTCGACATCAACAACCTCAGTGGCGAAGGCCGGGGGGTTGGTCGATCGGAGGGCAAAACGGTGTTCGTTGAAGGCGCCCTGCCCGGAGAGCGCGTGGATGCCGAAATCATTCGCCGCCATAAACGTTTTGATGAAGCACGCTTGATTCATCTGCTGGCACCGAGTTCCGAGCGTCAGTCGCCACCCTGTCAGTACTACGGTCGCTGCGGCGGCTGCCAGCTGCAACACCTGGAGAGTGATGCGCAGATCCGTTATAAACAGGCACAGGTACTCGAACAGCTGCAACGCTTTGCCGGGATCCAGCCTCAATCCATCGAACCCGCATTGCACGGCGACAGCTTGAGTTACCGCCGAACCGCCCGTATCGGTATCAATCAGCGCGGCGATGGTGAGGTAATCATTGGCTTTCGCCAGAGTGGCACTCACCGACTGCAGGATATCGAAAGCTGCCCGGTCCTGCTTACGCCGATCAACCAGTTGATCGGCAGACTTCGCCAGGTACTCTCGGATTGCGGCAAGATAAAACATCTGACCCATGCGGAGGTCAGCTGGGGTGACGATAGCGGCATTCTCTGTCTGCGCATCACCCGGCGTCTCATGCCCGACCTTCAGCAGTCATTGCTCGCACTGACAGCAGAGCTCGGATTTCAGCTGGTTATCGAAGATAACGACGGACACTATCATCTGCTCGACCCAAACCCGCACACACCAACCTACACCCTGAAAGCGCAGACGATAGAGCTTGAGTTTGAGGCCGGTGACTTCCTTCAGGTGAATCCCGCGATGAATGCGGCCATGGTTGAGCGAGCCGTGGAGTGGCTCTCCCCCTCGCCCTCTGACCGCGTACTCGACCTGTTCTGTGGCCTGGGTAATTTCACGCTGCCACTGGCACGGCACGCCGCATCGGTTATCGGCGTGGAGGGGTCGGAGACCATGGTCAACCGTGCTCGTTCCAATGCCGCGCGCAACGGAATCACCAACGTCGAACTGTTTCGCAGCGACCTTAGCGCCGATATCCGGGAAACGGGTTGGTACCATCAGGGGCAACGCGAGGGATTTGACCTGATTCTGCTCGATCCGCCGCGCACCGGTGCGGCCGAAGCCATCGATCACCTGGTTCATTACCAGGCTCGAAGGATCCTCTATATCGCCTGTGATCCCGGTGCATTGGTGCGTGATGCCAAGGCATTACAATCGGCGGGTTATCATCTTACGCGTTTTTGTATCGTCGACATGTTCCCCCACACCGCCCATGTGGAATCGATGGCCCTGTTCGAATGCTGAATGTGGAGCTGCTTTACAGCGATAATGAGATCGTTGTCGTCAACAAACCGGCAAACCTGCTATCGGTGCCAGGCAAGGGCCCCGATAAGCAGGACTGTCTCTGGCGTCGGGTGCAGGAGCGCTTCCCCACTGCCAGAATTGTGCACCGCCTCGACTACGCCACCTCCGGGATATTGGTACTGGCGCTGAATGCGAGCTCACATCGGCAACTGAGCTTGCAGTTTCAGGCCCGTGAAACCGGTAAGCGCTATCAGGCCATTGTGACGGGTTTACCGGATCAGCTGACCGGAGAAATTGATCTACCGCTGCGCTGTGACTGGGATAACCGACCTTTGCAGATGGTCGACCACGAACAGGGCAAGCCCGCCCTGACTCGCTGGGAAGTAATCGAGCAAAACGCGCTGGGCACGCGTTTGTTGTTGACGCCCATCACCGGCCGCTCTCACCAGTTGAGAGTGCACCTGCTGGCGATCGGGCATCCGATTGTCGGCGACGGTTTCTACGCGCCGCCGGAGGTTAGAGCCCTGTCACCGCGTCTGCTGCTACACGCGGAGCTGTTGCAACTCAAGCACCCCACCACCGGTGAGATGCTTGAGTTCCATGCATCCTGCCCGTTTTAGGCCTGATCAACTCGGCGCAGGCTCTCGCCATTACTGAAGGCGCGGATATTTTCCGCGGTCTGATCGATGATACGCCGACGTGCCTCAACACTGCCCCAGGCACAGTGCGGCGTCACGATCAGGTTGGGAATATCCGGCGCCAACAATGGATTCCCCGACTTTGGCGGCTCTACGGTCAACACATCGGTTGCCGCACCGCCCAGATGGCCATTGCGTAGCGCATCTACCAGTGCCGGCTCATTAACCACGCCTCCGCGGGCCGCATTGATCACAAAGCTGCCTTGACGCATCCGTGCCAGCACGTCCGCATCGACGAGATCACGGGTGGTCTCGGTCAGGGGACAGTGCAAACTCAAAACATCCACGGACTCGACCAGCGCTTCAAAGCTCACCCGTCCTGCAGGCACCTCTGCCGTCCCCGGCCTTGCCGATACCAGCACCTCCATGCCGAAGGCCCGGGCGAGCTCCGCAACGGCTTGGCCCAGGGCGCCATACCCGACAATGCCGAGTTTGCGCCCCGCCAGTTCCAGGATTGGATAATCCAGCAGGCAGAACTGGGTCGCACGCCCCCAGTCACCGTCCCGTACCGCGCGGTCGTAGTCCAATAGATGCGTGTGTAACGCAAGCATCAACCCCATCACATGCTGAGCCACGGAGCGAACCCCGTAGCCCTGAGCATTGCATACAGCGATGTTATTGCGCCGCGCGCTATCCAGGTCCACATTGTTGACACCGGTAGCGACAACACAGACCAACTTCAGCGCATCAGCACTGTCCAGCGCCTGCGCGTCAAGGACTACCTTGTTAACCAACACCAGATCGCAGTCAGCAATCCGTTCGCTGACCTGCTCCGGGGCGCTGCCCCGATAGCAGGTCAGCTCATCGACGCACGCCCGAATGGGCGCAAGATCGAGATCATCCAGACTCTCGACATCGAGAAAAACCGCCTTCATGCAACGCGCTCCTTAACTTCCGTTGGCCAACTCTACAAGCTCACGTATCGCAACGGCGAATACGGCACTGTCAGGTTGAGAAACGGAACGGAGATCAGTCAGCACCTGGTTCCAGCGGGCCAGCAACACCTCATTGGCTTCCAGCCAGTGCTCTACACACGCCTGACTCGAAAGCCCATCGCCATCGACAGGCTCGGTCTCCCGGGCACGGGCGAGCACACTGAGCGTAATCGCGCGCTGCTGGGTATTCAGATCCTCTCGGAAACCATCACGAGCCAGTGATTGCCAGTGGGTATCCTGGTCCATCGCCTTGATCTGACGATCCACGCTGTAGAAGTCCAGGCGGTCGCCCACCAGGAAGTAGACGTCGGCCACCCGATCCAGCGGTTCGCCCGTCTGATGCTCGGTAGCGATAATACCCAACAGGGTATAAAGCGAATCGAAGGATGCTGCCTGCACGGCCAACTCGGCAGGGACGCCAGCCTGTTCCAGCTCCGTGTAACGGGCCTGCCACGCTTCCAGGGGCTCTCCTGTCAGACGCTCAGCCAGAGACAGGGACATCGCTTCAACGCCGGGACGGAACTGCCCCACCAATGCCTCTGGATCGATCCGCTGGCGACAGGTGTTGAGAATCCAGTTCGCGGCACGCCGCACCAGACGCTGTAGATCCGCCATCATTCCCTGCAACAGATCCGCCGGTACTCGGTTATCCAGCGCCTCCATCTGATGCCACAGATTATCCATGGAGAAGATATCCCGCGCAGTTACATAGGCCGCGGCAATATCGGGCAGGTCACGCCCTGTCGCCTGATGCATCCGCAGCGGGAAGTTGATGCCCATGCGGTTGATCATGCCGTTGGCAATCTGAGTGGCGATAATCTCCGCCCGCAGTCGGTGACCCGCCACTTCGTCGCCGTATCGCTCGACCATCCCATGCGGAAACGCCGTTTCGACCTCGCGGGCCAGATACGGGTTCTCCGGCAACCAACTGGCGGTCAGCACCTCTTTCAACTCCGCTTTAACGTAGGAGATCAGTACCGAAAGCTCCGGCCGTGTCAGTTTAAGTCCCTGCTCGGAACGCTGCACGATCTGATCATCGGTGGGGATGAACTCCAGCGCGCGGACCAAACGGCCACTGCTCTCCAGCTCATTGATCAGACGACGGTAGTCATCCAGCGCACGATCAACCTGAGCCCCGGCAATACTGATGGCAAGCGCCTGACTGTAGTTGTTTTTGAGCACCAGCGATGCGACCTCCTCGGTCATCTCCTTGAGGAAGCTGTTGCGCTGCTTGACCGTCAAATCGCCGTTGTTGACCACTTTATTGAGCAGGATCTTGATATTGACTTCGTGGTCGGAGCAATCGACGCCGCCGGCGTTATCGATAAAGTCGGTATTACAGGCACCGCCCTTGAGCGCAAACTCGATTCGACCGAGCTGGGTGAAACCCAGGTTACCGCCCTCGCCCAGCACCTTGCAGCGCAAGTCCCGGCCATCGATGCGCAAACCGTCGTTGGCTTTGTCGCCCACATCCGCATGGGACTCATGACTGGCCTTGACGTAGGTACCGATCCCGCCGTTCCAGATCAGATCCACCCGCGCCTTGAGCAGCGCTGAGATCAGATCGTTCGGAGCAAGCCGGTCCTGTTCGATATCAAACCGTGCTTTCATTTCAGGGGTGATATCGATCCATTTGGCCGCGCGCGAGAATACGCCACCGCCTTTGGAGATCAGCGATTCATCATAATCGGCCCAGCTGGAACGCGGCAGCTCGAACATTCTCTGACGCTCGGCAAAACTGGCCGCTTCATCTGGATCGGGATCAATGAAAATGTGCAGGTGGTTAAAGGCCGCGACTAACTGGATGTGCTCAGACATCAGCATACCGTTACCGAATACATCGCCGGCCATATCACCAATCCCCACCACCGAGAACGATTCGGTCTGAGTATCCAGCCCCAGCTCACGGAAGTGCAGTTTGACCGATTCCCAGGCCCCCCGGGCGGTAATCCCCATCTTCTTATGATCGTAGCCCTGTGAGCCACCGGAGGCGAAGGCATCACCCAACCAGAAGCCGAACTCTTCCGCAATGGAATTCGCGATATCGGAAAACGTCGCCGTTCCCTTGTCGGCCGCGACCACGAGGTAAGGATCGTCCTCATCGTGACGCACCAGCTCAGGCGGCGGCACCACGTCACCATCCACGTAGTTGTCGGTAACATCGAGCAGCCCGCGGATGAAGGTCTTGTAGCTGGCGATGCCCTCCTCCATGATCTCTTCCCGGCTGCCGTTGGCCGGCAACTGCTTGGCGACAAAGCCCCCCTTGGCACCGACCGGAACGATAACCGCGTTCTTCACCTGCTGAGCTTTAACCAGACCCAGCACCTCGGTGCGATAATCCTCGCGACGATCCGACCAACGCAGCCCGCCACGGGCCACCTTGCCACCGCGCAGATGGACACCTTCCACCCGCGCTGAGTAGACGAAGATCTCGAACATGGGCCGCGGTAGCGGAATATTGGCGATGGCATGGGGATCCATCTTGAAGACGAAGTAGTCCTTCAGCTCTCCGTTGCCGTCAGTCTGGAAGTAGTTGGTACGCAAGGTGGCGCGGATCAACTCCAGGTAGCGCCGCAGGATCTTGTCATCATTGAGGTGATCGACTTTTTCCAACGCATCGAGAATGCTGTTGGCGATGCGCTCCGCCAACGCCTCGACCTTGGAGCTGTTCTGACGTCCCGGCTCGAACCGCGCCCTGAACAACGCAACGAGCAGTCGCGCGATATACAGGTGACGGGCCAGGGTGTCGGCAATATAGGGCTGACTGAACCCGAAACGGATCTGCTGGTTGTAACGGGAATAGGCGCGCAGCATGGCCACTTCGCGCCAGGTCAAACGGGCGCCGATAACAAGCCGGTTAAACTCGTCGTTTTCGGCATGCCCGCTCCAGATATTGGAGAACGCATCCTGGAATACCTGTTTTACCTCCTCAAGATCAACCGTCTCCGAGCTGTTGTAGAACAGTGTAAAGTCGTGAATCCAGAACTGTTCGCCATCACGACGACGCACCATGTAAGGATGCTCGCCCACAACTCGCATTCCCAGGTTTTCCAGCACCGGAATGATGTCGGAGAGAACCAGCGGATCATTGCGGTTAAAAAGCTTGAAGCGCAACAGGTCTCGCGACTGCTCGATCTGCCGGTAGAAACTCATGCTGATGCTCTTACCGGTATCGAGTTCCTCGATATGTTCGATATCGAAAACCGCGCTGCTCGGCGAGAAATGCTCGCGGTAGGCGGACGGAAACGCCGTACGATAGCGGTTGGCCAGATGATTACCGCGCTCTTCGCCGGCAGAATCCACCAGTACATGGTGCAACTCATCGGACCAGGAGCGCGATAGTTCCGCCACCTCCGCTTCCAGCTCCTGAGGATCAAAGCGGATCTCTTTGCTCGGATCTACAGGCAACACGAAATAGACACGGGTCAGAACGGACTCGCTATAGTAGGTAGTGAACTCGCAATCCAGCGCGCCGAGGCGCTCCAGCAGCATCTCCTGAACCTGCGTACGCAAGGCCGTATTAAAGATATCCCGCGGCACGTAATAGAGCATGGTGTAGAACTTGCCGCAGGCATCGCGACGAATCAGCAGCCGCACCTTACGCCGCTCCTGGAGGTTAAATACCCCCATCGCGTTATCGAACAGCTCCTGTTCGCTGGAGAGCAGCAACTCGTCACGGGGCAGCTCATTCAGGATCTGCGCCAGTGACTTGGCACTGTGTCCCCCCGGCGTAAACCCGGCGTGGCTGAGCACGCACTCCATACGACGGCGCAGTATCGGAATATTGCGCGGCGACTCCACGTAGACCGGCGACGTGTAGAGGCCATAGAAGCGACACTCGCCAATCACCTGTCCCTGATCATCAAACCGTTTGACCAGCACCAGGTCACGATAGGCCGGGCGGTGCACCCGTGAGCGCTGATCATCCTTGGCGAAACTCAGGGGCTCAGGCTCCAGCAGGAAACAGTGCTCCGGCGCAGTGGGCGTTGGCTTGACGCGCTCCTGCAGCTGGCAGATCCCCAGGGCCGAACCCTCTCTCTGCTCGATACTGAGCTGCCCCCCCTCATGTTTGAAATCAAGCTCTTCGTAGCCGAGAAAGGTGAAACGGTTATCGAGCATCCAGCTCAGGTAGGCGCGCGCCTCTTCCCGCTTGCCGCTATCGATAACGCTATCATCGGCGAGCTCCTGCTGCAGCGTGTCAACCTGGGCACGCATCGCCTCAAAATCCCCCACGGCGGCACGAACCTGACCCAGCACCTCACTCAAACTGTGCTCGATTCCCTTGAGCTCTTCCGGGTTGCTGTGACGATCGACTTCGATATAGAGCAGCGCCTCGCGCTCGGTGTCTGCCGCATCACTCTGCACTCTGACCTTATCGCCGTTGCGCTGCACCGAGAGCACGCCGCTATGAACCACATGGATCGACAGCCCCCGCCGGTTAAGCTCCATACGAACGGAGTCCACCAGAAACGGCATATCGGCATGCATAATCTGGATAACCGTGTGACCGCAGTGCCAGCCGTGGCGCTCCAGGTCAGGGTTGAACACATGGATATTGCTGTCGTCCCCCGGTGCTTCCTGCAGGTGTTCCCAGCAGGACAAGGTGGCACCGTACAGGTTTTCGAAGCTGCGCTCGGCCAACTCCTCCAACGGTGACACACGGTAATACTGATACATAAAATCAAGGACAGGGTTCAGATCCGCCTCGGGCAGGCGGGCAGTGAGCATATCACCCAGCTGGGAAAGGATTTTATTCTTCTGTTCGTTTCGCCGTTCGGACATCTGCCACTCTCCATCGGGGCCGAAAAATTCCAGTTTCGATAATGCTAGTTCAGCATCAGAAAATTTGCCAAGGCATAATGCTATTTCCTGAAACCATTTTCCAGTCAATCAGAATTATGCAGTGATTTATTTTATGTTTATTGGGCCACACAAAGGATTTATCACCACCAATATTTCATACCAAAAAAAAAGCTCCGGCCTAGGCCGGAGCTTTTAGAAATCTCTGTCGTGACGGTCAGAATCAGTCGAAACTGATTCCCAGACGGCGACCAACCTCTTCATAGGCCTCAATAACGCCGCCCAACCCCTGGCGGAAGCGATCCTTATCCAGCTTCTTGCGGGTTTCTTTATCCCAGATCCGGCAGCCATCCGGTGAGAACTCATCGCCCAACACCAGTTCACCCTTGTACATGCCGAATTCAAGCTTGTAATCCACCAGCACCATGCCGGCCTGATCGAACATCGCCTTGAGCACATCGTTGGCAGCAAAGGTCAGCTCTTTGGCGCGCGCGACCTGATCGGCCGTCGCCCAGCCAAACGAGTCGATGTGGTATTCGTTCACCATCGGATCGCCAAGCGCATCGTTCTTCAGGAAAAACTCGAACGTCGGCGGATTCAAATCCATACCTTCCTGAACACCGTAACGCCGGCAGATAGAGCCTGCCGCCACGTTACGCACGACACACTCGATGGGGATCATCTCAAGCCGCTTCACGGCCGACTCGGTATCCGACAACAGTTTAATAAAATGGGTCGGTATTCCTGCCGCTTCAAGCTTCTGCATAACAAAAGCATTGAACTTGTTGTTCACCATGCCCTTGCGATCCAGCTGCTCTACCTTCTTGCCATCAAAAGCGGAGGTGTCATCGCGAAACTCGAGCACCATCACATCGGCATCATCAGTGGTATAGACCGATTTCGCCTTACCGCTGTAAAGCTGTTCACGCTTTTCCATCAAATTCTCCAAAATACCCTGCGCTCAGGGGTGTCACATATTCAGTTGCCGTAGGGCAGGTGCTCTTTGACGGCCCAAAGGATCTCATCGGCGATAACATCCGGCGCGGCCAGACCCTGATCGGTACGCACCGACAGGAAGACGCCACTGCGGGTCCGGTTCAACTTGAGCTGATAGCGCCCCGTGTGTTCAAACTCGCCGGTGTCCTGATTATAGACGCCGCTCTCACCGTCGCCGAACACGTAGATCACCTTGCCAGCGAACCAGATTTTATATCCGGGCCGATTGGCCGGATCATCCGGATCGGTAAGCGCCGAGACCTCGTCCGCCTCGGGATCAATCTTCTCGATCCGGGTTGGTCCCGAGCTGTAGCGAATCGCATTCGGGTCATCACTCATCTCGTCATCACCACCCAGCGCCGACGAGAGCAGACTGGTATTGAATGTGATCTCTTCACGGTCGGAGTGGAGCCATTCAAAGAAGCCCATTCGTTCCGTTTCGCTGACCGGGGTGGAGGTGGTGTAGGTGAGATAGATCATGCCGGTTGCCTGATCGCGAGTCCCCACATCGATCTCGGTGGCATCCAGCGCATCATTGAGCTGTGTCCAGGCCTCATCAATCGGTGCGCCCAGTTTGAGCACCGGATGACCGCGCGAGTCACGTCCCAGCTGCGACCCTTCGTGGGATTGACGCTGCATGGCGACCAGACTCTGTGAATCCGGCTCCGCGGCCTTGCTCAGATAGCGCAGCATCTCGAACATCATGTCCGACTTGTACTCCACATCGCGGGCGCTACCCGTACTGCTCCAGTCCACATCCGCCACGGAGGCATCCAGCGGGTACTGGACATGCTGCATACGGATCGCCGTGCGCTCGTAATCTTCCGGGTCGGGCCGCAGCGATACGCGCAGCTTGTTGCGGGTCGGCCCCTGGATATCCTGAAGTGTCAGGCGTTTGATCCAACCATCCACAAAGCCGTACTGATCGCCTTCCAGCGTTATCCAGTCAGTCTCCATGATGCCGCTGCGCGGATCCGTCGATGACAGTCCGATACCGTTGAACGACCAAAACTCCTGCAGTTTGATCCAGACATCGGCGATCGGTTCATCGACCAGCAGAACACGCTCACCATCTTCACGCTTGAGATTTACCGACTCGCTACCCGACTCGACATAGAAAAACTCCGGCCGAGGCACGGCAAACTCACCCGTGGTCTCGGACGCGGTTGTCCCCACCTCGGGCACCACCAGCCGCTCCTGCATCTGGCGCGAGCGCATGCCGGGAGGCAGCTTGAGTCGCTCTGCCGCCTGAGCCTGCTCATAATCCTGCCCACGATCGCGGACAACACCGTTTTCCCCGTACAGCGGATTGTTTTTCAACATACCGCAGCCGCTGAGGCCGGAGGCGACCGCAATCGCCAGCAATGATAAGGAAGCTTTGGTCATATCCCTGCCCGTTAAATCAGTCCGCACTGTCGCAGTGCGTTGCGCACATCCTCGTGATACTCGTCAGCCAGCACAGTCAGCGGCAGTCGAATCCCCAGGCCAATCAGCCCCATTTCATGCATCGCCCACTTCACCGGAATCGGGTTCGCTTCAACAAACAGCTTGGTATGCAACGGCATCAGCTTGTGCTGCAGAGCGCGCGCGGCCTCGACCTGCCCTTCCAGGCCCAGACGACAAAGCTCTGCCATTTCGGCCGGGGCCACGTTCGCGGTCACCGAAATGTTGCCCTGTCCACCAAGCAGAATCAGCTCGATAGCCGTCGCGTCATCGCCGGAGTACACCGCAAAATCTGCAGGCACATTCTCGATCAGTTGCCGTGCACGCTCCAGATCGCCGGTTGCTTCCTTGATTCCCACGATATTTGGGTGGTCAACCAATCGATAAACGGTTTCCGGCTTCATGTCGCAACCGGTCCGGCTCGGTACGTTATACAGAATCTGCGGAATATCGACAGCGTCTGCAATCGCCTTGAAATGCTGGTACAAACCCTCTTGGGAGGGTTTGTTGTAATAGGGCGTTACCAGCAGGCTGTAATCCGCACCTGCATTCTTGGCACGTCGAGTCAGTTCGATCGCTTCGTGAGTCGAGTTGGCACCGGTGCCGGCCACAACCGGAATCCGGCCATCGACACGCTTGATGACATGTTTGATCACGTCCAGGTGCTCATCGTAATCCAACGTCGCGGATTCGCCGGTGGTTCCCACGGCACCGATCGCGGCGGTGCCGTGTTTCAGATGCAGATCGACCACCTTATCCAACGCTTCCCAATCGACATCTCCGTTGGCATGCATGGGGGTCACGAGCGCTACAATACTGCCGCGAATCATCTCTTTCTCCATCTGAATTCAAAGACCAAGTATGGTACTGACGCCGCCCCCGCGGCACAACCGGATAACCAATTACCCTCGGGGGCAGCTTTTGCTATCTTAAAGGGCTGGCATTTTAAACGATTTGGCGCTCGCAAGCGTAGTAGGTCGATACACTTTTCACAATGCAAAGGAGCTAAAGCATGCTAGAAACTGGACAGACGGCCCCCGACTTCAATGCCGTGGATCAAAACGGCGACCCGATCAGCCTCAGCCAGTTCAAGGGCAAGAAAGTGGTCCTCTACTTCTACCCGCGGGACAACACCCCTGGCTGCACGGCCCAGGCGTGCGATCTCAGAGATAATTATGAGCGACTCCAGGCCGAGGGCTACCAGGTTATCGGCGTCAGCACTGACACCGAGAAGAAGCATCAAAACTTTATTGCCAAGTATGAACTGCCCTTCCCGCTGATTGCCGATACCGAGCATCAGGTTCATGAACTCTATGGCACCTGGCAGTTGAAGAAAAACTACGGCAAAGAGTATATGGGTACCGTGCGTACCACCTTCCTGATTGATGAAAACGGCACTATCACAGACGTTATCAAGAAGGTAAAAACCAAGGAACACACCGCCCAGATTCTCAGCGACGACTGATTCGTCCGGGGCGTCTACTCAGACGCCCCTTCCTGATCCGCGTGTTGAGCCACCTTTGGCCAGGCGTTGACCACGGCTTTAACCAACGTTGCCAGCGGAATCGCAAAGAACAGCCCCCAGAATCCCCACAGTGTCCCGAACACCAACACCGCAACGATAATCGAAACCGGGTGCAGGTTAACCGCTTCAGAGAACAGAAGCGGGACAAGCACATTCCCATCCAACGCCTGAATCACAGCATAGGCGATCATCAGCCACATGAAATCGCCGCTCCAGCCCCACTGAAAAAAGGCGATCAGCGCAATCGGAAAGGTAACCAGCGCCGCACCGATATAGGGAATCAACACGGACAGCCCTACCATAAGCGCCAACAGGGCCGCGTAGTTAATCCCCAGCAACGCGAAGGTAATCCACGTCACCCCGCCAACAATCAGGATCTCCGTTGCCTTCCCCCGCACATAGTTAGCGATCTGGAGGTCCATCTCCTGCCAGATGCGGGTCATCATCTCACGCTTCTCGGGCAGAAAGCTGGAAAAGGTGGAGAGCATCGAGTCACCGTCCTTCAGAAAGAAGAACACCAGTATTGGCACCAATACCAGATAGATCGCCAAAGCCGCGATACCGGTCAGCGAATTCAGGGAGAAGGTAACGACCCACTGCCCCAACCGACTGAGCTCGGCAGCCGCGACACCAATCAGCTCGCGGATCTGTGCCTCGGATACCAGATCGGGGTATTTCTGCGGCAGCAACAGCAACAGGTTCTGGACCTGCACCACCATCCCGGGCAGCTCATTAAACAAGTTGACGGATTGCCGCCAGGCAATCGGCATTACAAACAGCAGGAATGCGGTGACAAAACCAAGAAACACGAGGAACACCAGTAGAACGGCCAACAGGTGGGGCACGCCCCGCTCCTCGGTCCAGGTCACAAGCCCCTGCATCAGAAACGCCAGTATCAAACTGGCAAACACCGGTGCCAACGGCGCACCGAGAAAAACAATAATCGCCAACCCGGTCGCAAGAATCAGAAACAGGAACAGCGCTTCCTCATCCGAGAAATACTGATCGATCCATTTATTGAGAATTTTACGCATTGGCGCTCAGCGCTCCCTGGTTTCAGCTTTTCGGCCCACGCCGTATGATATGGATATAACATTCACCATCGGTGAACGAATCGACCATTTCGTGGTCGCTATGTTCGACATAGACGCGAAAATCTCGAACCGATCCGCTGTCAGTGGCAACCACCTTCAGCACCTCACCCGGTGACATACGGTTCAGCGCCTGTTTGGCCTTGAGCAACGGTAGAGGACAGCTCAAGCCACTGGCGTCAAGCAGTTGATCTATGCTGCTGTCGGCTGAAGACTGGTGCATCAATTATTTACCTCCGACTTGTGAAGAGCTGCATGCGACGCACTTTATACCAAAACAGGATCAAAGATAATCGTCCTGAAAAAGCAAAGCGGGTTTTACCGCTACTGATGGCGTTTAGCCTGGGCATCACGTTAAATCTGCCTACGGCGCATGCCGACCCAAGTCTGCCTGTATTAACCGATGCCACCTCCAGCACGATCTCTCTGCAAGAGGAGCACCGATTGGGGCGCAACTGGGCCCGGGTGCTGCGCGGCCAAGCCGCCCTTCTGGACGACCCGGTGGTCAAGCAATATCTGAATGACCTGCTGTGGCAGGTCGTAGAGCACAGCGAATTGATGGACCGCCGCCTTGAACTGGTCGTACTGGACAAGGAAAGTTTTAACGCCTTCGCCGTTCCCGGGGGCATCGTCGGCATTCACGGCGGCCTGTTGCTGGCCTCCGAATCTGAAGCGGAGCTGGCCTCAGTGGTCGCCCACGAACTGGCTCACTTAAGTCAAAGGCATTATGCCCAACAGCTGGAAGAGAGTCGGCGCAATCGGCCCCTGATGCTTGCCGGCCTGCTCGCCGGTATTCTCGTTGCGGCGGCGGATAGTCAGGCCGGCACCGCAGCGATCACCTCGACCATCGCCGGATCAGCACAGGCCCAGCTTGCATTCAGCCGGCGCAACGAACAGGAGGCTGACCGAATCGGGATGCAGACGCTGTCCGCCAGCGGGTACGATCCCTACGCGATGCCCAAGATGTTCGAGCGCCTGCAAAACAGCTATCGGTTCTACGGCCAGAAGCCCCCCGAATTCCTGCTCACTCACCCGGTGACGGAATCACGCATCGCTGACTCGCTCAATCGTGCAGCAACACTGCCACGACCACCCGTTAACGGCGATGATATGCTCTATGATCTGGTACGCACGCGACTGCAGGTGCATTACAGCAAGGAGCCGCAAACGCTCTACAGCACATACTCCGAGCAGGCCAGCGATGGCGGCAGCGGCACCGCACGTTATGGTCAGATGATCAGCGCGCTGGCAGCCGGGCGCACACAGCAAAGCCGGGAGGCATTCGAATCACTACCATCTCAATGGCGGGATCACCTCTATGTACGCTTAAGTGAGCTGGACCTGCTGCTGGCTGAAGGCGCGCAGAATCAGGCATTCAACCGCGTAGAAGCACTATTGGATCTTTATCCGGACAGCATGCCCGTGCGCTATCGTTATGCACTGATCGCTCGACAGACCGGCCGGATCAAGCTGGCGGCACAGGTCCTGAACGAGCTGGTACGCGACTACCCCAACGATGTGGATTTTTGGTATCAACTGGCGGAAACGGAAGGCCTGAACGGTCGAATCTATGCGGTGCATATGGCGCGCATCGAGTATTTTATGCTCACCGCCCAACTGGATCTGGCGTTACGCCAGGTTGAGTTCGCACGCAGAGAAAACGGATTAAATGATATCGAGAAAGCGCGTCTTAATCAGAAAGAGCTGGAGATCAAGACGTTACGCCAGCAGATGAAAGACGACCTGTCATAAACACGGAGCATAAGCGGTAGCCGCCGTCACCGGCGCTACCGCGTCTCTATTAGCGGACCTGAAAATCCAGCATCCGCTGCAACGGGATACGCGCCCGCTCAATCAAGCCTTCATCCACAGTAACTTCATCACGCCCCTGCTCCAGGGCCTGAGCGATGTTTTCCAAGCCGTTCATCGCCATCCAGGGGCAATGTGCGCAGCTGCGACAGGTCGCGCCGGAGCCGCCGGTGGGCGCCTCTATGAAGGTTTTGTCGGGTGCGGCCTGCTGCATTTTGTAAAAAATGCCGCGATCCGTCGCCACAATAAACATAGAATGTGGCAACTCCTGAGCCGCACGAATCAGCTGTGACGTCGATCCGACCGCATCGGCCAACTCAATGACAGCTTCCGGAGATTCCGGGTGCACCAGAATACCGGCATCGGGATAGACCTGCTTGAGATCCTTGAGCCCCTTCGCCTTAAACTCTTCGTGGACAATACAGGCGCCGTCCCAAAGCAGCATCTCGGCATCAGTCTGTTTCTGAACATACGCACCCAAATGTTTATCCGGCGCCCAGATCACCTTTTTTCCCTGATCTGCCAGATGCTCCACCACTTGCAGGGCGATACTGGAGGTCACCACCCAATCAGCACGCGCCTTGACGGCAGCCGAGGTGTTGGCATAGACCACGACCTCGTGATCCGGATGTGCATCGCAGAACGCCGAGAACTCATCAACGGGGCAGCCAATATCCAGCGAGCAGGTAGCTTCCAGAGTGGGCATCAAAATGCGCTTTTCAGGACTCAGAATCTTGGCGGTTTCCCCCATGAAACGAACCCCGGCAACAACCAGCGTAGAGGCGTCATGGCGAGCGCCGAAACGGGCCATTTCCAGCGAGTCAGCCACGTAACCACCGGTCTTTTCAGCCAGTGCCTGAACCATCGGGTCTGTGTAATAGTGAGCCACCAGACAGGCGTCTTTCTCTTTAAGCAGCGCGCCAATACGCTGGGTGTACGCTGCCACCTGATCCGCGTCCAGCGCCGAAGGCAGGTGTTCCTGCGCAAAGTGTTCCTGAACGATAATGCGATCGTCGATTTCCGGTTTCGTCAGCATGCTTCTTCTATCTTGACTACTGGACCAACGGGCGCGAGGCCCATGAAAAGGGTGCGAAAGTATACCACAACCATCAGCTTAGACAGGACTCGGGATCAATATTACCGACACGGAATTGAAATCGATGCAACCGATTGGCATATGAAACCCTGAAACCACAGACGAGTGATAGCAGGCGGGTATAAATAAAACAGGAGGGGAATGGTGGGTCGTATAGGACTCGAACCTATGACCAATTGGTTAAAAGCCAACTGCTCTACCAACTGAGCTAACGACCCAACAGGGCTGCGAAGTATACGCAGTCCTGATACAAATGCAACCGCCAATCCGCCGAAACGCGTGAATACCCCTTAATGGTAACGCGTGGGATCCGGCAGCCCTGCATCGGCGAACCCCTTGGCACGTAACCGACAACTGTCACACTGCCCGCAGGCACGGCCGTCGTCATCGGCCTGGTAGCAGGAAACGGTTTCCGCGTAATCGACGCCGAGTTTGCCACCTGCCAGAATAATTTCCGCCTTGGTCATGTCGATAAGCGGCGTCTCGATGCGGATCGGCTCGCCGCTGACTCCATTTCGCGTCGCCAGGTTAGCCATCTTCTCAAACGCCTCGATGAACTCGGGACGACAATCCGGATACCCGGAGTAATCGACGGCATTCACGCCGATAAAGATCGCCTCGGCGTGCAAAACCTCAGCCCAGCCCAGCGCAAGCGAGAGAAAAACCGTGTTGCGGGCGGGAACGTAAGTAATCGGGATACCCTCGCTTTCCTGCTCAGGCACTTCGATGTTGGTATCGGTCAGCGCCGAGCCGCCGAAATCTTCGAGATTGAGCCGCAAAACCCGATGCTCCGCCACACCAATAGAGTCTGCAACACGCTTTGCTGCATTCAGCTCCGTCAGGGAGCGCTGGCCATAATCGAAGCTCAACACATGACATGCGTAGCCCTGCGACTTCGCGATGGCCAGCGCCGTGGCGGAATCGAGACCGCCGGACAAGAGTACAACGGCCCGCTTTTCCCGGTTTGTCATAACGTTTGAATTTTCCTGTTACGAGGATGGAGTGTAGTTACGCGCCAGGCCAGCGGCCGAACTCTGAGGAAAGTCGGTCAGCAAGCGTGAAAACGCTGCCTTGGACGCTTCGCCATTGCCAAGCCTGTCTTCAACCACACCGAGCTTATAGAGCGCATCCGGCACCTTAGTGTGATCCGGGAACTGGTCGAGCACACGCTTAAATGCCGCTTTCGCCTGCTCCAATCCCTGCTGCGCGAGCTGCACCTCACCCACCCAGTAATGCGCGTTAGCCAGGTGACTGCTCTGCGGATAACGCTGAATAAACTGATCAAACGCGCCAAGCGCCTGTTCGAACTGGCGCTCCCGCACCAGCGCAAAAGCTGCCTTATAGGCGTCCAGATCACTGACCCCATCGACGACGGGCTGGGTCGAAGAGGATACTGCGGCGGAAGCCTCGCCATTCGCCTGCTCAGGCGTGTTTTCCGTGGCATCCGGTTGCGCTGGCACCTCGGAATCCGCAGCGCCTTGAGCCATACCGTATTGATCGCCCGCCGCCGCTTGAATAAGCGCGCTGATCCGGCGGTCAATATCGCGGTACCGATCCCGCTGTTCGCGCTCCATTTTATCCAGCCGATACTGTTGCGTTTCGAGCTGCCCTCGCAACTGACGAACCTCCTCCTGCAGCTGCTGAACCATCAGCAAGAGCTCGCTTTGCGGAGACTGGGCATAGGACGCACCACTACCGGCGCTGGAGTCAGTCACCGGGATTGGGGTTACATCCGCCGCGAGCACTTTCGCGCCCCCCACCCAGGGGAGCGCGAGGGCGAATACCAGCGGAAGTGCTTTTAGATCACGCGCCATATCAACGGGATACGTACTTCAGTTCCACACGACGATTCTGAGCCCAGGACGCTTCGCCCTGCCCCATCACAGCCGGCTTCTCTTCGCCGTAGCTGATTGTCTCTACCTGAGATGCGCTGGCTCCGTTGACGATCAACAGACGCTCAACGGCATTGGCGCGACGCTCACCCAGAGCGATGTTGTATTCACGGGTCCCACGCTCATCCGCATGCCCTTCCAGACGAACCGATGCCCCCGGATTCTGGGACAGGTAACGTGCGTGCGCTTCCAGATCAGCAAATCCGTCCTGCTTAACAACGGACTGGTCGAAGTCGAAATAGAACACGGTTTGAAGCTGATTTACATCGGCCATATCGCTGCCGCTGACACCCGAGCCATCAACCCCGTACGAGCTGGCAGAGCCACTGCCACCCTGACCATCAGCGCCGCCAGCGCCACCGTCAGTAGTAGTACTCGTGGTGCTACAGCCGGCAACCCAGGCGACAGCCGCACCCAGTGCAGCCGCTTTCATCAGATTCAACGCACGCATCATTTTCTCCTAGTCAGACAAAACGCGATATAATTTATTGATTACGCTAATCTTAGCGATAGCATATTGCAAGAGACCGACCGTTGTATTGCAGCGATCAGATCGAATTTTTTCCAAGCCGTCGCCACTCTGAGACAACAGCCCTTCCGCAGCTTCCATAACGCCCGAAAGACCCACAATTATTGCAAGAATGGCGACCAGGCAGGCTCACGCACATCGCCACCGGGGCTGGGCATTCTGAAGCGCACCTGGCCGTCCAATGATACAGCCGCGAGCACACCTTTACCCTGCTCCTGACTGGCGTAAATGATGATGCTCCCGTTGGGGGCGATACTCGGGGACTCATCCAACCCGGCACGGGTCAGTATATCGAGACGTCCGGATTTCAGGTCCTGAACGGCAATGGTGAAATCCCCCCCCTGCGGGCGGTGTACCATGGCGAGAAATCGGCCATCCTGGGTCAGCCGCGGCCGCGCATTGTAGTTCCCTTCCCAGGTTAAACGTTCAAGATCTCTGGAGCTCAGATTAAGCCGGTAAATCTGGGGCTGACCGCCACGATCCGAGGTAAATAACAGCGACTGCCCGTCGGGTGCCCAGGTTGGCTCAGTATCGATCCCGTAATGGCGTGTTACACGCTGCAACTGGCGCGAGCGCATATCAAGCACGTAGATCTCGGGGTTGCCATCCTTGGACAGCACAAGAGCCAGCTGGTTGCCGTCCGGTGACCAGGACGGCGCTCCGTTAAGCCCTTTGAACGACTGGATCCGTTCACGCTTTCCGGTACTCAAATACTGGACATAGATAGCCGGACGCCCGGTTTCAAAAGACACATAGGCCAGTTTGGAACCATCCCCCGACCAGGTCGGCGACATAATCGGTTCACTGGATTCAAGGATGGTCCGGGGGCGAGCGCCATCCCAGTCCGAGAGCATCAGGCGATAACGGTTACTGTTATCGGCGCGGCGATCGGCGGTGACGTAGACGATACGGGTCGAGAATGCCCCCTTAAGCCCTGTCAGCTCCTCAAATATACGGTCGGCAATATAGTGGGCCGCATCGCGCAGCTGGGCCGGTGTGCTTTCTACCCGCTGCCCCATCAAACGCTGCTCCTTGAGCACATCGTAGAGCTCAAAATTAATCTCCAGGCGCTGCTCGCCGAGCGGCTCAATCCGTCCGATCAACAGATAATCGGAGCCGCTTACACGCCAGTCACGGAAATAAACATCACTTTGCCGACTCGGAAAGCCCAGCATGCTTTCGCGCGGAAGCGCGGAGAAAAAACCGCTACGCGCCAGATCCTGTTCCACGACCTTTGCTACATCTTCAGGTAGCGCCGACGTGCCGCTCCAGTTAAACGGAACCACTGCAACCGGTGATGGCTCGGCAACGCCCTGGGTCACTTCCACAACTAATTCGGCGCGAGCCAGTGACCCCGTCACCAGTAAAACAAGACATGCCAGTACCGATTTAAACTTCACCATCTTAACCCCTCCGGTCGGAAAATCACTTTTATCGACCTTAACCTGCGCTCGAATAGAATCGGATCGACTTCCGCCACCCGCTCAAACCGCTCGGTACGATATACAGCCTGGACCGCTGAACGATCAAAGGCCGCATCACCACTGCTTGTCACAATAGTAGCCTGATCGACCTCACCA
Source organism: Marinobacterium litorale DSM 23545 (assembly GCF_000428985.1). GTDB lineage: Bacteria > Pseudomonadota > Gammaproteobacteria > Pseudomonadales > Balneatricaceae > Marinobacterium_D > Marinobacterium_D litorale. Next base: position 83,044 of record NZ_AUAZ01000002.1, on the reverse strand, counting down.
TTACCCAGCAACCGTATCGCGACCACCGCTTCCATGCCGTTACGAGCGGTACGCGGTATCCGCCAATTCTGTTCCACCAGCGTCTGGATATAACTTTGCATGTCGCCCACCACTGACTGAGCGCGTTTCTCCGCTGCAGCGCGGGCAGCTTCCGCCTTGGCCTTGGCTTGTGCTTCGGCACGGGCCTGCTCCTGACGCTGGGCCTCAGCCTTCGCTTTCGCCTCCGCTTGACGACGCGCTTTCTCCTGCGCTTCACGCTTGGCCTGAGCTTGCCGTTGAGCCTCCTGCTCTGCTTTGCGTCGAGCCTCCTCCTGCGCCTTACGCTGCGCTGCCAGCTCAGCCTGCTTACGCTTTTCCGCCTCTTCCTGAGCACGTTTGGCGGCCAGCGCCTTGGCTTGGCGCGCCTTCTCCTCGGCCGCCTTTCTGGCTTGCTCAGCCTGCTGCTCTCGCCGTTTCTGCTCCGCCTGTGCCTGCTGCTCCTGCTGCTTCTGCTGAGTCTCATTAGGCTTCGGCGCAGGATCCGGAGCGGGAGGCGTCTCGCTCTCAGCCCCCGACTCCGGACTGGACGGCGTCTGGCTCAAGGCATTCAGATCGATCATGCGGGCCTGAATATGTCGCGGCGTGCGGCGCTCCGGCTCAGCGTCACCGATCCAGTGCGTTAGCAGGCCACCAAGCACGATTATATGCAACAGGGTCGCCAGTGCCGTCGGCACCAGGTAGCTGCGAATCTCCACCGGCTACTCCGTCACCAAACCAACGCTGGAGGCGCCCGCCCCCTTGAGCAGCACCATCAACTGCACGACCGCGTCATAACTGACGTTCTTGTCACCGCGCACCAACAAAAGCTTTTGAGGGTTAACGCTAAGCACTTTCTGCACGCGGCCAGCGACCTCCTCGGCCGTTACCGCTGTTGTCTCGTCTGCGCCACCGATGTTGATGTAGTAACTGCCCTCGCGGTCCACCGACACAATCATCGGCTCATCGTCGTCGGTATCCACCGGCTCCGCAGTAGTCTGGGGCAGATCGATATCGATCCCCTGGGTCAGCATGGGCGCCGTCACCATAAAAATAATCAGCAGCACCATGGTGACATCGATATAGGGGACGACGTTGATTTCGGCGTTGAGCTTACGTTTCTTGCGAGTTCGCCTGATCATCTGAAACCGTCTCAGGAGGTGGAGTGTACGCGCCGATAGAGGATACTGGTGAACTCATCGGCAAAGGTTTCGTAATTGTTCAACAACCACTCGGACTTGGCCGAAAAACGGTTGTACGCGATAACCGCTGGAATCGCAGCAAACAGCCCCATGGCAGTCGCGACCAGCGCCTCGGAGATACCCGGTGCCACCGAAGCCAGCGTTGCCTGGTGCACATTGGCCAAGCCACGGAAAGCGTTCATGATCCCCCATACTGTGCCAAACAGGCCGATATAGGGGCTGGTGGAACCCACCGTGGCGAGAAAAGGCAGGTGACGCTCCAGTCGTTCTTCTTCCCGCGCCAGGGAAACGCGCATGCTGCGCTGAACCCCATTCATGACCACTTCCGGGTCGACCCCTGGCTGTTTGGTCAGGCGGGTAAACTCTTTGAGGCCGGCGCGAAACAGGTTCTCTGCGCCACACAACGAATTGGGATTGGCATTTACTTCGCGATAGAGATGACTCAGATCCACACCGGACCAGAAACGGTCCTCGAACTCGCGAAACGAGCTTTGGGCGCGCCGGAGTACCTGACGACGCTGAAAGATCATCACCCAGGAAACAAAGGACGCGAGCAGCAAAAGCAGCATCACCAACTGAACTACCAGACTGGCATTGAGCACCAGTCCCCAGATCGACAGCTTGTCTTCCACTTACAACTCCTAATATCAGTCCAGTTGTTCCAGTCTTTGCAGTAATTCTTTGGGCCAGCGCCGTGGCTTTAGCGTTTTTTCATCCACACAGACAACACGGATATCACCCTCGCAGCGGGCATCTCCTGCGTCGCCAACCACGCGCTGCTTGAAAATAACCGTGGCAGCGCCAGCCAGTTCGATGTCGCTGCGCACAATAAGTTCATCATCCAGGTGGGACGGCTTCAAATAACGGGCCTGCACATCATGAACGACGAACAGCCAGCCTTGAGATTTTAGTATCTGCTGAGAATACCCAACGGCGCGCAACATCTCGGTGCGGGCACGCTCCATGAATTTGAGGTAATTCACGTAGTAAACGATGCCACCGAAGTCGGTATCTTCGATATATACCCGGCAGCGCCATTCAAAAGCCATCGGCGTTTGGTCCCGTCTCGCTCGATCATCATGCGTATTTGGATGAGGTCAGTAACCACAGGTAGCGGTCGACCTCAGGCCAGAAGGGCACACAATAGCAGGCCGTATATTTTATACAAGACAGGGGGTGGATGGGCTCAGATAAGTTTGGAGCGACGTTTTACACGGGAGTGACAGCTCAAGCAAAGGCTGGTGGCGGGGTCAGCGCGCAGCTGGTTCATTTCGATCTCTTCACCGCAACCGATACAGTAGCCATAGAGCCCGGTATCGATGCGCTCAAACGCCGCATCAACCGCGGCGATATCATCTTCGAGCTGACGTACCAATACCTCGCGATTCTCTGGCACCAGATCCGAGCCGCCCGCCTGAGCCGGCAGGATGGAGCACAGGTCGCGTTCCAGCTCGCCGCGGAGCTGTTCGAGTGATTTTCGCAGGGTGCGCAAATCAGACTGGTTCACCGGCATTCCCCAACAAAGTTGACTGCCAAGAATACTAGCAGCGCTTGTCAGGTTATTCTTTTGATGCCGATCATCTTAGTCCGTTATCGGCCGTGAATGTGTCCGGCTATTGATTCCCGTCAGGCTTTTCCAGTCCAAAATGCAGGTATGCATGCTCAGTGACAACGCGGCCGCGTGGTGTACGCATGATAAAGCCCTGCTGAATCAGATAGGGCTCCAGCACATCCTCAATGGTATCGCGCTCTTCACTGATTGCGGCCGCCAGATTATCGACCCCAACCGGCCCTCCACCGAACTTCTCGATCATTGCCAGCAGCAGCCGCCGGTCCATATGATCAAAGCCACGCTGGTCCACGTTGAGCATATTGAGCGCAAGATCAGCGATCTCACGGGTGATGCGCCCCTCCCCTTTGACCTCGGCGTAATCCCGCGCCCGGCGCAGCAGACGGTTGGCGATCCGGGGCGTACCCCGCGAACGACAAGCAACCTCCCGCGCTCCGTCTGACTCTATCGGCGTTTCAGACAACTCCGCCGAACGCATCACAATGCCGGTCAGATCCTCGACGCTGTAAAACTCCAGGCGTTGAACGATGCCGAACCGATCGCGCAGCGGTGATGTCAGCAGACCCGCCCGCGTGGTCGCACCAACCAGGGTAAACGGGGGAAGATCGATCTTGATCGAGCGCGCGGCCGGCCCTTCACCGATCATAATATCGAGCTGGTAATCCTCCATCGCCGGATAGAGCACCTCCTCCACATTGGCACTGAGGCGATGAATTTCATCGATAAACAGTACGTCGTTCGGCTCAAGGTTGGTAAGCAGTGCCGCGACGTCCCCCGCCTTTTCCAGCACCGGGCCCGATGTGGTTTTGATCTGCGAACCCATCTCATTGGCAATAATATTAGCCAGAGTCGTCTTCCCAAGGCCGGGCGGACCAAAGATAAGCGTATGGTCCAACGCCTCGCTTCGATTGCGCGCTGCATGGATAAAGATCTCCATCTGCTCCCGCACACGGGGCTGACCGTGATAATCGGACAGCAGCTTGGGCCGGATCGCCCGATCCTGAGCCTCTTCCGCAGGCATCGCCACCGGGCTGATAAACCGGTCCGCTTCGATCTTCATCATCTACCCCTTGCTTTAGCCCGTCACCATCGACTTAAGTGCGTGCCGGATCAGCTCTTCAACGGCTGCATCGCTACCCTGAACCGCCGCCGCCGCTTCAATCGCCTTGGTTGCCTGAACCGGTTTATAGCCCAACGCCACCAGTGCACTTTCCGCTTCCGCACGATTATCTGTCGCCACCGGCAGCGGCGCATCACTGGCCGGTGCGTCCAGCGCGAACTCCGTAGCAGTGGGCAGTTCGAGGCGATCAAGCTTGTCTTTCATCTCGACAATCAGCCGTTCGGCGGTTTTCTTGCCCACGCCGGGAATACGCACCAGCGTGGCGCTATCTTCCCGGTTAACGCAGTGAATGAACTCTTCGCTACTGATGCCGGAAAGAATCGCCAGCGCCAGTTTGGGCCCCACACCGTTGGTTTTGATCAGTGCGCGAAACAGCACACGCTCGCGCGCATCGGCAAACCCATACAGCAGCTGGGCATCCTCCCGCACCACCATATGGGTATGCAGACTGATGCGCTCTCCCAGAGCCGGCAACTTGTAAAACGTATTCATGGAGGCCTCAACCTCATACCCGACGCCGTTTACATCAAGTAGCAGTTGCGGCGGCTGTTTCTCCAGCACTTCACCCGTCAGTCGACCTATCACTTTTATCTGTTCTCCATTTTTCTGGCTGCTTCCGGGGTTTCCAACCGATGCCCCCTCGCTATAAATTCAGGCAACTGTAAGCCTGCGACCAACGAGGCCATCCGGGCAGCAAAGATCACCACCATGGCACTGATATCCAGCCAGGGACTCGGCGCGCCCAGGCGCTCATAGACAAAAACATAAACCAGAGCCCCCATCAGCGCACAGGTCGCGTATAGCTCGCCGTTACGCTGCAGAACCAGGGGAATCTGCCCGGTCAGCACATCCCTGATCATACCGCCCGCGACGCCGGTGATCACCGCCATCATCACAGCCACCTCGGTTGGCGCACCGGCACCCAAGGCTTTCTGTAACCCCAGCACGCTGAACAGCGACAGTCCCAGTGCATCCAAAACCAAAAGGGCTTTACGCGGTGAACTCATATATCGGGAGCCGAAAAACGCGGCGACCGCGCTTACCATCGCGACCCACAGGTAGGTTGTATCGCCGACCCATACGACGGGATGCAGATCCAAAGTTATGTCTCGGATCGTGCCGCCACCCAGCGCAGTCACAAAACCCAGTACAATGACACCGAGAATATCGATCCGTTTGCCGGGCGCGGCTATGGCACCGGTGACTGAAAAAACGGCGACCCCCAAGAGGTCAGCAAGGTAGATAAACTCCGAGTACCCGGTCACACCCAACGACCTCGCACACGCGCCCGCGAGCCCGCCGTCGCGATCTGCTGGCCGCGGGAGTGCGCATGACAAAGCGCGATGGCCAGCGCATCAGCAGCGTCAGCCTGAGGTATACCGGGAAGTTTCAACAGATGCGCCACCATGATCTGAACCTGACTTTTGTCGGCACCGCCGTTACCAACCACTGACTGCTTAACGCGCCGGGCCGCATACTCAGCCACCGGCAACCCGGCATTGGCACCCGCTACGATCGCCACGCCACGGGCCTGACCAAGCTTCAACGCCGAATCCGCATTACGCGCCATGAACACCTGCTCGATCGCCATCTCCTGGGGCACATAATGCTCAATAATCTCGGTAACCCCGGCATAAACCTGCTGCAGGCGCTCCGGCAACAGTTCGCCCTGAATACGGATACAACCACTGGCTACGTATTCATTTCTGGCGCCGTTCACGTTGATGACACCGTAACCGGTCACACGGGAACCCGGATCTATACCAAGAATCAGCATGCTCTGCTCTTTATCGAATGGCGGGGTAATCATAACAAAAAGCCGGGGTCTGGGCCCCGGCTTGGAATGCAACAGCGAAGCGACGGTTACGCCTCCTCCATCGCCTCTTCGGGGATATCCGCATTGTGATAGACGTTCTGTGAATCGTCGAGATCCTCCAGCGCATCGATCAACTTCATCACCTTGCGGCCGGTATCCACATCCAGCTCCACCGTGGTCTGGGGGATCATCCCCACCTCGGCGTGGGCTGGCTCAAAACCGGCATCGACCAATCCCTGCTTCACATCCATATAATCCGGCGCTTCGCAGTAGACATCGATCGAGCCATCGTCGTTGGTCACCACATCGTCGGCTCCAGCCTCCAGCGCAGCCTCCATGATGGCGTCTTCGTCCACGCCGGACTCAAAGCTCATGACACCCCGCTTATCAAACAGGTAGGAAACCGAGCCATTGGTGCCGAGATTACCACCGTGCTTGCTGAACGCGGCCCGTACCTGAGATACGGTACGGTTCACATTGTCGGTCATACACTCAACCATGATCGCTACGCCGTTGCTGCCATAACCTTCGTAGGTCAGCTCATCGTAGTTATCACCCTCGCCACCACCGGCACCACGCTGAATCGCCTTGTCGATGGTGTCGCGTTTCATGTTGGCGCCCAGCGCCTTATCCACGGCGGCGCGCAAACGCGGGTTGTCTTCCGGGCTTCCACCACCCTCTTTTGCAGCAACGGTCAGTTCACGAATCAGTTTGGTGAAGATCTTACCGCGCTTGGCGTCCTGGGCCGCCTTACGGTGTTTGATATTGGCCCATTTGGAATGTCCTGCCATACCCCTTCCTCAATCTGTGGCAGCACCTCCACGAGGAAGGTGCCACCGGTGTTACTGTTTGTATCTGCTCAGGGAGTTTTGCGTAGTTTGATATTCAGGTCGCGCAGCTGGGCCGCGCTGACTTCGCCCGGCGCGTCGGTAAGCAGACAAGCCGCGCTCTGGGTCTTCGGAAACGCGATCACTTCACGAATCGAAGAGCTGCCGGTCATCAGCATGATCAGGCGATCAAGGCCAAATGCCAGTCCACCGTGAGGCGGAGCGCCGTATTTGAGCGCATTGAGCAGGAAGCCGAACTTCTCCTCGGCTTCTTCGTCGGAGATGCCAAGCACCTTAAACACGGCTTTCTGCATCGCCTGATCGTGGATACGAACAGAGCCACCGCCGAGTTCGGTACCGTTGAGCACCATGTCGTAGGCACGTGACAACTTGCCCTCCGGCTGCTCGATCAACTGCTCCGGCGAGCAGTTCGGCGCCGTAAATGGGTGGTGCAAGGCAGTGAGGCTGCCATCGTCCAGCTCTTCGAACATCGGGAAGTCGACCACCCACAGCGGGGCCCAGTTCTTCTCGATCATGTTCATGTCTTCGCCAACCTTGATACGCAATGCGCCCAGCGCTTCGTTGACGGTATTGGCCTTGTCGGCACCGAAGAAGACGATATCGCCATTCTGAGCACCCAGGCGTTCCATGATCTTCAGCGCGACCTCTTCGCCCAGGAATTTGACGATCGGTGACTGCAGACCTTCGGCACCATTTTCCAGCGCATTGACCTTGATCCAGGCCAGCCCCTTGGCGCCGTAGATACCAACGAACTTGGTGTAGTCGTCGATGATCTTACGGGTCAGTTCGGCACCGCCCGGCACCTTCAGCGCGGCGACGCGACCTTTCGGATCCTTGGCAGGGCCTGCGAATACCTTGAAGTCCACATCAGCCACCAGGTCGTTGACGTCAACCAGCTCCAGCGGAATACGTAGATCCGGTTTGTCGGAACCGAAACGGTGCATCGCTTCAGCGTACGGCATGGTCGGGAATTCGCCGAGCTCGATATCCAGCAGTTCCTTGAACAGCTTACGAACCATACCTTCGGCCAGGCCCATGATCTCCTGTTCGCCGAGGAAAGAGGTCTCGATGTCGATCTGGGTGAATTCCGGCTGACGGTCTGCACGCAGGTCTTCGTCACGGAAACATTTAGCGATCTGGTAGTAACGATCGAAGCCGGAGACCATCAAAAGCTGCTTGAACAGCTGCGGGGACTGCGGCAGTGCAAAGAAGCTACCTTCATGGGTACGGCTCGGTACCAGGTAATCACGGGCGCCTTCCGGCGTTGCACGGGTCAAAATCGGTGTTTCGATATCGAGGAAGCCGTTTTCTTCCAGATAGTTGCGAACCGCGTGAGTCACCTTGGAGCGAAAACGAAGCTTCTGCTGAATCTCCGGACGACGCAGGTCGATGTAACGGTGGCGCAAACGTACGTCTTCGCCCACCTGCTGGTGTTCATCGAGCTGGAACGGAGGGGTTTCCGCCTTGTTCAGAATTTTCAGATCCAACCCAAGGACTTCTACAGCACCGGTCGGCATCTCCGGGTTTTCGGTACCGTCCGGACGTGCACGCACACGGCCAACCAACTCGATAACAAATTCGTTGCGCACGCTATCGGCCAGGTTGAAGCTTTCCTCGCGATCCGGATCAAAGACCACCTGGGCGATGCCCTCGCGATCCCGTACGTCCAGAAATATCACACCGCCGTGGTCCCGGCGGCGATGAACCCATCCCATCAGGGTGATCTCTTCACCGATATGCTCTTTCCGAAGATCGCCGCAATAGTGGCTGCGCATAGTGTCCTATCCCGTTTTGTTACCTTGCAGCCTGGCCGTAAAAGCCAGAGCTTCAACTAGTTTGAATGGTGGCGAACCCGAGCCCCTTTCGGAACACGCATTGGCGTTTAAATCGGGCTTGGAACGGCGCTACCGCCTCATAAAAGCCGGCAAAAAACCAGTCAGGGATAGCACCGTCTCGATTAAAGGCGGGAAGTATACTCGATTTGCGGGACGCTGACAGCGTAGGCTAAGCAATTACGTCCCGATCAACCGACGGGACAAAAGCTCAGTTCTTCACTCATCAGCCGACATAGACGATCACGAATATCGACCAGCTGCTCTTCGGTATAGGGTTTGGCCGGCACTTTACCCCACACCGGATCGGGCCAGGCCGCATCGTCAACCTTGCGAACCACATGATGAATGTGAAGCTGGCTGACCTGATTACCCAGTGCTGCCACATTCATTTTGCGCGCCTGAAACAGGTCAGCGAGATTTTCGGCTAGAAAGCTCGACTCACGAATCAGCTGTTCGCGATCTTCCAGCGGGAGATGAAAGATCTCGGTCATATCTGCGCGACGCGGGACCAGAATGAACCAGGGATAATTGGAGTCATTCATCAACAACAGCTTGCACAGAGGAAAATCCCCCATATCGATGGTATCTGCAGCAAGCTTGGGGTCCAGCTCGAATTCCAGTTCCAGTTCGTCCATATAACTCCTGTTCAACTCAGTCGAATCTGATAATTTAGGTACCACGTATCCGAATTCTAAACCACTATCAGTCAGTATAGGCGAAGATGGTAGAGATCAAGCTACACCCAGCGATCAGTGAAATTCCACGCTCGCTCTGGAATGGGCTGTGCGGCACCGGCAACCCTTTTCTGCGTCACGAATTTCTGGAATCTCTTGAGCGCTCCGGCAGCGTGAGCCCTGAAAACGGCTGGCAACCCCTGCATATCACGCTGACCGAGCACAATCAGTGCGTCGGTGTTATGCCGCTCTATCTGAAAAGCCACTCCTGGGGCGAATATGTCTTTGATTGGAGCTGGGCCGACGCCTGGGAGCGCCATGGGCTTGACTACTATCCCAAGCTGGTCACCGCCATCCCGTTTACCCCCTCCACCGGTCCACGATTTGGTTTGGCAATTGAGCCTGAGCGCGCACTTCCAGTCCTGGTTGAGGCGGTTCAACAGATCAGCGCCCGCTATGGCTGCTCGGGCTGGCACGGTCTATTCATTGAGCCTCATCTTGTCAAAGACCTTAAGGCACTCGCCCTGAGCACCCGTCTTGGAACCCAGTACCATTGGTTCAACCGGAATTACCGCAGCTTCGATGATTTTCTTGAACAGTTTTCATCTCGCAAACGCAAAAATGTGCGCAAAGAGCGAGAGAAAGCACTTCTTCAAGGCGTTGAACTGATAACACTGGAAGGCGCAGAGATAACCGAAGAACTGCTCGATCAGTTCTACCGGTTCTATCAAACCACCTACCTGAAACGCGGCATGCAAGGCTACCTGACCCGGGCATTTTTCAGTTTGCTCACAGAGCAAATGCCGGAGAACCTGATCATGGTAACAGCCCACCACAACCATCGGGTGATCGCCGCTGCGCTCTCACTCAAAGACGAAGATACACTGTACGGTCGGTACTGGGGATGCCTTGAGGAGTTTGACAGCCTGCACTTCGAAGCCTGTTATTATCAGGGTATCGATTACTGTATCGCCAACGGGTTACAGCGGTTTGATTCGGGCGCCCAGGGAGAACACAAAATCAAACGCGGCTTCGAACCGATCGAGACCTGGTCGGCGCACTGGGTCGAGACGCTGGCCTTTCGCCAGGCGATCGATGAGTTCACCCGCGAAGAAGAGCAGCAGATGCGAGGTCATATCCGCCGCCTGAGTGAAGAGCTCCCCTTCCGCCGCGACCGCTGATTAAGCGGTTGACCCAGATCAATCAAACATCACAACTGAAACCATCCCGTCACACCGCTTTGAAACCACCGAAATGCTGGCGCTTCAACAGGTTACGAAACGGTTACTCCCGTCACACCGCTTTGAAACCACCGAAATGCTGGCGCTTCAACAGGTTACGAAACGGTTACGCCACTGCAGCATGAACCGCACTTATCCATTCAAGCCGGCACTTGAGAATTACTCCATCATCAGGACTAGCACCCGACCGGGCCTCACCTACACTGAAAGACGCAGAGCAAGCATAACCCTAATAACCGCGCTCAGCGCAAAGGAGGATCGACAATGTTGACCTATGAGGAGTGTCTGGCGATGTCGGATCTGACGGAAGAGGAGATCAGTGCTATCGCCGTGCATGAGCATATGGACTCAATGATTGCGATGGCACTCGGTCACTATCTGGTAACTCACGACGGTGAGCCAATGATCAAACAGATCATACTCGATGATATCGAACAGGCCAGGCGAGCCGGCAATGTGGAGAACGAAAGAGTGCTGCGTGCGGTATTACAGCACTTTATAGCCACCCACCCGGAGCATCAAAGCGCAGTCGCCTGATCCTGCAATATACAAAAAGGCCGCAGCACCCAAAGTGCTGCGGCCTTTTTGTTTGACCGATCTGTATCTTGCTGCGCGCTATCAGTGAACAGAGTGCTCGTACTTTTTCTGAATTGCGATCAGGGCCGGTTGAATGTCCAAAGGCGCATATTTCATAGCTTGCTCGAACAGCTCCTTATTCTCCTCGGACAACCTCTCTTCTTCAGTCATGGCAGACAACTTACGCATCGCTTCCATGAACTTGGGATGGGGGGCGGTATTAGTACTCATCGTGCGGCCTCCTCGGCTGAGTTTGAGTCGCGCAGCTCCACCCTGGCGGGTTTTGGCTACACCCTAATGTTGCATAGACCGCCGCCGACGGCAATGCTCAATTTAGAATGAAACCCAAAACCAAAACACCCCGGTAACAACCGAGGTGTTTCATTCGCTCAGGGTCCAGAGCCTTTACTTAGCGGCCGCCTTGGCTGTCTCGATCCAACCATCAAACACTGCCTGGTTAGCTTTAATCCAGCTGTCAGCGTGACGCTCGATATCCTTGAGAGAGTCTTCACCGTTGGCAATCATCATGTTTTCTGCGCTGACCGCGTTGATCGGCAGCTTGATGATCTCGAACAGTTTGGCAGCAGCCGGGTTTGCCGCTGCCCATTCGCCGTTCGCGACAATGCGCTCTGCGTTGATATCGAAGCCGTAGTTCTTGCCATTAGGCAGCGCAGTATCAGTGCCGTTCGGGTTAGCAGAGTAAGGCACCTCCAGCCAAACCACATCCTGCCCGGGAACCAGACGACCGGAAACCCAATACGGCGTCCACGTATAGTAGAAGATCGGCTCACCCGCATCGTAACGCGCAATGGTATCGGAGATGATGGCCGCGTACTGGCCCTGGTTGTGGTTGATGTTGTCGCGCAGCTCGAACTCATCCAGCTGATATTCGATCACACCTTCACAACCCCAGCCAGCCTGACAACCGGTCAGATCTGCCTTGCCATCACCGTTGGTATCGAAGATCTTGGCGATCTCTGGATCGTTGAAATCGCCCAGATTGTCGATACCGTGAGCCTCGGCGGTCTTCTTATCAATCAGATAACCCTGGGCCGCACCCTCGATATAGCTGCCCTTGCGGTAGAACACTTCATCACCACCGGCATTTTCATACATGGTGTTGTGAAGCGGGTACCAGTTAACGGCCATATAGGTGGCATCGCCATTAGCGATTGCCGTATAGCCCGCGCTATAGTCCACTTCACGGATCGGCTCCACATCGTAGCCCAAGGCCTCCAGTGCCTTGTTAACAACCACGGTCTGGAAAGTCTCTTCAGCGATGGGACTCTGCACCGCCTGGACACTGACACCCTCCCCCGGGAGAGCTGCAGCGATCGCTGTCGATCCTACGGTCATTGAAACCGCGGCCGTTACCCATTTCATATTTCGCATATCCACTCCTGTTCAGTTGGACGAAGACTTCATTCGACGATAAATCAGGCCTGCCGGCCCACTTTCATACCAATGGCGCGTTCCACGCGCCCGTGCATCACGGCCTAACGCCTGTGTCATACGGTCGAGAATAATGGCGAGGATAACGATACCGACCCCGCCGACCGTCGCCAGACCGATATCCAGACGCCCGATGCCTCGCAGCACCATCAGGCCAAGACCACCGACCGAGATCATCGAAGCGATAACCACCATCGACAGGCAGAGCATCAGCGTCTGGTTAACACCGGCCATAATTGTCGGCATCGCCAGTGGCAACTGGACCCGCGTCAGTAACTGGCGCTTGCTGACGCCAAAAGAGTGCGCCGCTTCGATCAGGTCTGATGGCACCTGACGAATCCCCAGATTGGTCAGACGAATAACCGGCGGCACCGCAAAGATGATCGTCACCACGACCCCGGGAACGTTACCGATACCGAACAACATTACGATAGGCACCAGGTAAACGAAGGCCGGGGTTGTTTGCATCGCATCCAACATGGGCCTCAAGAAGCCATTCACCCGCTCACTGCGGGCCATCCAGATCCCGCTCGGAATACCGATCAGGGCACAGAACAGCACCGCCGTCAGGACCAGCGATAACGTCGTCATCGCCTCCTGCCAGGCCCCGATAGACCCGAGCACGATGAGGCTTATGAAGGAGCCAATCCCTAACCGAGCACTGGCCAGCTGCCAGGCCAGCAAACTCATAATGATGATAATGAGCGGTGCCGGTGCCATGTTGAGCAGGGTATCAACACTGCTTAACAGCGCTTCGATGGGCACTTTGATTGCGGTAAAGAATGGCCGAAAGTTGGTCACGACCCAATCGATACCACTGGTAACCCAGGCATCCAGTGGAATCAGTGTTTCCTGGAATGGGTCGAGCCAGGAGAATTCAACCACCTCATCCGGTACATCGTTCTGCAGCCAAGCTTCAGTCTGCCCCTGCTCCGCTGCGCCCTCAGCCTGCCCCCAGGGGTTGGTCTGAGTCTCAGTCGTCGCCCAGGGATCTGCCGCCTGCTGGGTGTCATTTGTTTGCTCAGCCATGATACTCACCCTCCCTATCCAGGGTTTCCAATAGAACCGCCTTGCTGATAACACCCAGATATTTCTGATCTTCATCGATCACCGGAACGCTGCACGGCGCTTGAGCAACACGGGAGATAAGCTCGCCCACCGCCGTATCCGCCGGTATCGCCTCCACATGGGTCAGCATCGCCTGCTCCAAAGGCGCTTTCTCTTTCAGCGCTTCAGTTAATGCGGGTACCGACACAACGCCGAGAAAGCGGCTCTGAGGATCGACCACATAACCATATTCGCGATCGTTATCCTTGAGTAACTGCAGGCTGGAACGCACGCCGTCCTCAGTTCCCTTGCGAATAATCGTGGCCTGACGTTTGCGCGCAATATCTCGCGCGCAGAAGACATTGCTGACATCCACACCCCGGAAGAACGAGCGCACATAATCGTTGGCCGGGTTATTCAGAATCTCGTCCGGCGTACCCACCTGAACCACGATGCCACCCTGCATAATGGCGATTCGATCACCGATACGCATGGCCTCGTCCAGGTCATGGGAGATAAATACAATGGTGCGTTGGTGTTTATTCTGGAGCGCGACCAGCTCATCCTGCATCTCGGTCCGAATCAACGGATCCAGGGCGGAGAACGCCTCATCCATCAGCAGAACATCGGGATCATTGGCCAGAGCACGGGCCAGACCCACACGCTGCTGCATCCCGCCGGAGAGCTCATCCGGGTAGGAGTTGGCGAAGGCCTCCAGGCCCACCTGGCGCAGCGCGGACAACGCTTTTTCATGTCGCTTGGCGACCGGCTCACCGGCAATTTCAAGACCGAAGGCCGTGTTTTCCAGCACGCTCATGTGCGGCATCAGTGCGAAGGACTGAAATACCATACTGATCTTGCGACGCCGGACCTCACGCAACGCCTCCTCGTTGATCGCCGCTATATCCTCGCCATCGATAAGAACCTGCCCACGGGACGGCTCTATCAACCGGTTCAGAAGACGAACCAACGTAGATTTGCCCGAACCGGACAGCCCCATCACCACGAAGATTTCCCCTTCGTGAATTTCCAGATTTGCGTCCTGGACGCCGACAGTGAGCCCCGTGCGCTCAAAGATCTCCTCTTTTGAAACGCCCTGCTCAAGTAATTTGAAGGCTTCGGAGGGATCATCCCCGAAGATTTTATAGAGATGCTTAACTTCCAGTTTGACGGTCATGCAATATATATCGCCTTTCGAAACTGTTTTAAGCCGGCTTCTGTGGATATCACGAGCCGGACGGACCCTAACAGCCTTACTGGCATGCATGATTGCTGCCAGAAATGGGCCGGATCGTCAGGTTCTTTTAGACCCTACCCATTCCCTGAGCAAAAATAAAGAACGTATTACGATGAATTATGTAGTCGGGAGCGATGACGGTCGACCCTCAGAAAGACCAACCATTACAATAGGATATAAAAACAAGCATCCTGCGCTTACTGCATCACAGGGGCGCACACCTAGAGATCCGCGCCCTGTTCCTGTGCAAGCCTGAGTCGTGCGCCAGTGTCAACTTCAGGCAACGCAAGCCAATCACTGATCTGGGTGTGAACAAGCTGTTCTAGCGCATCGATATGCGCCGTACGGCTGTTAAGGGCGGGGATATATTCGTATCGATCACCGCCGGCTGCGACGAAATAGTCACGGTTTTCTACGCCAATCTCTTCGATGGTTTCCAGGCAGTCAGCCGCGAAGCCTGGACAAAACACCTGAACCGACTTCACACCGTGGTCGGGCAGGCTTTTAAGTGTCTCGTCCGTATAGGGCTTGAGCCACTCCTCTCGACCAAACCGGGACTGAAAGGTGGTGATATAGTCCGACGACTCGAGCTTCAGCCGCTCAGCCAAAAGTCGCGACGTTTTCATGCATTCGCAGTAATAGGGGTCACCGGAAAGCAAGTATCGCTTGGGTACACCGTGGTAGGAAAAAAGCAGCTTTTCAGCACGACCATGCTGCGACCAATGCGCTTCTATAGCCTCTGCCATCGCTTCTATATAGGGCGGATAGTCGTGATAGTGAGAGATAAACCGAAGATCCGGTAACCAACGTCGTCGCGAGAAATCATGTGCGAGCGCATCGAACGTGGAACCGCTGGTTGCCGCGCTGTATTGGGGGTACAGCGGCAGCACGATGAGCCTGCGCACGCCATCCGCCTGCATCTTACCGATCACGTCCGAAATGGAGGGATTACCGTAGCGCATGGCAAACTCAACCTGAATCCGCCCGTCGAGTTGCGCAAACCGGTCCCGAAGCGCCTGAGCCTGAGCCTGCGTATGCAGTAACAACGGCGACCCCTGCTCAGTCCACACTTCCTTATATGCCGCAGCAGATCGCTTGGGACGGGTATTCAGGATAATGCCGTTCAGTATCAACCACCACAGAGGACGTGGCACCTCGACCACACGCGGGTCCCATAGAAACTCTTTCAGATAACGCTTGAGTGCAGCCGGGGTTGGTTCGTCAGGCGTTCCCAGGTTGGTTAGCAAAACACCGATACGTTCTTGATTATCATGCCTAAACCCGTTTACGGATCGATACTTCATGCCGCCGCTATCTCCCAGGAGCCAAAACGATAGTTTAATCAAAGAGACAGGTACGGAACCAGCCGGGCAAACAGATCATCCCCGGCTTAACGAAGCGGGCCCGGAGTTCGCAGTACTCACACGCGCTCCGAGGTCAGGCCTCAGCCGAATTGGCAACGCCTGATCATCATGGTAGAGAAGCAGATCGCCCTCTGCCGTCAAACGTCCGATCTTGACCGCCTTTAAACGACTCAGCAACAAAGCTTCCTGCACCATAATTGCGTCAGGGCAGATACGACGTGTAACTTTAAGATCCGAAACAATCAGGCCGCCCGATTCATCCAGCTCAAACCGCCCCATAAACCGATTACAGCCGGCGTCTCCCCCCACGCGCTGCAGGTCACCGAAGGCAAGGCGAGGCGAAAAACGTTGATCAACAGCACGGGGGCCGATGGCATAAACAGTCCAGTTACCGTCCAGTTCCTGGCGATCAGTCACCTGACGCTGAGCAGTAGGAGCCTGGCTGTAACGCTGCATACCGTCGCTGGCGCAGCCGCCCAGCAAAATAAGAGAAAGGGGTACAACAAACATCCATTTATCCATCGCTGCCTGCTCCTTCGGCATGGTTTATATATCGCAACTGACTAGCAGAGCCCGCTAGCAGCGGCTCGGGAAACGGTTTTAAACGCCCGTTTCCCGAGAGTATAGCTGATCAGATCTGGATCACGTCAAATTCCACTTCAGGGTTCACATCGGCATCATAATCAACACCCTCGATACCGAACCCAAACAGCTTCAAAAACTCCTGCTTGTAAAGCGCATAATCAGTCACATCAAACAGGTTTTCTGTAGTGACCTGAGGCCAGAGCTCACGGCATGCGCTCTGGACATCATCACGTAACTCCCAGTCGTCGAGCCGGAAACGATTACCTTCATCGATGACCGCCTGGTCACCATAAAGCCCCGTGCGATAGAGTCGATGAACCTGCTCCATACAGCCTTCATGCAACGCTTTCTCACGCATGACTTTGAACACCATCGACAGGTACAGGGGCATGACCGGGATGGCCGAGCTGGCCTGAGTAACCACGGATTTAAGAACCGCGATGTTAGCCTGGCCACCCTTGGCCGCAAGCCGGGTATTCAGCTCCGCTGCTGCTCGGTCCAGATCCTGTTTGGCCTTACCCAATGCGCCATGCCAATAGATCGGCCAGGTAATGTCGGTACCGATATAGCTGTAGGCGACGCTTTTACACCCTTCAGCCAGTACACCGGCCTCATCCAGCGCCTGAATCCAAAGCTCCCAGTCTTCACCGCCCATAACGGTGACCGTGTCTTTGACTTCCTGCTCCGTCGCCGGCTCAATCTCGGCTTCAGTGATGCAGTCCTTATTGGTATCGATTGCCGTGGACCGGTAGGGCTCGCCAATCGGCTTAAGTGCAGAACGCACCACCTCGCCGCTGTCAGGCAGCTTACGCACCGGAGATGCCAGCGAGTAAACCACCAGATCAACCTGCCCCAAGTCCTCTTTGATCAGGTCAACGGTCTTCTGCTTGGCCTCATGGGAGAACGCATCACCGTTGAGGCTTTTTGCATACAGCCCTTCTTCATGAGCGATCCGTTCGAAAGCCGCCGCGTTGTACCAGCCCGCCGTGCCCGGCTTCTTTTCCGTGCCCGGCTTTTCAAAAAAAACACCGATGGTTGCAGCACCGCTGCCGAACGCTGCGGCGATACGGGACGAGAGCCCATAGCCACTGGAAGCGCCAATCACCAGAACGCGTTTAGGGCCGTTTTCGATCTGGCCCTGCGCTTTGGTGTAATTAATCTGCTCGCGCACATTCGCTTCACAGCCAGTGGGGTGAGTAGTCGTACAGATAAAGCCGCGGATTTTCGGTTTGATAATCATTGTCAATCTTATCGCTATCCGTTGGTTGCTACGGGGGAAGCCAAACCCGGTAAGATACCCGATTTTAGTCGCTGGCAACAGTTACAGCCGAAGTTGGTCTAAGCGTGTAAAGCAGCGTTTCAAGATCAGGTTAACAACTATCAACGTACCCAGCGCGGTCGCCCCCACCAGCATCAACATCACCAGGATCTGATAACGTACGGCCAGCGCCGGATCAACGCCGGCCAATATCTGGCCGCTCATCATTCCGGGTAACGACACCAAGCCAACCGTCATCATCGCATTGATCGAGGGAATCATCCCTGCGCGGATCGCCTCACGACGCAAGCGCTGAGATGCCTCCTGCCAGTTCCCGCCGAGGCTGAGCACCAGCTCAACCTCCTGGCGCTGATCACGCAAACTGGACAGCAGGCGCTCCAGCGACAGAGAAACCGCATTCATGGCATTACCGGCGATCATCCCCCCCAATGGAATAAAGTACTGCGGTTGATACCAGGGCTCCACCTGAACGACGACACGGGTCACCATTACCGTTATCAACGTAAACGTCACCGCCATCGAAACGAAGGTAGGGCCCAGAATGGCCACCCGCTCCTCTTCTACACGCCCGCGGATCGCATGGGCCGCCCAGAACAGCATCCACATATAAAGCAACAAAATGAGAAGGGGATGTTCCAGATCAAAAATGAACTGCAGCAAATACCCGACCAGAGCCAGCTGTGCGACTGTTCTTACTGAGCCGATCAATAAGTCCTTCTCAAGCTTCAACCGGTAGTACAGTGAAGCGGCGGCTGCAATCAGGATAAAAAGCAGCGACAGCGAGAGCTGAAGCCAGCTGATCTCGATAACAGAGGTCATGCTTGTATCAACCCGTTTTCATTCAATATCCAGTGTTCACCCTTAAGGCCTTCAACCGGCTGGTGGCTGACAATCACTTGAGTCATTCCCCGGGACAGAAAACGGTCAAGCAACCTGGCTGCCCGTTCGGCGTTAGCGGGATCGAGCGCGGCGAAGGGCTCATCGCAGAGCAGGACTTCCGGGCACAGAAGCAAACGCTGCAGCAACGCTACCCGGGACTGCTGGCCGGGTGAAAGTTTCTTCGCACATGTTTCCAAATCAAGGTTAAGATCAAGACAACTCATCAACTCACGAACACTGGACTCATCAAGCTGCCAGCCCCGATAGGCCTTCAAACTCAATGGCAACCAAAGATTGTCACGTATACTGCCCTCAACCATCACGGGCTGCTGCGGCAGATATGCAACGCGACGGCGAAGCGTCGTTGCAGGCCAGCTATCCAGCGGCGTATCGTCGTACCGAACGTTTCCGGTATGCCCCTGATCGAGACCAATCAATGCGCGCAGGAGTGTCGATTTACCTCCACCGGAGGGACCGGTAATCAGATAACGCAAGCCCGGTCGAAACAGCAGGCTGTCGATCGTCAACAGCGTCTGCTGATCCCGGATAAGAGTCAGTCCCTCTGCACTCAATAAACGGGCATCGATTGATTGCGTTCCATCCTTCGCGGCACTGTACACTTGGGTTAGACTCCTTTACACGAATGCAACAACTCTACCTTAGGCTGTCTACAAAATTTAGACAGTGCAGTTTTACCGTTCACGTATACCAACGCCAGGATGGATACAGCTATGCAAGAACTTCATGGTTACTATCTCGAAGATTTGGATATCGGCATGAGTGCGTCCTATGCCAAAACGATCTCCGAATCGGACGTTTACACCTTCGCCGGTATCTCCGGCGATAACAACCCGGTTCATATCAACGAGGAGTATGCCAAGACAACCCCCTTCGGGGGCCGGATCGTACATGGAATGTTCAGCGCAGCGCTGATCTCAACAGTGGCAGGCACGCGACTGCCAGGGCCGGGATGCATCTATGTCGATCAGCAGATCAGCTTTAAGGCTCCCGTCCATATCGGCGATACCGCCTGCGCGACACTGACAGTCACCGAGATCGACGCGCGCCGTAAGCGAGTCATCTGCCGTACTGATGTCCACGTGGGTGACAAACTGGTCGCGACCGGCAGCGGCACGTTTATGGTCAGCAAACGCCCGGCGCAGGACTGACTTCGATGAGGTCAGGTGCTCCCGAACAGAATCCCCGGGAGCACAATAACCATACAGTCCTCATGACTACTAATTGATCTGAATCAAATTTTTAACCAAAGGTCGATCTATCCGTTACTGACACATCGCTTTAAACTCTTGCCCTTAGAATAAATATAAAAATGGATAAAGGATTGGAAAACGATGGCTAAAATCCTCGTCAGCGCCTGCCTGCTGGGCGCTCGCGTTCGTTATGATGGTCAGCACAATCTGCTTGACCACCCGGTACTCGCGCAATGGAAACGCGAAGACCGACTGGTCATGGCCTGCCCGGAGGTGCTGGGAGGCTTACCCACTCCCCGTCCCGCCGCCGAAGTACAGAGCCGTTTCCCGATACTCGTAACCACAGACGAAGGCCAGGACCTTACCCCTCAATATTTAGCCGGTGCAGAACTCACCGCGGATATTGCGCGGGATCATGGTTGCATCTGTGCCTTGATGAAAGCCAACAGTCCATCCTGCGGAAACCACGCCACCTACGACGGCAGTTTCACCGGCGAAAAAGTCAATCATCCGGGTGTTGCCGCCAATGAGCTGATTCGGGGCGGAATCCCGGTTTTCAATGAGCATGAGATAGACCGGCTGATCGAGTTTGTAGAGAGCCGGACCCGGGCCGACCTGAGTGTGTCAGGGCGGTTTCATCGCTCATTCGATTCAGGCCGCGCGTATCCGACTTGTGGCTGACCGCTCCCCCACCTAAAATGGACGCCATTTTTCAGTTGGGACAAGCGGAGCCATGCGAGCAAGCCAATACCTGATCGCCACACTCAAAGAGACCCCGGCGGATGCCGAGGTTATCAGCCACCAGCTTATGTTGCGCGCGGGCCTGATCCGCAAACTGGCAGCCGGCCTGTACACCTGGCTGCCGATGGGGCTACGCACCCTGCGCAAAGTTGAGCGCATCGTCCGCGAGGAGATGGACGCCTCCGGTGCACAGGAGGTCCTGATGTCGGCTATTCAGCCGGCGGAGCTCTGGCAGGAGTCCGGCCGATGGGAACAGTACGGCCCGGAATTACTGCGCCTGAAGGACCGACACGATCGTGAGTTCTGTGTAGGACCGACCCACGAAGAGGTCATAACCGACCTGATTCGTCGCGAGCTACGCAGCTACAAACAGCTGCCGGCTAATTTTTACCAGATTCAGACCAAATTCCGTGATGAAATTCGTCCGCGCTTTGGCGTGATGCGTTCACGTGAGTTCATCATGAAGGATGCGTACTCTTTCCATGCTGATCGTGAGTCGCTGCAGGCGACGTACGAGCGGATGTACGAAGCCTACGTCAACATCTTTACCCGCCTGGGCCTGGATTTCCGACCGGTTCTCGCCGACACCGGCTCGATCGGCGGCAGCTCGTCCCACGAGTTCCATGTACTCGCGGAGTCCGGCGAAGACGATATCGCATTTTCCGATGCCAGCGACTACGCCGCCAACGTAGAACTGGCCGAAGCGCTGCCCTTGGGTAACCGGGCTGAGCCGACCGAGGAGATGTACCTGGTTGATACGCCCAATGCCAAAACGATCGCTCAACTGGTTGAGCAATTTGATCTGCCGATCGAAAAAACGGTTAAAACGCTGATCGTAGAAGCCAGCGACGAAATCGAAGCGCCCTTTGTAGCGCTGCTGGTCCGGGGTGACCATGAGCTCAACGAAATCAAGGCGGAGAAACTACCCGAAGTCGCAACGCCGCTGCGAATGGCAACTGAGGAGGAGCTGCGCAGCACCATCGGTGCGGGCCCCGGTTCTTTGGGCCCGGTAAACCTGCCGATCCCCTGTGTCATCGATCGCACCGTTGCCAACATGAGTGACTTTGGAGCCGGTGCCAATATCGAAGATAAGCATTATTTCGGAATCAACTGGGAGCGTGACCTGCCAACCCCGAAAATCGCGGATCTGCGTAACGTCGTTGAAGGCGATCCCAGCCCCTGCGGCCAGGGTACTCTGATGATCAAACGGGGTATCGAGGTGGGACATATTTTCCAGCTCGGAAGCAAGTATTCCGAAGCAATGGGCGCCACGGTACTGGATGAAAACGGCAAAGCGGTCACCATGGATATGGGCTGCTACGGTGTCGGAATTACCCGCGTGGTGGCCGCCGCTATCGAACAGAATAATGATGAGCGCGGCATCATTTGGCCGAGCGCTCTGGCACCGTTCCAGGTCGCTCTGGTTCCGTTAAACTACGACAAGTCGGACGCGGTTAAAGCCAAAGCCGATGAGCTGTATGAGGCATTTAAAGCGGCCGGCGTCGACGTACTCCTGGATGATCGTAAAGAACGCCCGGGAGTGAAATTCGCCGACATGGAACTGATCGGTATCCCGCACCGTCTGGTCATCTCCGACCGGGGCCTGAAGCAGGAAACGCTGGAGTACAAGGCACGCACTGACGACGAGTCACAAGATATCGCCGTTAATGACGCACTCTCTTTCATCACCCGGGCCCTGTCCTGATACGACCGGCCGAAGGCAAAAGCTCTGCCTTCGGCCGGCTACTCGTACTGTGCTGCCTGCGCAGCAATCACGCTTCTTCAGTTTTCACCAGAGTCAGGGATTGCTTCAGAGGCTGTAACACCTGCTCAATGGCGGTGACCGATAGCCAGGTTTCCAGCGGTGCCGCACGGGCGAACAGGAAGCCCTGGTAGAGCACCACGTGATGCCGTGCCAGCCAGCGCATCTGATCGACGGTCTCCACGCCTTCTGCAATCACTTTCATATCCAACCCTTCGGCCATACGCCCGACCGAACGCACAATCGCCTCATCCGCCGGCGAATCGGGCAGCTCCTTGATGAATTCCCGATCTATTTTAAGGTGTTCCACGGGCAGTCGTTTCACATATGCCAGTGACGAATAACCGGTACCAAAGTCGTCGACGGCAACGCGTACGCCCAGTTCTCTGAGGGCAGTGAGCACGGAGATGATTGCTTCGGGATGCTCCAGAAATTGCCGTTCAGTCACCTCCAGCGAGATCCAGCCCGGTTCACAGGCATACTCTTCCAGATAATCCAGCAGGCGCTCGATAAAGCCCGGATCTAACAGCTCCTGGCCACAGATATTAATCGCGACCGCACTCCCGCCGGGAATCCGCCGTGCCAGCAACGCCGCCGCAGAGATCGCCGTGCGCAGCAGCCAGGGCTCCAGCAGCATGATCCAGCCACTGTCTTCCAGTATCGGCACGAAACGCCCCGGACTGAGCGGCTGCCCATTTTCATCGCGCAACCTTAACAGCGCTTCGAAATGCTCTACCCGCCCATCCCGCGCATTCACGACCGGTTGAAAGTGCAGCTCGAAACGCTCCTCCTCGATCGCACGCTTGAGGTACTCTTCCAGATCCAGCTGGTCGCGACTGCTTTGCACCGACCCCGGTTTAAACACCGAGATCTGACCGCGTAGCCCCTTACCGGTATTGAGCGCGATTTGAGCGGCCTGCAGCAGCGGCTCAAACTGGACCGCATGCTCTGGCCAGAATGCAAGCCCGGCGGAGATGCTGACTTTGACTCTCTGCTGACCCAGCGTCATCGGCTCACCGACACGACGCTGGGTGCGTTCAATCAGTTCAAAAACACCCGCTTCATCGCCATCATAAAGAACGACAAAGCTATCCGCCGTCAGACGAGCGGCATAGCCCTTATCCAGCACTTCGGATACCCGGCGGCTTACTTGTCGGATAACAGAGTCCCCGGCTCTATATCCCAGGCTGTTATTGATCATCCGCAGGCGATCAATATCGAAGATCAGCATCGCCAAACGCTCTCGACCCTCACACTGCGCCTCAAACTCCCGGGCAATCTGGACCCGGCTCGCCATCACCGCGAGCTGATCGATCTGATCCAGCTCATCAAACCGCGATGCCGCACTCGCCTGGTTGGTGATATCCCGGGCGCGCAGCAAAAAGTGCAGCTCTCCCCTGAAATGACTGATTCGACGCAGTTCATAGCTGACAGTGCGAACGCGCCCTTGAGCCGCCAGCTCACCCTGCCCCTCAGCAAAGGCCCCGTCATGGGCCAACCGGGCCATGACGACAGCAGGGCTTTCATCCAACCGGAAACCGTAATCGACCAAGGACCCCAGACGGTCCCCCTCGCTGCTCAACCCCAGTGTCTGCCGCGCACTCTGGTTCGCATACTCCACCGTCATATCGCTACGATAGAGAAGCAACATCTCATCAGAAGCATCCAGAGTCTGAGACAGATAGATTAACTGGCTGTCATCAGCGCGGACCTGACCATAGTCGGACACCACCACCAGGTGGCGGGGCTCAGAGCCCAGCATGAGATGTGAAACCACTGCCTGCATCAGCTTGGGTGGACTGGACTCGATCACGATCTCCCCCGGCCCCGCTTGCAGATGACCAAAACGACAGAGTTCCGGTAGCAGGGTATGGGCCTCCAGCTGCAACGCGGGATTCCGCCCCCCGGCTTCCAGCAGCTGACGCGACCGCTCGTTAAATTGCATCAAGCGCTGCTCTTCATCGAACAGCAGGATCCCTTCACCCAGCTGAGCTACCAATGCAGCACTTTGTTCTGCGCTATGCTGAGCCTGGCGACGATATCGGTTGGCTTCGGACAGAGAGTACTCCAGCTGAATAGAGCGCCGCGCCAGCAGCGCGCACAGCGCACCCAGCGAAAGTAACAGCAGTCCGGACCAAAAGACCGCCATCAACGAATGCTCCAACGGTATCCAGGACACGCGTTGACGGGAGATCAGGTACCAGGGCATCCCCTGCGCCAGCGCGATCGCCGAAGGGCCTGTTTCATTTTCCAGGGAAAGGAGCAGGCGAGTTTCAACCCGTGCCCCGTTTACCGCTACAGTGAGCTTCTCGTCACCTTCCAGCAGACCGGCCGAGAGCTGAGCTACCGGTACATCATGCCCCTGATCCCAGTATGCAACTCCCGAACTATCAACAATCAGCCGTCCATCGGCGTCGGCCAGTTGAAGCGATGCAGTTCCGGTTGGCGCAGACTGACGCAGCGGGCGCAGCAGATAATTGGCATCCACGTTCAGAACCAGCATGCCATCTGTTTCACCCTGCCCGTTAGCCAACCGCATGACGAAGCGCATCATCGGTCGGTAAGGCTTCTCGACGACACCCTGCTCCACATTGAGATCCAAGGCGGACAGGTAGATCTGACCCGGTTCTAACGCTAGAGCATCCACGTAGTAGTACCGGTCACTCTTACTCTGCAAACGGCTACTCGGTACCGAGAAGATCTCACCGCCCATGCGGTGCACCCGGACGCGTTCATCGCCGTTGACATTTAACAATCGTACTTGCTGTATGTAGGGGTGATCCTGAAGATAGGCCTGCCAATCGAGCTCAAGAGCGGGCCTGTCGGCCCCACCGGTACCACGCCAGCGCTGAAAGCTGCCAAGCTGTGAAAGGTAGATCAGATCGGAGAGTACCGAGGTCATCTGCTGCGTCAGCGCATAGCCGGCGGCGGTTACGCGCTCGGTAGCGCGGCTGACTTCGAGCTGACGGCGCTGTCCAAAATCAAACGCCCAGAAGCCCGTCAGTCCAACAAGAAAAAGTGCCAGAACGGTAACGGCGGCCCATCCCGCCGTACGAGGTTTAAGGTGCATCGATCCCTGTCGCTCCTTATTGGGTACGCCCCCTCTGTCCGACAGAAGGGCCAGGTGCCATCCGATGCTGCAATTAAAAGATCCAGCCGATGACCCTCAAAGTCTAGACGCAGCAACCGGGTGTCACAAGAAATCTACCCCCCATCGTCCAGTACATCGAAACCGGAAAACGGCTCATAAGGCCTAGGATCAGCAGCCACATGGGTTACATTAGCCAGCTCCGGACCCCGGTTCAGCCAGGCCTCGACATGGCGCACTGAACGCTCGTCTCCGCACAGCAACGCCTCTACCCGACCGTCGCTTAAGTTACGCACCCAGCCACTCACATTATTCGCCTGAGCTTGTTCCTGCGTGAACCGTCGAAACCAGACCCCCTGTACACGGCCGGATATAACCAGGTGCATGCAAATATCGGCCATCTAAACCTCCTCTTTCGGATCACTCGCAAACAGTGCCGCTAACGTTATATCCAGCGTATCGCGCCGGTTGCGCTGCAACGCATCGAGTTTCCGGCTAACCGCTTTCTTCCAGGCGCTATCGGGGCTGTTGTGCGCCGCGGGCAGTGGCCAGGGTAAAATTTCCTGCAGCTGTGCCAACGTAAAACTGCCCAGATCTCGACTTAAAACGTAATGCCCCTGCTCCGTCCGCCGCACCAGGCTTGCGCTAATCAGTAGTTGAACATAGTCATCCCAGCGTCCCTGATCCAGCCCCGGCACCGACTGCAACAGGGTGCTATCGGACAGCGGAACCCCTTTCTGCTGCGCCTGCCACAACCGATCCAGTACCGTGAGCAGTGTATAGAAATGAGGTTCGCGCCGGGCACGCCTGTCTGCATGGTATATCGTCAAGGCCCGGGACAGCTCCGCCCCCAGCAGGATGATGGTCCAGCAGATAAAAATCCAGACCAGAAACATGGGCACGGCCGCGAAGGCGCCATAAATCAATTCGTAGGATGGAAACTGGGTCACAAAGAAAGCAAACCCCCGTTTTGCCACCTCGAACATGATGGCAGCCGCCAGTCCGCCGAGCGCTGCGTTTTTAAGCGGTACGCGACAGTTCGGTACCGCCGCATAAAGCAGTGTAAACGCA
This sequence comes from Marinobacterium litorale DSM 23545, assembly GCF_000428985.1. Lineage (GTDB taxonomy): Bacteria > Pseudomonadota > Gammaproteobacteria > Pseudomonadales > Balneatricaceae > Marinobacterium_D > Marinobacterium_D litorale. The sequence continues at coordinate 56,431 of NZ_AUAZ01000002.1, read as the reverse complement.
GCGGTTGAGAGCAGCGTCGGAAAGATCGCCAGTAAACGCGCCCGGCCCACAACCTCGGTGGCACTGTAAAAAAACGGCAGCGAAGCCACATAAGAGGTCAGCAACAGCCCAAAGCCGATCAGGATTGGACCCAGGCTGAGGACTGCCCAATAGAGAAGAAAGCTGGATAGGCCACTGCGCGGCTCACTGACCCGCCAAATCCGATTCAGCGCCGCCTCGATGTTTTTCATCATCATGATTGAGGTAATCAGCAGAAAAACGATACCCACCGCGGTCAGTTTCCTGGCCTGAGAGCTGAATGTCTGCAGATACTCCTGCACCACCTCCCCGGTAGCCGGCACGAAGTTCTGAAAAATCCAGCCCTGTAACTGCTCACCAACACCCTGAAAGGAGGGAACCGCCGCCAACATGGAATAGGAGACCGTCATCAACGGGACCACGGCAAACAGCGTGGTATAGGTCAGTGCTGAAGCATTAAGAATGCCCTGGTTGGCCATGTACTGGCGAAACAGGTCCCGCATGAAAAGTACCGCCGTGGGTAACGGGCGTTTTATCATTACCACTCCTTAAGCCAGAGCCTCCACGCTCCGGCTTTGTAACCGTCTGATGAACCTATACAATAGGCCGCCGTATACAGCAATGAAAGCGTCCCAGGGAGCTCTTGATGGCGATCAGCATCTATCATAACCCACGTTGTTCCAAATCCCGTGAAACCCTCAAACTGCTGCAGGACAAGGGAATCGAACCCGAAATCCGAGAGTATCTGAAAGATGTACCCAGCGCAGACGAACTGAAAGCGGTTCTGAAGAAACTGGGGGTTTCCGCCCGCGACTTATTGCGCAAAAAGGAAGCGGAGTACAAGGAGGCCGGGCTCGATGACGAATCGCTGAGTGATGATGCCGTGATCGACTCCATGACACGTTATCCCAAGCTGATTGAGCGCCCGATTGTGATTAACGGTGACCAGGCGCGCATCGGGCGTCCCCCGGAGTCGGTGCTGGAGATCCTTGAGTGACCGATCCATTCGTACTAGTCCTCTACTATAGCCGTCACGGCGCCACACGAACCCTGGCCCGTCATATTGCCCGCGGTGTAGAAGAAGCGGGTATCGCTGCGCGCCTGCGCACGGTTCCCCCCGTCTCCACCACCTGTGAAGCAATAGATCCGGCGGTTCCTGATGACGGCGCACCCTACGTCAGCGAGGCCGATCTGTCCCAGTGCTGTGGTCTGGCGCTGGGCAGTCCAACCCGCTTCGGCAATATGGCGGCACCGATGAAGTACTTCATCGACGGCACCTCCAGCCTCTGGGTATCCGGGGCCTTGATCGACAAGCCCGCCTGTGTATTTTCCTCCAGTGCCTCTCTGCACGGAGGCCAGGAAACCACCCTGCTGAGCATGATGCTGCCACTGCTTCACCACGGCTGTGTGATCGCCGGCCTGCCTTACAGTGAGCAGGGACTGCATACCACCTCCAAGGGCGGTACCCCCTACGGAGCGACCCATGTCAGTGGCCGTGACGGTGAACACCCGGTCGATAAAATTGAGCTGGAGCTCTGTCACGCCCAAGGCCGTCGTCTGGGTGAGCTGGCACTACGTCTGAGGAGAGAGAGATGACACTTAACAGCAAGGCTCGGGCCAGCCGGTGGCTGACGCTGGCAAGTTACACCGGACTGCTTATATTGTTCACCCTGTGGTATCTGTTGATCGCGCCGGCGAAAAGTGAACACCCCTGGGTTATATGGCTGATTCATATCGTACCACTGTTGGCATTCCTGCCGGTGGTCTGGCGCGGCTACCCCCGGGGCCACGCCTGGCTCTGTTTTGTGCTACTGCTCTATTTCATGGAGGCCGTCCTGGCCGCATTTAACCCCATGACCCGATGGCTCGGGCTTGTCGAGTCGGCGTTGCTGGTGATTTTGTTCACCGGAGCGATGATGTTTGCTCGCTGGCAGAGCAAAGTTAATCGCGGACTGGCATGAGCACCCCGTTCGACCTGAAGCGACTGCGGGGGGAGTTCCCGATTCTCTCCACGCGGGTCAACGGACAGCCTCTGGCCTACCTGGATAATGCGGCCACAACACAAAAGCCCCGGCTGGTTATCGATGCCATCAGCCAGTACTACAAACGCTACAACGCCAATGTTCATCGGGCCGCACATACGCTCTCCGGTCAGGCTACTGAAGCGTTTGAGCAGGTCCGTCACACACTGGCCGCGTTTATCGGCGCGCCCCATGCCCGCGAAATCATCTGGACCCGCGGCACCACCGAATCCCTGAACCTGGTGGCTTACAGCTTCCTGGAACCGCGCCTGCAGACAGGGGACCGGGTCCTGCTGATGGACGTAAATCACCACGCCAATATCGTTCCCTGGCAACAGACCTGCCTCCGACGTGGCGCTCATATCGATGTACTCGACGCTGCCAATGGCGAGATTGACTGGCAGCAATACCGCGAGCTGCTTGCCCGCAAACCGGTTCTGGTCGCATTGACTCAGGTCTCCAATGCGACCGGCGCGCGCTACCCGATCCATCAGCTGTGCCGCGAAGCCAAATCCGCCGGCGCTGTAGTCGTCGTCGATGGGGCCCAGGCGGTACCTCACGACGAGCTGGATCTTTCCACGCTGGCCTGTGACTTTTACGCGTTCTCCGGTCACAAGCTGTTTGGTCCCACCGGCATCGGCGCGCTCTGGGGCCGGCAGTCGCTGTTATCTGAGATGGCTCCCTGGCAGACCGGGGGCGAGATGATTGAATCAGTCAGCTTCGAGACGACCCGGTTCGCCGGACTACCTTTTAAGTTCGAGGCCGGCACACCCGATATCGCCGGTGTCATCGGCTTGGGCGCGGCAATCGACTTTTTAACCGGCAAAAACCGGCAGGCACTTGCAACCCATGAAGCGGCGCTACGACAGCAAGCTATGGAGCGCTGCCAATCCATTAAAGGGTGGCGCGCGGTGGCAGCCGGTGACAACCCAGCCAGCCTGATATCCTTTGTGATCGATGGCCATCACCCCCAGGACATAGGCCTTTGGCTGGATCAGCAGGGTATCGCGGTTCGTGCAGGCCACCACTGCGCCATGCCGCTGATGAGCCGCCTTGGGCTTAACGGAACAGTCCGCGCTTCTCTGGCTTTCTATAACACAGCGGAAGAGGTTGAACGTTTCGCCCGGGCGCTTGAGACATTGGTTAGCACCGAGACAACCGCGCCGGTGGCGCTGGAGCTCACATCCCAGAACATCGCGCTTATTCATGCCGTGGAGCAGGCATCGGACTGGCATCAGCGCTATGGAGCGCTGATGAAGCTCGGCAGCATGACTCCGCGATTACCCGCAACATTGCAACAGGACAAGTTCCGCGTTCATGGCTGTGAATCAAAGGTGTGGCTCATTATGAAGCTGGACAGTGAGGGCCGCCTGGACTGCCACGCCGATGCAGATGCGCGTATACTCAGGGCCCTTCTCGCGCTTCTGTTGCATTGGTGCAACGGCCTGATGCCGCAGGAAGTACTATTGCTTGACCTGCGCGCACGGATCGCCGAGCTGGATTTGAGCCGTCACCTCAGCCCATCCAGAGGCAACGGCGTAATCGCCCTGATAGAAGCGCTGGAGCAGTTTGCACAGACCCGTGCCGAAGACTGCTGAATCCCGGCCTATCCTTGGGCCAGTAACCCACATTGCTCAAGGAGCAGCAACAGGAGTCGACCATCGATGAACCTGAATGATCTGAGCCTGTTTATTCGCGTGGTGGAGACCGGCAGTTTCACGGCCGCCGCCGACACTTTGAACGTGCAGAAATCCACCATCAGTCGACGAATCGCCCAGCTCGAGGACAGTCTCGGCGTGCGCCTGATCCAGCGAACGACGCGCAAACTCAAGCTGACCTCTGAGGGTCGAGAGTTATTCGATCGCAGCCACGAACTCATCGAGCAGCTGGAACTGGTGCGCGACGAGGTCGCTGCCGACTCCAGCGAACTGCGCGGACGCCTGCGCATGACCATGCCAACAGAGCTGGGCATCATGATGATGAGCGATGTGGTGGCCAGCTTCATCCATAATCACCCGCAACTGGAAGTGGATGTGGAGCTGAGCACCCGGACCGTGGACCTGGTTGAAGAGGGGATGGATCTGGCGCTGCGGATCGGCCCCCTGCCCGACTCGTCGATGATCGCCCGTAAAGTCGCCCGGCTTGAACGGCACCTGTACGCGAGCCCCGAATATCTGCAACGGTACGGCGAGCCGAAAACCCCTGATGAACTCTCTCAGCATCAGTGCATTACGTTGGTAAAACCCTTTGATACCTGGCGTTTTTTGGACTGGCACGGTGGAGAGCCGGCCAGTTATGGCGGGCAACTCAGAACGAACAGCATCAGCTTCGCCCGGGAAATGGCGGTTCAGGGTGTAGGGATCGCCCGAATGCCGGATGTCTTTGCCAACCCAATGGTGGACGAGGGCCGGCTGGTCAGAGTAATGGAGGCGTTTCCCATGTCCCCAACTGAAATAAACGCGATCTACACAAGCCGGCGCAATCTAACGCCGCGGGTCCGTGCTTTTATCGATCATATGATGGAAAAACTGGCCACCCACCCCTGGGTATCCGACTGCACACCTTAGGTAGTGGCCCGCTCGCTTTTTCGTTTACGTGATGTTCGGCGTTTGCCGCCCCCTTTTGCGGCAGAGCGCCGTCCACGACGGCCAGGCTCCACCTTCACACCTCTGAGCGCCTCCGGTGGCTTTGCTGCCACCTGTTCCACCAGCGCAGTAAGGCGCTCAGACAGCTGCCCCATGAACGCATCGTAGCGCCCTTCCCGACGCGCCATTGCATCCAGCGCCGACTCCCAGTGGGCAGTCATATCGGGCAGGGTGACCTGCGCCGGCAACGCATCAATCAAGCCTCGCCCAGCTTCACTCGAAGAAAGTACCTTCCCCTGTCGCCGCAAGTACCCGCGCCGAATCAATAATTCAATAATCCCAGCCCGGGTCGCTTCGGTCCCCAGCCCATCAGTCTCTCGCAACACTTTGCGCAGGGCTGTATCAGTCACAAAGCGCGCGATACCGGTCATAGCCGCTAACAAAGAGGCATCGGTGAACGCCTTGGGCGGCTGGGTCATTTTGGACAGCACCTCGCCCTCCCGACACAGCAAAGCGTCATTGACCTGAACCCTTGGTAGCCGGGCATCCTCTTCCTTTTTACCCAGTAATACCTTCCAGCCCGGCTCTAAGGTCTGCCGCGCTTTCGCCATAAACAGGCCACCTTCAATCCGGATCTCCAGTTTTACATCGGCAAACGCCCAGCGCGGGTAAAACTGCATCAGATATTGCCGGGCGATCAGTTCATAGACCTGTGCCTCCGACTTGGAGAGACCGCTGGCCGAGGCTTTCCGTGTCGGAATGATCGCGTGATGCGCACCCACTTTACTGTCGTTCCATGCGCTGCTGCGCAATCGCAGATCGGCCCCATCACAGGCGGGTTTCAATTCATCGGCACATCGTCGGATAGCAGAGACCACCTGCGTCGCCTCGCTGTGATGCTCAGCCGGCAGGTAACGGCAATCCGAGCGCGGGTAGGTAATCACGCGGTGTTTTTCATACAGTGCCTGACAGGCATCCAAAACCTGCTGTGCGCTCAGGCCAAAGCGTTTTGAGGCATCCATCTGAAGCGAAGAAAGGTTGTAGGGTAACGGCGGAGGCTGGCTACCCTCTTTGCGCTGCGCGCTCTCAACCAAACCCGTGCGCCCGCTGATACGCTGTGCCACATTCTTCGCCAATGCTTCGCTGAGCACCCGCCCTTCCTCGTCCTGCCAGTTGGCGCAGGCTTCGCTGGGCTGCCATAGCGCCGTAAAGCGCTCGCCCTGCGGAGTCTCCAGGTGAGCGGCCACCTCGTAATAGGGCTTGGGCGTGAATGCTTCGATCTCCCGGTCCCGTGCCACCACCAGACCCAACACCGGCGTCTGAACCCGGCCCACCGACAACAACCCGTCAAAACCGACACGGCGTCCCTGCAAAGTCAACGCGCGCGTCAGGTTGATGCCGAATAGCCAATCAGCACGAGACCGGGCCAGCGCTGATACAGACAGCGGCAGGAATTCGCGATTCTCCCTTAAGCGGGCAAGAGACTGGCGCACGGCAGACGGATTCAGGTCGGCAATTAAAAGCCGCTTCATGGTTTGGCGCTTTTCGACACCGACCCCGAGATAGTCAATGACCTCATCAACCAGCAGTTGACCTTCGCGGTCAGGGTCACCGGCATGAACCAGCTCCGTCGCCTGCTTGCTTAATCGACGCAGGACCCCGAGCTGGGTCTTCATTTTAGGACGGGGAACAAGCTGCCACTGTTCAGGGATAATAGGCAGATGCTCCAAGCGCCACTGCTTATAACGTGGATCATAAGCCTCGGGCTCCGCCTGCTCGAGCAGATGGCCGACACACCAACTGATCACATCGCCATTGGCACAGCGGATGAAGCCGTCATCTCGCGAGCTCTGCCCCGGCATGGCGGCGGCAATAGCCCGGGCCAGGCTCGGCTTTTCAGCGATATACAGCTTCATGAATAGCGCGCAGTCCCTGTTCGCAGCCATCCAGATAACTGCTGCCAAAGAGGTTGTAGTGGTTCAGGTAATGATAACAGTTGTAGATCTGGCACTTAAGCGGGTCGTGCCCGGGCAGAGGATTTCGCTTGATGAAGGCTGTACGCATACTATCCGTCGTGAGAGCCCACAGCGGCACTACGCGCTTTCAGCAACGGTTCAAGTGACTCAGGTGCACCCGGTCGTCCATACAGGTACCCTTGCGCATTGTGGCAACCCAGCTCGATCAGCAACGCCTTCTGACTTTCGGTCTCGACCCCCTCGGCAATCAGATCCAGCTCAAGCTTATTGGCCAGCGCCGTGATAACTTCGATAATTGAAACATCCTCCGGATCGATAACAGCGTTGCGTACGAAGGATTGATCGATCTTCAAACGGGTGACCGGCAACCGCTTCAGGTAGGCCAGAGATGAATATCCTGTCCCAAAATCATCAATCGCCAAGCTGATTCCCTGCTCTCTCAACCGTTTAAGCGTCGGTATCGCCGCGGCAGGGTCGTGCATGATGAAGCTTTCAGTAACCTCCAGTTCGAGCCAGTGGGGCTGACAGCCGGTCTCATCGAGGATCGCCCTGACCTGGTCCGGTAGCGCCGGATTGAGAATCTGAGCGCCAGCCAAGTTAACGGACACCCGCCCCGGATCCCACCCCTGGCGGAACCAGCGCGCTTGCTGCTGGCAGGCCTCTCGAAGTACGTAATCACCGATATCGACAATCAGCCGGGTTTCCTCGGCGATCGGAATAAACGCGCCGGGCGGAATCATGCCTTTGCCCGGGTGCTGCCAACGTACCAGCGCCTCGCTACCGATCACCGCGCCGCTGAGCATATCAACCTGGGGCTGGTAGTGAACCACCAGCTCACGCCGCTCGATCGCCCGGCGCAATCCGGTCTCGACCTCCAGCCGGTCATAAGCCTGCTCGCTCATACCGGCCTCGTAGACACGATAACAGCCGCCACCGGCGCTTTTTGCGCGATACATGGCAGTATCGGCATTTCTGATCAGGGTTTCTGTCTTTTCGCCGTGTGTGGGGAAGAAAGTCACGCCAATGCTGGCACTGACATCCAGATCATGCTCGCCCATACGCACCGGCTTGGATAGCGCTTTGACAATCTGGCCCAGCAGGTGATGTACCTTTTCTTCGCCTTCTTTAAGCGAGCTGAGCAACATAAATTCGTCACCGCCATGGCGAAACAGGCGATCGCCGGTACTCTGCAGCTGCAGTTGAAGACGCTGAGAGACTGTCTTCAAAACCTGGTCTCCGACCGGGTGACCCAGGCTGTCATTAATCAGCTTGAACCGGTCCAGGTCGATATAGATCAACGCCAACGGCTCACGCTGAGTCGTACGATGAGCAACGGACTCCATCAACTGGCGTTCACAGTTAAGTCGATTGGGCAGACCCGTGAGCGCATCGTGGGTCGCTTCGTAGCGGAAGCGATCTCGCTCCGATTCCAGCTCCTGCTGAGCCTGCTGCAGATCGCGCGTGCGTTGATCAAAAGCGACGGCCAGGGACTCAAGCTCATCACCCGTACCCAACGGACTGCATTCACGCACCGGAATCGCCCGCACCCGCCGGTACAGTTCCAATACAGGTTTTGCGATCCCCTGACCGATAGCCGCAGCCAGCAGCGCCGATGCCAGCGTCAAAATCAGTCCGATGCCGATAAACCGGGATAACGTGTTACCGATCACCGCGTCAAACTGTTCCTGAGGAATACCCGATTCGATATACAGATCCAGCTGTTGCAGAAACGGGGTTCTTTCGAAGGGATGGAGTTCAGTGTTGATATAACTGAGTTGTCTGTCGTAGTTGAAGGACAGCAAAGGCTCACCCCCCTCCCTGACTATATTCAGGTAAGCATTGGAGTCCCGTGCCGCATGCGTACTGACCAGCGTCTGCATATCAAAGCCCGCCACCAACGCGCCCTGAGTCGTCTGGTAATAGGTAATCGGTGTAATGATGAATAGCTGTGCGCTACTCGCATCGGTGTAGATTGCCGTATTGCCCATGGCAAGGGCCGCGCGCAGCTCGGTGGACTCATTAAATCGCGGAAGCCACTGCTGGGCCTGAAACACCGCTTCGCCATCATAGTCCAGCAACGCCACCGCATTGAGCGAGGTCCCTTTGGCGAAGTTATCGATCAATTTGGGCAGGTCACGCCGTCTGGCGTTCTCGTCGATCAGCCCATTAATCATAAATGGGTTGTCAGCCAGACGCCCTGTCGCCTCAATCAAGTAGGCGATCCGGTTTTCGAGCTGGATGGCAGAGGACCGTGCCGACTCCTCAAGCAACTGGCGTGCCTGATAACTAAGCTCCTGGCGCATCACCGTCACCACTGCAAGCGTGGTAACTGCCATCGCCAAAGCAACGAAGCCCGCAACTTTCAATATCAAGCGGCGCTTCAGGCTATGCGTCTGATGTTCCACAGTACCCACCGTTCCTTGTTATCAATCCTGATCACCGGGTACGACACAACGTTTTGAAGACCAGTAGTAATCTTCGCTTGTTAGCGCCTGACGCTGCGAGGTGCTAAAAGGCGACCTGTATCTCTTTATTACTCCATTAAAGCTCAAAGCCCGGAGCATTGCCCGTGTAATCTGCTCACGGTCAAAACCCGGTTCCAATGAGGACAGCGCGTTAATGAGCAATCCTGCCCCATCATACCCCTGCGCAACGGCCGAGGGTACACGGGGTTCCTCATCATAGCGGGCCCGGTACTGCTGCATTAATAATCGGAATGCACTGTTGTCGGACCAGCTATGTAAACACTGAATATCCAGTGGCGACTCGATGTTCCCCTCGCGTATGGAATACACCTGCCGGCCGGGGTAGCGTGCTGCCAACGCCTGAATCGCGACATTTCTCTCACGTCCTCGCACGGCCAGCACCAGGGCCCCGCTTCCCGACAGTTGCGAAACTTGCTGCTGAATGGTCGCCGGCGTTTGTCCCATCGCAACTCTGACAACCTGACCCAGCAACCGCCCCTGCTTGGCCAACTGCCCGCGTAGGGCTTGCTCAAAATCCAGCCCCCAGGCACCCGCCTCAATGATTAAATGCGGATCGCCGGTACTATCCGCGTTGAGCTTGGCAGCCAGCGAGCGCGCCACGAGTGGCGTGACCTGCGTTAGCCCGAACAACTGTTCATACTCACCGCCTGCCAACAGCTCGCTTTCGGCGGCCCAGGGCGAAAGAACAGGAAAATCCAGAGTCTCAACGATGGGGAGTTGCCCTTTCAGCGCCGCACTGCCACCGCCTGCGATAACAGCCAGAACCGCCGGGTCCTCGGCCAATGTCTGTAGATTGCGCCCCGCCCGGTCCGGCTGCCCCAGATTATTGATCACCCACGGAGCGAGTCGGTAGCTGTCTACGCTGCGGTGGGCATTATACTGAGCCAAGGCCAATTCGACGCCTCGCTTGATATCACGCCCAATACCCTCCGTATCAGCCCCCAGATCCACATCGACACCGATCAACCGGCGTTTCTCGTCAGGATAATTTTGATAGAGGTAACTATCGGTCAATGCCAGCAGGTCGGAGCCGATCACGGACTCGAAACGGCTGGCTAAAGGTACCAGACGCTGACGGAAATCGGCCCGCTGCTCATCAGTCAGCCGATGGACGCGCGTGCCGGAAGCCTGGATTTCAGACAGAAATGTTTCCTCAAGGCGCCTGGTTTCGGCCCGCTGCCAATCGGTGATTTCACGTGCTTTCTCAAGCAGTAACGTCTGCATGGCGCTGGGCAGCTTTGAATAGCGTGACTCGTTGATCGATAAAACGTAAGCCAGGTAAGCGTGGCTGGACAGGGTCAGGTCCGTTTGTACCGCATGGATTCCCATGGAATGGATCGCCACCAGTGGATTTTCCTGCCCCTCAACGACCCCATCGCGCAACGCCTCTTTCACCTGATGGAAGTCAATCGGAATCGCTTCGGCACCCAGCAGCTCGAACTGCTCCTGGAGTAGCCGGCTCTTCATGACCCGGAAGCGCTCGCCGTCAAAGTCAGCGGGGCTAAGCAGGGGTTTATTGGCCGTAAAGTGCTTAAAGCCGTTGCCCCAGAAAGTAATTCCGACAAGACCAATGCGGCGTAAACGATTCAGTAACAACCGCCCGGGTTCGCCATCCAGCAGGTGATAGAGGTCCTCTTGAGCAGGAAAATAGAAAGGAAGATCGGGGTACTGCATTTCCGGGACCGCGACGCTGAGCTTTGCGCTGGGGGTCAGAATCAGATCCAGCTCTCCCCGGCGGGCCATCTCCAGCATTTGATGATCATTTCCCAGCTGCTGATTGGGAAACAACTGGATCTGCAAGCGCCCCTGACTCTCCTCCCTGACCGCATTAGCCAGCCGTACGGCCGCCGCGTGCATCGCACTGCGCTCCGGCATGTTATACCCGAGTTTCAGTACATCGGCTGACCGCACAGCCACTTCACCGGGTTCAGGCCCCCGCAGCGTAGCATCAGGCATAGGCCACACTACCAGCATCACCAGCGCCAGGGCCATCAACCCCGCGACAAGCAAAAACAAGAGACGACGTATCAGCATGGGCTCTAGGCTCCTTTGAACACCCACTACCTGAAACTATACACCCAGACAACGTGAGTGTTCCCAGTAAAGCGCTATCCTCTGAGCCAGATCAGCCCCAGTGTTCCTCTTCATCGCTGAGATCAAAATGGGTATCGCAACCATCCGCTCCCAGCTGCCATACCTCCAGCGGTTCACCATCTTCGTCAAAGCGCACCAGCCCGATTCCTGAACGATTAACCAAACGGCTGCCTGGCGAAGCACTATCGGGGCGCCGGGGCGAAACCCGCATCAAGCGGCGGCGGGTAAACCAGTTGAGTGGAGACCAGGGCGCATACAGCCAGCGATTAAGACGATCAAAGAGCTTCAACAGCCGGGCCGGGAACTCGTTTTTAAGGCCGCTGCTGGTAATCTGCCAGATTTTCGGGCCACCTTTGCGGAAGCGGATCTCGATATCGTAAACAAACGAGTAGTGCACATCACCGGAGAGAATCACAAAGTGCTCCGGTGTCCGGGTATGACGGAAAATATTGAGCATCACGTTGGCGGCGCCGGGGTGGGCCATCCAGTTTTCCGCATCCACCATCAACGGTTGCCCAAACCAGGTAAATACCTTCTGGACAGACTCGATCAACTTGACGCCGAACACCGGCGCCGGCGAGACCAGCACCACCGCTTTACAGTCGAGCAATTCCTGTTGAAGCTCGGTTAACGCCTCCCAGTCCATAAGGCCCGAAGGACTGGCCAGATTGCGCTCGGCGCGCCAGCGCCGGGTCCGTGTATCCAGGACCAGTACGCCCGGCTCTATCGGCACCCGATAATGCCAACCCTCGTAACGGAACAGCTCGTCAATCAGTGCTTTATGGTTTTCCAGCGTGCGCGTTTTCAGCCATCGCTCCAACGGCTCCGCCAGCGCCCGGCGCAACGGTTTCGGGTTATTACCCAGCCCCTGGCATAACAGGTAACCGATCAATGCGTTCCCGATAATCCGACGGGAGAACGGATGCCCGTATGCGGCGACTTCCCAGGCCGCCGACAGGTTCCAGTCATCGGTGATATCGTGATCATCAAAGATCATATAGGTGGGCAGATGGGCCATCACCCGGCGAACCCGGGGCAGCGCTGCACAAAACGCCTCAATCACCTCCCGCTCACGGTGATACAGGTCACGCTGCTCGGCAGTCAGCCCCGCCGGGGCCTCAACGGCTAAGGTTTTCCAGCTCTCGGGAGACCAGGCCAGACAATAACTGGCTACCATCTCGGCATAGCTGATCAGGTGATTATGGGCATTATCGGAGGTAAATATGGGTTTGCGTACACCGCCAAAGACCGAGCTGCGCGCCGTTTCACTGGTGGAGTCATCGGGTAAAAGCGCCTCGCGCCGGTAATAGCAATCACCGCTGTCACGCAGCTCGGCCTCGTTGGCCACGTCCGCCCCTTCAAAGCGCTCGCCCCACAGACCGAGGCGGTCGGAGAGCGCATGGCTGGCCACCAGCATGGGGCCGGCCACATCATCCGCATAGAGCTGATCGCCGCTGAGCATCAGTAACGCGGGCCAGTGCTCCGGTCGGTCAAAGTGCGCCTCGATCCATTCATCGGCTCTGGCCATGCCATCGCCACCGGGGTGATGAGGCTTACGGCAGGATCCGTGAAAAATCGCGTCAAGCCAGCTTTTGATCTGAAACCCGGGCAGATTCTCGCCCGGGTACAGCAGATCCGTTCCCCACTCGGCGATGGAAACCGGTTCCCCATCCTGCACGTAGCTGAGGTCATAGCGGATCCAGTGATCCCGGGGTAAAGGCGTATCCAGTTCGAGATGAATCAGCCGCAGCCACAGCCGCTCGCCCAGCTGCAGCGTCCACAGATCATGTGCATCGAGGGTTCTATCGAACAGACAACCGTCGTCGCCAAGCAGCGTCAGCGACAGCTCGCAGGGTGCCGTGGTCAGCAACCAGATTGTCAGGGATCCAGGTTCTATCCGGCGCAGAATGGGGCCGACCAGCACCGTCGGCAGAGAGTTATCTGTCTCACTCATGCAGCGAACTTATCTCAGGCTGAAGTCAGAGGTAAAGCGCTCAGTCCCGGTAGAACTGATCCAGCTTAAGTGGCCGGTCCTCACCGAGCCAGATCTGGCGGTCCCGGTGATCAACAAGATCATTGCCGGTATCCGGGTGAATAAAGACAATGAGCCCGTCTCGATTGAGGGTCAGCCAGCCCAGGACCTCACCTATCCGTTCTGTCGGTACCGTCAACTGACAGCTCCAGTCCGGATGCGGCCCCACCGGTTTCTGATGCATTCGTCCCATCTGGATGCCAAAGTGTTCAACCGCCCCTTCGCATAACGCTTTAGCCTGCTCCAGCGTATCCGCACTGTAATAGACATGGGCATGATAGCAACGTATATCCGTCATCTCAGATTCCCGCAAAGAGTCCCGCAAAAAGATCCATATTAACACCCATCAACGCGCGTCAGCTAAATGCCAGCGCGAGCCGGTCGCAGGCCTGAGACAGCGCCGGTTTATCGTACCAGGCGAAACACACACGCAGACTCTCTGAAAAAGCGCCGGTGGCCGAACAGGCATCGCCGGGCAGACAGGAAACACCCTGAGCCCGGCAGGCCTGCTGGAAGTCGGCGGTTCGGGTGCCATCGGTAAACGTTGCCCAGATAAAGTAGCCGCCGGCGGGACGCGTGAACGCCAATCGTTGGTCAAACGCCCGCTCCAGCCCGTCACTGAGCGTCTCCATGCGCTCAATCAGATTGCGCCGGGTTTCCGCCAGTTGCTGCTGGAAGCGCCCGCTCTCTATAAGCGGGGCCACCAATGCGGAAGATATGGGTGACAGCCCCCCGCCACTTCTGAACAGTGGTGACTCGGTAAGTCTGGGAAGCCAGCGGGCGTTGCTATGAATCCATCCCAGACGCAGGCCCGGCGCCAGAATCTTGGAGAAAGTGCCCACGGAAAAGACCGGTGCCTGCTCGTCATAGCAGGCCAGCACCGGCGGTGGCGCCTGCTCAAAATAGAGCGACTGGTAGACCTCGTCCGCCACCAGCGGGCACTGATGCGCTTTCGCCAGAGCCACCAGTTCTCGGCGCCGATCGTCGGTCTGGGTAATGCCGGTGGGATTGTGAAAGGCCGGTATCGTGTAGATAAAAGCGGGCTTGTGTTCCTCAATCGCCTGAGCCAGTGCCCCTGCGGAGAGCCCCTGCTCATCCATCGGCACTGAAATCGGGCGCAGGCCGTGCTCGGAAAACAGCTTTAACGCGACAAAATAGGAGGGATCTTCCACCAGAACCGCATCACCGGGTCTGGCGAGCCGGGCACTGATCAGATCCAGAGCGTTGGTGGAGCCCGTGGTAACCAGCAGATTCTCCGGGTCCACCTGCTGTCCATACTCAGCGCTTAACCAGCCAGCCAGGACGGAGCGGAAGAAGCTGTCGCCCTTCTCTTCACCATAGGCCAGGTCTGATCGCGCCAGCGCCATTCCCTGAAACAGGTCAACAGGTAATAAAGCGGGGTCCGGCTGCCCTACTGTCAGGTTGATCGGGTTGTCCGGTCTTGCAAATTGATAGCCCATACCGCAAGAGTGGCAGGCCAAGTAAAAGTTGGCAACAACACAGCGCTTCGGGCGCCCGGTGATCATGATAAACTGGCGGTTTTGAAACGCTAACCGGGGCAGTTTTTGTGCGGGATTTTGATGTAATTGTAATTGGTGGCGGCGCATCGGGATTGATGTGCGCGGCGACGGCCGGCTATCGGGGCAAATCGGTGCTGGTGATTGAGCATACCCGCAAGATCGGCCGTAAGATTCTGATGTCCGGTGGTGGACGCTGTAACTTTACCAATATCCATAACAGCCCTGCCAATTTCCTGTCTGAGAATCCGCACTTCTGTAAATCCGCACTAAAGCGCTACCCCGCTACCCAGTTCATTGAGCTGGTGGAGCGCCACGGTATCGAGTTTCATGAAAAGACCCTGGGCCAGCTGTTCTGCAATGAATCGAGCAAGGAGATTCTGCAGCTTCTGCTGACCGAGTGTGAGTGGGCAGGCGTTGAGCTGGTCTCGGAAACCCGGGTTGAAAAGATCGCCGCTGAAGCAAACGGCTTTCACCTTCTGACGAGCGGCGGTGAGATGCGTTGTGACTCCCTGGTGATTGCCACCGGCGGGCTGTCGATCCCCAACGGCGGCGCCACCGCTTTTGCATTCGATGTGGCGCGCCAGTTTGGCCTTAAAGTGCTGGATACGCGGGCGGCACTGGTCCCCTTTACACTGCAACCGGCGGACCTTGAGTACATCAAACCGCTCTCCGGCATCGCGCACCCGGTTTCAGTGAGTTGTAACGGCACCCGTTTTGAGGAGTCGATGCTGTTTACCCATCGCGGGCTCAGCGGCCCCGCCATTCTCCAGATCTCCTCCTACTGGAACCCGGGTGACAGTATTGAAATAGACCTCTTCCCTGACCTGAATCTCGAAGAGTGGCTCAAATCCCAGCGCGATCAGCGCCCCAAAGCGGAACTCAAAACGGTACTCTCCGGCGTAATGAGCAAACGGGTGGTACAGACCCTGTGCGATCACTGGAAATTCGATGGCACCCTGGCCGAGCTGAGTAACAAGCGTCTCGCACAGATCGCCGAGCAGTTCCACCACTGGCAACTCAAGCCCAGCGGCATGGAAGGCTACCGGACCGCCGAAGTGACCCTGGGAGGCATCGATACCGATGAGCTTTCCTCCAAAACCATGGAAGCCAAAAAACAGCCCGGACTCTTTTTTATCGGCGAATGCGTGGATGTAACCGGCCACCTGGGCGGGCATAATTTCCAGTGGGCCTGGGCCTCAGGCGTGGCGGCTGGTCAGGCTGTATAAGCGCTATTTTTCGTATTTTTCACATCGCAGCGCAGGAGCAGACACCTTGAAGGATCAACCGTTAGCGTCTCACGCCTTTGAGCCACACCAGCTTACCCCCGCGCTGGTGTGGTCCGGCTTCAAGCAGTTAACACCGCTGTCGATGTTTGTGGTTGTGTTCGGCGTTGCCTTTGGCCTGGCCGCCGCACAAGAGGGACTGAATGACTCCACCAGCCTCCTGATGAGTGCGCTGGTTTTTGCCGGGGCGTCTCAGTTTGCCGCACTGGAACTCTGGGGGGGCCAGGTCCCGCTTTTTACCCTGATGATCACCGTGTTTGCGATCAACGCCCGCCACCTGCTCATGGGCGCCACCCTCTACCCCTGGCTGTGCCATTTACCGCCGCGCAAACGCTATGCTGTGATGCTGGTCGCATCTGACGCCAATTGGGCCATGGCGATGCAGGCCTTCAGTCACCGGCAACCGGGCTTGGGTATTCTCCTTGGCGGAGGTTTGGCGCTCTGGTCGTTCTGGATACTGGGCACCTGGCTTGGCATCTATTTTGGCAGCGCTATCAGTGATCCCAAGGCGCTGGGCGTGGATATGGTGATGGGGTGTTTTCTGCTCTCCATGGTCGTTGGTGGCGAGAAAAACCTGCGCATGTTTTTCATCTGGAGCATCGCGGGACTTGCATCGCTGGTCGCCTATTGGTTTTTGCCGGAAAACAGTCATGTGATTGCCGGGGCGTTGGCAGGCGGTATCGCCGGGACGGTGTGGGGGAAACAAAACGATGAGCATTGAAACCAGCGGCCTGGGCGCTCTGATCATCGTTCTGGCCATGGCGCTGGTGACTCTGGCCACCCGCTGGGGCGGTATCTATGTGATGTCTTTCGTACCGATCAGCTACCGGGTAAAGCAGTTTATCCAGGCCATGTCCGGCTCGGTACTGGTGGCTATCATTGTGCCGATGGCCGTCAATGGAGATAGCGGGGCCCGTCTGGCCCTGCTTGCCACCGCTGTCACCATGCTACTGTTGAAAAAGCCCCTGCCCGCCATCACCGCAGGCATTGCCGTGGCGGCACTGGTTCGTCAGCTCTGACCAAACAGTAGCAAGCGGCTATTATGGGAGACTCAACGTGGAACTGGTTTATCAGGCGCAGGATTTTACCGAAGCCCATATCGTTGCCGGCATGCTCCGCGCCAACGGCATCGAAGCGCATGTAGCCGGACATTATCTGCATGGCGCACTGGGCGAAGTAGGCACCATGAATCTGGCCCAGGTCCACGTTCAGAAATCCGATTTTATCGCCGCACGTATATTGATCGAAGAATACAACGAGGAGTGATATGGATCTCAAACTGAAAGATCAGGTCGTCATGGTTGCGGCCGCAAGTAAAGGCATGGGCTACTCCACGGCACTGGCCTGCGCTCGCGAAGGTGCCATTGTTTCCATGGCCAGCCGTAATCGGGAAGCGATCGAAGCTGCTGCTGAAAAAATCCGCAACGAGACCGGCGCAACGGTTAAGGCCTATGTTTTCGACGCCGCGGATGGTGCCAGCATCAAACGCTGGGCTGAAGACACGCTAAACGATCTGGGCCCCGTCAAAGGCTTACTGGTTAATGCGGGCGGTCCTCCCACAGGCCAGTTTGAGAAATTCAGCGATGATGACTGGCAAAGCGCATTCGAACTGACACTGCTCAGCTCAATCCGGATGATCCGCGCGGTGTTACCCAGCATGCGAAAGTCAGGTGGTGGCTCAATTCTGGCGATCACCTCTTCTTCTGTTAAAGAGCCGATCGATATCCTGTTGCTGTCCAACGTCATGCGTTCAGGTGTAACGGCACTCATCAAGTCGCTGTCCCAGGAGCTGGGGCCGGATGGTATCCGCCTCAACACCCTGATTCCGGGAAAAATCGACACCGACCGACTTCGTGGCACCAACAGCATGCAGGCCCAGAAACGGGGCGTCTCGCTGGAGGAACATAATGCCCAGATGCAGGCGGGCATACCCGCTCAACGCTTTGGCGATCCGGACGAGGTGGGTAACGCCTGCGCATTCCTGCTCTCCGACGCGGCAAGCTACATTACCGGCGTGTCGTTAGCCGTCGACGGCGGGCTGATCAAAACGGTCTGGTAATCGACAATAATGTGCGGGGGCATGAAATAACTGTTGACCCCCGCCCTGTTCCCTGTAAACTGAACGTCGCTAGCAAGTAAGTCTCATATTTATGCATTACACGTTGACGCCCTGCCTGTAGTAGTTCGTCCTCACACATAAGTATTGGCACCACTTCCAAGCACGACCCGCCGACCGGATGACCGGAAGGCAAAACTCTATACCAATACGGAATAATTATTATGTCCACCACTACCGGCACTGTTAAATGGTTCAACGAAACTAAAGGCTTCGGCTTCATCGCTCAGGAAAACGGCCCGGACGTTTTCGCACACTTCAGCGCTATTCAGGGTTCTGGTTTCAAGACTCTGGCCGAAGGTCAGCGCGTTGAATTCACAGTTACTCAGGGCCAGAAAGGTCCTCAGGCTGAGAACATCGTTGCTCTGTAAGCCCTAAGGCTTCAGCAACCGAAGAAAGAGCGGCTCGCCGCTCTTTTTTTATGCCTGCAACTTAGACTGGATGAATAATTTGCATCCACGCATACAGACAAAAACAGCCGTTATGTCGTATGCTGGCGACATAGCCATATAGAGATTGGATTTGCAAAGGAGCCAATACCGATGGATATTGCAGGCCTGAGCACGGCCATGAGCCAGATGCAGACTCAAACCGAACATGCGACCAAGGTTCACTCCATGGTCAAAGATCAAACCGAAGCGATGGGCGAACAGGCACTTGCGTTAATCGAGAGCGCCGCACCACGGCCGGTGGACCCTGCCAGCTCGCTTGGACAGAACATCGATATCCGCGCCTGAGAGATCAAGCCAGGCACCTGAAGCTCGGTTCATCCACTGTTGCGGAGCAGACTCAACTGCTACAGACACTGCGGGTCCTTCTGCTGTTTGTGCAGAACAGTCAGGATCCAGATCCCCTGTGATAATGTCTGTAAGACCGATAAGGCCGGACACTTCCGTCCTCCCGCCATCCCGAGGCGTCTTTCGAAAAGCTTTTAGCCTGAACCGGCTGAAACAGGGCCGAAGCGCTATCCAGATCCCAGCGTTCCGCCAGAATCGTCTGCTGATCGGCATCGAGTTCCAGGTACTGAAAGGAGTTAGGAGCGCCGAGGCGGGTCCGCTCAGAGACACAGGTTCCGGCAAGACCGATGATCACCCGCGGCGACAGCGCTGGATAAAGGTGCTCACTGGTTCGAGTCATCGGATCATGAATATGGCCGCTGAGTACTAAATCCACCTGCTTGTCTGCCAACACCGGGAGGATCTGCTGCGCCCCCTTAAGCACATTTTCCCGATCCTGATGACGACGGCAATCCAGCGGATGGTGGAAAACAGCGACCCGAAGCCCCGGGCTTGGCGGAAGAACGGCAAGACGCTCGGTTAAACGACTCCGACTCAGCTGACCATGCCTGTGTCGCCAACGGGGCGCCGAATTAAAACCGACAAGCTGCACACTCCCCAAAGTGATGGTCGGCTCCAGACCACAGCCCAGCATACGTTCAAAGCGCTCATAAGGCCGCACTAGACGACGCCAGAGGTTAAACAGGGGAATATCATGATTCCCGGGCACAACCAGCTTCGGAACTTTGGGTAACCGCGCCATAAAATGCGCAGCGCGCCAGAACTGCTCTTCCGTGGCGCGCTGAGTCACGTCACCGGACAGTACAATTAACTCCGGCGCCAAGGTTTCAACACTGACCAGCAACAGCTCCAAAACATCAGCCCGCTCAGTACCAAAGTGAGGATCGGACAACTGAACAATACGCATTAGGCCACCCCGTCAGGCTGAATAACCTGCAGCGCATTGGGAAGGATCGAGAACTTTAGCGGACCACGAAGACGCATCCGTTCACCATCAAGCACCACCGAGGTACTGCGCCGATCGAGCCTGATGCGAAGATCTTCGGCGCAGAAACGCTCCAGGCTTTCCTCATCCCGCAGTCGTCGTAGCAGCCCGCGCAGGCTGAGCCTGAACAGTGCCCACTGCGTAACCGGTTTCATCACCACGACGGCCAACTTGCGCTCATGGATGCAGTCCGCCACATCCAGATCAATCCCCCGAAGCTGTAGCGAGTTGATCCCCACAAACACCATCGGGCTCTTAACTTCCCGCTGCTGCCGATGATCATTAAGTGTCAGCGCCATGGCACGATACCTCCTCAGTAACGTCAGCAGTGTCGAAGCGATCGCGACAAGCCGATGACGACCGAAAAGGCGTGTATGCTGCTCGCGGGCGCGGATCAGCCGTGCATATAAACCAAAGCTTGCGTTGATCAGGAAAACCCGTTGATTAACGCACCCCAGATCGACCGGCGAAGCCTGCCCGGATATCGCCAGCTCAATAGCAGGCTCCAGCGGTTCGGGTATGTTCAGGTTGCGGGCAAAAAAGTTGAATGTCCCGGTGGGGACCACCGCCATGGGAATCTGCGTACCTGCCAGTTTCTGGGCCACCGAACGCAGCGTCCCATCACCGCCAACAGCCAGAACGCGCCCACCATCCAGTAGCGCTTGCCGATGCGCGCGAGCAATCTGCCTGGGCAGACCTCGCGGGCGCTGAGCAATGTACTCACACAACACAATACCCTGCTCCCGACAGCGCTGCCTGACCAAAGCCACAACCTCACGCGCACGCCCCTGGCCGGAGCCGCTGTTCGCCACAAGGTGAAGGGTGTTAACTGAGGTCATTGGCGAGCACTCCACTGCCTGTTTACATTCCGTCCCTTTAAAATGACTCTCATTTCATTTATTTTCAAATATTTAGCGAGCAGGATTGAGAATGAGCAAACGGACGACGCTGACCGACAACCTGTATCAGAAGCTGATCAACGAAGAAGACGCCCGCGCCTGCAAGGCGATTGATGACAACGCATGCCGCGAAGTTCCGGGGAATTTCTTTCTGACCATCATCAGTCAGTTCCTGACGCAACTTGGCGATGCCGTCTCTAACCCCAAGATCGTTCTGCCCTGGGTTATGGAGAGCGTGGCAGCGCCTCTCTACCTGATGGGCCTGCTGGTTCCGATTCGGGAATCCGGCTCAATGATGCCGCAACTGATTATCGCGAGTTATATCCGAGGGTTGCCGATCCGCAAATGGACCTGGGTAATGGGCAGCCTGATGCAGGCCGTCTCGATATTTGGGATCGCAGCGGTCGCCTGGTTAATGGACGGTGCTGCCGCCGGCTGGTCGATCATCGCCCTGCTGACTCTGTTTTCACTGTCGCGCGGGCTGTGCTCGGTGGCATCCAAAGATGTCATCGGTAAAACCATTCCCAAGAAGCAGCGCGGACGACTGTCGGGCTGGTCATCCAGCGCGGCCGGGTTGATTACACTGTCACTGGGCGCGCTCCTGCTACTCAATAACGCCGAGTCCTTGCGTCCGGCCCATTACGGTATCCTGCTGGCAGGTGCTGGGTTACTCTGGATCGTCGCAGCACTGATCTACGCCCGGGTTCGCGAGTTCCCGGGTGAAACCGCAGGCGGTGCCAACGGATTTCTGGGGGCGATCAAACGTCTCGACATTCTGCGTACCGACAAACCCTTTCGGCGCTTCGTGATCGCTCGCGCTTTGATGCTCTGCTCCGCGCTGACAGCTCCCTACTATGTAGTCCTGGCACAACAGAACCTCGGGTCTCCCGCTTATCTACTGGGCCTTTTCATACTTGCCAGCGGCCTGGCAAGCCTGCTCTCGGGGCCCTTTTGGGGCCAGTTCGCCGACGTATCCAGCCGCCGCGTACTGATCGTATCAGCAACGCTGACCGCACTGCTCGGTTTTGCGATCTACGCGATCGCCTCTCTCAGTGAAAGCTGGCTGACCCTATCCTGGGTACTACCTCTGTTCTACTTCGTTTTGAGTGTCGCTCATCAGGGCGTCAGGATCGGCCGAAAAACCTATGTCATCGACTTGGCCGAGGGTAATAAGCGAACCGACTACGTTTCGGTGAGCAATACCGTCATTGGCATCATCCTGCTCCTGATGGGCCTGACCGGTGCATTAAGCGCCGTATTGAGTATTAGCGAGATTATTTTGCTGCTCTCGGCACTCTGCCTCGGCGGGGCCGCACTGGCGACCACTTTGCCCGAAACCGACTAACCGAACCGGCGCAGTTGCATCTCCTTCAGACGGCTGTAGGTGCGCTGAAACGAAAACGCGAGGTACCCATCCTGCGGATATAATGCGTCGAGTTCGACAGCGGCCTCAATGTAAAGCGGAACGCCACGGTCGTAACATTCATCAACCAGTGCAATAAAACGCCGCACACCGTTATCGCGACGGGAGCGCTGCGGCATTTTCCGATCGCCGGTCTCCACCTGCCGGGGCGCATCTTCGGTGCCACGCGCAATGTCAGGAACCGGCGCTTCATCATCGTTCATACAGGGCACATCACTCACCAGGATCGCGTCGAACCGATCACACAGCTCAATGTAATCGTTCGCCCACAATGGTGCCTCACACAGCTGATCATAAGTGCACCAGAGCAGCATTTTAGAGCGTCGTTTCAGGGTCAATGAGCGGCTGCCAACCCGCAAAGGCTCATCACTGAACGGCTCGCTCCCATTGATACCGTCAAAAACCTCAGCCATCCGGCCCTCAGCCGATTCCGGCCGAACCCAATAGCGCTGCTGATGTTCTCCGGGGTGCAAGCGATGATCAACCGGACCGCTGATATCGATCACCTTCATGTTTGCCTTTATGGCCTCGATAGCGGGTAACAGCCGATCACGATGATGGCCCCCGGCATAGAGTTCATCGGGTGGTGAGTTGGAGGTCAAAACCAGAACAATGCCCCGATCAAACAAGACCTGGAACAGGCGACCGAGGATCATCGCGTCACCGATATCATTGATAAACAGCTCATCCAGACACAATACCCGAAGCTCAGCCGCCAGCTCGTCCGCCACCTGGCCCAACGGCTCCCTCTGCCCGGTAAGTTCAAACAAACGCTTATGGACCCAGCGCATAAAGTGATGAAAGTGCTGACGCCGGACCGGCACTGAAAGGCTTTCCTGAAAGCGGTTCATCATCCAAGTCTTACCCCGGCCAACCGGCCCCCAAAGGTAAAGGCCCGGAATTCCGGAACGACCCGCTGAGAGCGCCTCATAGCAGACTTGAAGCTGCTCTATCGCCTTAAGCTGAGCCAGGTCTTCAACAAACCCGCGCTGTAACGCCTGACGATAGGCATCAATAGGAGTTGGATTCACAGGTGTCTCCAGAGAAAGTGTGCATATGATCCAGAGAAGCCGTCGGTGATGCAAGAAAGGCATCGGGGAAGCCGGATTGCAGTGAGTCGTCATTTTTCGTTAGACGCTATTCATTTGCGCCTAAACATATAGCACTACCCAATAGGGAAAACTCAAAATTGAATATTAACATATCTTCCCTAAAAAATGGCATCTCAGTGATGTTCAGCCCTTTAACCGACCGGCTTAAACTCAGACACGACCTTCCAACTGACGCTCCAGATAATGTACGGTCATTGAGGTCAGAAACATGGTTAATAACACGCCGGCTGCAAACAGATACAAGCCGTAGTGCACGTCGATACTGACGATCACACCCAATTTAACGGTCACGATCAGCATCGCTACGACCATGACATCCAGCATCGCCCAACGACCATAGCTGTGAACCCAACCCAGTAACCGGGCTAATCCCGGACCGCGTTTGCGTGTTTCAAGCAGATAAAACAGCAGCATTAACTTGGCCAGTGGTAACGCGATACTGAATATCGCGATCAGCGCGGCCAATCCAAACTGCTGCTGTTCCCATAGTGCGGCAATCCCGGAAAAAATCGACATCTGCTCATCAAACACCCAAAGCCGCGTCAAGGTCATTAGCGGGGTGACCATACCGGTTAACAGAAGAAGCAGCGATATAGCAGACATTAGTTGCAAAAGGCGACGTTTCATTTCGAAATCGTTCAACTCCGTACCTGTAAATTCACACACTATACTCGAGTTAGATCATCTAATTTTTGCGGATAATACAAAAAAGTCACAACTGTCATGTGAATTTGAGCTAATCTATAATTAAAAGAAATCAAAAAACGGCGGGATTCCAATGAAACGGTTCTACTTCGCCCTGACACTGCCTGTAACGCTCCTTATTCTGGCTGGCTGCCAGGAAAAGAAAGCGGACCCCAATACACTCGATGGCAAGACCCTCTACAACACCTACTGTGCTGACTGTCACCACCGTGATGGCGGCGGCTCCTTTCTCGAGGGCATCCCCGCCAACCGATACACGTCACTGTCCGAGAAGGAGCTGATTACGCTTATCCGACACGGCAAGGCACAGATGGCCGACATGCCTAATTTTACAAACCTGAGCCAGCAGCAGGCACGAAGTATTGCGAAATACCTGCGCGAAGAGCTTAAGTAATCAGTGGCGCCAGCTGACGACCGAGTCCGATCAGGCTTACGAATATCAAGACAGCCCCCAGTATTCGGAAGAACAGCGGCGTCTCCCGGGTGAGGATATATTGATGAAATCGCTCGCCAATCAGATGACCGAGCAGCGCACATGGCAGCAACCACAGTTGGTGAACCAGCTGCAGATCGACACCGGCGACCAGAAACGAGGTCATTTTGATGGCAACCAACACAAACCAAAGTACGAACAGAGTGTCCCGTAATTGGTGTTTCGCCACATGCGTTGCGTAAACAGCCACAATTAACGGCGCGCCAATCAATGAAGTACCACTGACATAGCCCCCCAGGGCAAGAAACAGCTTATCCATCCAGGGCCGGTTGCTGCGAAAGGGTTTATTGATGACATATCCGACCGCGTACGTGATAACAATCATGAAAATGATGCCGCTCATGATTTCGCCTGGCAGAGTCAGCAACCCGAACACCCCCACCAGTTTGGGGATGATCATCACTTTCATGGAGTCACCGAGATAATGCCAGTCGATATTGCCGCCGGCCTCCCCGCGGGCACGCTGACGCCGCCATCCTTTGGCCGCAATCCAGGACGAGAAGATCAACAGATGAATGGAGATGATCGGTAGAAAGACCAGTGGCTCATTGACCACGAGCAGAAGAAACGGCAGCGCAAGAACCGCACCACCGAATCCAAGCCCGGAGCGGACGAAACCGCTCCAGATAAACGTTAACCCAATAACGAGGTATTGCCAGGGTAAAAGATCAGCCATCCCACTCCTTTAAACGCTTTTGCATTCCCGGAAAAGGAGGGAGCATACAGCTGCCGGCAACCCTGTTACCAGTCAGCGATGAGTCAGCACGCTCTGCGAGGCAGGTCGACTTTGTATCCGCTGGATATAACGGCGCAGCCCCGAGTCAGCGCTAAGAACCCGATCCGCAACCGGTAAGCGCACCAGATAATCAAGTATCGGGATCAGCAACGCATCAGCGATCGTATAGCTATTACCCGCGATAAACGCGTTACCACCCAGAACGTCTTCAAGCCGCTCAATGATTCGAACCGCTTCGGGCAGCGCCTGCTCGACCTTATCCAGCCGCACAGCCCCGCCCTCCCCTTTGGGGAACGCGAACTCAAGCAACAAGCCCACGACGAGCGCCTGATAGACGTAGCCCGACACTTCGGCGCAAAGCTGATCGACCCGTGCCCGCTGCCAAGGGTCTGAAGGCTGTAGATCAGCACCGGGAAAAATTTCATCCAGGTAGCGGCAGATACTCGCGCTCTCAAACAAACGATGCTCTCCCAGCACCAACACCGGCACCTTGCCATATGGATGCAACCCGAAGTGCCCCTCGCTTTTAAAAGGCACCTCTTCTCCATTCAGCGTCAAACCGACACTGTAATCGATTCCCTTCTCCTCGCAACAGAGCATGACCGAGCGCACGAAGGTACTGAATGTCGGGCCAAAAATATGTGGTTGTTCCATTGTATCCCCCTGTCTTTCCGTTTCACCTCTGGCTATCCTTACAGACACCAAAATATGTTCAAGAACATATTTCTATTCACGTTAAATGGGGACATCGATAATGGCGTGGGACCCTCAGCACAAGGCGCGCAGCCGCCAGCGGATATTACGTACCGCCGCTCAGCTTTTCGCCCTGCACGGCTACGAGAAAGTCAGCATCGATCAGGTCATGCAGGAAGCCGGAATGACACGAGGTGCCTTCTATGCTCACTTCAAAGCCAAGAATGAGCTCTACGCAGAAGCAATCCTTGAGGCGGCCTCGGCGGCTGGAGGAAAGCGCCCCCAAGACCCTTGTTCCCGGGATCAGCTGATCGCGCGTTACCTGAGCAAAGAACATTTGGAAGGTGAGCAACTGCACTGCCCACTGGCTTTTCTGGTCAGCGACATAGCACAGCGGGATGACCAGGTCAGAGACACTTGGACGCGTGTCTTTCGCGGCCTAGTTAATTTGGTCCGCCGCGAAGACGAGCAGGATGAAACGGGACTCAACAGTGCCCTGCAACGGGTCGCACTGATGGTAGGAGGCGTCGCCATTGCCCGCGCCCTAAACGATGACGCCCTGGCTCAAAAGCTATTGGAAAGCTGTCGTGACGGAGCGATGCCCGCAACCGATCGTCGCGAAACCGGCGACTCACGGCCAAACCTGTCTAGGCGACAATAACGCAGATCGCCCCAACGACGATCAGCGCCAACCCGGAGATATCTCTCACCCCGAGTTTTTCGCGGAACCAGCGTGCAGAGATAGCCAGCGTAAACAACACCTCGATCTGGCCTAGGGTTTTGACCAGGGCGACGGTCTCCAGGCTCATGGCAGTGAACCAGCCCAACGACCCCAGACAGCTGAATACGCTGGTGGCCACAACCAGCTTCGGGCGCCGCCATAGCACTCGCAGCGTAGCTCTGTCCCGAACCAGCA
The DNA here is from genome assembly GCF_000428985.1 of Marinobacterium litorale DSM 23545. Taxonomy (GTDB): domain Bacteria; phylum Pseudomonadota; class Gammaproteobacteria; order Pseudomonadales; family Balneatricaceae; genus Marinobacterium_D; species Marinobacterium_D litorale. The sequence continues at coordinate 29,541 of NZ_AUAZ01000002.1, read as the reverse complement.
GCCACCCCAGCAAAATAAGGGTCTGTGTCGAGATTACCCAGAGCAGTACCCAGGCCGCACTGTGGGGGAAAGTTAACTCCAGCATCAGCGAAGCTTCTCGGACCCACAAAGTTGTGAGTGCAAACGCAAGCCCACTCCCCAGGCCCGTCAGCACGGTTTTAAGGGGTAACTCGCGGATAGGCCCGGTGTTGCCCATCAACCAGACCGCCAGCGCGCCAATAAATACCCCTGCCCAGGCCAGCCAGGTCAGTGGCGCACTGAAGAAAAACGCTCCGAGTATCGCCGCGATCACAGCCTCACTTTTCGCCAGCCCCACCCCAATGGCGTAGTTTCGCAGCCGGAACAACATCACCATTAAAGCCGTCGCGATTATCTGCGAAATAGACGCGGCCAGCACCGTGAACACAAACGTACCGTCAAACCGCGGGATCTCCACCGGCTTAACCGCATAGAGAACACCGAGGTAACAGGCTGCAAGCGGGCTCGCCCAGAGAAAGCGGGCTAATGTGACCCCGGCCGTGTTCACATCCTTGCTTAATTTGTTCTGGAAGGCATTCCGCCAGGACTGCATAAATGCAGCAAAAATCGTGAAAGGTATCCAGAGGCCCATTGATTAGCGTCCATTAAGCGAGCGGGAGAGAGGGTAGGCCAGCAAGGACTACCTGTCGGCGGTGTTTAAGGTCAGCCATTCTATACGCTTGATCAACACGGATGAACATAACGAGAACAGTTGAGCAGTTATAACAGTATCAATTAAATTGATACGCGCCCTATTCTGACACCGCCGGCCAGGCGCGATTGAGCTCCGATTGCAACCAGTCGATCAGTTGGGATACCGACGAACTGCGACTGCCACCGGGCAACCAGAGCCCCAGACGTGCCGGGGTCTCGATAAATCCCCAGGGCGCCACCAGTCGACCGGTGCGCAGATCCTCCTCAACCAGATAGGCCGGAGCAATTGCGACCCCCAGCCCAACCAGCGCGGCCTCCAGCATATAGTTCAGATGCTCGAAGGATTTATCGCGCCGGATCCGGCGGGTATCCAGCCCCACCGCACGGAACCAGAGCGGCCAGGCCTGAGCTCTGGACTCGGTATGCAGTAACGGGAGTTCCAGCAACCGTTCCGGCGTCGTTGTGCGATCGAGCTCAACCAGACCGGGTTTTATGACCGGCCCGATCAGTTCGGGGGCCAGATCGATCACATCCGCACCGGCCGGCCAGGGCGGCTCGGCAAACCGGAGGGCGGCATCGACACCGGTCTTAAGTGGCCACTGGGCATCTTCGCTGGCGGTCAGGTGAATATTCAGGTCGGGATACTGCTGCTGCATTCGGTCCAGCCGCGGGATAAACCATCGGGCGAGAAAGCTGCCGGAACATCCAAGTACCAAAGGCGCATCCACCGCCTGACGCTTCAGATCGGAGCAAACCTGTAACAGTTGATCAAATACCTGTGAGGTTGTCGCACGCAACTGCTCGCCTTCAGCGGTTAGTACCAGCCCCCGCCCCTCGCGGCGAAACAGCACCACGCCCAGCTGCTCTTCAAGCTGACGGAGCTGACGGCTAACCGCACCATGCGTTACGTGGAGCTGCTCTGCCGCACGTGAAACACTCTGCGTTCTGGCTGCCTCATCAAAGGCTCGCAGCGCATTCAGAGAAGGAAGCGTTGAACTCATTGCACTTTAACCTGTGATATTTTCTCACAGACTAGCGCAAATTAATCGATTTTCACAAGCACGGCTTTAGCCTACCCTACTGAGCATACCAATACGCAGATACAGCGCTACGGAGTTATCACCATGACTACCCCGACACAGAATGCAGCCCCGGAGATCGGACCCGATATCAACGGCTTTTTCGGCCGTTTCGGTGGCCGTTTTGTGGCAGAGACACTGATGCCTCTGATCCTCGAACTCCAGGCCGAATACAACAGAGCGAAGGATGATCCGGCGTTCCATGCCGAACTCGAAGCCCTTCGCAAAGATTACGTAGGCCGTCAGAGCCCGCTCTACTTCGCAGAACGCCTGACTGAGAAATTGGGCGGCGCCAAGATCTTCCTCAAGCGGGAAGATCTGATGCATACCGGGGCCCACAAGATCAACAACTGCCTGGGTCAGATCCTGCTGGCCAAACGTATGGGCAAGAAGCGCATCATCGCCGAAACCGGCGCTGGCATGCACGGGGTAGCCACAGCCACCGTGGCCGCTCGTTTCGGTATGGATTGCGTAATCTACATGGGCAGTACCGATATCGACCGCCAGCAGCCCAACGTACATCGTATGAAACTGCTGGGCGCCGAGGTTATCCCGGTAACCAGTGGTACCGGCACGCTGAAAGATGCCATGAACGACGCGCTGCGCGACTGGGTCACCAACGTGGATAGCACCTTCTACATCATCGGTACCGTAGCAGGCCCCCACCCCTACCCGGAGATGGTCCGGGATTTTCAGTCCATTATCGGTCAGGAAGTCCGCGAGCAGATTCTGGAGAAAGAGGGGCGCCTGCCTGACTCTCTGGTCGCCTGTATCGGCGGTGGCTCCAATGCCATGGGCCTGTTTCACCCCTTTATCAAAGACACCTCCGTTCGTTTGATCGGTGTGGAAGCCGCCGGTCATGGTATCGAAACCGGCAAGCACGCGGCCAGCTTGAAAGGCGGTACACCGGGCGTCCTGCACGGTAACCGGACCTTCCTGCTGCAGTCGGAAGATGGTCAGATTCAGGACGCTCACTCCATTTCGGCCGGTCTCGATTATCCCGGTATCGGACCCGAGCATGCATGGCTACACGAAGTCGGTCGCGGTGAGTATGTAGCGATCACGGATGACGAAGCTCTGGACGCGTTCAAACTGCTCTGTCGTCTTGAGGGCATTATTCCGGCACTGGAGTCATCTCATGCCATCGCCCACGCGATCAAGATCGCACCAAGCCTGCCCAAAGACCATCTGATGGTGATTAACCTGAGTGGCCGGGGTGATAAAGACATGGCGACAGTAACAGCCCATCTGGCTGATGAGCTGGCGGACTAAGGAGCGAATCGATGAGTGAACAGACAATGAATCAAAGCCGTATCGAACGTTGCTTTGCCGAGCTGAAAGCAGCTAACCGCGCAGGCCTGGTCACCTTTATCAGTGCTGGCGATCCTGACTACGACAACAGCCTCAACACCCTGCTGGCACTGCCAGACGCAGGGGCCGACATCATTGAGCTGGGGATGCCGTTCACGGATCCCATGGCTGATGGCAGCTCAATTCAAAAATCGTCTCTGCGCGCGCTGACTGCCGGACAGAACATGCAGAAGACCCTGGCGATGGTCCGCGCGCTGCGGGAGAAGGACCAGGATACACCGCTGGTGCTGATGGGCTACTACAACCCGATCTACTGCATGGGTGTGGAGACGTTTCTTAAACAGGCGTCCGAAGCCGGCGTTGATGGACTGATCGTGGTGGACCTTCCACCGGAACACGACGATGAGTTGTGTATGCCGGCACGTGAATACAACATCCACTTTATTCGCCTGGCCACCCCCACCACCGATGCCAAACGTCTGCCATTGGTGCTGGAAAATACCTCGGGCTTTCTCTACTACGTTTCCAGTACCGGGGTCACCGGTGCTGCAGCACCGACACCGGAGAAAGTGCAGGCAGAAGTGGAAGCGATCCGTGCACACACCGATATTCCCATCGGTGTTGGCTTCGGCATCCGTACACCAGAGCAGGCCGCGCGCATCGCACGATTCGCCGATGGCGTGGTGGTCGGCTCTGCGCTGACTGACTGCATTGAAAACGCCGCCTCACCGGCGGAGGGCACCCAGGCAGTTGCCGATCTGGTCAGCGCGTTGTCCGGCGCTATCAAAAAAGCACGCGATTAAACACCGCTTAATGCGCAGGTGTCTGCCGGTTCATCAGCAGCACCTGCAGCTCCTTACCAAGCCTCCTTTTTGTGCTCTCTGGACTTCCCCCGGTGCTAATGCAACTTAGCAACCTCTGTTCAGCCAGAGCGTTCCCGCGTTCTTGGCTCCGCCTGTGACTTCCCGGGCTCGGCGACGTCAGCTTTGATCTACACGGTTTAAATAGCCACTCAATGCAGGCAAAACTTAACACGTCTGTCACCTACTTGCCTTACCGTTGCCGCTTTCCCGGATTCTAGACAAGGAGTTACATCGGATGCACAAGTCCCTTCTTCGCCACTCGCTACTGGCAGTTGCTATCGCCGCCGGCAGCGCTCACGCGGCCAGCTTCGACCGTATAGCCAGCTTCCCTGTTTCCAAAAACCTGCCCCAGGGCGGCGATATGGCGCAGGAAACCTCAGCGGAGATCATTACCGCCTCCGATGATGGCCAGACAATCATCTACTCAGACAGCCCCCGCGGCGGCGTTGGCTTCATCAATCTGGCCGACCCGTACAGCCCCCAAGCGGATGGATTTGTCGACTTGGGAGGCGAACCCACTTCGGTCGTCGCGCTTGCCGATCAAGTGTTTGCCGGCGTCAATACATCAGAGAGCTACGTTAAGCCTTCCGGTTATCTGGCTACCCTGTCACTGAGCAGCCGCACCGTTACCGGTCGCTGCGAACTGGGTGGGCAACCGGATTCTGTCGCCATCTCCAAGGATGGCCGTTTTGTGGCTGTTGCCATTGAAAACGAACGCGATGAAGACCTGAACGACGGTGTGATTCCCCAGCAACCCGCTGGCTATGTGGTCCTGCTCCCCACACAGGATGGCAAGGTCAACTGCGCAGCTCAGAATCGTATCGATCTGACAGGGCTTGCGGATATAGCCCCGTCCGACCCGGAACCTGAATTCGTGGCGTTTAACGAGGCCAACGAGCTGGTTGTCACCCTGCAGGAGAACAACCATCTGGTGATCATCGATGTTGAAAATAATCGCGTGATCAACGATTTCCCTGCGGGCACCGTGGACCTGACTCAGATCGATACTAAAAAAGATGGCGCCCTGCTCTTTACAGACAGCCAGTCCGACCGCCTGCGTGAGCCGGATGCCGTCAAGTGGCTGGATAACGACCGTTTCGTCATCGCCAACGAAGGCGACTATGAGGGCGGCGCTCGTGGTTTCACCATCTTCCATAAAGATGGGCGCTTGCTGTTTGAAGCAGGCTCATCGTTCGAACATCAGGTCGTTATGACCGGTCATTACCCGGAGAAGCGCTCGGGCAAGAAAGGTAGCGAGCCGGAAGGCCTGGAAGTCGCTCGTTTCAATGGTGAGACCTATATCTTCGTCATGTCCGAGCGTGGTTCGGTCATCGGTGTATACCGTGATACCGGTGGTGAGCCTGAATTTGTACAGATGCTGCCCTCCGGTATCGCGCCCGAATCGGCAATCGTTATTCCCTCACGCAACCTGCTGGTCACCGCTAACGAAAAAGACCTGATCGAGGACGGCGGCGTACGCGCCCATGTGATGGTGTATCGCCTGGGCGACGAAGCGCCTAACTATCCGCAGATCGTATCCGGCCGTGATCAGGACGGCTTGCCGATCGGTTGGGGCGCACTGTCTGGCCTGGCGGCGGATCCCACCAAACCGTCACAGCTTTACGCGGTCAACGACAGCTTCTACAAAATGCAGCCGACCATCTTCAGCGTCGATGCCAGCACGCAGCCTGCGCGCATCACTAAGGCGCTGCGTGTAACCCGCAACGGCCAGCCCGCTGAAAAGCTCGATCTGGAAGGCATCGCAGTGGATCCGAAGGGCGGCTTCTGGCTGGCTTCAGAGGGCCGCACGGACCGCGAAATTCCACATGCCATCTATCACGTCGATACCAACGGCGAGATCGATCGTACCATTGATTTCCCGGCGGAGCTGCTCAAGCACGAAAAGCGTTTTGGTGCCGAAGGTATTACCCTGATTGGCAACCGCCTGTGGATCGCCATCCAGCGCGAATGGAAAGATGATCCGGCGCAGAGCGTCAAGCTGGTCAGCTATGACCTGAACTCGGGCGAATGGGGCGCGGTCCACTACCCCACCGAGAAGCCGGACACTGGTTGGGTTGGCCTCTCCGAGATCAGTGCTTATGGCGATTCGGTTTACATCATCGAGCGTGACAACCAGATCGGTGAAGCTGCGAAAATCAAGCGCCTGTACAAGGTTGCGATCAGCGAGCTCAAGCCCGCGCCCCTGGGCGGAAAGCTGCCTACCGTTCGCAAGCAACAGGTACGTGATTTTATTCCTGACCTGAAAGCCGCCAACGGCTATGTGGTAGACAAGATTGAAGGGTTTACCGTCGATGCCAATGGAATCGGTTACGCGGTCACCGATAACGACGGTGTCGATGACAGCTCCGGCGAGACTTACTTTTTCTCCACCGGAAAGATGTAACGCTCTGAAAAAGAGACTCAAGGGCCGGTTGATCCGGCCCTTTTTATGCCCGCGTTGGTTTAAATCAGAACGGGAACAATCAGTCCGCCAATCAGCCAGACGACGGCGACAACCACCAGCGTGTTGAGAATCCGGTCGCCTATACTTCCTCCGCCATGGTGATGGTGGTGATGGTGATGGCCACCACCACCGGAATGATCGTGATGATCGTGATGATCGTGATGATCGTGATGATCGTGATCAGCAGTCTGAATTTGCCTGCGTGCGCACCAAATCAGCAGCCCCGAAACAATCAGAAAGATCAGGTTCAGCCAGAACCCGTAATCGAGCTTGAACAGATCCCGCTCCATGATCGACTGACTCAGTGACGCATCAGGCAGCACACCGGCCAGAGCAAAACCGTAGTGCATCAACAGGGATACACAAACCAGCCCGGCCAGCAGCATCAACAGGATATAGAGGGCCATTTTCCAACCGTAGTAGGCGGCATTGATACGCAGTACCGGCAGGACCACCAGGTCAGAAAAAATAAACGCCATGACACCGGCAAAGCTCACCCCATGGTCATACAGGAGCGCCGCCAGGGGAATGTTACCCATGGAGCCGATAAAGGTGAAAAATGCAGCGACGGGGCCGATGACAGTCTGCATCAGCACTTCCCAGAAACTGGCCTGACCACCCGATCCCGACCCGATAAACAGCGCTTCGAAAAACGCATCCGGCACAAAGGCGGATATAACCCCGGCAACGGTAAAGCCGACCAACACATCCCGCCATACCATCTGCCACTCCATGACATAGGTCTGGCCGATCTGTTGCCACCCCTCAGCGGATGTCACTTTCTCCTGCCAGCTTTGCGAGCCACCCTCTTCTTCATCATCGTCACTGCCCGCCTTATCACGCGCTTGTTTAATCAGTCGCTCGGGCTTGGTCAAACGGATAAACAGCCAGGCAAACAGAATCAGCAGGATGCCGCCTAAATACTCACCCACCACAAATTGCCAGCTGAGAAAGATCGCAATCACGATCCCCAGTTCTATAACAAGGTTGGTTGAGGCCAGAAGAAAAGCCATTGCGGGTACCAGGCCCGCCCCCTTTTGGAAGAGTGCCCGGGTTGTAGAGAGTGCCGCAAAACTACAGGAGCTGGAGATAAAACCGAAGAAGGTACCCAACGCGACGCTGCGAGGGCCGGTTTGTCCCATCGCCTTTTGCATCCGATGCTCTGTCACCAGCACCTGAATCAGGCTACTGATCAGATAACCCAGCACAAAGGCCCAGAGCGCACTCCAAAAAAAACCGGCACTGGTCTGTGCCGCCTGTTGCCAACTTTCCAGAAAAGTGGTCATTAATCCTCCGAGTAGCCAAACACACCTTTAAAGGTGGTAGCCACCGGAGAAAATTTCAACCAAGGGGCGGGATCAGAGGTACAGCGTCTCTGAAACTTCTCCCGCACCTTCGTAGATGGGTTTAGAGAAGTAGAAGCCCTGAATCAGCTCGACACCTTCGTCCTGCAGAACTTTAAGCTCCTCTGCGGTTTCGACCCCCTCTGCGATCAGGGTCGTCCCCAGCTCCGCACAGATCCGGGAAACACCGCGTAAAATCGCCTGACGCGTCCGGTCCTTGTCGATATCACGGATCAGAGCCATATCGAGTTTAACGATGTCTACCGGCGTATCTGCCAGCATATTGAGTCCGGAGTACCCGGCCCCAAAATCATCGATGGCGGTCTTGAATCCGAGGTGACGATAGTAGTTAACAATGGATTGCAGATGGTCTGCATCATCCACCCGATCCACTTCGGTAAACTCGAAAATAATTCGCTCTGCCGGAAACCCGAAACGCTCGGCGGCTTCCAGTGTTGTGCGTATACAGAGCTCCGGCCGGTAGACGGCGGTGGGCAGAAAGTTGATATTGAGAAAGGTATCCAGATTCAGCCGGCTGGCGAGTTCGATCGCTTTCACTCGGCATGTCTGATCAAACTGATACCGGTTTTCGTCATTGACGTGCTCGAACACCCATCCCGCAGGCTTGTTCCCGATGCCTCGCACGAGGGCCTCGTGGGAGTAAACCCGCCGTTCCCGTATGTCAACGATGGGCTGGAGCGCCATGGTGAAATCAAAATCCAATGCGCAACCCTGCGCACATTCCGCACACCCTAAGCGGCGAAAGTTTTTCTGTTCCCGCACGAATTCCCCCTTCGCATCTCCGGCAGCCAGGCAGCGCCGAGCCTGTTTCAGCATAACACAGGGCTTTTATATTCAAACAGCGACAATAGTCAGGATAGCGGAAAAACAACCCGGATATAAAAACACCGCCTCACATCCCTGTGAGGCGGTGCCGATGCACCTTAACTCAGGCGCGTGGACCTCCTGCCCGCCCCGAGGGGCGGTGGAGTCTCAGGCTTACTGGCGAACGCCTTCAACCTCAAGCTGCATGTACACGGTTTCTGCAGCCGGACCCAAATTATAGTCGATACCGAAATCCTTCAACTTGAACTCGGTGGTACCGGTAAAACCGGCACGGTAACCACCCCAGGGATCTTCACCTTCACCCACCTTGCTCATTTCGATGGTAATCGGCTTGGTGACACCGCGCAGCGTCAAGTCACCGGTGATTACGCCACTGCCATCGGCTTTGGGCTCAAAGCCAGTGCTGACGAACGTCGCGGTCGGATAGGTGTCGGCATCCAGAAAATCACCGCTGCGCAAGTGCTTATCGCGCTCCGCGTGGTTTGTATCCAGGCTCGTCGTATCCACCTCAACCTGCACAGAGGATGCAGAGGGATTCTCGGCATCGTAGCTGAAGCTGCCGCTGAAATCGTTAAAACGGCCCACCACCCAGCTGTAGCCCAGGTGGTTGATCTTAAAATGGACCGATGCGTGCTGCCCCTTGGTATCGATCGCATAGTCTGCAGCCATCGCCAGAGGGGCCGTGGAGATAAGACCCGCCAGGGCCAGACCTTTAATCAGTTGCTTCTTCATACTCACTCCTAGTTAATAGCCGTCATACGTTTAAGGGTGTTATCACGGTCGATAAAATGGTGCTTCAGAGCCGCCAGGGCATGGATACCCGCCAGCACAATCAACAGGGTTGCGCTCCAATAGTGGATATCACCGGCCACATCCTCCTGATTCTCGACCACAGCCGGCAACGCGGGCACTGAGATCCAGTTAAACAGTTGGATCGGATCGCCATCGGCGGTAGAAATCATGTACCCGGATATAAGCGTGATCGCCATCAACAGGTACAGGGACAGGTGCCCGATTACCGTGGCCAGCCTGACCACGGCACCATGGCTGGAGATCGGTCCGGGCTGTGGGGTTACCAGCTTCCAGATAACGCGTACGATCAGAGCAGCCAGCACCATCAGGCCTATACTTTTATGCCAATGAGGCACCGTCTGGTAAGCCGCATCATAGTAGGTCAGGCTGTCGATATAGAGTCCCAATGGGTACATACCGATAATGGCCAACGCCATCAGCCAATGAATAAAAACGGTGAAACGCCCGTAGCTCTGAACGTCGCCTCGCTGCTCCTGACTCTCTGCCATTCTCGCCCTGCACTGCATCAATAAAGTTGTAATGCAGAGCATAAAGGTCGACACTAAATGCCTCAAATGAATATTTGTGATTTCAAATATGCGCGATGTGAATATACGATCTTTAGATCTAAACCTGCTTGTCATCCTTGATGCGCTACTGGAGGAACGACAGGTAACGGCGGCCGCACAAAGGCTAGAGATGAGCCAACCCGCAGTGAGCCGGGCACTGTCACGGCTGCGGGAGATGTTTTCCGACCCGCTGCTGGTACGGGGTGATGAAGGCTATGATCTGAGCGCGCGTGCACGCTACCTGCAACCTACACTCAAAACGGTTCTGTCCGGCGTTAAGCAGATGGTCGCACCCATGAGTTTTGACCCGAGCAGCGCTTCGGAGACAGTGCGAGTGGGCGCCCTCGATATGGAAATGGCTCTCTACATGCCGGATATCATGAAACGGCTACGTGACCAGGCCCCAGGCATGAGCCTGGAGATTCTATCGAAGCCGGCGGACTACTTTGTCAGCCTCGCCAGGGGCGAACTCCACCTGGCCTTGAGCGGCCAGGAGCCGGATTTTGCAACTGACCAATTCCACCGAGCCGAGATCGATCGCACCTATTCGCTCTGCGTGATGAGCGAGCAGAACCCGTTGGCGCAGGGGGAGCTAACGTTGGAGCGTTATCTCAGCGCTGCCCATGGGTTTGTCTCAATCAGCGGCAAGGGACCCGCCATTGTCGATATGCATCTGAAACAGATGGGCTATCAGCGCCGAGTTGCAGCACGCCTATCCAGTTTTTTCAATATCCCGGAGTTTTGTGAGCACACCGATCTTATATTCGCGGTTCCTGCCCGCCTGGCTGAACGGCTATGCCAAAGCCATAAGCTGGTGACCCGTCCTCTGCCTTCAGAAATCCCACAGCCTATCATCCAGTTTTATCTCTACTGGCACGCGCGCTTTCATCAGGATCCTATGCACAGGTGGTTCCGCCAGCTCGTACTCGAAAACCGGGCAGAACAGCTGCCCCCAGACAGCTGTTCCTGACCGTCGTCACTCGCTCACAGCCTGGTTTTTCAACGCCGGCTAAACTCGAACTGGCCCGTAATCTTATGGCCATCCGCGCCCATCGCCATCCAGTCGACCCGGTACTGACCGGGCTGAAGTGGAGGAACGCCCACTTCAAAGTCAGTGCCCGGGCCGATCGAAGGAAGAAAATCCAGATCGACTGCGCCCGCATCCACGCTGATCATTTCGACTTTAACCAGCCGGACCGGCCCCGTGAACGAGAGTGTAATTTCGCCCACCGGCTCGGTAACCACGGCGCCCTGCCCCGGCGAACTCTCTTTCAGGCCGGTATGGGCAAATACCGACGCAGACACTGAGAAAGTCAACGATAGGGCCAAGGCCTTAAAAGCGGTTGCTAAAGACATCAGTACTGCTCCTCCTGCTCGTTGATCTCCTGATAGAGGGAGAAGGTGCCATCCTTATTCATCAGGACAACAGGATAGGGATCAAAGCGGTCCCCCATCTCCATCCCAGGGCTGCCTGCTGGCATACCCGGCACCGACAAACCGATTGCACCGGCTGGCGGATTATTCAAAAACTGTGTAACGAGCTTCGCCGGGACGTGCCCTTCGAAAACATACCCAGCCTCGGAGACAGCGGTATGGCAGGAGCGGAGCCGAGCGGCAACACCATACTGATCTTTCACAGCATTCAGGTCATCCGGGTGATGCACGGTAGATGCAAAACCATGTTTGTCCGCATGTTCAATCCAGCTGGTGCAGCAACCACAGGTCGGGCTTTTGTAAACATCCAACTCGACCACCTCGGCCGCTTTTGCAGCATGTGCCGTCGCATTACTATCGGTCGCGGAGCTCTCAGAGCAGGCTGCCAAAAACACAGGGGCACCAAGCAGCAAAAGGGTTTTGGTTGTAGTAGAAACAAAAGACATGACACTTCCTCAAAGTTAAATCCGAAATCAAACGCAGTAAACGCGAAATATGCTGCGCGACGCCCAGGCCTCAACGGCACTCAGGCGGCACTTGTTCGGCTAACTTTTGGTGGTTGCCAGGGCAGGGTTTTGTGGCCCTCAGAAGGAACCGAGCGGATATCGATAACAGAAACCTCACCCAACACAGGCGGCTCAAACAGTGTCGTAACAAACAGTGCCGTACCGGGCGCACAATGACCACCCGCGCAATGCGCCGCCTGCTCTATTTCACAGCAGGGCTGCTCTGTGGAATGGCTGAACTGACTGGAGGGTATTCGGCAGTGTACCTGGGACTTCGCGGCACCCTCACAGGAGGACAGGTGCGCGTCCCCCTCACCCATGTTACCCGTCATATCCATTGACTGCAGGGTGACCAGCGCCGCCCCGGAAGCTGCCTGAGTAGCACTCTGATAGAACGCGATGGCCTGTCCCAACAGTAATACCAGCGCAAGCACGAAGAGACTCACGCTGGAAGCAGGCTTTATGCGCGATTGAGAAGCCTTAAGCAACCCGCTTTCTCCCAATGGAATACTTCAAAAACAGTAACCTGCCAAAAACCAACCTGCAAGCTCTACTCTCTGACCAGGATCACGCGAAGTGCATCCAGTTTTAATTCGGCACGCTGCAGTGCATCCGCCATCGTCTGCCGACGCACCTCCAGTGCTTCGAGCTCCTGCGGGTGAATACCGGGATTAACCTCGGCAAGCGCCTGCAAACGCTCATACTCGGCAGCCTGCTCGCTGTGCATCCGCTCCAGTGCCTGCTCAACCAGTGCCGGCAGCTCTTTCTGTGCCAGCGTATTAGCTTGTTTTACCTGAGATACTATCTGGTCCCTGGCCAGACGAACCATGTTTTGCGATGCCCCTTTGGACACGGTTTCAGCCAGTTTGTTCAGCGGCGCATGGCCCAGCGCTCCCGCCAGGTTCTGACCATTGGCATCAACCAATACCCGAACCAGCCCCTTTGGCAGATACCGTTGCAACTGCAGCGCTTTCGGGGCGGTGGTGCGCAACTGGAAGATCGCCTCCAGCAACAGTGTACCGGCCGGCAACGGTGGCAGTTTGAGTGTACAGAGCGCATTGTTGCCAAACTCGCCAGCCAGAATCAGCTCCATGGTCCCGGCCAGCAGCGGATGCTCCCAGCTCATATACTCGATATCTTCCCGTGACAGGGCTCGCTCCCGGTCAAACGTCAGTGTCAGCCCGTCATCTCCAAGGCCGGGTAGCTGACAGAGCATATGTTCGCCCATATGCAGTACCAGTCCATCTTCACCGTGAGGTTGGGTATCCACACCAAAACGGTCAAAGACCTTCTCCGCGTACGCCTGGAGCTCTGCACGCGCTTCTGCCGCTTCAACCGCCTCAGTCAACGCCGTGGCGCGCTCGCGGTCACAGCTTCCCAGCTCCAGCAGACGATCTCTACCCGCCGACAGCCGAGACTCAAGTTCGATACGCGCATTACGGGTATCCTCAATCAACTGATCCAACGCGTCGGCATTAAGGGGATCGGCAAGACAATCATGTAACTCACCGGCAAACTGATGGTAGAGCGCTTCGCCGGTGGCACAAACCCGGGAGAACGCTTCCAGACCGCTGTCATACCAGTCGAGAAGCACGCCAACGGCGCTGTCCTGGTAGTAGGGCACATGGATTTCGATATCGGCGCGCTGACCAATACGGTCCAGCCGCCCGATACGCTGTTCCAGCAGGTCCGGGCTCAACGGCAGATCAAACAGCACCAGATGGCTGGCGAACTGGAAGTTTCGACCTTCCGAGCCTATCTCGGAGCAGATGAGCACCTGTGCGCCCAGCTCGGTATCGGCAAAATAAGCGGCCGCCCGATCACGATTAATCAGCGACATCCCTTCGTGAAATGCGGCGGTTCTTAACCCCTGGCGCAGATTGAGATACTCCTCCAATGCCACCGCCGTCTCGGCCCGTGCACAGATTACCAGGGCTTTCTCCCGTTTGTGGTCGCGTAGAAAATCCACCAACCATTCTACGCGGGGGTCTACTTCAACCCACTCATCACCGAGCAGTACTTCCGGATGCAACACATCAGACAGCGCTGCGGTGACCGCTTCATCTTCATAGACAACGGGCATCTCCAGCGGGATGGCATCTAACTGCCGCTCAGGAAACCCTTTAACGCTGGCGCGGGTATTACGAAACAGCACCCGGCCCGTGCCGTGACGATCAACCAGTTGAGCTATCAGGTGATCCAGGCCCGCCTGACGCTCCTCCAGTGGCAGAGCCAACCACTCTCCCAGCGCTTTATCGCCCAACCATTCGCTCACTGCATGCTGCAGTCGCGTATCGGCCGCCAGGCGATCAGGCCCCTCCTCGTCCAGCAGCGGCGCGATCATTTGGCTGAGGTGATGGAAACGCTCGCTCTCGGCCATAAAGGTATCGAGATCGTGATAGCGTTCCGGGTCTAACAACCGCAAACGGGCGAAATGCCCTTCGGGGCCCAGTTGTTCGGGCGTCGCCGTTAGCAGCAATACTCCCGGCACAGCTTGAGAAAGCGCCTCGATACACCGGTAACCATGGCTGGCCCCGGCTGGGGACCAGCCCAGATGATGAGCTTCATCCACCACCAGCAGGTCCCAGGATGCACGCAGCGCCTGAGTGAGGCGCGCCTCGCGCTGGGTAAGCAACGACAGGGGGCACAGCACCAGTTGCGCTGTTTCGAATGGATTGCCGCCCTCTTCGGCATCAAGCAACGCTTCGCAGCGCGCTTCGTCGAGCAACGTGAAACGCAGATTAAAACGGCGCAGCAACTCAACCAACCACTGGTGCGTCAGGTTGTCCGGAACCACAACCAAGACACGGCTGGCACGCCCGGAGATCAGACGCTGATGCAGTACCAGGCCCGCCTCGATGGTTTTACCCAGGCCCACTTCATCAGCCAGCAGCGCCCTCGGATGCTCACGGGATGACAGTTCACAGGCGATATGGAACTGGTGTGGCAACAATTGAACACGCGCCCCCAGCAAGCCGTACACCGGCGAACTCATCAGCCGATGGTGGTGTTCAAGCGTACGTACACGCAGCTTGAAGAGCCCATGGCGGTCGATCTGCCCTACCAGCATGCGCTGCTCAGGCCGGGCGAAATGCACCGCGCTATTCAGTTCAGGCTCCGGCAGGATCACTTCCCCGCCCTGCTCATCTTCGCAGCGGTAGATATAACAGCCGCGGTTCTCCATCCGCTCGATGATGGTCAGAGAGTCACCGACATGGTTCTGGACAACTTCTCCCGGCTCGTAGATCACCCGACTCAGCGGCGCGTTATCAATCGCATAGGTGCGTTGTTCGACAACCGCGGGGAAGCCTATTTCCACCCGTCGGTTGACGCATTCGATAACGATGCCGAGGCCAAGATCGGCTTCGGTGTTGCTGATCCAGCGTTGACCCGGAACAAATTGCTCGTTGGACAAAACCTGAACTCCATCCGTGTTAAACAAGGGCGCACATGATAGGGCGCTCGCCGACAAGACTCAAAGCGTAATTGTAGCCATCCAGCCAAGAACGGCGAATATAAGCACTCTACACAGAACGGGATACCTAAACGAAAAAGGCCGACGACCCTCAGAAGAGAGCCGTCGGCCAAGGTGCTCGAAAGGCCGGTTACGAGACGGGATCAGACCGTGGCTGGAACCGCCTTAGTCTGATCGAACCGCCGACTGTAAAGGAACAGTGCGACAAACGCGGCGGCGGCCAACAGGTCGTAGAACAGATTGCCGTGGGGCCAAAGCAGGCCCAGCGCGCACACCCCGCTGGCCAGGCGCAGGAAAATATTGAGACGCCCTTCCAAATACCCCTCCATGAAACCGACAAAGGCGTACATCCCCAGGATGCCAAATGTGAATATCGTCAATACCTCCTCCCAGCTACCGCCGATAAAGGGCGTGTAGGCAAAGAGCAGAGGCACGACATAAAGCCCCTTGGAGATCTTCCACGCGGTAAAGCCAGTCGCCATGGGCGGCGTACGGGCAATAGCCGCTGCAGCAAAGGCCGTCAGACACACCGGCGGCGTCACGTTGGAGTCCTGCGACAGCCAAAAGATAATCATATGCGCAGAGAGCAGCAGCATAGAAAGCATGGCCGGATCCAGCGCCTGCTGCAGCAGCTGACTCTTGAAGTCCGCCGGTACCTGCGCCACCAGCGCCGCGGCATCAGCCGGTGGCATGGGCTGGCTCAGCGCTGTCATCGCATTGGGGTCGATCAGCATGAAAATGGTCCGCGCCGCTTCCGGCAGCTGTCCGGATGCGATCAGGTCGATCAGTTCACGCTCAGCCATCAGGTTATACAATGCCGGCGCGGATAAGGTCGCCAACACGATATAGGCGGCAGTCACGGGCAGTCCCATACCCAGCACCAAGGAGGCCAAAGCAACCAAGACAATGGTAATCAGCAAACTGCCACCGGCCCAGTCGGTGACCATCAGCGAGAAGGTATTACCGATACCGGTCATCGCCACCACGTTCACCACAATACCGACGGCGATTAACAGCATGGCGGTTGTTGCCATGTTTTTTGACCCTTGCGCCAGCGCATCCAGGACGTCACGCACCCCCATCTTGCGCGGCGACAGCCAGGACGCCACAACGACAGAGATAATCGAAATACCCGCCGCATAGGTGGGCGTGAACCCCTTGATCAGCAGTACGACCAGGACAACGATGGGCAACAGGCAGTGCCAGCCCTCTTTAAATACTTCTTTGAGGGGGCGAGCGTTCATCTCCACGGCCTCAGCATGAGAGCGCTTAGCCTCAACACGCACGTAGAAACCCACCGACAGGAAGTAAAGCAACGCCGGCAGTGCGGCGACCGCAATAATAGTTACATAGGAGATCTGGGTGTAAGACGCCATGATAAAGGCACCCGCCCCCATGACCGGCGGCATCAACTGCCCGCCCGTGGATGCGGCGGCTTCGACACCGGCCGCGAAACGCGCCGGGAAGCCGGCTTTCTGCATCATCGGGATCGTAATAACACCGGTGGAAACCGTGTTGGCAACGGACGATCCAGAAACCGAGCCCATCAGACCGGAACCGAAAACGGCGACCAGGCCCGGACCGCCGACAAATCGCCCCGCCACACAGCGGGAGAGCTCGATAATAAAATCTCCGGCACCGGATTTAACCAGGAAGGCACCGAACAGGATGAACATGAACACATAGGTCCAGGAGATCTGGGCGATAGCACCAAACATCCCCTCGGACGAAAAGTAGCTGCGGAAAAGAACAGTCTCCAGCGTCAGTCCCGGAAAATGGAACATGCCTGGAACGTACTGCCCCCACCAAAATACATAGGTCAGTGCAAAAACGATCAGTGACGGGATAAACCAGCCGGTGGTGCGGCGGGTCATCTCCAGCGCAATCGCGATGGCGATAATCGCCACAAACCAATCCGACGTAATGAAATGCACACCCCGATCATAGAGTGCGTCTTCAAACACCATCAGGTAAATCGTTGTTGCAACGGCAATCAGCCCGATTGCCAGATCGATCCCAAGCAACAGTTTGGCTTTGCCCGGTGACTGCGTCTTGGCGATCGGTACCATCAGCGCCGTAATCAATGCGAATCCGGCAAAGTGAATCGCCGAAACCCAGAGCTCGGACATTGTGCCAAGGGTATTGAAATAGATATGCGCCAGCGCGAACAGTACGCCGGCCCAGTAGATGAATCGACCGGCCAACGAATTATCGTCCCGCCGCGTCAGCTCCAGGCTTTTAAGGCGGTCAGCTGTTTGCTGATCATCCAAAGGCGTTGCCGTCATGGGTTCGGTCCTCTTATTTACCAACGAGCCGACCCCGCTGCGTGCGGGGTCGGACCGACTTCAGGAAGGTAACTCCCGACTGCTCGCCTTACTGGGCGATCAGGTGCTCAGGAATTTCGAGGCCGACTTCCTGGTAGTAACGGGCGGCACCGGGGTGCAGCGGTGCCGGCAGACCCGCAATCGCTTTCTCTACCGCCATCGCCTTGGTGGCTGCATGGATGCCGTTGAGGAAGGTCAGGTTTTCGTAGATGGTTTTGGTCAGCTGGTAAACATCCTCTTCGGACACGTCATGACGCACCGCCAGGAAGTTGGGCTGAGCAATCGTATTGATCGCCTTTGTCTGACCCGGGTAGGTATTCTCGGCAATGGTGTAGCGAGTCCAGAGCTTGTAGCGACCATTCGCCTGAGCCATCTGCTCGTCGGTGAAATCCAGAATCTGGATATCAGAGCCCATGGCCGCATAGGCACGGGTAATGGCTGAAGTAGGCACACCGGACGGGATGTTCATACCATCGATGGCACCGTTCTGCATGGCGTCCGCAGACGGACCATAGCCCATGTAGGCCAGGTTAAAGTTATCCGGGTTAATGCCCAGGTTACCGAGGATGGTGCGGCCCGAGCCCTCAGTACCGGAATTCTTCTTACCGATGGAGAATTTGCGGCCTTCAAACCCTTTAAGGTCCATGATAGTGCCGGTATCGGCGTATTCGGAGCGAACCACGAACTGCTCGACGTTCTGCCACAACATGGAGACGGAGCGCAGGTACTCCTGCTTTCCGGACTCCTGCAGCTGGCCCTCACCTTCCCAGGCCCAGGCGCCGTAAAGGCCCTGCAGAATCGCGAACTGCGCTTCGTTCTCACGCAGCAGCTTCACGTTTTCGCCGGAGCCGGCCGAGTTGATCGCGGAGATCGACAGGCCGGTGGTCGGTTCCAGCTTAACCTTGGCCAGCGTCGCCAGCGCCACACCCACCGGGTAGAACGTGCCGCCGGTGGACGCGGTTGCCAGGATATAGGAGCGGCCATCCTCGGCAGCCTGAGCGATACCGGTCGCACCGGTCGCCACGCCCACAGCCAGAGCCAAGCCCATACCTTTAACGAAATTACGCTTGTTGATTTTCATTCCTGCATCCTTCTTGTGTTTGTAAGCGGATTTGAGCAAACGGTTAACCGGGGTACGGGTTCATACCGTTATCTGCTTCAGCAATCCTTATTTCTATAGCAAGCCTTGGACCAGGTCTGAAAATAAATTTAATTCGTTGATTTTTAAGGATTTAACACAAAAACATACAGTCAACTCGTGAGAGATAGGCAAAATCTCGCTCATCAATCACGGATCGGATAAGCAAAAATTCGCCTACCTTTGCTCTGAGCCGATAAACGACTCTCGCGCTAACCCATAGCGCTGCATCTTCTGATTCAGTGTTCGCCGGGGCAAGTCCAGCTCTTCCATCACGGCTTTAATATTGCCTTGGTGGTTTTGCAGCGCACGGCGAATCGCCTGAGCTTCGAACTCCGCAACCTGCACGGCCAGTGGTAAATGGCGCTGATTGATCCGTGCCGTTACCAGCGGCGGAGCGCCCCGTGACAGCAGTTCGGCTGCCGTTACCCGGTGATCCAGCGCAAAGCGTACCGCCACATTTTTGAGTTCACGGACATTGCCGGGCCAGGCGTAGGCTTGCAACGCATCAATATCATGATCACTGAGCGGCCGCGGGGAACGTTGGTGATCGGTTGCAGCCCTGCTCACATAATGAGCAAACAGCAGCGGTATGTCGTCAGCACGGTCCCGCAATGCGGCCAGGTGCAGCTCCGACACACATAGCCGATAGAACAGGTCCTCGCGAAACCCTTCATCCTCCCGCAGATCCACTTTGGCCGCTGCCACGACACGCAGATCGACCGTAATCGGTTGATTTGAGCCCAACCGTTCTATGACCCCCTCTTGAAGCGCACGCAGCAGTTTTATCTGCAGGTTCTGCGGCATACTCTCGATCTCGTCGAGAAACAGCGTACCACCGCTGGCATATTCGAATTTACCGATGCGCCGTTTGCTGGCACCGGTGAAGGCACCGGCCTCATGCCCAAACAACTCACTTTCGATCAGATTTTCGGGAATCGCGCCGCAGTTGATCGGTACAAAGGGTTGCGCCGCGCGTGTGCTGAACTCGTGCAGGCATTGCGCGACCAACTCCTTACCGGTGCCGGTCTCCCCGTAGATAATCACATTGGTATCCAACTGGCCGAGCATCAGGATCTCCTCCCGGACACGCTGGATTGCCGGTGAGATGCCGATCAGCTTTGCGTCCAACCCGGAACGGCTGGCCAGGTCCTGCTGGAGACGCCGGTTTTCCAGGGTCAGACGACGTTTATCACAGGCTCGCTGGATCGTTTCGGCCAGGCGTTCCGGCACATACGGCTTCTCGATAAAGTCGTAGGCACCCTCATGCATGGCACCAATCGCCATATCCACATCACCGTGAGCGGTCAGCAGAATAACCGGCAAAGCCGGTACCACCTTTTGCGCTTCACGCATCAACGTCATGCCATCCATGCCGGGCATCCGGACATCGGAGAGCAATACGCCCGGCCAGTCCTCATGCAGTTGCGCCAGGGCCTTTTCGCCGTCAGAAAAGGTCTCTACATGGAAGCCACACATCGTCAGCCATTGAGAGGTCGACTCACGCACCATCGCTTCGTCATCGACCAGCATTACACAGCGGCATTCAGCGCTGGCATCGGCGGGTAATTCTGGGCTCATAGTTCCTCATCATTGGATGGATCGGTGTAACGTTTCATGCGCAGGCGGAAACAGGCCCCGCCCTCGGGCCGATTAAATGCATCGATATCGCCACCCAGGTCTCGTACGATCGATTTTACAATAGCCAAGCCGAGCCCCAGCCCCGACCCCACCTCCTTGGTGGTAAAAAAGGGCTCAAAGAGCTGGTCAAAAGACTCGGGATCAATCCCGGGACCGTTATCTGACAGCTCTATACAGACCCCATCGTCCCGCTCTTTCACGCCTATTTCCAATCGGTGCGGCTCTGGTTCATGCTGCATGGCGTCACAGGCGTTTTTGATCAGATTAATCAACACCTGCTCGAAACGGGCCTGGTCACCGGCCAGATAGATAGCACCTGACGGCGATCGATACTCAAGCTGGAGCTGCATTTCATCAAAGCGCCCCTTGAACAAAGCGAGTACTTGGTCAATGGACTGATCCAGGGCCACCGGCTCGAGCTTTTCGGGCTTGCGATAGGCAAAGGTCTTCAGCTGCCCGGTGATCAGCGCCATGCGATCAACCAGCCCCTCCAGCTGATCCATATTGTCAGCCAGCATCGCCGGATTCTCGATCTGCCGACGCGCGATCGCCAGGTAGGTACGAATCGCGGTCAACGGCTGGTTGAGTTCATGCACCACGGAAGCGGACATCCGCCCCAATGCGGCCAGCTTACCCGCCTGAACTAACTCCGATTGAGCTTCTTCCAACGCCCGGGTTCGCTCGGTGACCTTCTGTTCCAGTGATTCGTTCGCCTCGCGCAACGCCTGCTCCAGACGCTTGCGCCGGCTGATGTCGATCACTGTCACGAGGTAGCCCAGCTCCGGGTGATGTGCCATGCCTCGCACCGAAACCATCATCGGGAATAGCGTTCCATCCGAGCGGCGCCCAACCAATTCTGCATTGGTCAGCGGCCTGAAATTAGCGGTTCCCAGCTTGGCCAGCGTTTCTCTCAGCAACCCTGTTGCCTCACCACTACCAAGTAGGGTTTCAACCGGGCGATTTTTCATCAGCTCCACCGACACACCGAACTGCTGCATCGCCATGGGATTAATAAACTGAATATGCCCGGTACGATCAATATTGATCAGACCCACCTGCGCCGTACTGATCATATCCTGCTGACGCTCCTGGATCAGCGCCCTCTCCCGTGCCTGAGCCCGCTGCAGTGCCCGCTTCTGGCGGGACTCCCGGACATAAAGCAGCAACAACCCCAGCGCGATGCCCCCACCGGCAATACCGCCGGCGGCCAGCTGCTGTTGCTGACGGACCGCGCGCGCATCCAGTAAAATACTGATCTCCCAGGACAGGTCGTCCAGGGTCACACTAAAGCGCATATGGGGCGTACGCTCGATTCTAACCAGTTCTACACCCGTACCATCCGCCAGCAGCTCAGGCTCTACCGGTGGCAGAGTTTCAGGCGCGAATAGACTGAAAAGCCTGTTCCCCGCCAGATCCTTGATCATAAAGGGGTGTTCAAAGGGCAGATGCTCCCGCAGCTGGTCCAGCTCGAGCCGCATGGCGGCAACACCGATCAACTGCTGGCGATCATAAATAGGCGCTGAGAGATAAAGCGAGGTCCTGCCGGAACGCCCCTCATGAATGAACTGACGCCCCTCGTTACCGGCCATTGCCTGCTTAAAATAGCGCATCTGGGCCTGAGGCATTGCCAGGACCGCTTTTTGATCCCGCCAGTTACTGGAGGCGCGCAGCACACCCTCAGTATCCAGAACCAACAGCGCGCTGGAGCCAGCCACCAGGTTGATCTGCTCCAGATAGCGGTTAACGGAATCGCTCTCCACGTTTCGCCCGGAACCCAACAGGTTGCGCACTTCGCGGCTTTGGGTAAGTACAAAAGGCAGATAGCGGTATTGATCAAGCGCGGTACGCAGCTGCGTAATATTACCCAGTAATCGGTCGGTACCCTCGGCATGCAACCGCGCCAACGACCAGCCCCGCACATATGAGGCGCCCTCGAAAGCCAGTAAAATGACCGTCGCTGCATAAACGAGCATGAGAACGAGGGGGCGGAAAGACAGCATCGGTGACCGTGGCTTAAGCGCGTCGTGCTAACAATGACTGGACTTCGCCGGGGTCAACCAGCTCGCCGAGTTCATCATAGGCAGGATAATCCAGTCCGGCGGTCAAGCAGTGAGCCACTATTTTAGGGTAGCGCGATTCAAACATATGTCGGGCTGTCTCCTCTGCAGGCATTCGATCCAGATCGTAAAGCCCGGCTTCCATCCTCTGGCGCTGCGCCTCAATCAGGATAACGCCGGCGGCAGTGGACACATTTAACGATTCCACCATTCCCATCATCGGTACCGTGATATGCGCATCCGCCTCAAGCGCAGCCTGAGCACTGATACCCGCCTTCTCGGCTCCCATCAGTATGGCGCAGGGCCGGGTGTAATCCACCTTTCGAAAATCCACCGCAGACTCCGACAGATGTGCCGCATAGATATTCATGCCTTGGGCCCGCACCGCACCGATCGCATCGTCCAGCGACTCATGCAGCACTGAATCGACCCAGCGATCACTACCGCGCGATGTGCCCCGGTAACGACGATACTCATGGTCCGGTTTGACGACATGCATGCGCGGGATGCCAACAGCATCACAATTACGCACCAACGCCGCGATATTTCTGGGTTTATGCACCTTATCGGTGATCAAGGTCAGATCCGGCTGCCGACGCCGGAGAATCGCCAGCAGTCGCTGTTCACGTTCAGGGGTCATGGTTACTCCTTTCAGTCGACAGCGAATATTACAGGCTGAACGCAGGCCAAGTACACTTAACGGCCTGTTTTGCGGGGGTTGTTGCTATGCGATAATGAGTCTCTGTATTCACCTTGATGGATCGATGAAACGATGAGCACCGCCGATAACATTATCGCTTACCAGGGCTGCCCCGGCGCCTATTCACACCTCTCCTGCACCCGCGTTTATCCGGAGATGGAGGCCCATGCCTGCGAAAACTTTATCGACGCCATGTTCATGGTCGACAACGGCGAAGCACGTCTGGCAATGATTCCCCTGGAGAACTCCACCGCTGGTCGTGTGGAAGAGATCTATCGTTTAATGCCAAAGACTCAGTTGCACATTATCGGTGAGCACTTCGAGCCGGTAAATCACTGTCTACTCGCCATGCCAGGTACTCGAATCGAAGATATCCGTACCGTTTCCTCACACCCTCAGGCGCTGGCCCAGTGCGACACAAACCTGAAGCAGCTCGGGATGACACCGATAGCCGCTCTGGATACCGCCGGATCTGCTTCAGAGCTTGCCGCCACGGCGCGCCGTGACCACGCCGTGATTGCCTCCAGTCTGGCGGCAGAGCTTTATGGACTGGAGATACTGCGGGAAAACTTCCAGGACAAAACAGGCAATACGACCCGTTTTATTATTCTGGCCAAAGATAGCCAGATGCCCGCACTGGATCCCGACGAGCGCTTCATGACCACCATCATGTTCGCCGTCAAAAACCTGCCCGCTGCCCTCTATAAAGCCTTGGGTGGATTCGCCACCAACGGCATCAACATGGTCAAGCTGGAAAGCTACATGGAGTCAGACACCATGCAGGTTTCCAGTTTTCACCTGGATGTAGAAGCTCACCCTCACGAACAGGCGATGCAATACGCGCTGCAGGAGCTGCACTTCTTCGCCAAAACGGTTCGGGTTATCGGCACCTATCCGGCTCATCCATTCCGTTATACCCAGCTGGTCAGGATTGAGGACTAATGGTGCACCGCAGTAAACAAGCCTATTTTTATAACCAAATTGTTTAAAAAACAGACTCTTCTCTATTGTGCATTGCACAATACGCGCTATATTTAAGATGTCCTGAAGGATCAGGACGCGACAGGTGTCTCTCTTCACCTATCGCATCCCATCTTGCAGCTCCGGCCGTTGGAGTTGTTTGCACTTTGCCTACCCTCTTCGCCAGAAGAGGGTTTTTTTTGCTCAAAGTCAGGACTATTAGGGTCTATTATGGTGGGAGACGGTATCGGCACACCGTGATCAAGGGAGGTTTGGTAATGCAGCACGAAAAAAACAGCTTTTCGGTGGCGGAGCACCTGGCTCGGCTCGCCTCTTCGCTACAAACCGAAGCCGACCACCAGATAATTCTGGAACAAGTCGTCGATTCAGCGCTTGACCTTCTTAACAGCGATGGTGCCACACTTTACATCTATCAGGATGGCAAACTGAACTTCAGTGTACTGCGAAACCTGAGCCTCAACATAAGAGAGAACGCGCCCTCTATTGCTCCCATCCCCCTGTACAAGGAGGATGGTGAGGTATCTGACCTGGTTGTTGCCCGTGCCTACGTCGCCGGCCAAACAATCAACATACCGGATATTCGCGAAGAGACTCGCTACGATTTCTCTGGCACCCACAAATTTGACCAACATTTTGGCTATGAGTCGCGTTCCTTTCTGTGTGTACCCTTGACCAACCATGAAGACGAAGTCATCGGTGTCCTGCAGATGATCAACGCGTTGGATGACGATGATCAAGTCGTGCCATTTCAACCCCACCAGGCAATGCTGGCCGAAGCCTTGGGTGGCATCGCTGCCACCGTGCTCACCCAACGCATCCTGATTGACGCTCAACGCAAGCTTTTCGAGTCCTTTATTCGTTTGATCGCCGAGGGTATTGACTACAAATCGCCCGTTACCGGACGCCATTGCCAGCAAGTGCCCGAAATTGCCATGATGCTTGCCCAGGGAGTTCGCGAAGCCAATGAAGGAAAGTATGGTGAACTCAACTTCACCGATCAGGAGATGTATGAACTCAAGATCGCAGCCTGGATGCATGACTGTGGCAAGATAACCACACCCGAGTCGGTGATCGAAAAAGGCACCAAACTAGAAAAGATTTTCGACCGTATCGAATTGGTCGCCGGGCGCATGCGCGAATACCAACAGTCGCTGCTGATCGACACCCTGCGCCAGGATCCCGGTGAAGAGGCTGTTGAACGGTGTGAACGAAAAATAGCTGAGCTGGATGATGAGCTGGAGTTTCTCAGATCGGTAAACAAAGGCGGCGAATTTATCACTGATGAAGCCTTAGCCCGACTAGAGCAGCTCGCCGCCATCGAATGGGAGGGTGTGGATGGTGTCCAGCGTCGCCTTATAGAGCCGGATGAGTTGAAAAACCTGTCGATCGCCCGTGGCACACTGCTGCCGGAAGAGATCGAAATCATGCGTGACCATATACGGGTGACCGACCGCATGCTGCACTCGCTGATCTACCCCAAAAACCTAAGCCAAGTTGCGGATATCGCTGTCAATCACCATGAACACCTGGATGGCACCGGATACCCCAAAGGACTCAAATCCGAGGACCTGACGGTTCGCGCACGTATCATGTGTATCGCGGATATTTTCGAGGCGCTAACCGCACCCGACAGGCCCTACAAGCCCGGCATGAAACTGTCACAGGCACTGACGATTATTGGCCGTAAGGTGGAAGACGGCCATCTTGACGCAGACCTGTTCCGCATATTCGTCAAGCAGCGCATTTATCGGCAGTATGCCGACAAGTTTATGGCGGAGCACCAGATTGATGAGCCGGATTTGAACAACCTACCGGGCTACGCAGCCTGAGCGCCTGTCTCAGACGGCAACGCGATGCAGCTGCTCCAGGTCTATCTTGCCAGCGATGACTTTGCGTACGCCGTCCTGAAGCAATGTTCGCATACCCGAGTTGATCGCCGCTGCTTTGATCTCTGACACACTGGCTTTGCGATAGACCAGATCGCGCATGTCAGGACCGGAAATCAGCAGCTCGTGAATACCGATTCGGCCCCGATAACCGGTTTCATTGCACTTGGAACATCCCGAAGGCCGATACAGGTGGGGCTCGTCACCCGCATTCAGCTCCACCCAGGCGCTCTTCCCGTACAGTCGCTGAAGATACTGAACCTGCTCCGGCGTCGCCAGGTATTCCTCCTTGCAGTGCTCACAAAGCGTCCTCACCAGACGCTGCGCCAGGATACCCAGCAGCGCATCGGCAAAAGAGACCGGGTCGATCCCCAGATCGAGAAGCCGTGTAATGGTCTCTGGGGCGGAGTTTGTATGTAATGTCGAGAGCACAAGGTGACCCGTCAACGAAGCTTCGACCGCGGCATGAGCCGTCTCGGGATCTCGCATTTCGCCAATCAGTATTACGTCGGGGTCTGCCCTGAGAAATGCACGCAGCGCACTGGCGAATGTGAATCCGATCGCCGGCTTCACCTGCACCTGCTGCAGGCCGGGCTGGGTAATCTCGACCGGGTCCTCCGCCGTCCAGATCTTTCGATCCGGTGAGTTTAGCCTTGCCAGTACCGCATGAAGCGTCGTTGTTTTACCCGAACCCGTAGGCCCCACCACCAGAAAGATGCCGTGGGGGTGTCGCAAAATCTCGGTAATGCCCTCGCGGTTCACGTCGGAAAGGTTGAGGTCATCAAACTTCAGGGGTTCACCGGTTTGCAGCAGACGAAGTACGACGCCCTCCCCATGCACGGTGGGAATCGTCGCGACACGAACTTCCTGACGATGCCCTTTTAGAGAGGTGCTGAATTTCCCATCCTGTGGCAAACGGCGTTCGGCAATATCCAGTTTCGCCATCACTTTGAGACGCGCGATCACGGCACGGGAATGAGAGGCCGGAATCTGGATGATCTCCTGGCAAACCCCATCGATACGCATCCGCACCCGCGTAGGCGCCCGCGTTCCGGCCGGTTCAATATGAATATCGGATGCGCGCAGGCGACGTCCGTCTGCCAGTACCCGGTTAACCAGTTTTACAACGGTCGAGTCCTCTTCCGATACCTCGTCCGAATCGTCCTGGCCGAACTCATCGACGCTCGGCTCCTCTTCCAGCTCATCCAGTAAACTACTCAGATTGCCCTGGCTGACATCGGGCATCGCCTCCAGTCCGAGATATTGCTGGATATCCTTTCTCAGTCCGCAACACACTCTAAGCGTCAGATCCCCCAGAATATTTTCAACAAGCATGATACGTGATGTATCACTGGGGTCATCCGTCAGTAAGGTAACACCCTCATCGCCCTCGCGAGCAAGCAGCACCAGATGATTGGCTTTGAGAAAGCTTGGATTGATACGTTCGGACACCGGATGCAGTTGATACTCATCGGGATCATAGGGTAAGAACGGAACCTGATAAAAGAGCTCCAGTGAGCGCCCCAGGTCAGCTTTCGTTACATTGGGCAGTGCCAGCAGAAGCTCCCCCACCGAGCGCCCCTCGACCATCGTCTCGGTCAGCTTTTTCAGCTGTTGCTTCTGTATCACCCCGCTCCGAACCAACCCCTCATACGGAGAGCTGGTGCAGCCCAGGTCATATTTAAACTTCTGGCCGATCAACTCCGCCAACTTCCGTGCCCGCTCCTCATCTCGTTCCGTAAAGGCACCGCCGCCCTTACGATTCATCAACTGCAGTACACCGAGTAGGATCTGGCCACTGAATATCGGTACAACGAGCATCGACCGGCTGCGAAACGCCGTGCGGCGTTCAAACCGATCATCGAATTTAAGCTGAGGGTGTATCGATTTCAGTTCATTCGCATCGCGAACATCGGAAACATTCAAAGACTTGCCGGTCAGCGCTACATAACCGGCTAACGATGTATTTGAGATAGGAACTCGTATTTCAGCCAGATCGTCGCCGGACTTATAACGGGAAACGATATCACTGGTCGCTACATCGCGCTGATAGATGGTCATCCGCTCAGCATTCAGCAGGTCGAGAATGGCAGGCTCGACCTCAGGTAGCGCGCTGTCAAAATGCTCGGCAAGGTGAATGCTGCGGACAATCGCCATTAACGCGGCATAAAAGCCACTGGTTGCTTGATCACTGTTCACCTGAGGACTACTCCTTGCCTTGATAGAACGTTAGACTCACACTGGTAACACGGGAACGGACAGGAATCCCGGTACGTGCGAGGACACTGTGAAGATCGAGATACTGGGTTGTAGCGGGGGCATAGGGCCCGGACTCAAAACCACCTGTTTTCGTATTGACGAAGCGGTGTTGCTGGATGCCGGTTCCGGGATAGAGCACCTGCCTATCGATGACCTGCTCGAAATTCGTCATGTGCTTATCACTCATGCGCACCTGGATCATATTCTAGGCCTCCCTTTAATGCTGGCAACCATCTACGATAAACACAAGGAGCCAGTCACCGTTCACGCCCTGCCGGACGTGATCGAGGCTTTAAAGCGCCACATTTTTAACTGGGTGGTTTGGCCTGACTTCAGCGCATTACCGGATACGCGCCCAATTCTCAATTACCACCCCATCGACACAGGGACAACCTGCAGTATAGGCCCCTACACCGTCACTTCGCTGCCCGCAGAACACCCCAGCCCCACAAGCGGCTTTTTCATCAGTAAAGGGGGGAACAGCTTCGCCTTCACCGGTGATTCCAGCTTTCACCGCCCATTCTGGGAGGCCATCAACCGGCTGCAACCACAACTGGTGATCGCTGATATCTCATTCAGTGACGAAGCGCATTCGATTGCTGAAGACAGCGGACATATGACGGCAAGCCAACTTTCCTGGGTAGAAAACGTGCTCACCTACAAACCCGACCTGCGTGCCACCCACTTGAAGGTGGGCTTTGAAGAGGAAATAGCGGCTTCTGTTCTTAACAGCACGCGCTTAAATGTTAAGCCACTGATCCACGGTGAAACCATCAGGCTCTAAGATCTACAGGGTGTCGTCGAGCGCACTTAAACCTACTCTTTCGGAATGCTAAGGGAAATACTGCATCAATGCAGTGCATAGCCCGAAAATCCGGTTTTGGCTATCTCGACTTGAATATACTAATTCGAAATAAAGTAAGCGAACATTACCCGGAGATATAAGCCAAATCCGGATGGCCAAAAAACGATTTCAATAGTCGTGGCAATTTTTGCAAACGTCGAAGCTGCCGGTAAACAGTGCTCCGAAGTTGTTCTTTGCTGTTAATGATCTTTTTACCGACGTGATGGTATTTGATATAGCCCCAAACAGACTCGTCAGGATTCAGCTCCGGCGAGTACGGCGGCAGGAAGAACAACCTGAGCTTGCCGTCGAGACTCTCAACATAGTCTCGAACCCGACGAGCATGATGAACCGGGT
>NZ_AUAZ01000001.1 GCF_000428985.1 Marinobacterium litorale DSM 23545 | reverse complement strand
ACAGTTTCACGACAACTGCGGCCAATGAGCACGACCTTAATCAGGCTGATCAACTGCTACACGGTGAAGAAGCATTCATCTTTGCTGATGCGGGTTACAGGGGCGCCGAAAAGCGAGACGAGCTGAAAGATGTCAGTGCGGACTGGTACATCGCAGAACAGCCAGGGAAGCTGAAGACACTGAAAAAACACCCTCGGATCAATAAGGTCAGAATCCGCACCGAGTATCTGAAAGCCAGTATCCGTGCGAAAGTTGAGCATCCGTTTCGGATCATCAAGTGCCAGTTTGGTTTTGTAAAAGCCCGCTACCGTGGCCTGAAGAAAAACGACTGCAAGTTGGCCATGCTGTTCGCACTGGCCAACGTTGTGCGGGTGGATCAGATGTTGAGAGCACGGGGTTAATCCGTCTGCACTGCCTGAAAAGGTGGTTGCAGCTGGTTAAAAAGGGCTAAAAGTGTTGAATTTTCGCCTCTGAGGCGGTGACAACGACATTTCAGAGCCTTGGATCGGGCTTATTCGTAGCTACCTTAGAGAAGTTGCTAGAGATGCACAGTATTTGAGCATTGGGGCTATAAAAAAGAGCACGCTGAAGGTCGACCTTTCCTTTGCGCCTATCGAATACGGTCGAGCACCGTCGTAATCAAGAGCATTTGTAAGTTAAATAACAATATTTTTATTATTAATTTCTATAATAACACAAGCATCGCTAGCATCTAATTGAGTTCTGTGATCAGTCCTTCACAACGCTGACACAAGCTGTGTCCACAAAATGGTTCTTCGACCGACCTTTACGAGAAGAACAAAAACAGGAGTAGAAAATGCTATCGATGCCCAAAACACTGACCATCCCTAATGGCCGAAAGGTGCGTCCGACTTTCTCCCGTGCCGAACTGCAACGACGCTTGGACAACCTGCGTAACTACATGGCAGAACAGCAGATCGATGCGGTCCTTTTTACCTCTTATCACAACATCAACTATTTCAGTGATTTTGTTTATTGTCGATTTGGCCGCGATTATGGCCTTGTCATTACTCAAGACAGCTACACAACGGTCACAGCCAATATCGATGGCGGCCAACCCTACCGTCGCAATCAACTTGGCGACAACGTCGTCTACACCGACTGGCAGAAGGACAACTTTTATTACGCCGTACAGCAATTGATCAAGGATGGCGGGCGTGTTGGTGTAGAGCATGACCACATGCCTCTGCAAAACCTAAACAAAATGAAAGACGCCCTACCCGGTGCAGAGTTTGTCGATATCGGCGTTCCGACAATGAAAATGCGCATGATCAAATCCGCCGAGGAGATCGAGCTGATCAAACAGGGTGCACGCATCGCCGACGTAGGTGGGGCTGCCATCCGGGATGCGATAGCCGTTGGTGTTCCTGAATACGAGGTTTCCCTAGCTGGCACACAAGCGATGGTACGAGAGATCGCAGCGACCTTCCCGCACGGGGAGCTGATGGATACCTGGGTCTGGTTCCAGTCCGGGATCAATACCGATGGCGCTCACAACCCTGTGACATCAAGAAAAATAGAGGCCGGAGATATCCTGAGTCTTAATACCTTCCCAATGATCGCTGGCTACTATACTGCGCTGGAACGCACTCTTTTCTCGGAACACGCTTCCGACCGCCACCTAGAACTCTGGGAAATTAACTGTAAGGTACACCGCCGCGGTCTTGAGTTGATCAAACCGGGCGCGCGCTGCTGTGATATTGCGGCGGAACTGAATCAGATCTTCGCCGATCATGATGTACTGCAATATCGCACCTTCGGCTATGGCCACTCTTTCGGGACCTTAAGCCATTACTACGGTAGAGAGGCCGGCCTCGAACTCCGTGAGGATATTGAAACAGTGCTCGAGCCGGGCATGGTTGTATCGATGGAGCCGATGCTTATGGTACCGGAGGGTAAGCCTGGGGCAGGCGGCTACCGCGAGCACGATATTCTCGTTGTCGGAGAAGAGAGTGCGGAGAACATTACCCGTTTCCCGTTCGGACCGGAGTACAACATTATCAAGGGATAAATATGCCCACCGGCGGCTACGTTGTGGCGGCCGGTATCTAAAGGATGGCTTAAGGCCCGTCCATGAGACGCTGCTAAAAGATAAAAATAACATTCATCGCGGTGATAAGCCGAACCGTTTTATGAGATCGGCTCTCACCAACTCGAAGAGGTAACCATTATGGTTCTATCGAGAGGCCTTTTTCGGGGAATCAACCCGTTTATCGTGGTGATTTCTTTGGTCATAACACTGGCATTTACGCTTTATACTCTGATATTTCCCGAACAATCTGCACGATTGATCGATGACACACGTACTCTGGTAACTTTGACGGCCAATAGTTGGTATATCGTCCTAGCAGCAGGGTTTCTTGGATTTTGTCTTTGGATCGGCTTCAGTCGCTATGGAAATATTCGGCTCGGAAGAGATGACGAAAAGCCTGAGTTCAGCTATTTTGCCTGGTTCGCGATGGTATATGCCGCCGGGCAAGGTATCGGGATTATTTTCTGGTCCATCGCCGAACCAATGTTTCACTTCTCCAGTGGCACGCCATTCTCCTCGGACGTAGGAAACGCAGAAGCCGCTGAAGTCGCTATGAAAGTGACATTCTTCCATTGGGGACTTAATGCTTGGGCTATATATTCAGTAGTAGGGCTTTCCCTAGCCTTTGTCGCTTATCGCCTGAACAAGCCGCTGAGTATTCGATACACACTTTATCCGCTACTCGGCAATCGCGTCGAAGGAGGAGTCGGTATAACGGTCGATGTAATCGCTATATTTGCCACCCTCTTCGGCATAGCAACTTCCTTGGGACTGGGCGTTCAACAAATTAACGCAGGTCTACACGCCATTTGGGGGGTCCCACAGAACACCAGTATCCAACTACTGTTGGTCGTTGTGATATCGGCCTGTGCGCTTGTATCGGTTCTGACAGGATTGAAGCGCGGTATCAAGTACCTATCGATAAGCAACATGTGGCTGACAATCCTGTTGCTAGTTTTCTTCATTGCATTTGGGCCGACGCTATACATCATCAAACTTCTATTCAACGTCTCCGCTGATTATGTTATCGACCTGCTGGCACTCAACGTATTTGTGGAGTCAGCGACCCAAAATGTAGGTGATACAGGATCCACCTGGAAAAGTATGTGGCAAGGATGGTGGACCGTCTTCTATTGGGGCTGGTGGATGTCTTGGGCCCCGTTTGTTGGCGTATTCGTAGCTCGGGTTTCTCGCGGTAGAACAATACGAGAATTCGTGTTTGGAGTCATCGGAGTATCCAGCCTGCTCTCCTTCGTCTGGCTTGCAGCCTACGGTGGTACGGCGTTACATCTCGATCTCTTCTCTGGAGGGCATATTGCTGAAACGGTAAGCAACAATGTATCCGAAGCGCTCTATGCAACCTTCGCAGGTATGGATGTCGGTATGATCGGCAACCTTGCAACTATTGCAGGAACTCTACTGGTCGCGACTTACTTCATAACCTCATCTGACTCCGGAACTTTGGTTCTAACCACCATTATGAGTGAAGGGGAAGAACACCCGCTGAAACGCCATCGCACGTTCTGGGGGATAATGCAGGGGGTTGTTGCAGCGGTACTTCTGGTTGCCGGAGGCAGCTCCGCACTGAGTACACTGCAAACCGCATCGATTACAGCAGCGCTGCCTTTCTCTGTGCTCATGGTACTGATGTGCATATCCCTAGCTAAAGGTGTCAGCCAAGAACACAAAAGGATACTCGTAGAAACGCGTGCGAATACCATGCCTTTACAGGAGGGCTCTTGATGAACCGGCTCGCAGATTTGGACTGGAAATCGTACCAGTCACGTACCCAACACGGAGACGCTGTGATCCTCCTACCAATTGGCGCCATTGAACAGCACGGCCCCCATATGTCGATGAACCCTGATGTCCTGATACCGGAGGCGATCAGTGAGTCCGTGGCTTCAGGTCTGACTAATGCCCTGGTTGCACCTGCGATCTCTTATGGATACAAATCCCAGGTGAAATCAGGTGGCGGAAATTTTTTCCCCGGGACGACCTGTATCAATGGAAAAACATTGATCGACACCATTCAGGATGTTCTGATCGCGCTTGCCCGACACGGCAATCGGCGCTTCGTTCTCGTCAACGGACACTACGAGAACTCTATGTTCATCGTTGAGGGGATCGATTTAGCTCTGGAATCGCTCCGCCGTGACGGTATCGACTGTAACATTATGTTGCTGTCCTACTGGGACTATGTCGACCAAACCACTATAAAGGCGGTTTTCCCGGACGGGTTTACCGGTTGGGACGTTGAGCATGGCGGAGTACTGGAGACATCTCTGATGCTTTACCTCCACCCTGACCTAGTGAACATGGACAAAACTGTAAACCACGCCCCCGCCACCTTCCCTCCTTATGACCGTTTTCCTCCAGAGCCATCTTGGGTCCCCGCCAGTGGTACCTTGTCATCGGCCAGCAAGGCAACTGCAGAGCACGGAAAACTGCTGTTTAGGGTATGCGTAGAAGGCATCCAAGGCAGCATCAAAACTGAATTTGCCTGAGGTTTGCGGCCGGCGTTAAGCCGGCCGCGCTAAAACTCAGCCTATAGATGGATATTTCGACGGTGTATTCAACCTGGCTTATCAGCATAGCGGCCGATGACAACCCAGAGCTGCTGCAACGACTGACTGAAACATTCGCCTTCTGTGAAGGCTACCTGCTTGATCATCAAGTCATTGGGATGAATGGAAGAATGGCGGGACTCATAAAAGTCAGTCTACCCGATCATCATTCGGATTTTGCTTGGCGGCAGCTCGAAACTCTGTCGGCACATGGCCTACATGTGTTGTCCAGAGGACTCGCCTCAGTCGATCACTACACCGCCAATCAATCTACGTTAAATATCAGCGGAGAATACCGTCAAGGGCTCTATCATGAGATACGACTACTACTGGAAAGTCACTGGTTCCAAGTAAAAAGCTTCACACAAACAGTCGATGAGCCAGACTTCCATGGGCTTCAGCGTTATCGAGCCTCAATCATTGGTATCGCTCTTGACCAATTTTGTACAGAGCGATTTAGCAGCGCCCTACAGCATCTTGGTAACGCCATAGTTGTAGATATGCAATGCGCGCAAGCTCAAGAGAATTTTGTTATGCACTGACGCGCCAGTTGCCAACAATCACGCTCAACCGTGACGTTGGCTCTGAGAAAGGCCACTTCGGAGATAGTCCAGCAACCGTGCAGGCGCTGGCGCTAGATTCGCGAGATCATAATTAAAACCGATGGTTACTTCCCCTAGCGACGGCAGAAACTGGAACTTGCGGTGAGAGCCGAGACCTGTCGGTACTGTATTACTCGCTAAAGCAGTTATGCCAAGTCCAGCTTCAATCGCGGTCTGAATCCCGAGCAAACTGGAAGTGCAGTACATGATGCGCCAGGGAATCCCGGCGTTATTCAGTGCCTGTGTAATATGACGTCGGTAGACGCACCCCTCGGGATAAAGCACGAGAGGAACTGGCTCTTCCGAATCCAATTGGAAACCGGGGCCACTAACCCAAGACAAGGGCTCTACGATTGCATCCCGAGCCAAGATTTCGTCGGATGGATTCTCATCCATACTCATGACCAGGTCATAGTTGCCGCGCCTAAAGCCACTTCTCAAATTGATACTGAGCTCACTGGTCACATCAAGTGTTACTCCAGGATGTGTGTTTGAGAACTTCGATAACATCAATGGTAAGAAGGATACTTCAAAGTCATTTGGTATACCGAGCCGAACGGACCCACTAACTGTCGGCGTGACCAGTCGTGAAATTGCCGTATCATTCAGCTCTAAAATTTTTCGTGCATAACCAAAGAGCTGCTGCCCCTCTTCGGTCAATTTGAGCCCATTACCTCGGGTAAAGAGGGGGATATTTACCAGCTCTTCGAGTCTCTTTACCTGAAGGCTAATAGCAGGCTGCGAGCGCCCCAAAAGCTCCCCAGCCTGAGTAAATCCGCCCAACTCCTGAACCGTGACGAAGGTCCGCAGTAAATCCATCGGTAGATTTTTCATAACCTGACCTGAGTATCTCATGAAACGTAACTGATATTATATTTATAAATGATACAATTAAATATATAAATTTATAAAATACATCTATTTCTCTTATCATCCCCATATCGAACCGACCTTTCGCGCTACAAGAAGCAGAGCCCAACTTCCAAGATCCTATACCTACAAGAAAAAGAGGCTGCTCACATGAAAAAAAATAACTTATCTTATCAATACCAAAACGTATCAGGGCCGAGCCAACTCCTTAGCCACGCATCGTTCAGTAAAGAACAGCACTGTGAAACGCCTTTTAAAGTCGTATTTGTACTACTGGAAAATTTTTCGATGGCTGCATTTACGAACGCTGTCGACGTGCTGACGACAACTAACCTTATCAATAACAACGAATTGGTAAAGTTCACTCACGTCTGTCTCGAAGGCAATCACGTGCTCAGTGATGTTGGTCTGGAAATTAAAACTCGAGAAAGCTTGGAAGAAGCTCTCCGGGCCGACCTCGATATGCTTGTGATTTGCGGAGGATACCGTACACCGTTAATCAACAGTTTAACCCTAGAGTCGGTGCTAACCCGTTGCGCTAGGCGTCAAAAGTGGATTGGCGGTATCTGGAACGGCATTTACCATGTAGCAAACACAGGACTCTTGGACGGTCGTACCTGTACCGCACATCCTGAAAACTTGGCCCTACTCAAGGAGTTATTTCCAAAAACAGACGTGAGCACTAAGTCATATGAGATCGATGGCCGATTCTTCAGCAGTTCGGGGCCCAACAGCACCATGAAAGTAATGTTAGAATTGGTGGATACTCTTTTTGGGGATTCTCTGAAACTAGGTGTGGATGAGATTCTCGCGTGTGACACTTATACCGATGTAGATGACCACCTAATCAAAAAATACAAACACAGAGCCCTTCCAGCGTCTCTTCGAAGCGCTCTAGAGCTAATGGAGAGTAATATTGAGGAACCGCTAAGTCTTGAGGAAGTTGCAGCCTATATTTCAATTTCAAGACGACACATGGAGCGGCTGTTCTCTCGCTACTTCGAAATCAGCCCTTCTCGATTCTATCTTGAATTAAGGCTATCTAGAGGAAGACAGTTATTGTTGCAGTCCGACCGATCAATCGCGGAAATATCAATCGCATGTGGCTTCCTGAGCAGCACCCATTTCAGCCACAGTTTTCGAGACCTGTTTGGCATGTCCCCAACAAAGATGCGTTTATCATCCATTAGGTCTTGGCTGCCTAACTCAAACCCCAAAACATCTCGCTCGCACCGAGCGTTTGACCAAGCACAAGGGGAACAGAGCAAAGCCCTGCCCCTACCCGAAAGAAAAATGGAGCCGTTATTGGAAGGACATTTCATTTAGCGAACAGAACCGCTCCCAGTCCCCTGGCTTCTCAAGATTAAAGCTAGCTGTAGATGCAGGAACCTTTTCCCGCTCGACCCATCAAGTTTTGTAGGGGGCCTACTGTGTTACAGTGTCGATTTCTGAAAAAGCACAAGTGTGACTTCCCTTCGATTGTTTATTGGTACCCCAAAAATGTAATTTCCGGGGCGCCCTTAACATTTGGCTCAGGCACCTCGGAAACCCGGTTAGGTTAAGACATTATTTAACCAAGATGTGCTCTTTACCCTTTGAGCGCAATGACGATGCGGTAGCACATCAACAACATAACAATGGAGAAGGGAGTAGCTGTCGCTGTCACACCAGCCGGCAGCGCAGACAGATCACCACCGATCAGCAGTACTATTGCGATTAACCCCTCGACGATTGCCCGGAAGATACGCTGCGGACGCGGCGCACCCGTAGATCGCTAAGGTCTCTTTCACCGGCGAGTGTGGAACCGGAAAGAAGGTGATGGAAGCCAGCGCCAGAATACTAAAGTCTGTGACCATGGAACTGGGCGGCAAATCACCGTTGATCATTTTTGAGGGTGCGGACCTGAAACATGCCGTATCCGGCGCAATGATGGCTAACTTCTTCACTCAGGGCGAGGTCTGCACCAATGGACATCAGCGCACTGATCTCCGAAGCTCACCTAAACAAGGTAATGGGCTATGTCGAGGCCGCCAAGCAGGCCGGTGCTCACCTACTCTGTGGCGGCGAACGTGTGACTGATGATGATCTGGCAAAGGACAACTTCGTGGCGCCCGCGGTGTTCGTAGCACTCGGCAATATCGGTGCGCCTTACGAGTGATGGGGGCGCCAACCTAAGGCGCCCATCTGTGCGATATCAGCAGCTAAATAGCACGGAGCGCTTTTAGCTACTGACGGTTTCCCCAAAGCCGAAATGAACAGCACCTCTTGTATTCAAGCTAAAATGGCCGAAGCAACTCCACCAACCAATCTATAAACACCCGCAGCCGGTTCGGAACCTGCCGCTGTGGTGGGTAGAGAACAGACAGGGGCAATGGTGGCGGCGCCAGCTGAGATAGAATTTCGACTAAGTCACCATTATTTAATTGAGCGGCCACATGGTAGCGCGGTACCTGCACGATCCCCAGTCCCGCCTCGCAGCCTGCCACGTAGGAGGTTCCATTGTTAACGGACAGCACGGAACTGAGCCGGCGCTGCACAACGCCGTCTGATAAACGGAAATACAAAGGATCGACCCGCCCGGTGCTGGCTGAGCGAAACTCCACATAGTGATGTCGCTCCAGCTCTTCCAGCGTTACGGGAATGCCGTGACGCTCAAGGTAACTTCGGCTCGCGCAGGTCACTTGAGAAAGTTCGGCGAGGCGACGAGCGATCAACGTCGAGTCATTTAATTCACCGATTCTCAGTACACAGTCCACGCCTTCACCAAGCAAATCAACAACCCGATCACTCACGCTTATATCCAGACGGATATCCGGGTAACGGCGGATAAAATCGGGCAATGCCGGCATCACGACCAAGCGGCACAGGGATGCTGGCAGATCAACTTTGAGCCGTCCGGTCAGGCTATTCGCGCGCTGAGACAGGAGGCTCTCAGCCTCGGCCAGATCTTGGAGAATATCGCGGCACCGATGGTAGTAGAGCTCACCTTCTGGCGTCGCGCTGAGCTGTCGAGTGGTTCGATGCAGCAGGCTAACTCCAACATGTTGTTCTAGCTGTCGGATAAGCGCCGTGGCTGAAGCGCGGGACATGTTCAGCTGTTCAGCCGCCCCGGTGAACGTTCCCCTCTCTACAATACTTACAAAGAGCCTCATCGCTCTGAAACGATCCATCGTGTTTTCCATTGTTCGGATTTTCCAAACAGTGTTACCGGAGCACACCGGTTACTCTATCCACTCAGCGCATCTAAAGTACCAGGACTATACGCTCACTGCAGATTGAGGGAGTTTCACCAAAGATGGGTAAAGATCTTTCACTAACGGCGATTTCCGCCGGGCTCTTGGCTGTGCTCGTCTCCTATTCCGGTCCCCTGCTCATTCTTTTTCAGGCCGCCCAGAGTGCTCAAGTATCCAACGACCTATTAACAAGCTGGGTGTGGTCGGTTTCGATTGGCGCTGCGGCCGCCGGCATCCTGCTGAGTTGGTGGACACGGGTGCCGATCGTGACCGCTTGGTCCGCTCCGGGTACCGCCCTGCTGGTCACACTGTTTCCGGAGTTGAGTCTTAACCAGGCAGTGGGTGCCTACATCACCGCCGCACTGCTCATGTTTTTGATCGGCATCACCGGCTACTTCGATCACCTGGTGAGGATGATTCCCAAGGGAATCGCCGCCGGTATGATGGCCGGCATCCTGTTCCAGTTTGGTACCGGCGCCTTCGGTGCCGTAAGCGAGGCTCCAGTACTGGCGCTCTGCATGATCGGCGCCTACCTTTTGCTTAAACGCTACCTGCCCCGCTACAGCCTTATACTGATGCTGCTTGTTGGTATTCTACTCTCAGTACTGCTGGAAGGCAGTCGGCTCGATGGTGTGAAGCTGATGATTACTGAACCTGTTTTCATCGCGCCGGAATGGAGCCTGAGCGCAACCCTGAGCCTGGCGATACCGCTGGTACTGGTCAGCCTGACAGGCCAGTTTTTACCGGGTATGGCGATTTTGAGAGCCTCGGGCTATGAGCACCAGAGGGCGAAACCGATCCTGACTGTTACCAGTATCAGCTCACTGTTTGTGGCCTGTTTCGGGGGGATAACCATCGTGATCGCGGCAATCACCGCCGCTCTATGTACGGGTAAGGATTCCCATGAAGATCCTGACAAGCGCTACATCGCCGGTATCGCCAACGGCGTTTTCTACCTGATTGGAGGTACTCTGGCCGGCACCATGATTTTGCTGTTCAGCGCCATGCCCAGTACCTTTATCGCGGTTCTGGCCGGCCTTGCATTGATTGGCGCGATCAGCGGCAACCTGGTGGGCGCTCTTCAGGATGAGCAACACCGGGAAGCGTCCCTGATCACCTTTCTAGCCACAGCGTCAGGCATGAATATTCTCGGTCTTGGTTCGGCCTTCTGGGGGGTTGTGATTGGCTCCGCTGCTTACCTCGTATTGCACAGCGATCACGCGGATCGCCCTAGACAGTGGCTTCTTAAGCGAAACCCGAAAGCTGACACAGACAAATAGCCAGGGTCAAAAAAGGGGGCATCAGCCCCCAAGTTCACCACAAAGCAACCTATCCCAAGTCGCCCCCACCCACCGGTAGCACGGTGCCGGTTATATAGGAGGCCTCATCGGAGGCCAGAAAGAGGATCGCGCTGGCCTGCTCTTCGGGCTGGCTGTAGCGCTTCATGAATGTGGAATCGATGGTCTGGTCGATAATCTGCTGATACCAGACCTGCTCCTGTTCGCTCTGTTCAGCGGTATTGCGCGGTATGCGACGCTCACCCACATCAGTGCCGCCGGGAGCCACCGCATTGACCCGTATGCCATGACGGGCGTTTTCATAGGCCATGCAGACGGTCATCGCGTTTACACCGCCTTTGGCTGCGGCATAGGGCACTCGGTTGAGCCCTCGCGTTGCAATTGACGAGACATTGACGATACTTCCGCTTCCATTCGCCTGCATGGGTCGCAGTACAGCGTGGCAACACCAGAGCGTCGGAAAAAGAGAGCGGCGTATCTCCGCCTCGATCTGCGCCTCTTCATAATGTTCATAGGGTTTAACCCAGATGGTGCCCCCCACATTATTGACCAGCACATCGATGCGCCCGAACGCCTCCGCCGCCGAGTCGATCGCCCGGCAGCAGTCGCGATACTGTTCAAGATCAGCCAGCTCGACCCTGACCTCTTTGGCACCCGCCTGTTCAGCTTCCCGGGCCACCTCTTGCACGATTTCCGAGCGGTCTACCAGTACCAGCGTGGCTTCCTCTGCTGCCATCTGGAGGGCCACTTCACGCCCGATCCCCTGAGCTGCGCCGGTCACCACAACCACTTTATCGTTGAATCTGCTTCCTCTCATGGAAAGCGCCTCCTCACTGGCTCGCGGCAAACTTCTCGTAGTAGAAGCTGTTGGGCTTGAGATTCTGGTCTTCCATAAACTGGCTGACCGCTTCTACCATCGGGGGAGGACCACAGAGGTAAATATCCACGTTGCCGTCGTTCACATGCCCAGCCTCTATATGGTTGGTCACATAGCCCTTGTGTGGCCACTCACTCTCGGGCGACGCCACACAGGCAATGAAGGTGAACGCTTCGATCGTCTCAGCGAAGGCTTCAAGTTTTTTGAGCTCAACCAGATCAACCTCATGGGTCACACCGTAGATCAGGTGGATCGGGTACTCGGTTCCGTCATCCTGAATCTTGTCGAGCATGGCCAGAAAAGGTGCCAGCCCCGTACCGCCGGCGAGCATAAGCACGGGCCGTTTGATATCGCGCAGATAGAAAGAACCGAATGGACCGCGCAGCGTCAGTTTGTCACCCACCTGTGCCTGCTCGGCCATATGCGTACTCATCAGCCCGTTGGGGACAACACGAATCAGAAAAGAGACCGACTCATCGGCCTGTTTGACCATGGAGCTGAAGGAGTAGGCTCGGGTCTGGTCAGAGCCGGGAACCTGGATATTCACATACTGGCCGGGCAGGAAGTGCATGGCTCGCACCTGATCGCCCGCTACCGTGAAGCTCAATGTCGAATCAGACAACCGGTTGATATTGGTTATCTCTGCGTGTACATCCGCTTGCTGGGAGCGAACACAAACCTCAGACGAGGCGGGCACGCTGACCACGCAGTCGGCTTGTGGAATCATGCAACAGGTCAGTACGAACTGCTGTTCCGCTTCATGCTCGGACAGCGCGTCGTCGATATAGCCGTCCATCTCATAGCTGCCGGATTCACAATGACATTTGCAGGTACCGCAAGCACCATCCCGGCAATCCATGGGGATGTTCAGGCCCGATCGATAAGCGGCGTCGGCTACGGTTTCGCCGGGTAGGGTCTGAACAAAGCGGGTTACGCCATCTTCAAAGTTGAGTGCTACTTTATGCATGCTTTGCTACCTCGGCGCCCTTGGGAGCCGGTATCCGGCTCCCAGGTCGCTCGTTATTATTAAGAGAACCCGATCAGAGGTGATAGATATCCACGACGTGATGGATACAGTCGTTCTTGATCACCACTTTCTTGCTCTTGATCTTCAGGGCGCCATCACCATCCCGCACCAGTGTCAGGAAGGTGGTGCCGTAATAGGTATCCGTCGTTTTATAGCGGTAGCTATTGGTCAGCCAGCTGTAACGAACCTCGGCATCGTTGGCGGAGCTGTTAAGCACCTCAATGTTGCTGACCATGTGCTGCGTGCGCGGCTCCGGCAGACTGGATGCACTGGAGCGCTCCGTTTTGATGCGGAAGATACGATCTTCCAGGCCATCCCGGCGGGCGTAGTACATCAGCGATATTTCACTCTGGGGATCGGTTACCAGCTCGCCATCATCGTCCCAACTGGGTACCCAGAACTCGGCTTCCTTGTCGTAGTGCTCAACCCAGGCATCCCAGTCCTTGTCATCCAGTGTGCGGTTTTCCGAATAGATAAAGTCGCGTACTTCTTCGTAAGTAATGCTCATTTCACCCTCTCTTATTTTTCCTGATCCTTGCGCACAGCCGATGTGAGTGCCTCGGCCCAATAACGGTGCTGAACGGTATACAGCCCCTCATCCTCGGACTTAACGCCGCTCAATACCGGCTTGATGTTCAATCCTGTGGCATCTTCATCTGGCCCCTGAATCCAGTGTTCAGAACCGCGGCACATGTCGTTCCACGGCAGGGCTCCCGCCTTGAAACCCTCCTGACAGGCACGGAACTCCTCCAGGTCGTCCGGCGTCGCCATACCGGAGGCGTTAAAGAAATCCTCGTACTGGCGGATACGGTGGGCACGGGCTTCTGCGCTTTCACCCCTGGGTGCGATGCAGTAAATGGTGACTTCTGTTTTGTCCACGGAGATCGGACGGAAGTGACGGATCTGAGAGCTGAACTGATCCATCAGGAAGACGTTGGGGTAGAGACAAAGGTTCCGCAGGTTGCCGATCA
This sequence comes from Marinobacterium litorale DSM 23545, assembly GCF_000428985.1. Classification (GTDB taxonomy): domain Bacteria; phylum Pseudomonadota; class Gammaproteobacteria; order Pseudomonadales; family Balneatricaceae; genus Marinobacterium_D; species Marinobacterium_D litorale. Next base: position 312,820 of record NZ_AUAZ01000001.1, on the reverse strand, counting down.
TCCAGTCAGCACGGGCTTCGCCATACTTGGCAACCAGTTCGTCACGGCGCTCATACAGCGGCCGATCCTGCGGGTTGGGCCAGCGCATCCACAGCAGAATGTGGCCTTGCTCGAATGCATAGAAGCCTCCCTTCTGTTTGTTCCAGGTGGACGCGTCCATCGCCTTCACATCATCCACTGACATGCCAGCCTTACGACGGCCAGTGGTGGCCACGTAGTTCCAGTGAGTGGCTGAAACGTGGTAGCCATCGGCACCGTTTTCCGCCTGTACTTTCCAGTTACCGTCGTAGGTATAGGTGGAAGAACCGCGCAGCACTTCCAGGCCTTCCGGTGACTGGTCCACGATCATATCGATGATCTTGGCAGCTTCACCCAGATGCTCGGTAAGCGGCTTAACATCTTCGTTCAGGCTGCCAAACAGGAACCCCCGGTAGGACTCAAATCGAGCCACTTTCTTCAGGTCATGGGAACCCTTGCAGTTGAAAGACTCAGGATACCCCGCTCCATCCGGGTCCTTTACCTTGACCAGCTTACCGTCGTTGTTGAAGCTCCAGCCGTGGAACGGGCAGGTATGTACGGCTTTGTTGCCTTTCTTCTTCCGGCACAGCACGGCACCACGGTGGCTGCATGCGTTGATATAGCAGTTCAGCTCACCGGCCTTGTTGCGCGTGATAACAATCGGCTGGCGGCCGATAAAACCGGTGAAGTAGTCGTTGGCGTTAGGGATCTGGCTTTCATGGGCCAAATAGATCCAGTTACCCTCGAAAATGTGCTTCATCTCGAGTTCAAACAGCTCTTCGTCGGTAAACATCTCCCGGCGGCAGCGATAAAGACCTTTCTCTTTATCCTCTTCCACCATGCTGTTGAGCTTGTCGATCAGTTCGTTATTCATGCGTTACCCTCCTTATTTTTTATCAGATTAAAAGGGCGCGTCGGGGCTCACTATCCAGAACTCGCGCTCTTTTATCCGCTGTTTGCAGACCTGTGCCACTGCACGGGTCGGTGAGGTTTCTCAGGTCAAAACGGTCAAGAAACGCTCGTTCAGCACACGGTCGTGATAGAAGATCGCTTTGCCGAGCTGGTCCGCATCCCAGGTCACAGGGGGATGATCCGGGTAGTGGTAATCGCCGCCGCAGAAAACCTCATTACGGTTGCCGGAGGGGTCAAAGAAGTAGATGGTTTTTCCGTGGGTCAGACCATGACGGGTAGGCCCGATATCAATAGAGGTATCGGTCATGGAGATCAGGTCCGCCGCACGCAGCACATCCTCCCAGGTCTCCAGGAAAAACGAGGCATGATGGAATTTGCCGGGTTCTGCATGATCGATAAACGCCAGATCGTGGGCTTTCATGGATGCAGTCAGGAACTGCCCGACCCGCTTCCCATCCGGCGTCATCACCTGCTCGGCCATATCAAAGCCAAGCACGTCACGGAACAAATCCCAGGTTTGATCCAGGTTGGTGCCATACAGCAGACAGTGATCGAACCGTGTTGCTTTCATCCCCTTGAGATCGCGCGGCCAAGCCTCCGGGTTACGCGCTGCCAGGCCCCATTTGCCGGTCTGCTCCTTGGTGGCAAAGAGCTCGAAATCGTGGCCACTCGGTGCGGTAAACCGAACCCGGCGACCACAGCCGTCCAGTTCACCGGCTGGCACATCAGTCACCGAGCAGCCGAAAGCGATCAATTCCTCACGCAGGCTATCCACCACGGTTTCACTCACGCATTTGAAGCCCATGAAATCCATACCGGCAGTATCGGCCTCACGCAGCACCACTGAAAACTTGTCGACTTCGGTCCAACCCTTCAGATAGGCCCTTCCCTGACTGTCGCGGCCCACCTCGATCAGACCCAGCAGATCACGGTAATGGGCCAATGCCTCATCCAGATCCAGAACGCGAATCTGGATGTGTCCCGGTCGCATTACACCTTTTTTCATCGTCACACCTCTCGTTGTTTGTATGCCCGTGGAGCGCCACAGGGGCGGGGCAAAGGGGTACGAGAACGATATTCGTCAGCGCGGGCGCAACGGGAAATCCGCTCGCTGCAAGCCCTATCCACTGTGTGCAAAGAGCGGTGTGTCATGCAGAGATTGCAGATTCTGGACACTGATCTGCACTGGGCGGCTATTGCTTTAAGGGGGGCTTCTTTCTAATCAACCAGACATAAAAACAACGAACCCAAGTAGAGGTCTCACATGGAAAACAACAAGAAGCTCAGCCATCTTCTTATCGCCGGTGCTCTTACCGGTGCGCTCTCTGCTCCAACATTTGCCGCAACCGAGGAGCCGATCAAGGTGGGAATCATGCTGCCGTTCAGCGGTATCTACGCCGCGCTGGGCGACGCCGGGCGTAACGGTCTGAAAATGGCCCTGGAGGAGAAGGCCGCCGAGCTACATGGCCGTAAAATTGAATTTATCGAAATGGATACCGAGGCCCGCCCCGAGCGCGCGCCAGAGATCGCCTCTTCCCTGCTCGACCAACATAATGCCGATTTCATTATCGGACCGGTGCACTCCGGCGTTGCCATGGGCATGATCAAGGTCCTGCGCAACAAAGATACCGTGATGATTATCCCTAACGCCGGTGCCGGTGCGGCTACAGGCCCACTCTGTGCCCCCAATATCTTCCGTACGTCTTTCTCCTCCTGGCAGCCCTCTTATCCCATGGGCAAAGTAGCCTTGGACAACGGTTATAAGCGTGTCGTCACCATGAGCTGGAACTACGGCATGGGGCGCGAAAGCCTGGATGCGTTCGAGGAATCCTATACCGCTGGCGGCGGCGAGATCGTTAAGAAGATCCTGGTTCCCTTCCCCAAAACCGAGTTTCAGTCCTATCTTTCCGAGATTGGCTCTATCAACCCGGATGCAGTCTTTGTCTTCTTCGCTGGAGGTGGCGCCGTTAAGTTCGTCAAGGATTACGACGCACTGGGCCTCAAGGGCAAGATTCCGCTCCTTGGTAGCGGCTTCCTGACCGAGGGCACCCTGGAGGCTCAAGGTCCTTCCGCCGAAGGTGTGCGGACCGCGCTGCACTACGCCGATGCGCTCGATAACGAGGTCAACGCCAAGTTCCGCCAGAGCTACCAGCAAATGTTCGAAAAGCCCGCCGATATCTACGCGGTACAGGGCTATGATGCGGGCCTATTGATAGCCTCTGCCGTGGATAAGCTCGGCGGTGACATTGCCGATCAGGCAGCGCTGATCAAAGCAATGGAGGAAACCAAACTGTTCAGTCCTCGCGGCGAAATCACCTTTTCCAAAGCCCATAACCCGATTCAGAACATCTACCTGCGCCAGGTTATTGATGGCGAAAACAAGGTGATCGACGTGCCTTCCGCTGCGCTGGAGGATCCGGCGCGCGGCTGCAAGCTCTGATTGAAGCGCTTAGTTCGGGCAGCGAAAACGCCAAGGCGTTTGCTGCCCCCTGTCGCTCGCCATCTGATTTACGGATTGATCCATGACTACCTCATTGTTCTTTGTGCAGCTGATCAACGGACTGCAGTACGGGCTACTCCTGTTCCTGATCGCGTCAGGCCTGACGCTGGTATTCGGCGTGATGGGCATTCTCAACCTGGCCCACGGCTCCATGTACATGATCGGTGCCTACCTGGCTTGGTATTTCGTCGAGAACACCGGCAGTTTCACGCTCAGTGCGATCATTTCTGCGGTGATCGCACTGGGGATAGGGATTGTGGTGGAGAAGACTCTGATTCAGCGCTTGTATAAGCGTAACCACCTGGACCAGGTGCTTCTTACCATCGGCATGATCTTCGTCTTCAATGCACTGCAAAGCATTCTATGGGGCGATGACCCTCTGGGTGTTCAGGTCCCGAATGCCCTGTCAGGCTCCGTACCCCTGACGGAAGTGGTGGAGTATCCCGTCTACCGCATTTTTGTGGCCTTTCTCTGTGTAGCTATTGCCGTGCTGATGTACTACCTGATCAACCGGACCCGCCTCGGTATGCTGATTCGTGCCGGTGAATCAAACCGGGAGATGGTGGAATGCCTGGGGATCGATATCAGCCGGTTATATACCGTGGTTTTCGCCATTGGCGTGATGTTGGCTGCAGTCGCGGGCGTGGCCGCAGCCCCAATGAGTTCGATTGTACCCGGCATGGGTGAACACGTACTGATCGCCTGCTTTGTCGTCGTGGTTATCGGCGGTATGGGGTCGATCAAAGGTGCGCTCGTCGGTGCCCTGCTGGTCGGTCTGGTGGATACCTTCGCTTCGATACTGGTACCACAGCTTTCCAGCATGATGATCTACATCCTCATGGCCTTCATCCTGCTGCTGAAACCTCAGGGTTTATTCTCATCCTGAAGGAGCCTATCTCATGCTGTTTCACAAACGCGCCGAGCGCATCTTTATCTGGGTCTTTTTCCCCCTGGCTTTAATGATGCCGCTCTTTCTGGAACAAAACACCTTCTACGTCAGCAAGCTGACGACAATCATGATCTTTGCCATCTTTGTGATGTCGCTGGATTATCTGGTGGGCCGCTGTGGTCTGATCACTCTGGGCCATGCCATGTTCTATGGCATGGGCGGGTATATTTTCGTGATGATCGCCCCGGAATATGAGGCGGTAAACTTCTGGATCTACACCTTTTATATCTGTGCGATATCCGCGCTGGTGGCTTTGATTATCGGATTCCTGGTGCTGCGCACCAGCGGTATCTACATGATCATGATTACCCTCGCCTTCGCCCAGATGGCTTTCTACTTTTTCTCCGACTCGATCGAGTTCGGCGGAAACGACGGGGTATTTATCTACGTTAAGCCAGATACCAGCCTGTTTGGTATCAGCATGTTTGATCTGGATAACCCGATCCACTTCTACTATCTGTGCCTGCTTTCGTTGTTCAATACGCTGTTCTTCTTTCGCATCGTAACCCGTTCAAGGTTCGGCCGGGTCATAGATGCAATACATGAGAATCCCGGACGTACCACTGCCCTTGGCTATAACGTGTTCGTGTTCCGGCTCATGGCCTATGTCATGGCGTCGGCTCTGGGAGCCTATGCCGGCTACCTGTTCACCATGCAGTACGGTTTCGTCAACCCCTCCATGCTTTCCTGGCAGACCTCCGGCTCGGCACTGGTGATGTCGATTCTTGGCGGCCTCGGCACCCTGTACGGCGCTATTCTCGGCACCTTCGTTTATGAGGGGCTGCACTATGTACTTGAACACATGACCGAGCACTGGCTGCTGTTCATGGGGGCGTTGATCATTCTGATGGTCATCCTGTTCAAGAACGGAATCGCCGGATATCTGGAGAAGTTGCTGGAGAAACGCTCATGAACACCAATGTAATTCTGGAAACAGAAGGTCTTTGCAAATACTGGGGCGGATTGAAGGCACTGGATGATATCTCCCTGAAGTTCAAAGACCGCCAGTTACACGGCGTGGTCGGCCCCAACGGCGCGGGTAAAAGCACTCTTCTTAACCTGCTGTGTGGCCACTACAAACCCACCAGCGGAAAGATAATCCACGAAGGTGCACCGATCGATGCCATCAAGCCCTATGCATTCGCGCGACGAGGGATTGGCCGGAGCTTTCAGAAAACCAATATCTATCCCAGCGCTACCTGCCTGGAGAACTGCTGTATCTCAGCCCAGCGCCGCATGGGGGGCAGCTTCAATTTCCTGCGCTCACGCTATAACCAGACAGTGCTGGAGGAGCTGGCCACCCATGCCCTGGAAAAAGTAGGTCTGGCCAAGCGCCGCGATGAGGTTGCCGCGCATATCAGCTACGGCGAACAGCGCCAGCTCGAGATCGCTATGGTACTGGCCACCTCCCCCTGTGTCCTGTTGTTGGACGAACCCATGGCCGGCATGGGGCATGAGGAGTCGTTGCTGATTATCGACCTGCTAAAACGACTTAAACAGGAATACTGCATCGTCCTAGTGGAGCACGATATGGATGCGATTTTCGAGCTCTCCGATCAACTGACCGTCATGGTGGATGGACAGCACCTGACTACGGGCTCAGTTGAACAGGTACGTGAAGACCCACGGGTACGTGAAGCCTATCTGGGCCAGGGCGATGAGGTGTATTGAAGCGATGAATAAACTACTCGAAGTCAAAAGTCTGCACACACTGTATGGCGAGAGCCACGTGCTCCACGGCGTCAGCTTTGATCTGAGCCCCGGTCAAGCGGTCAGCCTGATGGGGCGCAACGGCATGGGGAAGACAACCACACTGAAGTCGATCCTCGGTCTGGTCGAGCCCCGCAGCGGCAGTGTTTCCTTCAAAGGCGAAGAGATGACCACCCTACCCACCTGGCAGCGAATGCGCCGGGATATCGCTTATGTGCCGGAAGGCAGGGGGATGTTCCACAACCTGACAGTCAAAGAGCATCTACAGATGGCCGCCCGCAGTAACACCCGGGGCGAAAGCAACTGGAATTATGACCGGGTCATCGCCACCTTTCCTCGTCTTGAGGAGCGCCTTGCCAACCTGGGCACCCAGCTGTCCGGGGGCGAGCAACAGATGCTGGCGATTGGCCGAGCCCTGGTCACCAATCCGGATCTGCTGATTCTGGATGAGGCAACCGAGGGCCTGGCACCGCTGATCCGCAAGGAGATCTGGGAGGTGATCCGTACGATCAAGGAAAGTGGCATCTCGACGCTTATCGTCGATAAGAATATCAAGGTGCTGAAAGACCTCTGCGACAAACATATCGTCCTGGTCAAAGGCGAAGTGGTATTCAGCGACAGCTCCGAAGGGCTAAGCGAACGCCTGGATGAGGTTGAATCCTATCTCGGTGTTTGAGCCCTGACCGGCCTTCGCTGCAACGAAGGCCGGTAAACTGATTTAGTTGATCAAGCCCTTGTTTTAGAATGGCGCAAGATTTCCGAATATGGCTGATTAGATGCGATGAGTTCAAAGATGCCTGACGCTGAAAAAAGTATCAACGGCGCCCGCCAAGGTATCGGTTCCCTGGAGCTAGGCTTGAAAATCCTCGACAGGATCGCGGAATCCAGCCACCCGGTGAGCCTTAAACAGCTGTCAGACACGCTGGAGATGTCGCCCAGTCGGATCTACAAGTACCTGGTTAGCTTTATGCGTACGGGCTATATCGTGCAGAACGTACAGAACAGCTATAGCCTGGGTCAGGCCAGTCTGACGTTGGGGGTCTCTGCACTTAAACGTATCGACCCGATCCAGCAGACTTTTGCGGCACTGGACCGGCTGAACGAGGAGCAGGACGTAACCAGCTCCGTGACCATCTGGAATGGTCATGCGCCTCTGGTCATCAAGTGGCTTGATGCCAGTATTCCAGTAGCCGTAAACGTTCGGCTAGGCATCGAGCTTTCCCCCTTTTTCTCGGTCTCCGGACGACTGTTCCTGGCCAACCTGCCGGACCGGCGCAGACAAGAGATCATCGAAAGCTTTTATAAAGACCCACCCGCCCTTCCCCGTCATCGGGGCGAGCCGATGCAGAAAGCGGCGTTTTATGAGCATCTGGGGCAGATAAAGGCACAAAATTACTGCTGTTTCTACGGCGACTACCTGCCTGACATTAACGTCATGGGCAGCGCGGTTTACGATATCAACGGCAACATCTCATCAGTCATCAGCCTGATGGGTATTGCTGGCGATATCGATGTTGAACCCGGGAGCCCCTATCACAGGGCGCTGATGGAATGCACACGCCGCACCACTGATACAATCTGCGGACGGCGCGGCTAAGCGTCATTTCACTCAGTGGTGGCGGCGAAAGGTTTCCGACGGCAACTCACCAAACATTTTTCGATAATCGGATGAAAAACGCCCTAGGTGGGAGAAACCATAATCCAGCGCCACCTCGGTTACGTTGCGCAGGCGGGTGTTACCAACCAGCTCGTTGCGCAGCGCTCTGAGCTTCGCGTTCTTAATATAGAGCCGCGGAGTAAGCCCAAAGTGTTTAGCGAACAGATTGTATACCGTACGCACGCTCACATTGCTCATGCGCGCCAACTCTTCCACTTCAAGCTCTGCCTTCAGGTTCATATCGATAAAAGCGATCAACTCAGCGAAGCCCCGATCAGAAATCCCACCGCTGGCGTTGTCCTTGAAGTTACTGTCAAAGTGCTGAAGCAACTTGTTAAGCAGGATATCGCGGTAGGGTATCTGGAGACTCTCCAGTTCCAGCTCGCTCTCGCTCGCCTCCGTCAGCAGCGCATCCAGAAATCTCAGTAAACAGACCGAGCTATCCAGATCAATTGCCCGTCGCGCAAAGCGAATACCACTTTTTGGCAGCACACCCACCTGCTCAATGCACTGGCTGATCAGAACCTGCTCCGGCACTTTTATGATCACCTTTTCGCAATCCGGTGAGTAAGAAAGGTCAATCTGCTCCTTCGGGTTCATCATCAAAGCCTGACCGGTCCGTAACCGCAGGCGTTGATCATCGGCATAGTGCCAGTAGCATTCACCATGCGTGACCACTTGAAAATGATAGACCTCAGCCAGATCGGGGCAGGACACGGTTACCGCATCACCGTAACTGATGCGTGAAAGGCCAAGATCAGCAAAATCGGTATAGCTCAGTCTCGCATTGGTTGAAGGCCCTTTGGACTCGCTGCCGCCATTCAGTCGGATTCGATGGCGACCCACATGCTGATTAACGTACTCTGAAACCTGGAGGGGATGGGCACCTTCAAACACACTGGCGTTGTTCAAAACATTGTTGAGCATTGCGGCGCTACCTGTTTTTTTATATTTATAGTGAATGACTTTATTATAAGTAAATAAGACTAGCGCCAGCAATGCCACAGCGCCACTGTGGGAATCGCCGCGAATCCGTTCTAGGCCTGTCATGACGAGGGTTAGAGCATGGAGCTATATTCAGGATCTCAATTTCCCGAAACTGATAATTAAGTAATCGCTAGCAGGCGACTAAGACCGCGAACATTGCGCTCAATACACCTAAAACTCCTCGCGCCTTTACCCAGGCATCTCAGTCAGCGGTGCGCTGAACATCAACGATCCAGACGCTGCCAATCAATATTCCTCTTTTCCAAGTTCTTACACTGAATTTTAAGCGAGTTCGGGTATCCCCGTCGCCGCGACCGTCCCACCCAAAAACAATAAGGGAACGCATATGTCCACTCACGTTGACCCAATAACTCTCGCCGTCGTCCGAGGCGCATTAGAGACTGCCCAGCGCGAAATGACGTTAACGCTGGAAAAAACCGGGCGCTCCAGTGTCTTTAATCTGGCCCACGACTACAGTAATGCCCTCTTCGACCACTATCCCGACATGATCCTTCAGGGCCAGGATATTCCCATTCACCTGGGCTCACTGATCCCTGCGATGAAAGAGATCGCTGAGTTTTTCGGCGAGGATATTCACGAAGGCGATGTCATTTACCACAATGACCCCGCTTACAAGGGCAGCCACATCCTCGACTGCTGTATGTACAAACCGGTGTTCTACCGGGGTGAGTTGGTTTTCTGGACCGTCTGTAAAGGCCATCTCACTGACATTGGGGGGCCGGTGCCCGCTGGCTATAACCCGGATGCGAAGGAGATCTATGCAGAAGGACTACGTATTCCGCCGGTAAAGCTTTGGGACAAGGGCGAACGTCGCGAAGATGTTATCAATCTTCTTCTGACCAACATGCGAGCCCGCCGGGACCAAGAGGGAGACCTCAACGCTCAGTTCGGTGCCTGCCGAGTCGGCGAGCGAAACCTGTTAGCGCTACTCGAAAAATACGGTGTGGAGCAGGTTCAGGCCTGCATAGCTGAACTGAAAAACATGGCCGACCGGCAGATGCGCAACCTGATCCGTGAAGTGCCGGATGGCGAATACTTTGGATCGGCTGTGCTGGAGGACTCTGGCCACGGTTTCGGACAGATGGAGATCACAGCGAAAGCCACGATCAAGGATGATCATATCCATATCGAAGTACAGAGTCCGCCTCAGATTCCCTATTTCATCAACTCCTATGAAGGCAACTCCATGTCCGGCGTTTATCTCGGATTGATGATGTTCGCTCAGCTGCCACCGCCCTATAACGAAGGGATGTATCGCTGTGTCACCGTCGACCTGGGCGCGAAAGGGACGCTGTGCAATGCTCAGGAACCAGCCCCCCACGTCAATTGCACAACGACCCCGATGGAGACCCTCACGGATGCGGTACGCCAGGCACTGGAGAAAGCAGCTCCGGAACGGGTAACTGCAAGCTGGGGCCATGCCAGCGGCATCAATATTGCCGGTATCGATCCCCGCACAAATGAGCAATATGTCACCATGGTACTGGCTTCTATTATTTCGGGTGCCGGTGCCACTCAGGTAATGGACGGCTGGCATGCCTGTGGCCCCCTTTGTTGCTTTGGCGCACTCAGTTCCGGTGACACTGAGCTGCTCGAGTACTCCTATCCAATCATTATCCGCCGATACGGTCTGATCACCGACAGCGGTGGCGCAGGCACGTACCGCGGCGGCTCGGGTACCGTCTGGGAAGTGGAACCCATCGACCACGAGATGACCGTGATCGCCTTTGGTGAAGGTCGTCAAATACCGACCATGGGTGCAGCCGGTGCCCGAAATCAGCTCTTACCACCCAAGCTTGGCAAATTGGTGGTGCACAGTAACAGCGAAGAAACGGTTCATACTCAGAACACAATCCTCACGGTCAAACCCGGACAAACAGTCTCGAACTTCAACCCCGGCGGCGGCGGTTATGGAGATCCATTCCAACGCTCAACCAACTCCGTTCTCGCGGATGTCATTAATGGTCTGGTCTCCCCGGCGGCGGCGCGAACCGAATACGGCGTAGTCCTCAATGACGCCCTAACCGGTATTGATCTCGATGCGACCGAAAAGCTGCGTCGCGAACTTACGGCCACCCGCGACTGCAACCGCGTTTGACTCAAAAAACAAGGATAAGAACCATGCGAAATACTTACCGACTGGGTATCGATGCCGGCGGAACCTTTACCGACTTTGTACTGGCAGAAAAAAATGGTGACCTTCGAGTTTTCAAGAGTCCATCGACACCTCAGGATGGAACACTGGCGATCAGAGCCGGCCTCGCCCAGATCAGCGAAGCCCTGGGTCGCCCGATCGAAGAGATCGTCAGCGAGTGTGACCTCTGCATTAACGGTACTACTGTCGCTTTAAATGCGCTAATTGAGAAAAAAGGTGTAAAGGTTGGATTATTGTGCACCGCTGGTCACGAAGACAGCCTGGAAATTCGTCTCGGGCATAAAGAGGAAGGCTATAGATATGAAGCTGACTTCCCTCCGGCCCACATGATAGTGCCCCGGCATTTGCGCCGTCCGATCAACGAACGCGTGCTTGCTGACGGCTGTATTGACCGCAACCTCAACGACCAGGAGATCCGCGATGCCGTCGCTTATTTCCGTGATCAAGGGGTCGAAAGCGTCGCAATCTCTTTTGTCTGGGCGGTACGTAATCCCGAGCATGAGCGCAGAGCCAAAGCGATCGTCCAGGAGATGATGCCCGGCGTATTCGTCTGCACCGGCAGCGAAGTCTATCCACAAGTCCGGGAGTACACTCGCACCTCTACAACGGTCGTCAACGCGTATCTCAGCCCGGTCATGCGTCGTTACGTTGAACGAATCGATGAATACTTCAAGAGTCTCGGTGCCCGATATCCGGTACGTTATTTCCAATCCAACGGTGGGCTGGCGATCGGCGAAGCCATGCAGGGCCGGGCTGTAAATGCAATAAATTCCGGGCCCGCCTCAGCCCCCCAGGCAGGAATATATGTGGGGCAACCCTTTGGAATTGATAACGTAATTACGGTCGATATGGGCGGTACCTCGTTTGACATTACGCTGACCAAGGATGGCCAAACCAATCTCAATAAAAATATCGACTTTCTGCGTTACCGGATCGGCGTGCCGATGATTCAGGTGGAAACGCTGGGAGCCGGTGGCGGCTCCATATGCCACGTGGATGAGTACGGTATGCTTCAGGTCGGACCGGAAAGTGCCGGAGCCAACCCGGGGCCGGTCTGTTACGGCAAGGGCGGCACCTATCCGACAGTCACCGATGCAAACCTGGTCCTTGGCTACCTCAACCCAGACGCTGTGCTGGGTGGCACTATCCGTCTGGACCGAGAGGCTGCCGTCAGAGCTGTACGAGAGCATGTCGCAGATCCCCTGGGTATCAGCGTTGAGAAAGCCGCCTACGGTATCAGTACCATCGTTAACCTGAACATGGTCAACGGCATCCGTCGCGTCTCTATTGAGCGTGGATATGACCCACGGGACTTTGCCCTGCTGTGCGCCGGTGGAGCTGCCGGCATGCACATTACCGCACTGGCCGAAGAGATCGGAAGTACCACGGTGTTGGTGCCTAAGGTGTCATCGGTATTTTGCGCCTTTGGCCAGATCATCTCCGATGTACGCTACAACTACCTGGCATCTGAACCCATGCGCCTTGATGGCAACGCCGACCTGAGCAAACTGAACAGGAAGTTTGACGATCTGGAAAGCCAGGGTCGGGAGCATCTACTCTCCGATGGATTCAAGGATAACGAGATCAGCTGCTCACGTAGCGTGGAGATGCGTTATGTTGGCCAGATTCACGAGTGTAATGTGGAGATCCATCCAGGCCGGATCACGCGCGAAAAAATTGCAGCGGTCATCGACGACTTTCACAAACGCCATGAGGAGCTCTACACCTATGCAGAGCCTCACAACCCGGTTGAACTCGTCAACATCGAATCGACACTGGTGGGCAAAGTACAAAAACCCGAGCTGGCCCCTCTCAAGACTAAAGGCCATAGTGCCGACTCAGCACTGATCGAGTATCGCCCAGCGCTGTTCGACGACCAGGGCCACTGGACCGATACCGCTGTTTACTCGGGTCCGACATTGGATTTGGGAAGGGTGATCGAAGGTCCCGCTATTGTGGAGGAGCCCACCACAAATATAGTCGTGCGTCCCGGCTGGGAACTCGTTCTGGAACCCAACCACTGTTACCGACTTAGTCGAAAAAAGAGCTTTTGACCCAGCCCAGACCCGCCAACTGCGCGGGTCTGGTCTTTCCCCCATCACGGGGTATTATGTCTTACAGTCAAATGACCCGAACAATAATAACAGCGAGGTCGCTATGCACAGCAGCTATAGCACCCACACGTTGCCGCAGGCCGAACGGCAGGCCTACTGGCAGGACGTCATTGGTCGCACCTACTTTCCGCTCGACCTGGAGATGGCCCAGCCCGAGCGTCTTCATGGAAACCTCAAGCAGTGGCAGCTTGGCCAGATCGGCATATCGCGCCTGGAAAGCTCACCGACCCGATTTCGTCGCCACCATCATCATATAGATGACAGCGAAGAGCCCTGCTACCTGATCACCGTCCCCGATCAAAGCTCTGTCAGCTTCAGCCAGGCCAACCACTCAGTGGTCTGCCAATCGGGGGCGTTTATACTTGAACGCAGTGATTTACCATATGATTTCAGTTACAACAGCCACAACGCCCTGTGGGTTCTGCGAATTCCCTTATCACAGTTGTGCACTCGCATCCGTGCGCCCGAACGCTATCTGTACATGGAGTTTGACCGCCAGAAAGGGATCGGAGCCGTTTTTTTCACCCTGCTACAAAGTCTTGTACTTCAATCCAGCCACGCCGCGCCAAGCAGTCACCCTTACCTCAGCCAACAACTCATCGACATACTTGCACTAAGCCTGGAGAACGACGATCGTGTACTGATGAGCCAAGAATCAGGCCTTCGCAGCGCACACCTGCATAATATTGAGCACTATGTCCGTGCAAACCTGAAGCGCAGCGACCTGAAACCTGATCAGATCGCGCAGGCATGCCAGATTTCCACCCGTTACCTACACAAACTCTTCAAAGATTCCAACCAAACGGTTAGCCAGTGGATTCGCGAACTGCGACTGCAGTCTGCACTCAACGATATCCGTGCCGAGCCCAGTCATGTCACCTTGGCAGAAATAGCCTACCGCTGGGGATTTAATGACCAGGCTCACTTTTGCCGGCAGTTTAAATCACGCTTCGGTTGCACGCCCAGGGAGGCACGCGAGCAGCGTTAATAAGCCAAGGTTCCTCTACAAACAAAAGTAAGGCCCCTCAAGCACAATCTTTCATCTCTCCCGCCGCTTAGCCTGTGAATAGCCCGTTTTCCGCCGATCAAATATGTCGTCGGGATCCGGGCCATTCAATCAGCAATTGAGAGAACAAGAGAGAACTCCCATGGCAGGAAAAATAAATCAAAAAGAAGACGGGATTGATGCCAACGCGTCGATGCCTGTTCCTGAAACGGAGCGGTTGAACCGCCGCTCTCTGAGCATGGCATGGTGGGCGATTTGCAGCGCGATGTTCTGGCTGGTGGTCTCCGCCACACTGGCGATGAACTTCGGTACGATCAACGCCCTGATCGGGCTTGCTCTGTCCGTGGTTACCTACGGGATAATCAATTCGATCATTACCCGCTACGCCATCCGAACCGGGCTATCGGTGGCCCTGTTCTCAAGGGTACTGTTCGGTAAGGTCGGTGCCGCACTGGCCACCTTGATTTTCTTCGCGACTGCAATCTACTACAGCGTGTTTGAGGGTTCCGTGATCGCAGTCGCTATCCAAGCCTACTTCCCTGGCCTCAGCCTCGAGATAGCCTACCTGATCGTGGTCCTCTATAGCGTTCCGCTGGTGTTCGGTGGCGTACAAAACTGGCTCGATAAATTTAACGGCGTGTTGCTCCCGTTCTACATACTCGGTTTGGTTGCGGCTGTCGCCTTCTCAATCAACGAGTTCGGCTACAGCCATGCCTGGCTGGCGCTTGGCCCCGAGGGCGGTAACCCCGAAAATGGCTGGTGGAACTGCTTTACCTACTTTATGGGCGTATGGATTCTCATGATGTACACCTGGGATTACGCACGCTTCGGCCGGGAAAGCGACTCTGAATTTCATGCCCGAATAAACTTTGGTATGCCGTTTTACCTTTTCACCTTTCTGATCAACGGCACCATTGGTATTTTTCTCGCCGCTACAATTCCGACGGAGGGCGGGCTTTCTGAAGTATCAGTGGTTCTCGCTATTCTGAAACTGATGGGTATCTGGGGACTGCTTTTCGTCTGGGTAAGCCAAACTCGGATAAATACGGCCAACTTCTACCTGGCAGCAGAGAACATGCAGGCCTTCTTTGAGCGGTTTGGCATTACAAACATTCCCCGTTTTGGATGGGCAATCTTGGTGGGCGGTATCGTTTACGCCCTGATGCTGTTAAACGTATTCAACTTTATCCTTCAAGCACTTGCCTATCAGGGTATTTTTGTTGTGGCCTGGGTGGCCATCGCGCTGGCACATATTTTTTCGCCAAAATATGACCAGTTGTTTGACGGACATATAGAGTGTGACCACCGTCGCGTGACCGCCTTGAACCCTTGTGGGCTTACCGCCTGGTTTGCCGGTGCGGGTATCGGAATACTGGTGCTCAACTTTGGCAACGCATCACTGGCACTCTTTTCAGCACCACTCACCTTTCTAATTGCTTTCTGCGTGTATCTGACGCTCCTCAACAGCGCCAAGCATCACTGGTTCATCAAAGACGAACTAGCTTAACGGCGCTGTTCCGGTTTGGTTCGACGCTGCCTGAAGTGTCACAAACCGTTCTTGCGCTCGGCTATAAAACCGAGCGCTTTTTTTTCCGTCCTCTATTGGTCCAGCCCCCAGAAAGCTGGCAGAGGAACACTCAATAACTGACTCGACCTCTAGCACCGGTCTCATCCAGTGGCAGCAATAGAGAACGAGGGGCTAAGGATATTAAACTTGGCCCCTAACTTGCTTTTGATCTATTTGAGTTCAAGACGAAAGGAAGTCCGTGATGGCAATTCAAATCGGTCACGCCGCCAGTTATATCGGTTTATTGAACAAAACCACCGGCAACTCGAATACCAGCGGCAGCCCGGCTGCGGCAACACAGCGCCCCCAGGCGGAAAATACTGACCGCTCGACCCAGATATCAGC
This sequence comes from Marinobacterium litorale DSM 23545, assembly GCF_000428985.1. Lineage (GTDB taxonomy): Bacteria > Pseudomonadota > Gammaproteobacteria > Pseudomonadales > Balneatricaceae > Marinobacterium_D > Marinobacterium_D litorale. The sequence continues at coordinate 296,879 of NZ_AUAZ01000001.1, read as the reverse complement.
ACTGGGGCAAACGGTCGCCGATGCCGCCGATGTTTATGCGATGGATACAGGCAAAGGCGAACGGAATTTAAGCCTTGGAACCTACTTTTCCGATGGTTACTCCCAGCCCTCCCTATCACTGGATGGTCTATTGCTGCCCAGCGAGAAAAACGTCAGGGCACTGCAGGACCATATCTCCAGCGTGTTCCCCGATTTCTTGGCTGCCAACGGTATCCCCGAAGTGCCGGAGCGTATTCGTTACGATTCAGAGGGAAAAATGGTTCTGCCGCCGGACTATCCCTACGCCGATGAGCTCAGATCCGCACTGGAAAACGATCCGGCTATGGCACGGGAACTGAGCACCGCGAACGCGCTCTCTTCACATCTCGCCGCGCTGAAAGAGCTGGAGCCGTTCCATGAGGAATATGCCCAGGCCGAGAGCCAGGCACAAATTAATGCCGTTATCGAGAAGTACAGCCACCTGTTAAGCGACAGGACCCGTTACCCCGAGATCGCTCTTCTGTTTACCGAAGGAGGCAGCCTGAGCATCACCGCCGATGGAGCGACGCTGGTCTAGAGACGCGACAAAACAGATCAACCGCTATGACGCAGATAACGCTCATACATCTTCTGTAATACCCGCGATACGGCCACAAATCCGAAGCTTGCAGTAACACAGGTGGATGCACCAAAGCCGCCGGAGCAGTCCAAACGCGTTTGGCCGTCATGGACGGTTTTAGTGGCGCAGACGGACCCGTCGGGCTGGGGATAACGCAGTTGCTCGGTGGAGTAGACGCAGTCCACCGCGAAGCGGCGGCCGCTTTTGCTGAAGCCGTAATGACGGCGTAGCAGGTTACGCAGTTTGGCTGCCAGGGGGTCGTGTTCGGTGCGGCTCAAATCAGCGATTGCGATTCGGGTTGGATCGACCTGACCACCGGCACCACCAACGGTGATGATCGGAATCTTACGTCGCTTGCAGTGGTGGATCAGCGCCGCTTTAACGCCCACGGAATCGATGCAGTCGATCACGTAGTCGAACTCGGTGTGGATCAATTCGTCGAGATTATCGCGGCTGACAAACTCTTCCACTTCATGCACCAGGCAATCCGGGTTGATATCACGCATTCGATCCGCCATCACGGCCACCTTGGATTGTCCCACGGTGGAACTGAGCGCATGGATCTGCCGATTGGTGTTGGTCACGCAAACATCATCCAGGTCGATCAGCGTCACCTCACCAATGGCTGTTCGCGCCAACGCTTCGGCTACCCAGGAGCCGACGCCGCCAACGCCAATCACAGCGATATGACTGTGCCGGTACAGTTCTACGGCATCAACGCCGTAAAGGCGCTCGGTACCGCCAAAACGTTCGGACTGCTGTTGATCCACAGATGACTCCGTTAAAAATCGTCGTCGGTCAGTTCGGTCATTACCGTTTCGCCGCACTGACAACATTTGCCTTCAATGAAGATAATACCAAAGAGTTCGTATTCAACGGGCTCAGTCATGCCCAGGCCCACCTGCTGACAGTGATCACACCAGGTTTCCTGGAGCAGGAGTTTTTGGTCTTCAGGATCACGGGCATAAAAATCCCGTGGAATTGGCGTCTCTTCAGCCACGACGCTTCCCCTTTGCGGAAAAGCGACCGATCATACCGCCGGCGCCCGATCAGGGCCAGCCCCGCGCCAACGCATCTGCCGGGGTGGATTAAACTGCTCAATCGCATCGCGCACCGAGTCTGCAGACCACAGAGCTCCATTCAACGGCGGCGCTATAAAGCGGAACGCTTCATCGCCCATTGTGAAGCACAGCTGCCAGGCATGCAGGTAGCCTCGGTCGGGCGCCGGTTGAACACTTTCATGGTAGAGCGGATCACCGATAATCGGGGCACCGAGACTTTTCAGTGCCACCCTGATCTGGTGCGTTTGCCCAGTGGCCGGGCGGCACAGCACTAAACGCAAGCCGGGGCCTGCTGAGCGGCTGTAAAACTCGGTGATCGCCGGATTCTCCCGGCTTTTCAGCAACCGCCAACCGCTGCGTCGACTGCGCGCCATATCACCGATTACACGCCCCTGTTTCTTGTTCGGTTTGCGGTCGCAGAGCGCCAGGTAGTACTTCTCGATACGATGTTCCCGGAACTGACGGGCCAGCGCTTCACAGGCGGCTTTGGATGTGGCCAGCAACAGCAATCCGGATGTCATTTTATCCAGGCGGTGAACCAACCAGAGCTTACGACCAAGGTCCGCTTCGATCCGGGTCACAAGGCCACATTCCGCCTGGTCACGGTGGACGCTGATATCCGGAAACTTATCGATAACGATAAAATCGGTGTGCTGGGAGATAAGCCGATACATGAGCCGTGCCATCAAGAAAGATGGCGCGAATTGTCCTCTAAAGCTCAATCGACCATCAAGTCCTCATCACGAATGAGCCCGAGCATTTTTGCGATCGACTCCGATTTGGCGCTATAGATACGCAACTCCCACTCACCGTGGAGATGATCGGTAAACCGGTCGGCATCAAAATAGAACTCCAGGCAGCCCAGTGTCGGCAGATCAACACTAAATTGCTCCGACTGCCGGTCAGGCACATACAGATCCATGATCACCTTACCGGAGGTAGATACCAGAAGCCGCCCCGGCCTGCCGGCCAGCTCACCTTCAAACCAATGACGAACCAGCAGCGGACGTGAACCCCGGTCGGGACGGACTCGATGCGCCAGCGTCATGCGCACATCAGGGACAATCAAGGAAAAGGACTCGGGCTCGGCGACCGAAGTCACCTCCGAAGCGAAGTGAATCTGTCTATCATGGTCGATCACGTCACGCACTCCCTGGGTTATCGGAGTGCTCAGCCTAAGCGATAAGGCATTAACCTATGATGACAGTGTGGCCTTTTATACCCGGCCTGATCTACCAGCCCATCACCTGTTTGACGAAGGGAACGGTGATCCGGCGCTGAGCGCTGAGAGACGCGCGGTCGAGTCGATCCAGCGTGACAAGCAGGCTCGACATATCACGGCTACCATGATGCATCAGGTAGCGGACCACTTCGTCACCCAGCGTTAACCCCCGTGCCGCAGCCCGTGATTTCAGCGCAACGATTTTAGCCGCATCATCCAGTGGCCTGACCTGAAACACTAATCCCCAGTTCAGGCGCGACTCCAGGTCAGGCAGATCTAAACCGAGGCGTCTGGGCGAACGATCAGCCGCCAGAATCAACACATGACCCACAGCACGCATGCGATTGAACAGATGAAAAAGCGCTTCTTCCCACGCACGCTGTCCGGCGATCCGCTCCAGGTTATCGATACAGACGAGTTGCAGCTGGTCCATATCATCAAGCAGCTCGGGCCCCGCATGCATCAGCTCGGAAAGTGGCAGATACACCGCGGTGCGCTTAACCGGGTCGGCGGCATGACAGCAGGACTGAAGCAGATGGGAACAGCCTACGCCGGGATGCCCCCAGAGATAGATATACTGCTCGCCCTGCCCTCGGGCGGCCTGCTCCAGCTGGGCGCAGGCCAGCGCATTATCGCCACTGACATAATTCTCAAAGCGTGCGTCGTCTCTAAGGCCGATACCCAGAGGTAGCTGCAGAGGTGCCGTTTTCGTACTCATCTCACTCTACTTCACCGGATTGATCCGGTTGGTCGGACGTATATAACCGACTGCTTTTGTACCCTTGGTGCAGGTGCCTCAACAGAACCATAATCACCGCTGCTACCGGCAACGCCAGCAGCACACCGACAAATCCGAACAGCTGACCTCCGGCCATGATCGCAAAAATCACCGCAACCGGATGCAGGCCGATTCGGTCCCCCACCAGCAGAGGTGTCAGCACCATACCTTCCAGTGCCTGACCGACACCGAAGACCGCCGCCACCCAGGCCAAAATGACCGGATCCTGGAACTGCACGTAGGCGGCCAGTGCCGCCGCCACAATTCCGACGATAAAGCCCATGTAGGGGACGATGCTCGCGAGGCCGGCAAGCATACCAAGGAGCAGCGCAAGATCAAGCCCGACAATCCAAAGCCCGACCGCATAGATAATGCCCAGCGCCAGCATGACCATCAACTGCCCTTTTACAAAGGCCCCCAGCACTTCATCGCACTCACGGGCCCAGAGCGTCACCTTGGGCTCCAGATTACGGGGCAGCAGATGCTGGATATTCGCCATCATCACATCCCAGTCACGTAGCAGATAAAAAGTCACCACCGGAATCAATACCAGGTTCGCGACCCAACCCACCACCGCAAGGCCCGACCGTGTCAAACCGCCCATCAATTGCGCAGCCAGGTTGCCGGTCTGCTGCCAGTGCTCACGTACCAGCTGACGCACACTCTCGATATCAGGGCGACTGAAACTCACTCCCAGCGTCTGCTCCACCCAAGGCAGTAAACGGTTATGCAACACATCCAGTACTGCCGGCACCTGGCGGATCATGGTCTGGATCTGTTCACTCAGCTGAGGAATCAACAGCAGTACCGAGATCACCATCAACAGCGTCAGCATAACAAAGACCAGCACCACGGCCTGGGTACGGCCTAAACCTCTGGCTTCAAGTCGATCGGCCACCGGGTCAGTCAAATAAGCCAGTAAGGCGCCCACCAAAAACGGCGAGAGAATCGGTGCCAGCAGGTAAACCAGCACCCCGGCCACGATGGACGTAATCAGCAAAAACCAGCGTTGCGATTCACTGATCTGCATAAGTGATCTCCCTGTCGAGCCGGATTAGGGTTGCGGCTGGCCGCCCTGCGACTGAACTGCCGACTCCGGCGAACCAACCCATCGATAGCGCCCGGGCGCGACGATCTGGAAACGTGCATCCTGTCTCACCAGCCCTTCACTGGCCGGGGATAGCCCCACCAGGGTCAGCATTAGCTGCTGAGAGGTCTGGCGCGAGGTGATCACCGCGTCAACCTGAGGCAGACTCCGCAGTGCCGCCGTTGCCGCAAGGTAATCATCGGCCGAGGTGATACCGGTCAGTTCAAGCTCAAGACCCGCCGGCACGTATTGATCGACAACCACGCGCTGGAACTGATACTCGACGGTCTCCTGCGGCAGCGGTTCACCCGCCAGCAACTGATCCGCCATGGCGTTCAATACGGGGCCAATACCGGCCTGGGACGCATCGCTCTGGCGTTGGTAGCGCAGATCTCCGCTGCTGTAGCTCCAAAGTACACGCCCTCCCTCCATGACACCGACCAGAACCGCATCCGGCTGGTAGCGTGCAGAGGCTCTCAGCAGCGCCGGAGAAGCCCCCTCTGCGGCCTGTTCAGGCGTAATCGCCAGTTGATCGGTCAGATCAAGTAATGGCACCCGCAGCGGCAAGCCACGTGAAGCCGCCACCTCCCGCATGGCGGGGTAGAACAGCGTACCGGGCTCGATAAACTCGACGCCGTTGGCGGTACGGTGCAGCAACCAGACCAACAGCTCCGGGCGATCCTGCCCGGCTATGACCGGCAGCCCCAGATTGGCCATCAGGCTGGTCAGCGCCTTCTCCTCAAACCGGATCACCTCGCCCTCTGCCTGTGGCTCGCGGCTTTCAACCAGCAGGGGCGCATTGTCTCTGAGCGTGGATAGCTCCGGGCGCTCCAGTACTGAACGAGTCCCACTGAGCTTGATAACCACCTCATTCAAAGCGGCCTGAAGTTGCTGCTCCGGCGCCAACCCGGCACCGACCCGCGCCGAGTAGAGCGATTCGGCAGATGCCGACAACGGCAGCAGGCAACAGATCCCCAACAGGATATGACGGAGTGAGCGTTGTATCGGTCGAACTGAAAACATCGGTGCCGGTTCCTCTGGCAAAGAGCGCTGGCGAAAATAGCGCTAAACTTTACCATACCGTAGTTTGCCGACGTAAGCGCAGCGAAAAACCGGCTAATCCCGTGGCATTAAACTGGCCTTGCCCCTGTCGAGGGCTGTAAAATGCCACTCCTTATAACGTCCCGCTGTTTAAAGGTTGATTCACTCCATGTCTACAGGTTCTGAAAAAGCATCACTGAGCTACAAGGATGCCGGTGTCGATATCGATGCCGGCAACGCGTTGGTTGAGCGTATTAAAGGCGTCGCCAAACGCACCTCCCGCCCCGAGGTTCTCGGCGGACTGGGTGGCTTTGGTGCACTCTGCGAGCTGCCTGCGGGTTACCGCCAGCCGGTTCTTGTCTCCGGCACTGACGGCGTAGGCACCAAGCTGCGCCTGGCCATGGATCTGAAAAAACACGACACCATCGGGATTGATCTGGTCGCCATGTGTGTGAACGATCTGGTCGTTGCCGGCGCGGAACCGCTGCTGTTTCTCGACTATTACGCCACCGGCCACCTGAACGTGGATATGGCCGCAGACGTGGTCACCGGCATTGGCGCAGGCTGCGAAATGGCCGGCGCGGCACTGGTCGGCGGCGAGACTGCCGAAATGCCGGGCATGTACGACGGCGATGACTACGACCTGGCCGGTTTCTGTGTCGGCGTTGTCGAAAAAGAGGAGATCATCGACGGCTCCCAGGTCAGCACTGGTGATACGCTGATCGCTCTGGCTTCGTCCGGCCCACACTCCAACGGCTACTCTCTGATCCGCAAGATTCTTGAGGTGAGCCAGGCTGATTTGCAGATGCCGATGGGTGACAAGACACTGGCAGAAGCACTGCTTGAGCCGACTCGTATCTACGTTAAACCGCTGCTCAAATTGATCCGTGAAAGCCAGGTTAACGCCCTCTCCCACATCACCGGCGGTGGTTTGCTCGAAAACATTCCGCGCGTACTGCCGGAGAATGCTAAAGCGGTTATCGACACCACCTCCTGGACCATTCCACCCGTTTTCCAGTGGCTGCAGCAGGAAGGCAACGTGGCTCAGCGTGAGATGTACCGCACCCTCAACTGCGGTGTTGGTATGGTTATCTGCGTACCCGCCGACGAAAGCGCCCATGCGCTGAAACTGCTGGCCGAACAGGGTGAGACCGCCTGGATCATCGGCACCATCGAGCAGGCCGGCGAAGGCGAAGAGCAGGTGGAGTTACGGGGCCTGAGCAACTGATGAGTGATAAACGGATCGTCGTCCTGATTTCAGGCAGCGGCTCCAACCTCCAGGCTATTATCGACCACCTCGCCCAGGGCAACATCCCTGGGCGGATCAGCGCCGTCATATCCAACAAGGCGGACGCCTATGGCTTAACCCGCGCGACCAACGCCGGCATCGAGACACGGGTGTTGAGCCACCGGGAATTCGCTGATCGTGAGCATTTCGATACAGCGCTGCAGGAACTGATCGATAGTTTTGAACCCGATCTGGTCGTGCTGGCGGGCTTCATGCGTATCCTCACACCCGAGTTTGTGCGCCACTACGCCGGTCGATTGTTCAACATCCACCCATCACTGCTGCCCAAATACAAAGGCCTGCACACGCATCAGCGGGCAATCGACGCGGGTGACCGGGAACATGGCTGTACCGTGCACTTTGTTACCGAAGAGCTGGATGGGGGACCCTTAATCGTCCAGGCGCCCGTGGCCATCGAACCCGGTGACGACGCCGACAGCCTCCAGCAGCGAGTGCATTCCCTGGAACATCGGATCTATCCACTTGCGGTGGAGTGGTTCTGCCGGGATCGTTTAGCCCTCCGCGCTGGCTCAGTGCACCTGGATGGTACCGCTCTGCCCGCCTCTGGCTTTCGTTATACGGAGTAACAGGGATGGTGCGTCGGGGGCTGGCCGTTGTATTGCTGCTTGTGGCCACCACTCCAATGGCTCTGGCCCAAACACTGCTGCCCTTCCGAGCAACCTACAGCGCCACGCTGGACACGGGCGTGGCGATTACCGCTGATGCAACCCGGGAACTGAAGCAGCTGGAGGATGGCAGCTGGCTATTCAGCTCCCAGGCGCAGGCCCTGGTGGCCTCACAGAGCGAGGAGACGCGGTTCACCTATAGCAGTCATGGCATCCAGCCTCAGGAATACCGCTACCGGCGCAAAGTCCTTGGTCGCAAACGCGCGGCCGACCTCAGTTTTGACTGGACTCACAACCGGGTAACGACCCGTATCAAAAACAAACCCTGGCAGATGGATATCCCGCCTGCGACTCAAGACAAACTCAGCTACCAGCTCCAGCTCAGGCTCGACCTCGCCGCCGGTAAACGCGAGCTACTCTACCCTGTAGCGGACGGTGGGCCACTCTCTGAATACCGGTTTCGGGTGCTTGGAGAGGAAACGGTCACCACCCCCGAGGGCGACTACGTCGCCTTGAAGGTTGAACGGGTGCGCGAGACGGACTCCCCCAGAACGACCCATATCTGGTTTGCACCCGCGCTCGACTATCTCATCGTAAAACTGCATCAAACCGAGTCCGACGGTAAAGAGTACGGACTGCTGCTCAACCACGTGGAGACCCAATGAACACCTTCTCTGAAACCGCCGAGCGCGCCTACCAAACTCTGCTCGACCTGGAAACCAGCGCCGGGCCGGAACAGGAAGACCAACGTTTTTTCGCCGCCTATCTGCTCGGCCATGCCAGCCTGATCGCAGCTAGTGAGGCGCAGGCAGAAGCCCCCTTCAGTGATGCGATGGAGACCAGTATCGAGCAGGCTTTTGCCGTAGACCAGCTCAGTGATCAGGATAAAGCGGGCATCAAATCACTCTGGCAGGCGATCAGTGCCGACATCGGACGCGGACTCTGAGCACGATCAGCCACATCGACCAGCAATACGCGCTTAGCATCCAGCGCCAGCGTCAGTGTGTAACACTCCCGCCCACTCTCGATATCGATGTAGGTGGATGAGCGCAGTATACGGCGCTCGTAGTCACTGGCGCCCACCAACTGGTAGAAGTAGGGCCGCCAGCTGCGGTTCGCGCCAATAACCGTGCTGTCGCCGAACCACTGATTGCCATCATACTGCCAGTTGGGCGAAAGCTGCTGTCCCTGCCGGTCGCAGATAAAAAAGCGCAAGATGTCCGGGTCCGGGCGATACCCGGCCAAATGTTCAGATAACGCCTGCTCACCGGCTAAAATCAGACCGCGCAGGGCCAGTAACTCGGTATGAATCCCTTCCGCATGCCACTGGCGACGTGCGGTCTCCTCGATCGCCAGATCCAGATGCATCGCCAGAAGATCCGCAACCTGTGACTTGAACGTGTCAGGCCCGGCAAAATCAGGCCGGGCCTTGGAGAACATAAACCCTTGAATCTGGCTGGCGTTGCAATGCAGGGCCAGAAAAAACTCGTCTTCGGTCTCGACCCCTTCAAAAACCACTTTACTGCCAAGACGGGCGCCCATCTCCCCCATCATCTGCAGCAAAGCGCGTTTTTGGGGCGTCATCCGACCCGGCGAGAACATGCGAATATCCACTTTGATGATATCGGGCGTAAACGCAATAATTCGATCCAACTGTTGGAAACCGGCGCCAAAATCATCGAAGGCTACTTTGACACCGGCGTCACGATAACACTGAGCCAGCTGACAGATCCGGTCCAGGTCTCCGTTGATCTCGGTGATCTCGATAATCACCTGCTCCGGGCGCACGCCGGCTTCCCGGATCATCTCCAGCGTCGGTAGCAACTCAAATGAATCCAGCGCGTCGATCCACTCCGGTGACAGGTTTAGTGCCAGAGTTTGATCCGAGCGGTCCTGTGCTGCAAAAAGGCGCAGCGCCTCCCATCTCAATGCACGATCATGGTGCAATCTCTCTTCCGCCGATGCCGAGTCGGCTTTTAACAGGGGTGCCGCTGAAACGACAGCCCCCGTTTCATCACACATCCGTGCCAACGCTTCGTACCCAACCACACGGCCGCTGGCCACATCAACGACCGGCTGAAACCAGGGAAACAACTTTTCAGACATATTCACCTCTACTACTGCGCCCCTGTACTTAGCAAAGGTCAGGCCAGAGCAAAGGTCAGGCCGGCTCAAGACTGACGTATAAGCCGAAAAATGGTGATCAGGTTGGTAAAAACCACAATGGCCTCCGCCACGACACCCCCAATGGAGCCGACGACAAGATTGGCAAGCAGCCAGGCAGTGGCGGCCGCCGCCAACATCAGGCGCATGGGGACTCCCCGCAGCAGAAACATCCCCAGCGTGCCCAGAAACATTGCCAGCAGTGGCAAAAGATCGACAGGCCCCTGCCAGGTAAACCAGGCACCGAGACAGCTGGCCGCCAGCACACCGGACATGACCCAGTAGTTTCGCGCATATCGTCGGGCCAACACGATGCGTACAATCACCAGCAGTGTCAGCAGAGCGGAAGCCCAGCTGCCAAACAGTGCAAACTGAATGGCGAATGCGATATTGGCAGAGACCAGCAGGCTCATCAGCTTCCGATCATCTTTGCTGGAGAAGGCCAGGACACATAAGCCAAGCGCAACGAGGCTGACCACCTGGCCGGCCCAATCCATCAGAGTCAAGCCGCAAGCTCCTGAATAAAACGGGTGAGTGGCGCTCTCAAGGAATTAACCCTGTCCCTGAATCGTGGCAACAATCTGTCGGGCTCCGGCAGCATCACGATGCTCGCAGAGGTAGATCCCCTGCCAGGTCCCCAGATTGAGGCGCCCTTCAGTGACAGGCAGGGTTAACTCGGCACCCAGCAAACTACTTTTCAGGTGAGCGGGCATATCATCCGGCCCCTCATAGTCGTGGCGATAGAGCCCTGGCTGCTCGGGTACACTGCGCGTGAAGTGCGATTCAAAGTCGACCCTGACCGTGGGGTCGGCGCTTTCATTCAGTGTCAGCGATGCCGAGGTGTGTTGTAGAAAAAGATGAAGCAGACCGCAGCGGACCGGTGCCAGTTCATCAACCAGCGCTTGTTCAATCTGGTCAGTAATCAGATGAAAGCCTCGGGCCTGGGGCCGAAGACGAAAGGCTGCTTGTTTCCAGATAACACCACTCATAATTCTCTCGATGACTCCTGCTGCTCCGCCTGTGTCAGACCGCTGAATAGCGCCAGCGTACCGGTTTCGTTCCGCTTCGCCCAGTACATCGCCTGATCCGCACGTTGCAGCAACAGTGCCGCGCTTTCTCCATCCACGGGATAACAGGCCATCCCGACGCTGGCTCCCAGCTCAAGCGTGCCCCCCTCAACCCGATAAGGTTTGGTGATCTCGCCAATCAATGTGTTCGCCAACGTAATACCATCTTCCACACTTTCCAAGTCGGTCAAAATCACCGTGAACTCATCGCCGCCCCAACGAGAGACGGTGTCACTGTTACGCAGGGTCGCAGTCATACGAAGCGCCAGCTGGCGTAGGACCTGATCGCCCACATCATGACCACAGTTGTCATTGATTGGTTTGAAGCGATCCAGGTCGATAAACAGGACAGCCAGTACCGAGTTACGCCGACGGGCATGATTCAGTTCCAGCTTGAGGCGATCATCAAACAGTAAACGGTTCGGTAACCCCGTCAGCTGATCATGATAAGCGAGCACCGACAGCCTGTCTCGTGCCTTACGTTCGTCGCTGACATCGACCACCGTGTAAACCTGCACCGGCCGCCCGCCGAGCTGCGCCTGGCTAACCTCCACCGAGCAGTGGAGCTGGCGCCCATCACGATGGCTGCCAAAACGCTCCCCCGCCTCTTCCCGGATCAAACTTCCCACAGGGTGACCCACCAACTCAGATTCGCTGTAACCGAACAGGCTCTCCATAGGCTGGTTAACACGTAGAATATTGCCCCATTTATCCGCAACAAGAACGCCGGCCGCAACCCGATTGATTATGCTGTCGATTAAATCCAGTTCACGGTGAGTACGCCGAAGATCCAGCAGATAGATCGACAATGCAAAACTGAAGTTAAGCAGAGCAAGCACGAAGGCGAGCCCCCTGGAAAAAGCGAATTTGACGGGCTTCCCGCTGGGTTTGACGCTCCAGCTCCGTGGTCAGTCGATTCATCAGATCAAGCAGTTCCAGGTTGGAGCTTCGCGCCAGCGTAACCGCACGCTGAAGCGTGTCGGAATCGCCGGCTTGCGTGTATAACAACGCGCCCACCGCTTCCCGGTAGGGTTTCCAGAGTGATAAAGCGTTATTGATCAGGGCTCGATTGTTCGCCCCCACCAGTGGAGCCAGTTCTATTTCGGCACCGAGCGCAGCTGTCGTCACACCACCGTTGGCAAAACTCTCCAGCGTATTGTCAAACAGGCGATAGGTTCGAGCCAACTCCTGCATCAGGTCGCCGGACCCCTGATCCAGCGCCCGCTGGTCCTCAATCTGCAGTAAGACTTTCACCATACGCTGAGAGAGCATCCGCTGGCGGCCCGCCAGATTGATATTGACCGCCTGCGTTTCAATTCGATAAGAAAGCCAGAAATTAAGCGCCAGCGCGGTAAAATCGAAAACCAGAAACAGCACCACGGCAACGAGTGCGATACGGGCGCCGGAACGCGCCCTCAGCTTCGACAATCGCTCTAAAAAACGACCAACTCCCTGGTCACCGGAGGTCGGTTTAGCATTCATAACATCCTGTACGCCATCGGTTACGTGGGTGCAGCATCTAGTTTAGTCGCCGCTGTACAGTATTGCCCGGATGCGTTTGAATGTGGCGGAAAGCGAGAAGCCCAGCTGCTGCTCAAGTTCACGCAACTGCTTACGAACCGCCCGGCTACCCAGCTGAACGGGCCGATTACCGGCATACAGAATCCAGTTACCATCCGGCGTCTGGCAACCATAGATTTCACTGAAACCGCCACTCAACACATTGATCAGATCACTGTCCTGATGCTCGCGCCAACAGTTTAAAACCAGCCAGCCATCGTCCTTGAGATGCACCTGACATCGTTCGACAAACCGCTCTGTGATCTGCTGATCATCCATTCCTTCGGGACCGTACAGGTCGCTGAACAACAGATCGACACGGCGCTCCGGCGGCCCATCCAGGTAACAACCCGCGTCTCCCACCTCCACGGTCAGTCGCTTACCGTCCGGTAATCCGAAAAAGCCGCGGGCGGCTTCCACGACGGAGGGGCGCAGTTCAACAACGTGCTGTTTCAACCCGGGAATGCTGCGGTGCAATAGTGTATTCAGTGAACCAGCGCCGAGCCCCAGACTCAAAACCCGTCGCGGCTGACAGAACAGCAGGACCAGAACCATCGCCCGCGTGTATTCGTGTTGCAGGCGCCAGGGTTCACTGCGCAGCGCGCAGCTTTGCTCATCATCGCCGCCAAAGCTGAGAATGCGGCGCTCGCCATCATCCAGCACACGGATGACGCCGTACTCATCCCGCGCCAAAAAAACCTCTACGCCTGCTGACATTGTGCCGTACTCCTGATCCAGAGCCGCGCAGTGTTCCAGAACAGGTCTGCGATTGCAAAAGCAGGGTTCAGGTCTGGGTCTCCGGCAGCCAAACGGTAAAGCAGCTACCTTCTCCGGGTGTGCTGTCCACCTCAATACGGCCGCCATGAGCATTCACGATGCCATATGCAACCGATAGCCCCAGCCCCGTTCCCTGCCCCACTTCCTTGGTGGTAAAGAAGGGGTCGAATATCCGAGGCAGATCTTGGGCGCTGATACCGCTGCCGTTATCACAGATACGCAGGCTCACCCCACCCTGTTCAGACCGGGTCCGGATTTCGATTCGCCCGTGCTGCTCAATCGCCTGGGCCGCATTAATCAAAAGGGTCAGAATCACTTGATTGATCTGCGACGGGATACAGACTATCGGCTCTAACGTTGCCAGCTCCTTGGTGACTTCCGCCTTATATTTCAGCTCATTGCGACAGATCACCAACGTCGTCTCCAGACATTGGTTGATATCGGCCGTTTTCCATTCGGTATTGGAAATATGGGAGAAGTCGAGCAGGTTATCGACGATCACCTTGATCCGCCGCGCGCCCTCCGCGGAGTCGGCAATCAGATCCGGTAGCTCTTCGGCGATTACGTCAAACTGCTCCTGCGCTTTCATTGACGCCAGCTGTTTGCGTTGTGCATCATTATCCAGCAGCGCCTCAGTGCCGGACTGAAGCCGCATCAGTGAGTCCGTATAATCGCGCAGACAATCGATATTGGAGCTGACAAAAGCAAGCGGATTGTTGATCTCATGGGCAACCCCGGCTGACAGCTGCCCCAACGAAGCAAGCTTCTCAGACTGTACCAGCTGCGCCTGCATCTCACGCAGTTCTGTGATCAATCGCTCCTGCTCCGACTTCTCATCCCGTAACAGATGGTTCGCCTGCTCCAACTCATCGGTACGCTCACGCACCCGCTGCTCCAGATCCTGGTTAATCTCGGTCAGCTTATTGTGCGCGGCTGCCAGTTCGGCGGACATGGCCTGGAGCCCGTCCGATATATGCTGCACCTCACGGATCTGAAAGTCGGTAACAGGCAGGTCGTAGTCGCCATCGGCTATCTGACTGATCTGCCCTTCCAGCTGTTGCATGGGGCGGGAGATTTCTCCACTGAGACGCAGCGATTTCCGGTAAAGGTAAAACATGAACAGCAGGTAAAACAGGATCAGGCCGGCGATCATGGCGATGCCCACCTGATCGAATCGATCTTTCAGCGCGTTCGCATCCGCATAGAGCTGCTCTTCATCCGCGACAACCAGCAACCGCCAGCCGGTGTTTGGAATTTCCGACCATGAAGCCAGTTTGCTGGCTCCATTCAGGGTCAACTCCGCCACACCGCTGGTCGCACTGACCCGGTCAGCCAGCCCCCGCGTATCTTCACGCTTAAAAATATTAAACGCATCAGGTTTGAAGATATCGCTATGAATCGCCTCCTCGTAACTGTGCTCCGTTAGCTCTGCCAACCCCCAATCGGTCTCAGCACGTCCGGGCATCGCCATAATGGTGCCACTGCCATCAAGCAGCAATGCATAGCTGTCCCAGGCCAGTTCCAGTTGCAACACGTGCTCGATAATCGAGTTAACCTGAATATCAAGGCCTACGACACCCTCCAGAAAATCATCGCCCTGGCGATAGACCGGTGCAATCGCCGATGCCAACCAGCCCTGACCCGCGGGATCAACATAGACATCCGTCCAGACGACCTCCCGATTCGGATTGTGCTGAGCATCGGCCAGATAATAAAAATTGTAACTGGGGATATCGATATCGACCGGATACTGGTCAAGGACATCAAAATAGGGATAGATCCGATTGAGAGAATCGTGACTGTTGAAATAGACCTGGGTTACAAGATCACTGGTACGCACGATCTCTTTCATCAGCGGGTCAAGCTGCTCAAGTCGCCAGGCCTTGGCACGCTCCTCCGGGCCCACTGAGGTAATGGCCGAGTAGAGCAGAGCCGAGCCACCGGTATCTTCGGTGGTGTACCAGGCCCCGCCTTCACTGTTGGCATAGCGATTCAACTCTACCCTGCTCGGCTGATAATCACTGGCCAGTGCCTGACGGGTTCGCTCTGCGTACAGCGCTGTCTGCCGGGTGACCGCCTCAAGCTGGTTATCAATAGCATAGGATTCCAGTCGCGCCGTTTCCTGTAGATTCGCCCGTGCGCTGGTATTCATCATCTGAATGTTTTCATCACGGATGAGGGTGTTGGTCACCAGGTAAGCCGCTATCAGCGCAAGCTCGATAAGCACGACCGGAATCAGGGCACTTTTGATATATCCGTTCGCAATCACGTGGAAAATGGAGCGTCGTGCAGAGGGCTGATGCGCTGACATCAAGGAGTCTCCGATTCAATGCTGAGTTCGCCATCCCTGAGACGGCGCGCTTGATTTAAAACAATAACCACCGGATCTGTACTCGCATCCAGCACAGCACTCGTCTGATGTAACACCGCTTGCACCACCCGCGTATCGAAATCCCAGAGCGCAAGCAGATAACCACCCGCATGCTCAAAATCGGCCTCTATCCAGGCCATATCAAGCGGTTCGGCTCCCTGTTCACAGCGACTGAGATTGACCAGTTTACCCACGTTGTAGAGCAGACCGGCGAGCATGCAGGCGTGGCGTGTTTCAGCATCCAGTGTATGCTCGCTGTCCCGCAGTACGCTGTCCACCAGCGTCGCCATCGTCAGCGCCTCGTCCATCCACCGGTTCATCCAGCGAGAGCTGCGTGCGTCACCACCGTGATAAAGCTCAACCAGCAGCACCAGGCTTTTGAGTGTTGTAAAGCCCAACCGCGTCACAGCCACTTCTATTTCCGTGGTTCGGGAAGAGAACCCAAAAAACGGCGAATTGGTAACCTGTAGCACCTTGGTCATCAGCGCCTGATCCTCTCCGATCAACGCCGCCACCCGCTTGGTACTGGGTTCCTCCTTACGAAGCTCATCGCTCAGCTGCTGATAAACCCGAGGTAGCACCGGTAATGACTTCAATTTCCCCAGATCCGTTCGCAGCTGCTCGCTCACAGGCAGCGCGATGAGTCGCTGAGCGGTCTCGAGAACCTGAAACAGCGACATGGAATCGAAAGGCTTGCGCAGCATGAAATGGGCACTGTTGGCGCCGGCAAGCGCCGCATCCAGACTGACCTCACCACTCAACAGTATCCTGACCGCGGTCGGTGCCTGCCGTCGGGCCAGAGCAAGCATACTGTTCGACTCTTCGTATCCCGGCAGGCGAAGTTCAGACACGATAATATCGGGCGGACTCTCAACCAGTGCCTGCTCAGCCTGAGCCGGATCGGAAAAGAAACAGGGAGTCCAGTCCGCATACCGAAAGCGCAGCGCCCGGCGCAGGGCGCTGAGTACATTGGGCTCATCATCAACAAAGAACAGGCGAGGGGCAGAAGCGGTCATTGATTAGTTTCGTGCGCAGGAAATTCAAACTGTATGTTAACTGACGGACTGTTCGTTAACGCTGATCCAGCTCATGGGGCATCAGCTCATCCATGGAGTGCAGCGTCAAATCCGTTAATGACGGGAAACGATCTTCGAGCACACCCGCTATGTGCTCAAACGTATCGGCGAGATCCACGAACGCATCAACTACATCTGGATCAAAATGGGTTCCCCGACCGTCGATAATAATTCGCGCAGCCGCCTTGTGGCCCAACGCATCTTTATAGGGGCGCCGGGACGAAACCGCATCGTAGACATCGGCCACCGCCATTAACCGGGCTACCACGGGGATCGCTTCGCCCTTAAGCCCCTGAGGGTAGCCAAGCCCATCCCAGCGTTCATGATGACTCAACGTCACTTGCTGACCGATCTTGAGAAAACGCGCCGCCTGCACACCCACCTTTTGATCCATTAACTGCTCAGCGGTGTGCATGGCACGAAAGCCGAACAGGGTGTGCCGCTTCATAATGACAAACTCGTCATCAGTCAGGCGATCCGGCTTTTGCAGGATCGAGTCGGGAATAGCCACCTTGCCAATATCGTGCAAAGCAGCGGTTTTGTAGAGCAGTTCGATGGTATCTTCATCCAGCTCCGCCTCGAACCTTGGGTGATAACGCAGATGCTCCGCCAGCGCTTTGACATAATGCTGGGTCCTGAGAATGTGGTTACCGGTGGAGTGATCACGTACCCGGGCGATCGCCGCCAGGCTGAGAATAGCCGCGTCCTGCACGACTGCAAGTTCGGACATGACATGATCCATGGCATCTGTCTGCTCATCAACCCGCCGAGTCAACTCCTGCAGACGGAAGTGGGTCCGCAGCTTGCTGTCGATAACAGCGGTCATAAACGGCGCGCTGATGGTGTCGTCAAATCCCGCGTTGGCTGCAGTCACTTTCAACTGTGGAGCCTGCTCGGGGATCAGCATGATGCTGCTCAACGCATGTTCCCGGGCACGCGCAATCAGCGTCTGACACATATCACTGCCAAAACGCTTATAAGCGGGCTCATCAATCACCAGTACACCGGCATAGTTGCCGGCAACAGCCACTTCCACAAGCTGCCGGCAAAAAGCCTCCGGCGAACTGGCTATGAGCACGTCACATACGGGATCGAGCGCGTTGGTAAAGGCATCCTGCACAGATTCGCTGGCGCTGAGATAAAACAGATATTGCATGCGCGTCTATTGAGCTCCCTCGGAATACGGACCAAACTATTGACCGAATGATCATCTTTGGATGGTGGCGAATAGTATAGTATAGATTTACTAACGTCTCTTTTGAGCGACCATTAATTGTCCTAAACAGGAAAAATACGCCGTGAAGGCCCTCCCGACGCGTTCCTTTTGCGCCTTTTCTGGATAAAGACCCAGTTGTGCTTCTCTGGTTTGCCGGGTGCCCTTGACCAGAAAGTGGTTTTTCAACGGTGCATCCTGTACCCAGGCCTCGAATGCTCGAGCACAGACCTCTTCGGGTAAACTGTAGTAGAGATCACCGCGATTACGATCGACCACCATGGAGCGATTAACCAGTTCGCTGGGCGCATCACCCTCCGGCGACAACATGATGGCGTGATAGCAGGCGTAAAGCCTGACGTTCAACGGATGCTCTACCGCGGTGGCGTCATGTAGCCAGGCACGGGAACCGAAAAGCCCCGCGCCCACATTTTGGAAAGCATTCGACGCGATGTAATGATCAAAGGCATGAAACCATTCGTGGGCGATGCTGCCGGGGCCCGCATTTTTGGCTAACGCAAAGACCCGGGCACCTGCATCGTAATGGGCAGCCACACCGGGCCGGCCACCGGCCCCGTAATGCAGCCCCAGTGTGCCACGCAGTGAAATCACCTCTTCAGGAACTTGAAGAATCTGCATCAGATCGCAGAGCGCATCATGAAAATGGCGCGCAGCACGCTGCTGCTCTGCGGGTTTGACCCAACGGCCGATACGAATTGTCCGAAAATCGAACCGGCGCCGGATCGCGGCAAAGTCCACCACTTCAGCCCCTGCATAGTCGGGACCGTTCCGGTAAAAGTGTCGTGTTTCCAGAGGCGGCCTCACGTTACCCCAGCGCCGTATCCAGTATCATCATCAAGCCAAAACCCATCATCAGTCCCAGCGTGGCTGGCGTCTGATGACCGTTTCGATGAGTCTCCGGAATGACCTCATGGGACACAACAAAGATCATCGCCCCGGCCGCAAGCCCCAGCCCCACCGGATAGGCAAGCGGCAAACCGCCCGCAACACCCAGCCCCAGGAATGCGCCGAGCAACTCCATCAGCCCGGTACTGGCGGCAAACAGCACAGCGCGCCCGGGAGTAATCCCAGCAGCCCGTAACGCCATGGCGACAGCCAGCCCCTCAGGCACGTTCTGCACCGCGATAGCCGTTGTCAGCGGCAATCCAACAGCCAGATCTCCCGCCGAGAAACTGACCCCGATGGCCATCCCTTCCGGCAGGTTATGCAGGGCGATGGCCAACGTGAACAACCATACTCGACTGATCCGGGCCACCGCCGGGCCACACGCACCCAGATGCTCATGCTGGTGAGGCGTAAATCGATCCAGCCCTAACATCAAGGCAACACCCAGCCCGAGTCCCACCGTCATGATCAGGGCAGAGAGTATGCCACTGCTGGTCAGCCGCTCTCCTTCCGCCAGCCCCGGGAGGAGCAGCGAGAAAGAAGCTGCCGCCAACATCATACCGGCGGCAAAACCCAACATGCTGTCTTCTGCACGCTGGCTCAAGCCACGCAGGAACAGCGCGCCCACAGCGCCGGCTGCCGTGGACCCGAAGCCAGCCAAGCCACCTATCGCCGCAACTTCCAGCGCCCGCGCCGAGACCGGATGGGCAACCAACTGACTCACCAGCAGAAGCAAAATAACCGCGATAGCCGCGCCCAGCCCCACTGCCGAATAGGGACGCGCACGCATTTCCGCCACCCAGGCGCTAAAAAAACTGGCTTGTGCCGAAGGCTCTGTCACACCTGCACTCCTACCGTTACCGAGTACTGCTCTGGCAACCTATTCATTGTCCGATCCGGCCACACAGAGTTGATCACGGCCAGACCGCTTTGCTTTATACATGGCATCATCGGCGGACTGGATCAACGAATCAAAGTCGGTCCCATCGCGGGGCGACAGGGCCAGCCCGATCGACACAGTCAGCGAAGGCAGCCTTTCACCATCATGCGATATCTCCAGCTCGCGGACCCCTTCAAGCAGATCAACGGCCCGCCGGTGAGCACTGGGGGGATCCACATCCCCCATCAGTAACACCAGCTCTTCCCCCCCAAAACGACAGGCGATGTCACTTTCACGTACGTTTTCCTGCAAAAAAGTACAGAGCTGGGTCAGGGCACTATCGCCGGCCGAATGGCCATAATGGTCGTTGAGCTTCTTGAAGTGATCGATATCGATCATCAACATTGCCAGTGTTTCATCATGGCGACGCTCCCGGGCCAGCTCCTTTTCAAGCCAGGAGCGCATAAAACGACGATTATACAGCCCGGTAAGAGGGTCGATTGTAGCTTCCCGATAAAGCTCCGCCTGTACCGCCTCCCGCCGTTGAACCTCTTCACGCAAGGCCTCGTTAATCTCAAGCAAAGCGCGACGGGAGCGCTGCAGGCGCCGCGTCCAATACCGAAACACAGCGATACCGAATACCGCAACCGCCAACAGAATCAAGATCACTACCCAGAAAAGAGCGCCAATCGCGTCCCGGCTCGCTGCCGACAACGGTTGCCACACTGCTGGCTCACGACTGAGCGACGCAACCCTCAAGATGCCGTCAATCTGTTCCACAGACAGGTAGGTAAATAGAAGGAATGCGGAAAGGAGCACAACCACCGAGGCTGTTATTCGTGAGAAGCTCGCTGAGTGCGGCAATTGCAGACTCCAAAGGCCCGTACGCGCCTGCCAGCGTCTAAAGCTGCGATCGAGCAACATAACCAGAGGCAGCAGTACCGAAAGACTCTGCAGCAGGTAGCCCTGCCACCATCCCTGCCATAACCTGAGCAGATCGGTAGGCGCAACGGATACGCTTTGTGCCCAGTAAAATGCGCCCAACGAACTGTAGATCGCCGCAGCGAACGAGAGTACGACAAACAGGATAACATTCGGCCAGATCCGCAAGTCAGCGGTTTGAGGGACCGCATAGTACACCAAGGCGAACACAGCGATTCCGGCCGGATCGATCAGCGCATAAAAGGCGGCATCGCCAACCGGCATGCCGCCAACGCTGGGTAACACCCAGCCCACGACCCACGCAAGAGCCGCAGCCCAACTGAACCCAAACCAGAGCAGCCAACCCATGGCGATCAGGACCGGCGGATAGAAAGAAAAATGCCAATGAGTCGCACCCAGCTGCCAGGACAGTCCCGTCCACCCCAGAGACATGGCCAGCCAGCCAGATCCCAGTGCGACCAATAGACTAATCAACCAGGCCGCGAAGATCCGATTTCTCAGCCTGCGTGGACCTCGCGTCCATAGCTCAAAAGGCCCTAACCGCCCCCGCACCCTGGAATCCGTAGCGCGGTGACTGTGCACATCCGACATTGACTCTCCTTGGCTCGTCCCGGAGCCTGTTTCGATGTTCGGTACTGATCTTTTGTTGGTTACCGTCTGAGACGTTCACACTGGGGTTTGTACCCCGCCGCCTGCGCCTGCCGGTAGAGTGGCATCAGCGCCGGGGCACGCTGGCTCAACATATCAATACGTCGCGACTGTGACGGGTGGGTCGACATGAACTCCGGCGGCTGGGCACCACCCTGCTGCGCCATAACACGCCAGAGCTCCGCCGCCTCGGTGGGGTTGAAGCCTGCATTCGCCATTATTTCCTGCCCCATGACATCCGCTTCCTGCTCATGACTGCGGCTGTATGGCAGCAGAACACCAAACTGAGCCCCCAATCCCAAAGCACCTACCAACATTTTCTGAGTACGGGTCTCGACCCGGTCAGTGAGAAGAATTGTTGTGATCCCTAGACCTATCTGAGTCAGTTGCTGCTGGCTCATCCGGGCATTGCCGTGCTGAGCCAGCACATGAGCAACCTCATGACCCAGCACCGCCGCCAGCTGATCCTGATTCTGAGCGGTTTTCAGCATGCCGGTGTAGACGCCGATTTTGGCCCCGGGCAGCGCAAATGCGTTGATGGCGTCATCACGGAATACGACAACCTCCCAGTCATCCGCTCCATAACCGTAATGAGCCGGCACCTGATCAAGCACCGCGTGCGCAACGCAGCTGACATAAGCGTTCAGCGCCGGATCATCCTCGACTGGTGTATTCGCTTTGAGCTGTTCGAAGCTCTGCCGCCCCAGCGTATTCATCTGCTCCGGGGAGTTCAGTAATAACGTACTTTCGCCGGTGGGTGAAGCCGAACAGCCGAGAAGCACAAGTGCAGCAGCAGCGAGAGCCGCCTTTCTGAGAATGGGGGACATCGGGTTACCAAACTCCATTTGCCGTGAATAAGACGATCCAATTTTATCGTTTCGCTCGTAATCACAATAGGCGGAAACGGCCATCAAAACCTGATCGATGAGTAAATTTCAGCCCAGACAAACAAAGCACTTATATACTTTGCGACATTTGTGACATATATTGGTGAACAACTGTTAGCGACCACCGTAACTTAAGAATCATGAACGCCGTTGTCATTTTGGATGAGCTGGAGCTCACTCCCTCACTGATTGCTGATTTCTTCGAGTGCATGGAAGAGAACCTGCTCTCTATCCAGGACTCGCTGCTAGCGCTTGAACGCAGCCAAAGCCTGGATGATGTGAACGGCGTCTTCCGCCACCTTCATTCGTTCAAAGGCAACTGTGCCATGATCGGCGCTCAGTCCGTGGTTGATATACTGCATCGGCTGGAAGAGGTTCTCGACCGGATCCGCAAATGTGAAATCCCCCTGTCTGATCGGGTCAGCGACCTGGTGTCCGTGACCTGCTCGC
Source organism: Marinobacterium litorale DSM 23545 (assembly GCF_000428985.1). Taxonomy (GTDB): domain Bacteria; phylum Pseudomonadota; class Gammaproteobacteria; order Pseudomonadales; family Balneatricaceae; genus Marinobacterium_D; species Marinobacterium_D litorale. The sequence continues at coordinate 274,238 of NZ_AUAZ01000001.1, read as the reverse complement.
AGACCGAATACCTTTTGCGAACGCTGATTGCTGACGGCGTCACAGATGACAATAAACTGATCACCCTCGCCGATCAGCTCGACCTGCTGGTACTGGCGCCCGCTCCCTGTTTTGTGGAAACGCTTGAATGCGCCCTGTCCCGGATCGGCGGGCAGGCCGTCACTGGCGCACCGGTGAAACCCAACCCAGCCCTGACGCTCAAACCCGATCACCGCGCTTTGTTCCAGACACTGGCTGAAAAAATAGATGGGTTAAGCATCTACCGACGGGAGCGCTCCAGGGAAGAGCTCGCTCTGGCCCTAGCACTCAATGACATGCTCGATAAGCCTGCCAGCCCCCAGCAACTTGAAGCGGCCGTACTGGTCCATGATTTAGGCATGGGCTTTGTCCCCCAAACGATTCTGGAAAAAACAACCGGCCTTACCAACCATGAAACAAAGCTGCTGCAGGAGCATGTGAAGCTGGGAAGTCAGTTACTGATCAACCTGGGTGGATGGGATGAAGCTTCAACTATCGTACTTCAGCATCATGAGCGCGTTGATGGCCAGGGGTATCCCGGCGGTTTGAAAGCAGAACAGATTCATCCGGGCGCGAGAATTCTGGCAATCGTCGACACCTTCTGCTCCATTACCAGCGAACGCGCGGACCGCAGCTATAAACGCTCGCTACTCAGCGCCGTATCGGAGGTAAACGCCAACTCGGGGAGCCAGTTCGACGCAGGCTACGTTGAGGCGTTTAACAGCGTAGTCAGGCAACAGTTTGTCAGCCGGAAGTCACCAGAGGCTCAGATATGATCGAACGATTCCGGCCATTTTCCTTGGCCCGGTAAAGGGCCTGATCAGCGGTCTTGATTAACTGCTGGTAGGACTGCTCCGGATCGTACTCGGCCAAGCCGATACTGACGGTAACCGGTTTGCCGGCTTTATCCGGCAATGCCAGGCTGCGCTGAATCCGCAGGCGCAGCGCCTCTGCTACCTTGAACGCTTCAGCAACCTCAAGACCGGGCAGAACGACACAGAACTCCTCTCCACCATAACGCCCCACCAGGTCATAATCCCGACAGTTATCAAGCAACTGCGCCCCCATGTCCGCCAACACCTGATCGCCCGCAGGATGTCCATAGGTATCGTTGATCATCTTGAAGTAATCGATATCGAGCATCAGCAGCGTTAACGGCGTTTGCTCTCGACTGGCTCGATTACATTCCTGCTGCAACCGTTCGATTAAATACCGACGGGTATAAACACCGGTGAGGAAGTCATGATGGGCTATCTTTTTCAGCCGGTCATTCAAGTCGTGAATTTCTCGTGTACGGCGCACAACCTCACCTTCCAGCCCACGTAAAGTCAGACGCATCGCTCCGAACAGGACCACCTCAATCAGCACGAAACCGATCAGGCCATACACCACGTTGCGCCAGGTACTCGCCTCCAGCCCGGCGATCAGATCATCGGCGGACCACCAGATCACAACCCGCCCTACAGAATCTGCGCTGCCATCCCGCTGGCCGACATAGTCACGAATCGCAAACTCAGAGACTGCGTAGTGCCCACTCTCCGCTTCAACCAGATAGGTTCGGCCCTCGAAGGATGCGGGCTGGTGCGATTCATCTTCCAGACTCAGAAGCTCAATAAGAGAGGACGAGGACGTTGCCTCTATAAAGCAACCGCAATCAGTCATCAGGGACTCATTTGGCCGCTGCCAGGTCGCTTCCTCCACCCGCTGCTCTTTGAGCAGGACGGCGACCTGTGCACCGATCGACTGACTCAGGGAGTCTATCAAGGTACCGTAGGAGGTCCCCACTTCCAGGGCGCCGATGGGCTCTCTGGGACTGGCTGGACTGAAGACCGGAACAATACCGCGCAAACCCGCGTATACCCGCCCCAACTCCAGCCCTGTCCGTGGCTGACGATCACGATTAACATCGACCACCATATGGCGAAGATCATCCATATTGTCGCCAAATTTTTCAGGCTTGTGCACGCGCAGAAAACTGGTGGAGCCAGGCCCCAGATGGAAATGAAGTTGCCGAACTTGATACTCGGCCGTCATTTTCTGCCAACCAGGCGCGACCACTTCATACAGCTCATCTCTCAGGCGAGCGGCCTTCGGACCGCCGGGACCACCACCCTCCTGCTCCACCGCGTCCACGGCTTGCTCAAACAGAGTCTGTACACGAGGGTCGCCGGCCACGAAGGTAGCTATCTGCTGCATATTGGTCAGCGTCATCGATAACGCGACCTGATAAGACTTATGTAGCGCTTTACCCTCATCAGCCAGAGTCTGATTGAGGGTTTGCCGGTCACTCTGGTAGTTCAATACAACAAATAGCGCATCGGTCAGAAAGATCAGCACCGAGAGCAGAAGAAAAAGGCTGCGGCGGTTTGCAAACATCAGAATTAGAAAATCCAGCTATTGAGCATCCGGCCCGGCATGAGCGCGAATGTTCCAGCGACCAGTATACCGCCTGTAAACAATCCGATCATCGCATTGCGGTGCAACCGCAGGTTACCCTGACGTATCCCCCACCAGGCCAGAGGTACCGTCACCAGCGTCAATAGACTTAGTAAATGGATGTAACCGAAGTGAAATAGCAGTTGCGGCCCCACATGAGCGGGCATCCACAGAGAGACCAGCGCCGTGGAAAACATCAGCACCATATACAGCCGCCCTGCCAACCGGTGGCGATCGGTGCCCTTCTTAGCCAACAGAAGCCCTGCTCCCAGCACAATCGCCGGAATAATCAGGCCCAAATGAATAAAAGCAAGTTGTTTATAGGTCACGGGATGCTCCCTCCTGGATGCGTCAGCCCATGAGCCAGATCGCAGAAAAAACTCACATACTGGTGATGCCCACCGGTAAACACAAAATCAATTTTTAATGGATCCTCTGGATCAGTGATACCCGCCAAGGCCCGAGCCGGATCTGTATCAAGCTCAGAGGCTAAGACGCCGGGCCGGGCCACTTCTCCACCACTGCTATCGACGAACAGTGCCAGGCTATCCGTGTGAAAGCGATCGCCCAAAGCTTTGAGCAGGGTCAGAAATCCTCGGTCACTGCCACCACGCTGGTAATGCCCTTTATCAGGAAAGCTGGTGAGCGTATCCCCCACCCCTACCAACACAGGCATAAGCTCTGGGTCAAACGCATCTTGCGCGAGCGTAATCAGCGCCTCCAACGATCGAGGCGCCTGCCGCACGCTAAACGCCTCCCCCAGCGGGTATTGGCCGGTGCGCGTTCCATAGTAGCGATTCAACAGCGCCAGTACGCCGGCCTCCTTGACCGCACCACGCAACATAAACTGTATATCCGTGGTGCCTGCACCGGTTTCACTGGCCGGTTTCAGTCGCTCTACCCCCGCCTCGCTTCCCTGATTCGGTGCCAGGTGAATGAAGAACGCATCATCAAGACCCAGCGCTTGCGCGTCAGCCAGGCACTGATGCATAAACCCAAGCGCGTCAGTCTGTAACTGGCGATAGGTTTCAAGGCTATCCCTCAGCACCCGATAGAGGGAGTTCAGGTTCAGCGTGGGCGAGACCCGGTTATCCAACACGGTCGCATCGATCAGCCTCTCCAGCGCGGACCCTGAGAGCCCTAAATCCCGGGCTGATAACCAGTGATCCAGAAAGACGCGGGCTCTGGCCGGTATCGATGCCAGAAATTCAAGCTCCGCCTCCTCAACGCCAGGGTGAGAAACCTGGCCACCGGCTGTCTGCCACTGCACACCGCCCGCGGCTAACCCCGGCAGGTAGAGCCCGTGATCTTCGGGTTCGGCGTCGCTTTCGCTCAGTGCCCGATCAACGATTCCGTTAACGCCCCGACAGCCAATATGCTCGCCGTTGGTTAATACAAAGAAGCGCCCTTTCAATCGAGATACCGCGTGCAGGTAACCTGGCTCGATCCGGCGTGTCAGTGGATCATTGACCAGCCCCATGCAGACGCCATCCAGATCCTGAATGATCAGAAACTCATCAACACGATGCAACCTGGCTTTTAATGCTTCCAGATCGGTCGACGGCCAATGCAGTTGGGAATGGGTCATTATCAGTCCCTGATTCAGTTTTACACCGAACGGCTCTGCTCAAAGATCCAGGGCCAACAGGCCAAAAACGAGCAACGTCCCAAGCCAGAACAGTGCGACCAGAATATCGATGCACACTCGCCAGCCAACGGGGCGGCCCAGAAAAATAGCCCTAGCATGGTATAACAAAACAGCGCCGGGAATAGAGAAAGCCACTGCCGGTGCCCAGTATCCGGATAAAACACTGGCCGGGGCTGAGCGATTGACAAAGGTGTGCCAAAGAAAATAACCCGACTGGCCCAACGCGAAGAGCGCAATCAGCCCCAGCAGCGCGGCAAAAGCCGAACGCCAAAGCCCTCTATCACGCCAGGTTCGCATTGCTATTATTGTGGACAGACCACTGCCTCAGGCTTCGCTCGCGATCCGGGTCAACCCGGCTGGGAACCGACTCAATGCGGGCAAGGTAACTGTCGGGCAACAACAGTTCACGGGCTCCGACGAGCACATGATTCAGATACCAGTCATAAGGGGTCAGCGCCGGATCGATCAGTGTCGCATAATAGGTTTGTGCATGAATGACAGCACCATCGGCGCATAACACCGGGACCGTCTTCTTCTCGTAGCCTCTGCCCAAGCCTTCAACTTCATCGAGAATCAGCTCTTCGTGCGGGCTCAGTTCAAATACACAACCATGAACGCAATCGTCCGGCTCACCGGTATAAAAAGCATCGCACTTGCTGGAACCGTCGGGACTCACCTTATGAAAGCGCAGATCATGAGCCTCGATCAGCCCGCAGGCGATCCGTCGGGCACCATGTGCTCGCTGAGTCAGCCTGGCCAGAGACATGTTGGAACCATAGGCAAAGTAGATCATCGTTTATCTGCCTGCTGAGGTTTACGTCGTACCAAAACACTCTAAATAACAACAGATAATCTGCCAGTCTGCCAGTAGCAAGGTGATCGTCCCCCGCCAAAAACTTCTCCGTGCCGGTCTGACGGCGCGTGTTGCTGAGCTCGCTGTCAGAGAAGGTAAGCTGAAATATCCCCGATATGCCTGAACAGAGGATTGTCTCATGCGGAGGACTTGCTCAGACGCTCCCCTGAAACACACACCATACACACTTCAATTTGACTGAGTGTGTATGGTGTGTATAATTGAAATAGTCAGCAACCGACAGGGAGCAGCCGATGAATAGTCGGGATCTACTGAAGGTGCTGGAAGAAGATGGATGGTATATCCACAAGGTAAGGGGTTCGCATCACCAACTGAAGCCCCCCACAAAAGAAGGCAAAGTAACCTTGCCTCACCCTAAAAGGGATCTGCCATCCAAAACTGTTGCCAGTATCTTGAAGCAGGCCGGGCTTAAATAGCCCGGTTGCTTTTCCTCGAGAGGCAAGTAACTGGTAATCCAAAAGGGACCAAAAGGTGAAAAATATGCTGTATCCCGTGGTGATTCATCAAGAGGGAAATAGCGCATACGGTGTAACTGTGCCGGATCTCCCAGGTTGTTTTTCAGCAGGTGATACATTAGAAGAAGCCATCGGTAACGTAAACGAGGCGATCGATCTGCAATTGGAAACCCTGGTTGAAGACGGGGAGGATATCCCTCAGGCCAGTCAACTGGAGGAGCTAACCCATCAGGAGGAGTATAGTGGAGGTGTGTGGTTTATGATCGAAGTAGACCTAACCAGATATATGGGCCAAATCGATAGATTAAATATTACATTACCCCACTTACTTGTAACCAAAATCGATAAAACAGTCAGCGAGAACAAACTATTTAAAAACAGATCACACTTTTTAGTTGAAGCCGCTCTCAGGTTATTATCAACAGCACGTTAATAAAACCCCGCTTCGGCGGGGTTTTTTATCGAACGGCATCCCCTTAAAAAATTATGAGGCCCGGATGGGGTAGTGTTCAAAGTTCTGTGTCGTTTACCTAAACTGCTCCAAACAGGGAACGACACACCATGTCCGACAACAAATTTGAAATCGACGTTGAGGCCTTCGCCAAGGCTTTGCAGTCCGGCCAGCCGATCAACGGCAAGGACGGTTTGCTGACACCTCTGATCAAACAGGTCACGGAAGCCGCTGTGGCCGGTGAACTGGATCACCACCTCGCCAGCAACGCGACTCCCAATCGCAAGAACGGCTCGTCACGTAAGACCATCAAGACCTCATCCGGTCAGTTTGAACTGGATACGCCGCGTGATCGTAACGGCTCCTTTGAACCTCAGACCGTAAAGAAATACCAGACCCGCCTGACCGATGAAATGGAGCGTAAGGTGCCGTTGCTGTTCGCATTGGGCAACAGCTATCAGAACATCCGTGAGCACTTGATGGATCTGTACGGCCTGGAGGTCTCCAACGGCACCATCAACGCCATTACCGACCGCTTGGTACCGGAGCTGAAAGCCTGGCAAGAACGCGATCTGGAACCGGTCTAACCTTTCGTCTGGCTCGATGCGATCCACTACAAAGTCAAGGAAAACGGAAGCTTCGTCTCCAAGGTGCTCTACACCATCCTGGGCCTCAATATCGAGGGCAAGAAAGAGCTGTTGGGCCTTTATCGGTCCGAAAGCGAAGGGGCTCGCTACTGGCTCAATATCCTCACCGACCTGAACAATCGCGGCGTCAAGGATATCCTGATTGCCTCAGTGGACGGCCTGGCCGGCTTCCCGGAAGCCATTGCCACCATCTTCCCGAAAACCGAAGTGCAGCTCTGCATCATCCACCAAATCCGCAACTCGATGAAGTACGTCGCCAGCAAGAACCAGAAGGCCTTTATGGTGGATCTAAAGTGTGTGTACCGGGCGACAACCCAAAACGCGGCAGAACAAGCGTTGGACGACCTGGAAACCAAATGGGGCCAGCAGTATCCGCTGGTGATCAAATCCTGGCGTAGCAAGTGGGAGAATCTGTCGGCGTACTATGTTGAAGGCCTCCGAAAAATGGACTCATCCGGTCCAGAACTGGAACCTCACGCTGTCGCAGCTGAGCATCCACTTTGAGGGGCGGATCGACGAGTACGTCGATCTGTGAATACTGGCTGATACAGAACTATGAACACCCTCTGGATTCGTGCATATTACGTTCCCATCTATTTTTAAATGGGAACTTCTCATCTCACATATTCCGGAACAACGTCTTTAGCATCCACACATAGCTGATTATCTATTGCTGTTTAGAGAGTTTCCCTGCAACGTAAAACTCAGCAGGCATGGATTACTGAAAAGGAAATTGGTGGTGATTTCGGCTGATCTGCCGCAAAAGTGGTGGAGCCTAGCGGGATCGAACCGCTGACCTCAACACTGCCAGTGTTGCGCTCTCCCAGCTGAGCTAAGGCCCCACGAATCAGGTATGAAACCTGAAGAGGAAATGGCGTCCCATAGGGGGTTCGAACCCCTGTTACCGCCGTGAAAGGGCGGTGTCCTAGGCCACTAGACGAATGGGACGCTGAGTGACATTTACGGATTTGGTGGAGCCTAGCGGGATCGAACCGCTGACCTCAACACTGCCAGTGTTGCGCTCTCCCAGCTGAGCTAAGGCCCCTCCGTAAAGACCGGGCGTATACTACTGAGCGCTCCGATGGCTGTCAAGCGTTTTTAAGCACCGGCCTTTACCCAAGTTTTCTTTTACGATCAACAGGTTAGTTTTTAAACAAAAACGGCCACCGCAGTGGGTGGCCGTTCGGTAACAAAGCAAACATAAGCGGTTACACGCTTAGGCCACGATACTCTTTATCCCAGGTTTTGGTCTGCTTTTTGGACGGCGTACCAATCACCTCCAGCGCATGACGCACCCGGGCACGGCTGATATCCGGCCCCAGAATCTCCATCGCATCGACAACGGAGACCGTCTGAGCGGTACCGGAGATCGCTACAAACAGCGGGAACAGGAAGTCGCGTATCTTGAACCCGAGCGCTTCGCCCAGCGCTTTCAGGCCGTTGAACAGCTGATCACGATCCCAGTGGCGCTGCTCATCCAGGTACCAGGAAGCAAACTGAAGAATCCGACGCACATCGTCGATCTCCAGCTTCTTATGCTCAAAGCTCGCTTCGCTAACCGGCATCATGCCGGACAGGAAAAAGCCTGCCAGTGGTGCCACATCGGAGAACTTCTCTACGCGAGGCTGGATCAGCGGAATAATCTGCATCAGGTATTCCGGGTTCAGCGCCCACTGCTGGAAGCGTTGAGCAAACTGCTCGGCTGTTAGATCCTCACGAATCCAGAGACCATTCAGCCAGCTCAGTTTTTCCTGATCAAACACCGGCCCACCGAGGGACACGCGCTGAATATCAAAGGCCTCAAACATCTCCGCACGGGAGAACTTCTCCCGCTCGTCCGGCATCGACCAGCCCATGCGGCCGAGATAGTTCAGCAGCGCTTCCGGCATGTAACCCATGCGCTGGTAGTAAAGAATACTGGTCGGGTTCTTACGCTTGGAGAGCTTGGTTTTATCCGGGTTGCGCAGCAACGGCATATGGCACAAACGCGGCATATCCCAGCCAAAGTACTCGTACAGCAGTTTGTGCTTGGGCGCGGAGTTGATCCACTCCTCTCCGCGGATAACATGGGTGATCTTCATCAGATGATCATCAACCACGTTGGCCAGGTGGTAAGTCGGCATACCATCGGATTTAAGCAGAATCTGTGCATCCACCTGGGCCCAGTCCAGCTCCATGGTGCCACGCAGCATATCGTCGACTTCGCAGACACCTTCGGTGGGCACTTTCATACGTACCACGTAGGGTTCACCCGCGGCCATACGACGCTCTGCCTCATCAGCGGGCAGTTCCAGGTCTTCCTGCTTCAGTGCACGCTGACGACCCGCTTCCTTATTGGCCTCACGTAGCTCATTGAGCTCATCGGCGGTACGGAAACACAGGAATGCCTTGCCCTCTTCCACCAGGCGCATGGCAAAGTCCTTGTACATATCCTTGCGCTCGCTCTGACGATAAGGACCAAACTCACCGCCCACATCCGGGCCTTCATCCCATTCCAGGCCCAGCCAACGCAGGGAATCCAGGATCGCCTTCTCAGACTCCGGCGTACTGCGGGTCTGGTCGGTGTCCTCGATACGCAGCACGAACTGGCCACCATGCTGACGTGCGAATGCCAGGTTGAACAAAGCGATATAAGCGGTGCCGACGTGGGGGTCGCCGGTCGGAGAGGGTGCGATACGGGTACGAACGGTCATAATGTCCTGATTCGAGAATGTATTGGGAAAAGCGGCAATTATAGCCCTGAAAGAGGTATCCCGGCTATCGTCGGCTTAGTTGCGCCGTTTTAAATCCAGCCTGCCGCAGCGCAGCATTTCTGGCACCAGCAACGTGCAACACTGCACCGATTTGGTGAGATTTTCCGTTAGCCAGCGGTTAAATATCAGGTACATCGCCCGTAAAACCGCCGAACAAAGCGCTTTTTACCTAATTGGCACAGCATGTGCTTTATACGAATCAGGTTGGTAGCCAGACGCAAAGCAGCGGCACTCCAACCATTTTTTCGCACACGAGGGGCACTGCGAATGCGCCGCTACCGAGAGGTAAGCGGCGTTTTTTTTGCTTCTCACATGCCCGAGAAGTAATTGTCCCAGATAACACCGCCCCAGATAGCCGCCGTAATCAGCAGCGAACAAAAAACCGCCGCCGAGCCCAAATCCTTGGCCAAGCCGGCCAGCGTATTAAATTCGGTACCCGCACGATCAACCACCGCTTCGATGGCCGTATTCACCAGCTCGGTGAGCAGAACGATCAGCAGCGCGGCCACCATCAGCCCCCACTGCAATCCCGTCTGGGCCACCCAAAAAGAGAGCACAAACATCAGCGCAGCCGCCCACGCCTCGTAACGAAACGCCGGTTCACTCTGATAAGCCGCCCGTATACCCTTAATTGAGTAACGGGTTGCATGATAAAAACGGCCGAAACCCGTCGCCTTGGTCACAAACACTGAAACTCCCCCACAGAATACAGCTCAACGCGTCTTGTCATTGTAAGCCCGTGATATGCTCATCTATAACGTCAGATTAACCGCGACCGGCGCAGGACACTCTCATGACCGACGAACTCAATAAAACCCGTCGCTACCTCGAACAGCACCACGGTGGTGATGGGCACCGCGCCGCCGAGCGCACCATCGATACCCATGAGCGCAACCATGATAATGACTTCTGGTCATTTTGGTATGCTCATACGCCTTCGGGGAACGCGCTTCACATCGCCGACCTGGGATGTGGGCCCGCTCTGTTTCTGAAGCAGCTCGCTCAGAAACATCCGGACTACCGACTCACCGGAATCGAAATCGCACCCTACATGCTGGCCAGGGTTGAGGATCAACCCGCCAATCTGGAGATCCGCATCGCCGATCTTAATGCCCCCGGGCCTGCTTTTTTCGACAGCGCCCCGCTCGACGCCTGCCTTGCCAATATGTTGATTCACGAGCTGTACCAGCCGATCAATCTATTCCAGGCTCTGCGCCACTGGCTTAAACCCGGCGGTGTTTTGATTCTCACCGACATGGTGCGCCAGCCAGTAGTCAACTTCCTGCACCATAAGTTCCCTGACCTGGACTTTGCTCACGACCCGGCCGACGCCCCGACGATGCACGAGTGTTTTCGCGATTATTTTGAGCACAATCGATACAGTGCCGAGGATATCGAACAATTGTTAAAGCTGTGCGGCTTTGATGTGATTGAGAGACAAACACTACGAGAGGGCCGCGCGACCCGCATCGCCGCACGAAATGCAGCCCACCCGACTTAAGCCAGAGGGGGAGCACTGCCTGGAATAGGGTTGTCACGGGCACTGTGATATATTGGCGGCCAATTTCCACCACGGCGCATCCGCGTATGTGCAACGATTTTTTTCACGGCCCTCGATGACCGAAAAACCAACGACTGACAAAGCAGAACCCCTGACGCACACTCAAGCGAAAGAACCCAGCCGGCGCTTCAGCGTAGCGCCGATGATGGACTGGACTACGTCGGATTGTCGCGTCTTTCACAGGCTGATGTCAGCTCAGACACTGCTTTATACCGAGATGGTAACCACCGGCGCTCTGATTCACGGCGACCGGGAGCGCTTCCTGCATTATGACGCCAGCGAACATCCGGTTGCCCTTCAGCTTGGCGGCAGCGATCCCAAGGAACTTGCTCTCTGCGCACGCATGGCAGAGGAGGCCGGCTACGATGAGGTCAACCTGAACGTGGGCTGCCCTTCCGACCGGGTCCAGAACAATATGATCGGCGCCTGTCTGATGGCCCACCCGAGGCTGGTCGCTGAATGCCTGAGCGAGATGCAGGCGACCACCCGCATTCCGGTAACGGTCAAGCATCGCCTAGGTATCGATGAGTTGGACAGTTTCGAACATCTGCACGGTTTTGTTGAACAGGTCCGTGAAAGCGGCTGCACCAGCTTCACCATTCACGCACGCAAAGCGATTTTGCAAGGCTTGAGCCCCAAGGAAAATCGCGAGATTCCGCCACTGAAATACGACTTCGTTTATGAGATCAAACGACTCTACCCGGAGCTTGAGATCATTATTAACGGTGGTATCAAATCTCTGGAAGAAGCCAAGCATCATCTAACCCATGTGGATGGCGTCATGGTTGGTCGTGAAGCCTACCAGAACCCCTACCCACTGCTCAGCGAAGTGGACCAGCAGCTGTTTGGCACCCACGAGACGCCGCTGAGCCGAATAGAAGTAGCGGAAGCTTTTATACCCTATCTGGAGCGTCGCCTTGCTGAAGGCGCCCCACTCTACGCCGTTGTAAAACACCTGCTGGGCCTGTTCCACGGCCAGCGTGGCGGCCGACAGTTCCGCCGCTATCTGAGCGAGAATGGCCACCAGCGCGGTGCCTGCGCAAACACCTTCCGCCAGGCACTGGAGTTTGTTACCCCGAATACACAGCCCCAAGAGGACGAAAACGCCCATGGATCAGCTCGAACAGCTTAAGCAGATGACCACGGTTGTTGCCGACACCGGCGACATCGATGCCATCCGCACCTTTCAGCCGGTGGACGCCACCACCAACCCCTCGCTTCTACTTAAAGCAAGCCAGGATGAAAAGTATGCGCCGCTGCTGGAGAAAGCTCGCCAGTATGCTGCATCACAGGGCGGCAGCCAGGAAGAGCAGCTGGCGAACATGTGCGACTATCTGGCGGTTCTGATCGGCCGCGAGATCACACAGATCGTTCCGGGCCGGGTATCCACCGAAGTCGACGCGCGCCTTTCGTTCAATACCCGAGGCACCGTCGAGAAGGCCAAGCGACTGCTCGATCTCTATCAGCAGCAGGGCGTGGACGCCTCCCGCGTTCTGATCAAGATCGCCTCCACCTGGGAAGGGATCGAGGCGGCCAGAGAGCTGGAAAAGGCAGGCATTAACTGCAACCTCACACTGTTGTTCGGGTTCAGCCAGGCTCAGGCCTGTGCCGACGCCGGGGTTTTTCTGATCTCACCCTTCGTGGGGCGTATTCTGGATTGGCATAAAGCGCGTGAGCCGCAGGCTGACTTCGCTCTGGATAACGACCCGGGCGTTCAGTCGGTGAGCCGCATCTACCGTTATTACAAAAACCACGACTATGACACCATCGTCATGGGCGCGAGCTTCCGCAATATCGGAGAAATTCAGTCTCTGGCCGGCTGTGACCGCCTGACGATCTCCCCCGCGCTGCTTAAAGAGCTGTCTGAAACCAATGCGCCACTGGACCGCCGCCTCTCTCCCGAGAGCCGCAGCGACGATGCACAGGAACAGCTGGATGAACAGAGCTTCCGCTGGGCGATGAACGGCGATGCCATGGCGACCGAGAAACTGGCCGAAGGTATCCGCAACTTTGCCGCGGATCAGGTCAAACTGGAAAAACTGCTGGCAGGCTGACAACACCCACTCTCTATTCCCCGGCATCCGTCTTATGGCGGCCGCCGGGCCACCTTGTTTACTCTTTCAATTTAACTTTTCAACTCGCGCACACTGATAAACAAAAGTTATCAACGCTAGCAGCCAATATCGATTAGACATCCCTTGAAAGCGTTATACACTCTCTTTATCACATTTTTATGTCGATGCGACCCATTTCTGATAAAGAGGGCTTTGTATACATGGCAGACAACTCCACCCCTCTGGCGCTGCGCCAGCAAATCCGCAGCGGTGCATTCAATGGCAATACCTCGGGCTACTGCCCAGGCTATGTGCAGGCCAATTTAGCCATTCTGCCGGCGGACTACGCCGATGAATTCCTCAAGTTCTGCCAGTTCAACCCCAAACCCTGCCCATTGATCGGCATGTCGGCTTCGCCCGGTGACTTCATGCTGCCGGACCTGGGCGAGGATATTGATATCCGCCGGGATGTACCCCGCTACCGGCTCTACCGGGATGGCGCGCTGGTGGAAGAGGTGACCGATATTTCCGGCCACTGGCAGGATGATATGGTCGCCTTCCTGCTCGGCTGTTCGTTCTCTTTTGAAGAAGCGCTGATGGCGGATGGTCTGGAAATCCGCAATATCACAGAGAAAGTGAACGTGCCGATGTATCGCACCAACATTCCCTGCAAGAGCGCGGGACGCTTCAGCGGCACTACCGTGGTCAGTATGCGTCCGATGAAACCGGCGGATGCGATCCGGGCGATCCAGATCTGCTCTCGGTTCCCATCCGTTCACGGCGCGCCACTGCATTTCGGCGACCCGGCAGCCATCGGCATCAATGACCTCAGCAAACCGGATTTCGGTGATGCGGTCAGCATTAATGAAGGCGAAGTCCCGGTATTCTGGGCCTGCGGTGTTACACCACAGGTGGCGATAGAATCCGCTCGACCGCCGGTCTGCATCACTCACAGCCCGGGCCATATGCTGGTTACCGACCTGCCCAATAGCCGTCTGGCCATTCTCTGATTTTTCATACGGGAGGACTCATGCTGCTCAATTGTGATCTCGGCGAAAGCTTCGGTGCCTGGAGCATGGGCATGGACGAACACGTTATGCCCCACATCGATCAGGCCAATATCGCTTGCGGGTTTCACGCGGGCGACCCGCTGGTCATGCAGAAAACGCTGCGCATGGCACGTGAAAATGGCGTTCAGGTTGGGGCTCACCCGGCCTACCCCGACCTGATGGGGTTTGGGCGCCGCTCAATCCACGCCAGCGCCAATGAAATCCACGCGCTGATCCATTATCAGCTTGCCGCACTGGATGGCATGGCCGCTTCCGCACAGCTGCATCTTGAATACGTAAAACCCCATGGTGCGCTTTACAACGACATGATGGCCAAGCCGTCCGTGCGTCAAGCGATCATGAAGGCGATCGCCGATTATTATCGACCGGTCAAGCTGATGCTGCAGGCCACCCCGGAGGCGGATAACCACCGTCAGGAGGCGGAACACTACGGCATCGAACTGTTATTCGAAGCCTTTGCCGACCGTTGTTATGACGATGACGGCAAACTGCTTTCCCGCACCAAACCCGGTGCCGTCCATACCCGGGAAAAGATGCTGGAACAGGTACGTCAGATCGCCGACAGCCAGACCATCACCACGGTCAGCGGTCATACTCTGAAACTGCATATCGACACCATCTGTGTCCATGGTGACAACGCCGAAGGCATCGAAGCGATTCGAGAGATCCGGGAGCTGCTGAAATCATGAGGATAGAAGTCGCCGGCGAGAACGCCCTGATCGTCTATTTTGGCGAGGAAACCGACCCGCGGATCTCAGCTCAGGTGCAGCATGCCGTTGCTGAAACCGAACGGCTTTTAGGATCCGCGATAATCGATCTGGTGCCCTCCTACGCCTCCCTGCTGGTGATCTACGATCCGTTCCAGACCGACCATCTTGAGGTTCGACGTCAGTTGCGTTCGATCGCAGAGTCCGGCGCGGCGGAGAGCACCCATGAAGGCAACCTGATCACGCTACCGGTCTGGTATGACACGGAGTCAGGGCCCGACCTGGAAGCACTGGCGCAACGGGCACAGATGAGCATCGACGAGGTGATTAACCTGCACGCCAACACCGAATACCGGGTCTATGCCATCGGCTTCGCCCCCGGGTTCGCTTACCTGGGTCAGGTGGATGAGCGTATCGCAGCGCCACGGCTTTCTACCCCACGCCAATCCGTACCGCGAGGTTCAGTCGCCATCGCGGACCGCCAAACGGCCATTTACCCAGCAGCCTCGCCTGGCGGCTGGAACCTGATCGGTCGCTGCCCGACCCGTATGTTCAACCCGGATGCGGATCCCAGCATGCCGGTTCAGGTTGGCGACCGGGTCAGTTTCGAACCGATCAGCAGAGAGCGCTACCTGGAACTGGGAGGTGAACTATGAACGGATTCAAGGTGTTACAGCCTGGGTTGATGACCCTGATCACCGACCGTGGCCGCTTTGGCCACCACCGCATTGGCCTCACCACCGGCGGTCCACTGGACCCCAGTGCGTTTGACTGGGCCAACCGGCTGCTCGATAACGACAACAATGCCACTGTGCTGGAAATCAGCATTGGCGGTTTGGTTCTGGAGGCTCAGGTCGACACCTGGGTGGTCCTGACTGGCGGCGAGATGCCGCTGAAGATCGCAGGCAATGAAGTGGAACGCTGGTGCGCCCACCGGATCCGGGCGGGCGAGCGACTGGAAGCCGGCTTTAGCAAAGCCGGTGCCCGCGCTTATCTGGCGGTGAGCGGTGGCTTTCAGATTGAGCCCATGTTCGACAGCACGGCAACCGTACAACGCGAAAAGCTGGGAGGACTCAATGGCCAGAAGCTGCAAAGCGGCGACATTCTCCCCTGCTCCAGCGAACCCCAGGGGGCGGGCTACCGGCTACCCAAGCAGTATCAACCGGATTACCGGGATACCAGCCCATTGCGGGTGATCCTGGGCTATCAGCAGGACGCGTTCAGTGAGGTCCAGAAACAGATTCTCTTCACCAGCAGTTATAAGGTGAGTGATCGGGCAGATCGTATGGGCTATCGGCTTGAAGGTCCGGCGATATCACCTTCGATCAACGGCATCCTGTCAGAGGGTATCTGCCTCGGAGCGATCCAGGTGCCGGCAGATGGTCAACCCATCGTGCTGCTGAATGATCGCCAGACAATCGGCGGCTACCCGAAAATCGGCAGCCTGTTCTCGCCGGATACCGCGCGTCTTGCACAGATGCTGCCCGGTACCGAAGTGAGCTTCACCCCCTTTACTCAGGATGAAGCACACAACCAGCTGCTGCTAAGCCGTCGTTACTATCAAATGATTAACCCTATCGCTGTGTCGGTCTGAAAGGATAACAAGCATCATGACAAGCCAAGACTCCACTCTCAGCAAGCAGATCGAGGATATTCTGGTACGCCAGAACCTGCGCGGCATGCGCGACGTACAACCGGCGTTGCAGACCGGCTATTACGCCCGTGCAGCTCGTTATC
Source organism: Marinobacterium litorale DSM 23545 (assembly GCF_000428985.1). Classification (GTDB taxonomy): domain Bacteria; phylum Pseudomonadota; class Gammaproteobacteria; order Pseudomonadales; family Balneatricaceae; genus Marinobacterium_D; species Marinobacterium_D litorale. The sequence continues at coordinate 257,827 of NZ_AUAZ01000001.1, read as the reverse complement.
TGCATAACATCAAGGGTACGGTTTTGATCGGCACCGGTTTCCCGGTGGTAGATACCTTCGAGACGGATGGGCCGGTGGGTGCTATTGCACTTTACCAGACGCTCAAACATCTGGGTGCGGATCCGATCATCGTCTGCGGTAAACCGATCTCAAAGATGTTGGCGCCGGATTACCGGATCCACGAGATCCAGGTGGGCGAGCATGACGAACGTGAACTGGAAGCGCTGGAAGCCCTGGCCCGCTACCGACCGGAGGCGGTTGTCTCCATTGAGCGACCGGGACAAGCCAAAGATGGCGGCTACTACAACATGCGTGGCGAGAGCATCAGCGCTCGCACCGCCTGCTTCGACACCTTTGTTCGTGCGGCCAACTGCCCCACCATCGGCATCGGCGATGGCGGTAACGAAATCGGTATGGGTAATATTTATGATGCGATCAGCAAGCTGAACATCGTTCCCAGCGCCACCCGCGTTGATGAACTACTGATCGCCGATGTTTCTAATTGGGGCGCCTATGGCCTGATCGCGCTGCTGGGTTATTGGAGCGGCGAGGATCTGCTGGCTCGCATCGACCCACCGGCGATCCTGCGGTATCTTTCCGAGCGCGGCAGCGTGGACGGCGTCACTCGACTCAATGAACTGACCGAAGACGGCCTCCCGTTCAATGAAGGGGAGTATGTCATCGCGCAACTTCGGGAAATCACCGGCTTCGCAACGCTGACGCCCCAATAGCCTTCTAGCGGAGCGAACCGATTTGCGCCTGCGAAACCTTCACACCTTTTTAACCGTAGCGCGGCTGGGCAGCTTTCATTCGGCGGCCACCCAGCTGCACGCTTCCCAGCCGGCAATCTCTGCCCGGATTGCCGCGCTGGAAGATGAGCTCAATGTCCAGCTATTCGTTCGTGACAAACGCGGTACTCATCTGACTCCAAGGGGCACCCAACTTCTCCCCTATGCGGAAAAGCTGGTGGCGATCAGCCGGGAGATGAAAGCCCAACTGGTCGACGATGCACCGGAGCGCGGCGTTCTCAGAATCGGCATCGTTGATACCCTGGCACACCTCTGGCTCTCGAAGCTGCTGGCAATCTGGCATGAACAGCACCCCCTCATCGCTTACGAACTGATCTCCGACACCACCGCCTCTCTGATCAATCAGCTCAACGCCTCGGAGCTGGATCTGGTACTGATGGTCGCCGATGAACACCCCCTGCCCGCATTTGTCACCGAGCCGCTGTGCAGCTACGCTCAATGCTGGGTAGGAAGTTCAGCCTTGGGGCAGGAGCGCTCTATCAGAGGCCTGGGCGATCTTCGAGACCGGCCCGTCTTATCCTTCCCCCGAGGCACACGCCCCTGGCGGCACCTGCAAAAGCTGTTTGAACCGCTGGGCGATCAAGCGCCGGTGGTGCACACATGCAGCTCAGTGGCCAGTCTGTTAACGCTGGTGGAGCAGGGCGTCGGTATCGCTTTTTTACCGGAACCTTTGGTGGCGACAGGCGTCAACGAAGGACGTTTGAAGGTTCTTGAGCGTCTACCGGCCGCTCCGGCTCTCAACTTTTGCTGTGCCTGGCGGCTGGATGATGACCGGATTCTCCCACGTCTACTGTCGGCCACGGCGCGGGAGATGATCAATGACATCCCGGAGCATGAAACTTTATCCTGTTAGAACGCCTTAAATTGGCCAATACAACTGGATATTAACCATTTTTGTGAAATTATCTTTTTCTTTTCAGGGTTATTGAAATAGATATCCACTTTTATAAAACTCTTGCTTCAATGACACAGTAGATGAGATGCCAGTTGGCGATTACCAGCCGGCTCCGGACATAGAGAGGTTTTTATAATGAGTATTGCTTACGTAAACGGCGCCTTTGTTCCTCTTGAAGAGGCCCGTATTTCTCCGCTGGATCGCGGTTTTCTGTTCGGTGATGGCATCTATGAAGTGATCCCCTACTACAACCGCAAGCCCGTGGGTTTTGCTCTGCACATGCAGCGTATGATCAATGGCCTGAAGGCGCTTGAGATTAAGTGCGAGAAGAGCATCGACGAATGGCGTCAGCTGCTTGATTCCCTGATCGACCAGAACGAAGGCAGCAACTTCGGTGTTTATCTGCACGTTTCCCGCGGCGCCGATACCAAACGCTTCCATGCGTACCCGGAAAATGTTGAGCCGACCATTTTCGCGTTCACGTTCGGTATCAAGGACCCGGAGCCGGTGGATCGTTCAGCCGTTCACGCCTACAAGGTTTCCAGCACCGAAGATCTGCGCTGGAAGCGCTGCAACATCAAATCGACCTCACTGCTGGGCAACGTCATGCACTTCCAGCAGGGGCATGCATCCGGCAATAACGAAATCCTGCTCTACAACCAGAAAAACGAATTGACCGAGGGCAGCTCTTGTAACGTCTTCATTGTCAAAGACGGTACCGTAATCACGCCCGTGGAAGACAACCAGATCCTGCCGGGCATTACCCGCCGTATCATCATCGACAGCATTAAGGCCGACGGCAGCATTCCGGTGGAAGAGCGTACCATCACCATGGACGAAGTGCGCAATGCTGACGAGATCTGGATCACCAGCTCCTCCAAAGAGATCGCGCCGGTTACCCGCCTGGATGATCAGCCGGTCGGTAATGGCGAAGTCGGTCCTGTCTGGGAAAAAGCGTTCCGTATCTACACCGACCGCAAGTTCGACTACTGATAAAACGCGGGGGACGCCCCGCTGCTTTTCAGGCAATAAAAAAGGATCCGTCAGGGATCCTTTTTTATTGCCTGCTTTGAAGACCGCCCCGCTAACTGCAGTTCTCCAGCGTTGCCACCAGGTCTTTGAACGCCGCCCGGTTGGCTTCGTTAAGGTCGATCAACACCCGGTGTGCGCCGATAATCCGCTCTCGCACCTGGTCTTCGGATTCCTGTACAAAGGGCACCTGCTCAAGATCGACCCCACTGGTGGGCACACTGTCGAGCAACAGGAAAACCTGATCAAACCCCATGGAATAAAGTATCCGGGTAATATCAGGATTGGTGGAGATCAGCGTCGGGCGCGGCATGCCCAGCTCAGAGGCCTTGATCGCGAGTTTGGCGATCAACCCCAGCGAGGTACTGTCAATCGTGGTGGTTTCGGTCAGATCGATCAGCGTATCACTGATCTCGCGGCGTGCCAGGACAGATTCCAGGTGCAGATCGATTGTGGAGCAGAGCGTCAGACGCACCTCACCCACAAACTTCAGAACGTAATGGCCGTCGCGACAGGCGTAAAAAATAGAGCCATCGCTCATAGTCACACTCGAGTTACCGTCATGATCGCTACATCGTCCGGGTTTATGCGCCCGACCGGGATGATACAGTCAAAAATTGATTGGGGCGACAGATTTTTACCTTTACACGCCTCCAGCAAAAGCTGTTCCTTCGCTTCCAGTGTTTCACCTTCGGCTACTTCCAGGATTCCGTCCGAGAACAGGGTAAGCGAAAACTCGGGGTCCAGATCAATACGTCTTTCATCGAATACCGGCTCTTCAAACAAACCGATCGGCATACCCCGTCCTTCGAGATACACCGCCTCGCCCCGTTGCCTGAGAATTGGCATTGGATGATGCCCCCCAACAGCATAGGTCAGACTGGAGTCCCTTTCATCAATCAGGCCGATAAACATCGTGAGATGTTTACCCAGACCGGTCAACAGCAGTTCACGGTTGACCCGGTGTAACGTTGCCAGCGGCGACTGGATATCAAAACTGGAGTTGCGGTTGTAGTTTCGTACCAGGCGGTAGGTCATGTTTTTCAGTAACACCGTGACCAGTGCAGACGAGGCTCCGTGCCCGGATACGTCGGCCAGGTAAAAAACCGTCTGATTCTCGTTGATGGCTATTGAGTCGACAAAATCGCCACTGAGCAACAGGCTGGGCTGAAGGATATATTGAAAACAGACGTGGTTGAGTTCGCGAACCGGCGGCGGCAACAGCTTCTGCTGAAGCTGCTGAGCGGCGTGCTGGTCGGCGCGCAGCTCATCAAGGCTGCGCTCCAGGCTCTCTCGCAAGAAACGCGCCTCTTCGATCATCTGCACCCGTTTGAGCTGGCGCGTCATGGCATCAACGAACAGCTCAGGATGGGTCTGCAACTCTGTCAGAGAAAAAACATCGTCGGCCCCATTACGTAACGACGCCACCAGGCTTTCCGCGGTTCCTTCCTCTACCAGAGCGACTGTAGGCATGGGGTTTATAGCGCGCGCCAGCTGACTGAGATAGGGCAGATCGGAGAGAGTCGACCGGTCGACGATCGCCATCGAGATCATACGATGCTCAAGCAGGTGCTCCACTTCGTCCGTCGTGCGGGCAACGAAAATGCGCAGGTGTTCACTTTCACACTGTTCGCAGAGCTCGAATATCAGATCAGTGACAGCTGTCGAGGCCGACACCATCAGGATCGCCTGCTCTCTGAGACTCATTAATCAGTTGCTCGATTTAGCTGATAGACCACGACCGACTCACCCATTGAGCCCATTTGGTCGGGGATAATCAGAAGTCGTTATCGTCGTAGCGTACGGGTATCTGGCCATCATGGACTAAAAACTGACGGCGCTGCAAATAGGCATCCCGCACAAAGATGTATCGATCACCCGAAATGATCTGTTCCGCTGTCATCAGCCGCACGCGCGCATCGATCAGACGCAGCCCGTACAGGGAGTTGCGGGTTGGAACGTGATCAACGTCGGAAACCGGATCAAGCATGCTATTCGGTATACGTCCAAGCCCATCTCGCACAGAACTCGGCCCGAGCAACGGTAGCACCAGATAGGGTCCGGACCCCATTCCCCAGTAGCCCAGAGTCTGACCGAAATCTTCCGGCTTCTCTTCCAGCCCCATGGGGGTCGCCACATCGATAAGACCGGCCAGACCAATCGTCGAATTGAAAACAACCCGGGTCACACTGGTCAATGCCGCATCCACTTTGCCCTGCAGCAGATTATTGACGGCAGAGCCCACATCGCCGATGTTGTCGAAAAAGTTGGATACGCCCTGCTCCGCCAGGTCAGGCATCACGAAACGATAGCCCTGAGCGACCGGCTTGAGCGCATAACGGTCGACCTGCTCATTAAACGAGAACATGGCACGGTTGAACCCTTCCCATGGATCCGCCTCCGTCTCACTGTGGGCCTGTGTTGACAGGGTTAATGTCAACGTAGCGGCAGCCAGCACAGCGCCCTGACGCAACCTATCGATCAGCATTGCAGTTCCTTTATCTTGGCGAAGCAATAAAACCCGCATTTTAACTCTGTTGCACCTGCGATAAAAAGCAAAGCCGCGACTTTTTCGCTGCTACTTTACGGTTATCCTCCGCTACCACCGGTTACCAACTTTGTTCAACCCGCACTAGACTGCCTGTAGAGCCTTTCCCCGCTACCCTTCGGTGCAAAAACGAAGTAAGGAGTACCAATGGCCCAGGTTCTGATCGTAGATGACGAACCCAACATTCTGCTCTCGCTGGAGTTTCTGATGCAGCGCTCCGGCTTTCAGGTGCTGACAGCCGCGACAGGCGCCCAGGCCCGGGAGCACCTCGAGGCAAGCCACCCGGATATCGTACTGCTCGATATCAGCCTACCCGATACCAGCGGCTTTGAGTTGCTGGAGGAGATACGCGCTAACCCAGCCTGTACATCGCTGCCGGTCATCATGCTCACAGCCCACGGGCGGGAGGTCGAGAAGGAGAAAGGCATTGCACTGGGGGCCAATGATTACGTCACCAAGCCGTTCTCAACGCAAGAGCTGGTGACGCGGGTGCAGTCGCTGCTGGCCCAGATACCTGATGGAGATTGATCATGCGCTCCCGCCAGCAATTGATCGGCATCTGGCTTCTGCTCGCCGGCGCCTGTCTGTTTATCCCCTTGGGCCTGATCGCATGGCTGGAAACCCGAAACACCTTGGACGGCCCCTCCCGGATCGTTGTCTGGTGTCTGGCTTTCCTGCCCGGCGCGTTGGTCCTGTGCGGCGGAGCACTGCTGGAGCGCAAGCTGTTGGCACCGCTACGACAGCTTCAAGTATTGCTGGCACGGCTGATAGCCAGCCCGGATGCCCGCGGCGATTTCCCGCTTTCCGGCTGGCTGATAAATCTGGAGCCGGATCTCGACAGGATACGCAGCGGCTGGCGCGAAGATCGGGCACGGATTGAACACGCTCACCAGGAAGGCGCAGGCAAGGCCGCGTTTATTCAGGAGGAGTTGGAAAGCGTTGTTCAGGAGCTCGCCACACCCCTGCTGATCTGTGACCGCCACCAGCGACTGTTGCTGTTTAACCCCGCCGCTCAGAACGTATTTGCCGAGAACCCGGCGCTTGGGTTGGGCCGCAGTATCTCCCAGCTGATTCCACATTCCAGTCTGGGAGAAACTCTGCGCCAGCTGCCTGATAATGGCAGCCCGCGCCAGCTGCTTTTGCCCGGACGCTCACGTTGGTACCGCTGCGATCTGCGCCGTCTCGGAGCGCGTCATGGCGGGGCACTGATCACGCTTCACGATACGACCCACGAGCTCTCTGCGGAGCAAAGTTGGCGCCGCTCACTGGCCACGCTGGTCCCCCGGATGAGAGGCCACCTGGGCAGTCTTAACAGCGCCGCCCAGCTACTGGAGCAGGCAACTGATGATCCACAGATACTTGACCGTCTACACGGCGCTATTATCGAGGAAGGGGATGCACTGGCCAGAGAACTGGACGGACTGACCCGGGTGATCGAATCGCAGCAGCTCTCCCAGGCACGGCTGGAGGAGACCTGGTCCAATGATCTGCTGGCGGCACTGAGCGAAAGACTCGCCGATCAACAGATCAGCATCACACCGGTGGGGATCCCGGTCTGGCTGAAGGTGGATGCCCCGGCCGTACTCTCAATGCTGTCGGTACTGATTCGCTTGCTGCAGCAAGAGGTGTCGATCAATGCCCTGGATATCGAGCCGCTTCTGGGCAACCGGCGGGTTTATCTGGATCTCACCTGGCACGGAGAGCCGATCAGCCACGCCCGTATCCAGCAATGGGAGACGACCGCGCTGTTCGATGACCCCTTCTCTCCCCGGATCTCCGATGTCCTCTCACAGCATGGGGCAGAGCTCTGGTCCCGGGCCGGGGCTCGCAGAGGCCTGGCCTGCCTGCGTCTGCCACTCCCCGCCTCCGAGCGCGGTCTGGAGCCAGCGACACCGGCGCTGACAACCGACCGGGACGCACGTCCGGAGTTTCACGACTTCAGTATCGCGGAGTTACCCCCACCCGATAGCCAGTTACAGAAGATCCCTCTGACACAACTTGAGATGGTGGTCTTCGATACCGAGACGACCGGGCTGGAGCTTCGCAAAGGCGATCGGGTTATCAGTCTGGCAGCTTGCCGGATTGTTAACGGACGCCTGCTGGCACAGGACTACTATGATCAACTGGTCAATCCGGAGCGCCCGATTCCACCACAAAGCACCCGGATCCATGGCCTGTGCGATGACGATGTAAACCAGGCACCTCCGGTGGCGGTCGTATTGCCGCGCTTCCGGGAATATGTGGGCCGGGGTGTATTGGTTGCTCATAATGCCGCCTTCGATCTGCTGGCTCTGAACCTGGCAGCGGAAGGCAGCGAGTTGCAGTTTGATATGCCGGTACTGGACACTCTGGCATTATCCCGAGCTCTTGACCCCACACTGGAAGCCCACGGCCTGGATGCGCTGGCCGACCGCTTCCAGATCCAGTTTCCCCCCGGCACTCGCCACACGGCGCTGGGCGATGCCCGGGTAACCGCCGAGCTGGTGCTGGCGCTGATTCCGCGCCTGGAAAGCCGGGGCGTTATGAACCTGGGAGACGCTCTGGAGTTCCAGAAACAGGGAGCATTATCATGAGAAAGCGCGCCGAAAGCCGTTTACTGGCACTGACGATTCTGGCGCTTCTGCTGTTCTCCCCGCCCCTGTTACTCCTGTTTGACCGCCCACTGGGCCTTGGTTTTTCGGCACTGCCAGTGGCGATCTACCTGATTTGGGCACTGGTGATACTTATATCGGCACTGATTCTGGAGGGCCGCCATGAGGATTGAAGGGCTGGTGCTGACCATCTCCTTCAGCTATCTGGCGCTGCTGTTCATCATTGCCGCCTGGGGCGACCGGCGGGCGGAACAACGCCGTTCACTGGTCAACTCACCCACGATCTACGCGCTGTCTATCGCCGTTTACTGCACCGCCTGGACCTTCTATGGCAGTGTGGGGCGAGCCGCCACCACCGGATTAAGTTATCTGCTGATCTACCTGGGGCCAACACTGGCCATGCTCTGTGGCTGGATGCTGATCCGCAAGATGATCCGTATCGCCCGCGCTCAGCGCATCACCTCCATTGCCGACTTTATCAGCGCGCGTTATGGCAAGAGTGGCGCACTGGGCGCACTGGTCGCGGCCATCGCAATCGTGGCGATCATGCCCTATATCGCCCTGCAGCTGAAAGCGATCACGGTCAGTTACGGTATTCTGACGGAGTATCCCCGACAAACGCCACCGGCTCTGTCGCTGACAGGTTTCTGGAACGATAAAGCGTTCTGGGTCGCGCTGGTGCTGGCCGTGTTTATCATTCTGTTCGGTACCCGCCACCTGGACGCCAGCGAGCGGCATGAGGGGATGGTCACCGCTATCGCGTTTGAGTCACTGGTCAAACTGTTCGCATTCGTGGCCGTGGGTGTGTTTGCCACCTTTGTGCTCTACCAAGGGCCGGCTGACCTGTTTGCCACGGCCGCCCAGCTCCTGCCTGAAGCCGCCCATCACTTTGGCCTGGAGCAGATTCCCGGGGGCGCGCTGGGCTGGTTTGGCACCCTGATTCTCGCGATGCTGGCGTTCATCACGCTACCACGCCAGTTTCAGGTGCTCGTGGTGGAGAACGTCAACGAAGAACATTTGAAGCGTGCCTGCTGGCTGTTCCCTTTTTATCTGCTGCTGATCAACCTGTTTGTAATTCCAATTGCCCTGGCCGGCATGCTGGGTGGGAGTACGACCGGTGAGCCCGATAACTATGTGCTGACGCTGCCGCTCTCGGCAGGGCTTAACGGGTTGCCGATGCTGGTCTTTATCGGCGGCTTGTCAGCCGCGACCAGCATGATGATCGTGGAAACCATCGCGCTTTCAACCATGGTCAGCAACCAGTTGGTGATGCCGTTGCTGCTGCGCTGGCGAGCCCTGCAGCTTGATCAGAGGCGAGACCTGTCCGGCTGGTTGCTGGGTATCCGACGGGTGGCTATCGTTTTCATCCTGATTCTCGGATATCTGTACCACGCCCTGATCGGCGAGGCATACAGTCTGGTCACTATCGGCCTGGTCTCTTTCGCCGCGGCTGCCCAGTTTGCCCCCGCTTTGCTGCTCGGCCTCTACTGGCGTGGTGCCAGCCGTACCGGGGCAGCCTGCGGTATGATCGCCGGTATCCTGGTCTGGGCCTGGACCCTGTTGATTCCGGGCTTTGCCCTGTCGGGCTGGCTTGATACCGGTTTTATCGAGCAGGGGCCTTTCGGTATCGAGACGTTACGCCCCTACGCCCTGTTCGGGCTTGAAGGCTGGGATATCTATACGCATGCGCTGTTCTGGACAATGTTGGTCAATATCGGCTTGCTGGTCGGCATTTCACTGTTTGCCCGACCGGGTCATCTTGAACAGACTCAGGCGGCGCTTTTTACCAACGCACTGAAGCCCGAAGCGGAGCAGGCCCCCATCTGGCAGGGCCAGGCCAGCAGACGTGAACTGTTCGGCCTGCTGGTGCGCTACCTGGGGCAGTCCTCCACCACCCGCCTGCTTGGGACAGAACGGCCAGACGACGAAACACCGGCAACCCCTCAGATGATCGCGGCCGCCGAGCAGGGCCTGACCGGTGCGTTGGGCAGCGCTACCGCGCGGATACTGATCAACTCTGTGGTCCGGGGTGAAGCGTTGGATATGTCCTCCATCCTCAGCATTCTGGACACGACTTCGCAAACGCTGGAGTACAACCGCCGACTGGAGCAGAAATCTACGGAGCTTGCCCGCATCGGTGAAGAGCTGCGCAGCGCCAACGAACGCCTGCGCGAACTGGACCGGCTTAAAGATGAATTCGTCGCCATGGTCAGCCATGAGCTGCGCACCCCCCTCACATCGATCCGGGCATTTGCGGAGATACTGCGCGACAGTGATGACCTGGACCGGGAGCAGCAAACACACTTCCTGGCAATCATCGTCCGGGAAAGTGAACGCCTGTCACGCCTGATCGAAGAGATTCTCGATCTGGCGCGCCTGGAATCGGGCCGGATGACACTTCACCCCGAACACTGCGATCTGCAGGAGCTGCTCTCCCGCGCGCTGGAAGCGGTGACACACCTGTTCCAGGAGCGCGGCATTAGCCATGAATTAAAGCTGACCGCGTCCCCCTGTCCGGTTATCGCCGATCCGGACCGGCTACAACAGGTGTTAATCAACCTGCTCGACAACGCCAGTAAGTTCGCTGACGAGAACGAAGGACAGGTACTGGCAACCGTCGCGCCTTACAAACGCGGCTTCCGGGTAACCGTGGAGGACAACGGCAGCGGCATCGTCGAGCAGGAACGGGAGAAAGTGTTCGAGAAGTTTCACCAGATCGAACAGGCACGCAGCCTGGAGGAAAAAGGCGGCTCCCATCAGCGCCCCCGTGGCACCGGTTTAGGCTTGCCAATCAGCCGCGGCATCGTCAATCAGCTGGGGGGGCGGCTCTGGATCGACAGGTCCGAGCGCCTGGGCGGTGCCTGCTTGGTTCTTGAGTTACCGCGGGCTCCTGAAGAGACCACCGATGTGGACTGACCGGCTTTGCGTACCAGGCTACGGACCGCTTTGAGATCAAAGCGTAACTGTTCGCGCTCCAGTGCCGAGAGCTGCTCGGGATCGATCCAGTTATCAGGCCGCGCACCTTTCAGGCTGCGCTCGGTCTGTGCCTCCAGCAGAAGCTTAACAAGTCGTTCAAACACCGCCGCCAGAGCCTGACCCTGCCGGGGTTTGAGAACGCCGGTGCGCTCCAGCCAGAACAGACGTTCACGGGTGGCCACCTCTCGGCAGCCATACACCAGCGCCAGCAGACGCAGCGCCGCTGTCATCGGCAAAAGCCCCTGACGTTTAAGATTGATAGCCCGTGGATGCGGCGCTTCCCGACCATCGCCCTGCAACCGGTCAAGACGGTCCAGAGCCACCGGCACCTCATCGAGCAGCTCCGCCATCTCGTTGAGAAAAAGACCTGCGGTGGGTACCGAATGAAAAATCGCTTCGCGTACCGGTTCAACCAAGGCCACATCACCATAAACCGGGGCAAAGTCGAACAGAATATTGCACTGCTGAACCTGCTTAACGCGCCGGCCCGCCATCCAAAGCCGCATCTGAGTCTGCCATTCGTTAACCGGCTTACGCCAGAGGGGGCGCGAAGCCATCACATCGCCACGGCAAAAAGGAATGCCCGACTGATCCAGGTATTCGGTGAAAAGTTCGGCAAAGGTCCTGAACCAGGTATCGACCTCGTTGTGGCGATGCATCGGATAGCTGCCAAGAATCAGGCCATTATCCTGGTCCGGCGCAAGCAGGCTCTCATGGCGACCGCCGGAGCCCATGACAATCACGCAAAAGCCGACCGGGGGCTCCCCCCAGCCGTCAGCGCGCATCTGGTCCAGTGCCCGTTCAATGGCACAGTGATAGATCAGATCATTGTGATCACTGATAATCTCGCCGATCAGCCAGGCAGGAAGCGCCAGTCCACTCAGGGTCTGCGCAAGCTCCGCCTGGCGCTCACGGCCATGACCGGCGCCGGCGGCCTGACGCAGCATGGATAACAGCGCATCCAGTTCCGCATTGAGGTAGGGGCGCGATTTGGCATTCGCGTCAAACAGCGCCCGCCAGGGTGATTGCATAGGCCCTCCCCATATCGATCTGTCTCTTGGACAGCTATCGAACTCAGCATAGAGGAGTTAACGCAGTTCGCCAGTTCAACCGCTACAACCGGGGCCCTGAATCCGGCTACGCCCGCCGCTGAGCGGCTGGACCTCGATACGGGTAGCGATTCGTTCCTTGAGCGCCTGAACATGGGAGATGACACCGATCAACTTGCCCTCCTGCTGCAACCCGGCCAGGGTATCCAGTGCTGTTTCCAACGCGTCCTCATCCAACGTGCCGAACCCCTCATCGAGAAACAGGGAATCCACGCGCACATTGCGGCTGGCCATGCCGGAAAGCCCCAGCGCCAACGCCAGACTGATAAGAAAACTTTCACCCCCCGACAGGTTCTTGGTGGAGCGCACCTCCCCCGCCTGATAGTTATCGATCACGTTCAGTTCCAGCGGCTGATCCAGGTCGCGCACCAGCAGATAGCGATCCGACATTTTTTGCAGCTGGCGATTGGCATGGCCCACCATCAGCTCAAAGGTAAGCCCCTGGGCAAAGTTGCGGAACTTCTTGCCATCGGCGGATCCGATCAGTTCATGCAACTGCTCCCAGCGGCTGAGCTCCTGTTGCTGCACCTCTATCCTGCGCTGTTGCTCACCAAACTGCTGCCTGAGTATCTCATTACGCTCAAGCTGCTGCTGCAGGCTCCCACGCTGCTCCAGCAGCCGGTCCAGATCCCCTTTCAGCTGGCGCATGGTCTCGTCCAACTGATCATGGGACTGTTCCGTCAACGCTTGCTGTTCCAGCCCCGCCCGCGTGTCCCGGTTATGACGTAGCAGGCCGTTAAGTTCATTTTCACGCGCCTTGAGTGAATCGGCGTCCCGTTGCAGGCGCTGAACCTGCTCTGCAGGCAACAGCGCCGCTTTGAAGGCCGCCTCATCGGCGAAGGCGCTGTCGGACAGGGCGTTGTCGAACTCCGCCTGAAGCCTGCCTATTTCAGTGCTTAGCCGCTCGATACGCGCCTGTTCGGTGCCAATCTGCGCCCGGCACTGTGCCAGAAGCTGACTGCGTTGCTGCTCAGCCGTTCGCGCCTGCTCCAACGCTTTGCGCGCCCTACTGACCGCACCCTGAAGACGTCTATCCCAGGCTTCCGTATCCGGCTCCGGTGATAACGCCGCCCGCGCCTCCTGATGTTGTCTCAAAGCGATACAGGCACGGTCATACTCGGTGCGTTTACGCGCCCTCTCCCGGGTTTCACGCTGCTGCTTCTGTCTGGCCTCCAGAGTGTCGATCTGCTTGATCCGGGCACGCACAGCCTGCCAGCGCTCGCCGGCGTCGCCATGTGCCTGTTTCACCTGTTCGGCAGTGGGTCGGGCGGACCAGCCCAGAGGCTTCAGCGCCTCATTGATCTGACTCTCAAGCGATGCCACCTGGGCCCGATTCTGCTCTATTTGCTGACCGTGACTGCGCTTCTGTGTAGCCAACTCCGCCAGGCGGATTTCAAGCGTTTTGACCCCGGTTGAAAGCTCACCCAGTTCTTTCTCCACGGCCTGAAGGCGTGCAGTTTCTTCGCTGAGCTCCAGCGGCGCGTCACTGCGCCAGGGGTGCTCCAGCGACCCGCACAGCGGACAGGGTTTACCGGCTTCCAGCTCATGACGCTGCTGCTCCAGGCTGGCGATCTGCTGAGCCAGTCGTTGCAGTTTCAACAGGTCTTGCTGCTCACGCTGTAAAGCCTCCGTCCGCTGCTGTTTTTGTCCAAGCTCAGTGCTTACCAGCACCTGCTGCGCTGCCAGTTCAGCCTGAGCATTTTCCAGCGCGGTATGGGCCTTGTTGAGCGTATCGCTCTGCTCCACCCAGTGTTTGAGCTCGGCCAGCAGTTCGCCACGCTGGCGGATCTGTTCGAGCTGCGTGTTCAATGTATCGCGGCCACCATCAGCCAGCAGCTCCTGAAGCTCACGCTCAGTCGCCTCAATCTCGGCCCCAAGCTGCTCTGTGTCCAACGCCGGGGACTCCAGCAACGCCCTGGGCAACGCCTGTTTTAACTGCTCGACGAGTTTACGCTGCTCCGCGACTTTCCAGTCCTGCTCTCGCAGTTGTGTGATCAAAGGCTGCTTATCGGTCAGCGCCGTTTCCGCCTGCTGCAACCCTTGCTGCGCCTGTTCTGCCTTCGCTGCTTCCTGACGGGCGGCCTCCGCCAGCATGGGCAGCTGCTTCTGCAGACCCTCAAGCGTCTCACGTTGCTGCGCCAAATCACGTCGGCGCTGTTGTAGCGGCTCATAAGCAGTCCGCAAAGCCTGCGCTTTTAAGCCCTGATCAAGCTGGCTTTGGCTGGCTGAAAACGCCTCTCGCTCTGTATTCAGCGCCTGAAGGCTCTTATCAAGCTCACGACCTCGCTGGATCTCCCGATCGAGCTGACCGCGCCAGTCCAATAGTTTCTGATGTTCGGCCACCCCCTGCTGCTGAGCTACAACCTGCTTGTCCACGGCATCGCGTTCCAGCTTAAGCTGCTGCTCACTCTCAGAGTCCAACAGCTGCAAGCCGGACTGTTCTGCCCGGAGCTGATCGAGTTTCTGTTTTTCCTCGCCGCGGCGCAGATGCACCGCTTTCGAGATCTCCGAGTAGATCGCGGTCCCGGTGATCTGCTCAAGAATCGGTGCCCGCGCATCCGGGTCAGCCTGCAGGAAGGCGGCGAAACCACCCTGTGCCAGCAGCATCGACCGGGTGAAGCGGTCAAAATCCATCCCGGTGAGACGTTCGATGGTCTCGGCCACCTCCTTGATTTTGGTGTAGAGCACCTTGCCGGTGGCGACCTCGACGATTTCCTGCTTGGGCTGCTGCAATGCTCCATCAGGCCGCTTGCGGCTGCGATGTTGGCTCCAGTACACCCGCCAGCGGCCCTGCGGCGTTTCAAACTCCACCTCGGCAAAACATTCACCGGTCTGGCGCGACATCACCTCATTCTGGCTTTTACTGACATTGGACTGGCGCGGCGTACGCCCATAGAGCGCGAGACAGATCGCATCCAGCAGCGTGGACTTGCCCGCCCCGGTGGGACCGGTAATGGCGAACAGCCCCTCGGTCAGGTAAGCCGGATCGGTCAGATCGATCTGCCACTCGCCCACCAGTGAGTTGAGATTGCAGAAGCGGATATTCAGTATGCGCATTAAGGTTCTCCCTGTTACCCGCTATTCGGCGCGATTATCCTGTTCGTCGAGTTCTCGCAGCAGACCGTTAAACAACGCTTTGAGATCCGCCTGCTGAGCCTCTGGCACCTGGTGCGCGGCCAGCGCACGATCAAATACCTCGGGGGGCGACAGGTCATCCAGTGTCTCCTCCTCACCCACCCGGGAGAGTACCCGTTCAATCACCCGGTTGTTGCGCACCCGCAGGATCTCCAGTTGGGTTCCTTTGACCTGCTCTTCCAGCCACTGGCGCAGATCCGCGGCAATCGCATCGCCCTCATAGTGAATTTCCAGCCAGACCGATTCCCGCCCGGTCGCCAACCTCGCGATAGCGCCAGCCAGCTGTTGCTGATCACCTTTAAGGCGTTCCAGGCGCTGGAAGCAGGGAATCTCCAGCATCCGGATTGAAGGCACACGCCCCTCGAACTCAATCCGGTAAAGCAGTTTCTGCTGGTGTGCCTCACCAAAGCCCATGGGCAGTGGTGAGCCGCTGTAACGAATTCGCTCCTGACCGGCCACCGTCTGCGGTACGTGCAGGTGACCCAGAGCTACGTAATCCAGAGTTTCAGGGAAGCAATCACTACCGACCTGTGCCAGTGAGCCCACGTAAAGATCGCGAACACCATCGCCCTCCAGTGTCTGGCCTCCCGCCGCAAACAGATGGCCCATGCCGATCAGTGGCAGGTCCGGGCCCTGCTCCTGACGCATTGCCTCACCGGCTGCACAAACCCGGGCGTAATGGTCGTATATCCCTTCAATGAGTTTGCGGCTTTTGTCATCGGTACTTTCTCCAGTCTCGCTATGACGGATATCACGATCACGCAGATAGGGGACGGCGCAGACAATCGCCTCTGGCTCGCCCGCCGTGTCTTTCAGAAGCAGTACTTCGTCGGCGGGGTCATCACAGGCGGCACCCACTACATGGACATCCAACGCCCGCAGAAGCTGCTGTGGCGCATTAAGAAAGGTGGGCGAGTCATGATTGCCACCCACGATTACCACGTGGCGACACGGGGAGGCTGCGACGTTATGCAGAAACCGATAATAGAGAGACTGAGCCCTGTTGCTCGGTGTGGTGGTATCGAACAGATCTCCGGCGATCAGCAGCAGCTCGATCCGCTCCTGCTCAATCACCTCCAGCATCCAGTCCAGAAAGGCCGCAAATTCGTCGTAGCGTCGACGGCCGTAGAGCAGCCGTCCAAGGTGCCAGTCGGAGCTGTGCAGTACGCGAAGTGTCTTGCTCATGGGTCGTTAAATTCCATTTTCCAGATGCGGGAAAGGTACAGGGTGGCGGGTTCGGAATCCAGAAACAAACAGGGCGACCCAAAGGCCGCCCTGCGTAGCGAACTGCTGATCGATGCCGTTAAGCGCTCAGTTCCAGCAGCAGCTTGTTGAGACGGCTGATATAAGCGGCCGGATCTTCCAGTTGACCACCGGCGGCCAGTTCCGCCTGATCGAACAGGGTCAACGCCAGATCCTTGAAGCGATCTTCATCGGGCTCGCTGTCCAGCTTGGCAATCAGTGGATGCTCCGGGTTGTACTCGAAGGTCGGCTTCACTTCAGGCACCGGCTGACCGGCAGCTTCCATGATCTTGCGCATCTGTGCGCCCATGTCGTAGTCGCCCACAACGAGACAGGCCGGAGAGTCGGTCAGACGGTGGGTGACCCGCACTTCGTTGACGCGCTCGCCGAAGGCGCTGTTCAGGCGCTCGGTGAGGCCCTCCATCTTCTTGGCGACCTCTTCCTGCTCCTTCTTCTCCTCTTCGGACTCCACATCGCCCAGGTTCAGTTCGCCCTTGCTTACGTCCTGGAACGACTTGCCGTCGAAGTCGAACAGCTGGCTCATCATCCACTCGTCGATACGGTCGGACAGCAGCAGAACCTCGATACCCTTCTTGCGGAAGATCTCCAGGTGCGGGCTGCTCTTCGCGGCGTTGTAGGAATCAGCCACCACGTAGTAGATCTTCTCCTGACCCTCCTTCATGCGGCTGATGTAGTCTTCCAGACCGACATTCTGCTCGGCATTGTCGTTGTGGGTAGAGGCGAAGCGCAGCAGCTTAAGTACTTTTTCGCGGTTGCTGTAATCTTCAGCCGGCCCCTCTTTAAGAACCTGGCCAAACTCTTTCCAGAACGCCTGGTATTTCTCGGCATCATTCTTGGCCAGCTTGGACAGCATATCCAGTGCACGCTTGGTCAGGGCCGAGCGCAGCTTGTCCACGTTGGGGTCTTTCTGCAGGATTTCGCGAGAGACGTTCAGCGACAGGTTCTTGGAGTCGACCACACCCTTGATGAAGCGCAGGTAGAGGGGCAGGAACTCATCCGCCTGATCCATAATGAATACACGCTGGATATAGAGTTTCAGTCCCTTGGGTGCGTCGCGGTTCCAGAGGTCGAACGGAGCACGCTCGGGGACATAAATCAGGCTGGTGTATTCCAGGTTGCCTTCCACCTGGTTGTGAGCCCAGGTCAGCGGCTCGGCAAAGTCGTGGGAGACGTGCTTATAGAACTCTTTATACTCCTCATCGGAGATTTCGCTCTTGCTGCGCGACCAGAGCGCGGTGGCCGCGTTCACGGTTTCCCACTCCGGCGCCTTGTTAGCGTCCTTCTGCTCTTCGTCATCCTCGCTCGGCGTTTCCTCTTTCTCCATCAACACCGGGATGGCGATGTGGTCGGAGTACTTGCGAACCAGAGTACGCAGACGGAAACCGTTGGCAAACTCCTCTTCACCCTCTTTGAGTTTGAGGACGATCTTGGTACCGCGCTCCGGCAGGTCGACGTTTTCGATGCTGAACTCGCCCTCACCGGTGGAGGACCAGTGCACACCTTCACTGGCATCAAGGCCCGCACGGCGGGTGAACACATCCACCTGATCGGCCACGATGAAAGAGGAGTAGAAACCGACACCGAACTGGCCGATCAACTGGCTGTCTTTCGCCTGATCGCCGGTCAGGTTGGACAGAAAGTTCGCCGTGCCAGATTTAGCGATGGTACCCAGGTGGTCGATCACATCCTGGCGGCTCATGCCGATGCCGTTATCGGTGATGGAGACTGTCTTGGCCTCTTCATCGAATTCGACACGGATCTTGAGGTCACCATCGTTTTCGAACAGCTCCGCGTTCGACAAGGCCTCAAAACGCAGTTTTTCCGACGCATCGGATGCGTTGGAGATCAGTTCGCGCAGGAAGATCTCCTTGTTGGAATAGAGAGAGTGGATCATCAGCTGCAGCAGCTGTTTCACTTCTGTCTGAAAACCAAGGGTCTCTTTCTGAGTTTCTGTGCTCATAGGTCGTCTACCCAACTCCACTTAGATCGGTACGAGCCGGCGGGCTCATTCTTATTCCTCACCAGAGATGGGGTCGGGTAGAGCGAATTCAAGACCCTGTTTTAGATATCGGTACTCATGGTCAGTATCTTCAATGTCGGCGAGGTGAACTCACGCTGATAGAGCACGTAGACAACACCGGCGGAAAGGGCCATGAAGATCCAGGGGTTGATCAGCCAACTCAGGACCGCCAGGCTGAAATAGTAGGTGCGCAGCCCCACGTTGAAGTTGTTGGCCGCCATGGAGCTCATACGCGCCATCCGGTCGGCGTGGGCATTGAGATGTTTTTCATCCAGATGATCGCCAGGCTCGGGCGACGCGCCGATCATCACCGAGACAAAGCCGTACTGACGCAGGCTCCAGGTGAACTTGAAAAAAGCATAGACAAACAGGGTCAGCAGAATCAGCAGCTTAAGCTCCCACTCCATGGGTGATGAAGGGTGCACCAGCGGCAGGTTCTTAACCAGAGTAATCGCCTGCTCGGTGTAGTTCAGTAATGTCATCAGACCGGCCAACACCAGAATGGTAGTGGAGGCGAAAAAAGCAACGGTCCTCTCCAGGTTAGCGATGGCAGCCGTATCAGCGATACGAACGTCTCGGGCCAGCAAACGGCGCATCCATTCATAGCGATACAGGTGCATGATGCTGGAAAGGCAGGAGACGGTGTGACTTTTGCGTTCGGAGTAAAACATGTACCCGCGAAAGCAGATTATGAACCAGATCAGTGCAGCCAGGTTCAACCAGTTATCAGTAAACAGTTTAAGGGTGTCTAGCATGGTCAGTCGTTTTGCCGGATTGTGTAAGCTGCCAGCTTAACCGGAGCCAGCGGGAAAGTCTCCCGACGGCCGCGTTCCAGACCTCAGTTCCCGGGATTCGCTGCGCGGCTCCCGGGCTACAAAGCAAAAGAGCCCGCACAAGGCGGGCCAGGAAGGACAGTGTCCCAATGAACGCTGTTACGAGGGGCTTACTTCAGCTCTTCGTAGGGCAGGCCTACGTATTGTTCGGCAATCACCCGGCGACCATTCTCATGGTTGAGGAAGTAATCCAGCTCGGACTCCATGAAGCGGGTGAAGGTCTGGCCATCAAGGCCGTTGCTGCCAACCTCGTCACCGAAGTTGTGCATCATGTTAGTCATCCACCAGGAGAAACGCTCACCGTGCCAGACGCGGCGCAGGGCGATCTCTGAGTACTGGCTGATACAGCTCTTGTCGCCCTCTTTGTAGACGCGGGTCATGATCTTGTAGAGCGTAGCCACGTCGGAGGCGGCCAGGTTCAAACCCTTGGCGCCAGTGGGCGGCACAATGTGCGCCGCATCACCGACCAGGAACAGGTTGCCGTACTGCATCGGCTCGCAGACAAACGAGCGCAGCGGTGCGATGCTCTTTTCCAGGCTAGGACCGGTGACCATGTTGTCGGCCACTTCCTTCGGCAAACGCGCCTTGAGTTCATCCCAGAACATCTCGTCGGTCCAGTCCTCAACCTTATCGGTGAGCGGCACCTGCAGATAGTAACGGGAACGGGTCGCGCTACGCTGGCTGGCCAGGGCAAAACCACGCTCGCTCTTGGCGTAGATCAGTTCATCATGGCACGGAGGCGTGTCGGACAGCAGACCCAACCAGCCGAAGGGGTACACGCGCTCGTGCTCGGTGCGGATTTCCGCCGGGATGGTCTGTCGGGAAACACCGTGGAAACCATCACAACCAGCGATGTAATCACACTCCAGGCGATACTCTTCACCGCCATGGGTAAAGGTGATTGAGGGGCTATCTGATTTAACATCATGGGGCTGAACCTCGGACGCTTCGTAATAGGTCTCAAGGCCCGCCGCCTGACGCGCTTCCATCAGGTCGCGGGTGATCTCCACCTGACCGTAGCAGACGACCACATCGCCACCGGTCAGTTCTTTCAGATCGATACGGTGGCGCTCACCGTTTACAGCCAACTCCACACCCTCGTGGATATGGCCTTCGGCATCCATCCGCTCATCGACGCCGGCTTCACGCACCAGCTCAACAAAACCCTGTTCCAGGATACCGGCACGGATACGGCCGAGTACGTAATCACCGGTTACGCGCTCAAGAATGATGTTGTCGATACCCTGCTTGTGCAACAGTTGACCCAGCAGAAGACCCGAAGGCCCGGCACCGATGATGGCTACTTGTGTCTTGATAGTTTTCATAGAACGTCTCTCTAACTTTTTTGTTTCTCATTATAGATAGCTCGCCATGTTCCATGAGTGCAGCCCGCTTATGAATGGAAGATTGACACCTATACTTGTACTTTTAGAACACCTTTTGACTGACATGCATGAGATACAAAAAGCCCGCCTGAACATAAGTGCTGAGGCGGGCTGATCTCAAGCGATCGAGGTCGTTACAGCGAACACTCCGATGAAGCACCGGGGTAAAGGCTGGTGGGGTAGGTCTGTTCGACCACCGGACGCAGCTTGCCATCCACATTTTTCACCTGTCCAACATAGTTGGGGATGATCAGCTGATGGTCAGCCTGCATAGTGGCCGGTCCATAGATGCTGTCGAATGTGGCACCAACCAACGCTTTGGAGATAGCCTCGGGCTCGGTACTACCCGCAAGACGCACGCCCTGGAATATCGCCTGCACTCCGTTATAGGCCTGCCCTTCGTTCTCGGTGGGCACACGACCATGCTTCTCTTTGAAGCCGGCGACAAAGCGCGCGTTCATCGGGCTTTCGATACCAGCACCGTATCCGATATTGCCCCATACACCCTCAGTAGCGTCCCCGGTGGCGTCCACCAGGTAATTGAAAATCAGGGCGTGACCGACAAGTCGCTTGCTCTCGTTCAGACCAAAGGCATCCGCCTGCTTGACGAAGGAGATAGCATCACGACCGACCATGGCGACCCAGATCGCATCGATATCCGCCTCACGCAGTTGTGCCACATAGGGCGCAAAATCCTTGGTCCCCAGTGGCGCAAACAGGGATACCTTCACCTCTTTACCCAGCTCTTTCGCGGTTTTTTCGAAGAACTCGGCGGAGCCGTGGCCCCAGGTGTAGTCAGCCGCGATGATGCCGAAGCGCTTTTCATCAACGGTCTTAAGCCACTCTTTCATCATCGCCAGATCCATGACATCGGAGTGGTTGGTACGGAACATACGCGCATGGCAGGATTTTCCGGTCAGCGCGTCGAGCTTACTGGCTACCGCCACATACATGGCATCCCAGCGGTCCAGGTTCTGAGACAGAGTCAGTGAAATTGAAGAGGAGATCGGACCGATCAGCAGGTTATGACCGGAGCGCGCCAGTTTCTCAGCCGCGCGACGGCCACCATCAGGCGTACTCTCGTCATCGGCGATCTCTATCTCCACTGCACGGCCATCAACGCCACCATTGGCGTTGGCTTCCTCAACCGCATATTCAATCGCTCTGAGCACTTCCTGCCCCTGCTGCTCAAACACGCCGGACAGCGATGACACGGCACCGATGCGAACCGGCTCTTTGTCCGCTGCAAAAGTCACAGGGGAAAGCATGGAAACCACCGCTGATGCGGCAATCGCTTTGATGATTGTGCGCTTTTTCATTGTTACCTCGCTTAGATTTATTGTTTGCGGCGGATACTCAAGACGCCCGCCGCTGCGCCACTCATGCTTTAAACCACAACGAACTGCTGGAGCTGTTCGATACGCTGAGGATCCACCTCACCCGACGCCACAACGCTACCCTTCTCCACCGCCAGGTAGCGTCGAGACACCCCCGCGACCAGATGCAGGTTCTGCTCAATCAGGAGGATGGTGGTGCCCTGGTCGTTGACCTGACGAATGATCTCGCCCAGTTGATCGACGATGACCGGCGCCAACCCCTCGGTCGGCTCATCCAGGATCATTAGGCGTGGGTTGCCCATCAAGCTGCGTCCGATTGCCAGCATCTGCTGCTGGCCGCCGGACAGTGCCGTACCCGGGGTATGTGCACGCTCCTTGAGGATTGGAAACAGTTGGTAGATACGCTCAAGATTCCAGGGGCCTTTTGCCTGAATAGCGGCGCCCAACAGCAGGTTTTCCTCCACCGTCAGGTTGGCGATGATGTGACGTCCCTGAGGGACTACCATCACGCCCTGCTTTGCCGGCATATAGGGCCGCCAACGTGGTCGCGCACGGCCATCAACACTGATCGATCCGCTGCGCACCCGGGCCTGCCCCAGTAATGCGTTGACCACGGTGGTTTTCCCCACACCGTTGCGCCCGATCAGTGCCAGACTCTCACCCTCGTGAACGTCCAGTGAAAAGTCGTGCAGGATATGGGCATTACCGTAGTAGGCATTAACCCGGTCAAAAGAGAGCAAGGTACTCATGCGGCACTCCCCAGATAGGCTTCACGAACTTTCGGATTTGCACGCACCTCATCGGGCGTGCCCTCGGCCAGCGGTTTACCCAGCTCGATAACGGTGACCCGATCACTGATGCCAAACACGATCTCCATGTCGTGCTCCACCAGTAGTACCGTGACCCTTCGTTCCCGAGCCAGCCGCTTCAGATGTTCCGCCAGATCCCGTGATTCGGTGACCGTGAGGCCTGCCATAGGCTCATCAAGCAGCAAAACGGATGGCGATCCGACAAGCGCCAGCGCCAGATCCAGGCGGCGTTGCTGGCCATAGCCAAGATCACCGGCGCGCCAATCGGCATAAGCCTCCAGATCCAGCTCCTTGAGGATCGCCAAGGCATCCTCTTCCGGGTGCTCCGCTCTGGCCTGGTGAGAGGCAAGAAACACCTGCTCCAACACCGGCATGTCGGCAAAAATGCTGGTGCGCTGGAAGGACCTGGAGAGCCCCCGGTCCCTGCGCGCAATTATCGATAGGCGGGTAATATCCTCCCCGCCCAGAGTAACGCGGCCCGCGGTGGGCAATCGTCGCCCGGTGACAGCATCGATAAACGTGGACTTACCCGCCCCGTTGGGCCCAATCAGCCCTCGAATCTCGCCCTTATCCAAGGCCAGACGAATACCATCGATGGCACGCACACCGCCGTAATCGACGACCAGATCCTCAACGGTGAAATACGCCTTCTGCTTCATGATCCGGCCTCCACCTGTTTACCCACAACCGTTTTTGTTACGCGCTTTTTACGCTCTAACAGAGGCGCTATAAGCCCCGAAACACCGTTGGGCGCGAACACCACGATCAGAATCACGACGGCACCAAGCATCGCCATCCAGTAGTCCGTGAGTTCGCCCACATACTCCTTAACGAAAAAGAACAGAATTGCCCCGAGTACCGGCCCCCACAGATGACGCACGCCACCAACGATGGTCATGATCAGCGCCATGCCCGACACGCTCCAGTGCAGGGTTTCCGGTGAGATGAAGCCGGTGTAGATCGCCGAAAGAATCCCGGCCAGACCTGACACCACAGCAGAAAGTGAGTACACCAACGCTTTAGGCAGGGTGATATTGAGGCCGATAAAGCGCGCTCGCTCTTCGTTATCCCGAATGGCACTGGTGATACTGCCAAAGCGAGTGCGGAACAGGCGGTCCAGCAGGTAGATCACCGCCAGCGTTACTACCCAACTGATCACGAACATGCCCGCCGGGTCGTAGAAAAGGCGAACATCCAGGCCAAAGATCGAGCCCGGCCAGGCGATATTGAGTCCGTCGGCGCCGCCAAGCAGCTCCCTTGACTGCAAAGTGGAGAGGTAAACAGTCTGACCTATTGCCAACGTCAGCATACCGAAGGCGATACCGGGTATCCGGGACACCACCAACCCCAACAGGAAAGCAACAACAGCCAGGGCGAACAGGGTCAGTAGAATCGCGGTTCCGGCGCCAAATTCGAGATCACGCATCAGCAGCGCCACGATATAACCGGCACTGCCGAAAAACGCGGCATGACCAAAACTGACCAGACCACACTGGCGCAGCAGAATGCCGACACCCAGCGCGAATAGCGCGTAGATCACCGCCTGGGTCAGGAGTGACATCAAAGTCGCGGAGCCGACAATCTGGGGCAGCAGAATCCCGGCCAGCAACCAAAGCAGGTATTTGAAGTGCAACATGGTTTCTCTCCCCAGGCTCAGACGCGGTTACCGGCCAACCCGGACGGGCGCCAGATCAAAATCGCGATCATCATCAGGAATGGCAGAACAGCAGACAGACTCGGCAAATAGATAGTGCCGAACGATTGGACCTGACCCAGTAGAATCGCTGAAACCAGTGCACCGCCCAGGCTTCCCAAACCGCCGATAACGACCACGACGAAGGAGTCCACCAGCACATCGCCGCCCATGCTTGGCGCGAGTGAGAGCATAGGGCCTGCCGCCACACCGGCAAGGCCAGCCAGCGCGGTGCCTATGCCAACCACCAGGGCGTTAACCCGCTCGGTGTTTACCCCCATCATTGCAGTGGTCAGCGGATCGGTACTGGCAGCTCGCACGTACAACCCTGTACGGGAGAATCGCAACCAGGCCCAGAGCGCCACCATGGAACCCACGCCTAAGCCGATGACAGCCAACCGATAAAGAGGCGTTGGATTGCCGAACAGCTCGACGCTACTGGAGAGGAGCTCGGGCACGTCGATAGACAGGTTGCCACGGCCCCATACGGCACGGACCAGGTCTTCAAAAACCAGCAGAAGCCCGAAGGTCACAAGCAGTACCGACAGTGGATCCCGGTCCTGTAGCGGACGGAAAACGGCCTTATCCAGCAGCATGCCGATCACCAGCATCGCCAGTGGCGCGAGCACCAGAGCAAACCAAAAGTTGAGATAGATACTGAGTGTGTAGCCGATATAGGCCCCCAGCATATAGAGGGCGCCATGAGCGAAGTTGACCACCCGGCGTAAGCCGTAGATCATCGCCAGCCCCGAGGCGCAGATGACCAGCAACGAACCGTATACCAGGCCGTTGAAGATACTGATACCAAGCATAGAGTTTCCTCTTACTTATTGTTATTGAGAGGTTTTATGTGTGTTGTGGTTTTTTTCTGTCGTTAATCCGTGTTCAGAACGGCCTCCGGAGCACCGAGAGCCAGCCAGCCGCCATCTACTTCCAGCGTTGTGCCGGTGATATAACTGGCATCACTGGAGGCCAGGAAAAGGATTGCTTTGGCGATCTCCTGTGGCTGCGCCAGACGTCCGAGCGGCGTACGCTGTTCCAGCGCGCTCTGATTCAATGCCCCCTCCTCTGCCAGCCGGCGTACCAGATCCGTCTCCACGTATCCCGGTGCAACGGCATTGACCCGCACCCCCTGGCGCGCCCACTCACAGGCCATCGATCTTGTCATCCCACTGATGCCCGCCTTGGCAGCGGCATAGGCGTTACGGCCGGGAATGCCGCCAAAAGCTGCAATCGAACTGAGATTGACAATGGCGCCACGGCCTCGACCGAGCATGTAGCGAGCACAGGCTTGGCTGAGCAGGAATGCACCTCGCAGATGAACATCCAGCAACTGCGAGAAAGGCTCGGCTTTCTGCTCCAGCGTCGACACAGCTTGATCGCCAATGCCCGCATTGTTTACCAACAGCGCTATCGGGCCCTGCGCTTGCTCGATCTGAGCGACAGTCTGTGAAACCTGCGCTTGTGAGGTCACATCCAGCGCATAGCCAACATGCCCATCGCCCAGCGCCTGGGCCTCTGACTGCGCCAACGCACCGTCCAGGTCAGCCAGAGCGAGGCGATAGCCCCGCTCTGCCAGCTCCCGGCAGGTAGCCAGTCCGATGCCTCGGGCGGCGCCTGTCACCAGTGCCACCGGGCGGTTCATGAATCCACCCAGCCATTGAGCAGGTCGATTCCCTTGATCAGGCTGGTTTCCTGGGCAACGATCAGATGGGCCGAGGCTGCCAGATATTTGGGAAAGTCAGGGTGACTGTCCCGGGCTGCGCTGCGTTTCTCGTAGTCCTCCAGCGAGTCGTATCCCCACAGGTGAACAAACTGGTTTTGAGTACCCACCAATGTGGTGTAAAACCCCAATGGGGTGCCCAGTGTCTCTTTCAGAATCGGCATCGCCAGGCCATTAAACACCTCGACGAACTCAGCCATTTTGCGTGGCGTGATGGTGTATACGCGATAATCAACCAGCGGCTTGACGGCCATGTGCCACCTCCCCGCTCATCGCATCTGCATCGTTTTTGGGCTGCTCAAGCTTGTCGTCAATACCCGCCAAGCGGCGCGCGGTAATGTAGCCAAAGGTCATGATCGGACCGAGGGTGATCCCGGCGCCCGGGTAGTTACCGCCCATGATGCTGCGACGGTCGTTACCCACCGCGTACAGCCCCTCGACCTTGCCACCATCGGCACTCAACACCTGGCCGTAGACATCGGTTTTGATGCCATCGAACGTACCCAGATCACCCATGAAGACTTTGACCGCGTAGAAGGGGCCTTTTTGAACCGGCGCCACACAGGGGTTGGGCTTATTCTCGGGATCGGCCAGGTAACGGTTAAAAGCGGTAGTGCCGCGACCGAACTGACGGTCCTCACCAACCACAGCGCCTTCGTTGTACTCCTGAACCGTTTTATCAAGCTGATAGCCATCCACACCGATAACCGCAGCCAGCTCCTTGAGCGTTTTACCGCGCTTGAGATACCCATTGCGCAGAAAACCACCAATCGGCATCGGAGACGGCTTCACGTAACCCAGGCCATATTTGCTCAGGCAGGTCTGATCACAGATCAGCCACATATAGGTCTCCTTGCGGTTGGCGCAGGTTTCGATCATCGCCGCGCCCACATCATGGTAGGACTCTGATTCGTTACAGAAGCGCTTGCCCATTGGGTTGATACCGATGACACCCGGCTTGTAACGATCCAGCAGATGGGGGAATTTACCGAAGGTGCCATCGCCATTAGGTACCAGCGAGGTTGGCATCCAGGCAGAGGTCTCCTTGAAATCACAGGACACCGGCACACCGATTTTCTCTACCATGGCCAGGGTGTCACCGGTGTTGCTGTCCGGTACCGGCGAGTGGTGCTCACCACCGCGTTGCAGATGCGGGTAGGCTTTGGCGATGCGCTCCACATCATGGGCAAAGCCGCCGGCGGCAAGGACAACGCCCTTACGTGCCTTGATCACTCGCTCAACACCATCAACCACCGCGCGAACACCGGTAACCTGTCCATTTTCCTGGATCAGCTCCCTGGCCGGGGCCGAAGTATGAACCGGAATACCCAGCTCCAACGCACTCTTGACCAAACGGGCGGCCAGCGCATTACCACTGGTGACATTCACCCCTTTTCGATAGAGCACCAGCTCCTTCATATGGATCGCCAGTCGTTTACAGACGTACAGGAACGAAGTCAGCGACTTGGTGGCGTTGAAGAAGTGCTTCAGGTCAGCATTGGAGGAGTTGAACATCATGCCGATGAAGGTGATCGTCTTCAGCGGCGGGCGCATCCGCTTGATATCCTTGCCGAGCTGACGAATATCAAAAGGTGACGCCAGGATCGAACGGCCGATATCGACACCACCACCCAGTGTCGGGTGATAATCCGGATAGAGGGTCGGGATAAACTTGACGCTGGTCTCGCGCTCGAAGAAATCCACCATCTCCGGGCCCTTCTCCAGAAAGGCGTTAACACCCTCTGTATCGAAGAACTCGCCGGACTCGTTGCGGATATACTCCTCAGCCGCCTCGCGGGTATCCTGGGGATTCTGCTTGAGCCCATGGTGGTTACCGGGAATCCAGAGCACACCGCCGGAAAAGGCAGTCGTGCCACCGAATACATCAGCTTTTTCTAGCACGATCACATCGAGCCCGTTTTTCTTGGCGGTGACCGCCGTCGACAGGCCTCCCGCGCCCGCGCCGACGACCACCAGGTCGCAGGTTAAGGTCTCTGTAGACATTTTCATCTCTCCTGCCCGGACACCGAGCATTGGCAGTTAAGCGTCAGGCCGACTTTTTAGCGGTAAACCCCGGACGCGGTATCAGGTCCATCAGCATGGTTTCCATGCCACCATCCACGGTCAGCTCGGCACCATTGATGTAGCCGGCTCGATCACTCAGAAGGAAGGTAACGGCGTTGGCGATATCCTGGGGCGCACCGATACGACGACTGGCTGTCATCGCCTCACGCTGCTCCTTGATATCGGGTTGCTGATAGAAAGGTTCTGAAAGTGCAGTGCGGATCATGCCGGGGCAGATCACATTGCTGCGGATCCCCTCAGGGCCGTATTCAGCCGCGATTTGACGGGATAGCAGCGTAATCCCTGCTTTACTGGCGCTGTAAGCACCACTGTGAGTTTGTGGGTGATGGGCCGCTACCGAGGCGATATGAACCATGGAGCCGCCGTTACTCATCAGGTTGGCAAATTCGCGACTGCACAGCATGTATCCGGTGAGATTAGTACGCAGTACGGCATCCCACTCGTCCAACTCGACATCACGAATTGATGCCGGACGCAGCATGCCTGCGCAGTTAACCAGCCCGTCCAGATCACCAAAGGCTTCGCACACACCCTGAACCGCCTGATCTACACTGGCCGGATCGGATATATCGCACTGCAGCACAACCGGTTCCTGCCCGGTGCTGCTGTATAACTCCCGCAGTTTTTCCGCGCCTTCAGTGTTTCGGTCGAGCAGAGCAACCCGGGCACCCGCCGCGAGCAAGGTTTCTGCAATGGAGTAACCGATACCGCTGCCGGCTCCGGTTACTGCATATTTTTTACCGGCCATTCCAAGCCAGTTTTCAGTTTTATTCTCCGCCGACATATTGAATAAACCTCAAAATTTATTGCGGATTTATTTTAAAATCACTAATAAAAACCCGGCTTTTAAACAAAAGAATCCCATGGCATTTTTAAACACCAAAAAAGAGGGGATAAAAAGCCGGTAATCGAGCTTGCCTACGAACACACGACTACCGGAAAGATGAGGCCGCTAACCCTACGCAACCGACCTCAGACCGCGAACACTAACGTGGGTTACGCGCCGCAGGCGGTAGATAGCTGCTGGGCCCGCTGGTAGATAGGCTCAGCCGGCAAACCGTTGCCACTCAGCTCACTGATATAGTTGGTAGTCACCTGATCGAGCGTGGGTTTCCAGGCCGGGTTGTCAGCACCGCCTTCAATCACGGTAATGGTGTGCCCCATCTCCCTGGCCTGTTTGATGCCGACCATATCCAGCTCATCGTAGGCCTTGCCCAGTTTCTCGGCCCAGCGCATACCGGTATTGTCATCAATGACCTTCTTAAGATCTTCCGGCATACGGGCATAGGTACCCTGATTCATAGTGACCACGAACGCGAGCGAATAGAGGCCGACCTGAGTGTGGTGATCGGCAAGCTCGTTCAGACGAAATGAGGCCATCGCCTCCCAGGGCAGGGTTACGCCGTTGATAATGCCGCGCTGCATGGCACTGTACATATCCGGCGCTGGCAGGCCTACGGGCTGTCCGCCAAGGCCTTCAAGCAGCTCACCTACCACCACAGTCGGGCGGCGAACCATCATGCCGCTGAGATCTGATGGCTGTTCTACCGCTTTACCCTTGGTGTGGATATGGCCCGGACCATGGGTAAACATAAACAGCACGTGAGCATCGTTGTACTCACTGTCCAGATGCCCCTCATCATAGAGCTTCTGCAGCACACAGGAGCCTTGCTCACCGGTCTTGACGATCCCCGGCAATTCGACGATTTGCGACAGCGGGAAACGATTAGCCGTGTAGCCCTGAATAATCGCGCCCATATCGGCGATCCCCTGGACTACGGAGTCATAGGTCTGGGTTGCCTTGGTCAATGTCTGGGAGGGGTAAATCTCCACATTGATCCGGCCTTCAGATTCTGCTTCGACGGTTTCGCCCCAGGACGCCAGCGTCTTGGCAATACCGGAATTAGCCGGCCAGAAGTGGGCAAAACGCAGATTAACATCAGCGGCAGAAACAGTTTGCGTGAGGGAGAAACCGGCAGCGGCTACAACGGCCATAAGGCGTTTTTTATTTTTCATGATATAACCCAATAATTATTTTATATTTATAACAGGCTTGTCGGAGAGGTACGTTTAATAAAACGTTCTCTGATCCTGAAAACCAGAATATTGAATCCGGAGAAATATCCGAATTGACAAAACAGGCCACTGATAGGACATTTCGTGCATTTGTCGGAGTACGAACATGAGCAGCATCCCCAGCTATGCCCTCTATGGAGAGACCCCGGAGCAGCGTTGGTTCGAATCAATCCATTATGAACCCATCTCGCGGCGCGCCAAACATTATGAGTGGAAGATCGACCCGCATCAGCACGAATCGCTGGTACAGCTGCTATACGTGCAGAAAAAAGGCGGTGTTGTTCATCTTGATGGAGCCAGTGTCACATTCAAGGCCCCCTGCTTTATTCTGATTCCGGCGCAGACAGTACATGGGTTCAACATGGGGGCCGGTCTGGATGGCTCGGTAGTCACCGCCGCACAGGAACCGCTGGAGGCGATGATCGCGGCATCCATGCCGAGCATGAGTGATATTTTCGACAAACCCTTTGTTACCGATCTGCCGGACAACCCGCGCACCCACAAAACACTTTCCACCCTGTTCGAGCTGATCGAGCAGGAGACGCTGACCAGTGACAGTCAGGGTATCAGCGCGGCCGGAGCCCTGCTGATCTCGGTACTGGTGCAGATCCGCCGGGTCGATCAGCAGATCCGTGCACCGCATCCCACCGCCGGCTCCCGCAAAACCGAACAGGTGGAGCGTTTTCGGGCGCTGGTGAACAACAATCTGGGGGCGTTGAAAACAGTGGAGGAGTATGCCCAGGCCATGGGGATCACCGCCGGCCAGCTACGCCGGATCTGCCAGGACGTGCTGGGCCAGTCGCCCCTGCACATTATCAATACCCGCTTGATCCACGCCGCCCAGCGCGACCTGGCCTATTCGACCATGTCGGTTCAACAGATCGCCTATTCACTGGGCTATGACGACGCGGCCTATTTCTCTCGTTTCTTTCGCAAGCAGACCGGGCATACACCCAGCGAGTTTCGCGAGCGGGTGCGGGCACATCAACCGATATGAACCGCACCGGATGTCCGTATCAACCCGGGCTTGAGAATGGCGCTTATCCACCGACACCTGTCGCATTAAGCAGGCGAACCTCGCGTTGCGGGAAGGGTATCTCGATACCTTCCGCTTTCAATGCATTGAACATGGCCAGGTTCGCACGATAAAGCACATCGTAGTAGCGTTCGGTGGGAATCCAAAGGCGTATACCCAAGGTGATACCGCTCTCGCCAAACGCCTCTATTCCCACCTGGGGCGCGGGCTCCTGGCAAAGCTCTTCTTTGAAGCCATTGAGCGCTGCCTTGAGCACTTCGGTGGCTCGCTCCGGATCAGCCGAGTAGGCGATATCAATCGCCACCTCCGCCAGCATATGCTGGTGGGAGTTATGAATAATCTCGCCAATAATATGTTTGTTGGGTATAGAGATTTCTACGCCATCTTCATTGGTCAGCAGCGTATGCGAGAGATGCACCTCTTTGACCTGCCCCGTCACGCCCTGGACGCTGATCGTGTCACCGACAACATAGGGGCGGGTCACTACAATCGTCAGGCCTGCGCTGTAATTTGAAAGTAGCCCCTGAATCGCCAAACCGGCTCCCAGGCCCACAGCGCCGATCATTGCGACCAGCGGGGTCACGCTGATCCCCAGCTTACCCAGAACAATAATCGCCACCACCGCAACGAGCAGAATCTTCACACAACTGGCGATAAAGCGGCTCAACGTGATATCCATGTTGTGCCGCTGCATCAATCCCAGCGTCCAGCGGGAAACGCGGCCCGCTACCCATAGGCCCAGTAGCAGAATGATCAGCGCACCGACTATCTGGAAGCTGTAATTGACAAAAAACTGGACCACCAGGTCGTAGATCGCCTGAATCTGCTCCAGCTCCTGCTTCACCGAATCATCCATTATCCCTATCCACCTTCTCGTCAATGCCCGAGGCCTCAAGATGCGCCTCTGGATGTGCCAACCGCCGTAAGCGGCGGGATACCGTATCCACCAGTATATTCAACCCGGCGGTAAACAAAATCAGAACCAGCGCCCGATCATAGCGAATTTCTTCAAACGCCGAATCGATGTAAAACCCCAGTGTCGCGATACCCAGAATGCCCATAATGGCACTTTCACGCAGAATCACTTCCCATCGATAGAACAGAAAAGCCAGCATGGCGGGAAAGCGACGCGGTGTTTCCAGGTATGCGTAACGCTTTAGGCCCGACGGATCATCCGGCCGACTCAAGCGACCGCCCCACTCCGCATCACTGGCATTGGCCACCAGAAAAGCGATCAAGGCACCGTTATGCAACGCAAGCGCGATCACAGCCGGCAGTCCCGAAGGCCCAAACAGTAAAAGCAGCACAAATGCCAGAACCATTTCCGGAGTGGAACGTAAAAACAGTAGCAGAAACCGGCCCGGCCAACGCATCATCGGCCCTGCCATCGAGCGGGTTGCCCAAGGATACAGAGCCAGAATCACCAGCGCCGACAAAACCAACGCAATCTGGGTGAGTGCCAAGGTCTGTACCAGCGCTGGCCAGACTTGAGACTGGAAGAGCTCGATATACCACTGCGTGGCCTGTGCCCACTCACCGGCCAGTAACGGCGCAGGCCAGATATCCCGGCTGATAAACTGCCACAGATAACCACCGTTACTAAACCCGACCGTTTCCGGCAGTAAAACCACGGCGATAATCAGATAGAACGGCAGCAACCGGGGGCGCAGCCAGAAACGCAAGGTGGCGATCAGCAGGATAAACGCCCAGAGTAGTGCGCCCGCTTCGGCGTACTGCCCCTGCTTGAACGCGGTCTCCAGATGAAAACCCAGTGTCGGCAATCCGATAAAGCCCAGGATGGTGCTGGAACGCAGCGCGCACTCAAAGC
The DNA here is from genome assembly GCF_000428985.1 of Marinobacterium litorale DSM 23545. Lineage (GTDB taxonomy): Bacteria > Pseudomonadota > Gammaproteobacteria > Pseudomonadales > Balneatricaceae > Marinobacterium_D > Marinobacterium_D litorale. Next base: position 224,647 of record NZ_AUAZ01000001.1, on the reverse strand, counting down.
GATAGCGGGTATAGCTGACCAAAGCCGGCCAGGACTGAGGGATCAGTGTATACGCGTAACGTCGCAGCCCCATGACCTTCGGCGACAACGTGCGTCCGGGCTCCAGAGACTGCTGCTCGAAGATCTCGGCAAAGACCTTGGCAAAAACGCCACTGAATGGAACCAGAATCGCCAGCAGACCTGTGGTCGCACTGAGACCGTATATCTGCATAAAGATCAGGCCCCAGAAAAGCTCGTGCACCGAGCGCACCGACGCACAAAGAATACGCACCGAACGCCAGTGAAACAGCATTGCGAGCAATAACCCCACAGGGGCTGCGATTGCCACGGCCAGCAAGGCGAACGCCACCGTTTGACCCACGGCGCGGCTCAGTTCCCAGGCATCACTCCAATGAGGCCATATCAAACCGGTGCCCATACGGCCAAGTTCGGCCCAGGGGTCTACCTGGTAAATCTGAATATCGGCGATGGGCAGGCACAGCAGGGCAACCAACGTCAGTAACAGACAGACGCCATTGAGCACCCGGGCCGATGAGCCGCAAAAAAAAGTCGTGCCGCGTCCGCGAATCATCCGTTACCGATCGCCCAGGCATCATGCTCAGGCACACCAGGGATGACTGAGCTATCCTCACCGGCCTCCAGATAAAACCGATCCAGCGCGGATGAATCGAGCTCGCTGCTCGCACAATCACAACGGACTGCACCGTTCGCCAGGACAATCACCCGGTCAAAGTGGGTCAGCGCCAGGCGCCGGTTATGCAAACTGATCACAGCCGTTTCGTGACGTTCCAGAATTGCTTTGAGCAACGCTTCAGCCTGAAGTGGATCGACCGAGGAAACCGGCTCATCCCCCAGAAAAACAGGGCGCTTACGGTAAAGCGCACGTCCGATGGCGACGCGCTGACGCTGCCCTCCTGAGAGTCGGTCTACCGACGACCAGAGCTTCTCCTCAATATCAAGCAGGCGCGCCAGCTCTTCAATCTCGCGACGGTGTTCCGCCAAGGGGTGTACCAGGTTCCACAGTGCGGCCAGAGTGCCCACGCGCTCCAAAGCACCCATGAAAATATTCTGATAAGCCGACAGCAGATCAACCAAACCACCGGCCTGAGGCTGCAAGGCACACAACTCTGGCACACGCCGGTATAAAAGATTCAGTAACGTGGTTTTTCCCGCACCCGAAGGTCCAACCAGCGCCACTTTTTCGCCCGACTTGATGCTCAGGCTGATGTCGCTCAGCACCTTATGGCCGCCCAGCGACAGCGACTCATGTCTGAGCCTGACGAGTGTTTTGTGCGGGGACACCGGTTCAGTCCAGCAAGCCGATCGCTTTGGCCGTATCCTCGATCGGCGCATAATCGCTATTCGAGGCGGGTACAAAGCTCTTGCGGGGGAAGCTTTCCAGCAACGCCGGGTCGTCCATACCCAGCAGCGCTTCACGGACCCGGGCCTTGAACCCCTCACCGAAGCGTTGATCTACATCACCACGAATGGTCCACTGGTAATCCGGGTAGGTCGGTGTAGTCCAGATCACGGACACTTTGTCGGTATCGATTTCGCCGTTGGCCAGCTCTTTCTCCCAAACCGCATAGTTGACCGCACCGACCTGGTAAGCACCACTTTCCACCTGCGCGATGGTGCGGCTATGGTCACCGGAGAAACCGACCCGGGAGAAGATCGCTTCCGGGGCTTCACCCAACTGCTCACGCAGGAAAAACTCCGGCATCAGGCGCCCGGAGGTGGAGCCTTTGGAGCCGAAGGTAAAGGTCTTGCCCTTAAGCGCTTCGCTCAGAGTTTCGCCCGCGTCCAGACCTGCGCTCTCATGGGCGATAAAGTAGGTTTTGAAGAACTGGTCTTCATAGCCCTGGGCCAGCGCTTCGGAGCCATCGACCAAACGACGTGCCTGAACACCGGAGAGCCCGCCAAACCAGGCCAGCTGGACCTGATCGTTCCGAAAAGCGGTAATCGCTGCAGCATAGGATTTAACCGGGATGTACTGCACATCCACACCCAACTCCGTGCTCAGATAGTCAGCCACCTTGCCAAAACGCTGCTGTAACCGGGACTCATCGGCATCGGGGATGGCCGTAAACACGAAAGTTTCAGCTTGAGCCAACGCCGGCAGCACCAGCGCCAGCAGCAGTACACGACGGAGTACTTTAAACATGATTGATCTCTTCCTTACTTGGAATAACGAAAGTCCTGGATAAATTCGCGAACCGCCTCCCGGTCACCGCGAAAAACAATTCTATCTTCTCGTTTGCTGAGCTGGTACTCATACATCGGGTCGTAGTAGTCCACCAACAGCGCCAGTATCCAGTCCCAATGCAGGTCCGGATTACCGTTTCGGTGCGCGGCCAACGCCTCACCCATCTGCGCCCGGGTTTCCTGATAACGGACACCGCCCAAGCGCTTGCGCACCCGGTAGAGCGAATCCGTCAGGTCCTGCTCAAACGCTTCGAACCCGGCCTCCTCCCCTTTCACCCCCTGCCACTCGGTCAGTTTATCGAGGATGTAGGTCTTAAAACTGTGCTCCACACGCTCATCCAGCGGTACCTCGAGCACCACAACCGGGCTTGCGCTCATCGCTTCCTGAAACACAGGCGGTAACGAGCAGCGCCCAATCAGCCTTCCCTCATCCTCCAGAATAATGGGCTGACCGGCCTGAACCTGCTCGGTATGCAGCGCCTTAAGTAGCGCCACCGCCAGTGCATTCTCAAAGCTGAGCTGGGTAGGCTGTCCCTGTGGCCGACGGCCAAAACTGGAACCGCGGTGCCAGGCGAGCCCCTCCAGATCCACGCTGCCAGGTAACGCATTTACCAGATCGGTTTTATTAGAGCCGGTGCGGCCCCCAATCAACACCAATGGCTGGTCAGCACAGATCGCGTCCTGTTGGTCAATAAGAAAGCGCCGCATCGCTTTGTATCCGCCAAGGATACGCGGGTACTCACACCCCGCCTCTCGCATCCAACGCTGAACCGTCTCGCTACGCAGTCCACCGCGCCAGCAATAGAGAAAGCCTTGCGGGTGCTGACGAGCAAACTCCATCCACGCCTCTACCCGCCGCTGCTTGATCTCGCCAATGACCAGCTGATGCCCCAACTCAATAGCGGCCTGCTGTCCCTTCTGCTTGTAACACGTGCCCACCTGGGCCCGCTCATCATCCGTCATCAACGGCAGGCTGACACTGGTGGGAAAGGCCCCTTTCTCAAACTCGACCGGTGCCCGGGTATCGATCATCGGCACATCGTTGAGAAAAAGAGTCAGAAAATCTTGGGTATCGGCGCGGGTCACAGGTTTATCGCTCCCACAACCTGAACCGGAAGACCGCCGCTGTCTGACGTAAGTTGGCCGATGCGGCACGGCTCGATACCTGCCCCGACAAGCAGGCTTTCCAGCTCGTCAGCGCACCCCGGCTCCACCGCAATCAGCAAGCCACCGCTGGTTTGCGGATCACACAGCAGGTTTCGGGTAGCTTCGTGACTGGCGTCCAGCTTGTGACCGTAGCTCTCCAGGTTACGCAGGGTCCCTCCCGGGATACACCCCTGCGCCAGGTAATCCAGAGCCTGTGGGATCAGGGGTACCGCGCTCGCTTGAACCTGCGCACTGACGCCACTGCCCTCACAGACCTCCAGCAGATGACCCAGCAATCCAAACCCGGTCACGTCTGTGATCGCCGAAACACCTGACAGCTCGGCGACACAACTACCAACCGTATTCATGCGACACATCTGATCCCGAGCCAGATGGGTATCCTCGGGCCTAAGTTTCTTCTGCTTCTGAGCCGTGGTCAGCACACCAATCCCCAGCGGTTTGGTGAGATAGAGGTAGTCACCGGCACGGGCCCGGTTATTCTGCTTGAGAGCCTCACGCGTGGTGAGCCCTGTAACGGCAAGTCCGAAGATAGGCTCCGGGGCATCAATACTGTGCCCACCCGCCAGGGGGATGCCCGCATCGGCACAGGCTTGTCGGCCACCATCGACCACTTGCTGGGCGATTTCGGGCCCCAGCTTGTTGATCGGCCAACCGAGGATTGCTATTGCCATCAACGGCTTGCCGCCCATGGCAAAGATATCGCTGATCGCGTTCGTGGCCGCTATCCGGCCAAAATCGAACGGATCATCCACGATCGGCATAAAGAAGTCGGTGGTGCTGAGGACAACCTGACCGTTACCGAGATCGTAGGCCGCGGCATCATCTTTGCTGCTGTTTCCGACCAGTAAATTGGGCGAATCGGGCAAACTCAGCTGGCTAGCCAAAATCCGGTCCAGAACCTTGGGGGATATCTTGCAGCCACAGCCGGCCCCATGACTGTACTCGGTAAGACGAACGGGTGATTCGGACATGCTCAAACTCCATTGCAACTGGGCTGAATGATACGGCCTGAACCGTGTTTTGTCAGTTCTCAGGCCAGCCCCATACGCCGCTTTGCCCGCCGGGACACGCCATTGCGCAGGGCCCAACGCAGGCACGGGGCCAGCGCCTGCATCCCTGACTGAATCAAACGACGGCGGCTGGAGCTCAGCTCTATACCGGCCATTTCGCAAGCCCAGTCCGGTAACAGATCCAGACCCGCACGCGCCATCAGATAGGCCACCGGTTTGGTCGCGATATTGGGAGATGGCGCTGCAAGCAGCAGCTGAAGCACTTCCGCGGTACGCTGATCAAAGCAGAGTTGCGGACGCATCTGGTCGATGTAGGACTCAATCTGGCCCCGGTTGCGCGGCACATTTCGTGCGCCCAGCGCCTCAGCGACCAATGCGACCTCTGCAAAGTAATGGTCCTGGTCCTGCGTGCTCAGAGTGGGATCACCATATCTCAGATAACCCGCCATAAAGCTCCTGACCTCAGCCACATGCACCCAGGTGAGCAGCTCGGGATCATTGGCGGAGTAAGCCCGCCCATCCGGCGCATATCCGCTCACATGGCTGTGAATTTCCCGGACCCGCTCGATCAGCCAGCGCGCATCCTCGGTGGCCGCGAAGGTTGTACCGGCAATAAACTGGCTGGTCCGGCGCAGTCGTCCAATCATATCCTCGCGAAAGCTGGAATGATCCCAGACTCCAGCCAGAGCCAGCGGATGCAGCATCTGTAACATTAACGCCCCGATGCCACCACATAACATGGATGGGAAGTCGGCATGTACCCGCCAGCAGATGGCATCAGGACCAAACAGCCCGGGGTCGCCCGCCGGGGTTTCATAATCGATCTGATTCAGTGCCAGCCCGGTCAGGTTGAACACCTGCTGCTCTATCCGACGCCTGATAAACTCCATCCGAACCAGAATCCGTTAGTTAGCGCTCAACGCGCTTTGCCACACAGCCTTCATGACAGGCCACCCCAACTGACTCACGTCGGGCACAGGCAACCTGTCGCCGCTGGCTTTCATCTGGGCCAGTTGGGAGACCTTCTCGACCAAGGCCATTATCTCGCCCTCGCCCGCCCTGTAGCGACAGGACTCGGGAAAAAGCTCGGGATAGGCAAGCCGGTCCGGCACCAGGGGACTGCAACCTGCGGCAACCGCTTCCAGTACCGAGATCCCCTGAAAATCATGCAACGCGGTAGACAACACCACATCGCAGCGCTGCAGGAGTTGCCGGTATTCCGCAACCGACTCCACGGGTCCCCAGCATCCCAGCTGCCCCCGGTCACGCAAAAGCGGCTTGAGTTGCGCGAACGCGGCAGGTACCGAGCGAAAGCGTTGTCCCACGACGTGTAATTTAAACGGCACATAGCGTCGCTGAAGCTCCGTCACGGCCGCGAGCAGCAGATCCGGCCCCTTATCGAACTCCCAGCGATGGTTCCAGACCAGCTCCAGCGGCCCCGGTTGAGCCTGCGCAGGGAGGAAAACAGACTGCGGCAGAGGAACCGGGACGACCCGGGCCCTGGCGCGAATACTCTCGATCAGCCCCGGGGGCACCTGATCCGGCAACTTTTTCAGCAACCGAGCAGCGCCTTCCAGCAAGGTGTCACGGTTATAAGCCGAGTTGAACAGGACTCGATCAGCGCAGAGCGCGTTGTAGATATTGAGAATCCGGGGTTCAACACTCTGATACTCATTACCCGATGCGGGGTAGTCGAACTGATTTTCGTGAAAATAGACCAGCGTCGGGATTCTGGCCAGGGCGGGCACGAAACCGCGCAGCGCAGTCAGATCCACCATGGAGGTCGCCAGAACCCGGTCATACGCCTGATTGAGCAGTGCCTGCTCACCAAATGCCCAGCTCAAACTGTTGCCACGAATCCGCCAACTGAAATAACGGGGCGGCAGTGTAAGCTGGGTCCATTGGTGCTCGGGGAAGTATTCCACCAGCCCTTCCCGCCAGTAACGGTGGCTGACCGCATCGTAGGCGGAGAGTAAGAGGATTTTCAAAATACCGGTGCTCTCGATCGCCTATCCCAGTCGCTTCAGCCACTCGGTGGAGGGCGCGAAAAAGGCAGCACCGGTCACCGCTCGGGTAAACTCCAGTATGCGATCCGCCCTGCCCTGCTCATCGCCCTCCACCATGCTTTTCAGCATGAGCTCAAAATGCTCCGGTGTACGGCAGCAGCTGACAAACATCAGGCCTTTGCGGCGCGCATCACCATAGGGCATGCTCTGGCGCAGAATTTCCATGGATGTACCATCGGGCCGCTTTAGAGAGGTGCGTTTAGTATGCGCATGGGGTGACTTTTCCGCACCCGGATACTCAATATTGTCAGCCTTGGTTCGTCCGTAGGCATCCTCCTGCTCTTTCACAGGCAGACGGTTCCAGGCCTCCAAATCATGCTCGTAGCGCTGAAGGTGAATGTAGCTGCCACCGGCAAAAGCCGGATCTTCTTCACCGACCAGCGCCACCTCGAGCCGGTCGTCCCCCTGGGGGTTTTCGGTGCCGTCCACGAATCCGGTCATATCACGCGCATCCAGGTAGCGGAAGCCGTGGATCTCATCGACCAGATCCGCTGCAGACTCAATCTCGCGCGTAATCTCCCGCGCCAACTCAAAGCATGCGTCGTGCTGCTCGCCACGAATGATAAACATCAAGTCCACCGGTGTGGAAGGCGCTACACGGACACCGTTCTCAAGCGCCGGAAACGGCCGCAAAAGCGCTGGACGTGCCTGCGGACTCAGGCGATCCCAGTAAGCGGACCCCACCGCAATCGTCAGATGGAGCGCCGACTCCGGCAGCCTTGCGCGTACCGTTTCCAACCGATCCGGCAAAGCGGCCAGCAGTGCCTTGATACGCTGATCGTTGTCGGGCCTGTGATTACGGTTGTAAAGCAGGAACAGCGCATCGCCACTGGCTTCAGCAATCACTCCGGATTGGTAGTTTTGAGTCATCCCATCGGTCTCCGATATCTGCACATAAAATCTGTACCCATATTCTACCGAACGCCTTGAAAAGCGGAATGACAGAAATCACCTCATTGCGAATGAGAAACACTCTTACAGACCGGCGCGCGCAACTTCAATCAATCAGGCGCGCCAGAACGGTTTTCGACCCTCTGCAATCGCGTCAGACCGTGAGATCCCCACGTCCCAAAGCTCCCGATCAGTCAGGGTGAGCAGTCGTTGACGAGTCCGGCGCCGCTGCAGAGCACGACGCAAGGCCTCAACCAGACGGCTAAGCAGTTCAATAATAATCATGAATCTATCTCCTTATATCGAGATAGACAGGTTATCGCCTGGGAAATACCAGTACAGATATAGAAACTAAAATATTTAACAGTACAGATTCATAAATCATGGTACTGTACCGGTATGAATGAGCCCATCTGTATAGTTTTCGCGAACTGAACGGAAATTTTGTATTGAAACTATATGAGCAGATAAGCGAAGAACTGCGTAACCGCATCGAGCGGGGCTTCTATTCCCCCGGCTCCCGGCTGCCCTCCATACGTTCGCTAAGCCGTGATTACAAAGTCAGCATCGCGACGGCTCAGGAAGCCTATCATGTACTGGAAGAGCAGGGATTGGTGCACGCAAAGCCCAAATCCGGCTATTTTGTTCAGTGTCGGCCAACGCCCACTCAGATGCCTTCAGTCACCCGCCCGGTACAACGGCCGGTCGAGGTTTCGCAGTGGAGCCAGGTCATGGATTTGATCGGTACCAGCGGACAAACAGACATGATCCGCCTTGGGTATGGCGCGCCGGATTTCAGCGGCCCCACGCTTAAACCCTTGCAACGAGCGCTCAACGGAAGTCTCTCTTCGTCAAACCTGATGCGCAGCTTTGACTATGAAAGTTTGCGGGGCTCAGTGGCGCTGAGAACCCAGATAGCGCGGCGCTGTATCGATTCCGGCTGCCAACTGCACCCCGATGACGTCGTCATCACCACCAGTTGCCAGGAGGCGCTTTCGATCAGCATCCGGGCTATCGTTCAGCCTGGCGACGTAGTCGCCGTGGACTCCCCCAGCTTCTATGGCTCAATGCAGGCGATTAAAGCGTTCGGGCTCAAAGCGATGGAGATCCCCACAGATCCGGTCACCGGCATCAGCCTGGATGCCTTGGAAATGGCCCTGGAACAGTGGCCTATCCGGCTGTTGCAGGTGACACCCACCTGCAACAACCCGCTAGGCTACACCATGCCACAATCCCACCGTCAGCGATTGATCAAGCTTGCTCAGCGGTATGATCTGGCCATTATCGAAGATGATATTTATGGCGATCTCAGCTATGAGTATCCACGTCCCCATACGCTGAAAGCCTATGATACCGATGGCCGGGTTCTGCTCTGCAGCTCGTTCTCGAAAACCATCGCCCCCGGAATCCGGGTCGGCTGGGTCGCGCCCGGGCGTTACCGGGAACAGGTGCAGCATATGAAGTACGTCAGCAGCGGTCCCTGTGCGCCCTTCGCCCAGGACTCGATCGCAGAATTCATGGCACAGGGCTACTACGACCAGCACCTGCGCCAGATGCGTGCTCAGTACGAGAAAAACAGGGACTGGATCATCACCCAGGTCGAGCGCGACTTCCCCGCCGGCACCCGGATCAGCTATCCCCAGGGCGGGTTCTTGCTGTGGATTGAGCTACCCGGCGACCTGGACAGCCTGGAACTGGAGCATCAACTGCGGGGCCGAAAGATCAGCATTGCACCCGGCATACTGTTTTCCGCCTCCGGTAAGTACCGTCATTGCATCCGTTTGAATTATGCCCGGATACCCGGCCCGGAGGCCGAAGCAGCCATCACGTTGATCGGTCAGGAAGCAACGCGACTGCTGCTAAACCTCGATAACGGAGCCCTGTGAACCATCAATTTCTGGAAGCCAGGTAAACACCCGCCAGCGCCATCACTGAGCCCGACACCCGGTTCATGCCACGTACCGCACGTTCGGAGCGTAGATAACGACGCGCCTGCGCAGCGCTGGTGGCGATCAACATCAGGCCCGCGAGCAACCCAATGACGGTCAGCGCCGAGGCTTCGACGATCCCTTGCGTACTCAGTGCCGTGACATCCATAAACGTAGGTAGAAACGCGATATAGAAAAGAATCACCTTGGGGTTGGATGCTGAGATCAGAAAACCCTGCAGAAACGCATGGGCAGCATCACGACGATCCAGCGCCGGGTTCTCTTCGACGGGAACGGCAGAAGCACGCCACATTTTCCAGCCCAGGTAACAGAGGTAGGCCGCCCCAAGCAAACGGATAACGGTAAACAGCTCTCCCCAGTGGGTGGCTAATGCCGCCAAACCAAGGCACGCCAGGATCAGATAGATCACATCACTAATAATCATACCCAGCGCCAATGGCAGACAACTTAAACTACCCCGGCTCATTGCGCGGGCAATAATGGCAAACACACCCGGGCCGGGCGTAATACCAAAAATAAATATTGCCAGTAAAAAGCTCAAACCCGCTTCAAACGTCATAAAGTCACCTGTACTGATCCATCTTTCATTTTGTTGAAATAGCTAAGTTTATTTCGCAAACAGGTAAGACAAGCAGCAATTCTTGTCTATGCTTAGTTGTGTTCTCTCTAGCGGCAAGAGTATAACCCCATGACTGGAAAAGGATTCCCGCACACGATTCGCACGCTTGAAGGCCACTTCCGGCGGTCCTGCTCTTGCTTCTCAATTAGCCTATCCCGATACTGTGCCAAATCTGAGCCAATGGTCAATTACGGTCTGTTAAATAGATCGACCGATGGTGCAGATATGGATGTATCTAGCAAGCTGCCTTAAGGAGAAAGTCGATATGACGGATTCTAAAGATCCGATGATACCCGACGGTGAGGTGAATCCTTACGATACCGATTACCAGATCGGTCAGGACAACATTGTTGTCAACGTGGGCCCCTTTGGCCTTGATATTCACAACCGGGTGTTTGCCATATCGGGGCTGGCCGTGGTCGCCTTCGTTTTTCTCACCCTGGCTTTTCAAAATCAGGCTGAGCCTCTTTTCAACGGCATCCGTGGTTGGTTGACCACGAACCTGGACTGGTTCTTTATCGGTGCCGGTAATATCTTCGTCATCATCTGTCTGGTGCTGGCGTTCTCCCCCCTGGGCCGCGTGCGGCTGGGCGGTACACTGGCAACACCCGACTACTCTTATCTGGGCTGGTTCTCCATGCTGTTTGCCGCCGGTATGGGTATCGGCCTGATGTTCTACGGCGTGTCGGAGCCACTGACACACTTCTCGACCTCCTTCAGTGGTAGCGACTGGGCTCCGCTCGGCGGGGCCGTCGGTGAGGCTAAAGACAACGCGGCGCTGGCCACCGAGCTCGGCATGGCCGCAACCATCTACCACTGGGCGCTGCATCCCTGGGCGATTTACGCGATTCTGGCGCTGGGTCTGGCACTGTTCTCCTTTAACAAGGGTCTGCCGCTCACCATCCGCTCCGTATTCTACCCGCTGCTGGGCGAAGCTGTCTGGGGCTGGGTCGGTCATATCATCGATATCGTCGCCGTACTGGCAACGCTGTTCGGTCTGGCCACGTCGCTGGGTCTGGGCGCGTCCCAGGCAGCAGCAGGCCTGAACCACTTGTTTGGGCTGCCGCTGGGAGACACCACTCAGATCTTGCTGGTTATCGGTATTACCGCGATCGCCCTGATCTCCGTGATGGCAGGCCTGGAAGCCGGTGTTAAACGACTGTCCGAAATTAACATGGTGCTGGCGCTTCTGCTGCTGCTGTTCGTTATTTTTGTCGGTCCAACCCTGGCAATCTTCACCGGTTTCTTCGATAACCTGTTTGCTTACCTGAAGCATTTACCGGCGCTGGCCAACCCTGTAGGCCGCGAGGATCCTAACTTTGCGTCCGGCTGGACTGCATTCTACTGGGCCTGGTGGATCTCCTGGTCACCGTTCGTCGGCATGTTTATCGCCCGTGTATCCCGCGGCCGCACCGTACGCGAGTTCATCATCTCCGTGCTGATCGTACCGTCACTGGCCTGCGTACTGTGGATGACCGTATTCGGCAATACAGCGATCACCCAGTTTGTTGCCGACGGCTATGAAGCGGCCGCCAATGCGGATCTTCCGCTGCAACTGTTCGCAATGCTGGAAGCCCTGCCGCTGGCTCAGATCACATCGTTCATCGCCATCATCCTGGTTGTCGTGTTCTTCGTGACCTCGTCTGACTCAGGCTCCCTGGTTATCGATGTCATCTCCGCCGGGGGTAAAGTTGATGCACCGACTCCGCAACGTGTGTTCTGGTGTGTGTTCGAGGGGCTGGTTGCCATCGCCCTGATTGTTGGCGGCGGCCTGGTAGCGCTGCAGGCCATGGCGGTCTCTACCGGCTTCCCATTCACCATCGTCCTATTGATCGCCGCCGTGTCGGTGGTGAAAGGACTGGCATCGGAGCCGCGCGCAAGCTAAACCTGCGCACTCCATAAACGGGGCGGATAGCGCGACTATGCTATCCGCCCTTTTTGGTTAGACAATGACTTAGAGGTCTGTCATGCAGGCTGAACACCTAGAGATTCTCGATTTCCTCCGCCGTTGGCAGCCGTTTACCGAACTGCCGGAAGAGACACTGAACCACGTGGCGACTAACGTCGAGGTCAGCTACTTCAAGGCCGGGGATCGGATTTTAGAGTTTGGCGCTCCCGTCGATGCCTGGTACTTCATTCGCAGCGGGGCGGTTGAGGTTTACCGGCGTAACGGCGATCTGTACAACCGACTCAGTGAAGGTGGCTATTTTGGCGAATTCGGCTTGCTGCGCCACAAGCTGACGCGATTTCCAGCCGTTGCACTGGAAGATACCCTGGTGTATCTGATTCCGGATGCCATTTTCAGTGAGTTGTTCGAGAACAATGAGCTGTTCGCGGACTTTGTCGAAGTGGAAGACAGAACCCGCCTGCGTCATGCCCTTGCCCGACGGGAGGACGCCAACGAGTTGATGACGTCCCGGGTTGAATCCCTGGTCACCCGTGCTCCGGTCAGCATGGATATCGGTTCCACTATTCAGGCAGGCGCAAAGCTGATGCGTGACGAGGGTGTCTCGTCACTGCTGATTACGGACTCCAGCGCCGATGACCGTGAGGATCTGCCCAGCCATAAGGCCCGTATGGTCGGCGTGATCACTGACCGTGACATCCGTAACCGACTGGTGGCGGAAGGGCTGGACTACGCCACTCCCATATCAAAGGTGATGAGTACCGATATTATCCATGTGGAGCACAATCAGCTCGTCTTCGAAGCGATGATGGCGATGCTGCGTTACAACATTCACCATCTGCCGGTTCTTAAGCACAAGGAGCCCATTGGCGTTCTGGCACTCTCGGACATCATTCGCTACGAATCTCAGAACAGCCTGTTCGTGGTCGGCCGAATTTTCCGCGCCCATAGCGTTGAAGAGCTCAAGGTGCTCTCCGGAGAGGTACGCTCCTGCTTCAGCCGCATGGTGAATGAGGATGCCAATTCACGGATGATTGGCAGCGCCATGGCGGTTATCGGTCGCAGCTTTAAACAGCGCCTGCTGGAGCTGGCTGAAGAGAAGCTGGGGCCACCGCCCATCCCCTACTGTTTTCTGGCCCTGGGCTCCATGGCCCGTCATGAGCAGTTGATCGTCACCGATCAGGACAATGCACTGATTCTGGATAATAGCTACGACCCCAATATCCATGGAGAATATTTCAGCGACCTGTCCGACTTTGTCTGTGATGGGTTGGACGCCTGTGGTTACGAATATTGTAAGGGCCAGATTATGGCCACCAATCCCAAATGGCGTCAGCCGCTGCGGGTCTGGGAACAGTACTTTTCCGACTGGATTGAGAAACCAACCGCCGAGAAGCTCCTCAATAGCTTTATCTTCTTCGACCTGGATGCGGTCTGGGGCAAAAGTGAGTGGGTCGAGCACCTGACCAACCTGATCAGTCGCAAGGCGCGCCATAATTCAACCTTCCTCGCCTGCATGGCACGCAACGCGCTGCTGCGCACACCACCACTGGGCTTTTTCAAAGATTTCGTGATGGAGCATTCGGGTAAACATACCCGCTCAATCAATATGAAACGCCGTGGTACAGCGCCGTTGGCGGACTTGATTCGTGTTCACGGCATGGCAGTGGGTTCACGATCACGTAACTCTTTTGAACGGCTCGAAGATATCATCGAGGCCGATATCCTGCCCACGGGTCGGGGACAGGATCTGCGCGATGCCCTGGAATTTATCTCCATGGTCCGTATTCGCCATCAGGCACTGGACCTGGAAGCAGGCCGCGAACCGGACAACGATATCGAACCGGAGAACCTGTCCGACTTCGAGCGTAAAAACCTGAAGGATGCCTTCCAGATCCTCAGCAATGCACAGAAGTTTCTCAAGTACCGTTATCAGCCCGGCCGGGCAAACTGAGGGCGTATCGTGTTCTATCTAGGCCGTGACAAAGTCGCCGAAGCGGAAACCCGGCTTCCCGGAAGCCCGGAGGTTCCCGAGTGGTCGGAACGTTTTGCAACCCTTGCGCAGCAGGCGAGCAATCCCCATTTGAAGCGTTTCTATGAGGCGGGGGCTGTGGCCGGGGAAACGCCCATTGCGGACGTCCCCATGCTGTCTATCGATTTCGAGACCACCGGACTCGATCCGCAAAAGGACGATATTGTCAGCATCGGACTGGTGACCATGTCGCTGGATCGCATCCGTCTGCGTGAAGGTCGGCACTGGGTGGTCAAACCCCGGGCCGACCTGCGTAACGAGTCGGTTGTCATTCACGGGATCACCCATTCCGAGGTGGAGGACGCTCCGGATTTAACCCGTATTCTGGAGGAGCTGCTGGACCTGATGGCAGGTCACTTGATGGTTGTCCATCACCGCGGTATCGAGCGCCCCTTCCTGGACGCGGCCCTGCGCCAGCGCATTGGTGAGGGCATCGAATTTCCGGTTATCGATACCATGGAGCTGGAAGCCCGCCTGCATCGACGTCGGCCACCGGGCCTGATCGACCGGTTGATGGGTCGCAGTAGCGAGTCGATCCGACTCGCCGACAGCCGGGGCCGTTATAACCTGCCCTACTACCGGCCTCATAATGCCTTAACCGATGCGCTGGCCTGTGCCGAACTGCTGCAGGCACAGGTCGCCCACCGCTTTTCCCGGGATACACCGGTCTGCGAGCTCTGGCACTGATCAAACCCGAATCAGGGCTTGGGGGCCAATATCAGACAGTCTGGGTGTGCCGGCCATGGCCATGCACACCTCCAACTCCTCGCGCAGGATACGCAGCATATGCGCCACTCCCGGTGCTCCGGCAACCGCTAGCGAGTAAATCTGGGGGCGACCGACCATCACCGCATCCGCCCCCAGCGCGATCAGTTTGAACACATCCGTGCCGCGCTCGACGGCACCATCGGCCAGCAGAACCATCTCAGGCCCCACCTGCTCGCGAATTTTTGGCAGCATATCCACCGCCGAAGGGATGCAATCCAGGGTGCGCCCACCGTGGTTGGAAATAACCAGTCCGGCCACGCCCAACTCCTTCGCTTTAATCGCATCCGCCGGGTGAAGAATCCCTTTCAAAATGACTGGCAGCTTCGTGCGCTCACAAAGCCACTGAATACTGTCCCAGGTCGGCGCCTCACTCATCATGCCCTGGAAAACGATGCTTTGATCCGGATCCAATACTGCCCGGGGCAAAGGCGGTCTATCCCTGAGGTTAACCGCCTCAACGCCTTCAGGCAGCTCAAATCCGGCGCGCTGGGCACGATTGCGAATGCCGTGCAGACTGGCATCGACGGTGATCATCAGACAGGCATATCCGGCTTGCTCAGCGCGCCGTACCAGGCTGAGCGTAAAGTCACGATCCTGCTGCATGTAGAGCTGGAACCAGGCCGGTTGAGACAGGTGCGATGCAATCTCTTCAATCGACTCCGTCGCCAGCGTACTCACTGCCATCACCGTTTCGAGCGCACTGGCAGCCCGGGCAGTCGCCACTTCCGCCTCGGGATGAACCAATCGATGGAAGGCGACTGGCGCCAGCACAATCGGGTGCCTCAGATGCTGACCAAGCAACTCGGTCTGGGTACCACCTTCCGTAACATCTGCCAGCACCCGCGGCAGAATCTGCCACCGATCCAGCGCCTCGCGATTGCCGCGCAAAGTAAGTTCATCAGCACCGCCTCCAGCAATATATTCGTAGATGGCACGCGGCATATGCTCGGGTGCCCGCCGGGCATAGTCGGTCACACTGACCAGGTCAGCCGGGATTTCGCTCAGGGGTGTATAAGGCTGCGCTGCTTTCATCAGGTGTCCGCCCATTGTTGAATCAGTCGGTGATAGATAGCCGTCAGCCGCTGCAGATCCTGACCTTCGGCTTCCGCACCAGTCAGCGACTGAATACTGGTATCCAGATCAAACAGCATTTCACGTCTCTCATGGTCGCGAACCATACTTTGAATCCAGAAAAAGGCAGCCACGCGAGCTCCCTGAGTAACCGGCGTCACCCGGTGCAAGCTGGTCGAAGGGTAGAGAATCATGTCACCGGCATTGAGCCGGACCCGCTGAGTACCGTATTTGCCCTCAACTTCCAGCTCTCCGCCCTCATACTCGTCAGGCTCCGCCAGAAAAAGCGTGGCCGACAGATCGGTCCGTACACGGGTAACGGTGCCCGGTATCACCCGGATCGCATTGTCCACATGCAAACCGTAAGTACCGCCATCACTATATCGATTAAACATGGGCGGAAGGATTTTCAGGGGCAGCGCGGCAGAGATAAAGAGCGGGTTGCGCGCCAACGCGGTCAGGATTGCATCACCAAGCTCGCGTGCAAGAGGGTCCTGTTCGCTGAGCTGAAGATTATGCTTGGCTGACAGCGCCTGCCCGCCGGCAGTCACGGCTCCGTCTACCCAGCTCGCCTGATCCAGATGCTCTCGCATCTGAGCGACTTGGTGCGCGGTTAAAACATTGGTTATCGGTAGTATCACTGCTCTCTCCTCGCGCTTTCAGATACAGGCACAGTTTCAGCATTTGAAAGCACGCAAAAAAGCCGGCCGGGATACCCCGACCGGCAAGCCGTCAAACGGTTAGAATTTATAGGCCAGTTTCAGGCTGGCGGAGCGACCATCGCCCAGATAGACGATGCTGCCGCCACGGTAGATCGCGGTGTAGTACTGCTCGTCGGTCAGGTTCTGCACGTTGGCACTCAGGCTCAACTGCTCATCAAACGCGTAGCTGGCGTGCAGGTCGTACACGGTATAGCTGGGCAGTTTAACGCTACCGCTGGAGCCCTGATCAGGCTGCCCACCCAGGATTTCGCTGGAGTAGGTCGCAGTCCCCCCAAACGCAAACGCGGGTGTGGCCTGATAGCTCAACTGAACGTTGGCGCTCTTTTCGGCGAAGTTTGCTTTCGGCAGACCGATATAGTTGGGGTAGGAGATCCCGCCCCGGCCCTCTACGGCGTGTGTCCCATCGAAGTAGGAGTCCAGCGTCTCGGAGTCCATGATCGCGACACCAGCCTGCACATTCAGCTTGTCGGTCAGTTTGCCGGACAGGCCGAGTTCGATACCCTCAACACGGTTCTTACCGGTGTTGCCGGAACCGGCAGACTCATAATCCGCACCTTCGATGACGTTATCCTTGGTGGTACGGAAGATCGCCGCGGTGGCCAGCAGCTTGTCATCCACCAGCTCCCATTTGGTACCGATCTCCAGATTAACGGATTCTTCCGGCTTGATATCGGTGTAGGAACCATCATCGGCGTTACACAGGCCGCCGTAACCACAGTTGGTACCGGCATCGGCTTCGCCACCGTTGATGTTGGATGAAGTGCTCCAGCTGGCGTAAACGTTGCCATTCTCCCAGGGCGAGTACACCACGCCCAAATGCCCGTTCCAGAAGCCATCGGTGTATTCATACTCGGCAAACTCGGACTCACCACGGGGTATCGCTTTCAGAGAGTAATCAAAGTGATCGTAGCGGACACCGGCGAACACCTCCCACTGATCAGTGAGTGTGACCGTATCCATCAGGTAGGCCGAAACGGTTTTCAGCTCCAGCTCGGCATTGGCGTCATTGCGTTCTACGCGACCTTCCCAGAGTCCATTATCCGCGTTATAGGGGTCCAGATCGAAGCTGTTGTAGTCAACCCGTGTATAACTGCCGGAATCAACACCTTCACGGGCCAGCTCGACCCCAACGACGATCGAGTTTCGCTTACCGAACAGCTCGCGATCAATAATCAGGTTGGTCTGGTTACCCAGATAGTCATTCTCTTGCCAGCCTCCAAAAGAGCGCAGGTTATTGGAAAACCGTTCAGAATATGCCGACACCACGTATTCATTGGCGGTTTCTCCCAAACGGGTTTTATTCTGCAGCTCCACCCCACGCCCAAAATCGTGCTCCACGGTAAAGGTGAAGATGTCGGCTTCGCTACGCTGGAAGTCGAGGCCGTTCTGACCCACATAATCATACTCGTTGAACCCACCGGTACTGCGGTCATAGGCATAACCCGGGTCAGTGCGATCATCAGCGCGGAAGTGGTAAAAATCGGCCGACAGCACCGTGTTGCGTGACGGCTGATAGACACCAGAAAGCAATGCACCGGTGCGACGCTCCCCGGCCGGCGAGCGATCCGGGGTATCTGCCTCGGAGTAAAGGGCGTTGAACCGGACCCCCAGATCACTGTTGATCACGCGGTTGGCATCAACGGTGTAGCGCTGGGCAGCGTTGGTACCCAGGCCTCCTTCCAGATTCACAAAGTCGTCTTCCATGCTGGCTTTTTTGGTCACGGTATTGACCGCACCGCCGGTGGAACCGCGACCGGCGAAGGTCGAACTGGGCCCCTTGCTGATTTCGATCTGCTCAAGAGCAAAGGTCTCCCGGGTAATCAGACCGGGCTCGCGCAGGCCGTCGGTATAAATATCACTGCGCGCCTCGTAACCGCGGATAATGTAGCGATCACCAAAAGAGTTACCGCCTTCACCGGTCCCCAGCGTGATACCTGGCTGCGCACTGAGAATATCCTCCAGCTCGGTTTTACCGGAATCTTCGATGGTGTCCTTGGTCAGTACGGTCATGGTCTGCGGCGTATCAGCAATCTCGCGGACACGGCGCTTATCGGATGTGGTTTTTGCCTTGTAGGGCGCACCGGGTTCTGCATAGGGGTTGGAGTCTGCGGCAATCCGCTCATCCTCGACCACGAGCTTGTCGAGCGCCACCTCTTCCGCATAGGCATTGCCCAGCATGGCAGTAGAAATTGCGAACGTCAGTGTGCCGGCCATCTGCGCGGAACGTCTCGTAAAGTGCGGCGTTGCGGAGAGTTCTTTCAAAGTCAGTTTGGATTCAGCCATGGGTTTTCCCTTCGATTAAAGACATAAAGATTGGCTGCCGCTCTTCTTTCACAGCGGCTTTCTTCAGTTGTTATTGGTATTTACTTCCGTATAGAACGGCTTGGACTGACGGCTAAAAAGGTTCTGTCTCAGTGGATCGCAAACTCCACAGGAACGGTTATTTTCAGTGTTTGCTGCTGCATATCGGGTGGAAACGCTGGCAGCGGCCGGGCGCTTTCGAGCATATCGATCACCGCCTCATCCAGCCGGTGCGAGCCCGAACTCTGAGCTATCTGATAGCTCAACAAACGCCCATCTCGATCAACCTCGAATGTGATCTTGGTAATCCCCTCCTCTCCGCGACGACGGGATGAGACGGGATACCGTTTGTGGCGGGCCAAGTGCGCGGCCAACTCAGTAAAGTAGGAGCGCGTTGCGCCCGGGCTACCACCGTTAGTCGACGCACTGCTGCGACCGGTGGACGCTTTGTGCTGCTCCTGCTGAATGTTCCTGTCATCGCTGCGAGTCAGGGGCCGCTCCGGAGGTTGAGGCTTTACCGGTTCCGGCTTCTCGGGTTTCGGTTCAGGTTTGGGTTCAGGCTTTTGTTTGGCCTGGGTCTCTATTACTGGCTTCTGCTTGGGCTGAACCGGTTCAGGTTCAGGTTCAGGTTCAGGTACGGGTTCTGGTTCGGGCTCGACAACCTCCTCTACCGGCTCTTCAACAGGTTGCTCTACCGGCTCTTGTGCCTGCTCTTCCTGGGTTTGCTCTTCCTGGGTTTCGATCGCTTCACCAAGGTCTCCCATCATGCCGAGGTCTATTTCAACGCCCATTTCACCCGCGGCTTCTGCACCGTCAGTGGGCGACTGCGCCGCAACCAGAGAGAACAGACCAAGATGCAAAGCCACAGCCAGCGCCAGCGCCACAAACCAGTGCCTGCGGGTAACGGCCATCAGACTCCACCTCCTACCGAAGCAGAGACCAACTTTGTCACCAGGGAGACCCGAACAATGCCGCTTTTTCGTATTTCACCCAGTACCGATTGCAGGCGAGATACCGGCAAGAACCTATCGGCCTTCACCGTGACCTGAAACTGATCGCTCCCGCCGGACTGACGAAACGCATCGGCGACACGAAGGCTCAACTGGTCAATGCCGACCGGCTTATCATCGATAAACAGAGCACCCGTATCCGCGACAAGCAGCTCGATACCGGGCGTTTCGGCGAAAGGCCGATCGTTAATTGAATCCGGTGGCACTGTCTTTACTGCATCACTTTTACTGATCTGCCCGGCGATCATGAAAAAGATCAGCATCAGAAACACGACGTTGATCAGTGGAATGACATTGTCGTCATTGCCAAGCGAACTTTTCCTGGCGCCAGAGGAGATAATCATTGCAGCACCCCGACCAGTGAAACCCGCGTAGCGCCGGCAGACTTCAACGCATCGACAAGGTGGATCATCGCCTGCATCTGCACACCCTCAGCCACATCGACTGCAAACACCGCATCCGAGCTATCCAAAACGCGCTCTTTCAGCCACTGCGTATCACCCATTCGTGACCGAGATTCACCGATTTCTATGGCACCTGCATTGTTAAGCAGGCGTATGCGAACTACCGGCGCGTCCGAGGCTGAGCCTGCGGTAGGCATCGGCAGATCAAGCTGACGCCACTGCATGAAGCTGGATGAAAGCATAAAGAACAGAAGCAGGATAAAAACCACATCGATCAACGGCGTTATGCTGATGCGGGCCCGCCGCGCGCCGGATGTCAGATCAAGCTGCATTACGAAGCACCTTTTCCCGACATTTCAAATCCGCCATCTGACGAGCCCGTCCAGTAAAAACCCGCGTTACCGTCTCGTTGATCTGTTCACCGACCCGTTCCGCTTTACGGTCCAGCCAGTTGTGGGCCAGCATCACCGGGATCGCAACCACCAAACCTACGGCGGTGGTCAACAGCGCCTGCCAGATACCGCCAGACAACACCGACGGATCAACCTGACTCCCCGCGGCTTCCATCTGCTGGAACGCCAGAATCATCCCCAGAACCGTCCCGAGCAGACCCAGCAGCGGACTCAAGGTGCCAATAACTTCCAGCGGCCTCAGGTACGATCTGAGTTGATTCAGCAGTGCAGAGCCCTGGCGCGACAGTTCTTCACGCAACAGCTCAGGATCATGTTTCTCAACCACTCCGGTCATCGCCAGATACACCAGCGCCCCCAGAGGTCGGCTGCGGTTCAGACAGGTGATCGCCTGCTGATCATCACCGGCCTGCCAGTGAGCCAACGCCTGCTCCACACTGGCCCGGCTTTCGGGGCGCAGGCGTGCAAACTGCCATAGCTTGATACACAGAATGGTCAATGCAAAAACCGAGAACAGGCTAAGAATCCACACCACCGGACCGCCGATCTGTAGAAAGTCCACCAGCTTTGTCGCAGCAGCCTCCTGCCAGCCGTTCAAAGTGGTATCCGTGACTGGAAGCGGATCTGTCGCACTGCTCTGGAGATGATCGAGCAGCGCCTGCGCCGATATATCGCTATGCGTCTGAATAACGGGCTCGCTGTTTCCAGTGCCGATCGCTGAGGCTTCCTGATTCATCCTTTTACTCCACACATCTCTAGCAAGCACGATAGCTTATCTTTATCTAAACGATATACATTCTTATTCGCATTAGCAACACTAAAGACATATGAACGCGTTAGAAATGCTCACACGAGAGATGAATTGAGTTCACTAAAAAATGGGGTCTTGAAGGATCAGTCGATAGGGCTCACGCGCGGTATTGCGCCAGAGCCACCTTCCAACAGACTTAGTACACGTCCAGACGGACACTGTATTCGGAGGGTACGAACATATAGCCCCTGGGATATGCGCCGCTTATTCCGGGGGCTACTGACTATGCGTTTAGCTGCGTTCCAGTTGGCAGTTCTGCCCTTCAAGCTTGTGCAGCTCTTTTTCAATATCAAGGGCTCGGCGAGCTTCACGCATCTCTTCACGGTGGTGCTGCTTGAAGCGTCGGCGCATCATCCCTTCCAGGAAGCGTTTTATCTCCACATCGTCCTCAAGCACCAACCCGGGAACCGTCATCGGCTTACGGGTCTCTTCATTCACGGCCACCATAGTGAAGTAGGAGGTATTGGTCGGTTTCACGATACCGTTGTGAAAATCTTCCGAGATCACCTTGATCCCCACTTCCATGGAGGAGCGCCCGACGTAGTTTACCGACGCATGCAGGGTAAGCAGCTCGCCCACTTCTACCGGATTGAGAAAGTCCACCGAATCGATCGAGGCGGTAACACAGTAACTGCGCGCGTGGGACGCGGCGCAGGTGTACGCGATCTTATCCATCAGCGAAAGAATCACGCCACCATGGACCTTGCCGCCGAAGTTGGCATAGTGCGGAACCATCAGCTCCTTGAGCGTGGTCTGGGACGCCTTTACCCGGCGGTACTCATGTTCGGACATCTCACTCTCCCATGGCTGACAATCGCCGCACAGCGTTTTCAATCAGAGCCCCCCGGCAGACACTGAGGGCGTGCGCCGGTTAAAACGATCAACCGGTTTTAGAACCGCCCATACAATTGGGGGAATCCGGCACAAAACCCTGCTGACTCGCCCACTCCTCCGGTGTATGCAGGTGCATCGCCAGAGCATGAATCGGGTTCTGCATCAGGTCAGACAACAAGCCATAGATCTGCTGATGACGCTGAACCAGTCGCTTGCCGGAGAAGTCCGGACTGACCGCAACCAGTTTAAAGTGGGTATCGGTACGATCACCGGAGTGCATGTGACTCTCGTTTTCCAACCGGTACTCGATCAGCTCCAGCCCGTCACGCAGGCGTTTCTCAATCTCGTTTTCGACGCTCATTGCGTTTTGTCTCCGCTTCAACTTCCGGTAGCTCTTTCTTGGCCAGCGTGTGGAAGTGATGATGTATACGCCGGGTGGCCATCCAAACCACCAGCAACACGATAGGCACCATGATACCGGTGACAATGCTCTTGTCGAAAGGTACTCCGGCCCCATACAGCGCTTCGAGCAGATATTTTACCAGCCCGACCAGATAATAACTGATTGCGGCCACGGACAGACCTTCCACCGTATGCTGCATCATCAACTGTATCTTGGAACGGCGATCCATGGAGCTGAGCAGCTCCCGGTTTTGCTGCTGGATCGCCATCTCGACCCGGGTACGCATCATGTCAGATGCCCGGTCCACCCGGCGCGAAAGGTCTTCCAGACGTTCCCCGACCCCGCTGCAAGTCCGCACCGCAGGAAGCAATCGACGGCTTAGAAATTCGTTGATGGTCAGATGGCCGGAGACCTCATCCTCCTTGAGCTCGTCGATCCGGCTCATGATCAGGTCGCCATAGGCACGGGTGGCGGCAAACCGGAAAGTCGTCTGAGCCCGGAATGCCTCGATGCGCGCTGCCATCTGGGTGAGTTCTGCGAGCAGACCGCTTTCGTCCGCCTCGCCGTTCTCGGCCAACAGGTGGGTAATCTGCGCCAGCTGTGCATCCATATCCCCCAGCATCGGCGAGATCCGGCGCGCCTCGGGCAGAGCCAGCAAGGTCATCAGGCGATAGGTTTCGATCTCCACCAGACGCTGAACCAGACGCCCCAGCTGAGAGTCACTCATACGCTTGTTGTAAACCAGCAGCCGCCCGAACCCATCCGAATGCAGCCGGAACGTGGTCCAGACCCGGGCATCACCGTTCTGGGGGCTGGAGCCAATAAGGCGCAGATTCTCAAACCAGGGCTTAACCCCTTCGGGACCCGGTTCCGGATGTTCGCGGGCGTCCTCAATGGCCACATGGAAAGCGGCGATTACGGTACCGGGCATCTGCTCCAGCCAGCCGGCGGGAAGGACGCTGATGCCGGCTTCATCGAAGGGGTTACCACCCTGACTCGGCGCCAGATTGATAAAGGTATAGCTGGTGAATTCCAGGTGTTTTTCCCATCGAATGCGCAGCTGCCCAAAGGTCTGTTCGTAACAGTGCGTCTCATATTCGGGCACCTCGTATCCGAGCAGCTCGTGAAGCCGTTGCAGATGAAGAAACTGCTCCTTTTTCTGCTCCTCATTCACCTGGAGTGCCAGATGAGTCACCCGTGCCGGGCTTGGAATTACCTGGAACGGACGCGAGTGCAGCTCGTCATAGAGCGAATCCCTCAATGGGTGCAACTCAAGGTGCCCGACAACATCCTTCATAACGCTCTCCATCACCCGACAACTCCCGGGCTATCGATATTATTCGATCAACTCTCCAGTTCTGCCCGAAGCAAGGGCTGTGCCGACAGGTCAAACGCCAGTATTTGCGGCTCCACGTCAAACCACTGATCGAACAGCTCAGGTGTCAGCGGTTCTGGCCATTCATCGGCAAACTCGTCCCAGGCCGCCAGTTCGTTTTCAAAGATCGCCTGCCATCCGTTTTTAAGCGCATCTGCAAAGTCACTTTCCTGTTCCACTTCATCGATCAGGTATGTTGTCCCCTCCCGACGAAGCTGCTCCAGATCCAATGCCTCGTCCGGCGCAACCCGGGCAACCCAGTCCGCCATCGGCGCTTTGGGTCGCACAGTCAGTGCTGAACGGTTCAGTAACTTTATCGTCATCGGCTGTTTCTACCTATACAATGGGGCGCTCGATTCAGGTGCGCTTTGATGATTATTCGTGTACTCCCGGAACTGGAAAATCGCTCACAGTGGCTGGCGTTTATGCGCCGCGAACAGCCTTACTGTCTGATTGAACAGCCCGAGTGTCTGGTGGATTTTCAAACCCACTTTCTGCAACTGACTCTGTTTAGCCAGGATCACCGGGACCCCGAGCGCTACACCCTGGGCTCCAGGGCCTCCATGAAACCCGCCTGGGACCTGATCAAGGGGTGTAACTGGTCGTTAAGACGGATCATTGAGGGACTGGAGCAACTGGAGTTTGATGCCAACGTGCGTGATAACGCGCTGCTCGGCGTGCATGGCGATGTCAGTGTACGTAAACGCCGCGCCCGCGAGCCCAACCTGATCGCACCCTCACAATCGGGCCTTCTCACACCGTTACGAGAGCTCCCCGACAACTGGACCGTCGCGTCGTTATCAAAACTACTGGCTAACGCTCAGTACCGAGACTGGAACGACGAGTGTAACCCGCCACTGCTCTCCCCCCGCACCCTGCTGATCGCCCTGCGCGATAGCGCGGAACACTGGCAGGTAGCCCGGGACGGCGGCCGGCTGTTCGTACTCTACAAGGGAGAGCCATTGGCCAGCTTTACCCCCAACCTCGAACCACCGCCCCCGCGGCTGCGCGAGTCGGAACAACCCGCGCTTTGAAACGATCAGACCAGCTCAGCCTGATCCGCTTCGCTGCTTTCCAGCTCCTCTCGCGGCATCAGCTTGTAAGGATGATCGGACGCCAATAGTTCTTTGCCCTTATCGGTGGGAAACTCCACATCCACATCGACTACGCGACCATCCCGGCACACGTTAATGATCGTATCCATGCAGGAGGACAGCAGCGAGTACTTTTCATCCGGCGCCGCGATGATAGTCTGCAGCCCCAGATCCGACATAAAGCCAAGCGAGGTCACCGTGTTTTCTGAATCCAGCTTGTTGAACGCCTCATCGAACACCGACAGGCTGAAACCACCCACCGGCTTACCATCACTGCCCTCTTTCAGACGATAGGTCGCGCCCAATGCCGCCGCCATCGCCACATAGAACGGCACCTGGTGCTCACCACCGGAACCGGTCTTGATCCGCTGAGACAGCGTGGTCTTGCGGTTCCCCTGCAGATCTTTCACCACCAGCTCGAAATTGTAGAAGTTACGGTAATCCTGCAACAGGCTACTTTCGCCCTCATCCTTGAGTACATCATGGATCCGCGCCAGGGCGTCACGATGGGTACTGTCGCCGTCATGCTGGATATCGAACAGAGACCCCACATTGGCCTGATCCATCCGGGTATAGGCCTCCACCAGCTCCAGGATATCCTTGAGCTCGGGGTTGGGCATCATCTCGAAGCTGTACATCTCCTTGTGGAACGGACGGTTCTTCAAGTGAGAGTTCAGCTCACGGATCAGATCACGAATCTTGTTGATCTGGTCGTTCAGGTGCGCAACAAAGTCGGAGCGGAAAGCAGTCTCCGCTTCCAGACGCGCACGCTCCGCCTTCCTGGCGTATTCGGCCAGCTCCGATTCGCGCAGCGCTTCCACGGTGCTGTCGACAAACTTCTCCAGATCCTCATGGGTGGAGTTGGGGCCGATCTTGTCCAGCTCCTGGTGGCTCATGCCACCGCCGTGGTAACGCGCCTTGTACTGGGCCACGGCATCGCGTACGCCGTTCTTTTTCTTCTCATGCAGCTGAAGCTCGCCCTGAGCTTTCTTGGCCGCCTCAAAGATGATGCGCTCCAGCTCTCCCCCACAGGTCTCATCCAGGTAGTCACGCTTTTCCTGCGCCGCCTGTGCATCAAAATGGGTATTCTCTTCACAGACGGTACGAGCCTGAGCATGCTCAACCAAATCCTGATCCAGCACTTCCAGCGATGCGTTGTCCTTGATGATGCTGGTACGCACCTTCTGCAGCTTGTCCATCAGGGACTTCTGCTTCGTCTCGACCGCTTTCTGATGTTCGGCCAGCTCGGCAATTCGGGCCTGGATACCGGAGTCATCGTGGTTGCGCAGGTCGTGAATTGCCTGCTCGAAGCCGCGGATCTCACCACTGATCTGCTCACGCTGGGTACACAGGTCGTAAACCCGCTCGTTAACACCCATCAGGCCGTTAGCCAGACTGATCAATGAATCACGCAGTTTTTCCAGTGTTTCGTGTTTCTTGCCAAGTGTCGTAAACTCGGCGATCAGCTCATCAACCTGCTTGCCTTGCAGCTCCAGCTGATCACCGCGGCGACGAATGCCCATGATCGGGCTCAGCTCGTTGATCGAGGTGGTCGAGCCCTCGGTCTGCAGCATGCAGTCGTAGGTTAGCGCGCGCTCCTGTTTAAGCAGCTCCTGCTCGGTTTCCACCGCCATAACACCGCCCAGCGCTCGGTTCATATAAGCACGGGCATGATCATTATCGGTATCGATAAACTCAGCCAGGGAGCCACGCTTGCTGCGATGCAGCCAGTCGCCGGACTTGGTGGTGTTGATAACGCGGCAACCTTTCAGGTGACGTCCCTTGCGACGATACAGGGTAATCGCTTCTTTAACCCGGTCCGGCTCCACCACCAACGCTTCACGGCGGGCGCCGAGGAAAGACTCAATGGCAATGCGCCATTTGTCGTCATTGATATCCACCAGCTCACAGATCGGTGTGGACTGGATACCGTACTCGGCCAGCAGCTCCATCAACTCGCGGGTGTTGTGCCGGATGGGCGCCCGGCCCTGCTGCAGCTGCTCAACCGCGCTTTTCTGATTCTGGATCGTTGAGCGCAGCTCATTGAGTCGGATCACCGACTCCTCGTAGCGGCGGGATACGGCCTTGCGCACGGAATCGATCCCGGCGCGAAGCTGCTCCACCGTGGTGTCCACATCCACCGGAGACTGCGGCCAGGCCTCGGCCAATACATTCTCACCCGAGCGCCAGAGTTCGACCGACTGGGCAACCAGCGGACGGAAACTCTCCGGCAGCATATCAGTATGCTCAGCGAAGCCGACCGTGGTCCGCAACAGGTTATAGACATTCTGAATGCGCTCTTTCACCACGTTCAGTTCATGCTGATGAGCACGAATGGAGGATTCCAGCGCATTGATCTGGTGGGCGGAATCGGAGGTATTGAGTTCAGCACGGGCGTTAGCCAGATCCTGAATCGCCTTATTAAGCTGCTCGCTGATCTGCCCCAATTCAACCTGAAGTTTCTCTTCCTGCTCCTGCGCCTCTTCCAGGCGCTCGGCAGCGGCTTCCTTCTTGAAGTCTGCCTGTTCGAAACGGGTCTCATGGACAACCCACTCATACTCCACTGAGTTACGCAGGTTACGCGCGATACCCCGGCACATCTCCTGCACCTTCTCCAGCTCGCCGATGCGGTTGGCCACTTCCTGGGTTTTCTGCTCCATCACCCGGTATTCATCGAGCGACTTACGAAACGCACCCACATGAACGATATTTTCATCCAGCACGAACTCACGTACAAAGCGGGTCGGGCTGTCGATGGGCACAAACTTCAACGCGTTCTTGAAGTTCTTAACAAATTTATCGTCATCATTCGGCACCTGCGGATCGTGACTGAGGTGGCTCACCATCTCCTTGACGAACTTCGCCGCACGCTTCTCCAGCACCATATCCGGACACTGCTTCATCAGGCTGTCGCGCACTTCGGTCCAGGGCCTCGGCATCCGCCCGTTACCCTCTTTTACCGTAAAGTCATCCAAAGTGACCGAGAAGTCAGGCAGCAAAAAGCGACCCAGAATCTCTTCATCGGCACTGGCGGTGGATGCGCTGATAGCGATACCGACACAGCTTTCCTGAGCGGTCTCGGTATCAAAAAAGCTCATCGCCAGGTAGGTAATCGAGTCCTCACGGGCGCTGTTCTTCTTGCCCTGATCATCGAGAAAACCCAGACAGTAGGTGCGCAGAGAACGTTCACTCTTCTCACCGGCAGAGGCGTTGAAACTCAGATGACGCTTATGGCCACCCATCAGGACCGTCTGCATCGCATCAAGCAGCGACGACTTACCGGAGCCGTTCGGTCCGACAATGGCAACATTGCCCTTGATCGGTATTTCCATGGCCCCCAGGACGTACCAGTTGACCAGCACCATACGGTTAAGCTGTTTCATCGCTGCGCTCCCGGGTTGCTTCTATCTCGTTTTCGTCGTTGTTTACAGCTTGCTCGCTATCTGCCGGGAGATCGCTATCGGGTGCCAGCTCCTCCGCCCCCGGCTGCACCTCGGATACCGCTTCAGCGGCGGACTGATCTTCGGCACGGCGATTCTGCTCGACCTCCTCCTCGATCAGATCCTGCACCTCATCACGATTTTCAATATCGCAAAGGGCCTCAAGCTGACCGATATAATCCTCAACGACCACCTGACGAATCGTCGGATTGATCCGCAATGGGACATTTTTAGGATCGGTTTCGTCCGCCTTGCTGCGCTCAACCACACCATGGCGGGTAAAGAGCGAAAGGATCTCCTTGAGACGGGTTTCGTTGGGAATCTCTTTGCCGGTGAGGTTTACATAGAGCCTCAGCAACTCATCGGTGGAGCTGTACGCCTTGCCATCCTCCACCTCAAACGCCTCCAGCTTGGCTTCATACTGTTGGCGCAGGCAGAGCAGAAGCAGAGACTCGTCCAGACGCAGACGCAGCACGCGCTCCTCACCCTGCGGCAGTATCCCCAGATAGGCCTCATCCGGCTGATAGACCAGACTCCAGCCAATGGCTGCAAACAGATTGCGGAAGTACTCCACATTCCCGGCAACCAGGAAGTAGTGCTCGCGGTGAGACGGGCGGTCAGCGTAGAGAAACTGACTGGTCAGCAGCAGGTTGGCCGCACGGATGAAATCGTCCGCTTGATGCTGTTCGTTGCGGGAGACGACTTTTTGCAGATCACCTAGCATTGGGCGTTCCTGTAGAGGTTCCTGAGGTTGTTCTGTGAATCACGAAGCCACGACACTCCACCATGTCGGAGACATTGACGTAGCGGTCTTCGAACTGGATGCGGTAACGATCCGCCGTTTTGCGCGCCTTTTTACCCAGCGAGTTGAGGTGGCGCACATAACTGAAGCAGATGTAGTCCTCGATACTGTCGATGCGGAATTCAGTAGCATTGAGCGAGTCCCGACCGGCGAACTGCTCTTCGAGGTAGGCTTCGATCCGGTCTACCTTGACCTCGCGCCGCTCCTTCCACTCTTTGAACAGCTGCCGTAGTTCCAGCACCTTCGGGTCGATCTCGGCCTGAGTGATCATGCGCGGCTTGGCTTCCACACGACGGCGGATCGGGGAGCGCACGCTGGAGGGCGAGATAAAGCCCACCTCCTCCAGGTTGCCCACCGAAGGAATCGCCGAGTCCTCTTTTTTAGCCAGCTCGGCGATCAAACGTGAGAGGCGCGCTGCCATGCCCGGTGTGGTCTTATCCATGTAACGGACCGTATCCGCCACGCGTTTTTCAAGCTGATAGCGGAAGTCGTCGATGGCAGCCAGGCGCTGATCCACGGACTCGAAGATCCGGATAATACGGTTGATATGCTGGTGAACCAGCGCTTCCGCCTCTTCCTGATCCAGCTCGTACTGCATCTGATAATGGCGCGTCAGCTGATCCACCTTGAGCGGGTCAAACTGAAGATCACGCATCATCGAAAGAATCTTGCGCCGGAAGCGGAACGGGTTGTTCTTGGTCTTCAACGTTTTGTAATCGGAAACCAGGATATGCTCAACGAACCGGTCGAAAAAGCTGCGCACAATCTCCTGCGGCGTCGAACTGCCCGAGAGACTAATCTTGAGCTCGCGTAGCCCCAAAAGCATATCGGTCAGATGGGCGCTGAAATCAGCCGCGGTTTGTGCTGCTTCCGCCAGCGTAATACCACGCCCTTCCGGATCGGCAATCGCCGACTCCAGCGAGCTGAGCACATTGAGTACAGCACCGCCGTAGCTGCGTTTTTCAAGCCGCGCGATGGATGTGAGCGAACGCAGCAGATAGCTGATCGCCGGCGAGAGCAGCACGTAGGTGCGATAGATTCGCTGCTCCTCCTCCAGCCAACCGGTCTGAACCAACCGCCGGTAGATACGATTGGTATAGTCAGCGCTGGAAAGCGGAACTTCACTCTCGCCCTCCTCGTCACTTTCTGCTGCCCAACGTCGAATGCCGAAGCGAACCACTGCATTTTCGATCGTCGAGCGCACCAGATCTTTGGGGATAAAAGGATCGATCAGATCCTCATCGAAAAACAGATCCGCCAGCTCCAGCAGAACCACTTCATAGATGTAGCGGTTCTGACCCGAGAGCGGCAGAAAGATATCGTCCGGTAGCTTATTGAAGAGCACTGAAAACGGGTCCACTCGCTGAACATTTAAGAGATCGATTCTAACGGAAATCAGGCCCACGTATAAGGGGCCGTCTTCCGACGGCTCGCACTGACCAACCACCCGACAATCCCTTGTCGAATAACCTACATTTGTACCTGTATCTACATTTTTACATAACGAATAATTACCGTACGGCATCATTTAATTCATTATTAATCAAATAATTAAATATGCGGCACGGTTTAAGCTCTATACTTGGAAACAGCTTTATTTACATAACGGTATAAAACCATGATCGATAGGGACTATCAGCTGGAAGCTCTGGTCGAAAGCCTGGCAAAGAAGCGCAGACTGGAGAAGCGCTTGCGACTACTCGACGCAATAGCCACGACCGGCTCACTGACCCGCGCCGCGCAACAACTCGGTGTCAGCTATAAAACCGCCTGGAATCATCTACGCGAGCTGGACCGGGACAGTGGCACCCCCCTGACCCTTGGGCATACCGGTGGCGCACGCGGTGGCGGCAGCTCTTTAACCGCGGCAGGAGAAGCTCTGTTGTCGCTGATGCGGATTTACCAATCCCGGCAAGACCCCGCTCCCCCCCGATTCGCCGGGCTCAGGTTCAGCGCACGCAATCAGCTACAGGGGGTTATTTCCGAGATTCGGATCGATGGCGTAATCGCCCGCCTCACTCTGAACCTGGGTGGCGCGTTGGTGACGAGCCATATCACGCGCAGCAGTATCGAGCGTCTGGCGCTGCGTCCAAAGCGCGAGGTATACGCCATCATCAAGGCAACCACGCCGGACCTGCTGCCCCCACAGGCCAACCCACCCGGAGGTGACGTGAACTGTATCCCGGCACGCATTGTTCGCTGTGACAGCAGTGCCCTGGGGCGAGAACTCGTTCTCAGGTTCGGCGATACCGCGGAGCTGGCTTTAGCCCGTCCCTTCGACATCAACGAAGAAAGCTGGATCAAACAGGGTGCCCGGGTTCAGCTTTTGATCAAACCTGAAGAGATCATGATCGCAACAGCCGATTGAGCTCAGCCAACGGACCCAACAAACTGAAAGGAAACAGATATGCGGATTAACACAGCGTTTAAGGCGATACTCGTCAGCGGCCCTCTTGCCACAGGAGCTCAAGTCAGCGCCGGTGAGGTGCAGGCAGCCGTGGCGGCCAACTTTACGGCAGCGGCCAAGGAGATTGCCGCCCGATTTGAGCAGGATACCGGGCATACCGTCGAACTTAGCTTTGCTTCGACCGGGAAACTCTACGCCCAGATCATTAACGGCGCGCCTTTCGATGTATTTCTGGCGGCCGATGCAGCGCGCCCCGAGAAACTGGTCAGCGATGGGCAAGCGGTTACAGACTCTCTGTTCACCTACGCGGTAGGCCAACTGGTACTCTGGAGTGCCGGAGACTCAACTATCGACGACGATGGATCTGTACTGAAAGATAAATCGTTGGAACGCCTGGCAATTGCCAACCCGAAAACCGCTCCCTATGGAGCCGCCGCCGTTGAAGCCATGGAAGCGATGGGGCTCTGGGAGCACTACCAAAGCACCACCGTGCGTGGAGACAGCATCGCTCAGACCTACCAAATGGCGTACTCCGGTGCGGTACCCGCCGCTATGGTTGCCCGCGCCCAGATTGCACTGGACAGCACCGGCTCAAGCTGGCTGATCCCGCAATCGCTTTATAGTCCAATACGCCAGCAAGCAGTACTGCTCAGTGCAAGTGCCGACAATGAGGCCGCAACTGCATGGATGGACTACCTGAAGGGCGACTCAGCTCGAGAAATCATTCAGCGATACGGCTACGGCCTTGAGTAAAGCGTCAGGCGGGGCCGTCCAACAGAGGCTGTCTTGCTGAAAAAAACACACCGGAGATACCCATGAGTGAGGCGATATTTCTGACCTTAAAGCTGGCCGCACTTACCACGCTGATACTGCTGTTGGTTGGTACACCACTGGCCTGGTGGCTATCCCGCAACCGGGTCTGGTGGAAAGAGATCATCAATGCCATGGTCGCACTACCCTTGGTCCTGCCCCCCACCGTACTGGGCTTCTATCTGTTATTGGCGATGTCACCTCAAAACGCGCCGGGCGGCTTTCTCAAGGAGCACTTCGATATCACGCTGCCCTTCACTTTCGAAGGCCTGGTTATCGGCTCGGTTATCTACTCGCTGCCGTTTGTGGTACAGCCGATACGCAATGCGTTTGAGGCGATTGGTTCGCAACCGCTTGAGGTGGCCGCCACCCTGCGCGCCTCGCCGCTGGACCGATTCCTGACTGTAGCTCTGCCGTTGGCACGGCCCGGCTTTCTGACCGGTGCGGTACTGGGGTTTGCCCATACCGTGGGCGAGTTTGGCGTCGTACTGATGATCGGTGGCAACCTGCCGGGGGAAACAAAAGTTCTTTCGATTGCCATCTATGACCATGTGGAGTCCCTGGAGTGGACCCAGGCCCATATTCTTTCTGGCGGTATGCTCGTGGGGTCTTTCGCCCTGATCTTTACCATGATGTTGATTGAGAAACGCTGGGGGCGACTCTACCGATGACCACATTGAATGCCTGCTTCCGGGGACAGCTGGGTGACTTTCAGCTCGATTTCGAGTTTTCTATTCCGTCACGCGGCGTAACCGCCCTGTTTGGCCCGTCCGGCTGCGGTAAAACCACACTGTTGCGTTGTATAGCCGGCTTAAACTTTCTGCCCGAAGGTAAGCTGGAGGTAGATGGCGAGATCTGGCAGAACGGGAAACAGTTCATGCCTACCCACAAACGCCCCATCGGCTATGTATTCCAAGAGCCGGGGCTGTTTGCTCACCTGAACGTAAAACGCAACCTGACCTATGGTCGTCGACGCGCCGGCATCAAGAGCTCGAACGACAACGAGCTGCACGAACTGACCGGCCTGCTGGGAATCGACCACCTGTTGGAGCGCGATATTCATGCCCTGTCCGGCGGCGAAAAGCAGCGGGTGGCTATCGCTCGCGCCCTGCTGATGAAACCGCGCCTGCTGTTGATGGACGAACCCCTTTCAGCGCTGGATCAGGACAACAAAAACGAAATTTTACCCTACCTGGAGCAGCTACACTCCCACCTGGAAATACCGGTCATTTATGTCACCCATGACCGCCGCGAAGTGGAGCGCCTGGCCGATCATCTATTGCTACTCAAAGAAGGCTCGATCATCGCCAAGGGCGAAATTGGCGAACTGCTGACCCGGCCAGATCTGCCATTTGGGCGCGCCCAGGATGCGGTGACCGTACTGGATGGCCAGGTACGACACTACGATGCCCGCTACGGCCTGAGCACCCTGCAGATCGAGGGAGGAACTTTGGAAGTACCGGACCAGCTCGGCCCTACCGGCGTCTACAAGCGATTAAGGATCGCCTCCACCGATGTCAGCCTGAGCCATCAGGAAGCGCTCAATACCACCATCCTCAATCGACTGCCTGCCGTGATCTGGAAAATCCTCCCCACCGACGGCCCCAGCCTCAACATACTGCTGCGTATCGGTAATATGGGAGAGGGAAGCCCCCTGCTGGCCAGCGTCACTCGCAAATCGGTAGAACAGATGGCCCTCAAGGAGGGGCAGCAGGTCTACGCACAGATCAAAGGCGCGTCACTACTGGGCTCAAGCAGTACCACCCAGCCCCGTGCACACTGTATGACACCCCTGATCGCTTGCGAATGACGACACCAACGACGCTTGTCATAA
The DNA here is from genome assembly GCF_000428985.1 of Marinobacterium litorale DSM 23545. Taxonomy (GTDB): domain Bacteria; phylum Pseudomonadota; class Gammaproteobacteria; order Pseudomonadales; family Balneatricaceae; genus Marinobacterium_D; species Marinobacterium_D litorale. Next base: position 190,306 of record NZ_AUAZ01000001.1, on the reverse strand, counting down.
ATCCCACAGCCCAACTTTTTGAACGACCTGTGGGGTTTATGACAAGCACCCGACACTTTTACGACAATCCTCCTATTCCAGGCCCCAAATCAGGGGGTTAACGCCTAAAACAGCCATGGTATGGAATTCGCATCTACCTCAATAACTAACCCCCGCCCGCCGGGATCGCTTTTATTGTTGTAGTTGATGACCTGAAGGAGAACATCATGGCACGTATCGGTCTTTTCTTTGGCAGCGATACAGGTAAAACCCGCAAGGTTGCCAAAATGATCGGCAAGAAATTCGACGACGAGACCATGGCCAAGCCACTCAACGTCAATCGGGCTGATCCGGACGAGTTCGCTGCATACGACTTCCTGATCCTCGCCACTCCGACTCTGGGTGAAGGCCTTCTGCCCGGCCTCTCCGCGGATATGGAAGACGAGAGCTGGGAAGAGTTTCTGCCCAAGATTGAAGACAAGGACTTCAGCGGCAAGACTATCGCGCTGATCGGCCTCGGCGACCAGGTAGGCTACCCGGATGAATTTGTAGATGCTCTGGGCGAGCTGAACGAATTCTTCTCCGAGCGTGGCGCTAAAATCGTTGGTCCCTGGCCCACCGATGGCTACGAGTTCAACAGCTCTGAAGCTGTTGGTGAGGATGGCAACTTCGTCGGCCTGGTTCTGGACCTGGACAACCAGTCCAACCTGACCGACGAGCGTCTGAACACCTGGCTGTCTCAGATCGCACCGGAATTCGACCTGAACGTCTGATTCCCGAACCGATCTCTCTCATCACGTTCCCTATTCACGGCGCCCTGGTGCGCCGTTTTTTATTACCTGCGTCCCGGCATGCGCCTATCGGCTTCTGCCGGGCTACCGTCTGGATGGAATAAAATGGAATCCGGGAATCTCCCGTGCATAAAAAATCCCGCCGTGGCGGGATTTTTTATGCGTTTGAAGTTTAAAGAACTACGACTGAGCACCTTTCTGTTCAGCCTGTGTTGCCAGCTCCTCTTCGACCCGGTTCTCATTCTCCTCACCGTCGCCGAAGATCTCGCGAACGATCAACTCGCTGGCATCATCCACCTGCTCGCGATCAACCACCGCTTTCTTGATCTGTGGATTGGAAGGCATTTCATACATGGTGCGGCGTAACACCGACTCCATGATGGAACGCAGACCACGGGCACCGGTGCCACGGGTACAGGCGAGCTCCGCGATCCGGCTCAAAGCCTCCTCGGTGAAATTAAGCTCAACGCCCTGGTAGGCAAACAGCTGAGTGTACTGCTTGACCAGCGAGTTGCGCGGCTCCTTCAAGACCCGCACCAACGCATCTGCATCGAGTTCGTGGAGGAAGGTAATCACCGGGAAGCGACCGATAAACTCGGGGATCAGACCAAACCCCTGCAGATCATCCGGCTGCAGAGCAGCGAGCAGTTGATCATGACTATGTTCCGGATCTTCGACAAACGCCGCCTGGAAACCGATACCGGCTTTTTCAGGCTTCAAACGTTTGCGCACCAGCTCCTCAAGTCCCGGGAAGGCCCCACCAACGATGAACAGGATATTGGTGGTATCGATGACCTCTTCACCGCCCTCGTGACGACGGCCACTTTTGGGAACCTTAACTTCATTGCCTTCAACCATCTTCAGCAGTGCCTGCTGCACACCCTCACCGGAAACATCACGGGTCGCCGTGGCGCCAGCCCCCTTGTTGGCCAGTTTGTCGACTTCATCGACGTAAACGATCCCCCACTGAGCACGCTGCACATCCCCATCGGCAGCATCCACCAAACGGCGCAGGATGGTATCCACATCATCGCCCACGTAGCCAGCCTGAGTCAGGGTAGTCGCATCGGCGACAACAAAGGGTACACCAATGACCCGAGCCAGGCTCTTAACCAGCAGTGTTTTACCGGTGCCGGAGGGCCCGGCCATCAAAACATTGGACTTTTCCAGCTCCACCGCCTGCTCCACATCATGCAGGCTTTCATTCTGGCCCATGTTGATCAGACGCTGGTAGTGGTTATAAACGGCAACCGCCAGAATCTCTTTCGCTCCATCCTGACCAATAACATATTGATCCAGGTGTTCCTTGATCTCTTTAGGGACCCGTAGCGTCTCAGCCAGATCAGCGCGTTTTGCGCTTTGCCCCCAACTGTTGACGACCTGGTGGGCCAACTCGACACAGGCGGAGCAGATATAGCCATCGTTCCCTGAAATCAAAGGGGTTTCAGGCGACTGCTCGACGCCACAAAACGAGCATTGGAGCTTGGAGTTATCAGTCATGCGTTCACCACTTGGGCTGGTGTATTCATGCGGCTGAGCTGTTCTGTAATCCATTGGCGCTGGAACTGCGCGCGCTGACGGTCTTCAAGGCTCTGCCGCAGTTTAGGTAGGATCTCATCAAGCGGAACGGTGCGTGCCGGTTCGATCTCGCCACACAACAGAAGGTGGAAACCCAACTCCGACCGCACCGGCTCACTGAGCTCACCGGAGTTCATTTCAAACAACACGGCGTCAAGCTCCGGGAACAGCTTGCCGCGTTCGACCTTGCCCACTAAACCACCATGCATGGCGGTGGGACACTCCGAATGTTTCATGGCCTGATCTTCGAAGCGGGCGGGCTTTTTCTCCACTCGGGCACGAATCTCACGAATACGTTCCAGTGCTTTGCTCTCACTGTTTTCAGCGTAATCGTCGTTGACGGTGATCAGAATGTGGCGCACTTCTCGCTTTTCGCTAACCGAGAAACGCTCAGGATGCATGTAGTAGAAAAGCTCAGCATCCTCTTTACTGACCGAAACGTTTCCTGCTGTGACGCGATCCAGAACCGCTTCGACCTGAAGCTCGCGAGTGAGACCTTCTTCAAGGAGCGTCAGATCAAGATCAGCCTGTTCCAGCGCCAGAAGAAACTGCTCTTCATTCTGAAAACGGGTTCGAATCTCACTCAGCGCTCGCTTGATCTGCCCATCCGGCACCACGATTCCCTGGTTCTCGTCTGAGTAGAGAATTGCACTCTCGATATTTAGCTGATGCGCTACGCGCGCTGCGGCTTCCTTGGACTGTTCTGCATCCAGGTCTTTCGGCGCACATTCATAGTGGCTCCACGCCAGCTTGAACAGGGCGTAAACCGCATGGGGATTGTCAGTGGGTATGCTCATTATCAGACTCCTCTGGCTCGGCGGGTTCCAAAGCCATTTCCGGGATCATGATCGTGTGTCCATTGATATACAGGTTGTAATGGATGCCACCCTCGATCTCTTCATCGCGCAACACATTTTCGATTTCGCCGCGATCACCTGCCTGAGCGATCAATTCACCTTCAAATTTAAGCGCGCAGCGGGTTTTAACCTTGTCGCGAAACTCAAAGCGGTTCTGGACCCAGGGATCTGCGGCCGGAATCAGCTCCTCCTCACGACAACCTACGGTTTTGTTCTCACCGAGAAAGTGCACCTTGTAGATCAGCTGATCCTGCAGATAGGTGCCCACATCGTAGACACATCCCACAGCCCCACGCTTCATCAACAGCTGCCCCACTTCGGTGCCGGGAAAGGTACCGTCGTTGCGGACATTGCGGATCAAACGCACTTCATCACCATATTCGAAGCGAGGACGCATAGGCGTTAAGACTCCATCAGTTGATCAAGGGGAACGAAGGTGGTCTGGGGCTCATGCATATGAAACACCTTGAACACCTTTTCGGTCAGGGCATCGGACTCTACAAAGTCGGTATAGGCACGCTCCAGCATCGACTTGTAAACCGCTTTTAGCCCGGCTTCGTCGCTTTCGACATCCGGCAGATCAGACGCCTTGCTGATGTAGTCGTGAAAACGCTGCATGATATGCAGGCGGTTGACCATCACCACCTTGGCGTCGAACTCGATTTCAAAAAACTCGAGAAACTCTTCCGCTGAGCTCAGCTCTTCCAGATCGTCGATGAATGTGATGTCGCTCATAACGGTTCCCCTCACGCAGTCATGCGCTGTTTAAGTGTGTAGATGCCCATATGGTTGTAGGCGACTTCAAGCAGCATCGAAACATTGAGTCGATCGGCGGTATCCAGCTCCTGCACCTTCTCCAGACGTTCGACCCCCGCTTCAATCTCTCCCATTCGCAGCTGCAGATAACCTGCGCCTTTCAGAGCCAGCAGGTAGAAACGCACCATGCTGAAAGACTGCACCATGCCGTGAGCCAGCAGTTCCAGCGTCATCTGGCGCCAATGACCACGAAAACCAAACAGACGCCCGGAGATCGCGATCGCGCATTCGGCGATGCTCAGCGCATCGGCGTACCGATGCTGGTAGTAATAGAAACGATAGAGCGCCACATGCACCATCAGGTTATCCGGCGCCAGAGCGTGAGCCTCCTGCAGATAGGGCTCAGCCTTCCCCTCGCCGTAGGCGTGTGAGGCCTGCTCGAGCAGATCAAGGACCCGCGCCTCGGGAGGCGACTCGAAATACAGGTCGTTGACATCAAAATCGTGCAGATCCATCGTGCGACTCCTCAGGAATAATGTTGCTTGCCGCCTGCACAGTCCTTTTCGCAGATATCGCTGGACGGAGTGCAGTTGGAGTAAAAAGTTGCCTGATAGTCAGGCTCAAGACGCCCCTGCGCCTCAAGTCGGGCCTCAAGCGTGTCGATGCGGTCAAGCAGGCAACTGATTGCGCGACCAACCGGATCGGGAATAAGGTGGTGGTTCAGGTTGATACCATGTTCACCGCTGGTGACCGGCTTATCGGACACGATTCGCCCGGGGATGCCGACGACAGTGCCGCCTTCCGGAACATCCTGAACAACCACGGAGTTCGCCCCTACCCGGGCATCGCTGGCGATCGTAATCGGTCCCAACACCTTTGCACCGGCACCAACCAATACCCGGTCACCCAAGGTGGGATGTCGACGGCCTTTGTTCCAGCTGGTGCCGCCAAGCGTAACGCCGTGATAAAGGGTCACATCATCCCCGATCACAGCCGTTTCACCGATCACCACACCGGCTCCATGATCAATGAACAATCGCGCACCGACTTTCGCACCCGGATGAATATCCACATTGGTAACCAACCGCATCAGGTAAGCGATCAGACGGGCTGCGAACCGCCAATTGGCGCGCCACAGCTTGTGTGCCAGGCGATGCATCAGGACGGCGTGGACACCGGGATAAGTCGTCAATACTTCAATCCAGTTACGCGCGGCAGGATCGCGTTGAAATACGCAACGCACATCCTCGCGCCAGGCCGCCAGCAACCCATTGGGCTTGCCTGCCTGTTTTTCGGTGGCGATTGTCGCGGTCATCATCAATCCTCACTTACCCGGACAACGGGTAACCGGACGTGCAACCGGCGCGCCACGCCCCATCATGAATCCAGACAGCACCAGGTGGCGCTTCATCGCTGCAGCATGTTGATCTTCCGCCTGATGACGCTTGTTCTCTTCGGTACGATCAGTTTCCGGCTTCATAGTGAAGACCTCCTTCAGCATTGAGCAGATGGGTATACAGCTGTTGCAACTCCTGCGGTGAGGGGCTGCGTTTGGTGCGGGTCACAAACCCGCGAATCTCATTCAAAACAGAGCCTGCTACGTCGCGACTTAGCTCGATACCGAGCAATCCAAAAGCGTGGATCACGGCGCGGGTACCTGAGTGCTTGCCCAATACCAACTCATGTTGACGACCCAGCAATAGCGGGTCGACACCCTGGTAGTTACGGCAATCTTTCAACAGTCCGTCCGTATGAACGCCCGCTTCATGGGTAAAAACATGGCTGCCTACCAGACTTTTCTGGCAGTGAACCGCGCGCCCAGACGCCACTTCCACCAAAGCCGAGAGGCGCGGCAGGCTGGCGATATCGACGCCGGTATCGATTCCGTACAGATGCTTGAGCCCGACAACAGCCTCCTCAAGCGCAGCGTTACCGGCGCGTTCGCCCAGACCATTGACGGTGGTATTGATATGGGTAGCGCCCCCCAGCACAGCCGCATGGGTATTGGCCGTGGCAAGCCCAAGGTCGTTATGAGCGTGCATTTCGATCTCCAGGTCGGTATGGGCACGCAGGGTCTGCATAATCTGCAGCACACCGAAAGGTTCGAGAATACCCAGCGTATCGGCGTAGCGAATTCGACGGGCACCGGCAGCAACAGCGGTATCGATCATCTGACGCAGGAAATCGATATCGGCACGGGATGCGTCTTCGCAGCCGATACACACCTCAAACCCCAGATCCAACGCTTTGCGCGTCTGGCGCTCAATCTGCGCCAGCACCCAGCCACGATCGCGATTCAGTTTGTGGGAGATCTGCTGATCGGAGGCAGCGATGGAAAGGTCTACCAAGTCTACGCCGGTGTCGATAGCAGAATAGAGGTCGTTGTCGCACATCCGGCACCAGGCCATCAGACGCGCGTTGTTAACCTCGGAGGCGATGGCCCGCATAACATCACGCTCGGCTTCGCCCATGGCTGGAATACCGATCTCCAGCTCACCCACTCCGGCATCCGCCAACGCTCGCGCGATCTGTACCTTCTCTTCAGCGTTAAACGCGACGCCGGCGGTCTGCTCACCATCACGCAAGGTGGTATCGTTGATCACTGCTTGACGCACACTGGTTGTCATCTGGCGGACCTCTGCAACCGAAAGGAGTTTCTCGCTTATCACGCTGCAAACAGCGTTCCACGAAAAAAATCTTTGTTTAACAGTCGATTACAGAAAAGCAGACACGAACAAAGAGACGACAAACAAACAATTGCAGAGTGTTTGTCGCAAAGCAGACAGTGTAGGAAGGCGTGCCGGGCGACATTGGCCCGACACGGATAGATCAGAGGGCGTAACGGTAAGTGGCTTCGGCGCAGCAGCCGCCTTCGCTGTAGGTCAAGCCATCACAGACCTCGCGGATCAGATGGATGCCCCGTCCACTCAGGCCGGCAGCCGATGCGGATTTAACCTGCCAGGCATCATAGTCAAAGCCGCGACCGCTATCGGTCACCTTGATGATCAGGCGGCCGCCATTACTAAAGCGGGTATGTTGCAGTTCAATATTGACGGTCCCGCCGGACAGGTCCGTCAACCTTTGCTCTCGCGTTTCATAATACTGAGCGAAGCCCTCAGCACTGGATTTGAGCGACGAGTCCAACTCCAGTACGCCATGATCCAGAGCATTCACATACAACTCGGTCAACACCGTGAATACGACCTGCCAGTGCTCGTCGTTTCCTTCATACTCGTAAAGCTGGTGCATCGCCTGAGCCACTGGATCCACGCGGGCCAAAGAGCGCCCCTGCAGCTCTACCGACCAGTTCCAGTGATCAATCGCGGACTCTTCGATCTGGGGTGTGGCCAACACGCTTTTGGCTGGCGCAGCCATCGGCCGCTGTAACCGCTCGCCATCAATTTCAACAACGGTCACATCATCCTGAAACGCCGTATCCGCCATGAACTGAGTCAGTTCTGAATCGATTTGGTCAACCAGTCGGCAGCAACGTTGAGCACAGCGCCCCACCAACTCTTTGACACGCTCTTCACCAAACAGCTCCCCGTCCGCATTGGATGCCTCTATTAAACCATCACTGAACAGCAGCAAGCGGGTGTTGCTATCCAGAGGCTCAGTCTTGATATCGAGCTGATCAATACGGCGTAAGATACCCAGCGGCGGGTGGGATGAACCGATTGCAGTCAGACGTTCACCGCGCTGGATCAGAATGTCGGGTAAGCCGCCGTTCCAGATTCTTACGAAACGGGCCTGCGCCGACAGCGATAAAACGGCAGTTGCCACGAACATCCCGGTGGGCAGCAGCTTTAAAAGCTTGCGATTGATCTGGGCGACAATCTCTTCCAGCTCGTATCCTTTCTTGGTCATGGCACGAAATGTTTCGGATACCGGAAGTGCACCGATTGTCGTAGTTAACCCATGACCGGTGATATCCCCCAGAAGGACATTCAGATCACCATTGGGTCGGCGTGCGCTAACCACCAGGTCACCACTGAAGGTCTCGGCACTGCGCTTGAGGAAACAAAGTCCCTCATCCTCCGCATTGCCCACATCGACAGCCCGACTGAAGAGCTGTTCGGCAATCTCATCCTCCCGTTGACGGACCTCATTGTGATGGCGCAGTTGTCGATGAAGGGCGCTAAAACGCTTAAGCGCCTTAACCTGACTGGCCAGTACTACGGCTGGAAAGGGACGCTTAAGATAGGCGTCGCCCCCGACGTCGATACTGTCGGAGATAATGTTGTCTTCATCTGTCGCAGAAACGATGATCACCGGAAGAAAGTACTCGCCGGTCATCTCCTTGAGGCGACGGGTCAGCTCCAGGCCATCCATACCGGGCATACGCACATCGGTAATGACCATTCCCGGACGGTGCTGCTCAAACTGCTCAAGCGCCTGTTCTCCACTTTCCGCTTCAACGGTTTGCAGACCGAGCTTCTCGACCGTAGATACCAACACCATGCGGTTGATCATCGAATCATCAACGATCATCACCAGGTTTTCATCGTACTCTCTGTCCTGCTTGAGGATCCCGTCCAGCATTGTCAGCCCTCGATCGGCACCAGCTTGTCGAAATTGGCGATCTTGAGGATCTTGCGAATCGACTCTCCGGGGCGAGTGATCACCACCTGGCTGCCCTGTTTCTCCGCGTGTTCCTTGAGCAGCAGCACCATACCCAGCGCAGAGCTATCCATATAGTTGGCTTCGCTCAAGTTCAGTTCAAAACGATAACCGCGTTCGGTACGGTCACGGTACGCCTCGCGAAACTGCTGATGCAGCGAGAAATCGAACTTGCCACTGATATTGATAACGACACGCTTTTTCTCGGCATCGACTCGGGTGGTTACAGACATTCCTTTTTTCTCCTGATGGTTCAGAACAGTTCCACTTCGCCTTCCGACATACTCTGCTGGGAAACGGTTGGACGGGCGTAACGGGTTTCAGACTCTTCGCGCAACGCCTGACAGCGTGCCCGAATCTCACTCAGTGTATCGCTACTGATACGCGCATCTTCACGACGCAGCTGTGCTACCATCTGCGCCATCTCTTCCAGTGCATCCAGATTGCCCGCCATCGCATCCAACGTTTGTGAAGAGATATCCTCAAACTGCAGTGAACGCACAGCCCCCTGAACCGCATTGGAAACGGCATCGCCGATGTCGGACATCTCCGAAATCTTGCTGTTGAGGGTTTCATTCATACCGGCCATGGTGGACATGATCTCCGCCACCCGCTCCTTCACCTCGATATTGTCACTCAGGTCCGTGGATGCCATCTCACCAACCGAACTGCGCAGTTCATTGATTGTCTGTTTTGCGCCCTGAATCGTATCGCGAATCTCATGATTGAGAGAGGAAGAGTTCTTCGACAGAGTCCGTACTTCATCCGCAACCACGGCAAAGCCGCGGCCCACTTCGCCTGCGCGAGCGGCCTCGATACTGGCGTTGAGCGCCAGAAGATTGGTCTGGGAGGCGATACCCTCCACGTTTTCGATCAACGCAAAGATCTGTTCGAGCTTATCCATCATGTCATCGATACGGTGGACGATATCAAGACTGCTCCGACTGACGCCCACAATGACCGATACAAAGCCGTCCAGCGAGCTGTTGGACTCATTAACAAAGTCCTCCATGGAGTAACCATCCGCATTCTGCCGATTCGCCTGACTCAACACCTGATGCGTAATCTGTTGCTGCCGGTCGCTCAGTTCATTGAGCTGCAAAAAACTTTCGCGCATCAACTCAACGGCATCGCCAACCAGCCCACGTACCCGATCACTCTCCTGACGCACCAGGCTGACTTCGGAGTTCAGCGTCTGCCCCAGCTCATCCAGGGTCTGGCCATACTCTTCCGGCAACTCGTTGGTTTCAGCGGACTCGCCTTCGTTTACTCGAGCGCTTATGTTCGGCCGCACCACCCAAATCATCGACGCCATCATCAGTACCAAGCTGACCCAGCCCGCCCAGCTCGGTGTCCATCCCAGCTGCAGCCCTGCCAAAATCAATGCCGCGACTCCCAGTAGCAGCGTTGGTAAAAGGCTCTGTTTGGACATAATTATGCTCCTGACTCAAGACGGTCCGCCTTGGCTTTAAAATGTTCCACCAACGCCGGAGCGATGGACTGTAACGGCAACACCTGCTCTGCACCATCGCGATTAACCACGGCACCGGGCATCCCCCAGACAATGCTGCTGGCCTTGTCCTGAGCGATGGTAAAAACACCGCTACGACGCATTTCCGCCATCGTCTCGGCACCATCCTCCCCCATTCCGGTCAGCATCACTAACGCCAGATTCCGGGCCGGAACGGCACGACACGAATCGAACATCACCTCAACCGAAGGGCGGTGACGGTTCACCTTGTCGGAATCGAGTACACGTCCTATCAGCTGACCACCCCGTTTCTCAACCTTCAAATGGCGGTCTCCCGGTGCCAGATAGGCATGACTGGGCAGTAGCTTTTCTCCATCCACCAACTCAGACACCCTAATGCGGGACGCTTCGTCGATACGTTTGGCAAGCCGCTCACTGAAGGCGGCGGGAATATGCTGGGTGATTACGATGGGAGGAAGCTGAGTCGGCAACGCCCGCAGTACCTCCAGTAGCGCCACCGTACCGCCGGTAGAAGCACCGATTCCAATCAGCCCATTCCTGACCAGCTCGGTCGGCAGCACAGCCGCCGGTGCACTCACCGGTGCCACACGGGAGCGATCCAACTGACGTTGCCGGATCGGGGCAGACGCCGCCGCCAGTACCTTGTCACAAAGCAGAGTGCGGAAATCATCAAGCGCATCATCATCCGCATCCCGAGCTGGCTTGGGCATAAAGTCAACAGCCCCGGCCTCCAGTGCATCCAGGGTGACCTCCGCCCCCGCCTGCGTCAGTGACGAGAGCATCAGAACAGGCATCGGTCGCAGCCGCATCAGGTTACGCAGAAACGTAATGCCATCCATGCGTGGCATCTCCACGTCCAGCGTAATCAGATCCGGATTCAACTTTTTAATCAGATCCCGCGCTTCGAAAGGATCTTCAGCGACACCCACAACATCGATACCCGGGTGCGAGTCGAGCAGATCTCGCAACACTTCCCGAACGACTCGGGAGTCATCGACGATCAGTACACGGACAGCGGCCATCCGCCCTCCTCATCAGTAGTATTAAAACAGTTCCACATCGCCGCCATCCGGCTCACTGACGATGGTATCCCGGTAACGGCGCTCCTGCTCGAGCAGTTCGGTGCGCCACTGGGCCTCACTTTTCTTAACCAGCATTCGGCCAACAGCGGGGTCATACACAACACGTCGACTGCATGCACCACCCAGATCTTCCGACAGCACCCTGAAACCTTCTGACAGGAGGTAACGGTGGACAAAGCGCGCATTTTGCTCGCCAATCTGCCAGTGGCCACCGGTCATATCGCCGCCACCGGTGACCTTAACTTCCAGCCGATCCCGGGACGCGCCGAAATGAAGCAACTCGTTGATCAGCTGCTCCATGGCGAAAGCGCCGTAGCGCGCACTTCGGCTCAGCGGGTCATTGCCCGGCTGCTCATCGGGGAGCATAAAATGGTTCATGCCGCCGAGCCCGGCCTTCGGATCACAAATACAAACGGAGACACAGGAACCCAGCACAGTCGTAATCAGTGGCGGACGCTCGCCGGCTCTAACCGCCGCAACGTAGTAATCACCCGGTCCAATTTTGACCGTATAGGCCTGCCAGCGCGGGTCCCAGTGCATCCGGTATTGTCCGAAGCCTGGCAGTGTTCCGGGCTGTTGAGGGATAGCACTCAATTCAAGACACCTTCTGGTAAACGGTGCCGCCGATCAATCGAAGGCGCTTGGTCAGTCGATAAGGCGACTCGGAATGACCAACCATCAGCACACCGCCCGGTGCGAGCACATCCGCAAACCGGTCCAGTAACCGTGCCTGAGTCGGCTGGTCAAAATAGATCATCACGTTTCGACAAAATATAAAATCCAGCGGCCCTTTAATCGGGAAGGGCTGCATCAAATTAATCTGCCGAAAGCTGATCATATCCCTGAGGTGAGACTTTACTCTCACCCGACCCGCGTTAGCCCCGGTCCCCTTCATGAAGGCACGACGCACAACGCCCGTGTCGATCGTGCTCAGACGCTCCATGGAGTAAACACCGGCTTCAGCCGTTCTGAGCACGCCCGAATCGATATCAGAGGCAAGCAAGCGAATATCCCACTGATCAAAGTCACTGAGCGCCTCATGGAGCGCAATCGCTATGCTGTAAGGCTCCTCACCCATAGAGCAACCGGCGGACCAGCCCCGTAAACGGCGCTCACCTTGAACCCTGATCGCCGGCAGCAATCGGGTTGCCAGGTAATCGAAATGGTGCTTTTCCCTGAAAAAAGCGGTGAGATTGGTGGTCATCGCGTTGATGAACTGACCAAACTCCTCAGGCGATCCGTCCAACAGCGCAAAGTACTCACTAAAACTCTTCAGCTTCAGTGCGCGAATGCGGCTCACCAGACGGTTGTACACCATATCCTGCTTATTTTCGGCCAGCACGATGCCTGCATAATCCTGAAGTTCGCGTCTTACCCAATCGAAATCACGGCGGGTAAACGTGAACTCCCGGACTTTCTCAGGCTGTTCCCGGTCGCTGACGGAAACACCACGCTCACTCATCGGCGCTATCTCAGAACTCTTCCCATTCGTCGTCGGTGCTGGCTACCTTACTTGCCTGAGCGCGCGGCGACGTGACCGGCTGAGCATGCTGGTTGGTTTGTGCTGCCATCTGACGAATTTTTGATACCTGCTCACGTTTCACCGGAGCTGCAGCCTGAGCCTCACCCCCATTGACGCGGAACATGTTCACCAGCCGCTGCAGCTGTGCGGCCTGCTCTTCCATGGCCGAAGATGCCGCGGCCACCTCTTCCACCAACGCGGCATTCTGCTGAGTACCTTCGTCCATGCTGTTAACGGCCACATTCACCTGATCGATACCCACCGCCTGCTCGCGGCTGGCCTCGGCGATATCACCGACAATGGAGCTCACGCTCTCGATGGCGCCCATGATCTGCTCAAGTGCCAGCCCCGATTCTTTAACATAGCGCTCACCTTCACCGACTCGGGCTACGCTATCGCTGATCAGCTCCTTGATCTCTTTAGCGGCGGAAGCACTGCGCTGAGCCAGATTACGCACCTCTGAAGCGACGACGGCAAAGCCACGCCCCTGCTCACCGGCACGCGCTGCCTCTACGGCCGCATTAAGTGCCAGCAAATTGGTCTGGAAGGCGATCTCGTCAATTACACCAATGATTTCAGAGATCTTGGAGGAACTCGCGCTGATTTCACTCATGGACTGAGTCACCCGGGTCGAGATCTCTCCCCCCTGGGTCGCCAGCTGCCGGGCATCCTTGGCCAAACGACTGGCCTCCTCAGCACTGTCCGCATTCTGCTTAACGGTACTGGTCATCTGCTCCATGCTGGCAGCGGTTTCCTGCAGGCTGGCTGCCTGAGCTTCGGTTCGTTCACTGAGGGTCGTGTTACCGGTGGCGATTTCCGAAGCACCGACAGCAATGCTGCTACCGGAGTGACGGATATCATTCACCATGCTCTCAAGACGCTCTACCGACTGGTTCAGTGCGCCGTGCAGCTCGGCAAAATCACCCCGATACTGCCCCTCCATCTTCTGGGTCAGATCCCCGTCGGCCAACGCTGAAACGACTCGTTTGATCTCGTGTAGAGGACGCACAATCGCTTCCAGCAGTTCATTGACACCACCGGCAATCGTCCGCATGAAGCCTTCGTAGTGCGCGACCTCCAGGCGTCGATCCAAGCGTCCCTCAGACGCTTCCGAGATCAGATCGGCCACTTCGCGCTCAGCAATCAGCTGTTCGGTCACATCCGACCACTCCACAACGGTGCCCAGACGATTGTCTTCTTCATCTATTACAGGGTTGGCGACCAGGTCGAAGCTACGGCCACCTACCTTGATCCGGGCCCGATGGGTATCTTTCAGTGCTTCAAGCATCCGGCGCTGATGGCTCGGATCTTTGTGGAACAGGTCAAAATTGGAACCCAGTATCGTATCGGCGCTGAACTCCGGCAGGTCCTTGCGAATGTCGCTCTCGGCCTTGCGCATCATCTCCAGAACAGCTTCATTCAGGTAGATAATTTCGCCGTTGTTGGCGGCTACCATGACGTTGGAGTTAACGTTATCCAAAGCGACCTTGATGCGTTGAGCGCGGCGTTCGTTCAACTTGGAATCATTGACCTCAAAACCCAGCTTAACCGCCAGAATTTTGGTCATCCGCTCCAGCTCACCGATTTCACCCGCCGTTTCGATCGCCATCGGCTTAAGGTAGTTCCCTTCGGCGACTTCGCGCATACGAACCTGTACGGCTTTAAGCGGCTCTACCACTCGGTTTCTAAGCAGGGAATAACCACCCCAGGCGAGCGTAAACACACCCGCGATGCCACCCGCCGCCAACGCCCACTCACCGCCGCCGGCCAGGAAGCCACCACCACCGATGACAGTGCCAATCACCGACGCGGTAACCACTGAACGGGTATATTCAGACTGCAACGTTGCCGTAGGTATACGGGAGGGGCTGGGCAGGCTGGCTTTGCCGTCGTTCAGCCGCGCATAGAGCGCCTCGGCATCGCTGATCTCCTCATCAGTTGGGCGCACCCGAACCGACATATACTCAACCACGCGACCGTTCTGGAAAATCGGCGTCACGTTCGCCCGAACCCAGTAGTAATCGCCATTCTTACAGCGGTTTTTGACCAGCTTGGACCAGGGCCGACCGAGCTTGAGGGTCTCCCACAGATCCTTGAACGCCGCTTCCGGCATATCCGGGTGACGAACAATGTTGTGATTGGCACCAACCAGCTCAGCACGGCTGAAACCACTCACTTCAATAAAAGCGGGGTTGGTGTACGTAATGATCCCTTTCAGGTCCGTCTTGGTTACCAGCTCCTGCCCATCCTTGAGCTTGACTTCGTTATCCGTCACCGGCAGGTTCGTTTTCATGGGTCAGCCTCCGAAACAGCTGCTCTTGTTAGTCAACAAGTGCCGGCTCCACCGCCAGCTCACGGGAATTCATCAGGCGGTCGATATCGAGAATCACGACCATGCGCTCCTCAATAGCGGCCAGCCCGCCAATATAGTCACTGCTAATCGCCGTCCCCACCTCCGGGGCCGGCCGTATATCCGACGGCGCTATGTGGTAGGTCTCATAAACAGCATCAACCACGAGCCCCATCACGCGCTCTCGGTCCTGCGTCAGCACCTTCACGACCACCACCACCGTGGTCGGATCGTAGGTACGGACCGGAAAACCAAATCGCTCGCGCATATCAACCACGGGAACAATCGCTCCGCGCAGATTCAGTACGCCCTTGAGATAACCCGGGCTGTTCGGAATGCGTGTCACCGGCGTCCATCCCCGGACTTCCTGAACGCGGAGGATATCAACCGCATACTCTTCGTTATCAACCAGAAAGCTCAGGTACTGCCCGCCTTCAGCATCGGCCCGCAGGTTCTTCGCCGTCATTGATCCAACCCCTCCTGCTTACTGCGGCGTCGCGCCGCGCTGGCCAATTCCGGGTCCAGAGCAACCCCCATCAGGCCGGCGACATCCAGAATCAGCGCAACACCGCCATCGCCCATGATTGTCGCGCCTGCAATTCCTGCAATTCGCTTGAAGTTGACCTCAAGGCTCTTGATCACAGCCTGCTGCTGCCCCATCAGCTCATCGACAATCAATCCCAGCTTTTGACCGGCGTTCTCAACCACCACGATCAGGTGCTCGGCAATATCGGCGGGAGGCCCGTCCAGCTCAAACAGCTCTCGCAGATTCACCAGAGGGAGGTACTCGCCCCGGAACCTGAGCAGGCAGCGGCTACCGCCGAGCGCGGTCAACATTGAATCGCTGGCCTTGATCGTTTCAACGATGGAGACCAGTGGCACGATATAGGTATCCTGCCCCAGCCTGACCAGCTGGCCATCAACGATGGCCAGGGTTAGCGGCAGACGAACGCTAAACCGGCTCCCTTCGCCAGGAACCGAGTGCACCGACACATGGCCGCCCAGCGACTCGATATTGCGCCGCACCACGTCCATACCCACGCCGCGGCCGGAAAGATCACTGACCTGATCAGCGGTCGAAAATCCCGGTAAAAAGATCAACTCATCGATTTCGTGAGGTGCCAGATTCGCATCCGCTGACACCAAGCCCTTCTCGACCGCTTTACCGAGAATCTTGTCCCGGTTGAGCCCGCGACCATCGTCGGAGATGTCGATAACGATATAGCCGCCTTCGTGGTAGGCATTAAGCAGTACCTGGCCAGTTTCCGGCTTACCAACCGAAAACCGTTCGGCCGGTGTCTCGAGACCATGATCAAGCGAGTTCCGTACAAGGTGCACCAACGGGTCGCCAATCTTCTCCATAACGGTTTTATCGAGCTCGGTTTGCTCGCCCTTGAGCAGCAACTCCACCTTTTTACCCAGTTTGCTGCTTACATCGTGCACGACGCGGGGAAAACGGTTGAATACAAAACTGATTGGCAGCATCCGAACCCGCATTACATCTTCCTGCAGATCCCGGGTATTTCGCTCCAGCTGACCGAGCCCCGCCAGGAGCTGCTCGACAGCTGGATGATCGATATCGGACAGCTGTTCACACACCTGGGCCAGCATCGCCTGGGTGATCACCAGCTCGCCCACCCGGTCAATCAGTGCGTCAACTTTTCCTGTCTCTACACGGATTGATGAAGAGTCGGCCCCTGAACGCCCTGCTGGGGCCTTCGCGGCGGGCTTGGTATCCGATTTAACGGCAGACTTCGGGGCTCCGGCTGGGGCTGACGGCGGTAGGATCTGATCGCCGGTGGCTTCAGATGCGGCGGGGGCGGAACTGATTGGTTCACCGGAGATGAGAGGCTGCGCCCCTCCAGCAGTGCCCGCACTCTCGGGGTTTGGGCTTCCCCCCACTGGCGTAATGATTAGCTCACACTGGTCGTCCACCCAATCAAACACCGCACGAATATCGGCCTCGGAGCACGCGGAATGCAAAGTCATGTGCCAGTTTAACCGGAGCTCTACCGGGTCCAGTTGATCCAGCGCCGGCAGGTTTTCCGAATCCAGCAGCACCTGTAGAGCACCCAGCTCAGCCAGTTCTCTGAACAGTAGAAGCGGATCGTTTCCAGTCACCAGAAAGTCGGCGTCGGGCCGAAGCGTAATGTCCCACGTTTGACCGGATTCCGCCCCGGTCGTCCCGGCCGTAAATGGTTCAAGTATCAATTCACAGTCATCTTCGACCCACTCGAAGATCTCGCGAATACTTGTTTCATCCACAGCCGCGGACAACGTTAATTCCCAAGCGAGATATAATTCAGTGGGGTCCAGGTTATCCAGCGCAGGCAGGGCATCGGTCAGCAGATTTATCTCGAGCGGGCCGAGCAGCGCCAACTCTCGAAACAGCAACATCGGGTCGTTGCCGCTCATCAGCAGCCCGGGGTCGGGTGTAAAGCGGATGCGCCAGCCATCGCCCCCGTCAACGACGCCTTCGTCCGGCGCAGAGGCGGAGGAATCAGCCAGGGTGGATACCTCATCGCCGTGAACCACAGCGACCAACTGGCGCTCTACCTCTTCGACCTGGCTGCGGTCGACCTCCCCACCCTCACTGGCGGATACAAGGAGACTGCGTACACAGTCTACCGAGGATAACAGCAACGCTACCCTGTCCGGTGTCACCTCACACTGCCCATTACGCATTTTGTCGAGCAGGGTTTCCAGTTCGTGAGTAAAGCGCCCAACCTCATCGAAGCCAAAGGTGCCCGACCCGCCCTTAATAGAATGAGCCGCTCGGAAAATGGTATTGATAGTTTCCATATCACCGGGCTGCAGCTCCAGCAAACAGGACTCCATCGTGTCCAGCCCCTCGAAACTCTCTTCGAGAAAGACCGGAATGAATTCGGACAGGTCGATCGACATGCGAGAACCCTCAGCGGATTACGCGTTTTACCGTACTCAACAGCGTATCGGGGTTAAACGGCTTAACCAGCCAGCCCGTTGCACCGGCCGCCTTGCCTTTCTGTTTCATATCCGCCGAGCTTTCCGTGGTAAGCACGAGAATCGGCGTAAATTTAAACGCCGGCAACTTACGCAACTCTGAACAGAGTGTGATGCCATCCATGCCGGGCATGTTGACATCCGTGAGCACGAGATCGAATTTGCCTTGCTTGGCTTTATTCAGTCCATCCTGACCGCTCGATGCCTCAGTGACCTGATGACCCTCCTGCTTCAGCGAGAAGGAAACCATACTCCGCAGAGAAGCGGAGTCATCCACTACGAGGATCATTGCCATATTGTAAAAACCTTGGTGTTACCGAGAGGGAAGATTAAGTTGGTCGCCCGCACCCAGTTCGCTGGCCGCTTCAACCAGAGTAGACGAAGCCTGGCGCCACTGCATGCAACCGCCTTGAGTTTCAACGAGCTTGGAAAGTGCGACCAGAAGTTGAATTCCGGCCGTGTCGATACGCTCAACCCCGGCTCCATCTAGATCCACGTCTTCCGCTTGGGAGAGGGCCTCCAGGAGTTGTAGCTTGAGCGACTCCACTTCGGAGATACAGAGTTCTGACGGAAGTTCGATACTGATAGCCATTACTACCCCCATCAGTACAGGTTGGCTTTATCGGGGCGAAGATCGCCTGCTTATTTTTGTCACACTGTTGCGAATCTACCAACTGTCAGTTGTAAGCCTCGCAACGGTGTCCATTAAAACGGCGTGGGATTGAAGATGCAACTGGTATGTCAGCTTTTTTTGACCAATGTCGTAGTTTATCGACAGATGCCTTATTTTTGCCTGAAATCAACCACCCAGGCGGATATTTATGTGGAAAATCAGCGCTTACGGCGATCGATATCCCGCATGAGACTGCTGATATCCAGATCCGCAGCTTCCGCCAGTGCGGCGACGTCTTTAGGGGGTGTGGGAGGCAACCCAACCGTCGAGCGCATCGGTTTTTCACGCTGCGCTTTTTTCTTTTTTGCGGTTGTTTCAACCAATAACTTGATCTGTTCCAGCTGCTCCATGGAGAACTGCTGAAGGTACTCAGTAATCTCGTCTTCTTTCATCATAAATGTGCTAACAGCTGACATCCTGAACGGTGCCAAGCAAAGTATTATAGAAAGGCCACACCGAATATCCCGGCGGATACAAGCAGGCGCGGGCGAAACCTGCGTTTGCGCAAGTCTACCGCCATACCGGTAAACTCTGAAGTTTTTTATTGGCTGAATAATGCAGCACCGCTATTTCCATGCGGCCTCCCAACCTATTTGGGCGATTTACTGCAACAGTGCGGCACATGCCTCGCCGCATCATAAGTATTTCGATCCGTCATGCGGTAAAAGCCAAGTCTGACACGATCAAGCCACCCGTTACGGAGCGTTAACCCGGCAGGCTCGATCAAGTCCAGCAACTGATCCAGCTGGACCAACGCCGCATCATATTTCAAACACAGCCTATCAGCCTCGCACTCTGCCGATACGACAGCAGACATATTCCGTAAATGTTCAAGCGCGCGATGGCACTGCTGCTCATTGTCACACTCAAATTTCAGCTTACGCCGCACTGTAAATTCCGGCTTCGGCTCTGCTTTCTGATAATCGCTACTCATAGTCACCTCCATAAAACCGAATTCAACCCCAAACAACAGGCTCAGATCGGAGAGTGATTGAGAAAACCCGGATCGCGCAACGACTGTGCTGGCATCACCCTCACCCGATGGCTTCGAAATATCCTGCCAACAGACCAAGCAAGAAATGTGCTCAGATTTTAATCGGCCGCCACATCCGGCTTCGGCAGATCCGCCAACGGGCTTTCCGGCCAAACCGGCTCAAAGAATTGATCTACCGCTTGCTTACTCACACCACCGGCCGACGCGAACGTCCACTGCGGCTTGCGATCCTTATCCACCAGCAATGCCCGAACCCCCTCCGGAAACTCCCGATGCAATGCACATTGAACCGCCAGATTCAGCTCTTCGGCAAAGCACTCACGTAAGGAAAGAGAGCGGCATCGCCGCAGCTGGCGATCGATCAACCAAAGCGACAGCGCGCTACCCTTACGTACGGCGTTCTGAGCCCGTTCTATCCATTTATCATTGGTTTCGGTCGCGAGCAATGCTTCAACAACGGCGTCCACACTGTCCTGGTCGGTGATATCCTGAATCAGATCGAAGTGATCACGTACCGGCGAGTGTGGGCTGAACTGCGATTTACTTTCCGCCTCGAGCGTGCGTAAAACGCGGCTGACCAGTCGCTCCGCGTCTTCGCCGGTCCAAACCTGCTCGCACAACTGTTCAAGCATGAACGCGTAACGATCGGAGGTGATGAAGCGGTCTGCCAGACCCAGGTAGATAGCGTCAGCGGCGTTCACAGGGTTTCCGGTCATCGCCAAAAACAGCCCCAAACGCCCCGGTAGCCGATTCAGAAACCAGCTTGCCCCCACATCCGGAAACAGACCGATAGTCACCTCCGGCATCGCCAGCATTGAGTGCTCGGTCACGACACGCTGACTGCAACCGCTGAGCAGCCCCATACCCCCACCCATGACAATCCCATCACCCCAGCAGATCAACGGCTTGGAATAGGTATGGAGTTGATAGTCCAGCCTGTACTCCGCTTCAAAGTAGCGTCGAGCCGTATCCCGGTCACTGCCGCTTTTTAACGCATGGTACAGCGCGACCACGTCACCGCCGGCACAGAACGCCTTGCTGCCCGCTCCTCTAAGCACCACGGCACGAACCTGATCATCACCCTCCCACTGAGTAAGCCTGGCCCCTATCAGGCCAATCATCTCCAGACTGAGCGCGTTCAGGCTGCGCTCTGCGTTGAGCACAACCTCCATAATTATTTGACCGTCGGCCGTGCTGTGACTATTGAACAGGACTGCAGACATAGCTGACTCCTTGGACCGGTTATCTTTCCGAGGATACGACACCCGAGCCGGGCTCATCCGTCTCGTTTACTCAGCATCCTCGCGCCGAGGCGTTGCCGGATAACGTGTATCCTTCAGACTTTGTTTGATGCGCTTTAAATGCGGCAGGAAATCCGGGCCGCGTCGCAATGTAACCCCCGTTGCCAGAATATCGACAACCACCAGTTGCACAATACGCGACATCATCGGCATGTAAATGTCGGTGTCTTCCGGCTCATCAACACCGAGAACGATGGTACAGTGGCGCGTCAGTGGGGAATCCGGATTTGTGATGCCGACGACGGTGGCACCGCTTTCACGCGCCACCGCTGCCACATCGACTAACTCTCGCGTGCGCCCGGTGCTGGAAAAAATCACGATCACGTCACCAGTACCTGACGCCGCTGCCACCATCCGCTGCATCATGACGTCATCATAGGCAACCACCGGAATATTGAAACGAAAGAACTTATGCTGTGCGTCCTGCGCCACAGAGCCGCACGCACCCAACCCATAGAAGGCGATCTGCTTGGCCTGGATGAGCTGGTCCACCGCCAGATTTATATCGCTGGGGTTCAACCGCTCTTTGGCGATCGACAGGCTCGCCATGGTGGCCTCAAAAATCTTGGGCGTGTAGAGCTCGGCCGTATCATCCGGCTCCACATTACGCGTCACATACGGCACGCCACTGGCCAAGGCCTGCGCCAGATGCAACTTGAAATCAGGAAACCCCGCGGTATTAAAACGCTTACAAAATCGGTTTACCGTCGGTTCACTGACCTGGGCCGCCTTCGCTAAAACCGCGATAGAGGCACGTGTGGCAGCCTGTGGATCAGCCAGGATCACCTCGGCGACTTTCTTTTCCGAGCGGTTTAGACTCTCCAAAGCGGCGTCAATTTCATGAACGAGATTAAATGGGGTCATGGAGCTCCTAGGATCCTTACAAGCCTCTTCGCACAGAAACAAATAATAACAAAAACGTAACTCAATTACCTGTATCTACAACAGGCAAAACCCGCAAAAACCACTATTCACATGAAACTACCGAGACTTCAGCAAGTTAGACTTTAGTCAGACGCATCTCGCCAGTTGCGAGAAGCAAGCCTCTAAAACCGAGCTGATGAAAGTTAGTTACATTATAGGCTCTATTTAATCACTCACCGAAAACCACAAAACGCACCATATGAGTGCACAATATAAATTCTAATGCCTGATCCGGGGCAGTCTTGAGGTCACCCATGGGACTTATGGCGATTAATTGCTATAACCCATGTAGCAGAACAATTATTTCACCGAACATTGTCAGGAGAGTGATCCGGCAGCACCCACTCCGAGGTGCACCGGAACAACAACGTTATGACCGAGATCATCTCACAAAAAACTGAACCGCTACTTATTGTCACCGACCTGGACGGCACCATGCTCAACCATGAGGACTACCGCTTTGATGAGGCAGTTCCGGCTCTGGAGCGTGCCCACGCCGCGGGTATACCGGTGATTCTGAATACCAGCAAAACCCGGGCGGAACTCCTGCAGCTGCGTGAAGCGCTTGGCAATACGGATCCTTTTATTATCGAAAACGGCTCTGCGCTGTGCATTCCAGAGCAGCATATGCACCTTGAGGGGACAACCACAGAGATCACCGAAGGATACGTAGAGCTGCCGCTGGGTGTGGGTGTTGCCGAAATACGCGACCTGCTGACCCAGCTCAAACAGAAATACCGGTTTGAAACCTTCAGCGACTGGACTCAGGAGGAACTGCAAAAACAGACGGGCCTGTCCGCCGAAGCAGCTCCGCTGGCCCTCAAACGGCGCTATTCCGAAGCCGTTTTATGGCAAGACAGCGATGAGAAACGCCGAGAGTTCCTGGCGGAGCTGGCTGACCACGATCTGCACGGCCTTCAGGGCGGACGTTTCCTTAGCATACTCGGCGCCGAAGCCAACAAGGGCGCTGCACTGGAACGACTCAAGCTGCTTTACCGTCCGGTATTTGGCGATACGCCGGTTGTTATCGCGCTGGGAGATAGCGATAACGATATCGCCATGCTCGAAGCCGCTGATATCGCCGTCCTGATCGCCAACCGTGCTCGTCCGGCACCGGAGATTTCCGCCCCTGAAGTGATCTACAGCGAGCGCACAGGTGCCCAGGGATGGAACGATGTGGTCCAAAAACTGCTAGATCGTTACGGCGCTCCCTGACTCCATGTGGTGGGGTCAGACTGTCATCCCCCGCCTGACAGGAGAGAACCATGGGCGATTTTTATCAAAACGGTGTAATAACAACGCTCCATAACCTTTGCGACCGTCCGCTGGGCGAGATGGAGTCGGAGCTGACGCGCTATGGCAAGCAGCGCCCCATGTCGCTGGTCCTGCCTTCGCTCTACTCGGAGTTGGAAGGTCCGGCGCTACCGAAAATACTGGATGATCTCTGCAAGGTTCCCTATCTCAACGAGATAGTCATCGGCCTGGACCGCGCCGATGAGGCGCAATACCGCAGCGCGCTCTCATTCTTTAACCGCTTGCCTCAGCACCACCGCGTGCTCTGGAACGACGGCCCCAGGCTCAGGGAGATCGATCGCTGCCTGAGCGAACTGGATCTGGCACCCCGGGAGCCGGGCAAGGGTCGAAACGTCTGGTATTGCCTGGGCTATGTACTGGCCACCGGCCGCGCCGAGTCGGTCGCCCTGCACGACTGCGATATCCTGACCTACGACCGGGGCCTGCTGGCCCGGCTGATCTATCCTGTCGCCAACCCCAGTTTCAACTACGAGTTCTGCAAAGGGTATTACGCCCGTGTTGCCGATGGCCGCATCAACGGTCGTGTCAGCCGCCTGCTGGTGACACCCTTGATACGTGCTTTGAAGAAAGTGTTCGGGCCCACGGAATACCTGGAGTTCATGGACTCATTTCGTTACCCGCTGGCCGGGGAGTTTTCGTTCCGCCGCGACGTCATCAATGACATCCGAATTCCCAGCGACTGGGGGCTGGAAGTGGGTATGCTGTCGGAAATGAACCGTAACTACAGCCACAATCGAATCTGCCAGGTGGATATCGCCCAGACCTACGACCACAAGCATCAACCCATGTCGGCGGAAAACGCGGAAGCCGGTCTCTCCAAGATGTCGATCGACATCAGTAAATCGATGTTCCGCAAGCTCGCAACTCAGGGCGTGGTATTTAACCAGGAGCTGTTCAGGACACTCAAAGCCACCTACTTCCGCATCGCGCTGGATTTTGTGGAGACCTATCGCAACGACGCGTTGATCAATGGCCTGGAGTTCGATATTCACAATGAGGAGCTGGCGGTGGAGATGTTCGCTCGCAACGTGATGCGCGCCGGCGAAGACTTCCTCAGCAAACCCATGGAAACTCCGTTTATCCCCAGCTGGAACCGGGTCAGCAGCGCGGTACCCGATATCTTCGAGCGCCTGATTGAAGCCGTGGAGGCAGATACACAGGAGTTTTCTGCATGAGCGCCACCGAGCTGGTACAGCTGAAACAACGCATCCATGCTCACCTGGACGCCATCTACCCCAGGGGTAGCAACGACCTTCTCACCGACCAGGTGGTTGAGCGTATGGGGCTTGACGCCGGATGCTGTGCGCCTCCCCCTCATGAAAACCTCTGGGACGAAGGCACCACGCTACTGATCAGCTACGGTGACAGCATACTGAATGAGAAGGAGAAACCACTAGCCACACTCAAAGGCTTTCTGCATAAGCACCTCAGAGACACCATAAGCGCTGTTCATATCCTTCCCTTCTTTCCGTGGAGCTCAGATGATGGCTTCTCGGTAATCAACTATGTGGAGGTGAATGACGGCCTCGGTGAGTGGCGTGATATCGAAGCGATCGCCAGCGAATTTGATCTGATGGCGGATCTGGTGATCAACCACTGCTCCAGCCGCAGCCTCTGGTTCGAAAATTTCAAGGCAGACCGGGAGCCGGGCCGTGATTACTTCCGCCTCGCATCGCCTGAAGACGATATCAGCCAGGTCGTGCGCCCTCGCACCTCACCGCTGCTCAAGGAAGTGGAAACCCTCAACGGCACCCGCTACGTCTGGTGCACTTTCAGCCACGATCAGGTTGACCTGGATTTCAGCAACCCAGCGGTGCTTCTGGAGTTTGTCGGCATTCTGCGCAAGTATCTCGATCACGGCGTGCGCATCATTCGCCTGGATGCAGTGGCCTTTCTCTGGAAAGAGCTGGGCACGCCCTGTATCAACCTGCCGGAAACCCACGAAGTCATCCGCCTGCTGCGCTTATTGGTCGAACACGCCAAACCGGGCTCAATCATCATTACCGAAACCAACATTCCCAATCAGGAGAACCTCTCCTACTTCGGTAACGCCAACGAAGCGCACAGTATCTACAATTTTTCGCTCCCCCCGTTACTGGTTAATACCCTGCTGACCGGTAACAGCAGCGCGATCCGAACCTGGCTGATGGGTATGCCTCCCACTCAGCAGGGTACCTGTTATCTTAACTTTATCGCCTCACACGATGGCATCGGCCTGCGTCCGGTGGAAGGACTGCTCAACGAACACGAGGTCAACCAGATGGTCAGGGCTCTGGAACAGTTCGGCGCCAAAATATCCTGGCGTTCCCTCGCTACCGGGCAAGTGCGTCCCTACGAGATCAATGTGGCCCTGTTCGACGCCATGCGAGGCACTCTCCAGGGGGAAGACAGCTGGCAGATCGAGCGCTTTATTTGCGCCCATGCCATCATGCTGGCCATGGAGGGCATTCCTGCGTTTTACATCCACAGTCTTCTGAGTACCGAAAACGATTACCGTCGGGTGGAGCTGTCACAGCATAATCGTGCAATCAACCGGCACCAGTGGGACAGCGACGAGCTGGAATCCGCGTTGGCCGACCCGCTCAATAATCATGCACAGGTGTTGAGCCGCCTCCGAAAACTGATTGCACTGCGCCGGTCGCAACCGGCATTTCACCCCAACGGGCCGCAATTCACGCTGCAGCTCGGCGATGCCATCGTGGCACTCTGGCGTCAGAGCCTGGACGGAAACCAGCATATTTTTGCCATCAGCAATATTACGGACCACTCTCAATCGGTTTCGCTATCGGCAATTAACCTGCCCCATAACGAGGAATGGCGCGACCTTCTCAGCGATCAGGTCTACAATGACCGGATGGGAACGCTGGAGCTTCAGCCCTATCAAACAGCTTGGCTGGCAGGCTAGCCTGAGCTCATCAGACTCCCTTTACGAATTTTGGCGCTTATTATCGAGAAGGGAGTCAATCGATGACACTGGCGAAGCAGCTGCTGTTGCTCGTATCGGCCATGTTCCTCGCTATCTTTGCGATCAACTTCTACACGAGCCTCAGCAATATACGCGACTACCTGCAGGTCGAGTCAGAGGTACACGCCCAGGATACGGCCACATCCCTTGGGCTTTCGCTCAGCCCCTACATTCTCGATCAGGACGACACCATTCTTTCAACGATGGTGAACACCATTTTTGACCGGGGATACTATCTGGAGATCCGGCTGGAGAATATTGATGGCGACACTTTAGTCCAGCGCACCAACCCCAAATCCTTTGACGACGTACCCACCTGGTTTACTGATCTGCTACCCATGCAAACGGTTACCGCCAGCTCTGAAATCGACGCCGGCTGGGTTGTGGGCGGCGAAGTACACGTCACCATCCACCCGGGCCTTGGTTATCTTAAGCTCTGGCAACAGGCCCGCGAGTCATTGATCTTTGCCTGCATAGCGCTGGCGATCTTTATCGGCATCCTGTTCCTTCTGATCCGCCTGGTCCTGCGACCGCTTAAGCGCATTGAAAGCCAGGCCCTGAGCATCGCCGATGGCCGTTTCGAGACCATAGAAAAGCTGCCTTGGACTACGGAGATAAAAACCGTCGCCCACGCCATGAACCTGATGTCCAACAAGATTGAGAGGGTTATCACCGGCCTCAACCAGAAACTCGAAGCGACCGGCAAGCGACTGCGCGTTGACGAGCTGACCGGTCTGGAAACCCGCAGTACCTTCGAAACAGAGATGAAAGAACGCTTCATGTCCCGGCAGCAGGGCTATGTGTTCATCATCCGCATCCATGAGCTGGGCGAACTGGCGGCAAAGAACAGCTCCGAGCGTGTCGATACATTTATCCGCGAATTCGTCCAGCAGATTCGGGCGGGGCTCGAGGATCAAAGTGCCAATGGGCAGTTTCTATACCGAATCGTGGGTTCGGAGTTCATTCTGATTTCCGACTCGGCTGACCAAAAAAGTGCAGAAGCTCTGTGCGAGAAAATTCTTAGTCGCCTTGCCCAGCTGGGCAAACAGTATGATCGAGAAAATGTCGCGCATATCGGCGGCGTCGCCTTTGATCCGCAGGGCACTACCGCCGCTCTTGTATCTGCAGCGACGGAAGCCTACGAAAAAGCCCGTCTGATAGGCCAGAACAGTTTTGCCATCACCGAGTACAGCGCTAACACGCGCAGTATGGATGAGTGGAAAAAACTGGTCGCCGAGATCGTCGACAACAAACATGTCAGAATCGATTACGGTATGCAGGCTTATTCACTTGCCTCCAGGAACGAGGACAAACTCATCATTGAAGAAGCGATGTCCAAGGTCTTCGATTCTGATGGAGAAGCGTTACCGATCGGCACCTTTATCTCCGTAGCCGAAACACTGGGACGCATCGTTGAGTTTGACCTGCATATTGTGAAACAGGTTCTGGAGCGTATCCGGGTTGATAATGTGGCCCAGGATATAGCCGTCAACCTTTCGTTCACGACATTGGCCGATAACGAGTTCCGTCGCCAGGTCTACGCTTTGCTTCATGAGCATCCAGCGCAAGCCGCTCACTTGGTCTTCAGTGTGACGGCCTATGGCGCGACCCGGAACATGCCGGCGTTCGCCAGCTTCATCGAGTTCGCCCACCGCGCCGGGGCCAAGGTTATTCTCAAACGCTTTGAAAGCCGGTTCATCCCGATGAACGACCTTAAATCGTTCAAACTGGACTACATCCGTCTGGCACGGATCTATACCGAGCATATCAGCAGTGACTCCGAGAAACGGCGTCTTGTGGAAGCGATGAAAGAGCTCGGCGATCTGCTTAACGTTAACGTACTGGCCGAAGCAGTCGAGTCGGACGCCGACTACGAAGCGATCCGGGAAATCGGCCTGACAGCGGCAAGCCGGTAACGGAGTGCACTCATGAAGGGCCTGATACACCTCGCCCGGGCACTGACCCTGTCCTGCTGGCTAGTCGCCGCTTCGGCGCTATGTCAGTCCGCGGTCGCAAGCAACCTGGTGGAGTTCAGCCCCGGGCTGCTAAACCGGGTTGAAGCTAAGTTCGGCAAAGGGGCCGTATTGCGACTCAACGCACTTAAAAACCTGGTTGAGTCCAATCAAAACCTGAGCGAAGCGGAGAAGGTTAAAGAGGTAAATGACTTTTTCAACCTCATCCCTTACTACACCGATATTGTTCACTGGAAGGTGAAAGATTACTGGGCCACACCGTTTGAGAAGCTCACTACCTATGGCGGCGACTGTGAAGACTACGCGATCGCCAAGTACTTCACGCTGCGGGAATTGGGTATCCCCGATGACCGCATGCGGATTATGTATGTCAAGGCGCTGAACTGGGGCGAGGCCCATATGGTGCTGACCTATTTCCCCGAGCCTCGCTCAATACCGTTGGTACTGGACAACCTGAATCCACAGATTCTTCCGGCGAATCAACGCAAAGACCTGGTTCCGGTCTATAGCTTTAATGGCGATGGGCTTTGGCTGGCCAAAGAAAGGGGCACGGGTCAACGCGTGGGGAGTTCAGGAAAGCTAGGGCTTTGGACCGATTTGCAGAGACGCATTGCCAAGTGAATTGCGGACACTAAAAACCCCCTTCAAGTTAACTTGAAGGGGGTTTTCTTTGGCACTTTTACTCAGCCGGGTTGGTATTGTTATCCAACAGAACGGTCACATCCATATCAAACTCAGAGGAAGCTACCGGTGTTGCATAGTCACCATCGGCGTCGGTGATATGGCCACTGATACCCAGGTCCACCCCTTCGACGTCCACGTCTGTGTACCCATCTGCCGAAACGCCGATAACCTTTGAGTTGCCATTTATCCCGGCGACAGTCAGATAGCTGATGGTATCCCCACCCGATGCCGCAACTGTAGCCTCGTGAGTTCCTGCAGTGATAGTCGAAAAATCTACCGTATAGGTACTACCCACTTGGTTGTTATCGCTATCAAACGCTTTTACTTCTATAACCGCATCGGTCGACTTCTCTAACAACGACACGCTTGCACTCGTTATCTTGGCCCCCAGGAAATCCACTTTCATCACTTCATTGGAGTTCGCCTGAATGGTGTTGCCATCCACGCCAAACCCATCGGAGCTACCGTTGACCGTACCACCGTTGTAATCAACAAGCCGAGCGACAATATCTCCCTGGTTATCCTCAATATCGAAAGCAGACAGCGGGCCTGTTGGCTGGCTAACCGACTCAGCCAGCCACTCAAAGTCCACTTGCTCCTGTATCGGATCCAATAGCTGATCCAGGGTGACTTCATACTGGTCAGTGTCGAGTAATGCTTCGACAGTAACGACGGCTCCCTGGCTATTGGATCCTACAAGCTCATCGACACCATCATTATTGGTATCCTGCAGTGACCAGGTCAGTGTTTCACCACCCGATTTCAACTCAACCGTTGCACCGGTGTCGGAGCGGGTCGTCGTCACATTAGTGCTGAACACCAGCGATCCAAAACCATCCGCCCCGAAGCTGACTTCCAGGTCTCCGGTTACACTGGCGTTCAACGCTTCACTAATCTGAGCATCCGATGTATTCAGCACTGCCGGCACATCGTCATTCACATCAACGGTCAATGTCGTTGTCGGCAGCGAACCGCTGGGTGTGTTGCCATCATCCGCTTCCAGCGTGAAGGACAACCCGATATCCGTACTGCTGGCCTCGCCATCACCCGAGTGCATCAGGGCCTGATAGAGCGTAAATACATAGGCAGCGCTGGTCGTGGTAGCCCCTGTGCTGGTTGAAGAAAGGGTCACGGTAAAGACGGTTTTGTTACTCTCATCCACAGCGACAAGCTTGGTGCTGGTACTCTGTGAAGCATCAAAGCTCACCGTATCACCCGAAGCTGTCTTCAATCCCGAGGGCAAAGTCTGGCTGGATGCAAAGTTAACGCTGACCGAATCACCATCTAGATCAGTTACCGTTACAGTCCCACTATCGGTGGCTTCATCTACCGGCGTAAGCAGTAGATCGTCCTCATCAACCAGCAATGAAGACATCTCTCCAAACTCAGGGAGATCATTGACCGACCCCACATTCAGCGTCACGGTTGCCCAGTTACTCTGGCCTCCATCGCTGTCCTGCATCTGATACTGGAAGCTGTCAGTGCCGTTGAAGTTAGCGGCAGGATCGTAGGTGAAGGTGCCATCCGCAATGTTCATCACCACGGTGCCACCGCCATCGGTGGTCAGCGTCAGCGTGGTCTCAGCCTGGTTCAACGCACCACCGGTGCTGTCCTGGCCGTCCTGACGGATACCCACGATGGTGAAGTCAGACGCCGTATCTTCCACATCGTGGTCGTCCTGGCTTTCACCGCTATCAACCTTGCTGAACACGGAGCTGGCAGAGAGGCTGCCATCTTCGCTCAAGCTGTAGCTATCGTCCACGGCCACCGGCAGGTCATTCTCCGCACCCACATTCAGCGTCACGGTCGCCCAGTTACTCTGGCCGCCATCGCTGTCCTGCATCTGGTACTGGAAGCTGTCAGTCCCGTTGAAGTTAGCGGCAGGATCGTAGGTGAAGGTGCCATCCGCAATGTTCATCACCACGGTGCCACCGCCATTGGTAAACAACGTCAGGGACGATGGATCCTGCTGAGAGCTGCCACCACTTAAATCGTTGGCGTCCTGACGAATTCCAACAATCGTGAACTGGCTCGGACTGTCTTCAACATCATGATCGTCAAGGTTTTCGCCACCATCGACGCGGGTGAATACCGAGCTTGCACTCAGAGGTGTGTCTTCCGTTGTGGAGTATTCATCGCTAACGGCCGTAGGCAGGTCATTGATCGGCGTTACATTGATATTAACGGTGGCAGTATCGGTGCCGCCGTTCCCGTCGCTGATGGTATAAGTAAAGCTATCACTACCGTTGTAGTTAGCATCCGGCGTGTACTGCAAAGAACCGTTGCTACCCACGGTCACTGAACCGTTGCCCGGCTGAGTGAAACTGGTCACCGTCAGATTATCCCCATCGGGGTCGCTGTCATTGATCAACACGCCGACCGGCTCGATGATCAGTGCAGTATCTTCTTGGGTGGTGTAGTTGTCATTAACCGCATCGGGTCCATCATTACTTGGGTTAACGGTAATAGTCACCGTCGCCGTGTCGCTACCGCCATTGCCATCGCTGATGGTATAGGTCAGTGTGTCGGTGCCGTTAAAGTTGGCATCCGGGGTATATTGAAGCGACCCGTTGCTACCGATGGATACTGAACCGTTGGCCGGCTGCGTGTAGCTGGACACGGTCAGTGTATCCCCATCAGGATCACTGTCGTTGCCCAGGATACCCGCCGCAGCGATCGTCAACGTCGTATCTTCGCCGGTTGTATAGCTGTCACTAACGGCATCAGGTGCATCATTTACCGGATTCACAATGATTGTAACGGTAGCCGTATCGGAACCACCGTTGCCGTCACTGATGGTATAGGTCAGCGTATCGGTGCCGTTAAAATTGGCATCCGGGGTGTATTGAAGCGAGCCGTTGCTACTGATTGTCACCGAGCCGTTAGCGGGCTGGGTGAAGCTGGTAACGGCCAATGTATCCCCATCCGGGTCATTGTCATTGACCAGAACACCCACCGGCGCAATATTCAGCACCGTATCTTCGTTGGTGGTGTAGGTATCATTTACAGCGTCCGGAGTATCGTTGGACTCGGTGACATTAATAGTCACCGTTGCCGTGTCGCTACCGCCATTGCCGTCGCTGATGGTGTAGGTCAGTGTGTCGGTGCCGTTGAAGTTGGCATCCGGGGTGTATTGAAGCGAGCCATTACTACCAATTGTCACCGAGCCGTTAGCGGGCTGGGTGAAGCTGGTAACAATCAGCGTATCGCCGTCCAGGTCCGTGTCATTACTCAATACACCGGCCGGTGCGATTGTAAGCACCGTGTCTTCGCTGGTCGTATAGGTATCGTTCACCGCATCCGGACCGTCATTCACCGGCGTCACAGTGATACTCACCGTCGCGGAGTCCGAACCGCCATTGCCATCACTGATGGTGTAGGTCAGCGTATCGGTGCCGTTGAAATTCTGATCCGGGGTGTACTGCAGCGCACCGTCACTACCTATTGTCACCGATCCGTTGGCTGGCTGGGTGAAGCTGGTTACGGTCAACGTATCGCCGTCCGGGTCGCTGTCGTTTACCAGGACACCAACTGGCGCAATGGTCAGAACCGTATCTTCGTTAGTGGTGTAACTATCATCCACCGCATCCGGCGTATCGTTGACGGATGCTACGTTGATCGTAACGGTCGCTGAATCGCTTCCACCATTGCCATCGCTGATGGTGTAGGTCAGGGTATCGGTACCGTTGAAATTTTCATCCGGGGTGTACTGCAGAGATCCATCGCTGCCAATAGTCACCGTACCGTTGGCCGGTTGAGTGAAGCTGGTAACAGTCAACGGATCACCATCCGGGTCACTGTCGTTACCCAGCACACCTACCGGTGCGATGGTCAGCGGCGTATCTTCGGTCGTATCGTACGTATCATCCACAGCATCCGGCTGGTCGTTGACGACACCGACATTGATAGTCACTGTCGCTGTGTCTGTGCCGCCGTTACCGTCACTGATGGTGTAGGAAAAGGTTTCGGTACCGTTGAAGTTCTCATTCGGCGTGTACTCCAGGGAGCCATCGCTACCGACCGCCACAGTACCGTTAGCCGGTTGCGTGAAGCCGGTAACGGTCAGCGGGTCACCATCCGGGTCGCTGTCGTTACCCAAGACACCCGCCGGCACAACGGTCAGCGGCGTATCCTCAGTTGTTTCATAGGTATCATCGACCGCATCCGGCGAATCGTTAACCGGTGTAACGGTGATAGAAACCGTAGCCGTGTCCGTTCCACCGTTACCGTCGCTGACTGTGTAAGTCAGCGTATCGATACCGTTGAAGTTTTCGTCTGGCGTATATTCCAGTGCACCGTTGGCACCCACCGTCACTGAACCATTGGCCGGCTGAGTGAAGCTGCTGACGGTCAGAGTGTCACCGTCTTCATCACTGTCGTTATCCAATACGCCCGAAGGCACAATGGTCAAGACCGTGTCTTCAGCTACTTCGTAGGCATCATCAACCGCTTCCGGCGCATCGTTAACCGGATTTACGGTGATGGCCACGGTCGCTGTATCGCTCCCACCATTGCCATCGCTAATGGTGTAGGTCAGCGTATCGGTGCCGTTGAAGTTTTCGTCAGGAGTGTATTGAAGCGCGCCGTTCGCGCCAAGCAGGACACTGCCGTTAGCTGGCTGAGTGAAGCTGGTGACGGTCAGGGAGTCACCATCGACATCGCTATCATTGTTCAACACACCGGCAGGCGCGATGGTCAGCACTACGTCTTCGTCAGTGGTGTACGCATCATCGACCGCATCAGGGGCATCATTAATCGGATTAACCGTGATCGCTACGGTGGCTGTATCCGTTCCACCATTGCCGTCACTAACGGTATAGGTCAGTGTATCAACACCGTTGAAGTTAGCGTTCGGCGTGTATTGCAGTGAGCCATCAGAACCGATGCTAACCGTACCGTTCGCCGGTTGAGTAAAGCTGGAAACCGTCAGTGTATCGCCGTCCAGGTCGCTGTCATTGGCCAGGACGCCGGCAGGCGCGATAGAGAGTGCGGTATCTTCATCCGTTGTATAGCTATCATCCACCGCTTCCGGGTCGTCATTGACCGGGTTAACGGTAATCGTCACAGTGGCTGTGTCCGTGCCGCCGTTACCATCGCTGATGCTATAGGTCAGTGTTTCGACACCGTTAAAATTCTCGTTCGGCGTATACTCGAGTGCCCCGTCACCGTTGATGGAAACAGTCCCATTAGCAGGTTGGGTAAAGCTGGTAACTGTCAGCGTATCGCCATCGACATCGCTATCATTCGCCAGCACGCCCGCCGGAGCGATAACTAACGCGGTATCTTCGTCAGTGCTGAAAGCATCATCAACTGCATCCGGATCATCGTTTATTGGGTTTACGGTAATCGATACAGTTGCCGAGGCGGTTCCACCGTTACCGTCGCTCACGGTGTAGCTGAGTGTATCGACACCGTTGAAGTCTTCATTCGGTGTGTATTGCAAAGAACCGTCGGCACCAATGCTAACAGTGCCGTTGGCAGGCTGAGTGAAACTGGATACGGTCAGCGTATCGCCATCCAGGTCGCTATCATTGGCCAACACCCCGGAAGGAGCCACGGTAAGCACCGTATCTTCGTCGGTGGTAAATGCATCATTAACAGCAACGGGCTCGTCGTTGACCGGATTTACATTGATGGTCACGGTGGTTGACGAGGTGGCACCGTTACCATCATCAACCGTGTAAGTCAGCGTATCTACGCCGTTGAAATTTGGATTGGGCGTATATGAAAGCGTGCCATCCGGAGACAAACTAACCGATCCGTTGCTGGTCCCGGTAAAGCTAACAACCGTCAACGGGTCACCATCCGGATCGGAATCATTGCCAAGGACGCCCGGCGCAACAATTGTTAACGTCGCATCTTCATCGATGGAGAACGTATCCGGTGCCGCAACCGGTTCACGATTTCCAAGGAGCGACTCGTCGTTAATGGTATTGAGGTTCCCGTCGCCAAGCCCACTGGTCCCATAACCTGCGGTCGGATCAACCTCCTCACCGGTGCGATTTAATGTAACAAAGCTTGAGCCTTCATTGCCGGCACCACCGCCAGCACCAGCTCCGGGAGCACCCGCTGCGGTGGCTTCACCAACCGCTGTCGGGTCCTGGCCGGCAAGAATTGCGGCCTGAATAGCATCGATGTCGGAGAAAGAATCCTCAGCCGATACTGCTTCTGAAGGATCGAACTGATCAGCCGGAGTGTATGTGTCAGACGAGGCCAGCCAGCTCTGTCCGTTCTCCAGTACTACCGGACGACCAGACTCCATCGCGAACTCAATGCGCGCATCCGGCCCCGTGCGAACCACCTCGTCGGCACGGATAACATCACCGGCAAGAAGCACGCGCTCAGTGCCGTCCGCTGCGACAGCAACGACCTGCCCCGAAACAGACGTGACCGTGCCAATCACATCGCCGGAAGTTGACGGCTGCGCTGTTTCAGCCCCTGTCGAGGCTATCCACTCCTGCCCCCCGTTCAGAGCGACTGTCTCGCCGTTCTCAAGCGAGATCTCAACTCGGGACGTGCCGCGAACCTGGACGACGTCGCCCATCATAACCGCGTCACCCAGCGACAACTCACGTTCGACCCCATCACCGGCAACGGCGATGGTAGTTCCACTCAAAAAAGATACTGTACCGATAACGTCCGACATGACCCACCTCGACTGCTTGAGTTGAGGGCTCGACCGCGTCTCTGGTCCAGCTTCCATGTCGGGCGAACTCATAAGATATAAGTACGAACGCACGCCCCTTAAATGAATTAAAGCAGTGAATCGGCGTTAGGTTATTGGACCAAAGTACACCCCTGTTACATCTTTTAATGCGGAGCGGCTCCGACAGACACAAGCTGCCGCCGGTTTCATTGATTCTTTGCCTCAGGCTAGAGGCTGCTTGGCCCAAAATTCCGAGATGCGTCCCCTTACGTAAGTCATTATTTGATCAGGAATTAAACGAAATTCCACGACAGAAAATCTTTTCCCGTAAGCGCTTGACGCGCCTGGGGCCGGTCATTAATATACGCGTCCTCGGTTGAGGTGTTCCTCGATAGCTCAGTTGGTAGAGCAGTAGACTGTTAATCTATTGGTCGCTGGTTCGAGTCCAGCTCGAGGAGCCAACCACCTTACCGAAACGGGATATTCCTCGATAGCTCAGTTGGTAGAGCAGTAGACTGTTAATCTATTGGTCGCTGGTTCGAGTCCAGCTCGAGGAGCCATCCCCGTCGGAGTGTAGCGCAGTTTGGTAGCGCATCTGGTTTGGGACCAGAGGGTCGGGGGTTCGAATCCCTCCACTCCGACCATCTTTATCTTTCTTTATAACCACCCTCATAACACGCCCTCTATGCCTGGGTTGGTTGATTCATCATGAACATCCTCGTTATCGGCTATGTCTGGCCAGAGCCCGCCTCCAGCGCTGCTGGATACCGCATGCTCGCCCTGCTTGACGCCTATCGTCGCCAGAACTGGCAGGTCACCTTTGCCAGCCCCGCCGAGAAAAGCACGCATCGCGCCAACCTCCCGGCCCTCGGTATCTCCGAAATCAACATCGCACTGAACTGCTCAAGCTTCGATGACTTTATCCGTGAACTGCAGCCCGATCTGGTGATGTTTGATCGCTTCATGATGGAGGAGCAATTTGGTTGGCGGGTAGAAATGTGCTGCCCTGATGCAGTACGCATACTCGACACCGAGGATCTCGCCAGCTTACGATATGCACGCCAGCAGGCCTGCAAGCGAACCGGACAGGTTCAGATGGATGTGCCATTAGAGCTCCTGTTTTCAGAGCACGCCAAGCGCGAAATAGCGGCTATTCTACGAAGTGACCTGTCCCTGATGATTTCCGGTGCCGAAATCGATCGCCTGAGGACTGACTTCAACGTTGACCCTGCTCTGCTTCTGGAGCTTCCGTTTATGCGGCCTCCGGTCACTGCCGAGCACAAGAAACGACTTCCTGGATTTGAAGAACGTCAGCACTTCATCGTCATCGGCAATTTCCGCCATGCCCCCAACTGGGATGCCATGCTCTGGCTCA
This sequence comes from Marinobacterium litorale DSM 23545, assembly GCF_000428985.1. Classification (GTDB taxonomy): domain Bacteria; phylum Pseudomonadota; class Gammaproteobacteria; order Pseudomonadales; family Balneatricaceae; genus Marinobacterium_D; species Marinobacterium_D litorale. The sequence continues at coordinate 153,448 of NZ_AUAZ01000001.1, read as the reverse complement.
AGCAGACGATCTGGCCATTGATCCGTAAGCAACTGCCGCAGGCCGAACTCCATATCTATGGGGCCTACCCGCCACCCAAAGCAACCCAGCTCCACAACCCCAGAGAAGGTTTTATGGTCAAAGGATGGGCGGATAACGTAAACGATGTGATGCAGCAAGCTCGAGTTAACCTCGCCCCACTGCGCTTTGGCGCCGGACTTAAAGGCAAGTTAGTGGACGCACTGGCCTGTGGCACGCCGTCAATCACGACATCGATCGGGGCAGAGGGGATGAACGGGGCCGATAGCTGGCCACAACCCCTGGCGGACTCGCCGGAACAGTTTGCCACACTCGCGGCATCACTCTATTGCGAAGCGAGCCAGTGGACCCGTTACCAGCATCAAGGTTTTGAGCTACACAACGAACGCTTTGCCATCGACCGGCACGAGAAGACTTTGATTGAGCGGATCAAGCAGTTACGAGAGAATCTGGAACCTCACCGATTGGCTAACTTCACCGGAGCCATGCTGCGCCACCATAGCATGAAGAGCACCCAGTACATGGCGCAGTGGATCGAAGCGAAGAACCGTCTTCTGAAAGATCAGGACACTCACTCTTGAGCCAGCAGTTCACGCTGCACGCGTTCTGCCTCACGCGCCCAACGTCTGACTAAAGCGACAAAATCATCGGCTTCCTCAGACGTTGGCAAGCTGCCGGCCTTGAGCTGCTTTTCAAGCTCAACAGCTTCCACAGCCAGGGCTTGCATCCCCAGCGTCCCCCCGACACTTTTCAACGAGTGCACCGCACGCTGGTCATCATCCGACTCACAGCGCTCGGTCTCAAAATCGAAGTGCCGATAGGTATCCGCATATACGGAGAGCGCAGCAGCCAGTAACGCCTTGTCTCCTCCAACCATCATCAGTCCGCGCTTAACATCAATGGTTTCGTCATCAATAGTGGTACTGGTATCCGAGACCGGAGCTTCAGAGTCAACAGTCGACCCGCTCATACCCGGCAACCATTGGCCAAGTACCGCGTCCAGGCGTTTCGGCTCTATAGGTTTCGCCAGATGGTCCGTCATCCCAGCTTCAAGACACAGACTGACCTCCTCAGCAGAGACATGTGCGGTCATCGCGATAATAGGAGGACAGGCGTCACCCAGCTCCTCAATAGCTCGGCGAGCAAACTCGCGCCCATCCATCACCGGCATCTGAATATCACTTAGCACCAGATCGAACGACCCGGCACGCAGCTGCTCCAGCGCTTGAGCACCATCACCTGCCAGAGTCAATGACGCCTGGTAGGGAGCCAAGAGCCCTGCAATCACCTCCTGGTTTATCTGATTATCTTCCACCACCAGGATTCGCCGACCCGTCAGTTCGACCGGCTGTGGCGGCGGTGCGAGCAGAGCGCTTTTCGTCACAGCAGCAGTCGATTGCGGGGCTCCCTCCGCTTCAACGGCATCAACGCCGGCGGTCTCAAAAGGCAACGAGAAATAGAAACAGCTACCCTGGCCGGGTGCCGACTGAACCTGAATCTCTCCCCCCATCAGCTCAACGAGCTGTTTACTGATTGAGAGCCCCAGCCCGGTTCCCCCATATAGCCGGGTGGTCGAATCATCGGCCTGGGAGAAGGGTTTAAACAGCTTTGCTTTCTGCTCCTGCGAAATGCCGATGCCGGTATCGATGACGTAGAAGAAAACCTGGATACACCCGTCGCCCTGCTCGGCCCCCATCCGCACGGAAACACGCACCTCCCCACGCTCGGTAAACTTGACGGCATTGGACAAGAGATTGAGCAGCACTTGACCAACCCGAACAGGATCGCCTCGGACCCGTTCGGGAATCCGCTCATCCCAGTCGGTCAGGATGGGGACCGTTTCCTGTCTGTCGCCTCTGATTGATACGCTGTGCACCGCATCATCGACCAGATCGCGCAGGTTTACCGACGTCTGTTCGATCCCCAGCTTACCCGACTCGATTTTGGACAGATCCAGAATGTCGTTGATAATCGCCAACAGGCCTTTCGCAGCGCGCTCTATCTTGCTCAGGTAACTCCGGGTATGTGGAGTAGACTCGTCTCTAAGGGCCAGATGAGTAAAGCCGATGACCGCGTTCATCGGCGTGCGTATTTCATGACTCATATTGGCCAGGAACTGGCTCTTGGCACGGTTGGCCTGATCGGCCTTGGCCTTCTCCTCCTGAAGTTGTCGCTCAATCGCTTTCTGCTCGGTGATCTCCGTGCGCACAGAAATGATGGATTCCAGCTTACCGTCCTCCCCCATCTGCGGAAAAACCGTGGCAGACACCCAATATAGGCTGCCATCCTTACGTCGATTACAGACCTCGTTAGTCCATACCTTACCGGCAAGGGCCGATTGCCAAAGCTCGGCAAAAAAGCCAGGGGGATGGAAGCCGGAGTTAATCACTCGATGGGTTTTACCAATCAACTCCGATTCATCAAACCCACTGACTTCACGAAACTTTTGATTGATATAGGTGATCACCCCTTTGGCGTCCGTGATACTGATGATCGCGTGCTCATCCATGGCCCGCTTGAACATCGACAGGGTGCTGTTCAGCTGCGCCGTGCTTTGCTTCTCCCGGTTGAGCTTTCGGGTGTACAGGACGATTTTGCCAGTAATCAGTGCGGCCAGAGCCGCGATTAATAAGAGCACATCGCGATAGTATCGCGCACTCATCGCATCCAGCTGGCGCTCGAACTCTTGCTTAAACACGTTATCGACAAACCCGTTTAAATCCATGAATCGGGTCGCCAGGTAGAAAAGTTCCGTACTATCGAGGTCCGACTCCTGGCGTAAAGCCCGTTTTAGCGCATTGATCAGCTCGATTTCGCTTCGCAGGGCCACATCTTCCATGCGATGTAGCTGATCGGTCACGGTAGGAAGATCCTCCGCCAACCGGTAAAGGTTACGATGATGAGTGGGGCTTAGCTCCTCAACCTGCTCGATTTTCGAGCGCGCTACCGCGGCCCAATCGGGGGCAAGATTGACCATGTAGGCAGAGATCGCCCCTCGCATCTGCCCCAGTAACTCATGGTATTGTTTACTTTGATGAATGATGTAGCGAAGTGCCTGCTCGTCCCGAGCGGTCAGCATGGATGCCGCCGGAATCAGCGGCTCACTCAGCAGATCGAGAATCGTACCGATTAATTCGGTATGCAGCTGGAAATCGCGAATGGGATCAGAAACACCGGTCTGGCGGGTGCTTTGTGTCAAATCTCGAACCTGCCGCAGCACCGATTGGACTGCCGCATTTTCACGGTAGACTCGGCCTGCCTGAAGCGTCCTTTCATCAAGCAGTTGATCGATGAACACCAGTTCCTGGCCAACCTTGGGATCACCCTCCCCCTGAATCGCCCTCAGCCCCCGACGCAAAGCCAGATGCTCTGTCAGCACCGACAGATTATCGGCATTTTCCAGCTGCAACTGAACCTCTCGCAGCTGGTTTAGACGCCAGTTGGTAACAAGCAAAAACAGGATACACAGGCCCAGCAGAAGGGACAGCAAAAAAGATGCGACGTTGGTTAACCGACGCTTACCGGGGTTTGTGATCTGGTCCAATCCAATACCTGCTTACAAAGCGAGGGGAGGACGCGCCAAGGTCTCAACTCGCCATTGGAAATCAGGAGGGAGATTTATCACACACTCCCGGGAAAGGACAGTAAATTATTGTCGCAAATGTCGCACATACCGCTAACGCCTTGATTCTATAGCCAGCCCGACAAAGTGCTGAACTTCAGGCAGATGCGTGCGTGATTTCAACCAGACCAGATGTTCGTGAACCTCGAATGCCGCCTCTTTTACCGGCACGGCTCTGTAACGCGCATCATCAGATCGGATATCGTGGCTGAGAGCAAAACCGACACCCAGCCCGTGGGCCACTGCTTCACAAATATCCGCCCTGACATTCATCAGAATGTTGGAGGTAGGAAAAAGCCCAGCCCGGGCAAATACCTCATTAACCCGTTTCTGCGTGAACGACTCGTTCCGTGAAAAAATCAGCGCTTCATTGGCCAACTGATGGACACTCACACTCGACTCGGCGGCCAACCGGTTGTCAGGATGAATAACCGCGACCAGTTGATGGGAATGGAACGCCAACCGCGACAAGCCGGGCTCCGAATCCGGTAACGGAAACAGTCCCAAATCCACTTCGCTCGCGAGTACCAGATCACGACACTCATCGGTGGTGCCCGAGGTAATTTTCAGCGTGGAGTCCGGGTAAGCCTGGCTAAAGGCCGTGATTAACGGCATGAATACCAAAGGTGACGCGGTTGCCAACCTCACCTCCAGCGGGCGCGCATCCCATGGCGGTGCAATCAATGACTGAATCGAAGACTCGAGATCCCTGTACTGCCGCGTAATTCGATAAAGCTGCTGGCCCAGATGGGTGAGCTTGATGGTTTGGTTAAAGCGCTCCAGTAGCGGGATATCGAAGCGCGCTTCCAACTTACGAATCTGAGCCGTAACCGCTGGCTGGCTGACACCGAGATAAAGCGCTGCCCGCGAAAAATTGCCTTCCTGAACCGTCGCATTAAATGCGCGTATCTCCGTCATCGATAGCCCGGGAATCCAATGATCTGAACCGTCACTCACAACGTCACCAACAGATCTTGACGTCGGGGTGCCTCAATCACCGGTATCGAAGCGATCAGGGATTGGGTGTAGATTTCCCTCGGTTCCAGGAAAATCTGGCGCACACTACCCTGTTCCACCAGCTTTCCATGCTGCATCACACAGATATGATCGCAGAGGTTGGCGACGACGCTCAGGTCGTGGGAAATAAACAGGATTGTCAGGCCCAATTCGTCGCGCAGTTCACGCAAAAGCGTCAGAATCTCCGACTGGATCGAAACATCCAGCGCAGCAACGGCCTCGTCGGCCACCAGGAATTGAGGTTCGCAAATCAGCGCCCGTGCGATGCTGATGCGCTGACGTTGTCCGCCCGAAAAGGCGTGGGGGAAACGGCGTAGATGCGATGTTTCGAGATGACAGCGCTGCGCAGCTTCGATCACTTTGCGGTCTATCTCTTCGCGGGATTTGCAGATTTTCATCGCCTCCAGGGGCTCAGCGATGATATCCCGCACGGTCATTCGTGGATTCAGGGAGCTGTACGGGTCCTGAAAGACAAGCTGGGCCACACGGGCAAAACGGCGCCGGTCGATCCGACCCTTTCCAGTAAGACGCAGCGGCGGGTCGGTATGGTATACCACTTCACCGCCGCTGATCGGGGCCGCACCCAACAACGCTTTACCCAGCGACGTTTTTCCCGAACCACTTTCGCCCACCAGGCCGATAATCTGCCCTCGGGGTAGCTCCAGCGAGACCTCTGGAACGGCCAGGAAAGCTTCCGCCTTGCGCCTTCCAGACTGCGGATAGCTGATCGAGAGCGCGTTTATCGAGACCAGGGGGGCCGGGCGCTCCGTGGGCGGCTGAGGCAGATCGTTAAGGTGCGGTAGCGCATCAAGCAGCTTGCGGGTGTAGCCGTGCATCGGCGCATGAAGTACCGCCTGCGCGTGCCCCTGTTCCACCATTTTGCCCCGCTGCATCACCGTAAGGCGGTCCGCTACCTTGGAGATCACGCCCAGATCATGGGTGATAAACAGTATCGCCATACCCAGCTGCTCACGCAGCTCCATCATCAGTTCCAGCACCTGCGCCTGTATGGTCACATCCAGTGCCGTGGTCGGCTCATCAGCAATCAGCAGCTTCGGCTTGGTGGCCAGCGCCATGGCGATCATCGCCCGCTGACGCATCCCACCGGAAAGCTCAAACACATACTGATCAAACCGTTTTTCCGGCTCACGGATGCCCACCCGCTCAAACAGCTCGATGCCGATACGTCGCGCTGTTTGCCGGTCATGACCCAGATGCAGGCGAATTGTCTCAACGATCTGGTCACCGATGCGGATGGCCGGGGCAAAGCTGGCCATCGGCTCCTGAAAGATCATCGAGACTTCACCACCGCGAACGATTCGCAGATCGCGACCACGCAACTTAAGCACATCCACACTCGGGTCACGATGGAACTGGATTCGGCTCTGCGCCTGTATCCGCGCATTGCCGGGATTCAGGCGCATCAGGGTCTTGGCGGTGATCGACTTACCCGAGCCGCTCTCACCGACCAGCCCCATCACCTCGCCCGGCTCGATGGTCATATTGAGGTGGTCAACCGCCCGAATAGTGCCTTCCGGCGTTTCAAAGTCCACCGTCAGATCGTTAATTTCCAGTAATGGCATCGCAGGCTTACTCTGTAGTTTCATCGGTTGCGCTCCGAGTAAGGGTCTGCGGCATCGCGCAGGGCGTCGCCAACAAATACGAAGGCCATGATCAGTGCGACAAACACCACGACCGGGAAGTACTGCCAGACCATATTCTGCTGAATATCCGGGTCCTGCGCCTTCTGCAGCAACACCCCCAGACTATTGACCGGTTCGGTCAGACCCAGCCCCAGAAAACTCAGGCTGGTCTCGGCCAGGATGACGTAGGGAAAGTTGATCAGCGTATCCACAATGATATAACTGGAAAAGCTGGGTACCAGATGGCGCCAGATGATCCGCCCGGTGGAGGAACCACACAGCTGCGCCGCCAACACATAATCCTGATTACGCTCCACCAGGATATGGGTGCGCAGTCGCCGCCCCAGGGTGGCGAAATCCAGCGCCCCGATTACCACGGCAATGGCGAAGTAACGCTGAACCGGGGTCAGATCGATCTGTGACAGCGCAACGGCACAGGCAAGATAGATCGGTATCGGCGGTATCACCCTCACCGCCTCCGTGATACTCATCAGTACCGTATCAACACGCCCCCCGAAATACCCACTGACGCCCCCCACCAGCAGGGAGGTAAAGAGCTTAACCACCAGCGCAACCACGGCGATACTGATTGTCACCCAGATCGCGTGCAGCGTCCGGCTGAAGACATCCTTGCCATCCTCATCGGTGCCCATCAGGTGAATCTTGCCCTGCTCCACACCGAATAGATGTAAGCTTGAGCGGATATCGACACCCAGCCAGCCAATCTCCAGCAAGCTGTACTCCCAGTCGCGAACAAAAAACTGCAGGTAGCGCCGCTGATCGGTTTGCTCGATGAACTTGTTCTGTGTCGAGGCATTCAGTGCACCGCTGGAGGTGAGCTTATCAAGCGCATTGAGATCACCGCCGGCCAAGGCGCTCAGATCCAGCTTGGGACGTTCTTTCACATAGGTGTAAACGAAGGGCCTGAGCGAACAACCGTTACTGTCACAGAAATGAACCGCTTGTGGCGCACCGCGCCGGTAGTCCGGGTCTGCCCCTCGAATCGTCGGATCCACCGGGGAAAAGAAGGGTGCGAACAGCCCCAGAAGCACCAGAGCCAGCAGAACAATACCTGCGACAACACCGGTGGTTTTCTTAACGAAACGCGCCTTTATCAGGGCAAACTGCCCCGCCGTGTAGTAAGACTCTTCATTTTGGCCTGTGGCCGAGCGGCGCCACTTGCCTATCCATGTCAGCATCACTGCCCCCCCGTCGACATCACACTGCGGCGGACCCGCGGATCCACAGCGGCCAACACCACATCGGTCACCAGATTCATGCCGATCACCACCACTGCCACCAAAAACAAAATGCCGGCCGCCAGCTCCTGATCGTTGGTCATCGCCAGCGCCTCAATCAACAGCGCCGCAGCATCGGTCAAGCCGATCACCACCGCAACGATGGGCAGGTCGTTGAACACCCGCTGAAAATCGAACCCCACCGAGTTGAACAGCGGACTGATGGAGTGGCGCACCGGATAACGGGCCCAGAGCGAGAAACCCTCGATGCCACGAGCGCGTGCTGCTTCCACGTACAGCTTGTTGGACTCATCCACCACCAGCGCCCTTACGGTCTGCAACTGCAACGCGGTGGCGGCCCAGCCGATAACAAAAATCGGCAACCAGATATGACCCAGAAAATCGGTCAGCTTGCCAAGCTGGAAACTACCATCGACAAACCAGGGCACATTGCGCCACTGATCGGAGAACAACCCGGTGGGCGTCGGCTCTCCGGCAAACACATAGAGCAGGATAATGGTGAGGGCCAACAGGAAGTTCGGCAGTGCCAGCCCCAGGTAGCTGATAATCCTCAACTGCAGATCAACCAGTTTGTTGATGCCCAGCAGCACGGAGTTGCGCATTCGCTGTCCGGGCGAGTTCTGGGGATTACGATCAACCCAGGGTTTGTTGAGCACGTAAGCGGACAGAATGCCAAAGGGAACAGCGATCAGGTAGGCCAGGAACAGTCCGGCCAGGCAGAACCCCAGGCTCATCCAGAAGCGATCCCCCAGAGCCAGATTCACCGACTGACGCTTGGCACAGCTGAAACCCAGATCGCCACGCAACGTCAGGTCAGTGACCCAGTTCAGCCAACGTTGCACCATCGGCTGGTCCAGCCCCATGCGTGCCCGCTCCGCATCGATCATGGCCTGGCTGATCACCTCACCCTGAGTGTTTTTGTACGCCATGTACTTTTCCGCACAATCGCCGGGCAGCACCTCCATCAAGCCGAACACGACAAAACTGACCAACAACAGTGTGATCAACGCCATCAGGTAACGGTTGAATACGTAGTGAAAATAGTCACTCTGGCGTGCGGCAAGCCACAGGCCGCCGCCGGTCAAAAGTAACAGCCAAAACAACCAGGTGTTGGCAAAAAACGCTGTCATCTCTGCTATCCGTTCAAGATTTACACCGCTGCGCTTCTGGAAACACCACCGCAGATGATGCTTGCAGAAGCGGGCGCCACGAAGGCGCCCGGTCGAATGCCCTTACTCGCTCAAGAACCACTGCTTGGGCTGGTAGGGGTAGCTCCAGTAGTAGTCGTAGGAGGCGGTTTTCTGAACGTTGAAATTGTTCAGTTTGTTGTTGCGGTAGATGGGGCTGACCGCCTTAACCGTGCCGATAATGAACAGATCGTCAACGGTGCGCTTGGCGATCTCCAGGCCGACCTTCTGAGATTCATCGCTGCCCAGTTCGAGTGTTCCAAACTGCTCGGCCAGCGCTTTCATGTCATACACGGTCTGCGGCGGCTGAGTACCCTCTTTACCCTCGGTGCTCAGGTATTGAGCCCACTCCATCCCGGTACGCAGATCGAAGAAGGTGCCATAGGGCGGCAGCAGCCAGGCCGGGTCGGTTGCCAGGGTGAACTGCGGGCTGCCCATGTTCCAGACCATGACACTGAGGTCGTTGGCCGATTGGGCGTTGCGGTACTCATCACTGGTCACCTCTTTAAGGCTGGTTTTCACACCGACCTGGGTCCAGTTGTTGGCGACAATTTCCACCACTTTTGTGGCGACGCCCTGAGTCGAGTACTGGATATTAAGCTCCAGCTTCTTACCGGATGGCAGGTCACGCATACCGTCGCCGTCCTTATCGACAACACCGGCCTGGTCCAGCAACTGAGCGGCCTTGGCCACATCATGCTCGGTCCAGGCAGTCTTCACCGCTTCGGTGATGAATGGTGCGGTATCGGCATCGAAGGCGGTGTACTGAGCTGGCTTACCCAGTCCGAAATAGGCGACCTCGTTGATCTGAGCTCGATCGATCGCTACCGACATGGCCCGGCGGAAGTTAACGTCATTGAATACCGCCCGGCGCTCACTGTCCTTGTCGGTCAGGTTAAAGGCGAAGGTGGTCATGCCGATGGTCGGACGCAGCGCCACGTCATAGCCGCCCTGCTCGCTGTTCTCCAGCAGAACCGGCGCTGAAGTCAGGTTAACCGCCTGAGTTTTATAGTCGATCTCCCCGGCGATCATCTTGGCGCTCTGGATATCCTCATCCCCGATATACACTTCGTTGATTTCGTTGATATAAGGAAGTTGATTACCGGCGGTGTCCACCTGGAAGAAATAGGGGTTAGCCACCAGACGACGCCCTTCCAGGGTATCCTCAACAACGATATGAGACTCAAGCGTCGGTGCTGTCGCTGTAAAGCCGGCATCGACCAGCTTCTGAGCTTTCTCCGCATCCTTGAGTATCGGGGTCGGCACATCTTTCCAGTCAGACTGGCCGTAGTAGAACTTGACCACCTCATAACCGTTTTCAAAGCCCAGCGACTGAGCCAGTTTGTCCGCTTCCGGGTTCAGCGCCGGATGGAACTGGCCAATCAGGTGTTTGGGTTGAAACGGCTGCGCGAAATCAGATGCAAACATGGCGGTCAGACCCGGCTTGGGCACATTGAGGCTGAAACGCACGGTGGCCGCATCCAGCGCTTCCACCTTCATCGGCTTACCCGCGGACAGGAAGCGCGCTTTGGGTTCCTTGATCACATGGGTATCGAGGACCAGGTTCTCGTACCAGAACACGATATCTTCAGCGGTGAACGGCTTGCCGTCGGACCATTTATGACCTTCACGCAGCTCCAGCGTCAGTTCGGTGTAGTCATCGTTCCACGACCAGGACTTGGCCACATTCGGGACAACGGTGCTCAAGTCATCGCTAAAGCGCAGCAGGTTTACATGACGGATGGAGAGCAGGTCCGATGTGCCGGACTCGGTCGCCTTGGAGATACCATCCAGAACGCCGCCATAACGCCCCACTTCGGCGTAGGGCACCACCACCAGCGGCTCCGCCGGCAAACGCTCTGCCAGCGGGGCAAGTCCGGGGTTGCCGGCGATCCGCTGGTTCAGCTGACCAATCACCGGGTTTTCACTGAAGCTCATTTCACATGAGTGCTTCGCCTCGAATTCATCCTTTTCGAACACGTGCGGAAACTGGCCACCCTGCTCGGGACCGGTCAGGGTCGGGCAGGCCGCCAGTGCGCCACCAGCCATAAAAGTGGCGACACCAGCTGCGATACTTTTCGCAAGGAACTGCTTGTTCATGCTTGTCTTCCTGTCTTAGCGGTTTCAGGGATATAGAACTGTTCCACTGGGCTGCGACTCTTCAGCGCGGTAACCCACACTTTCGATATCGTTCCAATGCATAACCGGCCACCCCCGTTGCCTGGCCACAGCGGCCAGCCTGGGATCGGGGTTGGCACAGAATGGGTACTCGACACACTCGAGCAGCGGGAGGTCATTGATCGAGTCGGAGTAAAAGCGAGCGTTTTCCAGGGAGTAGCCGGTTTCCTTCAGCCAATCGAGAAGCCTGTGAACTTTGCCGTCCCGGTATGTCGGTATGCCCTGGATTGCACCGCTATAACGCTGGCTCTCATCCACTTCCAGGTTGATCGCCAACACATCATCCACGGCCAGTGCTCGGGCCACAGCCCGTACCAGAAACTCCGGCGTTGCGGAGATAATCAGTGGGTGACGCCCCACTGCACGCTGATGAGCAATCAGGGAGTGCGCCTGAGGATAGATCCGATGCGCTATACAATCGTCCACAAACCGAGGCATCAGCGCGTTCACCTGGTCCACATCGAGTTGCCGCAGCGGTTTGAGCATAAAAGCCACGTACTCCGGCATCGACAACGTCTCGTCGGCATAGCGCTGCATCAGCTCCTGCTCCCGATCGACGAAAGTGCCGTCAGCTAACCCGGTATCCACCATAAAGCGGCAAAAGAGCGACGCCGTGTCGCCCCGAATCAGGGTTTCATCCAGATCAAAGATCGCCAGACTCATGCGCCTACCTCCCTGATCAACCCACCCAGATCAGCGTTGTCACACTCCCGTATACCGAGCAACGTCAGGACCAATGGGTAAATATCGGTCTGCCGTATGCCATTGTGAGGCGCCTGACTAAACCGCTCACCGATCAGGTACAGCGGTACTTCGCGCTCTTCAGGCAAGGTGCCGCCATGGGAGCGATCGTTGTTCATGCCATGGTCGGCGGTAATCACTATCCGATAACCGTTGGCGATCCATTCCGGCAGGTAATGGGAAAGTGTCGCATCCGCGTGGCGGGCCGCATTGCGGTAGGCGGAACTATCAAATCCAGCCTTATGACCGGCATCATCGATATTCATGGGGTGAATCAAAAGGAGGTCCGGATCATGTCGCCGACGCAACCATTCCGCATCAAGCAGCAGGTGGTCATCGGGGTAGTGGTCCCGGTGATAAAAGCAGCCATATTGGATTGGCAGCTCGGGCGCCTCGGTAAACCGGTCACGCACCGGATCATAGGGTGTGCGGTTGTAAAGTTCCGAGATCCAGTGATATGCCGCAGCAGCAGTGATCAGCTGGGCAGAGCGAGCCCGGTGAAACAAGCTCTGCTGGGTTGAATTACGCGTAATCCCGTTGTGGCTGATGCCACTGAGCACCGGTGTTACACCGGTAAGAATCGTTTCGTACAGCGGCCTTGAAAGTGAGGGTAACTCGCACTCCAGGCGATACAGTCGAGCGATACCCTGTGCAGTCAAAGCATGCAAATAGCCCATACAGGTGCTGGCGGTCTCGTAAGCCAAGCCGTCGAGCACGACCAGAATCACCTTGTTTTTCATACTCACCTGCACCGTTGATAATGAATGGTGCACAGGCTAATGAAATGACATTTCCGAATCGTGACGGCTAAAAGATGAGTTGATGAACGAACAACCGAAACTCTTTAGGGCGAAAGAAATTCTTATAACGAACTACATAAATGAAATATTCCAATCGCAATACACAGGCCCCTTACGCGGCACTCCCGGGCTACAACTTGGCATCCTGGTCAACATTGGATAGACTCGCCGATCCACTGCCCTTTTAAATACGTACCGGACGGATTTCGGACGCAGCGACAACGGAATCCATCAATGACTCAGATGGCCCCAGCCTCGGTACTCGTGACCGGCACCCCGATCACCGGCTACTATGTGACAGAGATTGTCTTCGTATCCTTTGTCATTGCCGTCGCCTCTGCGATCCTGGCATTACTCAGTCTGGACACGGCCCGGCTCAGCCCCGGAAAATCAGTGCGGCGAGTCATTCTGGCCGGCGGCGCCCTGGTACTTGCCGGGGGCACCTGGTCGATGCACTTTGTCGGCATGCTGGCCTACCGTCTGCCCTTTGCCGTGAACTATGACGTTACGGCTACCGCGCTGTCGGTGGTCCCGGCTCTGGTTGCCGGCGGTGCAGTGATGAGTACCCTGGCGCAGCCCAAACCTCGATTCAGAGCGCTTATCCTCGCCGGCACCGTTGTCGGTAGCGGCATTGGCATCATGCACTATACCGGCATGATGGCCATGAGCATGGACGCACTGATGCATTACAACCTGCTCTACATTGCCGGGTCGTTTCTGGTCGCGATCTTGATCGCCAGTCTCGCGCTTATCCTCAGCGCACGCACCGCTTCAACCCTGCTACCCGAGCGCTTTCGGCGTCTGAATCGACCGCTTTGCGGACTGGTGCTGGGCAGCGCCATTACCGCCATGCACTACACCGGGATGCAGGCCGTGAGCTTTGAAGCGACCGCCGCTACAACCCCGGAGAGCACGGATGCCAACCTTCCATTTGCGTTACTTATTGCCGTTATCACCGTAACGCTGCTCGGCGGTGCCGCCGTGGCCAATACATTGATTCGCTACCGTTTCCTCTCACGGGAAAACCGGGAGCACCAGCGCCAGCTGGAGGCGATCCTGGATACGGCGGTGGATGGAATTATCACGATCAGTGAACGGGGTATCGTGCAGGCGATGAACCCGGCGGCCGAGCACATACTGGGCTGGCAAGCCAGGGAAGTGATTGGCCGCAATGTCAGCGTTCTGATGCCCGAGCCCTATCGGCAGAACCACGACGGTTATCTGAAAAACTACCGCGAAACCCGACAACCCAAAATTATCGGCTCAGGCCGGGAAGTGATGGCCCTTCACAAAGATGGCCGACAGATACCGATCCGACTGGGGGTCGGGGAAGTCAAACAACCGGGTTTGCCGTCGCTTTACGTGGGCTTTATTACCGATATCAGTGAACGAAGGGCCATTGAAACGGCGTTACGGGAAAGCGAGCAGCAGTACAGCTCCCTGATCAGCAATATGCCGGGGGTTGCCTTTCGCTGCCTGATCGATACGAACTGGAGCATGCTCTTTGTCAGTGATGCGGTGGAAGAGCTGACCGGCTGGAGCGACCGGGATTTCCTGAACGGTCGTATAAACATGGGCGATCTGATCCATCCGGATGACCGGCAATCGGTCATGGAGAATGTCCTCAACGCACAGCAGGCGGGGACCAGCTACGCCATCGAGTACCGCATTGCTCGCAGGGACGGTCGCGAAATATGGGTGCTGGACAGTGGCGGATTTGGACTCAGTAAAGATGGAGAAACTCCCTGGATCGATGGGGTCCTGCTGGATATTACTGAACGTCAACGAATGGAGCAGGCGCTGCGAGAAGCTAAACGCGATGCCGAGCACGCCGCCATGGCCAAGGCGACTTTCCTGGCTAACATGAGTCATGAAATCCGCACGCCGATGAACTCCATCATCGGCTTTAGCGATGTATTGATGGATACGGACCTGGATGATCAGCAGCGCCGTTACACTCACCTGATCGCCAATGCAGGCCGTTCCCTCCTTCACCTTCTGAACGATATTCTGGACAGCGCCAAACTGGAACGAGGCAAGCTGGAGCTGGAGGTTCGCCCGTTTTCCCTCCACGAGCTGCTCGATGGCATTATCTCGACGCTCTGGTTGCAGGCACAACAGAAAGGACTGGCGCTTGAACTGAAACTGGATGAACAGCTTCCGAACTATTTTCTGGGCGCGCCAGAGCGTATCGGCCAGGTGCTTAACAACCTGCTGGGTAACGCCATCAAGTTTACGGAGGTGGGTCATGTCCACCTGCACGTTGCCCCGTTAGCGGACAGCGACTCAATCGAGTTCCGCGTCATCGATACCGGGATTGGCCTGGAACCCGAGGCGCTGGCCAATATTTTTGACCCCTTCACCCAGGCCGATGCCTCCATGAGCCGCCGTTTCGGTGGTACCGGCTTAGGGACGACCATCAGTAAACAGTTGGTGGAGCTGATGGGCGGAGAGATCGGAGCCACCAGTACGCCAGGCGTCGGCAGCTGCTTTCACTTTTCGCTGCCACTCACCGAAGCCATCCCCCCGGACGAGCAGCCTCAGAAATCACAGGCACATCCAAGCCTGCCGCCGCTCAATGTGCTGATCGCGGATGACATCGAACAGAACCTGGAGCTGCTCGAACTGATCCTGACTCGCGATGGCCATCACGTGGTGAAAGCCCACGACGGCATCGAGGCTCTGGCACAGCTTGAGCGCGATCCGTTTGATCTGGCCATCTTCGATGTGCAGATGCCCAACCTGGATGGTCTCAGCGCCGCCCGCCGGCAACGCCAGCGAGAACAGGACCTGGGACTCAAGCCATTACCCATCGTCGCACTGACCGCCAGCGTACTCGAATCCGACCGGCAGGCCGCGCGCGATGCGGGTATGAACGGTTTCGCAAACAAGCCGATCGACCCCACACTGTTGATGGAAGAGCTGGCACGGGTACTGGATCATGCGGTCACGCCCACCGCATCCGTACTGGAATCACGTCGGCGACCCAATGTACAGATAGACCTATCCAAAGCACTGGCACTTTGGGGCTCGGAGCCCCGCTATTGTGAACAGCTGCGTCGCTTCCTGGAAAGACTGAAACAAGCCCCCATAACAGTCACTCAGGTCACACAGGGCCAGTGGACTGAGCTGATTCAGCAGAGCCACGCCGCTGCGGGTGTGGCGGGCAACCTGGCTCTGAGTCGCCTGTCCCGGCGCCTGAGCAGCCTGGAATCCGATGCCAAGCAGAAAAATACCCAGCGTTGCCGACGTCTGATCGATGAGGTTCAGCAGCTGCTCAACCGTGTAGAATCTGAGTTGAACGAGCTTGAAAGCCTCAAGCCGGAAGAAACCCTGCATCAAGCTGAGCAGCCGAAGGACTGGGCACTTTTTACGACCGCACTGGAGCAACTGCGCAACCTCTGTCACCATGGCGAGATGGACGATGCGCTGGTCGAACAGTTAAACCAGAACTGCCCGCCCGCCCTGCGCGAGCAGCTTCAACCTGCGCTTAATGCGCTGGACGAGTTTGACTTCAGGACCGCGCTGGAGCTGCTGCCCACGGACGAACAGATACACCAGGAGAATGCCCAATGAACGGACCGGATGCCAAAGCCTCGATTCTGGTCGTGGATGACGAGCCATCCAACCTCAAGGTGTTGCGACAGCTCCTGCACGAGGAGTACCGGTTACTGTTTGCCCGTAACGGGGACGACGCATTGACGTTGGCCGAGCAGGAAAAGCCTGATCTGATTCTGCTCGACGTGATGATGCCGGGTATCACCGGGTACGACGTGTGTACGACCCTGAAGCAAAATCCGCTGACTCAGTCGATTCCGGTGATTTTTGTGACAGCGCTGCGTGACAGCGTGGATGAAGCCCACGGGTTTGAGCTTGGCGCTGTCGACTTTATCACCAAGCCGGTCGTTCCCGCGATTATCAAAGCGCGCGTCAAAACCCACCTGTCGCTTGTTCGCGCCGATGCGCTCACCGAAGCCCATGTGCAGCTGATTCAGAAGCTCAGCCGGGCCGCCGAATACAAGGATAACGAAACCGGCCAGCATGTTCTGCGAATGAGCCACTACTCTCGCCTTCTGGCGCTGGCCTGCGGTTTTTCCGCACCCGCCGCCGAAGATCTGCTGCACGCGGCCCCCATGCACGATATCGGCAAGATCGGCGTACCCGATGAGATCCTGACCAAGCCGGGCAAACTCACCGACGAAGAGTTCACCATTATGAAGCAGCACCCGATCATCGGTGCTGAAATACTCGGTGACTCCAGTGCCCGTCTGATTCGTTTGGCCCGCTCAGTGGCGCTGACCCACCACGAAAAATGGGATGGCAGCGGTTACCCGCAGGGCCTCAAGGGCGAGGCAATTCCCATTGAAGGGCGTATTGTCGCCCTGGCCGATGTGTTCGATGCCCTGACCAGCCGCCGCCCCTACAAGGAGCCCTGGAGCTTTGATCGCACGGTGGCGCACATCCGAGAGCAGAGCGGTAAGCACTTCGACCCGCAGCTGGTCACACATCTGGAAAACCTGTTACCGGAGTTCGAAGCGATCCGCGCCCGCTGGGCCGATTGACGCTCGAGCCATTCACCCTGAGACTCAATGACAGCCTGACCGGTTCACCTCGGTCTGCCTCCTGACATTTGCGTTTAACCGCAGCCACAGGGATCATAACGCGCTTTATCCATCGCTAAACGGGGCCGTATCTCACACCATGAAAGCACGGATAGCTGCACTCGCGGGCTGGCTGCTCTTTATTACTCTGATTACGGCACTGACCACCGGGCTGACCGGGTGGTTTGCCGGCCACTGGGTGGGCGTTCCACTCTGGCTCGCTGCCATTTTGCTATTCCCTCGTCTTAACCGCAGCCAGCTCAAACAGATTGGCCCTCTCTTTTTGATCGGCGTTATTGGACTGCTCTTCGGTCTCGCCAACGGCGCGGACACGCGCTACCTGTTCCAGGCGCTGGCGGGTAACCAGATGGTGGTTGCCATGCTGATCGGCGTCAGCTTTCTACGACTGGTGGCCACATCCGGCATCCGCAGTAATGAAGCACTGCCCAGAGGCAAAACCGCGCTGACCAATACCTTGATCGGTACCCATCTATTTGGCTCGGTGATCAATATTTCCGCGGTGTTAATCGTCGGCGACCGCTTACGGACGCAAAGCGCTATGACGCCGCTCCAGGCAGTCACACTGCTGCGCAGTTTCGCGATTTGCGCATTCTGGTCTCCCTTTTTTGCAGCCATGGGTATGGCGCTGATCAGCGCGCCCGGTGCCCAGCTTTCATCACTGGTTACGTTCGGCCTCCCGCTCGGTCTCGTCGCCCTGCTGTTTACTGCATGGGAAATTCGACGTTCGCCGGACGCAGAGATTACCGCCGGCTACCCCATGCACCTGCAGTCGCTCTGGCTGCCCGTGGCCTTGGCCGTGTCGGTGATTATCGCCCACCTGATCTGGCCCGAGGTAAAAGTCCTGACCCTGGTCTCTCTCATTGCCTTGCTCGTCACGCTGGTATGGCTTCTCATCGGCGGCGGCAATAGCGGCCTGACTGAGGGTCTGCTCCATATTCGTGATGGGCTGCCCAATATGGCCGGGGAGATTTTTCTGTTTGTCGCCGCCGCCATGCTGGCGGCCGGCGTGGCCGCCACTCTCTCTTCCCTGAACCTGGCGCTGGCACCTGATCACTTCGGCGCAGGTGCGGCGTCGGTCACACTGCTGGTCCTGGTCGGCCTGGCCATGGCGGGCATGCATCCGGTCACCAGTGTCGTACTGGTCGGCGGCGTACTCGCGCCAACCGTGGAAGATCCCAACCTGCTGGGTCTGACCATGCTGATGGGTTGGTCGCTGGGGGTCGGTTTATCCCCCTTCTCCGGGGTTCAGCTCAGCCTGAGAGCCCGCTACGGAATCGGCGCTCTGGAGCTGTTACGTTTAAACCGAATCTATGCGCCGGTTATGCTGGCGACCTGCTTTGCGGTGCTCTGGGTCTATACGCGACTGACTCCGCTCTAAAAAGCGCTGACTAGCAGATCCGGGGCAACTGTTCGCCGTTCAGCCAATCCACCATCCGATTGCCGCCGAAGCGGGTTTCCATCTGGACAAACCGGTGCGGATCCTCCACGACCTGACCGACAATCGCGGCCTCCTCGCCCTGAGGATGTGCCCGCATCACCGCAAGCAGCTGCTCGGCCCGGTCCTGAGGGCAGATCGCGATCAGCTTACCTTCGTTAGCCACGTAGAGAGGATCCAGCCCCAGGAATTCACAAGCCGCTTTAACCTGTTCACGCACCGGGATCTGTTTCTCCCAAAGCTGCATGCCCACCCCGGACTGATGCGCCAGCTCGTTCAATGTATTGGCCAGCCCGCCCCGGGTGGGGTCGCGCAGACAGCGGATGTCGGGAATCGCATCCACCATGGCCGCCACCAGCCCATGCAGCGCCTGGGAGTCCGACTGGATTTCACTTTCGAACCCGAGACTCTCGCGCAGAGAGAGAATGCAGACGCCATGATCCCCCATCGAGCCAGAAACCAGAATCGCATCGCCGGGCTGAGCCCGGTCACCGGATAGGTTAAGCCCTTCCGGCACGACCCCGATACCGGTGGTGTTGATAAAAACGCCATCGCCTTTACCGCGTTCAACCACTTTGGTGTCGCCGGTGACGATTGGTACACCCGCTTCTTTCGACGCGGCCGCCATCGAATCCACAATGCGTTTCAGATCGGCCAGAGCAAACCCTTCCTCAAGAATGAAACCCGCCGAGAGGTAACAGGGGGTAGCCCCTGCCATGGCCACATCGTTGATGGTTCCATGCACCGATAGCGAACCGATATCGCCGCCTGGAAAAAACAGCGGCGAGACCACATGACTATCGGTGGCCATCACGACGCGCCCCGGAGGCAGCTCAAACTGCGCCTGATCGTTGCTCTGCGCCAGCCACTCATTATCAAACGCCTGTGCAAAAAGCTGGTCAATCAGCTCGGCCATGGCACGTCCACCGCTGCCGTGGACCATTTCGATCCGGCCATTGGCGATATTTAAACGACTCATACCCGCTGCTCCTGTACCGGTATGCGGCTTTCACTGTGGCGCCCGTAGCTGTAGTAGGCCGCGCAGGCCCCCTCCGAAGAGACCATGCAGGAGCCCAGAGGGTTGTCCGGTGTACAGGGGTTAGCAAAGAGTTTGCAGTCGCGCGGGTTCTTCACCCCCCGGAGAATCGCAGGACACTCACAGGCCTTATTCTCACGCCCCTCCAGCTGCTCCAGCTCAAACCGCTTTTCGGCATCAAACTGCGCGTATTCCGAGCGTATCTGCAGCGCGCTTTCCGGTATGGCACCAAGCCCTCGCCATTCGAAACTGGCGCGCCGTTCAAATACACGGTCCACCATCGCCTGAGCCTTCAGGTTTCCCTGGCGGGTTACGGCACGGGTGAACTCGTTCTCCACTTCACAGCGGCCCTCGTTAAGCTGTCGGATCAGCATCAGAATCGCCTGAAGCACATCCAGCGGCTCAAACCCGGCAATTACGACCGGCCGATTATACTGTTGCGGAAAGGGCTCATAGGGTGCCGAGCCGATTACGGTGCTGACATGGGCCGGGCCGATAAAGCCATCCAATGCAAGAGCACCGTTATCCGCTTCCGGGGTATTGAGAATGGCGTGCATCGCCGCCGGCGTCAGGACGTGGTTGCAGAATACTGAGAAGTTATCGAGTCCCAGCTTTCTCGCCTGGTCCAGTACCAGCGCCGTGGGCGGTGTCGTGGTCTCGAAACCGATAGCAAAAAACACCACCTGCTTGTCCGGGTGCTGCTGTGCCAGCTTGATCGCATCCGCCGGTGAATAGAGCATACGAACGTCGGTGCCCTCGGCACGCACTTTCATCAGACTTTCCCGTCCGGAGCCCGGCACCCGCAGCATATCGCCGTAGGTACAGAGGATTACATCCGGGCGCCGGGCCAGGTTGATCGCCATATCCAGCCGACCAATGGGAAGGACGCAAACGGGGCAACCGGGGCCATGGATCAGCTTCACGTTGTCCGGCAACAGATCAGGAATGCCATACCGAAAGATGGCATGGGTATGACCGCCACAGAACTCCATCAGGTTATAGGTGCGAGCCGGGTCAGCCTCAACCCGGATTTGGGCGGCGATATTGCGGGCTTTATCGCCATCGCGAAACTCATCAACATACTTCACGACTGAGCCTCCCCTTCCAGGGCCGCATCCCGGGCCGCCTGCAGCTGCCCCAACTCCTCGAACAGCGCCAGCGTTTTCGCTGCCTCCTCCGGATCAAGCTTGTTCAATGCGTACCCCACGTGCAGGATCACGTAGTCGCCCACCTGCAGATCATCCACCAGGGCTATATTGATCTCCTTGCGCACACCGCCGATATCGGCCAGCGCACGCTCTTCATCGATCAGCTTTTCGATCCGTACCGGAATCGCCAGACACATGGCTGTTTCCTCTTACTGCTTTTAATTATTCAATAGTTGACCGCGATCCAACCGCATCTGTACCACCCACGCCTGGCCCAGACTAATAGCAGCGTCGTTGGCCGGCACTTTTTCCGGCAACAAGACACTAAACCCCTGTTGGCTAAGTCGTTCACGCAGGCCGTCCCGTAGATACAGGTTCAGCAGACAGCCCCCACTCAGTGCGACCGTGTTCAACCCCTCGTGCTCCGCGTGCCGGGCTATCCATGCACTCAGCAACGTAACCAGCCCCGCGTGAAAAGCGCGTGCACCCTCAGCCGGATCCGTCGCCTCAAGGAGCGAAGCGAACAAAGGCAACAGATCCAGGTCACCGCGCAGATCAGTCGCCTGTATAAGCGCACCTCGCTGCTGCTCAGTTTGAAAACCCCGACTGTTTGCCAACGCCTCAAGCAACATGGGCGCATGTGCTTCATACGACTGCCGTTCACAGATACCCAGCAGC
This sequence comes from Marinobacterium litorale DSM 23545, assembly GCF_000428985.1. Lineage (GTDB taxonomy): Bacteria > Pseudomonadota > Gammaproteobacteria > Pseudomonadales > Balneatricaceae > Marinobacterium_D > Marinobacterium_D litorale. Next base: position 132,064 of record NZ_AUAZ01000001.1, on the reverse strand, counting down.
CCGGCCGCCGCATCAAAGGCCCGTCCCAGGCTGGTGGTTGGCGGACAGTTAACACCGCGCTCCAGCATCTTTAGAACCGGTTGAATAGCGGCGCAGTCAGCATAGCGCTGATCAATCAGATCATGCCGCCCTAAGCGATAGAGCACCGCCACCGCCATCCGCCAGGGCTCTCTGGCCGCCGCATCGCCGCCGGGCAGTGGCAGTGGTGTTAAAGCGGCAAGCGGTTTAAAACCCTGTCGATCCACACGCAACAACTCACCGCCTCTCAGCAACCCGTCCCACCCCAGGCCGACCCCATCCAGGGCCACCCCGAGCACAGGCTCACAGTGGCCGTGTTCCGCCATCACCGCCGCCACATGGGCGTGATGGTGCTGAACAGGATGCAAGGGCACACCCCAGTGCTCGCTCAACCGCTGAGCGTAACGGCTGGCATGGAAGTCGGGATGCAGGTCACAGGCGATATGCCCCGGGCGCACGCTCAGCAGATCACACAACTGATCCACCGTGCGCTCCAGTGTGCGACAGTTGTCAGCATTATCCAGGTCTCCCACATGGTGCGAGAGATAGGCACGGGCGCCTTGCGTCAGGCAGAGGGTATTCTTCAAATAAGCGCCCAACGCCAGCACCGAAGGCCCGCGCTCAGGCAGAGACAGGGCCAGCGGCGCAGCGCCTCGACCCAACCGAATCGGCATGGCCGGCTCGCTGAGGGCATTAAACAGGGAATCATCGCAGCGGTGCTCGATCTCGCGATCATGCAGCAGAAACAGGTCGGCAATACCGCCCAACTTACACAGCGCCTCATCGTTAGCGGTAATAAGTGGTTCTCCGCTGCGGTTGGCACTGGTCATCACCAGTAGCATTGAATGTGGCTGCGCCAACCAATCGACTCCCCCTGGTCGCTGAGCCGCCTCGTGAAACAGCAGCCAGTGCAGCGGGGTATGAGGCAGCATTACGCCCAGACGATCAAGGCCCGGTGCTAACGCATCAGGCAGGCCTGAGCCTTTGAGTCGACGCTGAAGCACGATCGGCGCGATACTCGATCGCAAAAGCGCCAGGCCGTTTGCCGTCACCTCAACCTGAATTGCCAGTGACGGCGCATTCAAGCCCATAATCGCAAATGGTTTACTCGGACGGCACTTACGCTCACGCAGCTTTCGCACGGCTGCCGCGTTGGTGGCATCACACACCAGGTGAAAACCGCCGACGCCCCGGACAGCCAGAATCTCGCCCCGCTGGATCGCCGCCACAGCCATTACGATCGGATCACCCTCAACGGGCGCTCCACGGTTGTCCGCAGCCCACAACCGGGGCCCGCAGGATGGGCAGGCGTTGGGCTGGGCATGAAAGCGCCGGTGTTCGGGAGCCTGGTACTCCTGCTCACAGGCAGCACACTGCTTAAAGGCGGCCATGGAGGTGTTGGGGCGATCATAGGGCAGCGCCCGGATCAGTGAGTAGCGCGGACCACAGTGTGTGCAGTTGATAAACGGGTAGCGGTAGCGCCGGTCTAACGGATCAAACAGCTCCCGCAAACAATCATGACAAACGGCCGCATCCGGCGTAACCGGAAGGTCCAGGGGCCGGTCACTGTGTTCACTGGCGATAATGCGGAAATCGGTAAAGGGCTCACCCGGTTCCAGCGGCGTTTCGCGGACTTGGTCAATCCGTGCCAGCGCTGGCAGCTCGCGCTCCAGTGACCGGCGAAAACAGGCCAGTGCGTCGTCCTCTCCTTGAAGATCGATCTGTACGCCCTGGTGACCGTTACTGACTGCGCCTTTCAGCGCCAGCCCAGTGGCCAGCCGATGCACAAAAGGGCGAAATCCCACCCCCTGCACCTGGCCGCTGACCAGAAGGCGCACGGCGGGCATCAGTGTGTCTCCAGCTCGTAGCGTTCGATCTTGGCGCGAAGCCCCACCCGGGAGAGTCCCAGCTCCCGCGCGGCGCGGCTCTTGTTCCAGCGGTGACGAATCAGGGTTTCGCGCAGAATCTGCTTCTCCAGCTGCTCTACCCGCTCTTTCAGAGTGCCGCTGAGGTCTGCCACCTCCGCCAGCATCGGCGCGGGCTCACCATCCACACAGGTACGCAGAACCCGTGGGTTCAGAAGGTCGGCTCCCAGTACCGGATCCCGCGCCATCACCAGCATACGGCGCACCTCGTTTTGCAGTTCGCGCACGTTACCGGGCCAGCCATATCCCTGCAGGCACTCAATCGCCTCGTCACTGAAACCGTCGACGGGCTTGTCGAACGCCTCCCCCGCCTGATCGAGGAAGGCCCGCACCAGCACCGGGATATCACTCGGCCGCTGAGACAGGGATGGAAGCTCCAGCGTGACCTCGGCCAACCGGTAATACAGATCTTCTCGGAAGCGCCCGGCCCGCACCTCCTCTTCGAGACTGCGATTGGTGGAGGCGATCACACGTACATTGATCGGCCGGCGCTGGCTATCCCCCACCCGACGCACCTCGCGCTCCTGCAGCACACGCAACAGCTTGACCTGAAACGCCGGAGAGATCTCACCGATCTCGTCCAGAAAAATGGTGCCGCCATCCGCCTGTTCAAACAGACCTACGTGATCGTTGATCGCGCCGGTGAACGCGCCCTTGCGGTGCCCGAACAGCTCTGAAGCCAGCAGTTCATCGGGCATGGCACCACAGTTCTCAACCACGAAGGGCTTGTCTGCACGCAGGCTGTTGTAATGCAGCGCCCGGGCGAACAGCTCCTTGCCGCTTCCGGAAGGGCCGGTTACCAGAACCGAGATATCGAAGGGTGCAATCTGGGCAACCTGATCGCAAAGCGGATTAAGCGGACTGTCTGCGGCACGCAGTATTTCACTGAAGTCGAAGCGTTGCCTCAGACGCGCCTTCTTCGCTTCCACCTGGGCTTCCACCTGCGGCGTCGTCAGGCGCATCTCCGTAGCCAGCAGCTCATTCTCCGACTGCAGTGCCATCAGCTGACAGGCGTTTTTCAAGGTCAGGAGCAGATGATCCGGGTGCCAGGGTTTGGTCAGGTACTGAAAGATTCCGGCATCGTTCAACCCCCGGATAATATCCTCTGAATCGGTGTAGCCGGACAGAATCAAACGCGCCGTTTGCGGGAAGCGTTCCCGCACCGCGATCAGAAATTCAACACCGGTCTGGCCGGGCATGCGCTGATCACAGAGCACCGCCTGTACCCGGTTACTCTCCAGCAGCGACATCGCCTCTTCGGCACTGCGGGCCGTGAGTACGTCGAAAGCTTCATCCAGGGTGCGCTCCAGCGTTTCCAGTGAGCGCACTTCATCATCAACACAGAGTACGGTTGCGCGGGGCTGATTCGACATTAGCGGCTCCCCGTCACAGCAGCGCTTCAAGCGATTGAGCCTGCTTCTGCAATGTCTCGATTCGTTGGCGGATGCGAGCTGTGCGGCGGCTGTCGATCCACTCAAGCCAGTCGCTCATACCCTCGCCCGAGCGAGCAGACACCTGAATCACCTCTATCTCCGGGTTCACCCGGCGGGCGTATTCAAGACAGGCTTCCACATCGAAATCCAGGTAGGGCAGCAGATCGGTTTTGTTCAGTAACATCAGATCCGCTGCGTGGAACATATCCGGGTACTTAAGCGGTTTGTCTTCACCTTCGGTCACTGAGAGGATCGCCACCTTATGAGCCTCTCCCAAATCGAAAGCCGCCGGACACACCAGGTTGCCCACGTTCTCTATAAACAGAACACCGCCCTCCAGAGCATCCAGATGTTCCAGCGCGTGGCCGACCATGTGGGCATCCAGATGACAGCCTTTGCCGGTGTTGATCTGTACCGCACGCGCGCCGGTGGCGCGGATCCGTTCGGCATCGTTGGCGGTCTGCTGGTCACCCTCGATCACCGCCAGCGGGATGCGCTCGCCAAGCAGTTCGATGGTCCGGGTCAGCAGAGTCGTCTTACCCGAACCCGGGCTGGAAACGAGATTCAGCGCGAACAGCGACTTCGCGTCGAAACGCGCCCGGTTCTGAGCCGCATACCGGTCATTCTTACCCAGGATATCCTGCTCGATCTGCACCATGCGGCTCTGGCTCATACCGGGTGCGTGAGCATGGGCGGCACCCTTGCCGTAATGCAGGTTCTGCCCCTGGGCCACCAGCGGGGAGCTGTCGGGTTGTTCGTGATGGTGGTGATGTCCACCCTCATGTCCGTGGTGGTGATGTTCGTGACTGTGTTCGTGACCTGCCACCTGTACTTCGCCTTCGCCACAGCCGCACACGGTACACATACTACTCCACCTCCAGTTCTTTGATTCTCAGTTCATCGCCCCGCGTCACCTGCAGCTGGAAACTACCGCAGTTAACACAGCTATCATAACGTTGTGTGATCGGTACCTGGCTGGAGCACGCCAGACACCAGGCCTCACCGGGCAGATCGATAATATCCAGCTGCGCCTGCTCCGCCAGCGTACCTCGGGTCACAGCGTCGAAACAGAAGCGCAGCGCTTCACTCTCCACCGCAGCCAGAGGCCCTATTTCCAGCCAGACCCGCTTGACCCGGGAGTACCCCTGACTGACCGCCTGCTCCTCAAGGAGCTGTATCACCCCTTCGGCAATCGACATCTCATGCATATTGAATACTCACCTTGTAATCCACGCAGGGGTCTAGCGCCAGCACCAAATCGCTCACCAACGCCTTCGCCTTTTCCGGCTCAACCTTCACACCCGGCAGGCGTTTGCGAAGCACACCTTCAGTATGAAAGTTCACGTCGGTTGGAGCCAGTATCATCCAGCGTGCGATCCGGCCTCTATCCATGGCAACCGAATGCAGGAGCCAACCCCGGGCGGTCTGAACCCAGGCCCAACCCAGCTCCTCGCCCCGGATTGTGTCCCCGTGCTCGAGCTCCGGCTGCACACTTAAGTGAGGCGCAACCAGCCAGGCAAGGTCGGCTTCAATCTGCATCAACAACCTTTCGAGACAGGACTGAATCACCGCCTTCGCCTCTGTCAGTTCGCCACTCGCCGCCGGCCCGGTCTGCCCGCAAACGGCAAGCAGGTTTTTAAGTCGCGCCGGTTCATTCGGTTCACCTCGAACCCAGTCTGCAACGGCGCTCTTGACTCGCTCAGGTTCAAGGTCTGGCAAGCCCGGCCCCAGAGTGATGCCCTGCCACCGCAGCGACCGCATTTCGCACCAGGCGCTCCAACTATCGTCGGCCCGACACAGCCCAAGCCACCAATTCTTTAACGTCAGTGCACTCTGAGCCAGGTCAGAACCCGAGCTTTCCACTAACGAAATCAACGTCGCCGTGCGCGCCAGAAGCTCCCGGACTGAAGACTCATCAGTACCGGGCAGCTGCCAGTCTCGCATCAACCGTAAAGCGGTTTCTCGCACACGCTCCACCACCAACAGATGCTGTTGCCGCCACCACTGCTCAGCCGAGACTTCAGTGCCCAAGGCGCGGGCCACCGCCAGACTGCCGGCGGCCTGATGCGCTCTCCCGCAGAGCGAAAAAAGGACGCCGACCAGTGCGAGCCCCTCCTCCGGCGTCCGCCCGACAAGCAGCCTGGAAACAGCGTCAACCGGACGCTCCAGCGCCACGCTGAGATCCGTTATCTGCCTGCCATCATGGCGTATATCGACGCACAGCTGGCCTGGCCCCACACTCACTGGGCACCTCCCAGTGCACGTCGGAACAACGCGCGCCGTTGCGGATTTTCAGGCTTGCCTTGAGCAAGCGCCTCAGACGCTTGAGCCTCGTGGGCAACAGCAGGCGCGAAGATCAGCGCCGCCATTTCGTTCGCCAATGCTCGCGCCTGTTCGTGGTCGATCATGACGCTGGTATCCGAAATCAGGGCCGCACTACCATAGCGCCCCACTGAGGCGAGCTCCGCGCAGACACCCTCATACTCACCTGATTCAAGGGCTAATACACAGGGCTCGCCTTTAACGGGCATATCGACTTGGTTTAGCGGCACCCAGAGCAGATTGACACACCAGGGCGTCACCAAAATACCCGCTGCCCCGCTCTGATCCAGCAACTGCCAGGCCACCAGCTCAACCTCAAGCGCTGCGTTATAAAGCGGTATGTCGCCCATGCGCTGCGCTGCATCCCGGTAATGCGCCAGTAACAGATGCTCCACGGTGCTCATGGCTCATCCACGACCATAAACTGGTCTCGGTCGCCATCGCACTGCGGGCAGCGCCAGTGATCGGGCAACGCGGTAAAAGGCGTGCCGGGCGGGATCTGCCAGACCTCATCACCGTCACTCGGGTCGTAGAGATACCAGCAAATCTTGCATTCCAACCGGGTTGTATCCGTAATTCGGCTGTCATCGCCCAGATAGCTTCCCTCAAAACCCGCGCTCACACCAAAACCTCGCGCATCTCCCGCAGGCGCTCTGCGGAATCTTCCAGATCCTCCCGCGCCGCACAGGCCACCTGAGGGATATCGATCACCTCCAGCGTATCGAGTATCAGCTGGTCGGTACTGTTGTAATACTGAACGCGCCAGATACCGGCGATCGCGGTGGCACTGATACGGCAGTTTCCATATCCCCGGGAGAGGATCACTACCTGTCCCTGTCCCAGTTTTTCTCCGAGAAACTGATGATCCTCAGGCGCAAACGGCAGCAGTGAGAGGTTAATCACATGGGGCAGTTCACGGGCCTCCTGTTGGTGCTTGCGGGCCACATCCAACAACTCCACCAGAACAGGCCCTGCATTCAGAACGCCCAACGGCAACTGATCCAGTTCGATCACCGGAACATCCGACGAGGGGAAGGCATTGTCGCGGGCACATTGAGGCACATCGGCCACCTCCAGCCACTGGCTAACGACCGCGCCCGCTTGATCCAACTTCTGTAACCACCAGAGCCCCGCCAACACGGTCTCCTGGGCTCGAACCGGGTGATCACCGATAATCTGAAGCGCAACCTCACCCTCTCCCAGGACCTGGTATAGCAGCGCTTTTTCAGCCTCATCCAGACTATCCAGTTCGATGACTTCTACAGCCTGCCCCGGCCGGTATTGATCCAGCGCCTCCTGCACACGCCCCAGCAGTACCATAGCCCCCGGGGCCTGGGAGAGCTCTTCCGGCTCCGGCAACCTCGGCGGCTCGAAGGTATGCATCTCTTTCGGCATCGGCATATAACTGAGGCCATCGTCTTCGGATTTAGAGCCGGGACCTATGGCCGGTGTCAGATCAAACAGCGGAATATCGGTTTTCATGATCACTCCTTAGTGGCCGCAGGGCGAGGCTGACGAGGTGCTGGAAACGACCGGAATCCCGATGCCCGGGTCGCGGGATGGCTCAAGACTCAAGATACGTTCGACCTCCGCGAGGTACTCATCCCAGTTGCGAACCCGTGACAGCGCACCCAGATAGCGCCCTTCCCGCAAAAAAACCAGGGTTGGCCAGGCGTTGAAGTTATACCGCCCCTGGAGCGCACGCTCTGAGTCCCGGGCAATCACGGCCGGTGATAGCTGAGTGAAGCGCTTGGCAAGCTCCGGCAGAATCACGGCCACATCCAGAGACTCTGAGAAGCGGTTGGGGTCTTCGGTAAAAAACAGCACCGACCAGGGGGCCTTCTTGATGAACGAGTCGAAATTCTCGCTGTTCAGGCAGGGGAAGCCATGGCGCTCCACCAGCTGATTAAGTAGTGGATGGTTCACTCTTTATCCCCTTTATTATGTTGTTCCAACTGAGCCTGAAGGTGGGGCGGCAGCGTGGGTTCCCGGTTCACCAGATCAGAAAACAGGTTATCTATCCGGGCATGATCGCCCTCAGCGCTGGCCTGGAGTGCACGCAGGGCATCTCGCACCTGGGCCGCTCTCTCGGCGCTGATCAACTCACGGGCCGCGCCGGCAAAAACCAATAGCCAACTCCCCGGTGCCGGTGTGTCTACCAGCCGGATATCTACCCAGTCGCGACGGTCGCTATCCGAGCAAAGTGCCCGCCCTGCTTCGACGACTATCACCTGCATGGGAATGCCGATACACACCGTTAATCCTCCTCGCCACGGGTCATATTGACGAACCGGATATCACCGTGGCGAAAGGCTTCGGCCTCATCCGGTCGCCCGGACTCGTAACGCTCCAGCGCCAACTGCTGCGGTGATAAAGGCTCCTCCGTACCCGGAGTCGGTGCCGTGATGGTTTCAAGCGGGCGGATATCGCGCTCGGCCAGGTACTCAAGGGCAATTTCCAGTGACCGGTCCAGTTGCGCACGTACCGGCTCGGTCAAGCTGCCCCCGAAGTCCTCCAGCATCTGCGGCTGTACACCGATCAGGATCAGCTCCCGCGGGTAGGCGCCGGTAAACTCCGCCATCGCCAGCACTTCCTGGAAGCCTGTCTGATGCAGGCTCATCTGTTTGGCACCCATAAACTTCGGCACCTCGTCGTCACGAACCACCTTAAGGGTGCCCGGCTCCAGCCCATAATCGATCGCATCAAACACGACCAGGATATCGGCCTGCTGAACATGCTGGACCAGGTAGATTCCCTGGGTGCCGCCATCAAGCAGGCTGACAGTGTCGGCAAAACGGTAGCGCTGATTGAGCAGCTCGACACAACGGACGCCAAACCCCTCGTCAGCCCAAAGCAGATTCCCGATACCCAGGATCAGGACGTTGTCTGTATTCATCTATCGCTCTCTCTGTTCCCGGCATCCGCCTGCGGCTCCTGCCGGGCTACACCTACCCGTAACCCGGATACAGCGAAGCGTAATCCGGGAAACGCTGCTTTCCGCTATATATCCACCTGGAAACAAGTACCATGCCAATGAACGCTAGCAGCCAAGGATCGCGCCGCTCAGGTGTTACACCTGGGGTTACACCCCAAGGGGGACTCAACCAATCGAAATCAAACATTCCAGTTAGACCGCATACCGAAAATTTACTAACCACCCTGTTAGGCAAGACAATCGACCGCCCTCTATCCCGTCGACGCGCGCTATCCGCTATAATCGTCGGATTCGTCATCCGATAGCATCGCTTTACCGCGTTCTGATGCTATTGATTCACCTTTTCACCGACATCGATGACATACACTATGATCCGATTTCTATCTGCGCTTTCCCTCTTGCTCGTTCAGCCGTTCGCCCAGGCCGCCCTGCTTGATGTCTTCAAGGAGGATGACGGCAGTACCAAGTGGCAGTATGTCGCCAACTTCTCCAGCGGCGTTCTGATCATTCTCCTGACGCTGGTTGCGCTGATCCTGTTTATCACCTGGCGCCGGGCACGGCGCTACAACATCGCTCTGGAGGAGATCAAAGGTCATCTGGAGGAAAGGGTTCAGGAGCGAACGGCCAAACTGGAGCGCGAAGTCGCCGAGCATGTCATTACCACCAAGATGCTCAAGGCATCCGAGGCCTACATCCACAACATTCTCAGCTCCATGCCGCTGGTGTTGGTGGGTTTGAACGACAAAGGCAATATCACCCACTGGAACCGGCGGGCGGAACAGATCTCCGGTATCAGCGCAGACGATGCGATCGGCCAGAACCTGTGGTCAATCTATTCCGACATTACCGTAGCGCCTCGCCATATCCAGAAGGCCCTGGAGAAAGGCGAGGCGATCACGCTGCGTCATAGCCAGCCGGGCAGCTACCACTTCGATATCATGGTCTACCCGCTGGAGAACTACAGCGAACCCGGCGTGGTGATTCTGGTTGATGATGTGACCAAGCGTGTCACGGCGGAGAACATGCTGATCCACCATGACAAGCTCTCCTCCATGGGCGAGCTTGCCACCGCCATGGCCAACGACATCAACACCCCGCTACAGGCGATTCTGTTTGATCTCAGAAGCTTCCAGGGAATCCTGGAGTCGGGAAAACTCTCCCCACAGGGATGCGACAGCGCACCGGATACCAACAAGGTCCAGCAGCTGCTGGATAACGCGTCACGTAATGGTGAGCAGGTGGAATCGATCATACGCAACCTGATGCAGTTTGCGCGTGGCCGTACTGACAAGCCGGAGCCCGCCAACGTCATCGATATTCTGGAACACTCACTGGAGCAGGCCAGCGACGTTCTGACACTGCCGGACACGGTAAGCTTCAGTGATATTGTGATCGAGCGTCATTACGAGGAGGGGCTGCCGCTGATCCCCTGCTATGTGACCGAGTTGCAGCAGGTTTTCCTGAGCCTGTTCCGTCACGCCTATCACTCGATCGCCGAGAAAACGGACAGCGACTTTCAGCCAACCATCAAGCTTTATGTCGGCCAAAGCTACGACGCGGTATCCCTGAGAATCCAGCACAACGGCAAAGGGCTCACCGACGATGAACAGATGTACCTGTTTGAACCCTACCTGCACAACAGTGATCAGGACCCACGGACAACGGGGGCCGGCAAGCGCCTGTCGTTTGCGCACTTCGTGATAACGGAACAGCACCAGGGCCATATGGCCGTCACCTCAAACCCGGACGTCGGAACCACCTTCCATATTCAACTGGAACTTAGCTGACCTCGTCGTGACGGCTGACAAACTCGGCTGTCACGTGATCCATGGTGGCCACATGATTGCGAAGCCAGTCGGGCAGAATTGACAGATATTCGTAGAGGTGGCCCACGTCGCCGGCAGCGCGCCACTGGCGGCACGCCTGATCCATCTGCGCAATAACACGGGCGTGCTCGCCCTGGTGGCACGCCAGTGCCGGAAAGTTCACACGCTCCATCTCCCGCTCTTCATGGGTGAAGTGCTGCTGACAATGTTCATACAGCGCCGCGAGCAAGCGCCCGATCTCTTCCCGGGATTCACGATCGGTGGCCGCATTGGCGATCATAGCCTCCAGACGCTGAAGCAGAGACTCTGCCCGGGCGTGATCCTCATTCATGAACGCAAGTGCCACCTGCGGTAAGCGCGAACCTTCGACTACGGACATACACACCCCGGCCTGTTGGAAATGGGTAGATTCTTGGAAAGCGCGGATACTAACGCAGCAATAAAGAGACAGTATTGAGCCGAATCAATCATCGGTCGGGTTTCTCACCCGCTGGTCAGGCTATAACAACAAGGCCATTCAATTTCCGTTTTTCTTATTAGACTTATGGCTAGAAATGCCCAAAAACACGCTTTCAGACCGGACTCACGCTATATCGGCCGCTCCTCTTTAGGTACAATGCGACGCCACAAAAATTACGTATAAAGTAGGAGACCGCGCCATTCCTGCGGCCTCTAACAGTTGATTAGGGCGATCATCAGGGAAACCGGAAGCCTCAAAGTTTACAAGGCTCGCCAAGAAGTCATCGGCTGGCCGATGGGTTCCCAAGTCACCTTTTCGAGCACTATTGGCTACACGCCATACAACACTGGGGAAAAGAATGACGACATCAAATCAGAAAATCATCTACACGATTACCGACGAGGCACCGGCGCTGGCGACTCACTCCCTGCTGCCGATCGTTCGCTCCTTCGCGGCAGCCGCCGGTATCGAAGTCGAAACCAGTGACATCTCCGTTGCAGCCCGCGTTCTCGCTGCATTCCCGGAGCGTCTGAGCGAAGATCAGCGCGTACCGGACGCCCTGGCCGAGCTGGGCCAGCTGACCCAGAGCCCGGACGCCAACATCATCAAGTTACCGAATATCAGTGCCTCCGTTCCTCAGCTGCGCGCTGCTATCAAGGAACTGCAGTCTCAGGGCTACGACATACCCGAGTACGTAGAAGAACCCAAGACCGATGAAGAGAAAGAAAATAAAGCCCGCTACAGCAAGATTCTCGGCAGTGCGGTAAACCCGGTTCTGCGCGAAGGCAACTCTGACCGCCGTGCGCCCGCCGCAGTCAAAGCATTCGCCCGCAAATACCCGCACTCTATGGGCAAGTGGAGCAAGGCATCTCAGTCTCACGCCGATTACATGCGCGGCGGCGACTTTTTCTCCAGCGAGCAGTCCATCACCATGAAAGATGCCGGTGATGTCCGCATCGAATTCGTCGGTAAAGATGGCAACGTAGAGGTCAAGAAAGAGCTGCCCCTGCAGCAGGGTGAAGTGTTCGACAGCATGCGTATGAGCTGCCGCGAACTGCGCGACTTCTTCGAAGAGACACTCAACGAATGTAAAGAAACCGGTGTTATGTGGTCCCTGCACGTGAAGGCGACCATGATGAAAGTCTCCCACCCGATCGTATTCGGTCACGCTGTCACCGTTTATTACAAAGATCTGTTCGACAAGTGGGGCGAGACGTTCGAAGAGCTGGGCGTTAACCCGAACAACGGTCTGTCCAGCGTTTACGACAAAATCAAGCAGCTGCCGGAATCCCAGCAGGAAGAGATCCTGCAGGATATCCATGACTGCTACGCCGAGCGTCCGGAAATGGCCATGGTGGATTCCGTTAAAGGCATCACCAACCTGCACATCCCGAGCGACGTTATTGTCGATGCCTCCATGCCGGCGATGATCCGCAGCTCCGGTCAGATGTGGGGCCGCGACGGCAAGCTGAAAGACACCAAGGCAGTCATGCCGGAATCGACTTACGCCCGCATCTACCAGGAAGTGATCAACTTCTGTAAGACCAACGGCGCTTTCGATCCGACGACCATGGGCTCCGTACCGAACGTGGGTCTGATGGCTCAGAAAGCGGAAGAATACGGCTCCCACGACAAGACCTTCGAAATGAAGGCTGACGGCACCATGCGTGTGGTTAATGCCGCTACCGGCGAAGTGCTGATGCAGCACGAAGTGGAAAAAGGCGACATCTGGCGTGCCTGCCAGACCAAAGACGCGCCGATCCGCGACTGGGTCAAGCTGGCCGTTAACCGTGCCCGCAACTCCGACACACCTGCCATCTTCTGGCTGGACCCGGAACGTGCTCACGACATGCAACTGAAAGCCAAGGTCGAAGAGTACCTGAAAGAGCATGACCTGACCGGCCTGGACATTCGCATCATGGATTACAACAGCGCGATTCGCGAATCCATGGAGCGTGCCATCCGCGGCAAGGACACCATCTCTGTCACCGGTAACGTACTGCGCGATTACCTGACTGACCTGTTCCCGATCATGGAACTGGGCACCTCAGCCAAGATGCTGTCCATCGTTCCGCTGATGGCCGGTGGCGGCATGTACGAAACCGGTGCGGGCGGCTCTGCTCCGAAGCACGTTCAGCAGCTGGTTCAGGAGAACCACCTGCGCTGGGATTCACTGGGTGAGTTCCTGGCACTGGCAGCCTCTCTCGACGAGATGGGCATGAAGTACGACAACCCGAGTGCCCGTGTTCTGGGACAGGCGCTGGACAAAGCGACCGGCCAGATTCTGGAGAACAACAAGTCTCCGTCACGCAAGGTTGGCGAACTCGACAACCGCGGCAGCCACTTCTACCTGGCCCTGTACTGGGCACAGGAACTGGCCAACCAGACCGACGATGCGGCGCTGGCCGATATCTTCAAGCCACTGGCTAAAGAGATGACCGAGAACGAGCAGAAGATCGTTGACGAGCTTAACGCCGTTCAGGGTCAGCCTGTTGATATCGGTGGTTACTACCACGCAGACCCGGCCAAAGCCTCTGACGTTATGCGTCCGAGCCGCACGCTGAACAACCTGCTGGACTCCCTGTCCGTTTAAATAGCAGTCAGTACGACCTTAAAACGGGCGCCGATCGGCGCCCGTTTTTTTTGCCCCGGATTTCGCTAGGCTCCATCCGGGCCAGGTGTGAAGAGCCTTGTCGCAAACTCGGCCCAATCTACGTCACTCTCACCCCGGGCTATAAACCATGGGTTCAGAACCTCATCGGTATCCTCGTAAGAAAGCGCCTGGCCATCCAATCGAATTACCGCGCCACCGGCCTCCTCAAGTACGGCCTGGGCAGCTGCGGTATCCCACAACGAGGTCGGCCCTAATCTGGGGTAGAGGTCAGCCCGCCCTTCCGCGATGTAGCAGAACTTCAACGAGCTCCCTACCGACTCCAGCTTCACCTCCCCTTTACGCCTCATCGCCTCCAGCCAGACCTGCATGTCGACACTGGGGTGGGAACGGCTTCTCAGCATATGCCAGGGCTCCTCTGACCGGTGCTTTCGGACCTTGATGGGTGCAGCACCCGCCGAATCATAACGCCAGGCACCCAGCCCCTTCGCCGCGCGCCAGCCCACCTGAGTCACCGGCGCGAACACCACGCCCAACACGGGGCAGCCCTGCTCAACCAGTGCGATGTTGACCGTAAAGTCACCATTTCTCTTGATGAACTCCTTGGTTCCATCAAGAGGGTCCACCAACCAATAGCGGCCTTCAGCGTCCGGGCCCTTAAAACCGGTCACATCCTCTTCCGAGAGCACAGGCAACCGGGGCTCCAGCTCGGCCAGGCCCGTCATAATCAACCGATGGGCTGCGCAATCAGCTTCGGTCAGTGGCGATTCATCCGCCTTATGAGTGACATCAAAATCCCGCTGGTAGACGGCCATAATCGCCTCCCCGGCCCGCCCCGCCAGGGCAGAAACCTGCTCCAGCAACTGCTCATCCAAATATGCGTGCATCACCCTTCCTATCAGTAGCCGAAACTCTTTGCGCTACGCCCAAAGTAGCAGTCAGATTAGGCCCAACGACCCTTAGCCAGCACGGCCCCACTCTGACACTCTGGTCAGGATAACAATAAAGAACCAGAGGGTGCAGGTATGCGGCTCTTATCAAAGCGCCTGAGCGTGGCGCTCGTTTTGTTGTTGGCCCCGGGAGCCTTGAATACCCCAGCCATGGCTCAACCGGATACTGACAACCGGCCAATTCCGGAGCTGATCAAGGAGATCTTTCCGCAAGCCACCGAGATTAAGCCACACCAGGATGATCCGCCCGTCTGGCCGGTCTATCAGGTCACTGAACTCATTGGCTACGCCTTTCTTTCCAGCGATTATGTGACGCCTCCCGGTTTCTCCGGTGCCCCTTACCAGTTGCTGGTCGGTATCGATCGGGATGGGCTCTACAAAGGCGTAAAAGTACTGGAACACCATGAGCCCATTTTTCTGCATGGCCTGGGCCCCGAGCCCATGCACCGCTTTACCGATCAATACCCGGGTCTGGATCTGCGCCACACCATCAAGGTCACCAGTGCCACGGTTCGGGACAAACACTCTGGCAGTAACGTTTATATAGACGGAATCACCAAAGCGACAGTCTCTGCCATCGTCCTGAACGAAACCGTGATGCTGTCCGCTATCCAGGCAGCCCAGGCGACGGGACTGATCCCCTATCGCAAACCACCTGCCAAAGTCCGTGAGGACTTATATGAACCGCTGGACTGGCCGCAACTCACCGAAAATAACTGGGTCCGCTCACTGACACTCAGCCAGAGCGACGTTGATAACGCCTTCGACGGCCAGAGCGAAGATAACCCGAACAGTGAAAACTTCATCGACCTCCAGTTTGCCTACCTGAACACCCCGAGCACAGGCCGTTACCTGCTCGGTGATGCGCACTACCAGCGCCTGATGAAGGAGAAGCTGGAGCCGGGCGAGCATGCAATTCTGGTTATGAACCGGGGCCCCTATTCGATTCTGGGTGATGACTTTGTGCGCGGCACACCGCCAGACCGTCTGGCGCTTGAACAAAATGGCATTCAGGTCGAGTTGCGAGACCTGGACTTTTACAACGTGATTGAACCGCAGCAGCCTTCAGCAATGCCCGACTTTGAAGAGTTTCGACTGTTTCGGATCAAACGTGGTGCCGGCTTCGACCCGGCCTCCCCCTGGACTCTCAAACTTGTCGTTAACCGCCCCCAAGGCTATCTGAGGCCGGATGAGATTCGTACCTTTGCCGCGGAGTACCAACTGCCTGAACGGCTGTTCATTGTCGAGGAGCCTCAAACCACTAAGAGCACACCGTTGTGGGTGCAAATCTGGCAAGACAGCGCCCTGAAAATCGCCGTGCTCACCATTGGCCTCCTGTTGTTAACGGCTATTATCTTCGGGCATCGCTGGGTAACGGCGGATAACACACGCTTCAAGGCTATTCGCTGGGGCTACCTGGCCTACACACTGGTGTTTATCGGTTATCTGACCCAGGGTCAGCTGTCGATAACCAACGTTTTTACCATCCTGAGAGTCGTCGCAGGCAGCGCAGACTCATCGGTTCTGATGATCGATCCGGTCATCTTTATCCTCTGGTGCTATGTCCTGTTAACTCTGGTCCTATGGGGACGCGGCTATTTTTGCGGCTGGCTTTGCCCGTTCGGCGCGTTGCAGGAGCTCGTGGGTGAAATCGCCAAAAAGATGAAGATCAAACAGCGCCGCATACCCTTCAAAATTCATCGCCGTCTCTGGGCCATCAAGTACCTGCTTTTAGCCGGACTGGTCGGCGTCAGCTTTTATTCACTGAGCGCCGCCGAACGCGGTGCCGAGGTGGAACCCTTCAAAACCGCCATCACCATGGGTTTTGTGCGCGAGTGGCCATTTGTGATCTACGCCCTGTTGCTGCTCATCGCGGGGCTCTTCATTCACAAGTTTTTCTGCCGCTACCTGTGCCCCCTCGGTGCCTTCTTTGCCGTGGTCGGGAAACTACATGTTTTCCGCTGGTTACCAAGACGTGAGGAGTGTGGCAGCCCCTGTCAGCTTTGCGCCAACCGGTGCGGAATCCGCGCGATAGAGCCCTCAGGCAGAATCAACTACAGCGAATGCATCCAGTGTTACGACTGCGAAGTGATCTACCGGGATGACCACCAGTGTGTACCGTTGATTAACGAGCGCAGAGGCAAAAAGCGTCCCACCCAGGTGATAGCAAAAGCGTCCTGATTCCGTCCCGGCATCCTCCTTCGGCTCTGCCGGGAACTATCCGATCCCGATTTCTGGCATACTTCGGATAAACCCCTGCTTGTATATCCAAATAATTCGATATATATTTCGAAAAAAATCGATATTGAAATGACTGACAGCAACGAAATCGACACCGCGACCAAAGCCCTGGCACACCCGGTCCGCCGCCAGATTCTGGCATGGCTGAAGGAACCCGAGCGCTGGTTTTCAGATCAGGCGCATCCATTGGACTACGGCGTGTGTGCCGGCATGATCGACAAGAAAACCGGGCTATCCCAATCCACGACTTCGGCGCACCTGTCGACGTTGCAGAAAGCCAACCTGGTCACAACACGCAAGGTCGGCCAGTGGGTCTACTTCAAGCGCAATGAAGAAACGATTAAGGCGTTTCTCGACGCCCTGGAGCAGACTCTGTAGCCCCCGGCATCCGCCTTCGGCTCCTGCCGGGCTGCACAGACGTGTGTACCGGACGGAATATCACGAAGTTCGGGAAAATTCGCAAATCAAAGGGGTTATAACTGATGAGTAAAATGTTCGAGCCGTTAACCGTCGGCGCACTTGAGCTACCCAACCGATTCGTCATGGCACCTTTGACCCGCTGCAGGGCCGAGGCCGGTCGAATCCCCGGTGACTTAATGGTGGAGTACTACCGCCAGCGGGCGGGTGCCGGCCTGATCATTTCAGAAGCCACGTCGGTCTGCCCCATGGGCGTGGGCTACCCCAACACACCCGGAATCTGGTCCGATGAGCAGGTCGAGGGCTGGAAGCGGGTCACCGAAGCGGTTCACGCTGAAGGCGGGCGGATTGTTCTGCAGCTCTGGCATGTGGGCCGCATCTCAGACCCGATATACCTGGATGGCCGAGACCCCGTTGCTCCCAGTGCTATTCAACCGGCAGGTACGGTCAGCCTGGTACGCCCGGAAAAGTCCTACGTAACACCTCGCGCACTGGAAACGGACGAGATCGCCGGTATTGTCGAGGCTTACCGCCAGGGGGCTATCAACGCGAAAGCGGCTGGTTTCGACGGCGTCGAGATTCACGGTGCCAATGGCTATCTGCTGGAGCAGTTCCTGCTCGAAGGTACCAACCAGCGCACCGATGCCTACGGCGGCTCTCTGGAGAACCGCGCACGCCTGATGCTTGAGGTAGCCGATGCCGTCGTTGAGGTCTGGGGCAGTGATCGTGTCGGAATGCACCTCTCACCCCGTGCCGATGCGCACGATATGCATGACAGCAACCTGAGTGCCACCTACACCTATGTCGCCCGTGAACTCGGTAAGCGAAACCTGGCCTTTATCTGCGCACGCGAAAAGGTTGGAGAAGACAGCCTCGGACCAACACTGAAACAGGAATTCGGCGGGGTATTTATTGCCAATGAACGCTTTACGCCGGACAGCGCAGAAGCCTGGATCAATGAAGGTAACGCGGATGCGGTGGCGTTTGGCGTGCTTTACATCGCCAACCCGGATCTTGCTCAAAGGGCGCAGCAACAGGCTGAGCTGAACAAACCCGATCCCAGCACCTTCTACGCGTCAACACCTACCGGTTATACCGATTACCCGGCGATGGTCTAAATCACGGCAACCGTGGTCACAGACGACTGTGACCACTTTCCGGCGCGGCATAGAGAAGGCAATCGCTTTTGGCGATGTCGGGCCTGTGCGTAATCATAAACAGTTTGAGCGGCTGCGCCGTCACCAGACGTCCCTGATCAATCCGAAACAGTTCCGTAAAGCGATCAACGCCAGAACCACTGCGCGCCCTCAGTTTTTGAGCCGGCGCCTCGCCGGGTGCCAACCAACCGATAAACGTACCGGCCGGAGCCGTTCCGAAGTTAAATCGCTCGAGATCCGGCGGAACGGTCAGATCGGCGCCGGGCACAGGCCGGGTCGCAAAGGCGAGCTGCGCATCATCGATCAGTTCAAGTCGCGCCGGGGTATGGTAGATCTCCAGATGGGTGCCACGCGCTAATTTCAAAACCTGATCATCATCCACATAGCGCATCAATCCCTCGAACGCGACACGATCGGCGCGGGTATCGCCGGCACCACCACACTCCACGGTCACTATCGGCATCTCCGGGCGGCTCATCTCCATCAGCGCCCCCAGACGAATATCGGTCACGACCAGATGCTTCGTGAACAGAGAGACCAGTGCCTCGTGCTGTTCATCCTCATGGGCAACGACGCCAAAGGCCGGCCCCGCACCGGAGGTGTTGTGAATATCGACCAGACACTCCGGCCGGAAAGCAGCGATCAACTGCAGCAGCCGTTCGGCGATTCGCCCTGGACGGTCATTATAGGGCGGCAAAAAACAGCGATTCATATCCCGCTCACCGGGCAGGTAGCGGTGCTGATGCAGCTGCTCATGCAGTGCTGTCTCAACGGCGGGGATGAAGCAGATCAGATTGACGGCCGGCTGATGCCCCGAACGCAGGAAACGATGCAACGCACGCAGGCCCGACGGCTCATTGCCATGCAACAAGGTGCAAACAGCCCGCGTGCGCGATCGATCCCGCCCCGGAACAATGATCATGGCGGCCCCACCCAGCTGCTCGAGAAAAGCAGCCGCATCACTCGCCCAGCTTGCCGAACTCGGTGCCTCTATAATTCGAATCGGGTCGTTTTCTGTGGTCACGTTATATCCTTCCATTGAGCAACGGGGATATTCTGGTGACTGTACTCCATATAACCCCGAACCATTTTGCTTAGCGCAATATGTCGCTTGTTCGAGCGGAAAAGGCGGTTGAACTGGCGTAGCTGCCAGGACGCCCCGGTCTGGCCTGCGCTCAAACGTTCTTCGATCAGACCCAGGTAGTGGTCTCTGTCGCGTTTGTAAATCCCGGCTCGCTCAAGCCCCTGATAGGCAACGGGTAACAGCCGCCGCGCCAGCTCCAGAACGGTCAACTCTTCGAAGCCTCCAGATTGTGCGGGCCAGAAAAGCTGGGCCTGCATCCCATGCTCGGCAGCCCGGTAAAAGTTGTAAACCAGGGTTTGGTAGGGCATGGCCGGAATGTAACGCTCCATCTCCGGCGCGAGCCCCTCACTGAGTCCGATCAAAAACGCAGCATTAGCCATCATATCGCAGGCGGTTGGCCCCGCGGGCAGGGCTCTTAATTCGATCCGCAGGTGACCGCCATCCGCTGCATCGTAAATTGCGCGATTCCAGGGCCAGACGGTC
This sequence comes from Marinobacterium litorale DSM 23545, assembly GCF_000428985.1. Taxonomy (GTDB): domain Bacteria; phylum Pseudomonadota; class Gammaproteobacteria; order Pseudomonadales; family Balneatricaceae; genus Marinobacterium_D; species Marinobacterium_D litorale. The sequence goes on along the minus strand of NZ_AUAZ01000001.1, from coordinate 112,202 downwards.
CCCTGATGCAGTTGCAGTTCAGGAAGATCGGGTATCTCGCCCTCCTCCAACAACCGTTCCGGATTATTGCGATTGCAGATCGGCAGCAGCGGCTCATGCAGGCGCACATTCTCGGCAAAAAGCTCATGTACCCCCTCCCTCACCCATCCGTTACCAAAGTCCACACGTGAGGGCAGATGTGCGTCTCTCAAGTCACGCGTGTAGCCATCGATCGCGTGCTTAAACAGGGGAATCCGGGTTTCCTGCCAGAGCCGTTTACCGACCATAAACGGCGAATTCACAGCAATGCCTAATGCTATGGGCGTAGCCAACTGCACCGCGTTGAAAATGCGGGCGTAGTTGGCAGGCTCCACCCGATAGTGCAACTGCAATGAGGTGTTGGCACCTTCCAGCGTCAGATCCCGGGAACGGAGTTCAACAGGCTCTTCACCATTGATGCGGATCGAAAACAGCTTGCCGCGCAGGTCCGCCAGGCGCTGGGTCAAACAGTGATAGCGGGCCAGATCGGTCATATTACGCGGCCCGAAATCACGACGCTTCAGTGTTGGCAGAATACCGATGAGTAACACCCGGGCACCATGCTCGTCCGCAGCACTATCGAGCATCGCGAACGCATCGAGAATCTGCTGTTCGGTAGCTGCGAACGGCCGACCCCGCACAGGCACCGGCGACAGGTTGTACTCAATGTTGTAGCGGTTAAGCTCCAGCGTCACCTGCGGTTTTTTCAGTGCCTCCTGAACTTCGGCATTGCATCCCACCGGGCGCCCCTGAGCATTAACAAGGTAGAGCTCAAGCTCGGCACCAAAACTGCGATCTCCCTCCCCGAACCCGGGTGTAGCAAGCAGCCGGCCCAGCACTTCAAGTTCACAGTTGAGGCGCTTTTTGAAGCGCTGAATCGAACGTTCGGAAAAATCGGCTGAGCGGATCGCCCGTCCCATAGCGGCCTCCTGAAGCACAGTCGCGGAGAGTTTTTCTCTCCCTATTCAGGATGGCACAAGCCTAGAAGTTCTCAAATAAATGGGGAGTCGCAGCAATCCTGTTATGCAGCAGACCTGACTTTCTGATAGAGGGCATCCGGCGCAAGATCAGCTTCATTGGGCCAACACACAGCACCAAATTTGTCGACACGGACTTGAGCAAAGAACTCTGGGTCTTTCAAAGGTTCGAACATGGGGCCAAACAAACGATCCGCAACGGAAACCTCACCCTCCGTACCATCCTCAAACGTCAACACCAATACGTATCCAGGCTTAACTCGAACACTTGTCACTTTATGCATGTAATCACTCCAGAGGCGCGATTTTCTCAAGAGGTTGATGCTTTTCAGCCAAAGCCCAATCGGCTTTCAGTTCCTCACGGTGTGCCTGGGCCCATTCCAGCACCATCGCTGTCGCGCGTTTCGATAGCGAGCCTTCGATCAACTCCAATGTTTCAATACTGATCAAGGCTGCTTGATCACCATAATAAGCGTGGAAATGCGGTGGGCTGTGATCATCATAATACATCCTGATAACGATGCCGAAAAACTCTGAAATTGTAGGCATCCTTGCCCTCCACGGTGTTTACACACTTTCTAGTTCATAAAACGGCTTCAGTATGCGGAAGAGCGAGTACGCATCACGGCTGCCGGCAAGTTCCCTGATGGAGTGCATGGCAAACTGAGGCACACCGATATCCAGCGTACGTACACCCAGCTCTGCCGCGGTGATAGGGCCAATCGTGCTGCCACACCCCATATCGGAGCGCACAACAAATGATTGGACCGGCTCTTCAACCTGAGCCGCCAGCTCGCGAAACAGCGAACTGGTCTCGCTGTTACTGGCATAACGTTGATTCGCATTAATCTTGATCACCGGCCCGCCATTGATCAAGGGCCCATGGTTCTCGTCATGCTTATCCATGAAGTTGGGATGCAGCGCATGGGCGTTATCCGCCGAGATCATCATGGAGCTGGCCAAGGCGCGGTTACGGGCCTGAGCCTCCGGCATCAACCGTTCCAGCCACTGCTTGAGCATCGGCCCCTGCGCCCCGGCTGCACTCATGCTGCCGACTTCTTCATGGTCGTTGCAGACCAGCACCTGCCCTTCACCAGCCGAAGAGGCCAGCAATGCCTGCAAGCCGATATAACAGCTGAGCAGGTTATCAAGACGTGCAGAGGCGATAAACTCACCCTCCAGTCCCACCTGGCCGGCCCCCTGCACATCGTAAAAACAGAGCTCGTAATCGAGCACGCGATCCACATCGGCCACACCCTGAACACTCAGCTGCTGAGCCAACAGATCACGGAACATTTGCTTACCTCCGCCCTGCCCCAGCACCGGCGGCAGATAAGTCTGCGCATTGATACTGCGGCTTTTGTTCGCCTCCCGGTCCAGATGGATCGCCAGGCTCGGTATCGTGGCCACCGGCCGCTCAAAGTTCACCAGCGCCTGACACAAATCGCCACGGCTATCCCGGTAATTAACACGTCCGGCGATGGATAGATCGCGGTCAAACCAGGGATTGAGGAGCGCACCACCATATACCTCAACACCCAGCTGAAAATAATCGCTCCGGTTAGCTTCCGGCTGAGGTTTGACACGCAAACAGGGCGAGTCGGTATGGGCGCCCACCAGGCGCCAGCCGGAGGTTTCAACCGCCGTTTGCGGTGCCCGCCAGGCAATGATCGATGAGCCGTTGCGAATCACGTAATACCCTTTGCCCGGCTCTGTACGCCAGTTATCGCGCTCCATCAGCTCTGTAAAACCGGCCGCGTTCAACCGGGCGGCCATCGACTCAACGGCATGCCAGGGACTGGGCGATGCATCAAGAAAACTGAAGAGATCACTGTTGAAAGTCTGCAGGTTCATTCCCTATTCCCCCTGGTTCGGATCGGTCGCGGAATCGGCAGGCTCCACATCAAGCAGCTCCACCTTGAAAATCAGTGCCGAATTGGCCGGTATCAGATGCGATGGGCTGCGTGCACCATAGGCTAAATCAGCGGGAAGATAGAGTTCACGTACGCCGCCAACCTTCATATCCTGAAGCCCTTCGCTCCAACCCTGAATAACCTGATTTAAAGGAAATCTCGCGGGCTTGTCGCGCTCGTAGGAGCTGTCGAACACCACATCATCAATCCGTCGGCCCTCATAGTGAACGGTGACCACATCCTTGGGTCCGGGAGATACGCCGTCGCCGGTTTCGATAACCCGGAACTGAAGACCGGAGGGTTTTACCTGAACATCCGGTTTCTCTGCATTGCGGGCCAAAAACGCGTCGCCCGCTTTGCGCGTCTCATCATTGAGTGCTTTGTCGATCAGCTCTTGACGGAACTTGGCCTCCTCCGGGTCCTCGCCACACCCGGCCAGCACTCCCAGTGCAGCAATCACGAGCAGCCAGCGTCTGCTAAAATGCATGTCATCTCCCAAGTTCGCGAATTCGCAACGATTTTACATTACATGAGCCCCTGACTACACTCGGTGGTTCCGAGTGACAGTCGTGACGCCTCTAGAAGGGAACCCAGAAGGCACCGGGCAGGTCACAGGTAGAGGTTAATATTGTGTACGATCAGGAGCCCATTGCTCAGATGAGAAAGCCAATCCGGGCGCTACTCGCGCTGCTGGCCACCACCGCCCTCACCTTCAGTTTTTCCGCCCAGGCGCGTCTCGACCCCGACCCGGTATATCGCCAGACACTGCTGGACGTAATCACCACGCTCAAAGAGGGCCACTATAACCAGATCGAGATTAACGACAGCCTGTCGAGTTCGTTGCTGGATCGATACCTCGAACGCCTGGACCCGACGCGCAGCTATTTCTACGCATCGGATATTCGAGAGTTCGAAACCCTGCGCAGTCAACTCGATGATCAGGTAAAACGTGGCGACCTGAGCGCAGCCTACGGCCTCTTCAACCGCCTTGAAGAGCGTCAACTTTCGCGTCTGGATTTTCTGATCAGTCGGCTCGAAGACGAAAACACCGAGTACGATTTTACCGTTGATGAATCGATCGATCTTGAACGCGACAGCGCCCCCTGGATCGAAACAGAAGCTGAAATGAACGATCTCTGGCGCAAGCGCCTGAAGAACGATCTGCTGAGCCTGAAACTCGCCGGTAAGGAAGTCGATGAAGCCCGCGAGCTGCTCCTCAAGCGCTTTCGTGCCCAGAAAAGCCGCGCTGAACAAGCCAAAAGCGAGGACGTATTCCAGGCCTACGTGAATACACTGACCGCTGAATTCGACCCGCACACCCAGTATTTCTCGCCGGTCAATGCCGAGAGCTTCCGCATCAACATGAGCCTGTCCCTTGAAGGGATCGGCGCGGTGCTTCAACGTGAAGACGAAATGACCAAGATTGTCAGGCTGGTACCGGCAGGCCCCGCATCGAAAAGCGGCCAATTGAAACCGGCGGACCTGATTGTCGGTGTGGCCCAGGGTGAGGATGGCGAGTTTGAAGATATCGTCGGCTGGCGTCTGGATGATGTGGTCCAGTTGATCCGCGGCCCCAAAGATACCGTTGTACGTCTGCAGATCATCCCGGCCGATGCGGTCGACCAGACGCTGCGCAAGACAGTACGACTGGTGCGCAATACCGTGAAGCTCGAAGAACAGGCCGCCAAGAGTCGCGTGTTGGAGCTGGATCAGCAGGGTGAGCCCCACAAGATCGGCGTCATCACCATCCCCGCTTTCTACATCGATTTCACCGCGATGCAGCGTGGCGACCCTGACTACAAAAGCACCACGCGGGACGTCCGTAAGCTGATCGAGGAGCTCAAACGTGAGCAGGTTGAAGGCATCGTCATCGACCTGAGAGATAACGGGGGCGGCTCTTTGCGAGAAGCCAACGAGCTGGTTGGGCTTTTCATTAGCCGTGGCCCGACCGTCCAGATTCGTGACCCCGAAGGCCGGGTGGATATCCTGGGCGACTTTGATCCGGATGTGGCCTGGAACGGCCCGTTAACGATACTGGTCAATCGGCTGAGCGCATCGGCTTCCGAAATATTCGCCGGTGCGATTCAGGATTACCAGCGCGGCCTGGTTGTCGGCAACCGTACTTTTGGCAAAGGAACCGTGCAGGTCGTACAGCCCATCGATCACGGGCAACTTAAGATGACCCACTCCAAGTTCTACCGCATCTCCGGCGAGAGCACACAGCACCGGGGCGTTGAACCCGATATCAACTTTCCTGCGCTCTACGACGAGAAAGATATCGGCGAAAGCGCGCTGGATGCCGCCCTCCCCTGGGATCAGGTCAAACCTGTGCGCTACGGGCGTTTTCCATCCCTACGCAGCCTGGTACCTGAACTCGCGCAGCGGCACCACGATCGCACCGACGACAACCCGGATTTTATTTTTATGCGAGATCAGGTCAGCCATCTCCATGACCGCAAACGCGCCAACAAAATCACGCTAAACGAGCAGAAGCTTCGCCAAGAGCGTGACGAGGCCGAAGCTCGCCTCCTGGCGCGAGAGAACCAGCGCCGCAAAGCGAAGGGACTGGAACCTGCCGAAACGCTCTCTGCCCTTGACGATATGCGACCGAAGGATGAACAGGGGCTGCCGATCGACCCGGACTCCGAAGCGGTATTACGAGAAACCGCAGCGATTACGCTTGATATGGCGAACTTGGTCAGCCGCCAGACAACGGCGCAAAGCAGGATGACTCACTGAGGCAAAGGAATGAAAATCAGTAAAACAGCGATTGTTCTCGCCGTTGCGGTGCCCTTGGTGCTGGGCTCAATTGGCACAGCTGTTTTCGTCTATTGGGATTCAATTCAAGCGCAGCAACAAGCTAACGAAGAGATACTGCAAAAATTCGGCTTTGAGATTATACCGGTGAGCCCCTACACCGAGTCGACCGGCGAACTGGGGGCAAAGCAAGTCCCTGCCACCTTTGCAGAAGATGACCTGTCGCCCGTTGAGAAGGTGATCGATGGCCTGCTAAAAGACAAGGAAAAACTGCTCGACGAAAACGAAGCGTTGAAGTACCAGATAACGCAACTTGAGGAGCAGGTGGATTCCCTGGAGCAGTACAAGTCGCTGAATGAGCAGTTCGCACCAGAGACGCTGAGCCAGGAGCTGGAACGCACTCGCCAGGAGCTCGCCAGAAAGATCGGCAACTTGCGGGAAGCCCAGGGCTACAGCAAGTTCTGGATAGAGATGATGGCCAGCGCCGCCCTGCTGGAATATGAGCGCTTTATGGAAGCGAATCGCATGTTGCTTGACCATGGGCAGCGTGAAGAGCTGATCGATGAAGAACTGGTCACCTACGGTTTCTGCGTCGGCAACGCCGTCGAGCTGGCAGCCAATAATGCCCAGGAAGCCCGGGATATCGCCCGCTGGTTCGAGAACCCCGACTCTGTAAACCTGTCGGAGGCGATTCAGGCAGACCTGGATATCGTGCTTCCGCCCTGTCAGATCCCGCTGCGCAAAAAGCTGCAAGCCAGTTTGAGCACTGGCCCGGCAGGCTGATCCCATTCACGTTAGGGCTGTTCACGAAGCGGCCCGATCTGTATAATTTTGCCACTTTATCATCTGCGATCCACCTACGTCAGCGCGGTGGGGCTGTGGATGACTATCGATAACCGACCCTGTATAGCTGACGATACAGGCTGGCAAGCCGGAAAAACCGACCAAATTGGGGTTACCCGGCGCAAAATAGGACATTTTCATGAGCGAAAGCTTTGCTGAACTGTTTGAAGAATCCCTGCAAAACGTAGCTATGACCCCGGGCACCCTGGTCATGGGTGAAGTTGTCGATATCGACAGCGACTGGGTAACTGTAAACGCAGGCCTCAAATCTGAAGCCGTTATCCCGCGTTCACAGTTCATCAACGATGCCAACGAACTCGAAATCGCAGTCGGCGACACCGTTAAGGTCGCGCTGGAAGCGGTTGAAGATGGCTTCGGTGAAACCCGTCTGTCCCGCGAAAAGGCGAAGCGCGCTGAAGCATGGGAAGTTCTGCAGACCAAGTTCGAAGCCGAAGAAACCGTCAAAGGTTACATCTCCGGCAAGGTCAAAGGCGGCTTCACTGTCAGCATCAACAACATCCAGGGCTTCCTGCCGGGCTCTCTGGTTGACGTGCGCCCGATCCGTGACGTTGACCACCTGGAAGGCAAAGAGCTGGAATTCAAACTGATCAAGCTGGACCCGAAGCGTAACAACATCGTTGTTTCTCGCCGCGCGGTTCTGCAGGAAGCTAACAGCGCTCAGCGTGAAGAGCTGCTGGCTACCCTGGAAGAAGGTCAGATCGCTAAAGGTTTCGTCAAGAACCTCACCAACTACGGTGCATTCATCGATCTGGGTGGTGTTGACGGCCTGCTGCACATCACCGATATGGCTTGGAAGCGTATCTCCCACCCGAGCGAAATGCTGACTCCGGGCGACGAGATCACCGTCAAGATCATCAAGTTCGACAAAGAAAGTGGCCGTATCTCCCTGGGCCTCAAGCAGCTGTCTGCTGATCCGTGGGATGACATCAAGGCTCGTTACCCGGCTGGCTCCAAGGTTGCCGCTCGCGTCACCAACCTGACCGACTACGGCTGCTTCGCTTCCATCGAAGATGGTGTTGAAGGCCTGGTACACGTTTCCGAAATGTCCTGGACCAACAAGAACATCCACCCGTCCAAGATCGTTAACATCGGTGACGAGGTAGAAGTGATGATCCTGGATGTGGACGAAGAGCGTCGCCGCATCTCCCTGGGTATCAAGCAGTGCACCCAGAACCCGTGGGTTGGCTTCTCCGAGCAGTACGCTGCCGGCGACCGTGTCAGCGGCACTATCAAGACCATCACCGACTTCGGTATCTTCGTTGGTCTGGATAACGACCTGGACGGCCTGGTTCACATGTCCGACATCTCTTGGGATGCGGATCCGGAAACTGCGCTGCGTCAGTTCAAGAAAGGCGAAGAAGTGGACGCGGTTATCCTGTCCATCGACGCTGAGAAAGAGCGTATCTCTCTGGGTATCAAGCAGCTCGCTTCGGATCCGTTCAGCGAATTCCTGGCAGCTCACCCGAAAGGCTCTATCGTAACCGCTCCGGTCAAGAGCGTTGACGCCAAGGGTGCAGTCATCGATCTGGCAGAAGGCATCGAAGGCTACCTGAAGGTTGCCGAGATCTCGACTGACCGCATCGAAGACGCCAGCACTGTGCTGTCTGTCGGTGAAAACGTTGAAGCCAAGATCACTGGCGCTGACCGTCGCAACCGCAGCATCAACCTGTCTATCCGTGCGAAAGATCAGGCTGAAGAGAAAGAAGCGATCAACGCTGTTCGTAACCAGGAAGTTGAAGTGGCCGGTCCGACCACTATCGGCGACCTGATCAAGCAGCAACTGGCCAGCCAGAAAGACTAATATCCAGTCTTTCTGCAGGCATTAAAAAAGAGCGCTCCGGCGCTCTTTTTTGTGTCCTTATTTTGTAGCCCGGCAGAAGCGCCAGCGGATGCCGGGAAAATTAATGCCGCGTCGGTGTAAATGGCTGCTCTTCCGGCTCCAGACCTGTACTGTAATCATCAAGGCCAGGCTCTGAGGCTATTTGGTACCCCTCGCTCGCCCACTCGCCCAGGTCGATCAACCGGCAGCGCTTGCTGCAAAAAGGCCGAAACGGATTATCGGTGCTATACACTGTCGCTTTGCCGCATTGAGGGCACTTGATCTCGCGACCCATTACTCTGCTCCCTTCTCTCGCATTTGCGCCAATGCTAGCAGCTTCCGATGAAGACTGGCCACCTGACTCTCCAGCGCGCCCAGGTCTCCACGGTTATCAATGAGATAATCGGCGCGCGCCCTGCGCGCTTCAGCGGCCAGCTGAGTCGCCATAATGCTGCGCACCTGTCTTGCATCAACCTCATCCCGCGCACTCGTTCTATCAAGCTGGTGTGCCTCATCAACATCAACCACAACCACCGTATCAACCAACGCATCCTGACCACTCTCAAAGAGCAGCGGCGATACCAGTATCACATAGGCAGAGCTTGATGAGTCGAGCGCCTGAACCGTGCGCGCGCGGATCAACGGATGCAACAGCGCTTCGAGCCAGCGCTTCTGTTCCGGATCATTAAAGATAATCTCCCGCAACGCCCGACGATTCAACTCCCCGGAAGCGAGCAGAATCTCAGGCCCAAAGCGGAGAGCGATCTCATCAAGCGCCGCCTCACCCGGCTCGACCACCTGTCGCGCCACCACATCGGAATCGACAACATCAACGCCAAGCGCCGCGAACAGGCTGGCGGCGGCGCTCTTACCACTGCCGATACCGCCGGTGAGACCCACTTTCAGTGGGTGGCGATTAGACATAAGACCTCTCTTAACTGAAGAACACAATCGGCCGATGTGGAGCGACATGAACACATAACCGCTCACCTATCGGGTAACGGTGCATTCCCCCCTCAACTGACTCCAGCTCCAACCCGGAGTCCAAACGCAGTCGATAAAGGGTCTGACTCCCCTGGAATTCACAGCTGAGCACCTCGGCCTCCACACCACCATCCCGCGACAGCTGGATATCGGTAGGGCGCAAAAACAAGCGAACCGGACAACCGTCCAGATCCGCCGGACCAAAAGGCTCGGCAAACTCCAAATCACCCAGCTCACACTGAAGCCGATCAGCCGCCAGTGCCTTCCCTTCCACCATAACGCCCTTGCCAACAAACGCAGCGACCTCAGGTGTACTGGGCTGGTAGAACAGCTCTTCGGGAGTCCCCCACTGCTGCACGCGGCCCGCCGACAGAACACCCAGGCGGTCACTGATCGTGAACGCTTCCTGTTGGTCATGGGTCACCATGATCGACGCGATGCCCTGCTTCTTGAGGATTCGGCGCATCTCACCTGAAAGCTGACGCCTCAGGTCCGTATCCAGATTGGAGAACGGCTCATCCATCAACAATAGACGCGGCTTGGGCGCGAGTGCACGGGCCAGCGCAACGCGCTGCTGCTGACCACCGGATAACTCGTGAGGGTAGCGCTTGGCAAGGTCTGGCAACTCAACCAGCGCCAGAACCTCATCGACCACCGCATTTTTCTCGGGCCGGCTTAATCCCTTGAGTCCAAACGCGATGTTGTCCGCAATACTCAAATGAGGGAATAGAGCGTAATCCTGGAAAACCATCCCCATTCCACGACGCTCTGGAGGCACAATGCTCTGCGCACTGCTAATCGTCTCGCCGTTAATCCGAATTGAACCGGCCTGCAACTCGATAAAGCCGGCGATTGCCCGCAGGACCGTCGTCTTACCGCAACCACTTGGACCCAGTAAACACGCGATCTCGCCCTCTTCTATCGTAAAACTGACAGACTCCAAAACCGGCTGGCCCTGGTAAGCGCATTTCAGCCCATCAACCGCCAATAACTCGCGCATAGGTCCCCTGATCACTCCGGCACAAACACCCACCCGGCGCTGTGCACCTGCAAAATCAAAGGTTAATAATAAGTGAAAATCATTCGCGAATGTAGCCCGGAAGGAACGTAATTGGCGTCTTCGCCCGGATGCAGCGAAGCGAAATCCGGAAAACCTGATCAGCCGATAATTAAATTTCTATACCGCTCCCAATCAAACGCGGGCCCCGGGTCGGTCTTACGTCCAGGCGCAATATCACAATGCCCAACAATTCGATCCGGTGTTATCTCGGGGTAAAGCGCCATCAACTCGCGCGTAACATCCGCTAACACCTGATACTGAATATCCGTGTAGGGAATGTCATCCGCGCCCTCCAGCTCAATACCGATGGAGAAATCGTTGCAACGCTCGCGCCCTTCAAACTGAGAAACGCCCGCATGCCAAGCCCGCTTTTCGAAGGGCACAAACTGGATTACCTGTCCTTCCCTGTCAATCAGGAGATGGGCAGAGACGCGCAGCTCATGGATTTCACGGTAGAAGGGATGCTCGTCGGGATCCAGGCAGTTGGTGAACAGCTGCCGGATACCCGGGCCGCCGAACTGGCCCGGGGGAAGGCTGATATTGTGAACGACAAGGAGGGAGATCTCCTCTCCCGGGCGGTCATCGCAATTGGGAGAGGGCGCTTTACTAACCGCTTGTGATAACAAAAGAAAAACTTCCAGGCCAAACCATGGAATTCAATGCCTGATCCAATGATCAGGCATCCGATGCACGATCAATACTCTCGACCCAGTCATCCACGTAAGGATCACCAGCGAAGATAAAACCGCTGACAAAGCCCAGCGCTGTCGAGCTGTATTTGACATCGATGGTACCGTTTCCGGTCACGGGCTGATAGTCATCACCACACCCGGTACCATCAATAATGATAGCGCCATAGACCACAAAGTTACCGCTATTAGCGATCGTTCCGCAGCCAGTTACAACGACCAGCCCTACGTAAACACCGGTACCACTGCGGCTGAACTCGGCCCCATCCACCACGAGATACCCCGCGTTATAGCTATTCCCGCTCACGCTGGTGTCCGTATCGATCTTGGTCACCTTGGGCGTATCGTGGGTGCCCAAGGTGGAGTTAGCACTTTCTGCTTTTGAAAGCACATCCCCCAGCAACGAACTATCGCCAAAGTACTGCTCTTGAGTCGGCGCTGTCGATTCACCCGTATCAGGGTCATCCGGATAATCGCCCGCATCCCAAACAGCGGTGGTGTTTATATCGTTCCCACATACCGTCGAGGTAGGATCGCTACTGTCTTGACCACAGAAAGATGTCTTGCTCGCACCCGGGGCACCAACAAGCGTACTGTTGTCAGGGTCGTCCAGGTAGACCGAAGGAATGGCATCGCCGCCTTCAATCGGATCCATCCAGCAGCTGTTACCACTGCAACCGTCTTCCGGCATATCGTGGTCACGGCCATCAATAGGCGCATCATTGCCATTACCCGGATCAATTGTGCAGGGGCCGCCAAGACAGGTAATCGCAGCGGGAGGATCACCACCAGGCGGGTCCGAAGCGGCCATCATCAGAAACGAAATCGTGCGCGTAGAGTTCGTACCCGTCTGAGAACCGACACTCGCCAACTCAACGCTGTCGGAATTACAGGCATTGATGGTAACGGTGTAGCTTGTTCCATTGGTACTGTCATAGGAAACGCCCGACATGCTATTGAACGCATCACCTACCGTGCACCCGCTGGGGTCCCAGTCGGACAGCGAGAGCACATAGTCCCGGGCCGCGTTAACGCCCGCCTCCGCTGCCAGAAAGGCCTGAAGCCTGGCGTTGGCATTACTGGTCTTGCGCTCGTCCTGCAGTGTCGTATCCATCATGGATATACCGGCAATAGCCATAATCGTCAGGATAATCATCCCGATGATCAAAGCCGCCCCACTCTCTTTGGATCTGATTCGTTCCATCTGGGATTCCCGGTTTTAATTAACTACCAACAGTCGCCGCCACCACTGGCGGTTTTGCTTCCGGTCTGGGTAAGCGTCAAGGTACCGCAGTCCGGGTCATCAAATGTAGGCGTTGCCGTTAACGTATAAGTGGTGGCATCGGTCGACGCAGCCACAATCTCCAGATCATAGTAACCGCTTTCGGTGCTGCCATTCGCGCCTTCTGCCGGGCAACTTGCGCCGTTATAACTATTGTCCTGGGTAAAACAGCGCTCAAGCTGCTGGGCCAAATCCATCAAAGCCACCTGCCCCTCTGTACGCTTGGAATCTCGTACCTGCGCAAAATAGGAGGGCAAAGCAACTGCCGCTATAATCGCAACGATAGCAACAACAATCATTAACTCAATCAGTGTAAAGCCTTGATCTCTCTTCATTCGTCCGTTCCTTAGAAGTCAAGCACCAGCTCTACCGAGCTATCTCCGGCGCAAGAGAGCGTATCACTCCGTGTCGCGCCACTGCCGTGGTCATCAAAAACTGAGATGCTCAGGCCAGATTCGGTACTGCCCACACTGCAATTGTAAACCGCTCGCTTATTGCTGCCGGAGCCGGTCTCGTATGCATTGCACGATGTCGCCTCAGCCCCATCGACAGATACCGTCATAACGGAATTCTTATGCTGAGCGCTCCCTGACACCGTGAGCATACACGTCTCGGGATCACCACCGCCGGAATCCCCGCCACCGGAATCTCCACCACCGGAATCTCCACTGCCGGAATCCCCGCCACCGGAATCACCGCCACCGGAATCTCCACCGCCGGAATCCCCGCCACCGGAATCTCCACCACCGGAATCTCCACTGCCGGAATCCCCGCCACCGGAATCTCCACCACCGGAATCACCGCCACCGGAGTCTCCACCGCCGGAACCACCTCCACCGGATCCGCCGCCGGACCCAGAGGCTATACCAGAAATGGCGGCTAGCAGAGGTTCACGCAGCGCGACTGTGTGAGTGATGGTGCGCTGCCCCATATGCAAATCGGACCCACTATCCTCAGGGTCCGCTAGCGTCAATCCAAGCCGAAGAAGAAGCACATCAGACAAGTCTGCCGGCAAATCAGCCGGGTTGGTAGAATACACAATATTGTCACTACCGGCGGTTGGTCGGTATCCAAAAGCCACCGAAAAACCATTAATGCCATCAACCAGCGGACTACCACTGACCTCTAAATCGGTCCCGTTAACCGCGTAGGTGAGGGTTGCTCCATTTTCGGCCTCAAAAGTGACCGAGTTAGCCGTCACCCCGGTAAGCGTTCCCATGCGCAGTTCTCGGTTCATAATTTCGAACGCGATACGCGCATTCTCCGCAATACCCGCCATACTCTCCTGACTGACAACTGCAGACCTGCTCATTACCAACGCCTGAACCACACCCAACACCAGAATCAAACCGATAACCATGGAGATCATCAGCTCAATCAGCGAGATACCCGCTTGCCTTCTCAACGCTAGGCTTTTCATGGTTTGAACCTATAGGTAAATGTCTGGTTTTGAACCGACTTTTGATTATTACCGGTAACGCTGCGCTCACCCCAGGAAATCTGGATGTCATAATAATCGGGAGCACTGGCGTCGTCCGGCTTTATCGTCGCGGTATTAAACAAACCGCCAAACAGTGCCAAATTCGAGTTACACCATGCATTCAGATCCCAACCCGCGAGTTCATCCGGCGTCAGGGTATCGCCCTCACAATCACCTGAGCAGCTCGCCGGTAATGCCGGCTGCGCAGCGGCAGTGCATTCATTATCTGCCAATTCGTAAACGTTAACGGCACCAAAAGGATTGGCCCGCATACGCTCCGCCATATCGGCTGCCTGAATTGCGGCTAGCGAGCGCAGATAACTTGAGTGGCTGACAGCAAGCCCACGTCCGTACATCGCTCCCAGCGCGAGCATGCCAATCGAAAACAGCAACAAGGTTATCAGGGCTTCTATCATCGAAAAGCCTCGCTGGCGTTTGTCGCGCTTTCTACACAACCCCGTTATCAGCATCCTGTCACCGCATCTCCGTCGTCAGTATCCGCCACCTTTTTAACTTTACCCGTCATGTAAACCTGAAATCCGCGTCCATTACCCTGAGGCGTGCATGCCGAAAACTGCGCGCCGGCAGCAGCTGCTGTCAACGCGCCATCGCCATAAAATGTCAGGGAATCACAACCACTGGTACAGGCCAGAGTGACGTTATCCAACGCCTCGGTCTCTCTCAAGACCACATCAGGATCAGGTGAAAGATGGAGCACGTTTAGCCCAGAGGACCAGTCACATCCTCCCGCACCACAGGTTTTTGGCTGAACTTTGATCTGCTCGTTACGCTTCAGCGCTTCGCTCTGCGCAAACTGCATAGCAGCAAGCAGGGAGTCCTGGGCCGCGTCAAGACGCGCATCCTGAACAAAGTTACTGTACGAGGGAACGCCCACGGTTAACAGGATCACCGCGATCGCCAGCGTGATCATAAGCTCGATCAGGCTAAAACCATTTTCTTGAGATCTGTTCTCTGGCATCAACGCACCCAAACTCATAAATCAGACGACAGGCCTGAAACTAACGCACACTTTTTGTACATCAATTAACCAAACAAAGCAAAAATCATTCCGCCACGAGCAGAGCAGCGAGGCATATCGGACCAAGCCCCGGATTCTACTTCGTTACATCTGGGATGCTCTCAGGCTACAACTAAGTAAAACGGCGGCTCGGAATAGAGTCACCTCCTGACAATCGAACAACCTTCTCGTCAGAATCTGACATTTGTAACGCCAAATGAGCGGTTCTGTTTCTTCACATACGGGGAGTTCGCTAGAATACGCCCTCGCAAGACTAACGGAGCTTATTATGCTGACTCTCGAGACCCTAAAACCCATTATCCAAGCCAATGTGCGGGCAGCACTGAGCGAGGATATTGGCGATGGCGACATTACCGCGGTACTGATCCCCGAACAGGAAAAGGCTCAGGGTCGTGTAATCACGCGCGAGGCAGCACGCATCTGCGGAACCGCCTGGGTTGACGAGGTGTTTCGGCAGGTAGACCCATCAGTCACGCTGCAGTGGCACGTCCATGATGGGGACTCCGTGACACCTGAACAGACCCTGTTCTCTTTTGAAGGCCCGGCCCGCTCACTACTCACCGGAGAGCGTGCAGCCCTTAACTTCCTGCAGACACTCTCCGGCACAGCCACGATAGCCGCCGCTTACGCCGCCCAAGTTGCCCATACATCAGTGCGCCTGCTGGACACCCGCAAAACCATCCCCGGACTGCGTATGGCTCAAAAGTATGCGGTCAGCTGTGGCGGCTGTTTCAACCATCGTATCGGACTCTTCGACGCCTTCCTGATCAAGGAAAACCATATTCTCGCCTGCGGCGGGATTGCTGCCGCCGTCAGCAAGGCGCGTGAGATGGCCCCCGGAAAGCCTGTAGAAGTGGAAGTAGAAACCCGCACCCAACTCAATGAGGCGCTCGAGGCCGGGGCAGATATCATCATGCTCGATAACTTCAGCCCAGACCAGATGCGAGAAGCGGTTGAAACGACCGCCGGACGCGCCAAGCTGGAAGCCTCCGGCAATATTACCGATACAACGCTCGTCACCTTTGCGGAGACCGGCGTTGACTATATTTCCATTGGCGCGCTAACCAAGCATTGCCGGGCTATCGACCTGTCGATGCGGCTGACCTGAATCCCTATCATCCAACCGCGGGTCTGACAACCACCCGCGGCCCCATTATTGCATCCATCCAAGTTCTCAAATGGCCGTTTGAACAGTTCCTCTTCAGCGGTCATCTATGGCACACTGAAAACCATGGAGGGCACAGGATGCACCTGCCAAAAACTTTGCGAATCAGTCAGATACAAGTTATTCAAGAAGGCTCTACCCATATTATCTACGCCGTGGATCAATTGGGCCGGGTCTGGGTCAAACGGATAGAAGATGGCACCGAGCAGGAGTGGCAGTCGCTTGATATGTACTATCAAACAGAACCTGCGGAACTCCCCCACGCCGTGACCGAAACGACCTAAACTAGAAAACATCGACGAATACTCAGGGTTCGAGGGCGCCCGAGACAACCTCCGGGCGGTAGCGTGCCTGAAACCCCTGCCGAGAACTGATGGGACAATGCGTGACAAAACATCCAGCCATCGATGACACTGCATACTGCGATGCAATGCGTGAACACTTAGCACAGCTGGCCGAGGAACGTTTCCAGTTTGCTCAAGGGCTGATCACATGAGCCTGAAGCAGGACCCTACTCTGGAAACGCTGACCGCCTTAGCCCGGGAAGAGCCGAATGTATGCATTCTTTGGCTATATGGCTCTCGTGCGAAAGGGACCGCCCAGGCCGACAGTGACTATGATTTAGCGGTGGCATTTAACAGATTTCCTGACGACGCCTGGGAAAAGCGGCTACAACCGGAGCTTCTGGCGCAACGCTGGCAAGATGCCCTGCCCAAGGACAGCAAGCCAATATCAGTGGTGGATATAAACCATATACCGCTCACACTGGCCTATAGCGTGATTTCATCAGGAAAAGTACTGCTCGCCAAAGACACGCTACGCCTGGCCCGGGAAGAAAACAGAATCAGCTCCATGTGGGAACTGGATCACGAGTATCACAAGCGGATTTTCGGATAACCAACGCAGTCAAAACCATGCGCCTGACTAATCGGCAAAAAACTACAATTCAGCAAACCCTAAAACGGTATTTTGGTGAGGCGTCCCATATTTTACTGTTTGGATCACGTACCGATGATGGCGCCCTCGGCGGCGATATTGACCTCTATATCGAGCCGGAGTTGGATGACCCAGACACTTTGGTTGACGCAAAATTAAATGCCCTGGCAGAGCTACACGCCAAACTGGGAGATCAAAAAATCGACCTGGTCATTCATCGCACCCAAACACCGGAGCTCGCGATCCACCGGTCAGCCAAAGCCAGCGGCATCCCGTTATGAAACAGTTTGATCAAACCGTCGAAACCTGCGCGGCTCACGCTAAACGCCTGCGCTGGGCACAAAATACGCTGTCCAACCAATTTCCGTTAACCGCTGAAAATCTATCAAACATTGGCGATGTAGACCTGGCAATCTTGGATCAGTTTATCGTTCGCTTCTCCAAGCTACAGGATGCGATGGGAGCAAAACTCTTCCCTGCCCTGCTGGATCTGACTTACGAGCAGGGTGATTTGACAGCCTTTATCGACAAACTCAACCGGCTTGAAAAACTTGGTGCTATCCCCTCAACGCAGCAATGGCTATTACTCAGGGAAATGAGAAACCAGTTCGCCCACGACTACCCAGATGATCCAGAACTGCAAGCGAGCCTGCTGAACAAAGCCTATAAGCTTTCAAAAGAGCTGCTTTCCGTATTTGAAGGCACGCTTAAATTTGCTGAAAAATACCGCTAGAAACCCTTCACAAGGACGTGAAATGCAAACAACAGTTATACATCACGGAGCGACCAACGGCGTCACCGGCTCATGTCACCAGCTCTACACCGACTCGAACAACAGCCTGCTGGTAGACTGCGGCCTGTTTCAAGGTAACGAAGCCGGCAACAGTCTGGATATCGATTTTGAGACCGAAAGCATCAAAGCGCTGATTCTTACCCATGTACATATCGACCACGTGGGCCGCCTGCCCTGGCTGCTTGCAACCGGTTACCAAGGGCCGATCATCTGCTCACGCCCTTCATCGCTACTGCTGGAACCGGTACTGGAAGACGCCTTCAAACTCGGGGTGAGCCGCGACCATACCCATGTAGAGAAGTACCTGAAAACGATTCGGGAGCGGATGATCGCACTGCCCTACAACCAGTGGTTCAGCCTGATCGAGACCGCTGACAGACAACTGAAAGTTCGGCTCCAACGTGCAGGCCACATCTTGGGTTCAGCCTATATAGAGTGTGAAACCACCGACAAGCATGACGGCAGTACCGAAGTCACCGTCTTTTCAGGTGATTTGGGCGCGCCCCACACGCCGATCCTCCCCGAGCCCCAATCACCGGAGCGCGCGGACAGATTGATTCTGGAATCCACCTACGGCGACAAAGCCCACGAAAACCGGGAACAGCGCCAGCAACACCTGGCGGAGGCCATCGAACGAGCCCAAGAAAACCAAGGCACCGTACTGATACCCGCCTTCAGCATTGGCCGCACTCAAGAGCTCCTTTACGAACTGGAAACAATCACCGCTGACCAGACCGAGCCCCTGCCGGTTATTCTGGACTCCCCGCTGGCAACCCGGTTCACAGAACTGTACAAAGAACTGAAACCCTACTGGGACGAAGAAGCCCACGAGCATCTGCGCCGGGGCGGTAAACCACTGAGCTTTGACAACCTCCTTGTGGTCGACAACCATCAGCAACACATGCAAATGGTCCAGCACCTCAACGAAAGCAAACGCCCCGCCATCGTTATCGCCGGCAGCGGTATGTGCAATGCAGGGCGGATCGTTAACTACCTGAAAGCGATGCTGAACAACCCCAAGCATGCGGTACTCTTCGTCGGTTACCAGGCCCAAGGCACCCCAGGACGCGATATCCAGCAATACGGCCCCCAGGGCGGATACGTCTGGCTTGATGATGAACGCATCGATATACGCGCACGCATCGAAACCATCAGTGGCTACTCCGCCCATGCCGATAAAAACGACCTGATCAACTTCGTTGCCGGCATCAAACAGAGGCCCCTAGAGATACGAATAGTCCATGGCGATAACCAGGCGAAGAGCCGCCTTAAAGCTTCATTATCTGCTCTTTACCAAGGCAGAGAGCGAGCACCAACAATCGAAATAGCCTCGCATGGTTAGCGCCTTGGCTATTCGCCCCTGTAGCCCCGATGCAGCAAAGCGAAATCCGGGGCAAACCTGGCAGAAGTAAACGATACGATGAAAATACTTGTCACCGGCGGTGCCGGCTTCATTGGCTCTGCCGTTGTGCGGCACCTGATCCAAAACACCGATCACGAGGTGATAAACCTCGATAAGCTCACCTATGCCGGGAATCTTGCGAACGTTGAATCCGTTGCCCAGTCGCCCCGTTACACCTTCGAGCATGTCGATATCTGCAACCGACCCGAGCTGGAAAGGGTGTTCGATACACACAAGCCAGACGCCATAATGCACCTGGCTGCTGAAAGTCACGTGGACCGATCAATAGATGGCCCCGCCGCCTTCATTGAAACCAACATCGTAGGCACCTACACATTACTCGAAGTATCCCGGGCATACTGGCAGGGGTTACAGGACGAGCAAAAAAATCGCTTCCGCCTACTGCACGTCTCAACCGATGAAGTGTACGGCGACCTCCCCCATCCCGACGACGATGATAAGGCCGCCGCGCAGCTCTTCTCCGAGTTAACTTCATACGCCCCAAGCTCACCCTATTCCGCATCCAAGGCCAGCTCCGATCATTTAGTCAGAGCATGGGCACGCAGTTACGGTCTACCCACGATGATAACCAACTGCTCGAACAACTATGGGCCATACCACTTCCCGGAAAAGCTTATTCCCCTGATCATACTGAACGCACTGGAGCAGCGGCCACTACCCGTTTACGGGAAGGGTGACCAGATCAGGGACTGGTTATACGTAGAAGACCATGCCCGTGCACTGAGCACCGTCCTGGAAAAAGGCGCGCCCGGGGAAACCTATAACATTGGCGGAAACAACGAAAAACGTAACATCGAAGTGGTTGAAACCATCTGCAGTACACTTCAGCAGCTAGCCCCAACCGACACCCATTACAGAGATTTAATCACTTACGTTGAAGACCGGCCCGGCCATGATCGGAGGTACGCAATTGACGCCTCGAAAATTAAAAAAGAGTTAGGCTGGACCCCGGCTGAAACCTTCGAGAGCGGGATAAAGAAAACAGTTAAATGGTACCTAGATAACCTGGACTGGTGCCGAAAAGCACAATCAGGTAATTATTCGCGCGAACGCCTAGGGATACAGCGATGAAAATCCTGGTGCTAGGCGCCACCGGTCAAGTCGGTTTTGAAGTGTGTCGATCAATCGCCTGCTTAGGAAAGGTGTACGCACCCGGCCGCAAGGAACTGGACCTGTCAGATCTACCCGCAGTGGAAGCGTACCTGCAAAAAACCAGCCCCAACATCGTCATTAACGCCGCCGCCTACACGCAGGTTGATAAAGCAGAGAGCGAGCCGGACCTCGCCAGAAAGCTGAACGCGGATTTACCCGAGATACTGGCAAACCACTCAGCCACGCAAGGCTCGCTACTTGTCCACTACTCCTCCGATTACGTCTATGACGGCAATCACCAATCCTTCCGAAAAGAATCAATGGAAGGCTCTCCTGTAAACCGATATGGAGAGACTAAACTCCAAGGCGACCTGGCGATCCTGCACTCAGGCTGCGAGCATCTGATTTTCCGCACCAGTTGGGTCTACAGTGCGCGTGGGAAGAATTTTATGAGAACAATGCTCGATCTGGGTAAACAACGCACCGAGCTGAACGTAGTGGATGATCAGATTGGCTCCCCCACACCCGCGAGACTGATTGCAAACGTCACGGCCCTGGCCGCTCACAGTGGTTTAGAGAGCGGGATATATCACCTTGCGCCAAGGGGACACACGAGTTGGCATGGATTTGCCCGGGAGATCTTCAATGTCGCAAGCCGGGAAAGCGAGCCCTTAATGTTAACGGCAGACGACATCAACCCTATTCCCACACATCAATACCCAACCCCGGCCAAGCGTCCATTGAACTCACGATTAGACACAAGCAAATTAGAGCAGGCCCTCAATATTCAACTACCCGAGTGGAAAACTGAACTGGCCTCAACATTAAATGAATTCCTGGAGAAATAGATGAAAGGGATAGTCCTCGCCGGCGGCTCCGGCACCCGCCTCTACCCCATCACACGGGGAATCTCCAAACAGCTCCTGCCAGTCTACGACAAGCCGATGATCTATTACCCTCTGTCTGTACTGATGCTGGCGGGAATACGGGACATATTGATAATCACAACCCCAGAAGATCAAGCGAGCTTCAAGCGGTTGCTAAATGACGGCAGCCAGTGGGGAATAAACCTGACATACGCCGTTCAACCCAGCCCGGATGGACTTGCCCAAGCGTTTATCATCGGCGAAAGCTTCATCGGACAGGACAGTGTTTGTCTGGTACTGGGCGACAACATTTACTATGGACAAGGGCTGAGTAAGATGTTGCAACGCGCCGCTAGTCAAACAAAAGGCGCTACCGTATTCGGCTACCAGGTTTCCGATCCAGAACGCTTTGGCGTGGTTGAGTTCGACGCGCAGCAAAGAGCGGTTTCCATCGAAGAAAAGCCTGCCGTACCAAAGTCTGACTATGCCGTTACCGGCCTCTACTTCTATGACAATGATGTTGTAGCCATCGCCAAACAGATAGAGCCTTCGGATCGAGGCGAACTCGAAATCACCAGCGTCAACCAAGCGTATCTGGAACGCGGCGATCTCAATGTACAGTTACTTGGGCGCGGGTTTGCCTGGCTCGACACCGGTACGTTCGACTCTCTTCAAGAAGCTGCCAGTTTCATAGAAACACTGGAAAAGCGCCAGAGTCTTAAGATAGCCTGCCCGGAAGAGATCGCCTACCGTATGGGCTTTATTAACGACGACCAGTTGCTCGCAGAGGCCGAAAAGCTGCAAAAGAACAGCTACGGCGTCTATCTGAAAAAGCTGCTGAAGCATAAGCCAACCGAACGAAACTTATGAAAGTCATAGAAACCAAAATTCCCGACGTCAAGATTATCGAACCCAAGGTCTTCAAAGACGAACGCGGCTTTTTCATGGAGAGCTGGAACGAGCGAGATTTCCACGAAGCCGGCATCGACGCCAAGTTCGTACAGGACAACCATAGCAGGTCAGTAAAAAATACCCTTAGGGGACTGCATTATCAGATCAAGCACCCTCAGGGCAAACTGGTAAGGGTAACCCGCGGTGAAGTATTCGATGTCGCGGTCGATATTCGCCCTTCGTCACCCACCTTCGGACAGTGGGTTGGCGAATATCTGTCGGAAGAGAATAGCCGGATGTTATGGATCCCTCCTGGATTTGCACATGGTTTCTTAGTCACTGGGGTGATTGCAGAATTTCAATACAAATGCACAGACTTTTATCAACCAAACTATGAGCAGATCATATTATGGAATGACAAAACACTAGGAATAGACTGGCCCCTAGACAAGGGTAGTCCAACCTTATCGGAGAAGGATAAACATGGACGGAACTTCTTAGAAGTAGAACTTCATGCCCCAAAATCGTAGGTAATCTTTAACGAAAAGAGTAGAGAAATGTTAAATATTTTCATTGGGTACGATGAAGTAGAATCAATTGCGTGGCATACAATGGCCCACTCCATATTTACTAGAAGCTCAAAGCCCGTCTCTATTATTCCGCTAAGCACAAAAAATTTAAAAGGAATATATAAAAGAGAACGAGACCCGAAGCAGTCAAATGACTTCTCATTCACTAGGTTTTTAGTTCCCTTTCTTTCAGATTATAAGGGATGGGCTGTTTTTTTTGATTGTGACATGTTAATTCAGACTGATATATACAACCTCTTAAATGAAGTCGATAAAAACCCCGGAAAGGCAGTGTACGTTGTAAAACACGATTATACCCCAAGGTGCGAATATAAATATTTAGGAAACAAACAGTATAAATATCCGAGGAAGAATTGGTCTTCTGTTATATTATGGAATTGTAATCATCCCGCTAATAGAAAATTGACTCCTGACTTTATAAATACAGCACCGGCAATGAACCTCCACCGCTTCATGTGGCTTAATGATGAGGATATTGGCGAATTAGATGTGAAGTGGAACTGGTTAGTAGGTGAATACTCATCTCCACCTAATGAAATCATGAACATTCATTGGACGATTGGAGGTCCATATTTTAACGAATACCGAGATACCGACTTCGCTAAAGAATGGTTCGATGAAAAAGAAAAAATGACCTATTGCAAACAAAAAAAATAATGGTATCAAAGAAACGTAGGTTTTATATTGCTGCGGTTACAGGAGCGCAACTTATAGGCCAAGCGACAATACAAATACTAATAATTTTGCTTATAGGTCCTGGAGAAAAAACAGACACTTTCATAGCTGCACAAACTATCCCTTTTATACTTTTAGCTGTCGGGACTGCAAGCTTACATAGCGTATGGTATACAAAACTTACGATATCAAATGCCGATGACAACAGGTCACAATTCAGAAGAAAAAAATCGATTGGCTATGCCCATTCAATAATTTCAGCGCTTATTGCGTTAATTTTATCTCTTATTTCGACATACTTCTCTGAAAGTTTCATCTTTACAGGCTTTTCAAAAGAAAACATCGAAAACTTCAAAGATTATAGTTATATTTTATCGTTTTGTACGTTTTTTGGCATTATATCAGCATATATATCAATAACGCTTAGGTCTCAGGAGTTTTACCTTTTAGCAGAAACTCCAAGCCTAGTAGGAACTGTTATATTATTAATTTTTTTAAGTTTAACTCTAAGAAATGAAGATATAACGATGGCAGCTTGGGGGATGCTAACTCGATCCATTATTATTTACAGCATCCAGCTTTTTATAATAGATTTCAAAAAACCTTTAATAAAAACATCAATAACAAGGAAAGATGAATGGCTAAAAATGCTTCCTATTACACTAACCACACCATTTTATAAAGCATCACCTTTAGTGGATAGGCACTTCGCTTCACACACACAGGCAGGCGGAATAACGGATTTAAATATTGCACAGACAATTATATCAAGCGTAATTGCAATATCCGAAAAAGTCTACATCACTCCTCTAATCCCTAGCTTCTCAAATCTCATAAACAGGAAAGAAAAAAGAAAAGCATATAAGCTGTACATACGATCACTATTTATAATCACATCCGGAACCTTAATAATAATCACCGCACTCGGAATTTCATTCATTTTTATACCTCAGCTTCTTTCAGACTTGATGAACATCGATCAAAGTCTAACAAAAAATTTAATTGAAATAATGATAATTTTAAGTGGTTTCCTATTTGCGTCACTTAGTGGGATCTTAACAAATGCTTTCTTCTTCACAATAGGCTCAAATAAAACACCCGCACAAATAGGAATAATAGGATTTCTCATTGGCATAATCTATAAATACATACTATTTTTGATGTTTGGAATAAAAGGGATTGCTTTAGGTATTACGCTACATTACATGTCTAATTTTGGTATACTCTTTTTAATTCTTAGAAAAAAACTTCATGAATGACATACCAAGTTTCATAGAGTTAGAATTTTGTACCTGCCCCAATGGCTGCGTACCTCGCGATGAACATGTTCTATCCGGTCGAGATCATTTACATGGCTTAGAAGGAACTTACACCATTGTAGAATGTTTGACATGTGGACTTCAGCGTACAAACCCAAGGCCAACGAGAGATACAATAGGGTATTATTACCCATCAACATATACACCTTACAATCACTCACAGGAACGTAAGAAACACAAAAGCAACTTTGCCTATAAGTTGGCAGTGTTGTTGGGCCTTGAAAATAGATGCATTAAGAAAAAACCACCAGGAAATCTACTAGACATTGGGTGTGCTAACGGTGCATATATCAATGAAATGCAAGATAAGGGCTGGAAAGTTAAAGGAATCGAATTTTCCTCCCATGCCGAAAATAATGTAGTTAATAGTAACTTAGACATTCTATATACAGACATATATGATTTAAGGGACCTTGGAAAATATTTCGACGTGGTGACTATGTGGATGGTTTTAGAGCATATGCATGCCCCCACTAAGATCCTAAAAAAGATAAGAAACTGGATCTCCGATGATGGAATATTAGTTATTTCCATACCCGATGCCAACTCGCTTTGCAGGCGAATTTTTAGAGATAAATGTTACGATATACAATTACCGACACACTTATATCACTTCAATAAAAAATCGATAATTCGTGTCCTACAAGAATCTGGGTATGAAATAACGAATGTGCGGTGGCAAAAAAATCCGAACACTATTATTGAAAGTATATTAATATATACAAATAAAGGAAGCCTGATAAATTCGTTATTTAGATGGATAAAGAATTCCAGAAAAGCATTATTTCTAAGAGCAATACTATCCTTTTTTTTAGGTATTACGCATCAAAGCGCCAGAATAGAAATAATAGCTAGACCAAATATCAGGAGAAAAATTTGAACATCTATTTTTGGCCGCAAACAAATAATAAAAGAGTTGCAAGCTATAGGATACGCTGCCTTAATATCGTTAAATTATTTGAGGAGCGTCTTTACGGACCATCATTCTATATAAAAAAACCTTTCTTATTTTCATTTAGAAGACCTCACACCCTTATTTTATCAAAACGTTATGATTCAAAAAGTATTGCGCATGCCATAAAGCTTAAAGAGAAATTTGGCACCGAACTATATCTTGATTTATGTGATAATCATATCTTCTACAAACATGAAACACCTAAATTAAAAAAAAGGAAAATAGACTTTATTAACGCGATCGATAAAATTGATAATATAATCACATCGAGCGATTATTTAGCAAACGAGATATCAAAATACAAAAACAAAAACAAAATAAGAGTTATAGAGGATTTGACTGAAAAGCCTAGCTCATATTCAAAGTATGATACAATCTTTAGCCCCAGCAAATATAGAGAATATAAAAGGCTTAAATCTTTTTTAAAATCCAACGAAGCTAAAGGGCCCGAAAATATCATTTGGTTTGGTAATAAAGGGACACCACACTCGGGCGGTGGGATCGACGATCTTTCACTAACCATTGATATCTTGAATAAAGTATATGAAAAACGCCCAATTACTTTTACTGTAATGAGCAACTCAAAAAAAAGCTTTAGTCCAATATTAGAAAGGCTAAAATGTCCTACTTTATATATTGAATGGAATTTGCAATTTTCATCGGATATTCTTAGTCTCCATGATACATGTATTATACCAATTAAAAAAACTCCTTTCACATTATCAAAATCATCTAATAGAGTTTTAACTGCTCTTTCACATGGGTTAAACGTAATAGCAGACCCAATACCAAGTTATAAGAAGTATCAGGAATTCATTACCATAGGTGTCGACTATGAAAATTTAAAATATAGCGCAAAAAAAACAAGACAGAGGGGCGACATAGATAAACTAATTTATCTCCAGAATAAAAGAATTTTAGATGACTGGCAAAAAATATTTATAAATGAATAAGATTGTATTGTGCCTTAATAAAATCACCTTTTCTTTAGCCACCAGTCTTGCCGAGCAGGAAAAAAATAAGAATATAAAATACTTCTTGCTATTTGATAGAGCCAGAATAGCGCCAAATAAAGCTATCAAAAACGTAAAATATATACCAATATCAAAGACGTCAATTTTATGTAACATATTCAATCTACTACCACTTTCGAATATTGAGGCTTATGTGCCACATGACAGGATAAATAAGAGTCTACTCCATTACATCAATTTACTTAATAACGTAAATTTAATAGATGATGGAATGGATACATTGAGAGAAAATCCGATCAATATTTCGAAAAATTTAACTCAAAAGGCACGTTCACTAGTTACATTTTCCGACTACACTAAAATGGGCTCCTGGACATCCAACATAAGAAAAGTAAGACCAGAAAACATCAATAGCTTATTCGATAAAAGCCAGCCTTGTGAAAACCTTAACAATTACGATGCAGTAATCATAGAATCGTTGGGCGTGAATTCTTTACCTTCTAAATATAAAAAAGTGTGCATAATTAGACATCCAAACCCTAATAAAAGGATTCATTTAGAAAGGCAATCGAATTTAAAGGAGATTTTCGCCCAAGATTTTTCGCTAGAAGGCTCTATAATAGAGTATGAAGGGGATATTATAATGGGAGAAACAATGATACTCCCCTATTTACTTCACTCAAAAAAAATCAATTTCAGACACCTCTATATTCAAATGAGCGACACGCAATATCAGAACTTAAAATCTCTACATCATTTAATCAAAAGAAATAATATATCATTAGATATCAAAATATGATGATAGACGTTTTGTTAGCCACATATAATGGTGCCGAATACTTAAGACAACAAATTGACTCAATAATTAATCAAAGCTTTCAATCATTTCGCTTGATCATTCACGATGATGGTTCCAACGATGAGACAAGAAACATCATTAGGTCCTACACACAGAAAATGCCAGATAAAGTATTTTTCTTAGATGACGATTTTTTTCCAGGTGGAGCAAAAAAAAACTTTTCATATCTTCTTAATAAATCATCATCTTCTTACATTATGTTTTCTGACCAAGATGATATCTGGTTACCTGAAAAATTAGAGAAGATGTATAATAAAATATTGGAGCTAGAAAAATCTAATCCAGAGTTACCAATATTGGTCCATTCTGATTTATCACTAATCGATGAAACCGGAACAATTTTTGAAGATTCCTTTTTCTTTCACTTAAAGCTAAAAAAGAAAATTGAAAGGCTTGAAGACATATTAGTCGAGAATAGCGTTTCTGGTTGTGCAATGATCTTCAATAGAAAAGCCGTTAATCTTTCGTCGCCGATACCAAACGAGGCCATGATGCACGATTGGTGGATTTCTTGCCAGGTAATGAAAAATAGAGGCATCATATATTTCATCGATGAACCACTAGTTTATTACAGACAACATTCTCGCAACGTCATTGGCGCAAAGAAAGCAGGTTATCTTTTTTATATCAAAAAATTATCAAACCCTTTAAAAACAGCAGATTACTTAAAAAGACTGTATATTCAAATAAAGTGCTTAAAAAAAGAATACACGATATCTCAGTACATTTTTGATCTATCTAAAACAATTATCCGCAAACTAAAAAGTTAGACTTCTTAAAGCACTCTGAACTCTATCAGTAATAATGTGCTCATCAAAATGATGTTGATATAGTTTTTTGCCGTTTATACCTATATTCATCAACTTATCTCTATTTTCAAACGCCCAAATTATTTTATCAGTTAAATCAGCATGATCATTCTGTGATACTAATAAGCAGTTAAATTTATCTACAAAATCATATGCGTTTCGATTCATTGCACCTACAATACAAGCCTTAGAAGAGGCTAACGCTTGAACCGTTTTTCCCGTAACGACTCTAGACGCTTGCGGTGTTCCCCCGAAAGGCCCTCCTAAAATTAAATTTGCTTTCGGTATTATTTCATTAATTAAGTCACGATAGTCAACCCACCTTTCATATTTGATCTTTACATCAGGAAAAGTTTTATTGATATATTTAACCCTTCTTTCAATTTTTTTTCCTCCTCCTATTAACTGAAATAGGATAGGAACCCCCCTCAAATTTAAAATTGCTTTAAATAGTGTTTCCACACCATGGAGAGGCAAAAAAGAACCGTAGTAAAGTACTACGAACTCGCTTTTTTCATCTAACGTTTTTGGGATGTAGGAGTTCTCTATAGCCCCTATTGGAATAATTTTTACCTTGCTTTCGTTAATGTTGAAGCAACTTGAGAACTTATCTGAATGCCCTTCAGTATCTGTAAATACTAAATTAGCATCTTTCATTACTGACGCCTCAAACGGTTGATAAAAATAGGAAGCCATGGCTCCAAACCAACCGAATTTTCTTTCTTCAGACAGTGACAAATACGGCGACATTAGAGCGTCTAGTGCTATTGTAGAAGTTCCTACTAGCCATCTCACAGGCCAATAAATTTCGATCCCACGAAACCCTATGATGTAAACTACATCTCTATTCTTTCTATATTTATATAATTTAGAAAGAACCTCAAAATATCTAAGCATCCCTCTACGTTCATTAATAATCAGATCCAGCTCAACCCAGGTTGTTTTTTTTAGCGCATTAATTAAAGAGAGACTTCTTATATAGCTGGGAGACTTATACGCTAGTATATAGCAAACTTTCATACAAAAATTAGCCTTTATCTTTATAAAGCAGCGCGGTTATCTGTTCCGAAATAAGACCCATTAGAAATACCATCACACTTCCGCCATAGAGAAGAGCACTCATATTTGTGAATCTTCCAGTCGTAAATCCAGTATATATGTACCAAGCACTTGCACTTAAAAAAAGAAAAAATGAAATAGGTGCAAAAAGTTTTAACGGGGAATAAAGTACACCTATCTTAAAAATTATTAATAAAAACCTAATACCATCCTTGAAAATCTTTAGATGGCTTTGTCCAACTCGTTTTGATGCGTGAATTGGAACATAAGCTACAGAATATCCAGCTCGGAAGAATGCCATCGTACTAGTTGTTGGATAGGAAAACCCATTTGGCAATAGATAAATGAATTCTTTGAACTTCTCAGCTTTAACTACTCTATAACCCGACGTTAGATCTTTGACACGATGTCCGGTGATATTACTAGCTAACCAATTATAAAATCGGTTCGCCATACCCCTTGCTAGACTAGCTTGAGACCCTCTTTCTCTAGCACCAACAACTAGATCATACCCCTCATTTAGTTTATCAATTAATCTTGGAATATCTGACGGATCATGTTGACCGTCAGCATCCATAAATATTAATAGATCACCTTTAGCAAATCTGGCACCTGTTTTTATTGCTGCGCCATTACCTTTTGAGTATGGATGATTTAGTACAATAGCTCCTGCTAACTCTGAAATAGCTTTAGTGCTATCCGTTGAGCCGTCATTTACAACTACCACTTGGTACTCAGGACAAACTTCTCTCAATTTTTTCAAACAATCTCCTATACCTCGTTCCTCATTCTTTGCTGGAATTATGACAGTTATTTCAGTCATGAATCTTTCTTCCTTCATTCCTTTCAGCATCTATTTCATCCAATATTTTTTCTAATACCGTCATATTCATTGCTCCAGATTCATTTTCATTTTCGCCTTTTAAAATACTTTTTCGTCTCCTTTCTACTGCTTTTATTGCGCTTTCGTAATCACCATTTCTCTTCATTATATAAACTTGATACTGAAGAATAGGTAGAGCTTTAGGAGATATCCGTTCAGCTTCTCGCAGTACTTTTAAAAGAACATCATAATTCCCTATAACCTCTAGCAAACGAGCCTTGTTGAACAGTATTTTGCTAGCATACATAGTTGATTTGACCGCTATGTTTTCCGAAAGCTCATTGACGAACTTATAAACATTTTTGATCGTTACTTCCTCACAGCTTCGGTTAATAGCAAGATCCACTAATTCAAATAAATTATCCGCAACATTCATATTAACCCGACCAACCCGCGCGATAGCTGAAAGCTCATCTAACCTCTCAGCTCTGTCTTTAATATCGTTAAAGTCACAGCTATATACAAGCGCCATCAACCTTACATCTATGCAATCAGGACAAGCTTTCTTTGTTCTGTCAAAAGCTTCCAATGCAATTGCTTTCCGCTGATACTCTCGAAGAGCCACGCCCCTTTTATCTATTTTATCACTGTTATTCTCTTCTAAGTCTAGAAATACGGCATGTAAGACTGCTCTTGCAGATCCAGGATGTTTAATGTTCCAAGTATCGGCAGCTCGGACCGGATCTCCCCAGAGCGACGTCATGGACAGCAATATCGCTCCAAGGAGGAATAAGTACAAGATGTATGCACTTCTCACAACGTTGCGAAGAGGCCCCTTCACAGAATATGCACCAATGGTCAATGCTAAACACACCCCATACATCGCCAAGTAATTCCGGTGCTCAAAGTACAATTCCAGATTAATAAATGTAGACTCAGCAAGGTGGCCAGTTAAAAACCAAAAAACCGCAAAAAACGGCCATTTACTTTTTCTATATATAAACGCACTGAAACATATTATAAAAACCCATAAACTAGCACTTACAATCGTTATCACATCCCATTCACGAATTCCATAGTAATCATGGAAGGGACCATACGCTGTCGGGCTTTGGGGGAAAAAACCTCGGTACAAATACTCCCATAATATAGTCAACTCTGTAGAAAACCGCTCCCATAACGAAAAGCCTCTAAAATTATTGTTATCAAACCAATCGTTGTTTAAAGGTGACAAATAAAAAACAAAAAATATAAGAGGAGCTGCCAATAAAAAGCTTCTAGAGTAAGCCAGATATGGCTTTACTCTAAAATACAGCCTTTCTCTAAAGATAGTTCTATCTAACAGAAAGGCAAAAATAGGAATAAGAGCGCCTGTTTCTTTTGTAAAAACAGATAAAACTGTCCCGATACCAAGCAAAGAGAATTGGATTAACGTGGCTTCGGTATACTTTTTAAATCCATAAAACTTATATGCCCATACAAAACCAATTAAACCTAGAATACCAAATGATGCGGCTAAGCTTGTCATCCGCTGTATGGTTATTAATGTTGTCGAAGCTAATATCGGTAAAACCGCCCATAAAAATGCTGTAAGCAAAGCTATTTTTTTATATTCATCGAATCTTTTTACTAGGATCAATTTGGATAATAAATATATCAATATAAAGTTAACGCAGTGAATTAATATATTAAAAGCTAACACAAAGCGCTTATTTTCGGGCCATCCTGATGAAAATGGCACAAATGAAAAGAGCGCTATGGGTCTACCTAGGGGACCAGCTCTTCCACTAAAAACAAAATCATAAATGCTATTAAAGTCACTAATAGAAGATAAGTTCTTCAGGTTTGCGTAATCATCGTAATACAGGGCTCCACTAATTCCCGGCAAATAAATAAAGAGCAAAATCAGAAAAAGAGAGGCAGGAGAAAAAAGGAATTTAATAAACATTTTCAATACAAATAAAAATCCCCGGCTAAGCCGGGGATTTGCAATCAAAATTATTCAGAAATTAACCGCGGCAAGAGCCAGGCATCCATTTTGTTGGGGTGCCAGAGCATGTCCACTTTTCAATATGGTAGGTCGACATTGAAGGAGTCAGCACAATTTCGAGTGATTCATCAAACTCTGAAGAACCTTTTGCTGTAACGACGCCTGAACCGGTTATAGACAGACTCGCCACGTATTGAGTAGCCTGGTAACCACTTGCACAACTACTCAAAGACGCTCCTGAACCAGCAGACTGTACGATTTCAGTGATACACGTACGCGCAGAACTTGCAGCCAAAACAACTTCTGATGCCTTTGCCTTGTTCGTATAATCCTGATAGGCGGGCAGAGCCACTGCAGCCAGGATACCGATGATCGCTACAACGATCATCAATTCAATGAGGGTAAAACCCTGTTGTGTCTTCTTCATCATTTTCATCTCTCCAGCGAGTTGAAATCCATTTAAATCCAAATTGGATTAAGCAATTTAGGTGCCAACCACCTGGAACCCCTTAATTTCGGCGCTTACCACCCTTACCGCTGTTCAGGATATGGCAAACCCTGACACTTTGTCACGCCTTTCGTCAGTATTTGACAAACTGCCGTTTGATTCATGTCAGTGTTGCTTAGTCGATATGGTACTTTTTCATGCGATATCTTAACTGACGTAGTGTCAACCCCAAGTCCTTCGCCGCCGCTGTACGGTTCCAGCGCCGCGCCTCCAGCGCCTCTGTAATTAGTTCGAGCTCGTTATCCGGGCCCGCCTCATCGTCCAAGCTCAGCTCCACGGCCAAATTTTCGCGTGGCTCTGCGTTTTTGCCGGGTCGAGATAGCGACTCCTCACTCAGCCCCAGGTCTTCCGCTTCTATTTTACTGTGTTCGCACAACGCAGCGGCACGCTCCAGGATGTTTTCCAGCTCCCTCACATTGCCGGGGAAGTCATGCACCACCAACGCGCTTCTCGCGGACTCCGTCAACTCGAAGCTCTGACCGTAAACACCAGCCAGTTGGGCCAGTATTCGCTCGGTCAGCAGTTCAACATCCTCGGGGCGCTCACGCAGGGGCGGCACGTGCAGGTCGATAACGTTGATCCGATAATAAAGATCTTCACGAAACCGGCCCTCTCGCACTTCCCGATCCAGCGCCTTGTGACTGGCGCTAAGTATCCGAACATCGACTGGGAGCTCTTTCTCTGCTCCTATCGGGCGTATACGTCGCTCTTGGATAGCTCGGAGCAGCTTTACCTGCATGGGCAGCGGCATGTCGGCTATTTCATCCAGAAACAGGGTGCCGCCTTCCGCCGCCTGAAAAAAACCGCTTCTGGGCTGGCTTGCACCTGTGAACGCCCCCTTCAGATGGCCAAAGAATTCTGACTCAATCAGGTCTGCAGGAATCGCTCCGCAGTTAACGGGAATAAAAGGCTTGTCTGCCCTTGGCCCACGCGCATGGATCTCACGAGCAATCACCTCTTTCCCGGTACCCGATTCCCCGCTGATACACACCGGGGCCTGGCTACGGGCGAGTTTGTCGATGCGTTCCTTAAGTGCCCGCATAGCCCGTGAACGGCCAACGAGCCTTTCTTCACTTAGGCTTGCGTTTACGGCAGGGCTTTTTTCAACGGTTAACGCTCTGCTCACCAATGCCCGGAGTACTTCCAGGTCTACCGGTTTACTGACACAGTCAAACGCACCCGCTCTCAGCGCCTCTACAGCAAGCTCCATATTCCCGAACGCCGTGATGACAGCCACCGGCATGTGTGGATAGCGTTGCTGAATCTCCTCCACCAGCTCCATCCCCCGCCCATCCGGTAGCCGCATATCGGTGAGGCACAGATCAAACTGATCCTTTTTTAGTCTCTCTCGTGCCGAATGCAGGTCCGGCTCGGCCACCGAACTGAGGCCCATCCGCTTAAAGGTAATTTGCAGGAGCGAGCGCAGGTCTACCTCATCATCGACAATCAGGATACGCCCTTGCTTGCCGTCACTCTGGGTCATAACGTTTTTTCATTGGTCGGTCCATCGGAAAATTCAGCCGGAAGCAACTTCCGCCTTCCGGATTATCACTATATCGTAAGGTACAATGGTTTGCCGATGCGAGTTCCTGTGCCAAAAACAGCCCTAACCCGGTACCACTGCCATGGGTAGTGAAGAAAGGTTCGAAGATTTCCCCCTGCCTCTCCGAAGGAATACCGGGACCGTTATCTTTCACTTCGATATAAGGGGCGGCATTGTAGTCCAGCCGCCCCACATAAATTTCCAGCTTTAAACGCTGACCTTCTACCACCCCATGGCGCTGCGCATTCTCCAGCAAGATCGTGATAATCTGCCGGACCTGCCCCGGATCACAGCTCACACTGAGCTGGCGGCACTCCGCCCCTACGGATAACTCCAGAAACTGCACCAAGTCCGGCCAAGTGCGTCGCCATTCATCAACCAGAATACCCAGCCAATCCGCCAGGCTGATGTCGACTTCATGAGCGGTGCGTTGTCTCGAGAGCTTTAGGATATCCTCTACCAGCGTGTTCAGCCTGCGGGATTGACCTTGAATAATGGTGAGCAGTTGCTGGTCTTCGGCATCCAGCGCCGGGGCCTCCGCCAACAGCTGAGCAGACTGGCTAATGGCACCCAACGGATTTCGTATCTCATGGGCCAATGACGCCGTCAGGCGGCCGAGTGCAGCGAGTTTTTCTTTCTGTAACGCTTGGCTCTGTACTTCCTTATCTTCGAGAAGAACCAGAAATTTTTGATGCCTTCCGCGTCCCATGGCCGCAAACTGAATGAAAATCCCCCCCATCAGCACCGGCGCTGTATCAGCCGTTGTACGCCAGTTATTGAGGTGTTGCTGAAGACGCGGTAACAGCTGGTTTATATCTACGGGCAACCTGAGATTTTCGGGAAGATCCATCATCCGGGCGGCGGACGGATTCATCAGGACAAGATAGCCCGCATTATCAATCACCAACATGCCATCTTCCATATGCCTGACAACCGTGGCATTCAATTCCGTTACTGTATCCAGGTCCAGCTCCCGCTCCCGCGCCAGGCTTTGTGACTCCGCGACTTTGCTGCCAACCAGGCCACTGATCAGGCCAATAGCAAGCAACACCGCACCAAGCGCCCCCAAATGGAGCGCTGAATATCCCTGTGCGCCAAACCACGCATGCAGTGCGACCACCGTCAACAATCCCAGTATCGCCAGCGCTGAATAAAACTGGGTCATACGCCCCGGCTGCCAATACCCGGAAAAGGCCACCGGTATCACCAGGAGATAGCCGAATGGGTCCGTAGGGTTGCCGATTGCAAAACTCAGTAAACAGAGCAGCACGAGGTCGATCAGGATCTGCACCCTGAAAAGAAGCTGACGTGGTGCTTCACGTCGCTGAATACTCAAGCCAGAAATCAGGCTGAGTGCAAAATAGACCAGGGCACAGATGGAAAAGAGATTGGGCGCCCAGGGGTTGAATCCACTGGGTGTGTAGACATTGGACGACAGCAGGACCAGGAAGCCACTGAGCGCAACGCGATAGAGGTTAAACAGATTCAAAGCCTGCCAGTCTCGCGTATCACTCATGGCATCGCCCCGAAACTTCACTCATAATTGTGCCTGAAACAGTTGTTTTAGATCATGATACGGCGCTTGGCGCTGCCTTGCCATTTGCCTGATGCGAAGCGCTGCTATAGAGTACCTAAAACGCTGGATTCGTGATCTGATCGCATCGCTCGAAGCTTAAGGTAAAGCAGTTGTCAAACGGATTTCAACCACTTAGCGGCCTGGCCAAACGGCTTGTTAACGACGGGATATTCTCAGCCGACGTCGCCATGGAGGCGCAAAATGCGGCAAGAGAGGCCAATGAGTCCTTCGTCAGTTACATCATCAACCAGCGGCTGGTCAGTGCCCACCGGGCGGCAAACGCCGCGTCTCTTGAGTTTGGGCTGCCCCTGCTCGATCTGGACGCATTCA
Source organism: Marinobacterium litorale DSM 23545 (assembly GCF_000428985.1). GTDB lineage: Bacteria > Pseudomonadota > Gammaproteobacteria > Pseudomonadales > Balneatricaceae > Marinobacterium_D > Marinobacterium_D litorale. The sequence continues at coordinate 76,144 of NZ_AUAZ01000001.1, read as the reverse complement.
ATTCCGAAGTAATTCCGAAAGGCGTGATCTCTGATCACCTGATCAGCAAACACCGTGCGCTACCACTGATACAACGCCAGAATCGGCTTTTCGTTGCTATATCGGACCCTACCAATCTTCAGGCACTGGACGAGATCAAGTTCCATACCGGCGTGACTACTGAGGCGGTCATTGTCGAGCAGGACAAGCTGGTCCGCCGTATTGAAAGCTTCCTCGACGCGGGCAGTGAAGCGCTGGAAGAACTGGATGATGAAGACCTTGATAACCTTGATTTAGACGAGAAAAAAGAAGAGAAAAAGGAGGAGACGGCAGAGGAAGCCGCTTCCGACGCGCCCATTGTTCGGTTTATCAATAAAATTCTCCTCGACGCGATTCGTAATGGTGCCTCCGATATTCACTTTGAACCCTACGAAAAAGCCTACCGTGTCCGCTGCCGTATCGATGGCATTTTGCAGGAAGTGAGCAAGCCGCCGACCAATCTGGCCTCGCGGCTATCCGCCCGACTTAAGGTTATGTCCAACATGGATATTGCCGAGCGACGTATCCCGCAGGACGGCCGTATAAAGCTTAAGGTCTCCGATAAACGCGCCATCGATTTTCGTGTGAACACCCTGCCAACGCTTTGGGGTGAGAAGATCGTACTGCGTATCCTGGACCCGACCAGCGCAACCATTGGTGTTGATGCGCTCGGCTTCGAACCGGACCAGAAGGAGATCTACATGGGGACTCTGAACAGGCCTCAGGGGATGGTGCTGGTTACAGGCCCGACCGGTTCAGGTAAAACGGTAACCCTCTACACCGGCCTGAACATCCTTAATACGGAAGAGCGCAATATCTCCACCGCGGAGGACCCGGTTGAGATCAATATGGAGGGGATAAACCAGGTTCACGTAAACCCCAAGGTTGGTCTGACGTTCGCCGAAGCCCTGCGCTCCTTCCTGCGACAAGACCCGGACGTGGTGATGGTGGGTGAGATCCGCGACCTGGAAACAGCGGAAATCGCGATCAAGGCCGCTCAAACCGGTCATATGGTACTCTCCACACTGCACACCAACAGCGCCCCGGAGACCCTGACCCGCCTGCGCAATATGGGCGTTCCGGCTTTTAACATCGCCACCTCGGTGAGTCTAATCATTGCTCAGCGCCTGGCTCGACGACTGTGCGAGAGCTGTAAGAACCCGGTGGAGATACCCGAAGCCGCGCTTCTTGAGGAGGGGTTCAAGCCGGACCAGATTAAAAACCTGCACCTGTTTGAGCCCAACCACGACGGTTGTCCCAAGTGCAACCGGGGCTACAAGGGCCGCGTGGGGATCTACGAGATGCTGGTGATGACAACGGAGATTGCCGAGTGCATTATGGAAAACGGCAACTCACTGGATATACTCAGGGTAGCCCGCGAACAGGGCTTCAAGACACTGCGCCAATCCGGCTTGTTAAAAGTCGCTGCTGGGCTGACAAGCCTGGAAGAGATGAACCGGGTAATTAAAGTTTAACTGACAGCAGCAGGCGAGCTAACAACAGGGCCCATTTATGGCAACGAAAACCAAGGAAGCCAGTCGAAAGACATTTGAGTGGCAAGGGAAAGATAAAAGCGGCAATAACAGTAAAGGCAAAATTGACGCTGAAAGTATCGCTTCCGCCAAAGCCTTGCTGCGCAAGCAGGGCATCAACCCTAACAAGGTCAAAAAAGAAAGCTCCCTAAGCCTTGGCAGCAAACGCAACAAACCCATCAAGCCGCTGGATATCGCCTTCTTTACCCGGCAAATGGCAACGATGATGAAAGCAGGTGTCCCGCTGATTCAGGGGCTGGATATCGTTGGCCAGGGTGCTGAAAAAAACAAACTGAAAGAGTTGATTTACGATATCCGAGGAGATGTATCTGGGGGTACAGATTTTTCCACGGCACTTTCCCGGCATCCTCTCTATTTCGATGACCTCTTTGTCAGTCTTGTTCGATCCGGTGAAGCCTCCGGTCAGCTAGAGACCATGCTGGACCGCGTGGCTACTTACAAAGAGAAAATTGAGTCCCTTAAAGCAAAAATCAAAAAAGCGCTGACCTATCCAACCGCGGTTATTATCGTTGCAATCATAGTCACTGCTATTCTGCTGGTTAAAGTTGTTCCTGTTTTTGATGATGTATTTCGGGGCTTCGGCGCCGATCTACCGGCTTTTACGTTATGGGTTATAGGTTTATCTGAGTTTGCGCAGGACTACTGGTTTATAGGTCTTTTAGGCATTGTCGCATTTGGCTTTGGGTTTGGTTACACATTCAAACGATCGGAAAAGCTCAGAAATGCTATCGATCGCGGGATCCTGAAGTTTCCGATTATTGGTCCTATCATTAACGAAGCGATTGTCGCTCGTTTCGCCCGAACTCTGGCCACGACCTTTGCAGCCGGCGTCCCGCTGGTTCAGGCTCTGGACTCTACGGCTGGTGCAGCCGGTAACGTGGTGTACCGTAACGCAACGCTGCAAATCCGAAACGGGGTATCCACCGGTCAGTCGCTGACTAACGCGATTAATATGTCCGGCGTATTTCCCGTTATGGTGGTACAAATGGTCTCCATCGGTGAAGAATCCGGCTCGCTGGATATGATGCTGGATAAGGTGGCCAACTTCTACGAGGAGTCCGTTGATAACGCCGTTGATAACCTGTCCAGTCTGCTGGAGCCTTTGATCATGGCAATCCTCGGTATTCTTGTGGGTGGCCTTGTTATCGCCATGTATCTGCCGATCTTCCAGCTGGGTAACGTGGTTTAATGGCGCTATTGGTCGAACCGGGTCTTTTTGCACTGGTTGTCGGGCTGTTCTTCGCCCTGATGGTTGGCAGTTTTTTAAACGTGGTCATTCTCCGCCTGCCTGTGATGATGGAGCGGGAATGGCTCGCAGACACCGGCCAGGCGACTGAGGAACACCAAGAGCGCTTTAATCTTGCGGTACCTGCATCACGCTGCAATAAATGCGGCCATCAGATCCGCTGGTTTGAGAATATCCCGGTAATTAGCTTTCTGGTTCTCAAGGGCTGCTGCAGTCAATGTGGCACCCGGATCTCGGCCCGCTATCCTTCTATTGAAGCGCTGTCCGGGCTACTCGGCGCCTTTATCGGCTGGCAATACGGATTGGGCGTTGAGGGCATTGCGCTACTGTTGCTCACCTGGAGCTTGATCGCGCTTACCTTTATCGATATCGACCATCAGTTACTGCCGGATAAGATTACCCTTCCCCTCCTTTGGCTTGGCTTACTGCTAAACAGCCAGGGCGTTTTCACTGGCCTTGAGAATGCCGTTTATGGTGCAGCCGCCGGGTATCTGGTGCTCTGGAGTGTGTTTTGGGCCTTTAAGCTGCTCACCGGCAAGGAAGGGATGGGTTATGGGGATTTTAAACTGCTGGCAGCCATCGGTGCCTGGGGTGGGTATCAGGTTTTACCGCTGACTATTCTTTTATCGTCCGTGGTGGGCGTTATTCTTGCGTTTGCTTTGATGGCCGCCAAGCGCCATGAGGCTTCCAACCCGCTGCCGTTTGGGCCTTATCTGGCAATTGCGGGATGGATCGCCATTCTTTGGGGCGAGCAGATTAACGCACTCTACCTGGGGATGGTGTTTGGGTAACAGATAGCCGTAGCCCGGCAGGAGCCGTAAGGAGGATGCCGGGAAAATCCCATTACTCCACTACAAAGTTAATCAGTTCTTCTTCGTGAATTTCGTTATCACGCACTTCGTAGACGCTCAAAACCGATGCGTTTGATTTGATAACGCTGTCCGCCTTACCGCTCACCAACGGGTGCCATTCCGGCAAGTCTTTACCTTCGTGAATCAGCCGATAGGCACAGGTGGGCGGCAACCAATCGAATGACTCCACATCCCTGGGCTGCAGTTTTATGCAGGATGGTACCAACTCGCAGCGGCGCTCGTACTCGGTGCAGTGGCAGTTTTCCAGATCAAGCAGATGACAGACCACGGTGGTGTAAAACACCTCCTGCGTATCTTCATCTTCAACCTTATGTAAACAGCACAGCGCGCAACCATCGCAGAGCGATTCCCATTCGCTGGCGGTCATTTCGTTTAGCGATTTACGGCGCCAGAAGACTTCCTGTGCCATCAGCGTACACCGGTTTCTGGTCGATTCCGGAACAGGTCCAGCATGTACTCTTCCTTGGGGGGTGGCATCTGCAGGTAGTAGCCCTTCTCGGTGATGCCCTCCAGCACCTTCTTCGCATCCACGCGCGCCAGTTTACGATCAGCCTTCATCGGCATATCCATGGCATGTACCGGTTTACCAAACAGCTCCAGCAGCTCTTCCGGTACGCGGGCCAGGCCATCCCGCTTATCAACGTAGAGGTACATCTCATCTTTTTTGGGGCTTTTGTAAATACTGCAAATCTTCATCTTAATTCTCGTTTTCAAACGCGTTCAGCTTCTCCAGCAGGCGATCACCCACTAAAGTCTTGCGCCAGCCAGACAAGCTACGCGGCAGTTCATAACTGCCAGCCTCTGTGCGTGACTGAATCAGTGCATCGATATCGCGTTTACGCAACAATACTTCCTGAGCGATGCCCTCTCTTTCGGCCACTTCACGACCGATCGCTTTCAGCGCTTTAATTCGCTTATTCCATGCATAGTGTAGCGGACGCACGATGGGCTCAGGCGGATTACGTTGTGCTGATTCATCGGCACCCAACAAACAGGCCAGTATCGCCTCACCGTCGTCTTTGACCACGCGACGACGCAGTTCAGGCACCCGCGCCAGGCTTTCAAGCGTCAGAGGCCAACGATTTACGATCGATAGCAGGTGCTGGTTACGTAACAGACGGTTGCGGGGAATATCACGCGCCCGGCACGTACGCTCACGCCAGGCCGTCAGGTCGCGCAAGCCCGCGCGCTTCACATCGGGTATATTCCAGACCTGACTGAAGCGCTGGTAGTAGCTCCAGCCTTCCGGATCTGTATCAATAACCGACAGGCGCTGCTCAGCACACTCTTCCAGAACCCACTCCAGACGACCTTTACTCTCAAGGTCCGCCTTTAACTGCAGAGCGATGCTGGGCAGGTAGGCCACATCCAGGGCCGCATAATGCTCCTGCTGAGGTGTCAGCGGGCGCTGCAGCCAGTCCGAGGTGGTTTCCGCCTTGCCGATCTGAACCCCCAGCGCATGGTCCACCAAACGCTGCAACCCCATGCTGAAGCCCCAGCCAGCAAACGCAGCAGCAACCTGGGTATCAAACATCGGCTCTGGTAGTACGCCAAAACTGTTGAGTAGCAGTTCCAGGTCTTCACTGCCTGCATGTATCACCTTGAGTACACGGCTATCAGCCATCAGCTCCGAAAATGCACTGAAATCTTCAATACAGAGCGGGTCTATCAGGTAGCAGGTGGTTTCATCCGCTAACTGAATTAAGCCCGGCTTGGGGTAGAAGGTATCGGTGCGCATAAACTCGGTATCCAGCGCCACCATCGGCAACGCCCGCCACTGAGCGCAGTACTGCGCCAGCGTCGCACTATCTCGAATCCAGCAGGGTGCATCGGCCGATGCTTCCAGTACACGCCAATCCCAGGGGGTTGCCTCGCTCATTCAGACTCCTTGAGCAATACACGTCGACCAGCAAAGGCATGGGCGAGCGTCCCGCCATCGACAAATTCCAACTCGCCACCCACGGGAACACCGTGGGCGATTCGGGTGATACGCAACGGCTCACCGCTGAACTGCTCAGCTATATAGTGGGAAGTCGCCTCCCCCTCCACCGTTGGGTTGGTGGCGAGAATAAGCTCCTGCACGTCGCTGTTGTTGACCCGCTCCACGAGCGCATCGATGCCCAGCGCGTCAGGCCCAATCCCGTCAATCGGCGAAAGATGGCCTTTCAAGACATAGTAGATGCCGTTGTAGCCGCCGGTCTGCTCCACCGCCATCATATCCACCGGTGACTCAAGCACGCACAGCAGGGAACGATCCCGGGACTCATCAGCGCAGATCTCACAAACCGGATCTTCCGAGAGCGTCCGGCACTGAGTACATTCACCGATATTTTCCACGGCGTCGACCAGCGCCTGCGACAGGCGCTGCGCAGCCTCACGGTCGCGCTCAAGCAGGTGTAGCGCCATACGCTGGGCGGACTTGGGACCGACGCCGGGCAGGCAGCGCAGCGATGTAATCAACTCTTGCAGCAGAGGACTGAACGCCATGGTTAGAACGGCATCTTGAAGCCGGGCGGCATGCCCATGCCGGAGGTCACTTTGGACATACGGTCCTGAGTATCCTGTTCGACTTTGCGCACCGCGTCATTGATCGCAGCGGCAACCAGATCTTCCAGAATCTCCTTCTCCTCTTCCAGCAGGCTGTCATCGATGTTTACTTTTTTCACATCGTGACGACCGTTCATCACAATGCTGACCAGGCCCGCGCCCGACTCGCCGGTTACTTCGGCGTTGGCGATCTCTTCCTGAGCCTTCTGCATCTCTTCCTGCATTTTCTGGGCTTGCTTCATCAAATTGCCCATGTTGCCCATACCCTTCATCATCTCGGATAACCTCTTTACTTAATTTGGATCTATGGGTGTGACAGATTCTTCTTCAATACGTGCCCCGAACTGGTCGATTATCTGCTGGACCAGCGGGTCTGCTTTCATTGACGCCACGGCTTCGGCCTGCCGTTCAGCCTTGCGCCGCGCCAGATATTGAGCCGGCGTTTCACGAGTTTGCGGTGCCTGCTCAAACGTGACATCGATCGCATCGCCAAAGCGCTCTTTCAAAGCCGCGGCAATACGATCGCGCTGAGTCTGGTTCAGCATCGCCTCCTGCTCGGCGGTATAGTGGAAACACAGACCGCTTGCACTGACCGATTCCAGAGACAGGGCACGCGCCAGACTGTCGGTCATACCACTCAGCCCCAACGCAAGCGCCAAACTGACCCAATGGGCCTCATTCAACGCCGACAGCTCCACGGGCAGATCATCGGTTTCCTGAGCCAGTGTGCGTTTCTCGCTCTCCACCGCCGGAGCCGACGGCGGCGCGGGCGGTGGCTCAGGCTTTTTTACCGGAGGCTCAACAGGCTCCGGCGCCGGCTCGGCCTGCCGCGATACCGGGGCTGAGGTTTCGTACTCATCCCAGGGAGGCGGCTCGTCATAGCGCGGCATCTCCTGAGAATCAGGCACCATCGCCGGCTGAGCAGGCCCGGGCGTATAAACGGGCGCTGGCTCAACCGGCTGAGGCTCAACCGGTGGTTCCGTGTTGATCGCAGGTTCAGGCTTGGGCTCCTGCCTGGGAGGCTCTGGTTCTGGCTCAGGCACCGCTTCCGGCTTGGGCATTGGAGCGGGCACGTTGTCGGCTAAATGGGCGTTACCGGCGGCAGTTGATGTTACTTCAGCCGGCGGAGCCTTTTTGGCAACAGCTGCACCTGCCGGCCGGAACGCCAGCATGCGCAGCAGAACCATCTCCAGCCCTTCCCGCGCATGAGGCACATAGGGCAGGTCTTTACGCCCCATAACCGCAATCTGGTAGTACAGCTGAGTATCTTCAGCGCGCATACCGGCTGCCAGCTCACGCACCCGCTCCAGATCACCCAGGCTGTTGTCGACTGCGTCGGGCACCGCCTGTGCCAACGCCACCCGGTGCAACAAGCTGATCAGCTCAGCCAGCACGCTGCCATAGTCGGGCGAGAACTCGGCCAGCTGCGCGCATACATTCATCACCGCAGCACCATCCTGGCGTGCCACGGCATCCAGTATGGCGTAGACCAGGTGCTGATCGATGGTACCCAGCATGGCCCGCACATCGGACTCGTTAACGACACCTGCGCCATAGGCGATCGCCTGATCAGTCAGACTCAGCGCATCGCGCATCGATCCATCAGCCGAACGAGCCAGGAGCCACAGAGCAGGGTCTTCAAACTGAATCGACTCCGCCTCCAGCACATGTCGCAGATGGTTGACGATCCGCTCAGGCACCAGGTTTTTCAGGTTGAACTGCAGGCAACGCGACAAAATGGTCACCGGCAGCTTCTGCGGGTCAGTGGTCGCCAACAGGAACTTCACATGGGGCGGCGGCTCTTCAAGCGTTTTCAGCAACGCATTGAAGGAGTGGCCGGAGAGCATGTGGACCTCGTCGATGAGGTAAACCTTGAAACGCCCGTGTGTGGGCGCGTACTGAACATTTTCCAGCAGCTCACGGGTATCTTCCACCTTGGTCCGGGAGGCCGCGTCAACTTCGATCAAGTCGACAAACCGCCCCTCGGCAATCTCACGGCAGGCCGTACATTGGCCACAGGGTTCAGAGGATACGCCGGTCTCACAGTTCAACGACTTGGCAAACAGCCGGGCGATGGATGTTTTACCGACCCCGCGGGTACCCGTAAAAAGGTAGGCGTGGTGCAACCGGTCATCATCCAGCGCGTTGACCAGCGCTTTCAGGACATGCTCCTGCCCCACCATCTCCTGGAAGCGGCTGGGGCGCCACTTCCGTGCCAATACCTGATAACTCATCGCGCCTCGTTCTGTTCTCGCCGGGTCTCGATAAAGGGGGTGATCTTACCACGCCCTGGCCACGGCGTCGTTACGCTCCTGCGGCCTTTACTGCGGATGGAATACGACTATTCTGTAATTAAAGGATGATAGCCGTTCGCTTAGTATGGATTTTTCTAGAGCCCCGCACCCTCCGCCGGAACATCCCGGGATAACAGCGTGTGACTGCAGGGCCTCAGATAGTCGATAGATGAGCACAGAGTTGATGGCAACAGAAGAAGTACCGGAGCAGTCGGAGCATGCAACCCTTGAACCCCTGGATCCTCTGACGGAGCTGATTCCACCCGATGAGCTGATCAACAAGCTGGCTATCCCCGCTTTTGTGATCAACCGGGAGCACCGTATAACCCACTGGAATCTGGCGCTGGCCAGCGCAACCGGGCTCTCCGCCGGGGAGATGATTGGAACGCGTAAACAGTGGATGCCTTTCTACTCCCACCCACGCCCCACCATGGCGGATATCATCGTCGATAATGCCGAAGCCGATACGCTCAGTCAGTTTTACTCGTCAAAGCTCACACAAGCCGCAAAGATCGAGGGCGCCTACGCTGCCGAAGACTTCTTCCCTGATATCGGCGACGACGGAGAATGGCTGTCATTTACTGCCGCCCCACTGATGGACTGCGACCATAAAGTGGTCGGGGCCATCGAGACACTGGTCATTATTACCGACCGCAAAAAGGCCGAACAGCAACTGGTTGAAAATGAGCGGCGCTACCGCGAGCTTAGCGTCACCGATGACCTGACACAGCTTTATAATGCGCGCCAGTTAAGAAAAGAGATTAACCGGCAGATTGAGCTCTGCCAGCGTTACCAGCAGCCGATGTCACTGGCGATGATGGATCTCGACCACTTCAAACAACTCAATGACAATCACGGCCATCTGTTCGGCGATGAAGTGCTGCGCAAGTTTGCCGAGATTATTCGTCACAACCTGCGCCACTCCGATGACGGGTTCCGCTACGGTGGCGAGGAATTTATCGCTTTAATGCCGTTCATCGATGAAGCCGCGGCTCTGCAGGCCACCGAACGCATCCATCAACGGTTTTGTGACACCCCCTTCCTGACCCCGGGCGGCGAAACCATTTACCTGACAGTCAGCGCCGGTATCACCCGCATCAATCCAGATGACGATTACGACAGCCTGTTGCGCCGTGCTGATACGGCTCTTTATGAAGCCAAAAAACTGGGGCGAAATCGGATTATTGTTGCAACTGCCCCCTTCCGGGCCTGACCGGGTTCAAAGCAATTTCTCAGGCAACGTTCCAGAGGTAAAAATATCAAAACATTGCAAAACGCGACAATTTGTCGCAAAGTACAACAATACTCGCGAGGAAAATGAATGCAGATGAGGCCCTGATCGATAGATAAAAGGTCTACCCAGAGGCTAATCAGCTACGTTGATTAATGGTAAGCGAGTAAAGGAGATATGAAATGGCTACAAGTGTTCGCTTAGACGACGAATTCGTCGAAAACGCGAAAATTCACTCTTCGGCTTCATTTCGCACTGTACCAAAGCAGATTGAACATTGGGCAAAGATCGGTCAGATAGCAGAAGAGAATCCTGATTTAACCTATGAGTTCATACGCGATGCTCTGCTCGCGACTGAGGCCGTCAACTCAGGGCACGTAACCAAATATGAGCGAAGAACAAAACGAAAATCAGATTGAGGTTTACGAGTCCCCCGTCTTCAGCAAGGCGATCAAAAGACTTCCGGAGGCGGTACTGGAAGCCGTCGAAGATGCAATTGACAAAGTCGTAGACAATCCCGAGATCGGTGTGCAAAAGAAAGGCGATCTTTCTTACATGCGGGTATATAAGTTTTCAGTAGAGCGTCAGCAGTTTTTACTGGGCTACAGCTGGCAAGAAGAGCGGCTCACGCTCTATCTACTCAACCTGGGCCCACACGAAAATTTCTACCGAGACGCTAAGAAGCGCAGGCCAGCAGACAAAAAGCTCATTGACGACTAATTTAGCGTTATTGGGGGTGGCCCCACCAGCCTAGCATCCCGGCACACGAGTCTACCGCTGTGGCTGCTCCCTTCCGGGCCTGACCAGGTTCACGGCTTATCGTTGCGAGAGGACCGGCAGAGCCACCATAACGCGGCTTTGCGCCTAGCTTCAAAACAGCGATCACTGTCTGAAACAGGCGCGCAGTATAAGCAGCGTGTCTGACGAATGCAAACCCCTCTAAAGAGAAAGATCAGCCCTTTCCCGATGCTGGGCTCAATCTCTGAACAATTCCTTCCGTCACTGCTTTCAACACCTTACGGTCCCGCTGTTCACTGGGTATGGGCCGGCAACGCCGAATCGCTTCAAGCCCGGTACGCGCCGTAAACAGCCCGGCACCGAGCCCCTGCCCTGCTCTTGCCGAAAGACTAGCTGTGAGAGAGCCGCTGAGTGCGGTTGATCCCGCATCCATGGCCATTTCGCTCAGTCCGGCGAAGGCCAGGCTATGCATGACGCGCTTTAACAGCGCCCATTGAGTGGCCGCGCCAGGCGCGATGCCGTAAATGGCTGCCACTTCGCGCAGCATCCTCAGGTTGCGCCAGCCCACCAACAGCATATCGAAGCTCGCCCAGGGACTCAGCGCCACCAGCACCCCCGATTCCACCGAATAGCGCTGCACACAACGCCGCGCCCGCGCATCCTGCTCCAGAAACAAGTGGCGGCTCAGGTACTCGACCACTTCAGAGTCACTGTAGGCGGAGTCCAGGTCGCGGATCGCATCGGCAATATCACGCTGGCCCGGCTGATTCCGATACTGCTGCTCCAGTCTTCTAAGAAAAGCCGCTGCCTGCCCCTGGCCGCTCTGCTCCCCCAATCGTGCCGCCTGCGCCTGCAACTCCTCGGTCCGACGAAGCTGACGCAGACCTTTTAAACTGCGCCAAAGCTGCAATGCGCCACTTCCAGCCGCCAGTGAGAGCAGCGCAGCCAGCGTTGAGCCCAAAGCAATATGAGTGCTAAAGCCCCAGTCGAGAAGGCGGTATAGCTCCAGCCCGACACCTGTCACAAGAACCGCCGTGGCCGAATAGGCAAACACCTTTCGCCAGAGGCCCCTTTTTTGGGGCGCTTCTGTTGTGACAGGCTGATCTGTTTCATCAGGTTCGATTGTTACCTGCTCGAGCGGGAACTCTTGGGGTGGTATCGGATTCCCGGCATACGGCCTCTGGTCTTCGGCCGGGCTACGGGGTGGGTATCCCAGATGGCGCGCAGCAGAATCCGGGGCATTATCCAAGCGTGCCGGGTCGATGTAGCGCGGTTTTTTCCACTGACTGTCATCGCTCATCGGAACAGATCCTCCATCATGTATTCGAGCACCTGATCCAGCCGGATATGATGCCTGGCCTTGAGGCTGTTCATGGGCAGACGCGCCGGTGCGAAGTCGACAAAACGAAAGCGCTCTTCATTCCAGTCAGAGGGCTCAGGCAGCTCCACCGGCACCTCACCGGGAAACAGCGCGACCTCTTCACCATCGGATTTACGCCGCCCACGCAGACAGGAAAGCTGCTGCCCATCCACCCGGGCCTGAGCCGCTTCCGTGGAGCGCACCGAGGCGACGGCCATGCAGCGCGTTTCAATGCCTTCAAACCGGACATCCCGTTGAGCATCCTGAATAATCAACTCCAGAAACCGGTCCAGGTTGTGGTGCTGATTGGAGGTGACATGGTCCGCCTTGGTAGAGGCAAACAAAACCCGGTCGATGCGGGGACTGAACAACCGGCGTAAAAAACCCGATCGGCCATAGTTAAAGCTTTGCAGAATATCGGTCAGCGCCGCCTGCATATCCCGAAAACATTCCTCACCACGATTGAGTGTTTTCAGGCAATCCACCAATACAATCTGCCGGTCAAAGCGGGCGAAGTGCTTGGTATAAAACGGCCGGACCAGCTCATCACGATAGCGGTGGTAACGCTGCTCCAGGAGCGCGCCATTGCTACCCTCGGGCCAGCCATTTTCAGGCCAGCTGTCGACCAGCAGAGGAAACAGATGCAGACGCTCGTCGTCTGTTTCTTCACCGGGCAACACCAACCGCCCCGGTTGCAGCAGGCTCAGCGCGTATGGGTCCTCCCGCAACTGCTGCAGCAAGCCGGAAAACTCCAGGCTCAGTGTACGAATCAGATCCGGCTGTGCCGGTGCGGCCCAGTCGACCTCCTGAAGCCGCGCCCGCCATTGCGCTGAAAGCGAGGAGCGCGGCTCCCGCGCGAACAGACGGGACTGCTGCTTACACCACTGACCGAAGTCCAACTGCAGCATCGGCAGGTCCAGCAGCCACTCCCCCGGATAATCGATGACATCCAGATAGAGCGTACCGGTTTCCCCAAGCACCCGGCGCAGACCGGCAGGCCGGCGATAGCGCAGCGCCAGACGTACCTCGGAAAGCCCCCGGGTGGACTCAGGCCAGCGCGGAGGCTCCTGAGATAAACCGGCCAGCGCCTCATCCAACGGGAACGGGTTGTCCGACTCGGCACTCAGGTTCCGGGTGCTTACCAACCGCTCGCTGGCTGCCACCTCAAAAAACGGCAACGAGCCACTGCGGTGGGCTTGCTGCAGATGATGGATCAGCGCTGTGATAAAAACGGTCTTGCCACTTTGACTCAACCCGGTCACTGCCAGACGTAGATGCCGCTCGGTTGTTTGTTCACCGATCTCATGTAAGCGACCACGAAGCGCTTCAACACGCTCCTCGCCGAGCCATCCCTTTATCTTTCGCCCTATTGCCATGAATTATCTCGCCTTGGTTGTCCGTTAAAGCGTCACGACCCGCACCGCAAGCCCCAGCAAAATGGTACCGGTGGCACGTTCCACAAGTGCTGCTCTGCGGCGCAGCGCCTTAAGCAGGCGGGGCTGTGACAGCATCAGCGCCACCAATGTGTACCAGGCTCCATCCACAACCGTAGCGGTTAAAATCATCACCCACTGAGCCAGCAGGCTTTGTTCGGCACTGACAAACTGCGAAAACAGCGCCATGAAGAACAGAGCCAGCTTGGGGTTTAACAGTGAGATCATCGCACCGGCACGGGCCGCCGTGAAAAGCGAATGCACTCGGCCCTCTTCGATCTGAAGCGCTTTAGCCTCGCCGGCATGGCGCCAGGCCTGGACGCCCATCCAGGCAAGATAGGCTGCGCCGCCCCAGCTCAACGCCATATACAGCCCCTGATGCTCGGTAACCAGTAGCGCCAGGCCGTGCACAGTGAGAAACGCCCAGAGCCCCACACCAAGCGCATGGGAGAGCCCGGCGATCACACCATGCCAGCGGCTGTTCCGTACTGTTTCCCGCAACACAACCGCGAGGCTCGGCCCCGGCGACATGGCGCCCATCAGGCAAACGAGAAACAGCGAGCCCCATAACATCAGTGACATATTCGTATCCTTGCAACAGGTGGTCATTCGATAGCTAAGTATCCATTATCCTCACTCCAGCCTGCCCTGTCACACGACTTACCGAGGCCAATCACCCTCCACTCCAGCGCTCCCTTCCGGTATAGTTCCCGCTCTGTGTAACGGCTCAAAACAACGTTTATCTTTCGGGTACCAGCATGGCGATTTCACTACAGGAACAGCTACTCAAGGCCGGCGTAGCCAACAAGCAACAAGCCAAGAAAGCCAAGCAGGCGAAGAAAAAAGAGAAAAAGGGGCAGGCGCCCAAGGATAATGCTGATCAGCAAGCCGCACTGGAAGCCGCCCGTCAGGCCAAGGCGGAGAAGGACCGGGAACTGAACCGCCAGCGCCAGGCCGAGCAGGCGCAAAAAGCCGCGACCGCAGAGGTACGCCAGCTGATCGCCCAACATCGGGTTACGCTGCCGAAAGAGGGCGAAACACGTTACAACTTTGTGCACGACAAGAAGGTTAAGCAGCTCTGGATCAATGACGGTATGCTCGGTCAGCTTGCTCGCGGCCAGTTACGTATCGCCTTTTTTGATGATGAGTATGCCCTGATTCCCGCCGATGTGGTTGAGCGTATCGAGCAGCGGCTTCCCGACACGGTTCTGCCGCGGCCGGAGCCTGACCAGCCGGATGAGGACGATCCTTACGCTGATTACAAGATTCCTGATGATCTGATGTGGTGATCCGTACGCAAAAAGTATACTTTAGGAAACAATGTTTCCCGATGTATATGCGGCGGAGAGCTTGATGGCCGATCACCCCCACTTTCTACAGGCAGACAAACAGAATCTTCAGGTTGAGCGCGCCGGTACCGATGCGCGTGTTGAACCACTGCAACTGGGGCAAAGAGTTCGAGAGATCCGGCTGAGCCAGAACCTCACACTGGAAGAGGCCAGCCGGTTGACTGGCCTGGCTCGCTCGACTCTTTCCAAAATCGAGAACGAGCAGATCTCGCCGACCTTCAGCGCCGTGACCAAGCTGGTTAACGGCCTGGGGATCGACATGCCTCAACTGTTCACCCAACCCAAACGCAACCGCAGCGGTGGCGGCAGACGGGATATTACCCGTCATGGCGAGGGCCTGCCTCACCCAACTCCAACCTATGAACATGAGCTGCTGGCAACGAATCTCTCTGCCAAAAAGATGATCCCTTATCGCACCGTTGTGCGCGCCCGCACCTTCGATGAATACAAGGACTGGGTGCGTCACGACGGGGAAGAGTTTCTTTATGTACTCAGCGGCGAACTGATGCTTTATACGGAGTTCTACGAACCACTGCGTCTGAGCACCGGAGACAGCGCCTACTATGACTGCGAGATGGGTCATGCGCTGGTTTCAGTCAGCGACGAGGACGCATCGGTGATCTGGGTCACCGCTTAAATGGTTCGAGCGCTGGAAATCACGCCCACTTGCCGATAAAGTCTTAATCGCACTCAGTTTGTAATGTTATTCGTGGTTCACGAATCACGAGTAATACGCAGTACTCAGCTGCGCAAGTACTATAACAACCAAGGTAAGAGCGATGTCCAGGATCAGTACCGATGATCTGCATATTCTGTTGATCGAACCCTCGACCATGCAGCGCAAGATCATCATGCACCAGCTTGAGGATGAGCAGGTGATGGCAATCGATGCCGTCAGAACCAAGGCTGAAGCGCTGGAGATCCTTGACCGCATCCATCCCGACCTGATTATCAGCTCGCTCCACTACGAGGATGGCTCCGCCGACCAGCTACTGAAGTTTATCCGCTCGGATGGTGCCAAAGCCGATATCCCCTTCATGCTGATCTCCAGCGAAACCCGGCGTGAACAGCTTGAGGTATTCAAGCAATCCGGCGTGGTCGCCATCCTGCCCAAGCCGTTCAACCGCGATCATCTGGGCGCGGCCCTTAACGCGACGTTGGACCTGCTGGGTAACGATGAAGTCGATCTGGAGATGTTCGATATCGATTCGGTGCGTGTCATGGTGGTCGATGACAGCCGTATGGCCCGCCGTCACATTCTCCGCGTGCTGCAGAACCTGGGGATTCGACACTTGGTGGAGGCAGTGGATGGCAGTGATGCCATACGGAAGCTTCAGACCGAGATGGTTGATCTGGTCGTCACCGACTACAACATGCCCGAGGTCAACGGTGCGGAGCTGGCCAGTTTTATCCGCCACTCGGAAATGCACTCACACATTCCAATCATGATGGTGACCTCAGAGGCACATGAGGCGCATTTGAAGAATATCCGCCAGTCCGGCGTTGACGCCATGGCTGACAAGCCGTTTGAACCGGAAACGGTCAAGCAGATGCTGGTTAGCCTGCTCGACCGTCAATAACCGGCGTTACTCGCTGTAATAGCGAGGCACACGGGGCGTCAGACAGGTCACCATGGTGTAGGGGATAGTCCCGCACCAGGTGGCAACCTCCGCCGCCGACAACGCTTTACCAAAGAGCTCAACCCGATCACCGATGTTTACATCCGGCACATCGGTCACATCGATGGTCATCATATCCATGGACACGCGCCCGGCTACAGCCGCCCGTCGTCCGTGGATGACCACAGGCGTACCATTCTGAGCATGGCGTGGATAGCCATCACCGTACCCCATGGCGATGGTTGCGATGCGCGTTGGCCGCTTACAGACAAAGGTTCCACCGTAGCCCACCGCTTCACCCTCAGCCACATCGCGCAACGCAATCACCTCGGTGGTTAGCGTCATCGCAGCCTGAAGCTGATCCGCCACTCGTTGAGATTCGGTGAAGGGTGTTGCGCCATAAAGCATCATCCCGGGGCGAAGCCAGCTGCGGTGAGCCCGGGGCCAGGCCATAACGGCCGCCGAATTGGACAGGCATGCACCCAACTCAGCGGCTCCCGGAATCGATTCAAATCGCTCGATCTGCTGTGCTGTCGCAACCTCCGCCGGCTCATCGGAGCGAGCGAAGTGGGTCATCAGGATCACCTCTTCACAACAGGCCAGGCGCTGGAGACGCTCGACCATTTCGGGCACATCGGCAGGATCGAAGCCAAGCCGATGCATGCCGGTATCCACCTTCAGGAAGACAGGAAACCGACTGGAAAACGAGGCTTTCTCCAGCGCTTCCACCTGATGCAAGGAATGAACGGCCACCCAGAATCCAAACTTGTCTACCAGTGGCAGTTCCTGCTCATCGAAACAGCCCTCAAGCAGCATGATCGGTAACTTAATACCGCTTTCACGCAACTCCAACGCCTCCTCGATGCAGGCAACGCCGAACGCCGGCACCTCTGCTTCCAATGCCCGCGCCACGGGTATTGCACCGTGGCCGTAAGCATTAGCCTTGATGATAGCAACCGCCTTCGCGTCCGGCGCTTGAGCGCAGGCCAGCCGGTAGTTATGCCGGATAGCCTCCAGGTCGATATCAGCACGCACTTTTCGACTCATTGTCCCTCCTCCGCTTGGTGGGCTTTATTCGGCGGTGACCAGCACGCCTTCGATCTCGATATCCACGCCCTTGGGCAGCGACTTCACAGCAAATGCCGCACGCGCCGGGTAAGGCTCACTGAAGTAACGCTGCATGACGGTGTTCACCTCCGCAAAGTAGTCCATATCGGAGAGCAGAATGGTGAGCTTGACCATGTCGGCCAAGGATCCGCCTGCGGCTTGAGCCACAGCACTCAGGTTTTCGAAAACCTGCACGGCCTGCGCTTCAAACGACTCGGTGACCACTTCCATGGTTTCCGGTACCAGCGGTATCTGGCCTGACATATAAACGGTGTTACCAACCTTCACCGCCTGGGAGTATGGGCCGATCGCCGCCGGCGCCTTGTCGGTACTGATAATGCTTTTATTCGACATGATTGTTCCTTTAAATCAACTGGAGATGTGGTGTCAGAAGAGCGGAGGATCCGACTCGCCTATCTTCTCCCATGCCCGGGCTCGATGCCAATCTCCAGCCGTCAAACGGATGCAACAGAGCGACTTATCTTGTAGCATCGAAGATACGTTTTATGACCGCCATAAGCCTGTCGGTTGGCCGGGAAAACATTCTAAGGGATCAGCAAGATTATTTTTTTGTGAATTTGGCTATAAATCGCTAAAATAGCCTACAGTTCACAATAAAATCGAAATATATGACCACATTATGGCTTCTGTGCAGAAAACACGAAAACTCGACCGCATCGACCGCAACATCCTGACTATCCTGCAACAGGAGGGACGGATCTCATATACGGAGCTGGCGGATCGCGTCGGTCTCTCCACGACCCCCTGCATGGAGCGTGTCAAACGCCTGGAGCGAGACGGCGTGATTACCGGTTACCATGCCCGTGTAAACCCGGAGATGCTCGATTACAACCTGCTCGTGTTCGTTGAAATCGCCCTCTCCTATCAGTCACCGGATGCGTTCGAGAAGTTCAACAAGGCGGTAGAAAGCCTGCCCTATATCCTGGAGTGCCACCTGGTTTCCGGCGATGCCGATTACCTGCTCAAGGCACGGCTGCATGATATGTCGCAATACCGGGAGCTGCTCGGACAGATGCTGCTGACACTGCCCGGCGTGAAGAACTCGAAGAGTTATATCGTGATGGAAGAGGTGAAGGAGCAGTCGGTCCTGCCTACCAACGTCATTAATAGCGACGCCTGAGCAGCCAACTTTCCCGGCATACGCCTTCGGCTACTGCCGGGCTACACGGGCTTTCAGCCCTACTCCGCCAGACGCGGGTCGACCTTGGCTACTTCGTCGGGACCACGGTAATGCTGGTGACGGTTCAGCCGTCTCTCCAGCAGACGGAACCCGCCAATCATAATCGCGCTGATTACCAGATAGAGCATCCCCGCCGCAAAGAATATCTCTAGCGGTGTATAGGTCCTGGCGATGATCGTCCTTGCGGCACCAGTGATATCCAATAGGGTAATGGTCGATGCCAGCGAGCTGCTTTTGAGCATCAGGATCAGCTCGTTGCCGTAGGCCGGGAGGACTATACCAAACGCGCGGGGCAGAACAATTCGGCGGATTTTCAGCGCTTTACTCATACCAAAGGCATCCGCAGCCTCCAGCTCACCCTTGGGGATGGCCTGGATGGCTCCCCGAATCAACTCGGCCGAGTAAGCCGCCGTATTCAGGGTAAAAGCTATAATCGCGCACCAGTATGGCTCTTTCAAAATCGGCCAGAGCGCCGACTCCCTCACGGCATCAAACTGAGACGAGCCGTAGTAGATCAGGAAGATCTGGACCAGAAGCGGCGTTCCGCGAAAGAAAAAGATGTAGCCAAACGGCAGGATTCTCAGCCACCGATTAGGCGAAGCCCGCATCAGAGCCAGGGGCACCGCCAGCAACAAGCCGAACAGTCCCGACAGAAATACCAGCTCCAACGTTACCCAGACGCCATCCAGCAGGCGCGGGAAGTAATCAATAATGACATCCCAGCTCCAATTCATGCCGCACCTCCACGCGCAGCGGGATCTGCCGTACGCTCAAGCCAGGTTGTTGTCAGCGTGGATAGCACGGTGAGTCCCAGATAGATCAGCGCCGCTGCCATATAGAAGGTAAAAGGTTGTTTGGTGGAGCCCGTCGCGACATAGGCCTGACGCATCAGGTCGTTTAAACCCACAACCGACACCAACGCGGTATCCTTCAGCAACACCTGAAACAGATTACCCAGGCCCGGCAACGCGAGACGCCAAACCTGCGGCAGGATAATGCGAAAGAAGGTTTTCAACGGTGTCATGCCCAACGCTTGGGCGGACTCCCACTGTCCTTTGGGAATCGCTTGAATAGCCGCGCGAAATACCTCTGTCGCATAGGCACCGAAAGCGATGGATAACGCTGCCACACCTGCGGCAAACGCACTGATCTCGATATATTCGGTGTACCCAAACTGCTCGGCGATCGCCATCAGCACCATGGAGCCGCCGAAATAGATCGTCAAGACCAGCAACAGCTCCGGGATGCCTCGGATCAACGTGGTATACAGCGTTGCCAGCATCCGCAACGGTTTAATCGGCGACAGCTTGGCAGCCGCCCCCAGCAAACCGAACAGCAGCCCAAACAACAGACTGGTCAGCGCCAGCTTGATCGTTACCCAGGTGCCCGAGAGCAGCAGGTCACCAAAACCGAGTAAATCCATCGATTGAATATTCCGAAACGGGCGCTCCAACGGAGCGCCACCGATAGATCAGTAGATCGAGAACGGGAAGTAACGGGCGTTGATCTCAGCGTAGGTGCCGTTCTCGACAATCGCTGCAATCGCTGCACTGAGCTTATCCTTCAACCCATCTCCCTTGCGCACGGCAATCGCGATCTTGTCGTCGATGTCGATATCCTCACCTTTGAACTCAAACCCTTTGCCATCTTCACTGCGCAACCAGTCATAGGCCGGGAACTTGTCAGACAGCAGTGCATCCAGACGGCCTGCGGCTAAATCCAGGTATGCGTTGTCCTGCGTGTCATAGAGCTTTACGTTAACGCTATCGGCCAGATTATCTTCCAGGTACTGCCCAGCTACGGTCGCGCGCTGCGCCCCAACGGTCAGCCCTTTGAGGCCCTCTTTACTGGTATCCAGCGTCTTACCTTCAGGCCCGACGAATGCCAGAACGTTAGAGTAGTAAGGCTGGGTAAAGTCCACGACGCGCAGACGCTCTTCGGTAATCGACATGGAAGCAACAATCGCGTCATACTTACGGCCCAACAGTCCGGGAATAATGCCGTCCCAGTCCTGAGCGACGATTTCACACTCCGCCTGCATCTGCTCGCACAGCGCTTTCGCAATCTCCACATCAAATCCGACCAACTCACCCTGCTCATTGGTCATATTGAACGGTGCATAGGCGCCTTCGGTGGCGATCCGGATCTTGTCGGCAGCCGAAGCACTCAGACTACCCAGCGCCGTTACAGCGGCCAGCGATGCAACAGATATCAGTTTGCGTAGTTTCATAGCGTTTTCACCGTCTTCTTGGTTTTTTGGATAGGTATCAGGCGTGACTTGCCATGAAGTCACGGACCCGTTGTGATTTCGGGCGGTCGAACACATCTTCCGGCGGCCCGGACTCCTCAATCTGCCCTTGATGCAGGAAGACCACCTGGCTGGAGACCTCGCGCGCGAAACGCATCTCGTGGGTCACGATCAGCATCGTCCTCCCCTCTTCAGCCAGAGATCTCATGACCGCCAACACTTCGTTGACCAGCTCAGGGTCCAGCGCAGAGGTCGGCTCGTCAAACAACAGAACCTGCGGTTCCATGGCCAGTGCACGCGCTATGGCGATACGCTGCTGCTGCCCACCAGACAAATTAGCCGGGTAGGCATCGCGTTTTTCCAGAAGCCCGACACGATCGAGCAATGCTTCGGCACGTGCGTAGGCCTTATCTTTGGGCAGACCCAGGACCTGGGTCGGTGCCTCGATAATATTTTCGACGATTGATTTGTGGGGCCAGAGGTTAAAATTCTGAAACACGAACCCGATCCGCGAGCGCATTCGCTCTAATTGGCGGGCATTCACTGCACGAAGGTCACCGTTTTTGTCGGCCTTCATCTCCAGCTCTTCACCGGACACCCGGATCTTTCCCTGGCTGGGACGTTCCAGCAGATTAATACAACGTAGCAGCGTACTTTTGCCGGAACCACTGGAACCCAGGATGGAGATCACCTCACCATCACCGGCACTTAAGGAGACCCCCTTGAGCACCTCAAGCGAGCCAAAAGACTTGTGTATATCGATCAGTTCAAGGGCGGTTTTTGTTTCGGTCATTCCCCGGTTCCGTGCAGCAACTTCTGACCGCAGAGTCAGATAAACCCCCGATTCTGCCACTCAATCGTATTAAGGTCATCCCCTATTTTGTGCTTTGAGTCAGTATAAGGGACGCTTAAGGGATAGTTGGATTTTCCGCAAATAGCAAAAGATAAGTCCCGGCAAGCGGCTTACGCCGCCTGCCGGGCTACAGGCAACTGTTTTTGTACCCTGGATGCAAATCAGGGCATAGGTTTGAGTATCAAACCAGGATCATCACGACACAGGCCGCGGTTAACCCACCCATGCCCCAATTGAAGCAGCGCCAATGGGTTGGTGTTTTCAACAACCGGCCGATGGCTACACCAAACCCGGCCCACATTGCGATTGATGGCAGGTTCGTTAACCCCATCAAGACGATCAGAACCAGTGCCGAACTCAGAAACGCATCCCCGGTGAGGGTAAATGACGCAATTCCGGAAATTGTCATCACCCAGGCCTTGGGATTTGCGAACTGAAACGCGGCCGCCTGCCAGAATGTGAGTGGCCGGCGACGATCCGACGGTTCTCCCTGCTTCGGAGGCGGTGCCGTTGCAATTTTCCAGGCTAACCAGACCAGATAGAGACTGCCAACAACCTTTAACAGGGTTTGCAACGCGGGCCACTGCTGAAACAAGGCCCCCAGCCCCAGCGCCACTCCGCTCATCAGGACCATACACCCCACCGTTATGCCAAGCATATGAGGCAATGTGCGCCAGAAACCGTAATTTGCCCCGGACGCCGTCAACATCATGTTATTGGGGCCAGGCGTTGCCGACATGCTGAAAGCAAAAGCGATGAATGGGCCTGCGATAGCCGCTAACTCAGTAGTAGAGATCATGCCCCGGCCCCTCACTGTCTGTAAGTATCTGGTTGGGTTTGGATCGATTCATGAAAGAAGATCGAGCCATAACAACTGCCGGGCGCACAGCGTGAGACATCATTGGAATAACCGGAATCATATCGACCTCCTTAAATTGTATCGATTCAATTTCCCAAAACAATGAACAACACCTCTTAACAAGAGGTACAATTCAATCTACACAGCAGATAAAAGGGTTACAATAAACACTTTGAGACCGTTACAATTCATTGTCATGATGACAATTCCAGTAACTGACAGGAGAGCGGTTTGAGCATTCAAGCAAGAGCCCGGAGCCGATGCAGCTGGCTACCGGAACTCGACACGCTGTCGGGCCCGATCTATAAGTCGGTAGCGGATGCGCTGGCGGCATCCATAGCCGACGGCACACTGGAGCCCGGCGCCCCGCTGCCGCCACAGCGCCTGCTGGCCGATGCGCTTGGCGTTACGGTCGGTACTGTCACCCGGGCTTATCGGGAAGCGGAACGCCGAGGTTTGGTAGAGGCCAGAGTCGGCAGCGGGACGCGCGTGCGTCAGGTTGGATCGCAAACGCCGGACTTTCATCATCTTTCCAAGGCCGATGGGGACAGTATCGACCTGTCACTGAGCATCCCGATTCCTTCAACAACACGGGCTCAGCAACTCAGTCAAACGCTGACCAAATTAAGCAGTCGACCTGATTTAATCGCACAGTCACTCAGCTATCAGCCCGAACAGGGTTCACCGGCTCAGCGTATGCAGCTTGCCCAGTGGCTCACTGCACAGGAGCTGCCGATGAGCGGCGAAGAGCTGATTCTGACCACCGGTGGCCAGCATGCCGATTTCCTGGCCCTGCAGACACTGATCCGGCCCGGAGAGGCGGTCGCATCAGACGCCCTGACTTATCCGGGTATGATTGCCGCGGCACGGCAACTGGGACTGAAACACCTGCCGGTGCCGATGGATCGTGAGGGCATGCGACCCGATGCACTGGAGAAGCTGTGCCAGCGCCAGCGTATTCGGCTGATCTATCTGATGCCGGAGCACAACAATCCCACCGCCATTCAAATGAGCGAAGCCCGCCGCAGGGCGATCGTAGAGCTGGCTCGTCGTTATGATCTGTTGATTCTTGAGGATGGTGTCCAGTACGTGAGTCCGGCATTGCGCGGTACCCCTTTTTACCGCCTGGCACCGGAACGTTCGCTGTACATTTTCAGTGTTTCAAAGATACTCGCCGGCGGATTGAGGTTTGGCGCCTTACGGGCACCCACTGCATTGATTCCCCAGCTCAGTGCCGGTCTGCGCGCGGAGTGTTGGTCTACACCGGGACTGATGGGCGCAGCCGTCTGTGAATGGCTGACCTCCCCAGACGCGCAGGAGCTGATCGACTGGCAGTGGCGGGAGCTGGAGGCGCGCCACCGGCTGCTGGAGCAACATCTGGCGGGCTATGACTTTCTGGCCCACCCGTGCGGGTTCCAGGCCTGGCTTCATCTGCCTGACCCCTGGCGCGCCAGTGACTTTATCACTCAGGCAGCCAGCCGCGGCGTTACTCTGGTAAGCCCCGAACCCTTCTGCGTGGGCAGCCAACCCGCCCCGCAAGCTGTCAGAATATGCCTGACACCGCCCCCACACCGAGAGCAGCTCGGAACAGGGCTGCAGCGGCTATCCGAACTGTTGGCGGAGGGGCCGCGACCCAGCGCACCGTTGGTCTGATGCAGCAACGCACCCGATATCAGAACGAGGATCCCGGCTGCTTGAGAAACTCAATCTCTTCCTGCGTCGACTCGCGCCCCAGTATCTCGTTTCGATGTGGATAACGCCCAAAACGGTCGATGATCGCCTTGTGACGGAGCTCATATTCCAACGAGTCGGTCTGGCCGGTGGAACGAAACAGTTTCTCCGCAACCTGGTGGATCAAGGCGGACTCGGAATGCATATAAGGCATGTAAAGGAAAGTCCGCTGCTTGGGCGTAAGCGCGATATCCGCCGCTGCAGACACAGCTTCCTGCGCGAGCACAAGCGCCATATCATCCTGGGCAAAGGCATCAGGGGTGTCCCGGTGGATATGGCGGGAAAACTGATCCAGCATGATGATCTCGGCCAGACGTCCATCAGCCACCCGCCGCCAGCCAAACAGCTCACTTTTCCTGGCCTTCTCGAACAACGCCCCGAAGCGTTCAGTGATCAGTTGATCCAGCGCCTCATCTTTTTTCCACCATTGCGCTGGCGTCAGTTCATCAAACCAGAACTCAAGCACACTGCGATACATCCCACTCTCCTTTGGTTAACTCAGGGTCGAGGATACCGGGTTGTCATAACGCTTTCGAGACCAACGCGTACGCCTGTTGCCTTTCTAACCCGGCGTTAGCAGAGTTACACTGCCTCTTTTAAAGCAGCACATTTCTGAGGATTAGTCATGTATATCGCCATGAATCGTTTCCGGATCGCACCGGGTAAAGAGCAGGATTTCATCGACATCTGGAAGAACCGGGAAACCCATCTCAATGAGGTGCCGGGCTTCAAGAGCTTTAACCTGTTGCAGGGCCCGACCACCGAGGAGTGCACGCTATTCGCTTCTCACAGCGTCTGGGCGTCAGAGGAAGCCTTCGAGAATTGGACCAAGTCCGAAGCCTTCCGCAAGGCACACGCCAATGCCAAACCGGCCAAGGATATCTACCTTGGGCCGCCGCAGCTGGAGTGCTTTAACAGCGTGCTGTAACACCGATTTAATTTAGACTGTACTTTTTGATCTTCCGGTGCAGTGTGGAGCGGCTGATGCCAAGGGCTTTGGCCGCCCTTGATACCACCCAGCGATTTGCTTCCAGCGTACTGAGCAGATGACCGCGCTCCCCCTCCTCGTCGGCGGTCCTGGCGGGTATTCCCAGGGAAACCATGCGCTCGGGAGGATGGTCCGGGAGGTTTGAAATAGCCGCTCTGTTTTCCAGCGGTCTGCTCAGCACCTCCTCGGGCAGGTCCTGCGGGTAAATGCGCTCGCCATCAGACATACAGAGCGCAAACTGCAAAACGTTTTTCAGCTGTCGGATATTCCCCGGCCACTCATAGGCGGTCAAAATCCGGCGTACCTCATCTGAAAGCTCGATCTTTTGTTCACTGATCTCGTCAAGCACTCGGTCAATCAGCTCGGCTTTATCCGCACGCTCTCGCAACGCAGGCAGTTCTACACGGACACCGCTGATACGGTAGTAGAGATCCTCACGAAATCCGCCATCGGCGATCAACTGCTTCAAATCACGGTGGGTTGCCGTGATCACGTGCAGATCAATGGGTACCGCCTTGATCTCCCCCAACGGTGTGATCTCGCCCTCGGCCAGCACCCGCAGCAGACGGGCCTGGAGCGCAAGTGGCATATCGCCAATCTCATCAAGGAACAGCGTTCCGCCATGGCTGGCCTGAATTTTACCGACTTTGCCGCCTTTCAAACCGCCGGTAAATGTACCGGCACTATAGCCAAAGAGCTCACTTTCAATCAGCGACTCGGGAATTGCCGCACAGTTAAGCGTTACAAAAGGCTTTTCAGCACGCTGACTGCTGTCATGGATCGCCCGCGCCCACACCTCTTTGCCGGTACCGGTTTCACCCTGCAGCAACACATTGATCCTGCGATTGATAACGCGCTGACAAATTTCCGCGTTGCGCGCCAGGCGATGATCGCCACCGGCAAGCTGAACAAGCGGGTTATTGGGGTCTCTGCTCAGCGGTTTGGCGCTGATTTCAGCCCGTGTCACTGAGGGTGATGTCAATACTCGGGAGTCCAGGCAGCTCAGCCACATCACGTGTGAGTCGTCGCCCAGCCCCGCACACCGACAGGGTTCCCGGTGAAGCTCCTCAAGCGTTACGCCGAAAAGCTCCGACAAGCCCAGGCCGATCATCTGGGCGCGCTCACTGACTCCAAGCAACATCAACGCCGGCGTGGTAATGCCGATAACGGTTCCCCCGTCATTGGTGGCAATCAGTGCACTGCTCAGTGATGGATCACCCTCCCGTCCCCAAACGATCGACAGCAGGTGTGCCGAACGAAAGGCGTAGCGGAACATGGCCGCTTCTATCTGGTCCGCACTGTCACACACCAGATTCTGCGCCAGTCCCTGCAGCTGTTTCTCGCCCTGAGCGTAAGTAGAGATATCCAGCGCGCCGATCATCTCTCCGTGGGGCGAGATCAGCGGCGCGGTGGAGCAACTGAAACGGCGCAGCTCCCGGCCAAAGTGCTCCTGAGCATACACCGTGAGCGCCTCGCCGGTTGCCAGACAGGTACCCAAGCCATTGGTACCCACCAGCTCCTCACTCCAGACCGTGCCGACACGCATACCATGCTCTTTGAGCTCTTCGCCCTGCTGGGTATCGATAAACTGCCTAAGCACAACGCCACGGGCGTTGGTGACCAACACACAGTAACCGGAGTTACCCCCTACCTGTCGAAGGCGTTGAAAAACCGGCTCTGCCACATGTAAAAGGCTGTCGAGCTCAGTCTGCTCACGTTGAAGTTCTCGGTCGGAGAGACGGGGAGGAAGCAGATCGCGCCCGGGCTCGAGCTTGTAGCGGTCGATGCAACGTTCCCAGGAACCGCGTATCTGAGTAGGTATTTCTGCCTGATCACGCTGTGATGGCAGCAATATATGTTGATCTTGGTTGTAAGTGCCCATAACTGCCTGGAGGGGCCCCTGTGTTTATAGTTATTCCCCAATCATAGAGGGTTATTTAATCACCTGTCCACCCGCGATACCCCACTCTACACACCGTCGCACGCCCTAAACCACTGTGTATCACCCACCTGCGACACTCTGTAGCAGGCCGCTTCATGAAATCTTAAAAATCATATTTATATCAATAACTTGTACTAATGGCACAAGCCTTGCCCTAGTTCTGTTAAAGGCGCGGCGTGCTACCCCGGCCCCTGCGCCATTCACTCCAAACATAAGAATATAAGGAGAGGTTTCACCATGAAGCCAAACCGAACTCAAAAACTCTGGATGTACGAACAGATGCACACCAGCCGTTATTTCGAGGAGTGCATCGAGAAAATATACATGGAGGGCAAATCACCCGCCTTCAATATGGCCAACGGTCCCATTCCCGGCGAGATGCACCTGTCCAATGGCCAGGAACCCTGTGCCGTCGGCGTGTGTGCTCACCTTGAAGCGGGCGATGTGGTCACCTCAACCCACCGCCCCCACCATGTCGCCATTGCCAAAGGCGTGGATCTAGACGGCATGACGGCCGAAATCTTTGGCAAAAAAACAGGCCTTAGCGGCGGACGCGGCGGCCATATGCATATTTTCGATGCCGACGTGAATTTCTCCTGTTCAGGCATCATCGCCGAAGGTATGGGGCCGGCGGTCGGTGCCGCCCTCTCCCGCCAGCTACAGAAGAAAGCCGGCGTTGCTGTCGCCTTCCTCGGTGAAGGTGCCGCTAACCAGGGCGCCTTCCATGAGTCACTCAACCTGGCGGCGGTCTGGAAGCTGCCTGTGATCTTTGTCATCGAAGACAACGCCTGGGGCATATCGGTGGCCAAAAGTACATCCACCGCCATCGAACATAACGATGCCCGCGCCGCTGCCTACGGCATTCCCGGCCATTACATCCCCGGCAACGAT
Source organism: Marinobacterium litorale DSM 23545 (assembly GCF_000428985.1). GTDB lineage: Bacteria > Pseudomonadota > Gammaproteobacteria > Pseudomonadales > Balneatricaceae > Marinobacterium_D > Marinobacterium_D litorale. The sequence continues at coordinate 48,064 of NZ_AUAZ01000001.1, read as the reverse complement.
CCGCTGGCGATCTTCGAGGTAGCCGGTGAAGCGATCGACCGCGCCCGCCGGGGTGAGGGCCCTTCCCTGATCGAGATCGAAACTTACCGCCTGGCAGGCCACTTCATGGGTGATGCCGAAGGATACCGCCCCGACGGGGAGAAAGAAGCCCTGTTTGCCCGCGACCCCATCCCGAAAATGCGCCAACACCTGATCGACACAGAGAGCTGGACCGAAGAGCAAGATCAGGAGCTGGTCCAGAGAAGCCATGAGCGTGTGGATCTGGCCATCCAATTCGCTCGCGACAGTGAGTATCCGGCCCCTGAAGAAGCGATGGAGAAGGTATTCGCCTGACCCCCGAACTGATCAATGGCGACAAGAGGATAACAACAATGAGCCAGACATCTACTATGCAAGCGGCCGTGTGGCACGGTCGTCAGGACATCCGCGTCGAGCCGGTTCCCCTCCCGGACCACCCCCAACCGGGTTGGGTACAGATTAAAGTGCACTGGTGCGGCATCTGCGGCTCCGATCTGCACGAATATGTGGCCGGTCCCGTGTTTATTCCCACCGACGAACCCCACCCTCTGACCGGTATCAGTGGCCAATGCATTCTCGGCCATGAGTTCAGCGGCGAGATAACAGCCCTTGGCGAAGGCGTAACCGGCTTCGGACTGGGTGATCGTGTCACCGCCGATGCCTGCCAGCACTGTGGCGAATGTGATTATTGCAAGCGCGGTCAATACAACCTGTGTCAGAAACTGGCCTTCACTGGCCTGATGAACAATGGCGCTTTCGCCGAGTACGTCAATGTTCCGGCCGATCTGCTTTATGCCCTGCCCGATGGATTTCCCACCGAAGCCGGCGCTCTGATCGAGCCGCTGGCCGTTGGCATGCATGCGGTGAAGCAGGCCGGTGACCTGCTGGGCAAAACGGTGGTGGTGGTCGGTGCCGGAACCATCGGCCTGTGCACAATCATCTGCGCCCGTGCCGCCGGTGCCTCCCGGGTTATCGCCCTGGAGATGTCGGAGGCCCGCAAAGCCAAGGCGCTGGAAGTGGGTGCGCATGAAGTGTTCGACCCCTCTGAATGTGATGCCGTCGAACAGACCCAACAGATCACCCGCGGCTACGGCGCTGATGTCGCGTTCGAATGCATCGGCCACAAGGACACCGCCAAACTCTCGCTCGACCTGGTTCGCAAAGGCGGTAAATCAGTACTGGTGGGAGTCTTTGAGGAGCCAAGTGCATTTAACTTTTTCGAGATCGTTGCCACCGAAAAGCAAGTGATCGGCTCTCTGGCCTATAACGGCGAGTTTGCCGATGTCATCGCGATGATCAATGACGGTCGCATCGATGTACGCCCCCTGATCAGCGGGCGGATCCGGATCGGTGAAATCCTTGAGAAGGGTTTTAAGGAGCTGGTCGCCAACAAGGATCACCACGTCAAGATCATCGTCAGCCCCAATCAGGCCGCGTAGGCAGGCTATCGGGTCCAGATAATAGACAGAAGGAGCAACACCATGACCGTTGCCACTAAAGAGAGAAAACTGACCATCGCTCGGGCCATGGCAGAAGCCATTGCGCAGGAGATGCGCGTGGACGAACGCGTATTCGTGATGGGTGAGGATATCGGCCCCCTGGGCGGTGTCTTCGGCAACACCCGGGGTCTGCACGACGAGTTCGGCAGCGAACGGGTACGCGACACCCCCATCTCGGAAACCGCCTTCATGGGCGCCGCAGTAGGCGCTGCGTCCGACGGCATGCGACCGATTGTCGAGCTTATGTTTGTCGATTTTTTTGGCGTCTGTTTCGATGCCATCTACAACCTGATGGCCAAAAACACCTATTTTTCCGGCGGTAAAGTACAGGTGCCGGTGGTACTGATGACCTCCACCGGCGGCGGTTACTCCGACGCCGGCCAGCACTCCCAGTGTTTGCACGCCACCTTTGCCCACCTGCCGGGCATGAAAGTGGTTGCCCCCTCCAACGCCTACGACGCCAAGGGGCTGATGACCGCGGCCATCCGCGATAACAATCCGGTGATTTTCATGTTCCATAAGGCATTGCAGGGGATGGGCTGGCTCGGCACCGAAAAGGACGCCATTGTCCACGTTCCCGAGGCGTCCTATACCGTTCCCATCGGTAAGGCAGCCGTGGTTCAGGAAGGTACCGATGTGACCATCGTCGGCATTACCTCCGGCGTTCACCACGGCATCAAAGCGGCGCGCAAGCTGGCCGAGCGCGGCGTCAGTGCCGAAGTCATCGACCTGCGCTCACTGGTACCACTGGATCGCGACACGGTGATCGAGTCGGTACGCAAAACCGGACGCCTGATCGTTGTGGATGAGGACTACCAGAGCTATGGCGTCAGTGGCGAGATTATCTGCACCGTTGCCGAGCAGGGCGTAGCGCTCAAAGCCGCGCCCCAACGTGTCGCCTACCCCGATATTCCAATTCCCTTCTCCCGTCCCATGGAGCAGTGGGCCCTGCCCAATGCCGACAAGATTATTGCCGCTTACGAACTGATGGAGAACAACGCATGAGCACTGAAGTACGGGTACCGGAAAACCTCTGGGAAGAAGACAGCGAAGCCGTTATTACCAGCTGGCTGGCCAGCGATGGCGGGGAGGTCAGTGAGGGCGAAATGATCGCCGAGCTGATGGTTCAGAAGATCCAGTATGAGCTGTCAGCGCCCGCCTCCGGCACGTTGAAGATCATCAAGGATATCGACGACGTGGTCGACAAGGGCGACCTCGTTGCCACCATCGATTGAGGAGCGTGATATGACCGCACAACCCACTATCGAGCAGAATCCGGGCCGCGTGATTCCGCTGCGCGGCATGCGGGGAATGATCGCCGACAACATGCGCCGCAGCCTGGATGAAGCCGCCCAGTTGACCCACCACGCCGAGTGCGATGCCACCGAGCTGTTTGCCACCAAACAGCGGCTGGCTAACCAGGGAATCAAGGTTTCTATCGAAGACCTGGTGGCCCAGGCGGTGATCACAACGCTTGGCGAACACCCGGGCCTCAACGGTCGGGTGGAGGGGAAAGAGATCCGCCTGCATGACGCCATTCACTTGAGTCTGGCGATGGCGCTGCCCGGCAATCTGCTGGCAGCGCCAACGCTGTTCAACGCCGGTGAACTCTCGCTGATGGAGCGCAGCGCCGCTCGGAAAGAGCTGGCTCAGCGTGCCAAAGAGAACAAACTGAGCGTCCCGGAAATGACCGGTGGCACTTTTACGCTGAGCAACCTGGGGCTATCCCGCGTCCAGTTTTTTACGCCCATCGTCAATCTGCCGCAGATTGCCATTCTGGGGATTGGCGAGACGCGCCTGCAGCCCCGGGTCATGTCGGATCTCAGCGTCGAACCGCGCCGTGTAATGGGCCTCTCTCTGAGCTTTGATCACCGGGCAGTCGACGGTGCACCGGCCGCCGCCTTCCTGACCGATCTCTGTAACCTGATCGAGAAAGGGTGAGCGCCATGAATGCACCGGCAGTCGACTTTGATGCCCCACGGATTCACCCAACACAGGAGATCCTCTCTCCGTCCGAGGGACTGGAACGCGAGATGGCCCTGCTCTCGGCTGTCAGCCGTGGAGAGGTTCGGGCCGGCTTTCTGATCTGGCGGTGCAGCCAGTCGTTGGTGGTGCCGCAGCGGCTGACCCGTCGGCCGCAATACGCCATGGCGGCTGGACGGATGATCCTGGATGGCTGGCCGGTTCAGGTCCGCGCCACCGGTGGCGACCTGACCCCCCAGTCGCCGGGGCTGATCAATGTGGCACTGGCGTTTCGCAGCAAGCGCCACAAGGGCGCCATTCACGACAGCTATATGACGCTTTGTCGCCCCCTGATTGAGCACCTCGCCGGGCAGGGCATCGAGAGCCACTGTGCCTCGGTAAACGGCGCTTTCTGCGATGGCGATTACAACGTTGTGGTAGAGGGCCGCAAGCTGGCCGGCACCGCCCAGCGCTGGCGCCGTCTGGAGTCCGGAGTTTCGGAATCGGACAACGAGTTTGCGGTGCTCTCCCATGCGGTCGTGCTCTGCGAGGCTGAGCTCGACTGGCTCTGGCAAGCCGGCAACGCCTTCTATCACCACTGCGGCATGGCCCCCTTCATCCGGGCGGAGCGCCATGTATCCCTGGCTGAGCTGCTGCCCGGCAGATCCAACCTGCTCGGCGAAACCATCGAGCAACTGGAGGCACGATTCAGCCGTTACGTCGAAACACTCTGATCCGCTTAAACAGCAAATAAAGCGACATCCAATAACAAGTAGAAATGGAGTCACCATGAAAAATACAACAGAAAAACCAGCGACCGACCTGAGCCGTCGGCGCTTCCTCGGCCGCTCCGGCATCGCCGTGGCAGGGCTGGGTATCCTGAGCACCGGCCTGCTCACACCCACCGCCTGGGCCGCTTCAGCCGTGGGCGAACATGGCAGCGCCACACTGCTGCGCATGGCCCGCGATATCTACCCCCACGACACCCTGGAAGATAAATATTACGCCGCGGTTCTGACCCCGCTTGCCCATAAAGCCAATGCCGACACGGCACTCAAAAAACTGCTCGCTGAAGGCGTGAAGGAGCTGGATCAGCGCAGCCAGCAGCTGTTCGCCCGCAACTTCCTCGAACTCGAAAATGAGCCGGATCGTGTTTTCGTACTACGCGCCATGGAAGACAGCTCCTTCTTCCAGCGCATCAAGGGCGATCTGATGATGGGTATCTACAACAACCCGGAACTCTGGCCCCGTTTCGGCTACGGCGGCTCCGCCTGGGAAAAGGGCGGTTACATCAACCGGGGTTACGACAAGATCGACTGGCTTTGAGTGGGAGTAACAAATAATGACTACACAATTTGATCTCAATGATGACAGCCTGGTTGTAATCGTCGGCTCCGGCGCGGGCGGCGGGACCTTGGCTAACGAGCTGGCCCAGAAAGGTATCAGATCTGTCGTACTCGAGGCGGGCAAACGCTTCAAGCTGGACGATATCGAAAATGACGAGTGGAAGATGTTCGGCAAGATCTCCTGGCTCGACAAACGCTATGTGGAAGGTCCCGCCCGACTGGCCAAGGACTTTCCCAACCTCCCGGCCTGGATCGTCAAGGGCGTGGGCGGCGCCACCGTACACTGGGCGGGTGTCGCCATGCGGTTTCAGGAGCACGAGTTCCGTATGCGCACGGAAAACGGCACCATTCCCGGTGCCAACGTGCTCGACTGGCCCATCACGCTGAAAGAGCTTGAGCCCTACTATTATAAAGCCGAGCAGAAGATGGGGGTCTGCGGCACCGAAGCCACCGGCATGCCCTTCCATGGTAAAAGCAGCCATTACAAGGTGGTTGAGGAGGGGGCCCGCCGTATCGGTGCCAAATGTGAGCAGGCGACACTGGCAATCAATACCGAAATACGTGACGGACGACCGGCCTGCCAGGTCAACGGATTCTGTATGCAGGGCTGCCGGATTGGTGCCAAGTGGTCCACCATGTACACAGAGATCCCCAAGGCCGAGGCCACCGGGCTGGTTGAGGTACGTCCCCAATCCATGGCCTTGCGTATCGAGCACGACAAGAGCGGTAAAGTCACCGGCGTGCTCTATGCCGACAAGGATGGCAACCACCATTTCCAGAAAGCACGCCTGGTCTCTGTGGCCGCAAATTCCATCGAGTCACCACGGCTGCTGCTGAACTCGGCTTCGGCCATGTTCCCCGACGGCCTGGCCAATGGTTCGGGTCAGGTGGGCCAGAACTATATGACCCACACCACCGCGGGTGTCTACGCAGAGTTCGAAAAGCCGGTACACATGTATAAAAGCACCGTGGTGCCCGGCGTCGTCCATGAGTGGAAGGATAACGATCCCAGTCGTGGCCACTACGCCGGCTACGAGCTTGAAATCTTGCACCTGGGCCTGCCCTTCATGTCCGCCTTCCTCAACCCGGGCAAATCCGGATGGGGGCGTGAGTTAGCCGACTCGCTGGCTAACTACGACAAGATGGCGGGTTTCTGGGTCTGCGGCGAAGATATGCCGGTGGAATCCAACAACATCACCCTGCACCCCACGGAGAAAGACCAATACGGCCTGCCTGTTCCGGTGGTCTATAAGACCGACCATATCAACGATACCCGCATGCGCAATCACGCCTATGACAAATCCACCGAGCTGCTGGAAGCGGTGGGCGCAAAGAAAGTGAACTATCTGCCCCCCTACCCGGCCAGTCACAACATGGGTACCAACCGCATGAGCAAATACGCCCGCGACGGCGTAGTCAATGGCTGGGGGCAAAGCCATGAGATCAAGAACCTGTTCGTCTCCGATGGCAGCCAGTTCACCACCAGTGGAACCGAAAATCCGACCCTGACGATTGTCGCCCTGGCGATCCGTCAGGCGGACTACATCGCCGAACAGATGAAACAGGGCGCTATCTAGACCCACCGTCGTCTGCCTTGTTCCCATCCCCAGAGCCTGAGAGGCATCTGTTTTGGGTGCGCCCTGCGCACCCCTTTTTCCCTTTTTGTGACTCGCGCGAGGCACAACTCCCCGCCCGAAAGCTTCGGGCTGAAATTTAAAAAAACAAACTGGAGTACCACCATGAAAGCTCTGCTCAGACATGCGCTGTTAGCCACTACCCTGCTCTGCACATCCACTTTGACCCAGGCCGCGACCCCCGGCATGCGAGGCACGGATCACTTTGGATTTACCGTCCCCGATACCGAGGAGGCGGTGGGCTTTCTGGTCGATGTGATGGGCTGTGAAGCCTTCTTCACCATTGGCCCCTTTGGCCCGTTCGAGGATGACTGGATGAAAGAGAACCTGAACGTGAATCCACGTGCCACCATCCCGGTCGCCCATCTGGTGCGATGCGGCAACGGCACCAACTTCGAGATCTTCGAGTACACCGCTCCGGACCAGAACCCCAGTCAGCCCAGGAACAGCGATATCGGAGGCCACCATATCGCCTTCTATGTCGACGACCTGGATCAGGCGATCAGCTACATGAAGGACAGGGGCGTCAAGTTTCTGGGGACGCCACACCCTTTTACCAGCGGACCACTTGAAGGCTTGACCTGGATCTACTTCATGGCCCCGTGGGGGATGCAGATGGAACTGGTCAGTGCGCCGGATGGTAAAGCCTACGAGAAAACCACCGACTCGCGCCTGTGGGACCCTCGCGACTGACCATTAACCGCCCGCCCTGCCGGGGGCGGGCTTCCGGGAAGCAAACCATGCAAAGCCTCTTTCGTACTCTACTGATACTGAGCTTCTCGCTCCTGCCACTGACCGCGAATGCCCATTTCCAGAACTTCCTCGCCCGTATCATCTACCTGACCGAAGATGCTGGAGGTACATGGATTTACGCCCGCGTCCCGATGGCATCGCTACTACTGGAGCCGGACTGGCAACAGGGCGACAACAGCCCCGCGCCTCCCTACACCAGACTCAATACCGAACAGCGACCGGTGCTGGATCTGCCGGCACTGAGCGGCGATAAACAATTACTGAAAAACCGCGCAGTCTCTTATCTGCAGATCCATCTCGAGCAGACCGGGAGCCCCGGGATAGAGCTGGAATCCGCCCGCATCGAACCCATAGCCCAACGTTCACCCTTCGGCTATTTACCAGCCATCGAACAGACGCTTCAGCCAGGCTGGTCCCTGCCTGCATCGACGCTGCTGCTGGAAGAAGCGGTGATCGACCTTAAACTGAGAGTGCCTGATACCCGGCTACAGCAGATACGGCGTATCACGAGCGCTGGCACTGAATGGCCTGTCATTCGAGACCAGTCAATCAATATTCTGACCACACCGACCGGAAAGCTGACCTCCAACGGCCCACTGGATATATCCTTTGCCGCGCCACCCGGTATCGGGGAGCGGCTCGCTACTCAATTCGCTTCCGGGGTTCACCATGTGCTTATCGGCCTCGACCACTTGCTGTTCCTGTGTGTGCTGGTATTCGGGGCCAAACAGTGGCGGCGCGTTATCCATAACTCGCTGATCTTTACCGCGGGCCACTCACTGACGCTCGGGGCAGTGGCTCTGGGCTGGTTAGCCCTGCCTCCTCTGAGCATTCCTTTAATCGAAACACTGATTGCGCTGTCGATAGTCTACGGATTTTTACGCCTGCTTCTCACACCTGACCGCCATGCACTGCCACTCTGGCAAGTCGGTATGATCGGACTGCTGCACGGTCTGGGCTTTGCCAATGTACTGGAACACGCGACGGGTCTGAAGGTGTCAGAACTGCTGGTTCACTGGGCCGGATTCAACCTGGGTATCGAAGCAGGACAAATCCTGGTGTTTGTAACGCTCGCGATTGCACACTGGGCCTCGACGCAGTTCAACTGTCTGAATCGAACACAACTCACCAAAGCTATCATCTACCCCAGTCTTGCTCTGGCACTGTTCTGGACGGTTGAAAGAGGTTTGGGGTGGGTAGAGACGCTCGGCGCAACCTGACTCAACGTCCGGAAAGCGCTGGCCCAACCACCTGCTCCAGCAGCTGAACGCCCCGGGCCAGCCGCTCCGCGCCATCAGCGGCAAAGCCCAGTACAAGACCGGGCCTGCCGGCACTGTCATAAAGACGGAGTGCTCTCGCGCTGACCCCCTTCTTTACAAGGGACTGCGCTAAAGCATGGTCATCCCAGCTATCGGGTAACTGCAGACAGAGATGCATCCCGCCTCCGGCATCGATTACCGGTAAATTGGCGAGCGCGCTATTTGACAGTAGCTGTTCAAGTTGCTGCCGTCGCTGCCCATAGAGCCGCTTCATTCGCCGGAGATGTCGGCTATAGTCACCGTTCGCCATGAATTCCGCCAACGCCACCTGCGCTGGAGTCGACAGCCCGCCGTCGATAATTCGCCGCAGAGCCACAAAGCGATCTACCAACCCCTTAGGTATAACCAGATAACCGATACGAAGCCCGGGAAACAGGGTCCGGCTGAAGGTGCCTGCATAGATGACCCGCTCCCGGTTATCCAGCGAAAACAGCGCAGACAGCGCCGGACCGGCGGAGAACTCCGAGTCGTAGTCATCTTCCACCAGCCAGCTCCCTTTTTCATGTGCCCGATTCAGCAGTGCAAGGCGCCGGTCGGCGGGCAGCGTGTGTCCAAGCGGGAAGTTGCGCGACGGTGTTATGACCATCAACTTCACCCTACTCAGCGCTTCCATATCATCCAAATCCTGTTGGCGAAAATGTTCGATCTGCGCACCGACTCTCTCGAAAACACGTTCAGTACCGGGAAAACCGGGTAGCTCCAGAGCCACGGGCTCACCGGCTGCTATCAGCTCATTCGCCACCAGATAAAGCCCCTGCTGCGAACCGGATGTAATCACCACCTGACTGGCATCAGCCTGCATGCCGCGCTGAGCGCTGAGCCAACGCACAATTTCCTGGCGCAGGCGCGCATCACCCTGGGGATCGCCTGCCAACAGACGGGGGCTGGACACCGAACTCTGCAGCGCTCGCTGCCAGCGTCGGTATGGAAACTGATCCAGGGCCGGCACCGCAGGCTGAAGCAACTGGTACGACGGGTTTTGAGCAGGTGGCGCCTGGGGCTCCCACGCAGATCGGGCGGCACTGGCCTGCTCACCATCGACGTGCACGGGCGCTATTTCGGGCAGATCGGCCACATAGCAGCCGGCTCCCCGTCGCGAAACCAGGTAGCCCTCAGCCTGAAGCAGTTCATAGGCACTTTTCACCGTATTACGAGAGATTCCCAGCGCACCGGCAAGTGTCCGGGTGGAGGGCACACGTGCGCCCCCGGCGATATGCCGCTTCAGGATCGAGCGGCGCAGGGCCAGAAACAAACGTCGATAGGCAGGCAGTTCCGGATCAATCGCGCTCAGTTCCAGAAAAAGCCCCAAGTCTGTCCGTGTCAGTCCTGTTTCATCCATAGTGGGTCTAATATTTTCAATAAAACTGGATCTTTAATAGACCCAATATGAGCCCTAGTCTATCCACATCAACTGAAGGAGCCAATGCCAATGAGCGAATACACACAGACCGAACGGACCCGGGTCAAACGGGGCGCGAAAAGGGCCAACTACGATAAGGAAACGGTCAACGCGATCCTCGACGAGGCGCTACTCTGCCATGTCAGCACCCAGCTGAACGGAAAGCCGCTACTGCAACCGACTATCCACTGGCGCGACGGCGACCAGCTGTATGTCCATGGGTCCAGCAAAAACGGATTGTTCAAAGTTCTGCTGGAGGGTGCTGAAGCCTGCATCGCCGTCACACTGCTGGATGGCATTGTCTTTGCCCGTTCCGCCTTCCATCACTCCGTGAATTACCGCAGCGTGTTGATCTACGGTCATGCACGCCTGGTGGATGATCCCGATGAGAAAAGCCGGTCGCTGGACCAGCTGATCGAAAAGTTCCATGAAGGACGTTCCAAAGAGGCGCGCCCGGCCAATGAAACCGAGCTGAAAGCCACCAGCGTTATCGCCTTCACACTCGACGAAGTGTCCGCCAAGATTCGTACCGGTGGGCCGGTGGATGATGCTGAGGACATGAACCTTCCGGTTTGGGCCGGGGTTCAACCCGTCATCACCACGCTGGGCGAGATTGAATTTGAATCCGAAGGTTGAACCGCAATCGGATGTATCGGGGGCTCTGGTACCGCGAACGGAGGCCTCCGACAACACCGCTAGGCGTTACGCGCCCGCAGTGCCACGCCATAGGCTTGGCTGCCCCACTCTCGCATCACGTCCAGTGACTCCAGAGCCTCTTCCGGCGCCTGATAGTACGACAACGCGCAGGGTTTTCCCTTGCGCAGGTAGGTAAAGGGCTCCAGCCCCTGATCGATAAACAGCGCCCGGGTTTGTTCATCCGCTTTCAAATAGAGAATCCCGTCGATCACCAGGGCGAACATCAAGCCATCGAGAAACAGCCCTGTGCCGCCGAACATGCGTCTGGGAGTGACCGGGCCGATGCACTGCATCAGCTCGACAACCCAGCTGGAAAATTCATCGCCGCTCGAGGTCCTCATGGTCACGCGCCCCTCCCCTACAGCCTCAGCCACCCATCACCGACAGCGCTTTGTACTCATCCAGCGCAAACTGATCGGTCATACCGCTCACCATATCCTGCAGCAAACGACACCGACAGTAGCGCTCCCAGACCTGGGCATCCAGAGTCCGACCATTCGACAACATCGGGGGCTGATCACGCAGAGTCAGATAAGCTTTGACATGTTTGTTGGGCAATCGATGAAACAGCCGGCTTTCCACCAGGAGCCCACGACTCCCACCCGTGCAGAGCCGTTCGAACTGATCCATGGGTAGCATCAGGAGCGGCTGATAGTGCTCCAGCAGCCCCGAGATGATGCGATAGCCCTGAAGCTCCAGCGTTTCCACCTCCGGCACCGAAAATACGTGTCGAATCGCTACCTGCTTCAGCGTCTCGACAATGCTGTGGCAGGGCGACTCATCCTCCAGTAGCGCGCGGTTGAGACTACCCTCGGCCACGGCCTCAATGTTGTCGATAAACGCTTGCGCGGCATGCCTGACCAGCGGGTGCACCAGATTGACCCGCATCCAGACAAAGAACTCATGCTCCTTGTTGATACTCTCCTGTTGGGAGCGCTTAAGTGCGTAATCGATCAAGTCCGCAAAGCGCTTGCCGTTGAAGTGGTGTGATTCTCCATCCCCAAAGGGCTCTCGCAACTCACGAAACTGCTGCTTGAGCAGGTCGGCCAGACGCTCGCAGCTGAGAATACCCTTATCAACGCCATCCTCCAGATCGGCCAGGCAGTAGGCGATATCATCGGCCGCCTCCATCAGGTAGGTCAGCGGGAAGCGGTGTCCCGGCGCCATATCCAACGCCCGTTGCATCCGCTGGATAAATTCCCCCTCGGAGAAGTAATACCCAGGCTTTTTCCGCAGGTAATCCAAGCCGTCACCGGCGGACGGTTTAGGCTCGGTGGCGCACCGGGTATATTTGAAAATGCAGGCGCTCTGGGTATATGTCAGATTGAGCTTTTGCAGCTGACTGATCAGCCGGATCGCCTGAGCGTTGCCCTCAAAGCTACTGAGTTCTCGGAGCAATTCATTACGCAGCGCCTTGCCCGGCTCATCAAGGTCGTCATGGGTAAATGGCGGTAGCTGCGGTAGAGTCTGCTCAAACCACCGGGAAATCGCCGCTTCGCCAAAGTGCCCAAACGGCGGGTTGCCGATATCGTGCATCAGGCACGCCATCTCAACGAGAGACTCCGTCGCTCTCTCCAGTCCGCCGAGGCCCAGGATACCGGCACCGCCTCCGAGCTCTTCAAATACGGTACGAACAATAAAGCGCCCGGTTTGCTGAACCTCCAACGAATGGGTTAGCCGGCTGCGCACCGCCGCATTATGCTCAAGGGGAAACACCTGAGTTTTCTGCTGCAGGCGACGCACCGCCGCGGAGTTGATTATGCGTCCGCGGTCACTCTCCAGCTGTCGCTCAAGCGCCGAGATACCACAACGAGCTACCCGATAATTTGCGGGTGCTTCGTCACGCGGATGGTAGGGACGTTGAATGGAGAACCGGGATGACAAGTCGGGCATATCCGTTACCAGGGCCTGTAATGTTATTAAACACCCGACTATATCGGGGGGTGCCCGGCAGCGAAAGCACTCCAATTCAAGTCATCTTCTATAGTCATAGTAACGATTGACCATAAACAGGGCTCAGGGAGGAGCTCACTCTCAAGTTATACCGCACAGGTCGCACCTGTGACTATCGGCCTGCGCGGAAGCGAGTAGGCAGTCATGCAAGCTATTCTGTTGGGTGTGGTGTTTTTTACCGGCGTCGTGCTCACGCTGGTGATAACCATACTGCTGGCACGAAAATACTTGATTCCATCCAGCGGTGTAAAAATCCGGGTGAATAACGAGAAAACACTGAGTCTCCCGGTCGGCGTTAAACTGCTCGGCGCACTGGATGAAGATGGCATTCATCTTTCATCCGCCTGCGGCGGCAAGGGAATCTGCAAACAGTGCAAGGTCCAGGTCGAATCCGGCCGAAGCTCGCCGGGCCCGGCTGAGAGTGATCAGCTGAGCGTGCGCGAAAAACGCGACGGCGTCCGCCTGGCCTGCCAGCTGGTGGTCCATGACGACCTGGATATCCGGGTGCCGGATGATGTCTTCGGCGTCGGGCAATGGCTCTGCACCGTCAAGTCCAGCCGCTGCGTAGGTACACTGATGAAAGAGATTACGCTGAAGTTACCGAAGGACGAGCTGATCGACTTCCGTGCCGGTGCCTATATCCAGGTCGCTTGCCCGCCCTGCGAGATCAAGTACCGTGATTTTGACATCGACCGCGAATATCAGGACGACTGGGAGCAAATGGGGCTCTGGGCATTGGAAACGAAAACCTCGGAGCCTCAGAGCCGCGCCTACTCCATGGCCAACTACGTGGATGAAACCGGCATCGTGACGCTGATCGTGCGGCTAGCCACGCCCCCGCCCAAAGCGATGGACAAAATCCCGCCCGGTATCGTCTCGGCCTACATGTACAGCCTTAAACCCGGAGACACGGTGGAGATCACCGGCCCCTTTGGCGACTTCTTCGCCGATGACAGCAACAACGAGATGATCTTTATCGGTGGCGGTGCCGGCATGGCCCCGATGCGCTCGCATATCTTCGACCAGCTCAAGCGCCTGAACAGCGCGCGAAAAATCAGCTTCTGGTATGGCGCACGGAACCTCAAGGAGCTGTTTTACACCAAGGACTTTGATGAGCTTGCCCGGGAGCATGACAACTTCGAATGGACGGTTGCCCTGTCCGACCCACGCTCGGAGGATGACTGGGAGGGCGCTACCGGCTTCATCCATGAAGTACTCTACGAGCAATACCTGTCCGAGCATCCGGCGCCGGAGGACTGCGAGTATTACTTATGCGGCCCTCCACCCATGCTCAAGGGGGTAATCGAGATGCTCGACAGCCTCGGCGTGGACCCGGAAAACATCCGCTACGATGATTTTGGGGGCTGAACATGCGAATCAGGGAGACGGTCATGAATCCCAACATTAGAGCCCCATCCGGTTCATGCTGGACAAAATCACCCGGCTTTGCCCGGGCGTGACTATCGGAACGAACCCGGGCGCTGAGGTATAATGCCGCGCCTGTTTCTTCAGCCGGAGTCCACATGTCTGTTTCTCAAGCGATCATCCACCGCCTCACCCGCGAGAGCGGCGACAAGTCCTTCAGCCTCAGCGATAAGCCGCTGGAGCTGAGCGAAACAGAGAGCCGTCTGCTCAATGAGATCAAGCCACTGTTCGTGCGCCGCGCCAGCAAGCGCTACGGCTGCTTTGCCAACGAAGCGGGTGTTTTCAAGGGACTGGTCGTGAACTGGTTGGGCGATACGTTGAACCTGGTCTCATTCAGCCAGAAAGCCATCGAGTACCTGGCCATCGCACTGGAAGAGCAGGACGTGGAGTCCGACGGCTATTGGCTGTTTGCCGTGGACGAGCAGGAAGCGGGCCCTGTCCTCTGGCTGGCTCAGCTGCGCCAGCGCGATGGGATCAGGGTGGATGCCGATAACAAGCCCGATGATTGCGAGTATATCGACTTCACCAAACTCGGCTTCTGCGCCACAATCAACCTGGATCAGGTGCACCAACCCGATGAACATAAATTCCTGACGATCAGCTTCGGCTTTGGCGAAAGGCCGATGCAGAAACTGATGATGGACTTCCTCAGCTTCACCGATACCGTCAATACCACCGCCGATACCGAGCGGTTCATGTCGCTGGTGGAAGATTACAGTAAGGAGATGCCGGAAGAGACTGGCCGGCGCTATCAGAAAGAGGTCGCCGAGTACTGTATCGAACAGGTTAAAAACGGCGACTCTGTAAACTACCGCGAACTCTCCGGCGAGATAGAGAGCCAGGCTCCCACCGGGCTCGACCAGTTCATCGAGACACGCGATCCGGAACTGAAGGACACCTTCATCCCGGACCGCTCCAGCCTGAAAAAATACATCCGTTACAGCGGTCGTAGCCGGGACGTATCGATCAGCTTCAGCAACGAATCACTGGGCAAGAACATCAGGTTCGACCCGGATACAGGCAGCCTCACCCTGACCGAGCTGCCTGCCGCACTGGTCAAGCAGCTCAGGGGCGAGTAATCAGGCGAGCTGGCGGGTGGGCTGCACCTTGAGACGCGGATAGCCAACAGCAATCGACACCAGGGCCACCAACGCCAGCAACCAGCAATAGTAGATATTGCCAATCAGCGCCAGCGGTGAAAGCTTGGCGGTGGAGGCCGCCAGCAGTACCTGTGCGCCATAGGGGATCAGTCCCTGCACCACGCATGAGAAGATATCGATCAGGCTGGCACTGCGGCGCGGGTCCACGTCGTGACGCTGGGCAATATCCCTGGCCAATGACCCCGCTAGCAGAATCGCCACTGTGTTGTTGGCGGTACAGACGTTGGTCAGCGCCACGGCGGCACTGATACTCAGCTCACCGCTGCGAGTGCCCGGCTCGCGCTTCCCGATACGACTGATACGGTCGATCACACTGGACACCCAGGCCAGACCGCCCTGGGACTTCATCATCGCCCCAAGCCCACCAATCAGCAGTGACAGGATCAGGATCTCCTGCATACCGGTGTAACCGGCATAAATATCCTGGGACCACTGGGCAACGTTATAATCCGGCGTCAGTACCAGCCCCACACCCCCTGCCAGCAGAATGCCGACAAACAGCACCAACATCACGTTGACGCCCAGTACCGCAAGCACCAGAACGGCCAGGTAAGGCAGCACACGGATCAAGTCATAATCACCCGGCACTTCGACTCTGGCGGTACTGCTCTGGAACCAGAGCCAGACCAGGGTCAGCAGTGCCGCCGGCAGCGCAATCTTGAAGTTAAGCTTGAACTTGTCGCGCATGGCGCAGCCCTGGGTGCGGGTCGCAGCGATCGTCGTATCGGAGATGATCGACAGGTTATCGCCAAACATGGCTCCGCCCACCACGGTGGCCACCGTTAACGGCAGCGATAACTCTGTCGCCTCGGCCACACCCACCGCGATCGGCGCGATAGCCGCGATGGTGCCCATGGAGGTCCCCATGGAAGTGGCCACAAAGGCGGCGATCACGAACAGGCCGGGGAGAACAAACGCCGGTGGTATCACACTGAGGCCGAAGTTCACGGTAGCATCCACACCGCCGACCGCCTTGGCGACACTGGCGAACGCACCGGCCAGCAGATAGATCAGCACCATGGTGATAATCGTGTTATCACCCACACCTTCGATAAAGGTATTGATCCGCTCGTTCAGAGGCCCTTTGGCCAGCAGTACGGCCAGCACGATGGCCGGCAAAATCGCCACCGGTGCGGAGATCTGGTAAAAGGCAAATTCGGTCCCCTGGAACTGATACCAGAGGCCGCTGCCCACGAAAAACAGCAGAAACAGCGCCAGCGGGGTTAGCGCCAGCGGAGAGGGTTTATCCATATTAACGTTCACCATCCGAGTGGTCGGCGAAGGGTATTTCCCGACATTTATAGCGGACATCCCGGGATCTTCCGGAATTTAAGGCCGCAAATTATACAGCGCGCAGGATAAACCGCTAAGAACGATTGGGGATGAGCTTATGCGCGTTGATCCGTTACGTCCGATCAGGCGCCTCACTCCCATGATTGCTATTTTGCTCTTGTGGCTCGGACTGCGTCCCTTGCCTGGCTGCTACCACATCGGCCAGATCACTCATCTTGCTCATCAGGTCGATCGGCAACGGGAATACAATCGTGTGGGTGCCCTGATTGGTCACTTCAGTCAACGTCTGCATATAGCGCAGCTGGATCGCCTGGGGCTGTTCAGCCAACCGCTTTGCGGCACCCAACAACTGCTCCGAGGCTTCCAGCTCACCGCTGGCATGGATTACCTTGGCACGACGGGCGCGCTCTGCCTCTGCCTGCTTGGCAATGGCGCGGATCATACTCTCGTCCAGATCCACATGCTTAATCTCCACATTGGCCACCTTGATCCCCCAGGCATCGGTCTGTTTATCGAGGATCTTTTGAATATCGGCGTTGAGTTGATCCCGCGCCGACAGCATATCGTCAAGCTCATGCTGGCCCAGCACCGAACGCAGCGTGGTTTGTGACAGCTGACTGGTGGCTTCCAGGTAGTTCTCCACGTGAATAATCGCTTTTTCCGGATCCACCACACGGAAGTAGATCACGGCGTTGACCTGAACCGAAACGTTGTCCATGGAGATCACATCCTGGGTCGGTACATCCATCACCAGTGTGCGCAGATCCACGCGCACCATCTGCTGGATTACCGGTACGACGATGATCAAGCCCGGCCCCTTGACCTTGTAGAACCGGCCCAACAGGAAAATCACACCGCGTTCATACTCCCGCAGTACCCGAAACATGGAGAGCAGGAGCAGAACCGCCAGCACCACAATCGTTGTTACGAAATAGGGAAAACCCAACATTTCACACCTCCTGTCTATCGACGACCAGCGTTAAGCCATCAACTTCATGAATTTTTACCCGATCCCCCACCGCCAACGCATCAGGACAGCGCACCTCCCAGAGTTCGCCCTCAAAACGGGCTAATGCCTGACCCTCATAGACTTGCTCAATGGTGACCGTTTGCCCTCGAGCCGCACCGCTACCCATAAGCCGTGGCCTCTGATGGGCCTTCAACGCCATTCCCAGCACCGCAAATAACAGCGCCCCGGTGGTGACGGCCAGCGCCACGATCACCGGCATGGCAATCTGGTAAGCCGGCACTTCGGTATCCATTAAAATGATCGAGCCCACCACAAACGCCACCAGACCACCCACACCTAACACCCCAAAGCTGGGCATCATCGCTTCTGCCGCGATCAGACCCACACCGAGGAGCATCAGGCCAAGTCCGGCATAACTGATTGGCAACACCTGGAAGGCATACAGCGCCACCATCAGGCAGATAGCGCCCACGACACCCGGAAGACCAAAGCCCGGATTAGAGAACTCCAGAATCAGGCCGTAAATGCCGATCAGCATCAGTACATAGGCCACATTGGGGTTGGTGATCACCGACAAAAACTGGCTACGCCAGTCAGGTGCAAACGAAAACAAAGGGCGTCCCTGTAGATCCAAGATCCGGGGCTCGCCATTGATCATGACGCGGACTCCATTCGCATCGGCTAGCAGCTGAGTCCGATCCTCGGCCACAAGATCAATCACCTGCTGATCCAGTGCCTCGGTGGCCGTCAGGCTGACACCCTCGCGCACGGCGCGCTCTGCCCAATCAGCATTGCGGCCTCGCAGCTCCGCCAATCCGCGGATATAGGCAACCGCGTCATTGATAACCTTGCGCTCCATGGCGCTGCCCTGCCCCACCGGAGACGACTCCTCTCCCTCCTGCTCCCGGGAGCCGCCTCCGTCGGAACCCGGTGAAGGACTGATCGGTGTCGAGATAGAAACCGGCGTCGCCGCGCCCAGGTTGGTGGCGGGCGCCATGGCGGCCAGGTGACAGGCATATAGCAGATAGGTACCGGCGCTGGCGGCCCGTGCCCCGGACGGTGCCACATAGCAAAGCACGGGAACGTCGGACGCCAGTACCGCGGATATCATTGCGCGCATGGCACTATCCAAGCCGCCGGGGGTGTTGATCGTCAGGAGTACCGCCACCGCATCGGCCTCCTTTGCACGCTCAATCCCCCGCACCAGATAATCGGCGGAGGCAGGCCCTACCACATCATCCAGTGTTAATGCCCAGATACTTCCTGGCTGAACAGTCTCTTCCGAATGCACTGACAGGACGGTCAACAGCAGGCTCCAGAACAACACCCACCGCAAGCCGGCCCGGGAATCGATTGCTCGCATAGCGCGATCACCTCTCCACCAACAAACCGATGACCTTGAGTATAGAAGCCCTCAGCAATAACACCTGCGTTAGCATCCCACCCGCCTGACACGGCTCAAAAACCTGTTACACCGCTTATCCCAGTGCTATACCTATATGAGGATCCTCTCATCCATACCGC
Source organism: Marinobacterium litorale DSM 23545 (assembly GCF_000428985.1). Taxonomy (GTDB): domain Bacteria; phylum Pseudomonadota; class Gammaproteobacteria; order Pseudomonadales; family Balneatricaceae; genus Marinobacterium_D; species Marinobacterium_D litorale. Next base: position 29,113 of record NZ_AUAZ01000001.1, on the reverse strand, counting down.
TTCAGACAATGAGCAGGTTCGTGACCGAGATCGAGCCATCGACTTATTCATGACGCCTTTGGATGTTAGGGTGTGCAGCCGTGTGTTTGGCTCGTTGGTCAAGGAAAACCGAGTGCCAAGCAGACGATGGCTTATATATTGCTAATGTTTACAGGACCCCGGCATACGCCTGGCGGCTCCTGCCGGGCTACGGGCACGAGGTAGCCCGGATACAGTGCCGCTTATTCCGGGAACATACCCGGCAAAGAACACCATAGAGAACAGAGGGTTACCGGGCAATCCGGTACCACCCGAACAACGGCCACCAGTTGAAGATGGACTCACTCATGAGTATGGATTGGAAGCGATACGAACCTCAGGATTTTTTCGATGAACTGGTCACTCCAGCCGGCAACCCCCGGCTTCCCGCAAAACGCTTGATCTCCTATCTGAACTCTCTGAGTGAAGAGGAAGTAGAAACCCGGCGTCAGATGGCTGAGGCCACAATCCAGGAGATGGGGGTAAGCTTTACCGTCTACACCGAGGAGGGAAATATCGACCGCGCCTGGCCCTTCGATATCATCCCACGCACTATCTCCGCCAAGCAGTGGGAGAAAACGGCCGCCGGTCTCAAGCAGCGGCTTAAAGCGCTGAATATGTTTATTGATGATCTCTACCACGATCAGAAGATCATCAAGGATGGCGTCATTCCCGAGCATATTATTACCGCTTCCAAGAACTTTCGGCCCGAGTGTGTCGGCATTTCGCCCCCTTTTGGGGTTTGGGCACACATCTGCGGCACTGATTTGGTGCGCGATAGCGACGGCGAGTTTTATGTGCTCGAAGATAACCTGCGCGTTCCCTCCGGCGTCTCTTACATGCTCGAGAACCGGGCGATTACCAAGCGCGTTCTGCCGGAGCTGTTCGAAAACGATCGCATTCTTCCGGTCGACGATTACTGCTCGAACCTGTTCGACATGCTGGCGTCACTTTCCCCCCGTACAGTGAAAAAGCCGGTGGTTGCCGTCCTGACTCCGGGCATATTCAACTCGGCCTATTTTGAACACGCCTTCCTCGCTCAGCAGATGGGTGTGGAACTGGTAGAAGGCTCAGACCTGGTAGTGAGCGACGACGACTGTGTCTACATGCGCACAATCAGCGGACTGGAACGGGTGGATGTGATCTACCGCCGTATTGACGACCTGTTCCTGGATCCAGAAGTGTTCCGTAAGGACTCCGCACTGGGTGTTCCCGGCCTGATGCGCGCCTGGCAGAAAGGGAATGTGGGACTCGCCAACGCACCGGGCGCCGGTGTCGCCGACGACAAGGTAGTCTACGCCTATGTGCCGGACATCATACGCTACTATCTGGACGAGGAACCGATCATCAAAAACGTGGAAACCTATCTCTGCGAAGATGAAGAGCAGCGCGCCTTTGTACTGGAAAACCTGGACAAGCTTGTGGTCAAGCCGGCCAATGAATCGGGCGGTTACGGCATGCTGGTAGGCCCTCACTCCACCAAGAAAGATCAAGCAGCCTTCGCCAAGCTGATCAAGGAGAATCCCCGCAACTATATTGCTCAGCCCACTTTGAAGCTTTCCACGGCCCCAACCATCGTCGAGAAAGGTGCTCTGGAGCCGCGCCATCTGGATCTGCGCCCCTTTATTCTGCAAGGCAAGAATATCTACGTCACCACCGGTGGCCTGACCCGCGTTGCCATGCGCAAAGGCTCGCTGGTGGTCAACTCCTCTCAGGGCGGGGGCAGTAAGGACACCTGGATTGTGGAAACAGGGGAGGTTTGATCATGCTATCCAAAGTTGCTGAACGTCTGTACTGGACATCCCGTTATCTGGAGCGTGTCGAAAACACCGCCCGCCTGGTTAACGTCTACGACAAGCTGCTGTTCGATATCCCCAATGAGATCGATATCGGCTGGTACAACCTGGTCATTCTGAACAGTGCAACCGAACTGTTCGAGGACCGCTACAAGAACCAGGACGAGCGTAACGTCGTCAAGTTTATGCTTTCGGACGACACCAATCCCAGCTCCATGCTGTCGGCACTGAAGATGGTGCGCGAGAACATTCGCACATCCCGTGATGTGGTTCCGGCAGAAACCTGGGAGCTGATCAACGAGGTCTACCTCTTTGCCAAGAACAACATCCAACAAGGGATCAACCGCTCCCAGCGCCACGAGTTCCTGTCCGAGGTCATCAAGGGCTGCCAGATGCTGTCGGGACTGCTCTACGGCACCATGAGCCATGATGCCGGTTGGCAGTTCATGAAGCTCGGGCGAGATCTCGAACGGGCGGATATGACCACCCGTATCCTGGATGCGGGTGCATTTGGCCTGTTGGAAGCCAACGGAGATGCCAGTGTTAACCTGCGCCAGATTGTCTGGGGCAACGTATTGCGCTCGGCCAGCGCGTATATGGCCTATCGCAAGACAATCAAAGGGCCGGTTTATGGGCCGGAGGTCGCCAATTTCATGCTGGAAGATCCGCACTTCCCGCGGGCGATCCAATTCTGTCTGACCCAGATGGATGTGGCGGCAGGAAAACTCCCCAAGAATGAGAACGTGCATAAGAAGATCAAGAGTATCAAGCTTGATGCGCTCAAGATCGAATCGGATACCGACCTGGGTAACGATTTCCGCGATTTCCTGAACGATTTGCAGGTACAGTTCGGTTCATTGCATGAAGCCATTGCCGAAACCTGGTTTCCAGTACCCTGAAGGACCTAAGCCGTGACTATTCGTATCGCGATTCGCCACTCCACCGAGTACCAGTTCGATCGTGCCGTCAACCTGTCGCCGCATGTTCTTCGCCTGCGGCCGGCAGCTCATTCTCGCACCCATATCCACAGCTATAGTCTGAAGATCGAGCCAGACAACCACTTTATCAACTGGCAGCAGGACCCGTTCGGTAACTATCTGGCACGCCTGGTATTCCCGGAAAAAACGCGCAAGTTCAAGTTTGAGGTGGAGGTGATCGCCGATATGACGGTGATCAACCCCTTCGACTTTTTTGTCGAAGAGTATGCAGAGAACTACCCCTTTACCTACGACGATGCGCTGAAGAAAGAACTGCAGCCCTACCTCGAAGTCATGGAAGAGGGTGAGCAGCTCGACACCTGGGTCAAAAGCGTACCGCGCGATAAAACCCGCATCATCGATTTCCTGGTTCATTTGAATCAGCGACTCGAAAAAGAGATCGAGTACGGCATCCGCATGGAGCCCGGTGTACAAACCTGCGAGGAAACACTCGAACTGGCCAAAGGCTCCTGCCGCGACAGTGCTTGGCTTCTGGTTCAGATCCTCCGCAAGCTGGGTCTGGCGGCACGCTTTGTCTCCGGCTACCTGGTTCAACTCAAACAGGATCAGGAAGCATTGGATGGTCCCTCCGGCGCTGCCGAGGACTTTACCGACCTGCACGCCTGGTGCGAAGTGTTTATCCCGGGGGCCGGCTGGGTCGGACTCGATCCAACCTCCGGTCTCTTTGCCGGTGAGGGCCATATCCCGCTGGCCTGTACTCCCTCCCCCGCATCGGCCGCCCCGGTTACCGGCTACTCCGATAAGTGTGAGGTGGAGTTCGCCTACGCCAACGAGGTGTTCCGTATTCACGAAGACCCTCGTGTAACCAAGCCATACAGTGAGGAGCAGTGGGCCTGTATCGATGCGCTGGGCAAAGCCATCGACGAGGAGCTTGAAGCGGGCGATGTGCGTCTGACCATGGGCGGCGAGCCCACCTTCGTCTCGATTGACGATATGGACTCCGCGCAATGGAATATCGAGGCCCTGGGTGACGATAAACTGCGCCTGGCCAAAGACCTGCTGTTGCGGCTGCGTTCGCGTTTCGCGCCCGAAGGTCTGCTCCATTACGGGCAGGGCAAATGGTATCCCGGCGAAGAAGTTCCACGCTGGGCGCTGGGCTGCTACTGGCGTACCGACGGCGAGCCTCTGTGGCATGATCCCAAACTTCTGGCTCGGGTCGATAAGAACTACGGCTTCGGCCTCGCGGAGGCGCAGTGGTTTATGAAAACCCTGTGCCAACGCCTGGATGTCGATCACAAGTATCTGATCGAGGCCCATGAGGATGCACTTTACTACCTCTGGCAGGAGCAGCAGCTACCGGTCAACGTGGATCCGAAAAAGATCAACCTTAAGGATGATCTGGAGCGCAAGCGTCTAGCCAAACTGCTTGACCGTGGACTGGATACCCCAACCGGCTATGTGCTGCCGCTGGGTTGGCACTATGGCCAGCAGAGCTGGCGTTCATCGCCCTGGGAGCTCAGGCGCGAGCAGCTGACACTGATCCCCGGTGACTCACCGCTGGGCTTCCGGCTACCGCTGAGCACCCTGCCCTGGGTCGCTCGCGAAGAGGCCGAAATCGAGCCCGAGCGTGATCCGTTCGCGGAACAGTCACCACTGCCGAGCTACCGCCCCTTCGCGGATATGAAGCCGTCACAGGAGACTATCAACAGCGCTGATAACCGCCAGATCATGCCAGACGCGGATGCCCAGGAGGAATCCGGCGAAGGCAAATGGGTTGATGTGGTCAAGACTGCACTCTGCATCGAACCGCGTGATGGACGGCTGTATCTGTTCCTGCCGCCGCTGCAGTATCTGGAGCACTACGTCGGCCTGATTAATGCCATCGAGCATACCGCAGCCGAACTTAACCTGCCGGTGGTCATTGAGGGTTATGAGCCCCCCAAGGACTCCCGCCTGCAGAAACTGCTGGTTACACCGGACCCCGGTGTCATCGAGGTCAATATCCACCCGGCCACGAGCTGGAAGGAACTGGTGGAAAACACCACCGCGCTGTACGACGAGGCACGGCTGTCACGCCTGGGCACTGAGAAATTCATGATCGACGGCCGTCATGGTGGCACAGGCGGCGGTAACCACGTGACCCTGGGCGGTGTTACGCCCGCGGACAGCCCGCTGTTGCGTCGCCCGGATCTGCTGCGTTCTCTCGTCACATACTGGCAACACCACCCGGCGCTGTCTTACCTGTTCTCGGGCATGTTTATCGGTCCGACCAGCCAGGCTCCGCGCGTCGACGAAGGACGTCACGAAGCGCTGTATGAGCTGGAGATCGCCTTCCAGCAGATGCCGGAAGGCCTTGTCGACAAACCCTGGCTGGTTGATCGCTTGATGCGTAACCTGCTGGTGGATATCACCGGTAACACCCACCGCTCCGAGTTCTGTATCGACAAACTCTATGCGCCGGGCACCGCCTCGGGTCGCCAGGGTATACTGGAGTTCCGCGGCTTCGAAATGCCGCCCCATGCACAGATGTCGCTGGTTCAGGTGCTGCTGCTCCGTGCACTGGTCGCCCGTTTCTGGAAGGAGCCGTACCGCAAGCCCCTGGCGCGCTGGGGTACGGAGCTGCATGACCGGTTTATGCTGCCGCACTATGTCTGGTCTGACCTGCGCGATGTGGTGAATGATCTTCAGGCCCACGGTCTACCCTTCCAACTGGAATGGCTGGCACCGTTTGAAGAGTTCCGTTTTCCGCACTATGGCCGTGTGCAGATCGACGATATCCAAATCGAGCTGCGCTGGGCGATCGAACCCTGGCATGTGCTCGGTGAAGAGATCTCCAGTTTTGGTACCGCACGTTATGTGGACTCCTCGGTGGAGCGCCTGCAGGCCCGTGTAACCGGCCTGACCGACAGTCGCTACGTGCTGGCCTGTAACGGGCGTCGGGTGCCACTGCATAGCACCGGCCGTCACGGCGAATACGTGGGTGGTGTGCGGTATCGAGCCTGGGACCCGCCCTCAGCCCTGCACCCCACCATCGGCATCCATGCACCGCTGGTGTTCGACCTGATCGATACATGGAATGGCCACTCGATCGGCGGCTGCACCTATCACGTCACCCATCCCGGCGGACGTAGTTATGACACTCAGCCGATCAATGCGTTTGAGGCAGAGTCGCGACGCGTTAACCGATTCTGGGATTACGGGCATACACCGGGTGCCGTGACACCGCCCCCCTTCCATGAAGCCCTGCGGGAGTTCTTCCCCAATAAGGAGGGCCCTCGCCCGATGGCACCGCCGCCGGAGGAGCCCAGCAACGAGTACCCCTACACGTTGGACCTGCGGCGAGAGCCCTGATTTGGGGCACGGCTTTCTGGCCTGAAGCGGGCAAATCTCCTATGATGACGCCCGCTTTTCATTTTCTCGCTTGACGGACCAAAAACTGAGTGGATCACGTGGCAACGCAAGATAGCCTGAAACCGGTCGAGAACGCCCTGCGTTACTCAAGACCGGACAGCTTCTATGACGAAGTGTACAGCCCCGAAGGCAAGGTGCGCGAACACTGGCGCTACCTGCTCGAAGGGCTGACCGCCATGGGGACCGAGGGCCTCAGCGACCGTCAGAGGAAAGCGTTGCGCATCCTCCGTGACGACGGTGCTACATACAACATCGCCGGCGAGGCGGATACCAGCCGTACCTGGGGCCTGGATCCGATCCCACTGCTGATCGACAGCGAAGAGTGGAGCCGCATTGAGACCGGCCTGGTCGAGCGCGCAGAGCTGTTCGATTTGATCCTGAAAGACCTCTATGGCCCCCGGGAACTGATCCGGCACCGCATCATCCCGCCGGAGCTGCTTTACTCCCACCATGGATTTCTGCGTGCCTGTCAGGGCGTACGTATTCCCGGTGACAAACAGCTAATCCTGCACGGTGTCGATATGGTTCGAAATTGCGATGGCCAAATGACAGTCATCGGTGATCGCACCCAGGCACCCAGTGGCGCCGGTTATGCGCTGGAAAACCGGACCGTGATGTCGCGGGTTTTGCCGAGCCTGTTCCGCGACAGCCAGGTACACCGCCTGTCGCTGTTTTTCCAGGCGATGCGGCGCAAAATGGCATCGCTTTCACCCAACGGCGATTCACCGCGGGTCGTGATTCTGACCCCGGGTGCCTACAGCGAAACCTATTTCGAACATACCTACCTGGCCAACTATCTGGGCTACTCACTGGTTCAGGGCGGTGACCTCACGGTTCGAAACGGGTATGTCTGGATGAAGTCACTGGATGGGCTGCACCGGGTCGATATTATCCTGCGTCGTGTGGATGACACCTGGTGTGACCCGGTGGAGCTGCGCTCGGACTCACACCTGGGCGTTGCAGGCTTGCTGGAGGTTGCCCGCGCCGGTAACGTTGTCATTGCCAATCCACTGGGTTCGGGCGTACTGGAAAATCCGGCACTGCATAAATTCCTGCCCGAGATCGCACACTTTTTCCTCGGTCACGAGTTAGCCCTGCCCTCCGCAAAAACCTGGTGGATGGGGGATCCGGAAGATCGATCCCATGTCCTCGCAAACCTGAACAAACTGATTATCAAGCCCACGGCCCGACGCGCCGGTGAGCAGAGCGTCTACTGCCAGACCCTGAACCCGGCGCAGCTGGAAAAGCTCAAGCAGCAGATCTGCGCGGCCCCCCTGCACTACATTGCTCAGGAAGCCAACCTGCCCGGCTCGTCTCCATCCTGGCAACACAACGAGCTGCTCCCTCGGCCCACAGTCCTGCGCGGCTTTGCCGTCGCCGACCAGAGCGCCTACAGCATCATGCCGGGAGGACTGACCCGCGTCGCCAGCAGCTGCGATCAGTGGATTGTCAGTAACCAGCTGGGCGCCACCAGCAAAGATACCTGGGTGCTCGCCTCCGAGCCCCAGCGCCGGGTCAGCTTTATCGAAGAGCGCCCGCCGGTGTTTGTCGAGGATCAGACCAGTGACCTGCCCAGCCGCGTGGTGGAAAACCTGTTCTGGCTGGGCCGCTACAGCGAACGGGCGGAAGCGGGCATGCGCCTGCTGCGAACCGTATTTATCCAGCTCAACAGTACCGGTGTTCTGCCCGAAAATGTGCGCGACCTGCTGCTCAAAGCGGTGACGCAGGTCACAACGACGTACCCCGGCTTTAATGGCCCCAGTGGTGCATCACTGGCCAAACCCGAGGATGAGCTGCTGTCCGTGATACTTGATTCACGGCGTTCAGGCAGTATCACCGCCAATCTGCGGGCCATGCTCAACTGCACCGAAGAAACCAAGGAGATGCTTTCTGCCGATACCCACCGGGTGATCAACGACCTGCGTGATGCGCTGTCGCAGTTACCGGCTCAGCTACGCAATGGCCTGACAGCCGCGCCCGAAGAAGCACTGGATCCACTGGTCACCACGTTGCTGGCGCTGTCGGGCCTGACGCAGGAAAGCATGATTCGTGGCTTCGGCTGGCGTTTCCTGGAGATGGGGCGGCGCCTGGAGCGCACCCTGCAAAGCACCGCGCTGTTACGGGCCCTACTGGTGCCGGTTCTGGAAGATTCGGAGCAGGAGCAGGTGGTAGAAACAGTCCTGCTAACCAGCGAAGTCCTGATCACCTACCGTCGGCGCTACCGGACCCGGCCTCTGCTGGATCAGGGTCTGACCCTGATCATGCTCGACAAGACCAACCCGCGCTCACTGCACTACCAGATCGACCTGTTACGCCAACATATAGAACAGTTGCAGAGTCGCGAACGCTCACCGGTGCTGACTGAAGAGCACCGCAGCATTCTGGAAGCACTGACACTGGTCCAGCTAACACGTCCGGCAGAACTGGCGGAAGCGGCCGACAGCGGCATCCGAGAAATCATGGATGAACGTCTGGCCCGGATACAGACGCTACTCTGTACGGCAGCCAATGCGGTCTCCGACCGGTACTTTGACCACCGCAGCGGTCCGCAGCAGCTGGTGCAGTCGAGCTGGAGCGAAGAGCCATGATCTACCGCATCCGACACCTGACAAAGTACGAGTACGCCAACCCGGTCTCCCTGTGCTACAACCGCGCCCACCTGCTGCCCCGGGATACTCAGCGTCAGCAGTGCCTGAGCACACAGATCCGTATCACCCCGACACCGGTGTACAGCGTGCGTCGCGAGGATTTTTACGCCAATCTTTACTACTATTTTTCGATCCAGGAGCCCCACAGCTCCCTGCAGATCGACGTAACCAGCCAGATCAAAATCATTCAGCCCACGCTTAATTTTGATCTCGACCTGGGCAATAGCTGTGCCCGGGCACTGGAATTGACACGCAGTGCCGTGGATGAAGAGACGTTGTTAGCCCGGGAGTTCTGTCTGGACTCGCCCATGATTCGCGCGACTGATGTGATTCGAGAGTATGCCGCGCCCTCATTCAGTGAAGACCGGCCCCTGCTGTCGGCGGTCCGGGAGTTGACCACGCGTATCTATACCGACTTTAAATACGACCCGGGTTTCAGCAACGTGGCCACGCCCCTGCACGCAGTGCTGGAACACCGTCGTGGCGTGTGCCAGGACTTCGCTCACCTGGCCATCGCCTGCCTGCGCTCACTGGGCTTCGCCGCACGCTATGTCAGTGGCTACCTGGAAACCCTGCCCCCGCCGGGCCAGCAAAAGCTGATCGGCTCCGATGCATCACACGCCTGGTTTGCGGTCTACTCACCGGGTGAGGGCTGGTTCGAATTTGACCCCACCAACGACAACATGCCGGCAGAACAACACATTACCACCGCCATTGGCCGGGATTACGGGGATGTGACACCGCTACGCGGTGTAATCTTCGATGGGGGCGGCTCTCAGAAGCTCAGCGTCTCGGTCGACGTGGCCGCACTGCCGGATACATGAAACCCACAAATACCTGGTCTGACGCCCTTTTTAGCTGGTACGGACACTTTTATCCGGCACCCGTGGTTTTCTCCACGAGTACTATCACGCACAATAGGGTTTTATCCTAGCTCTGCCGGAGTGAACCGAATGCCGGAGATAACTGCCGACCGGAACCACAAACTGCGTATACCGCTCTCCATGCGCTTTCTGATTGTGGCCCTGCTCATCCTGCTGCTGAACGGTGTCATCATGACTCAGCGCAGCGATGCCGTCATGGAGGAGGCATTTCTCAGCGAAACCAGCAGCCAGATCGGCATTCTTCTGGACACTCTGGGCCGCAATATCGAACTGGGGCGCTTGCCTGCCACCGATCAGGCTCTGGAGAGCGAAGCCGATGCGATCAACGCCAGCCAGAACCGGATGGAAGTTCTCGAGCTCTATATTTTCGGTGAGGATGGCACCATCATCGCCCACAGCGATGCCAGCCGTTCAGCCAAAGAGATCAGCGGGCCCTACGCACGGGTGATCGAGTCCCGGCAGAGCTCTCTGGGCGAAAAACATGAGTGGGACCAACACCATGAAACGGTCAAAGCGGACTATATGATTCCGATCAAACTGCCCGATGGCCGAATCGCCGGGCTTGAGGCGGAGATGAACCTGACCGGTATCAAAATGGCCATTAGTCGCTTTGACGGACCGTTCGAGCAGCAGATGTGGTACTCGATTCTGTTCAGCTCAGCCGTGATGCTGGTGTTACTGGGCCTCTACACCCACTATCGTTTAACCGGCCCGGTTCAACACCTCCATCGCACGGTTCAGGCTTTATACAAGGGCAAGCTGGAGAGTCGCGCCGATGTACGTCAGAACGATGAGATCGGTGAACTGGGCAGTGGCATCAATCACCTGGCGCAAAGCGTTCAGGATCTGCTCGAGGCTCAGGAAAAAAGCTATATTGAGACCCTCAAATCCCTGACTCAGGCATTGGAAGCCAAAGACCCCTACACCGCCCAGCACTCCGGTCGTGTTTCCCATTACGCAAAGCGCCTGGGCGAACGGATTGGCCTTGATGCCGAGCAGATCTCGATGCTGCGACGAGGCGCCCTGATGCACGACCTGGGCAAAATCGGCATCCCCGACAGCATCCTTAACAAGCCGGCCCCGCTGGATGATGAAGAGTATCACCGCATGCGCCAGCATCCGGTGATGACCGCCAGCATCATGAAGCCGCTGAGTCGTTTCCGAGCCTTTGCCGATATCGCCGCCTGGCACCATGAACGCTGGGATGGCAAAGGCTATCCCGACGGTCTGGCGGGCGAGGAGATACCATTATTGGCGCGCATCGTAGCCATTGCCGACACCTGGGATGCCATGACCGGTGACCGTATATACCGTAAGGGGATGACCGCCGAGAAAGCGATCTCAATACTTGAAGCGGAGAAAGAGCAGGGGCAGTTCGACCCCCACTTGATTGAAGCGTTTATCGCGATGATTCGAGAAGATCTGCGCCAAAAGGAACCGGCTCGGGCATAAAACACCGAGCCGGATTACCCATTACTGAGCATCGGTGAGCAGCAGCACACCGGCGCCGGTATTGGAGATCGGCGCGTGGTAGTGCTTGTGCAGCACATCCACCTTATCGCTGAGTGCACCGCGCATGATCATCCACATGATCACCTCGATCCCCTCAGTACCCGCTTTTTCCATAATGTAATCATTGGACAGCCCGGTCATCCACTCGGGCTCATTGATGATCTTGTCGATGCACTGCAGATCAAACTCCACATCGATGATACCCGCGCGCTCACCCTGCAGCTGGTGTGACAGGCCACCGGTGCCGATAACCACGACTTTCAGATCGTCCGGATAGCTATCCACCGCCTTGCGCAGAGCCTTACCCAGTTTGAAGCAGCGAGCGGCACTGGTCAGCGGATGTTGCACGGTATTAACGGCCAGCGGAATCGCCTTCAGCGGCCAGCTCTCATGATGGCGCCAGAACAGATTCATTGGCACCATGAAGCCGTGGTCCACCTTCATCTCCTGACAGGTGGTCATATCGAACTCCTGCCGAATCAGCGACTCGGCCAGATGCCATGAAAACTGCGCATCCCCGGGCACATCGGCGCTGGCGGGAATGCCCCAGCCCTCGTCGTCATTCTGGTAGTTGTCAGCACAGCCCAGCGCGAAGGTGGGTACCTGATTCAGGAAGAAATTCAAGCCATGATCGTTGTAGACCACGATGGCGAGATCCGGTTTAACCTCATCCAACCACTGCTTGACCGGCTCATAACCCTCGAAAAACCGCTTCCAGTATGGATCCTGCTCCAGGCCCTCAGCCATGGCATTGCCTACGGCGGGAATATGCGATGTTGTCAGTCCACCTATAATCTTAGCCATGCCAGTATCCCCCTTCGCGCTTCAGCTGAGTTTCAAAACCGGCCGACTGATCGAGCAGTTTTTGTTTGAATTCGGCGGTGGTAATGCCCTGGAATGCAGCACCGGCATCTTGCACATTTAGTCCATGGAAGACCGCGATTTTGGCCAGGTAATAGACGTTACCACCCAAGTGCAACAGCTTGAGGAAATCCCCGGCCAAGACCGCTTCACGCTGTTCATCACTCAACCCGTAACGGCGGCAGTAGCCATCCATATCAGCCGCGAATGCCTTCCTGTTTTCTTCGGAGTTGAAAGAAAAAGCCATCTTGTTTAGTGCATAACCGGAATTAGCACGTTTTCCATCAAAAACGTACGTACCCGGTATCTCGTCGTAGTCGTGTCGAGTCCAAACCATAACCGTTCCGCCTTTTGTTTATTTTCAGTCGTTGCCGGCACAGCCTGGGCGCCGGCAGGTGGAACCATTCTGGGTTTAAACACCTCTTCACTGAAGGGACATACAGCATTAAAACTTGTATATTTCGAAGATATCCAGCTTAAGTGAGATGCTGATGAGTGAGCCCTATCCAATACCTACGGTTCAGTTTTATGGCGAAGAGCAGTGGCGTGCCGACACCGACGATTTACATTGTGAACCCCTGATCACCCGTTCCCGTGCGCACGCCTTCAAGATTCGTCCCCACCGTCATCCGGGGCTTGTACAGCTGTTTCATCTGCAAAGCGGGCAGGGACAGGCAAAAATCGACGGGCATATTCAGACAGTCCACGCGCCCCAGCTCATCATTATTTCCCCCATGTGTGTGCATGATTTCCTTTGGTCGGGGGACGTCAGTGGCACGGTTGTTTCTATTTCCATGGCCCGACTGGAGCGCACACAGCGAGCCCTGAACCGGTCTCAACCGGTGCTGTCACAAACACAGCTGGTGCCGTTGGAAAAGGATGAAAAGCGGCTCGAAACGCTGCTGGAGATGCTGCTTGAGGAGTACCGGAACGCCCCGGACAGCAGCCGGGACCGCTCACTGCAGGCGTTGATTGATCTGCTGGTGATCCGCTGTGAACGGCTCCAGCAGCGACAGGCCGGCAAGCCCGTGATGCAGCACCCCCGCAGTCGCCATCTGGAAACCTACCTGGAGCGGATCAATCAGAGTTATCACCATGGAATGACTGTGGAGCAGTACGCGGATGAGTTGGGTATCACACCGCCCTACCTGAATCAGCTCTGCAAACAGCTGACCGGGCGCACTGCGATTCAGCTGCTCCATGAGCGACGCCTGCTCGAAGCTCAACGCCAACTCACGTATACCGCCACCCGTGTTCAGGATATTGCGGCAGAGCTCGGGTTTAACGACCCCGCCTACTTCACGCGCTTTTTTCGCAATCAGACCGGCGTCTCGCCACGCCAGTACCGCCAGATCGCCGGACAGCGCCAGGGGCCGCCGGCTCCGCTTAAACGGTAATTTTCAGAGACTCCGGCGGAACCGGCCGCCCCAGCAGGTACCCCTGCACACTGTTGCAGTCATGCTGCGCCAAAAATGCCTGCTGAGCCTCGGTTTCAACCCCCTCGGCCAGCACCTCGATCCCCAGGCTGCGGCCCAGCGCAATGATCGTCAGAATAACGGCTTCATCCTTCGGATTCTTGCCGATATCGCGCGTAAACGCCTGGTCAATTTTCAGACGGTCCAGTGGCAGGTGCTTGAGTCGATCAAGCGATGAGTAGCCCGTGCCAAAATCATCCAGCGCGATGCGATAGCCGGATTTACGAAGGTTATGCAGCTGCATCATCGCCAGATCCGGATCCTGCATGATCATCAACTCGGTGATCTCCAGCTCAATCCGACTCCGATGGACCTCTTTCTCATCCACCAGCGCATTCAGACGCTCGACAAAATCCACCTGCAACAGCTGCTGCGGCGATATATTGATCGCCACACAGGGCATCGCGAACCCCTCGGCATCCCAGCGCTGCATCTGTTCACAAGCCAGTTCAATCACCTGCCAGCCCAGCGGGATGATCAGCTGAGTTTCTTCCGCCAGCTCGATAAACTGCCCCGGTGGGAGCAAGCCATGTTCGGGATGCTGCCAACGCACCAACGCTTCAGTACCTACGGGCTTCATACTGGCCAAGTCAAACTGAGGCTGGTAATGCAACACCAACTCCCGCCGCTGCAGCGCCAGGCGCAGGTCCTGCTCCAGCGAGAAGGAGCGAAACGCCTGATCGGTATATTCTTCGGTATAAACCACGTAGCGATTCTTACCGTGAGCTTTGGCGCGATACATGGCCGTATCGGCGTGTTTAATCAGGGTATCCAGATCACGGCCATGCTCGGGATAGAGGCTGATGCCGATACTGGCGGTCACCTGCAGGCGAACAGCGTCTACCTCAAGCGGCAGCGTGCAGGCGATCAGAACGCGATCAGCCTCATCACAGGCGGCACGCTTATCGCCTTCCACCAGCAGAATAAACTCGTCACCGCCCATGCGGTAAAGATGACTCCCTTTCGGCAGACGCTCGCAGAGCACTTCCGACAACTTGCGCAGCAATCGATCCCCCATCTGGTGCCCCAAACTATCATTGATCAGTTTGAAGCGATCGAGATCGATAAACAGCAACGAGAACGCTTTGGCTTCACCAGCACTGATCCGCCCATGCACGGTCTCAAGCAGATGTGCGCGGTTCGGTAGCCCTGTCAGATCATCATGCCTGGCCTGGAACGCCAGCGAGCGCGTCTGCCGGTTGACCTCGGCGAGCAGTATTCTTTCTCGATCATGCATCGCCAGCATCAACACGGAGGTGACAACGGCGCTCAACGCCAGCATCAGCTGCAGATCAAGCGCATTGCTGGCCGGGTGTGCGGCCATGTAGTCAGCACCGGGGTGAGCCTCTATATGCCACTGACGTTGGCCCACCTGAAGCTCAAACGTACTTGTTAGCGCTTTGTCTGCCTGCTCGATTCCCGCTGACGAGAAAAACGGTTTACTGTCTCCTTCCTCATAGAGCGACAACTCGATCGCACCGCGGGATTTCCCTTCAACTGCGCCAGACAGCAGCTGGTCCACGGTAAATACCCCGACCATAAAGCCCACCAGCACGCGCTGGCGACTGAGCGGGCCATAGTCGCCGATCAAGCGGTACACCGGGTGCAGAATCAAAAACCCGGCTTCATCCGGTGCCTGGGTCAAATTCAGGATTTCGGTCACCACAGGCGCGCCCGTCTCCTGTGCCAGAATGACCCAGCGCCGCCTGTCTTCCAGTGACAGGAGGTTGAACCCCAGCGCAGGCCGGTTCATCTCGATCGGCTCCACAAACTGCACCGGGATTAGCAGATCACTGTCGTGCGGCGACTCACCGTAAACCTCATAGGGCTCCCCCAGCAACTCGGCTGTCCGACGTTCGAATACGGAACGGTTTTCCCGGCTAATCAACGGGTCCCAGGAGTAGGCGCGGACACTGGGATTATCCGATTTCAGCGCCAGAACCTGTTGACGGAATGCGGCAGGACTGACCCCGCCCGGCTCGGTGAAGCGCTGTCCAAGGAAAGAGAGGTCTGCGAAGTTTCGCTGGACCGCCGAGGAGAGCTGGGCCTGAATCAACCGTGTATCGCGTTCAAAGTCCCGCTTGAGCTGTGAGCCCAGCCGCTCCATAAAGAGCGCATTGAGCAACATGACGGCGACAATGACGCCAATCAACCGGACGGCAAGAGACAGGTGTCTTTTCTTACCCTCTCGGTCCTTCAACAGCGCCAGAATCAGGGGCGTCACAACGATGGCACCGAAGCTGTCACCGATCCACCAGCTCGACCAGTCACTCAGAAAGCCGGCACTACCCCCGGCGGCGTTGATGAAGGTTACCGCGCTTGTGCCGATGGTGGCATTGATCAGACAACTGACTGGCCCTGCAATCAAGGCATAGGCGAACAGGGCTCTGCCACTGCCGGGGGCCAGTGGGTCGGCATCAAACAGGCGAATCAACGCGCCCGCTACGGCCGCCTGAATACAGGCCCCGGCACCGATCAGTAACGCGGTCAGGATATTGGCTGTGGTAAGCGAGTCGCTCCAGCTCAGCGGGATAACCAGGTTAAAGGCCAGGTTACCCAGCAGCACACCCGGCAATATACCGGGGCCAAAGCGCAGCACGGCGGCCAGAGCAACACCCGCCGGCGCCCAAAATGGCATGATCTGCTGATGCAGGCCCACACCACTGGCGAGCAACGCGGTTGCCAGATAGGTCAACGCCAACAGCAGAATCGAACCCAGGTAACCTACAAAACCGCTCGGCACACTGCTCCTTAGGACACCTGAACCAGGGCCCTGGTATCGAAAACCGGCAACACCGGGCGGAGAATCACCCATGCCACTGGTTGGAACGTTAAGTTATTGTTGTGGTTACTTTATAGAATGTATCTTGCCAAGAAAAGACTCTCTGATTGACGCCCGGCAAGCCCAGCTTAAACTTTAACCAACATCACTGTGCGGAGAAGCACTATGCCCAATGCCGATACTGACTTTATCCGCCGCTTGCCCAAAGCGGAACTTCACCTCCACCTGGAGGGCACGCTGGAAGCGGAACTGATGTTTGCCCTGGCTGATCGCAACAAGATCAAACTGCCCTACCCGGACGTGGCAACCCTGAAAGCGGCCTATGACTTTGACAACCTGCAGTCTTTTCTGAACCTCTACTATCAAGGTGCCGATGTACTGCGCACGGAACAGGACTTTTATGATCTGACCTGGGCGTATCTGCAACGGTGTGCCGACGATGGCGTTGTCCATGTGGAACCGTTTTTTGATCCACAGACCCACACGCAAAGGGGCTTACCCATTGAAGTACCGCTTCAAGGTATTCATCGGGCACTGGTAGACGGCGAACAGAAACTGGGAATCACCCATGCCCTGATACTGAGTTTCCTGCGAGACCTGAGTGAAGCATCAGCCCTGCAAACGCTGGAATCGGCTATGCCTTTTCGCGACCGCTTCATTGGAGTAGGACTGGACAGTGCCGAACAGGGCAACCCGCCTAGCAAGTTTCAGCAGGTATTCCAAAAGGCACGGGAGCTGGGGTTTCATGTCGTCGCCCACGCTGGAGAGGAAGGGCCTCCGGCCTATATTCGCGAAGCGCTGGAGCTGTTGCAGGTGGAACGTATTGATCATGGCGTGCGCTGTACCGACGATCCGGACCTGGTCGACGAGCTCAAACAGCGATTCATCCCACTGACCGTTTGTCCTCTATCCAATACACGGCTGAAGGTGTTCCGGACAATGGCGGATCACAATCTGATGGCGCTGCTGGATCAGGGCCTGTGCATCACCATTAACGCGGATGACCCGGCCTATTTCGGCGGCTACCTGCTGGATAATTTTATCGCGGTCCGGGATGCCCTCGGCATGACTGAATCTCAGGCTCGCCAACTGGCCCGGAACAGTCTGACAGCCAGTTTCCTGCCCGATCACAGGAAGGATGAATGGGTCACTCGACTGGAAGCGATTGCCGTGAACGACTGACGAACTGGATAAACTGCTCCGGCGGTAACGCAGGGCTACAGAGGTAGCCCTGGTAGGTATCGCATGACATCGCCCGTAAAGCATCGAGCTGCTCCTGAGTCTCGACCCCCTCAGCCAGTACCCGCATGCCAAGGCTGCGTCCCATCGCCACGATCGTGCGGGCAATTGCAGTCCCTTCGGGCTCGTGGGGCAGCGCATCGACAAAGGACTTGTCGATTTTAAGCACATCCAGCGGGAAGCGACGCAGATAGGCCAAAGACGAATATCCGGTTCCAAAATCATCCAGCGCCAGTCGCATCCCCTGCTTACGCAGACGGGAAAGTAACAGTTCAGCCGTGTCCGGGTCGTGCATCAACGCCCCCTCTGTCAGCTCAAGCTCCAGCCACTGCGCCGGCAATGCGCACCGCTCCAGAATGGTTGCAATGCGCTCTGTCAACCGCTCGCTGCGCAGTTGTCCCGGCGACAGATTGACCGCCAAGGGCAGCGGAGGGTGTCCCTGCGCAATCCATTGAGCGCCCTGCCTGCACACCTCTTGCAGCACCCAGTCACCCAGGATATTGATCAGACCCGACTGTTCGGCCAGGGGGATAAATTCGGCCGGCGGAATGTATCCCCGCTCCGCATCCGGCCAGCGGACCAGGGCTTCAGCACCGACAATGTTGCCGCTGACGATATCAACTTGAGGTTGGTAGTGGACTTCAAGCTGCTCATTCTCAATCGCACGGCGTAGTTTGACTTCCAGCTCGACGCGACGCGCGGCCTCTCTTGTCAGCTCCTCGGAGAAGAAGCTGTAGGAGCCACGGCCCAGTGACTTGGCACGATATAGCGCCGCATCGGCCTCCTGCAGCATGTCTTGAGCGGTCAACGCCTTCCGGGACTGACTCAGGCTGATACCGATGCTGACACCCGGCTTAATCTCCACCCCGTTCGAGAGCTTGCAGGTTTGAGACATCAGCGCGATCAGGTGCTCGGCTACCCGGCTGGCGTCAAAGCGACGCCCGGAACCCACCAGCATGACCCCGAACTCATCGCCGCCCAAACGCGCCAGGGTATCACTCTCACGCAGATAGCCCCCCATTCGAACCGCTATCAGCTGCAGCAGTTCATCACCCACGGCGTGACCATAGCTGTCATTCACATCCTTGAAGTGGTCCAGATCAAGAATCAGCAGCGCAACTTCGTTTTGATGTCGATGACTCGAGCGCAGCGCTTGATCCAACAAGGAGAGAAATAGAGTCCGGTTGGGAAGTTCCGTCACCGGATCGTTGTGGGCCAGAAACTCGATCCGCTCCGACGAGCGCTTGATCTCAGTCACATCAGCGAATACGGCTACATAGCGCCGCTCGCCCCCGTCCGGGTCATCCACCCGCGTGATCGTCAGCAGCTCCGGAATCAAGGTGCCATCTTTACGCCGGTTCCAGATTTCACCCTGCCAGCTGCCATCCCGGTCCAGGCTGTCCCACATTCGGCGGTAGAAGGCCGCATCGTGCCGACCGGAACTGAACAGACGGGGCGTCTCTCCGATGACTTCGGACGGCTCATAGCCTAACAGCTGGCTAAAGGCCCGGTTCACCTCGAGAATTCGCTGCTCGTCATCGGTTACCACGACACCCTCACGGGTGCTCTGAAACACCGCACCGGCCAGCTGCAAACGCTCTTCATGCTCTTTGCGTGCCTGCACATCCCTGATCAACGCTTCAATTTCCGGTCCTTCCGCGCCGCTATGAGCAACCAGCTGCGCCTCGACCCAACGCGCCGTTCCATCGGCACTGAGCAGCCGAAAACGCTGCTGGCTGTCACTGACCACCTGTGCCGAAAGTTGACAGAAACGGGCCTGATCCGACGCAAAGATCAACGAGTCCAGTGGACGTCCTATCAACGCGTTTGCCTCATAGCCCCAGCGCTTGACGTTGCCGCTGACGAACAGAATCGTGTGCGGTGCCGAAAGAGACCAACGCAATACCACGACCGAGCTTGACTCAATGATCTGATTGGCGGTCTCCAGCTTCTGGCGACGTGCCAGATTGGCCAATGAAAAGCTGATATCACTGGCCATCTCCGCCAGGGTTCGCATCACCCACTGATCGAAAAAGTAGGGCTGGCTGGAGTACAGCGTCAGATTGCCGACCAGCTCACCCTCCTGGTGCAGAGGCAGCGCCGCAACTGCCTGAATCCCCCCCAAACGTGCCAGACGCCGAGTCTGATCATCCATCTGAACGGTTTCATCGACCACATTCCAGATCTGAATCCGGTTCGCCTTGAGCGCCTGAATAGTGGGCGCCTTTTCACCGATTTTGTCCACCGCATTGAGCACCTGGAGCAGCTCGGCCTCGTTCTCACTCTCCCAAACTAACGGCACCAGTTTCTCGTCGCGATAGGAACCGATCCAGGCATGATGAATATGCCCCTGACGAACCGCGATGGAGACGATCGACTGCAGCAGCGATTGACGATCCCGCGCCCGGACGATGGCCTGATTGGTCTGAGACAGCATTTCATACAGATCGCGCTGACGCTGCAGCAAGTTAAGCGCCAGCCTCTGCTCGGTGATATCGTACGCGGTCGCCAACAGGTAACGGCAATCCTCTTCATCCCTGATCAGCTGCAGATCAAATTCGAGACACCGCCGCACCTGGTCGTTCTGACGCACCAACCAGTGCTCCACATGGTGGTAGCTCAACTCGCCACGCTTAAACCGAACATATATGTCGGTGGCTGCCTCCCGTTCAGCCTCAACCAGCAGCGCGTGAAACGACGCCCAGCTCATTCGATCCGGATCCACCCCAAGCAGCCGTCCCATCGACCGGTTGTTCCAGCTCCACTGTTCATGATCCAGATCCAGCAGCGCAACGCCCAGATAGGGCAACTCCCGGCACCGACGGGTCAACCTGTCCCACCGCTGGGCATGAAACGAGCGGCGATACACCTGAACCAACCAAAGGGTCAGGCTACCCATAAATATGACTGGGACTGTAACCCACCAAACCGGGAGCGGCTGCTCGGGAATCAGCAGCAGTGCAACTATCAGCAAAGTGAGGCCAGCAAGCAGGAGAGCGAGCCCCCTGCTACTTCTGCCCGAAAAATCCATCGCGTCTCGTACTCCCGAACCGGGTGTAACATCGATATCAGGGCAGTCGACCGACATGGAGAGAGGCGCGTGTCGATCTAACCTGTGTGCGACTCAGTATAGTAAAGTTCGTGACTACACAGAGGTTGCCCGAGAAACAATAAAGTTGCTTATGGCCGACAATATAGCCCCTATTGCCCCTTATAACCAGAGGGTCATTATCGATAAACCACTGTTTATCAAGGGTTGATTTCCTGGCCGCTCACCCCACAATAGAGCTAACACCACCTTAGGAGAGATCGCATCAGGGACTCGAGCGCACAACCCTCCCAGCGCCCCTCGCTGAAAAGGTTGCTCCTTTTCACGGCCTTGTTCATTGCACTGAGCGCCGCAGTGCCCTACGTGATGGTCAGCGAGCTCGATCTGGAGCGGCCCGCGCTGGATGGTCGGCTGTTCGACCCGTTGTTTCTTCTAGCACTCGCTTTACTGTTGTTGCTCTACTTCACCTGCGATGGATTGCGTCTCTACTTTACGCTGCGCGCACTGGGCTACCGAATTCCGCTGCTGGCTCAGACCCGGCTCGTATTCATCAACCTGCTCGTCTCCAATGTAACGCCCATGGCGACAGGCGGCGGCGTCGCCCAGATCTGGTACCTTCGTCATCAGGGCGTTCACCTGGGTGCGGCGACAGCGGCTACCACGCTGAGAACGCTACAAGCAGTTTTCTTTATTTTTCTACCGACCCCGCTACTGCTTCTACTGCTGCCGCCTTTACGGGAGAGCCCGCTGGGCGATCAGCTGGCTGCCTACCTGGCGCTCTTCGCGGCCGCTTACCTGCTTTTTTTCGCAGTGCTGCTCTGGCGCATGCGCTGGCTTCTGGCCACCGCCGATCAAGTGATTCTGTTGCTGAGTCGTTTTCACCTCATCAACCAACAGCGTCGCGGGCGCTGGCATTTCTTTATCCGTCGTGAACTGCTGCGCTTTCGCTACGCATGCCGCGCTTTCTTTCAAGGTCAGTGCGGCTACGCTTTGCTGGCGATTCTATTTACGGCAGGCTTTCTTCTGGCGCTGTTCTCCTTCCCGGCCGTGGTACTCTGGGGCCTGGATTATGATGTGGACTACGGGCTGACGCTGGGCCTTCTCGTTGTCACAACGTTTATCATGTATTTCGCCCCGACACCCGGCGCCTCCGGCGTCGCCGAGGGGGTGTTTGGCCTGTTCTTCTCCGCACTGGTGCAGTCCGGTGATCTGGTGCTGACCATCCTCGTCTGGCGTTTTTTAACCATTCATCTGGGCATGCTGATCGGCGTTCCTGTCACTCTCCACACCGTTTTCAGGCCGAGGCCCAATGACTAAACCACGGTTACGCGCCCTCTTTTATCTCAATGCCCTGATCGTTGCCCTGTTGGTGATCTACAAGATCTATCTGAATTTCTTCGAGCAGGATTTTTCCGCAATCCATGCCACGCAGGTAGAACGGATCGAGGCGGCACTGGCAGGACGCGACGAGTTCAGGTTCGCCGTTGTCGGTAATATCAACAACTCGATCGGTATTTTTGAGCGCAAGATCATACCGCGCCTGAACAGCGCCGATATCGACTTTATGATTTCGGCGGGCGATGCCGTCAGCAGCGGTGGAGAAGATAAGTACCGCGCCCTCTACCGAACCCTCTCGCGTCTTGAGATACCCTATTTGCTGACCTTCGGGGAAAATGAGAACAGTCGCTTAGGGGGCTTTCGCTTTTACGATCATTTTGGCCCTTACCTGTTCTCTTTTGCGGCCGGGAACAGCCGTTTTATTTTCCTCGACAGTACCGGTAAAACAAGCCCCCAGTGGCAGTTACGCTGGCTTGAAGAGGAGCTTCAGGCTAACCGGCAACCGCACACCTTCCTGTTTAGCGATTACGCCCTGCGTCCGGTCGAGGATTCTTCTCCACTGGGGATCGAATTTGAATACCTGTTCCCGGACACTCTGCGCAACGCCTTTGTCATGCTGGCCGAAACCCATAACGTCGACACCGCCTTTTCAACCGGTCTGCCGCTCTATGTCAGCCAGCAACCCCAGGGGACGCGCTATATTATGACGGGCGGGGGCGGTGGTTTTGTGCCCAGTACCGACCAGGGTTTCTATCACTATACGCTGGTTACTGTTAACGAGAGCGGAGTCAGCGTCGAGCCCGTCCGGCTGGACTCCGGCCAGCATCCAATCTGGCGGACTCTGGAAGGACTCTGGTTCTTTATCCACTCGCTTTTTTATGTGGGGTATCTCAATTTTATTCTGCTCGTGAGTGCGTTAGTCCTTGTGGGCACCGGGCTGTATAGCGCTATCTTCGTTGACCGTGACTACTACCCCAGCTACGACGTGGAGCCCGAGCCTTACCTTGATAAATCATTGCGTATAGCCATGTTTACCAACAACTACCTGCCCTTTATCGGGGGCGTACCCATCTCAATCGATCGCTTAAGACGGGGATTGAAAGAGCGCGGTCACCAGGTACGGGTTGTAGCACCGGGCTACGACTCACCCGCTAAAGACGAGGACGAAACAATCCGCGCCGGTGCGTTGCTACCCCTGGGTAAGAAGCGCGAATTTCGACTGGCAAACATCTTTGAACCTCGAATCTACACCCGTATCTTCCGGTTCAAGCCTGACTTGATCCATGTCCACCACCCGTTCTGGCTTGGCAGTGCAGGCTTGTTTATCGCACGGCGACTCAGAGTTCCGGCGATCTATACCTACCATACCCGGCTGGAGCACTACGCCCATTACGTGCCCTTGCCCGGCCCACTCTTCCGTAATCTGGTCTCTCACAGTCTGGTACGCCGGTTTGCCAACCGCTGCGACGGGGTCATCGTACCCACCGAGTCTGCAGAGGAGTACCTGCGCATGATTGGCGTCAAAAAGCCGGTGTTCGTGCAGCCCACAGGCATTGAGTTCAACCGGTTCAGGGATGTACCGCAAGCACAGATCGATAAGCGCAGGGCGGAGCTCAAACTGGGCAATGAAAAGGTACTGATCAGCATCTCCCGCCTGAGCCGGGAAAAAGATATCGATTTCCTGATTGAAGGGTTGCTTAAGCTGAAACAGCGTGGCCAGGTCAGCTTCCGCTGCTTGATTCTTGGTGATGGCCAGGAGCGCGAACGACTGGAGCGGAAAATCGCGACTCTGGACCTGGCGAATCAGGTACAGCTGCTGGGTGCGGTCCCGCCCGATGAGCTGGCCGCGTACTGTCGTCTTGGAGATCTGTTTGTCTTCGCCTCACGCTCTGAAACCCAGGGCATGGTCGTACTGGAGGCCATGGCCGCGGGCATGCCGGTTGTCGCAGTTCGCTCTAGCGGCATCGATGATATCGTCACTGACGACAAAAACGGTTATAAAACCGCCCCCGACCGCAGCCAGTGGTGCGACCGGGTAGAATCTCTGCTGTTGGACGACAGCAAACACCAAGCCCTTTCGAGCCAGGCGCTGGACTGCGCCCGGGCGCATAGCGTGGAGAACTTCAGCGCGCAGGTACATCGCATCTACGCCTGTGTACTGGCCCAGCACAGCAGTTCAACAGATACTGTCTCAACCACGCAGGAGGGTGACAACCAAGCCGGAAAGCGGTCTAATCGCCGACATGAGTAAACGCGTCACTAAAGCCGATCTACGCCGCGAGCTGGAACGACAGGTTGCTGAATATGTCAGCGACGGCGGTGAAATTCAGCAAGTCACACAGGGTGCCAGCGGACTGGACGAACGAAGCGCCTATCACCCGCCATTTACCGATGGCAGGGGCGCGCAGCCACGCACTCCACTGATGGACGTGATGGCCGCCGTCGACGCCCGTCGCAGCAAGTCCGCACATAAACCCGACAAAAGCCGCGCGGCTCCGCGCAAACCCCGTAAAAAAATAATCTACGACGACTTCGGGGAACCGGTCAGGGAGGTCTGGGAGGATTAGAAGCTGAGGCTGCGCTCCGCTTCCTGAGCCATACTGTCAATCACTTCCGCAACTTTCAGGCTCGCCTCCTCCATGGCCGCCAGGTGACGCACCGTATCTGCCATCCGGTTTTCCGCCGCCGCATCAAGCGCCGCTCGGCCCGACCGGTGCACGGCCTCATGGGGTGCTTCGAGGCGATGAAAGCTTTGCAGTTCACTGTAGCGCTGCGCACCTTCGCCCATGTAATACCACTGGCCCAAACGACAGGCCGTATGGTCCGCCACCGCCTGTTCATGAGTGGCGCGGCCATTAATCAGCGCATCATAGATATTGTTTTTCCAGGCCACATGATCGAGTTTGACGGTCTCAAAAAACGCGTCGGAGGCACTGTTACTGATCACCTCGCGCATGCGGCCAGACAGGCTAACGACTTGATCCATACCGGCCCGGATCTGCTCCGCGGACGCCACCACCTCTTCACTCGCCGTTTGCACTGAACCGATATCACCGCTGGCGGCCTGAGTACTGACAACGATTTTATTCACCAGCGCGGCGATCTCGCTGCTGGCATCGCTGGCCTTGCGCGCCAAATTCCTAACCTCATCAGCTACCACGGCAAATCCACGGCCGGATTCACCGGCCCGGGCCGCTTCTATCGCCGCATTCAATGCGAGCAGATTGGTCTGATCGGAGATATCCGTGATGACCGAGACGAACTTCTCAATTTGATCGGCCAGGGATGTAAGCTCACTGAGCTTGCCGGTACTTTCCTGCGCACCGTTGCGGATCTGATGGATCTGCGAAAGAATCTGTTGGACCGCACCGCGGCTTTCATCAAAAATAGTCCGCGAACTATTCAGTCCCTCGCGCTCATCAAGCAGGGACTGCGCGCTGCCGGCAATACTTTCCCGGGTCGCTTGAATCAGCTGCCCCCCTTTAATCCAGGCGCCACACAGCTGCTGTTCGTACCCTGCGTCCTGAGACTGAGCACTCGCCTGGCTGGCCAGCTGCTCCTGTAAACGCGCGTTTTCTGCTTCAAGGCGACGGTTATCTGCCTGGATCTCCTGCAGCGTCGCTTCCATACCGGCAAGTTGCTGTTTAATTTTATTATTGTTGAAAAACACGTTGAGCTCCCTTATACACAAATCCATGCGACGCAAGTGTACTCCAAATAGCGTACCGGGGGTTAACACCTCGCGAGGCGCCCGATAATGCAGCGAAAGATTATCCATGTGGATATGGATGCTTTTTACGCCTCAGTGGAAATTCGGGATAACCCCGCTCTGAAAGGCAAGCCGATCGCCGTGGGCGGTAAAGCGGATTCCAGGGGCGTGATTTCCACCTGCAGCTATGAAGCGCGCCGCTTCGGTATTCATTCGGCTATGCCCAGTGCCGAAGCCAAGCGCCGCTGCCCGGAGCTGATATTGATTCCGGGACGCATGTCGGTTTACAAGGCCGTATCGGCCCAGATACGCGAAGTGTTTGCCCGCTATACCGAGTTGATTGAGCCGCTATCGCTTGATGAAGCCTACCTGGATGTCAGTGATTGCAGGGCGTGCCGGGGAAGTGCCACATTAATTGCCGAGCAGATTCGCCGTGAAATCCTGGAGGAAACCGGACTGACCGCATCAGCCGGCATCGCCCCTAATAAGTTTCTGGCCAAAATCGCCTCGGACGAGAACAAGCCCAACGGCCAATGCGTGATCACGCCCGATCAGGTCGAATCCTTTGTGGCGGCGTTACCCCTGCACAAGTTCCCGGGCGTCGGGCCAAGAACCGCTGAAAAACTGGAGTCGCTGGGTTTGAAACAGGGAAGCGACCTGCTGAATTGGTCGCTGGAAGCGTTGACCGAAGCGTTTGGCAAGTTTGGACACAGCCTCTATCAGCGTGCCCGGGGCATTGATAACCGCCCGGTACAACCGTCGCGAGAGCGCAAATCCGTTGGCGTGGAAACCACCCTGGCGCGGGATCTGGTCACCTCGGGGCAGTGTCGCGACGTGCTCGAAAGCCTCCTGCCCGAACTCCGGAAACGACTCCGGGGCCGTACGTTCAAGTCGGTGACGGTCAAACTGAAATTTCATGATTTTCAGCAGACTACGGCCGCCGGCCAGGCCGTTCAGCTTCGCAGCGACATTCTCGACGCGGTGCTGAATACGGCTTACGCGCGGGCCGCCGGAAGACGTGTGCGCCTGGTCGGCATCAGCGTCACCCTGGACGAGACGCCGCCATCAGAGCAGTTGTCACTGGGATTTTAGCTTTTCGATCCCCAGTGATTTCAGCACAACCTTCTCGTAGATCGGGTCACACTGGCCATGGCTGACCTTGCGCATGAAGTATTTCTCAAACGCCACCTTGGCGAGATGCACCCATTTGCCCTTTTTCATCCAGTTGACGTTACGTGGCGGGATCTGGGGCATGGCCACAAAGGCGATCCCGGTATCCCCCATATCGGCCAGACAGACCGCATTCCAGCTCGCCCGGGAGGAAGCCGGTTCGCCATCCAGCTCGGCGCGGATATTCAAGGCGGTGGCCGTCACCATGCTTTCGATCATAAAACCGGTTTTGGGCACCCCGGTAGGTACCGGGGTAGGCTTTTTTGGGGCGATGGCTACAGCGACACCGATACCCCAGATATTGGGATGGGTCGGGTTGCGTTGGTAGTCGTCGATAATCACAAAGCCCCGGGGGTTCACCAGCCCCTCCACCCCACGCACCGCATCGATGCCGGTAAAAGCCGGTAACATCATTGAATAGTCAAACGGCAACTCGTGGCGTTTCTTCTCCTCGCCCTGCTCATCACACTCGACCACATACATCACACCGTTTTCGATCTTTTCAACGCGCGCATTACAGATCCAGTCGATATGGTGCTGTCTGAGCTCCGATTCCATCATGGTTTTGCTGTCGCCCACACCATCAAGACCCAGGTGCCCAATGTAGGGCTCGGGCGTCACGAAGGTAATCGGTACCTGATCGCGGATTTTACGGTCACGCAGGTCCTTATCCATAATGAATGCAAACTCATAGGCGGGTCCAAAGCAGGAGGCGCCTTGAACGGCACCCACGACGATGGGCCCCGGCTTCTCGACAAACACTTTCCAGCGCTCACAGGCCTTCTCGGCGTGATCCACATGGCAGATGGATTGAGTTTCCCCCTCAGGGCCAAGGCCCGGAACTTCATCGAAGGCCAGGCGCGGACCGGTCGCAATCACCAGATGATCGTAGGTGAGGCTGCGTCCGTCGGAGAGCTCCAGACGGTTGCCTTCAGGTACTACCTTTTCCACCACGGCCACAACCAGCTCAATGGAACGTTTGCTCAGTGGTTTATCAAGGGGGATCAGGATGTCATCTCGCTTACGCCAGTCGACGGCGACCCAGGGATTGGAGGGGACGAAATGAAAATAGTCCTTGTCACTGACGACGATGACCCGATCCTCAGGGCGCGCCAACGCCTTCATCTCATAAGCCATCGGCATACCGCCAACGCCGGCACCGATAATCACGATATCCGCCATGAATCACTCCTGCTGCTGTTGTTTTTATTAATACAATTTAATTTAGCTTTTACTAATATTAAAAACAACCGTCAATTCCTACTATTGACCTGACATGCCCCGCGGATATGAATGGAATTCCCGACGAAAACTTGCTTTACTTATACTTTGATATAATTTGAATGGATGCAGTATCCGGTTTTCCGGAAATCGATAGCCATGGACACTTACAGATGAACACCGTCCTGAAGTCGATTCTCATCGTGCTGGTTGTCAGTTTTATCGGCACCAGGGGCATCATGTTTTTGGTCGACGAAAAACTGGCCCTGAACCCGACCAATGCTGAAGTCGATACCGATGCACGGAGCGCGAGAATGCAAGCGGAGCAGGAAGCTGATCGGCTTGCAGAGGCTATTGCAGCAGGCGCTGATCCAACAGAAGTCAGTGCCCCCACTGCGGCCGGGCAGTCCAACCCAGCACCCTGCCGAACCGGTCGCATCGAAATGCCGGAAAACAGATATGGGCTGGATGGCGATATCTACATCGCCCGGACCATCGGTGATAAGACCTATATCCAGGTATCGCCCCTGACACCCACCTTTCTGGTGCAACAGGATTTCCAGATGGTCACTGCTTCTCGATTAAGCCGTTTTCCTGACGACGTCACCCCGAAGATCCGTGAAGTTTTCATGATGATCGAGCACTGCGACGTTGCGCCTCTCCATCTGGCATCGGTATTACCCCCTCAGTGAAAACGCGCTAAAACGTAAAAGAAGGGAGCCGCTGGGCCACTGCTGTCCCATAAATAGCAGTAAATGAAAAAGCCTGAATCCGAGTGAGTAAAATGAGAGTGCGACCAAACACTCTACTCACAAAGGATTCAGGCTTTGTCTCATCATAACACCGCGTTTCATCAGTTGCTCCAGCCCTTGTCCAGACATGATTTCGAGCGAACGGCCCGTGAGCATCATGTAGGGCAAAAGCTCCGTTCTGCTTCACGCTGGGATCAGTTCATTGGCATTGCGATGTCCCAGATTTCTGGCCGACAAAGCCTTCGAGATATCGAGTCCAGCCTCGCCAGTCAGCGGCATAAGCTCTACCACCTCGGAGCCAAGCCTATTG